>CAWGEW010000004.1:0-162355 GCA_963821685.1 uncultured Actinomycetes bacterium | reverse complement strand
ACGCGGTACTTGTCGAGCGTCGCGAGCGCCTGGTTGGCCTTCGCGAGCACCACCGGGATGTCCTCGAGGATGTACTTCGCACCGTCGAGATAGAGCGAGACGACGTCGCGGCGCGCGGAGATCGCGATCACCAGCGCGTCGGTCTGCTTGCCGACGCGCTCGGCGGTGCGGTGACGTGTGCCGGTCTCGAGCGAGAGGATCGTCGGGTCCGGCATCAGCTGGACGTTGGCGCAGGAGATCTTGGTGGCGTTCTGGTTGGGGACGATCGCCCCGTCCATCTTCGCGACCTGGTAGAGCAGGGCGGGCGTAGTAGTCGATGTCGAGCCGGATTCCGCCGGAGTAGAGGAAGCGGAGTCCTCCGGATCACCGATCAGAATCAGCGCACCGGGCGCCGCTGGCCGATCGTGTCGATGCCCTCACGGACCGCCGTGCCCGGCGCAACCATCTCGAGCGACCTGACCAGCCGAGGCTCCTGACGAGTCTCCAGATGGGTGACCTCATCCCCGGCCGGTGCGACCATCCGCATCCATTCTACCAGGCACTCCGCAGCATTCGCGGTGTGTCAGGCGGCCCGTGTTGCGGACCGGCGCGCGGACCCGAACGGCCGGCCGCACGACCTGACGCAACGTCGAGCGCTGTCTCGGGGGACACGGGCTGCGAGCCCGAACTTCGAGGCCTCGGCACAGCGCCGGTCAGGGTGGGCGACCGAACGCAGCTCGCCCGTCAGCCCGATCTCACCGAAGGCGGCGACCGGGACGCGCGCGTCCTCGCCGCCGGCGACGACGCCGCGCGCGGCGCCCGCCACCGCCAGCGCGACCGCAAGGTCGGCGCCGGGCTCGTCGACGCGGACGCCTCCGACGACATTCACGAACACGTCGGCGCTGCCGACGGCGACGCCCGCGTGGCGCGCGAGCACCGCGAGAACCAGCGCGAGGCGGTTGCGGTCGATGCCGCTGACCACGCGTCGCGGGGGAATCAGCTCACTCGGCGAGACCAGTGCCTGGACCTCGACGAGCAGCGGGCGTGAGCCCTCCATCGCCGCAAGCACGACGCTGCCCGGTGCGCGCGTCGCCTCGGCGACGAAGCGGGCGCTCGCGTCGAGCACCTCGACCAGCCCGCCGTCGCGCATCTCGAACACGCCGACATCGTTGGTCGAGCCGAAGCGGTTCTTCAGCGCGCGCAGCGTCCGGTAGGTGCGCTCACGCTCGCCCTCGAACTGCAGGACGCAGTCGACAAGGTGCTCCAGGACGCGCGGGCCTGCGAGCGAGCCCTCCTTGGTGACATGCCCGACGAGCAGCACGGCGGTGCCGTTGCGCTTGGCGATCTCCATGATCCGCGTCGCGACCTCACGCACCTGGCCGACGGTCCCCGGGGCACCCGTCAGGTCACTCGCGCCGAGCGTCTGCACCGAGTCGATCACGCAGACGTCCGGCCGCTCGTCGGCGATCGTCGCGACGACGGTGTCGAGGTCGGTCTCGGCGAGCACCGGCACGTCCAGGGCCCCCGGCGCCGCCGTGCTCCAGGCGCTCGGCCCGCAGGCGGATCTGCGCCGGCGACTCCTCGCCGGAGACGTAGAGGGTCGAGCGTCCCGCGCCCTGCAGTAGCCCGAGCGCCATCGTCGTCAGCGTCGACTTGCCGATGCCCGGCGATCCGCCGAGCAGGACGAGTGACCCGGGGACGAGCCCACCGCCGAGCAGGCGGTCGAGCTCGCCGATCCCGGTCGCCAGCCGCGGCGCACGGTCGGCCGCGACGTCACGCAGCGGGACTGGACGACCCGCCGGGCCGGCGCTGCGCGCGTCCACCGGCGCCGACTGCCGGCACCACCGGCCCGCGCACGGGGTGCCGGTGCGCGCTCCTCGGCGAGCGTGTTCCACGCCTCGCATTCAGGGCACTGGCCGTGCCACTTGGCGGCGACGTGGCCACAGGCGGAGCAGGCAAAGACGGTCGTCGGGCGGGGCATCGCAGGCGCTGACCATAGGGGCCGGCGGGGACGGGTTCACCCCGCCGGGCGCCGGCTCAGGCGCCGCTGCTCGCGTCCAGCGCGGCCGCGATGTCGGTCGCCAGGTCGCGCACATCCTCGAGCCCGATGCTGAGGCGCACGAGACCCGGCGAGACGTCGTCGCCGCCCCAGCGGGCGCGCCGCTCAGCACTGCTGTGCACGCCGCCGAAGCTCGTCGCCTCCGCGACCAGCTGCGATGCCGCCAGGAAGCGCTGCGCGCGCACGCCGTCTCGAGGTCGAGCGCGATCACGCAGCCGACGCCCGGGCCAGCGGACGCCCGCGACATCGTCCCTGGCGCTCAGCAGCGCCGCGATCTCAGCCGTCGTTGACTCCTGGCGGTCGACGCGGACCGCCAGCGTCGCCAGCGACCGGTGCGCCAGCCAGGTCTCGAACGGGCCGGGGATCGCGCCGGTCTCCGTGCGCCAGGCGCGCAGGTCGTCGAGCCGGGCCCGCTCACGCGTCGCGACGTAGCCGAGCAGCACGTCGCTGTGCCCGCTGAGCTGCTTCGTCGCGCTGGCGACCGCGAGGTCGGCGCCGAGCTCGAGCGGGCGCTGGCGCAGCGGCGTCGCGAGCGTGTTGTCGACGGCGACGAGCGCGCCGGCGTCGTGCGCGGCCGCGGCCAGCGGCGGCGATGTCGACGACGTCAAGCGCCGGGTTCGACGGCGACTCGATCCAGACGAGCGACGCCCCGGGCAGCGCGGCGCGGATCGCCGCGTCCTCGGTGGGGACGAGCCGCACCTCGACCCCGCGCGGCTCCAGGTGCCGCGCGGCGAGCGTGCGCACCGTGTAGTAGCCGTCGCTCGGTGCGACGAGCACGTCGCCGGCCTGCAGCGTCGTCAGCAGCACCGCGGCGATCGCGGCCATCCCGGAGGCGAACGCGACGACGTCGCCGCCCTCGAGCTCCCCGACGGCGCTCTCCCAGCCCTCCCACGTCGGGTTGGAGTAGCGGCCGTAGAACGGCGCGCCCTCCTCCGGGGTGTCGCCCGCAGAAGTGAAACGGGCCGCCGAAGACGGGGCTCGGGAACAGCGGCTCGCCCTGGCGTGCCGGCGGCAGGCCCGCATGGACGCAGACGGTCCCGCCCGGCCGCGCGTGCGAGCTGTCGCAGTAGGGCTTCGTCCGCTGAGCGCCCGCAGCGGCAGAGGACGAGCGCCCCGTCCTGCGGCAGCGGGCAGCGGCGTTCCCTGGGCGTCGGTCAGCGTCACCGGCCCCGTCACCTTGTACGGGCCGTGCTCGCGGACTTTGATGACGACCTTGTCAGGCTCTTCCGGCATGCAGCGCTCCATTGGCTCTCCAGCGGTGTTGCAGCCTATGTGAACCGGGTATACCGCCCAGGTGTGTTGTGTTTCCCCCAGTAGAGAGGTTGCTCATGAAGTTGAAGCTCCCATCGCCCGCGATGGTCGTCGCGCTGATCGCGCTCGCCGTCGCCATGTCCGGGACGGCCGTCGCCGCCGTGTACTTCGCCAAGAACGCGGGCGCCGTCGACGGCAAGAGCGCCGTCGCTGACGGCGCGGCGCTGAAGACCGCCGCCGGCCGGCTCGTCGCCACCCAGCGCAAGGGCGCCGGGAAGGGCACGATCGCTCGCAAGTACCTCGACGTCAGCGGTCTCGCCCACGGGTCGACCTCGACCTTCGGCAAGGCGATCCAGCTGATCGACAACCAGACGCTCGCTCCGGTCGGGATCGGCGATGTGCCGGGCCTCGGCAGCCTGACGGCGACCTGTGCCGACGAGAACGCCGTCGCCGGGCGACTGGACCCCGCGACGACGATCACGTTCGCCAACACCTCGGGCGACACGATCAACTTCGCCCGCACCGTCAACTACGCGGGGACCGTGATCGCGCCGATGCCGAACACGACCACGCAGGCGTTCAAGATCTCCGGCTCGCAGCCGTTCACGATGCACATCGAGCGCGCGGGGACGAACTACGTCGTCAACGGCGTCGTGCGCCAGGACGGCCGCAACGCCGCCACCGCGCAGTGCGTCGTCTACGGCGTCGCGCTGACGATCCCGCCGGGTGATGCGGCCTAGCGGGCGATGACGCGGCGCCTGAGCTTAGACGCGGCGGGCTCCTCGCCCGCCGCGTCGTCCGCGTCCTCGGATGCGGGCTCCGGCTCGGCGGTCTCGGCGTCGCCCGCACCGACCGCGGCCGGCACCTTCTCGGGCTTGACGACCGACAGCGTGACGCCGCTGTCGTCGCCTTCGGGAGCGGCATCGACGATCACCGTCGCACCGGGCGGAAGCTCGGAGCGCAGGACGAAGTCGGCGAGCGGATCCTCGATGTAGCGCTGGATCGCGCGACGCAGCGGACGTGCACCCATCGACGGGTCCCAGCCCTTGTCGACGAGGAAGTCCTTCGCCGAGTCGGTCAGGTCGAGCTGCAGCTCACGCTCGGCCATCGACTCGCGGATGCGACGCAGCAGCAGTTCGACGATCGTCTTGATCTCGTCCTTCTGCAGCTTGTGGAAGACGATGACGTCGTCGATGCGGTTGAGGAACTCGGGCCGGAAGACCTTCTTCAGCTCGCCCATGATCCGCGTCTTCATGTCCTCGTAGGTGATGCCCGTCTCGTCCTCGCTGACGGCGAAGCCGAGCGGGGTGTTGCGGGCGATCTCCTGGGCCCCGATGTTCGAGGTCATGATCACGATCGCGTGGCGGAAGTCGACCGTCCGCCCCTGCGAGTCGGTCAGACGCCCGTCCTCGAGGATCTGCAGCAGGATGTTGAAGACGTCCGGGTGTGCCTTCTCGATCTCGTCGAGCAGCAGCACGCAGTACGGCTTGCGCCGCACGGCCTCGGTGAGCTGGCCGCCCTCGTCGTATCCGATGTAGCCGGGAGGCGAGCCGACGAGGCGCGAGACGGCGTGCTTCTCCATGTACTCGGACATGTCGATGCGGACCATCGAGTCCTCGTCGCCGAACAGGAACTCGGCGAGCGTGCGGGCGAGCTCGGTCTTGCCGACACCGGACGGGCCGAGGAAGACGAACGAGCCGGTCGGGCGCTTGGGGTCCTTGAGGCCGGCGCGCGAGCGGCGGATCGCCTTCGAGATGACCTCGACGGCGGCGTGCTGCCCGATGACGCGCTTGTGCAGCTCGTCCTCCATGCGCATGAGCTTGGCCGTCTCGGCCTCGGTCAGCTTGAAGACGGGGATGCCGGTCCACATCGAGACGATGTCGGCGATCTCCTCCTCGCCGATCGCCGGACGCGGGCCTTCGCCCTCGCCGCTGCGCCACTGGTCCTCGAGGTCGCGCTTCTTCTGCGTGAGCGTGCGCTCGTCGTCGCGCAGTGCGGCGGCCTTCTCGAACTCCTGGTTCTCGATCGCGGCTTCCTTCTCGCGGCGCGCGGTCTCGATCTTCTCCTCGAGGTCGCGGTAGACCGGCGGAGCGGTCATCGACTTGATGCGCATCCGCGAAGCGGCTTCGTCGATCAGGTCGATCGCCTTGTCCGGCAGCTGACGGTCGGAGATGTAGCGGTCGGCGAGCTCGGACGCGGCGCGCAGCGCCTCGTCGGTGATCTCGACCTTGTGGTGCTGCTCGTAGCGGTCGCGCAGGCCCTCGAGGATCTGCACGGTCTCCTCGATCGTCGGCTGGTCGACGCGGATCTGCTGGAAGCGGCGCTCCAGCGCGCTGTCGCGCTCGAGGTACTTGCGGTACTCGTCGAGCGTCGTCGCGCCGATCGTCTGCAGCTCACCGCGGGCGAGCGCCGGCTTCAGGATCGAGGCGGCGTCGATCGCGCCCTCGGCGGCGCCGGCGCCGACGAGGTTGTGCAGCTCGTCGATGAACAGGATGATGTCGCCGCGCTGGGTGATCTCCTTCATCACCTTCTTCAGGCGCTCCTCGAACTCACCGCGGTACTTGGAGCCGGCGACGAGGGCGGCGAGATCCAGCGTGTAGATCTGCTTGCCCTTCAGCAGCTCGGGGACGTCGGCGTTCGTGATGCGCTGGGCGAGGCCCTCGACGACGGCGGTCTTGCCGACGCCCGGCTCACCGATCAGCACCGGGTTGTTCTTCGTGCGCCGCGAGAGGATCTGCATGATCCGCTCGATCTCGGTCTCACGCCCGACGACCGGGTCGAGCTTGCCGTCGGCGGCGAGCTTGGTCAGGTTGCGACCGAACTGGTCGAGCAGCTTCGAGGACTTCTTGCCCTCGCCCGAGCCGGCTGCCGCCTGTGCGCCGCCGGAGCCCGAGCCGGACCCCTGACGCCGGCCGCCGGGGCCGGAGAGCATGCGGATGACCTCGTTGCGGATCTTCTCGGAGTCCGCGTCGAAGTCGAGCAGGATGCGGGCGGCGACGCCCTCGTTCTCGCGCACGAGGCCGAGCAGGATGTGCTCGGTGCCGATGTAGTTGTGACCGAGGCTCAGCGCTTCGCGCAGCGCGAGCTCCAGGACCTTCTTGGCGCGCGGCGTGAACGGGATCTGGCCGGACGTGACCTCTTCACCGGAGCCGACGATGCGCACGACCTGGGCGCGCACACGCTCGACGGTGATGTCGAGGGACTCGAGGACGCGGGCGGCCAGGCCCTCTTCCTCACGCAGCAGCCCGAGCAGGATGTGCTCGGTGCCGATGTAGTTGTGCTTGAGCGTCCGCGCCTCTTCTTGCGCAAGGACGACCACCTGACGGGCACGTTCTGTGAATCGCTCGAACATTGGTGCTGATCCTTCCTGCCTGCGTGGTTCTGGCTGGTCGGTCTCGGTCGGTGGTCCGGGAAGTGTCTGCTGGTGATCTCTACGGGTGGTGCGGGGTCGCGGAGAGCCCGCTCCCTCATCCTAGTTTTCGGCCCTGACGGCCTCTCGGATGAGCGATCGGTTCTGTGACGACGGCATAGGCCAGTCTATCAACGGCCGGTCGGGGCCATTTCCCCTGTCCCAGCCTGTGGAACCTCGGTGTTCCCGCTCCCTGCGAGGTTTCCTGCGAGCAGGCGCGGAGGCACTCGAGCCGGCTAGTCGCGCATCGCGGGGAACAGCACGATCTCGCGGATCGACCGCTTGCCGGTCATCAGCATCACGAGGCGGTCGATGCCGAGGCCGAGGCCGCCCGTCGGCGGCATGCCCTGCTCGAGCGCCTCGACGAAGACCTCGTCGTAGGGCTGCGCCTCCTCGTCGCCGTCGGTCGCGAGCTGCGCCTGCTGCTCGAAGCGCCGGCGCTGCTCGTCGGGGTCGTTGAGCTCGGTGAACGCGTTCGCGATCTCCATCCCCGAGCAGAACGCCTCGAAGCGCTCGACCAGCCCGGGCTCGGAGCGGTGGTCCTTGGCGAACGGCGAGAGCTCCTTGGGGTAGTCGATGATGAACACCGGGTCGGTGATGTTCGGCTCGACCTCCTTGGAGAGCAGGTCGTCGACGAGCTGCGGCCAGGACCGCCCGTCCGTGTCGTAGCCCTGCAGCCCGGCGGAGGTGATCGCGGCCGCCAGCGCGTCGCTGTCGCGATGCTCGAGGATGTCCAGGCCCCCCGTGCGCTCGGCGATCGCATCGCGCAACGTGACACGCCGCCACGGCGGGCTGAAGTCCAGCTCGCCCTCGTAGCCGCAGGCCTGCGCGACGCCGGCGACGAGCTGCTCGAGGCGCGTCATCTCGTCGTCGTAGTCCGCGTAGGCCTCGTACCACTCGACCATCGTGAACTCGGGGTTGTGCTTGAACGACACGCCCTCGTTGCGGAAGTCCTTGCCGAGCTCGTAGACGCGCTCGAGGCCGCCGACGATGCAGCGCTTGAGGTACAGCTCGGTCGCGATCCGCAGATAGAAGTCGCGGTCGAGCTGGTTGTGGTGCGTGACGAACGGCCGTGCGAGCGCGCCGCCGTAGAGCGGCTGCAGCACCGGCGTCTCGACCTCGATGAAGCCGTTCTCGTCGAGGTAGCGGCGCACCTCGCGATCACCTTGGCGCGGGTGATGAACACCTCGCGGGACTCCTCGTTCGCCGATCAGGTCCAGCTCGCGACGGCGGAAGCGCGTCTCGACGTCGGTCAGCCCATGGTGCTTGTCGGGCGGCGGGCGCAGGCTCTTGGCCAGCACCGTGAAGTCGTCGACGCGCAGCGTCAGCTCGCCGCGGCGCGAGCGGAAGATCTCGCCGTCGACGCCGACCAGATCACCGAGATCGAGCTCGAGCAGCGTCGCCATCCGCTCCTCGCCGAGCACGTCGCTGCGCGCCTGGAGCTGGATCCGGCCGGAGCGGTCGACGAGGTCCAGGAACGCCATCTTGCCCTGGCCGCGGCGCGCCGCGAGGCGACCGGCGACGCGGAATGCCTGCGCGGTCTCCGCGCCCGGCTCGAGGTCGTCCCAGCCAGTGAGTGCCTGGGCGGCGGGCGTGACGCCGGGAAAGCTGTGCGGGAACGGATCGATGCCCTGCGCCCGCAGGCGCTCGAGCTTGGCGCGCCGCGCCGCGAGCAGGTCGGAAACCTGCTCTTCGTCGCTCATCTCAGAGTCCGACGTCGATCTTCGTGATCTTCAGCTTGCGGGCCGGGCCGCGGGGCACCTGGACCGACACGACCTCGCCGCGCTTGTGGCCCATCAGGGCGCGGCCGACGGGCGACTCGTTCGAGAGGCGGCTCTCGCCGGGGTTGGCCTCGGCCGACCCGACGATCGTGTACTTCGTGGACTTCCCGGTCTTCTCGTCCTTGACGTGGACGAGCGTCCCGACCTGCACGCTGTCGGTCGGGATGTCCTTCTTGTCGATGACCTGAGCGGACCGCAGGCGGTCTTCGAGCTGCGCGATGCGCGTCTCGACCATCGCCTGCTCGTTCTTCGCATCGTCGTACTCGGCGTTCTCGGCGATGTCGCCGAACTCGCGGGCCTCCTTGATGCGGGCGGCAACCTCGCGGCGACGCGTGGTTTGCAGGGTCTCGAGCTCCTCTTGGAGCTTCTCGAGGCCTTCCGGGGTGAGGATGACGTCCTTCGACATGGCGCGTCCTACAGACTTGGAAGAGGTGCGAAAAACCCCGCTGGGAGCGGGGCTCACTGCTGGCCGGACGGTCGGCAGGGCGGGCAGTATAGCGACCGTCAGACGGCCTCTAGGCCGGTACTGGAGCCTGCTCGAGCGCCCGCACCAGCGCCCGTGCGTCGTTCACCGACGAGGCGGCCTGAAACGCCCCCTGATCCGCGCGGCCGGCGCTGCCCAGCCGTTCGAGGTACCAGGGGTAGAACTTGCGCAGGTAGCGGCCGGCGCGCTCGGCGCCGAGATGCTCCTCGGCGCGGTCGATCACCCAGTCGAGCTCGGCCAGGACCTCGGTGGTGGTCGGCTCGTCGTCGCGCAGGCCCAGGACGCGGCTGAACAGCCACGGGTTGCCGAGCGCTCCACGGGCCAGCATCACGGCCGCAGCCCCGGTCTGCTCGTACGCGGCGAGCACGTGCTCGTCGTCGCTCAGGCCGCCGGACAGGATCACGGGAACGGGCAGCTCGGCGACGAGCTTGCGCGGCGAGCTCGTAGTCGGGCGCGCCCTTGTGCTGGACCTGCGCGCTGCGCGGATGGAACGCGATCGCGCTGACGCCGGCCTCGTCGACCAGACGCCGTGCCAGCCCATAGCCGTCGGTCTCCCCCGTGCGAGCGCCCGGAGCGCAGCTTCACGGTGACCGGCAGGCCGCTGCCCTCGACGCGCGGCCAGCGCGACCTGGACGGCGGTGTCGGGATCCTTGATCAGCGCGGCGCCCGCGCCGGTCTTGCAGACCTTCGGCACCGGGCAGCCCATGTTCAGGTCGATCAGGTCGGCGCCGCGCTCGGCGACGGTCGCCGCAGCGGATCGCATGACCTCGGGGTCCTGGCCGAACAGCTGGATCGAGACGGGGCCCCGGACGTCGTCGACCGTGCGCTCATGCGGATCGATCCGCAGCAGCTCGGTCAGCGTCTTCTCGTTGCCGTAGTGGATCGCGTGGCTGGAGACCATCTCGCTGACCGCCATGCCGGCGCCGTAGCGGCGCGCCTGAAGGCGCACGAACCAGTTGCCGATCCCGGCCAGCGGCGCGAGCATCACGCGGTTGGGAATGCGAATCCCGGCGATCTCGAACGGCTCTGTCAGCGCGTGCTGCGACACGCCCAGAAGGGTAGCTCCGGACGGTCAGGCGTTGTGCTCGTACAGCAGGCGCAGGCCGGTCAGCGTGAGCTGGTCGTCGACCTCGTCGATCGTCGTCGTCAGCGGGACGATCGTGGAGGCGAGCCCGCCGGTGGCGATCGTCGGCGCGTGCTCGCCCAGCTCGTCGCGGATGCGCCCGACGATGCCGTCCACCTGCGCGGCGAAGCCGAAGACCATGCCGGAGCGGATCGCGTCGACGGTGCCCTTGCCGATCGCCGAGCGCGGCGCGACGAGATCGATCCGCGGCAGCTTCGCGCCGCGCGAGGTCAGCGCGTCGAGCGAGATCTCGACGCCCGGCGCGATCACGCCGCCGAGGTACTCGCCCGTCGGCGGAGACGACGTCGTACGTCATCGCGGTACCGAAGTCGACGCTGATGCACGGCCCGCCGAGCCGCGCGTGCGCCGCGACCGCGTTGACGAGCCGGTCGGCGCCCAGCTCGCGCGGGTTGTCGATCCGGATCGCCATGCCGGTCTTCAGCCCCGGCCCGACCGCGAGCATGCGATGGCCGAGGTAGCGCTGGGCCATCGACGATCCACTCGGGCTCGAGCTGCGGCACGGTCGACGAGACGATCGACGACGACAGGTCGGCGAGACCGACGCCGCGCAGCTCGAGCAGGTTGCGCAGGGCGGCGCCGAGCTCGTCCGCGGTCGAGTCGCGCACCGTGGCGAAGCGCCAGTGCTCGACGAGCTCGTCACCGCGGAACGTGCCGAAGTGCGTCTGGGTGTTGCCGACGTCGACGACCAGCAGCATCGGCGCAGCAGCCTACGCCGCGGGAGGCGGCTGCTGCGGAGCGTCGTGCTGCTGCTGCAGCAGTCCGACCTGCTGGCGCTGCAGGAACGCGATCTCGCGGTTCGACTCGAGGATCCGGAAGATCGCCATGATCACCTCGAGGAACACGCGTGCGTAGATCACGTACACGAGCGTGACCAGCGGGCCGACGATCAGCGCGAGCACGATCTGTGTGGCCGAGCCACTCGCGATCGCGGTGATGATCCAGACCAGCAGGCCGATCCCGATCAGGACCAGCAGCAGCAGATAGAGGAACGGATGACCCGTGTCGTCACCAATGTGGTGAACGAGGGGTCCAGCAGACTCGCGATGAAACCCTTGGGTGCCGGGGGATCACAGGCGTGGTGCTCATGGGCGGCAGGCTACGCCGCACAGCGGCTGGACGACGCAGCACACGGAGTTCGGCGTAGGATCGAGCCCATGGACGCCAAGCTCTACGTCGTCAACGGATCCCACCCCTGCGCCACGGTTGAACGTGCGCTGCAGCTGAAGGGAATCCCCTACAAGGTCGTGGAGTTCCCGCCGCCGATGCACATGGTGGCGATGAAGCTGCTGTTCGGTGAGCGCACGGTTCCCGGGCTGAAGCTCGACGGCGAGAAGATCACCGGCTCGCGGACGATCCTGCGCCGGCTCGACGACCTGGTGCCCGAGCCCGCGCTGTATCCCGCCGACGCGGCCGAGCGCGCACAGGTGCTCGAGGCCGAGCAATGGGGCGACGAGGTCCTGCAGTCGTACACGCGCCGCGTGCTGTGGCCGACGTTCAAGGCCCATCCGGAGGCGATGGCGACATTCGGTGAAGGATCAAAGCTCCCGGCGATCCCCGTCCCCGTCCTGAAGCTGATCGCACCGGTCGCGACGCGCATCGAGATGAAGGCCAACGGCGCGAGCGACGCCGGCTACCCGGCCGACGTGCGCAGCCTTCCCGACCTGCTCGACAAGGTCGACGGCTGGATCGCCGACGGCGTCCTCGGGGGCGAGCAGCCGAACGCCGCCGATCTGCAGATCGCGCCGAGCCTGCGCCTGCTGATGGCGCTCGCCGACCTGCGCCCGATCATCGAGCCCCGCCCCGCGGGCCAGCTCGCGCTGCGACTGTTCCCGGACTTCCCCGGGGACGTCGCCGCCGGTTCGATTCCCGCCGAGTACCTGCCGGCCGCCGAGCCGGTCGTGGTCTAGCCGCTCGGACCGACGACCAGCGGATCGCCGGCGCGGCGCACGCCCTCGTCGAGCGGCATGCGCGCGAGCGCGTCGCTCAGCCGCGTGCCGTCCGGCGTGCGCAGGTCGAAGTCGAGTTCCAGCAACGGGATCAGCACGAACCGCCGCGCAGTCGCCTGCTCGTGCGGCAGCGTCAGCCGCTCGCTGGAGTAGGCGGCGTCGCCGAGCAGCAGCAGATCGACATCGATCGGGCGCGGGCCTTTGAGGACGTAGCCCGGCTCGCCGGGCAGGAGCGCGTCCCGAGCTCGCCGCTCGACCGCCTTGCAGGCGTCGAGCAGTTCCTCAGGCCCGAGCGCCGGTCTCGATCCGCACGCAGGCGTTCAGGAACGCGGGCTGATCGAGCACCGGCCCGACCGGATCGGTGTCGTAGGTCGCCGAGGACGCGCTGACCCGCACGCCGTGCGCGGGGAGCGCATCGACCGCGGCCTGCAGGTTCGCCCGCCGGTCGCCGACGTTCGACCCCAGGCCGAGGTAGCCGGTCACCCGCCGACCGTGCCGCGCAGCAGCGCGAGCTGCCGCGAATGCGCGAGCAGCACGCCGTCCGGCGACCACAGCTCACCGTCCTCCTCGACCAGGCCGTCGGAGGCGTAGTCGGAGCGGAAGACGCCGAGGATCGGCTGGTCCGGCGGGCACGCAAGCGACGCCGCCGGATCGCGGAAATGGATCGTCAGGTCGATCGTCGGCGCGATCGACCGGGCCGGCGAGCCGCGTGAACGGCGCCGGCAGCCAGGCGTCGGAGTAGAGCGCGAGCGTCGCGGCGTCCAGCGGCTGGGGCTCGTGCAGCGACATCCAGCCGCCCGTGAGCGCCTCGTCGCTCTGGCTGAACGGCGGCGCCCCGATCGCGTCGCGCATCACGAACCGGTGCGCGATCTCCGGCGCCCCGGCGTGTGGGACGACGGGCTCGAGCGTCTCCGGCGGCGCGACCTGCGGCATCGGCGCGGTGAACTCGGCCGCCGGCGGCAGGAACGCACCCGCAGAACGCGCCGATCGCCAGCACGCAGAGGCGGTCGTCCTGCGACAGGCGCGCCGTCAGCGTCGAGAGCGTCCGCACCAGAGCGCTCGACGACGACGTCGATGCGGACCTCCGCCCATCTGCGGAGCGCGCAGGTAGTGCAGCGTGACCGACCGCGGCGGGCGCGACGGATCGTCCAGGCCCGCCTCCAGCGCGCGCAGCATGATCGCCGCCAGGTAGCCGCCGTTGGGCGCGCCGTTCGGGATCTCCCAGCCCGGAGCGATGACCGCCGCTGAAGGCCCCGTCGCCCAGTGGGGCGACCGCGATCGCCTCGTCGAACGCCGTCACGTCAGTCGAGCGCGCCGGTCCGCCAGACCTCGACCGAGACCGACTCGACCGGCAGCGCGATCGGCGGCTCGGGCTTCGTCGCCTTGACCCACACCTCGGACGCCTCGAAGTCGGCGAGCATGCGGTCGGCGATCGCCGTGCAGAGCGCCTCGAGCGTCCGGTAGGAGCGCTGCTGGGCGACGAGCGCGACGACCTCGCAGACGCGCGCGTAGTCGACCGTGTCCTCGACGCGATCGGTGACGGTCGCGTCGCAGGCGCCGGCGTCGAAGCGCAGGTCGAGGATCAGGCGCTGGCCGATCTCGCGCTCGGCCTCGGTGACCCCGTGGTGGGTGTAGAGCGAGAGGCCGGTGACCTCGACGGTGACCGCGGTGCGCTCCAGGCCCTCGTCGAACTCGTCGTCCTCGTCGAGCTCGTCGTCGTCGTCAAGTCCTCGTCGGGGTCGCGATCGTCCTCAGCGCTCATCGTCCGGCAACGTACCAGCAGCGACCTTCAGGCCATCGACCGTCGGCGGCACGTCGTGCACGCGGAAGACGCGCGCGCCGCGCTCGAACGCGAGCACGTTCGCCGCGACGGTCGCCGCGACCCGGTCGGCCGGCAGCTCGCGGCCCGTCAGCTTGCCGAGGAACGCCTTGCGTGAGACGCCGACGACGACCGGGAACCCGAGCGCCACGATCTCGTCCAGGCGGCGCAGCAGCGTGAGGTTGTGCTCGAGCGACTTGCCGAACCCGATGCCCGGGTCGAGCTGGATGCGCTCCGGCGCGACGCCCTCGGCGACCGCGAAGGCCGCGCGCTGCTCGAGGAAGGCGCGAACGTCGTCGACGACGTCGTCGTAGCGCGGATCGGCCTGCATCGTGCGCGGCTCGCCCTGCATGTGCATCAGGCAGCAGTCGCAGCCGGCCTGCGCGACGAGCGCCGCGATCGCCGGCTCGTGCCGGAACGCGGTGACGTCGTTGACGTAGGTCGCCCCGGCCTCGAGCGCGGCGCGGGCGACCGCGAGCTTCGAAGTGTCGACGCTCGAGCAGCGCCGCCGGCGCGCGCTCGCGCAGGCCGTCGATCACCGGGATCACGCGCCGCAGCTCCTCCTGCTCGCTCACCGGCTCGGCTCCCGGGCCGGGTCGACTCGCCGCCGACGTCGAGGATCGCCGCGCCCTGCTCGTGCAGCTGCACGCCGTGCGCGACGGCGGCGGCCGCGTCGAGCCAGAGCCCGCCGTCCGAGAACGAGTCCGGCGTCACGTTCACGACGCCCATGACGGTCCACGCGCGGCCCATGGGCCGCAGGCTACTTCGCGACGACGGCCCGGGTCCGCCGTGGCCGCGACGTCGGCCGGCAGGTCGCGCCCGTACGCCGGGTCGTGCTGGAACGGATGGCGGTTCAGTGCCCTCTTCGTCAGGTAGTGCAGCGCGGCCGCGGGCGTTCTCGGCGTGCCAGATCGCGTGAACGCTCGACCGGCATCGACGTCAGCCAGAACGTCGGCGGCACCGGGTCGCGCGGCCGCGGCTCCTCCCACGCGACGTCGGCGCAGATGTAGCCCTCGCCGTCCTCGTAGGCGAGGCGCTGCAACGATCGCGCCGTCGGCGTCGGCGATCACCGTCTCACCGACCATGATCGTCGGCCACGCGAGCCACGGCGCGTACGGCGTCTCCATCACGACGTCGCCGACGTGTGAGGCGTGGACCGCGGGCGCGCCGACGACGCGCGCCATCCGGCCGGGCGTCTCGCGGGCGAGCTGCAGCATCGTCTGGTGCTCGCGGTCCCAGAAGAACGGCTTCGTCGCCTTCCACGTCGGGAACGACGGGAAGCACATGCCGCCGGCGACGAGCCGGACGCGGCCGCGCAGGCGCGCGGCGGTGCGCGAGCGCGCCCATTCGAAGCCGTTCGGGCAGCCGATCGCGCCGTCGGCGGTCTGCACGATCCCCGCGTCGACGCCCGGCCCGTAGTTCGCGTTCTCCCACATCGACGGCTGATCCTTGTCGTGCAGGTGCACGGCGCCGTCGGGCTCGCAGACGAAGTACGTGTTGCGCGCGTCGCGACCGCGGATCGTCAGTGCGCCGGCGCCGATCGTGCAGCCGTGCTCGCGCGCGAGCCGGCGATAGAGCGCGAGCGGCGCGCCGTCGACGGCGCCGCACGCAGTCCTTCATCGCGCGGTGGTTGAGGTTCGGCGTCGTCGAGACCTCCGGCAGGAAGATCATGTCCGGGCTGTGCTCGCGCGCGGCCTGGCCGACGATGTCCTCGATGTGGTCGCAGGTTGCGCTCGACCTCGCCGAGGCTGACGGCGAGCTGGACGGCGACGACGCGGCGCGTCTGCGGCATCACGCCGCCACGTCGGCGGCGCTGCGCGCCGGCGTCGCCGGTGCATCCGCCACTCCGGGCACCTCGAAGTCCGGGCGCTCGGACGCCCAGACACGGGTCGGGCGGAACGGGTGCGTCAGCTCCTCGCGCCAGGTGTCGACGTCGACGCGCAGCTCCTCGCGCATCTCGCGCAGCAGCGCGCGGCGGTCCGTCCCCCGGCGCGCAGCGGCGCGCAGCGCGAACTTCGTGCCGCGCACCGGGTTCATGATCCGGTGCGGCGCCTGCACGCGGTCGAACATGCGCATCAGGTGCGGCGGCTCGGAGCGGTGGAACGAGCGCAGCGCCTCGTCGACGAGCGCCGACGGCGGCGTGATCCGTGACTCCTTGTTGCCCCAGTGGTAGCTGGCGCGGCACTCGTCGTCGCGGCGGCGCTCGACCGCCAGGCAGGCCTCGTCGATGCCCACGTGGATCGTCGACGACCGGAGCGACGGCCTCGCCGAGCAGCCGCCCGAAGCGCATCGCGTCGCGCATCCCCTGGCCGACCACCGGATCCTTGAAGTGTCCGGCGTCCCCGGCAAGCGCCCAGCCCGGGCCGCTCGAGCGCCGATAGAACGCCGCCACGCTGCCGGTGCTGCGCAGCTTCGTGCGGTTCGGTGCGTCGCCGACGCGCTCGGCGACGAGCGGGTTCTCGCCGAGCATGCGATCCCACATCAGCTCCGGCTCCTTGCGGAACAGCGGGATCTCCTCCGCGGGCCCCATGAACAGCACGAGCATCCGGTCGTCCGGGCACGGGAAGACGAGCGTGTGCGTCTCGCGCGCCCGCAACTGGATCACGCGGTTGCGCCAGACGGTGCCGACCTGTGGGTCGTCGGCGTAGACGAACGCGAGGCCGCGCCCGTTGCGCGAGCCGCGGTACGGACGTGCGGCTCCGACCTTGGCAGCGGTCGTCGACGCGCGTCCGTCGGCGCCGATGACGAGCGCGCAGTCGATGTCGTACTCGTGACCGCCCTGCTCGCGAACACGTACACCCGTCGCGCGGCCGCCGCTCCAGCGCACGTCGACCAGGCCGGTCTTCTCGCGCACCTGCGCGCCGGCGTCGCGAGCGGTCTCGACCAGCGCGAGGTCGAACGCCGGGCGCGGATTGCAGAGCGCGAAGTCGATGCCGTCGATCGGATCGAAGCGGCTGATCGCCTGCGCGTTCTGCGTCGCGACCATGCCTTCGCGGCACTCGGGTGCGCCCGAGCGGCGGATCCGCGCGAGCGCACCCAGGCGCTGCATCTCGGCGACGGCCGACGGGAAGTTCAGATGCGTCGACAGCGTGTCCGACGGGAACGGCGAGCGGTCGATCGCGATCACGCTGCGGCCGGCATTCGCGAGCGCGATCGCCGCGGCGGCGCCGGCGCAGCGCGCCCCGACGACGACGACATCAACGCGTTCACGGGCGGGAGTGAGGGTCATGGCGCAACCGTACGCGCCCTCAGGACCCCCGGCTACCCCAGGAAGGATCCAATCCACCCCCCTTCCGGATGAACCGCCTTCACGCGGCGTGCGCGCGGTGGTTGGATGGCTCCATGACGCTTACCGAAGCCCGCGTCGCTGCATCCGGCCTGCCGCCGGAGCGCAGTGGCGACAACCTGCTCGATGGTGATGTCGCGCTGCTCGAGGGCCTGCGCCGCGAGGGCGCGGCGGCGTTCGAGGACGACTGCCGCGAGCTCGGCGCGACGCTCGGCCGCGCCGACGTCGTCGCCTGGGGCTTCGAGGCCAACGACGAGCCGCCGCAGATCGTTCGGCACGACCGCTCCGGCCGGCGCGTCGACGAGATCGAGCTGCACCCGTCGTGGCACCGGCTGATGGCGCTGGCCGTCGAGAACGGCGTCGCCGGCGCGCCGTGGGCCGACGCCCGGCCCGGCGCGCATGTGGCCCGCGCGGCGCGCTTCATCATGCTCGCGCAGGTCGAGGCGGGCATCACCTGTCCGCTCGCGATGACGTACTCGTGCGTGCCCGCGCTGCGGCTCGACGACGCGACGGCCGAGCGCTGGGAGCCGCTCGTCACAAGTGGGGTCTACGACCCGCGCGCGATCCCGGTCGCCGGGAAGACGCGGGGCGCTGATCGGGATGGCGCTGACCGAGCGCGGCGGCGGGTCCGACGTGCGCGCCGGCACGCTGACGACGGCGACGCCCGCGGGTGACGGTGCCTGGATCGTCGACGGGGCGAAGTGGTTCGTGTCCGCCGCACAGTCCGACGCGTTCTTCGTGCTCGCGCAGACGAGCGGCGGGCTGTCGCTGATCCTGGTGCCACGGCTCGGCGACGACGGGGCGCTCAACGGACTGCGCTTCGACCGCCTCAAGGACAAGCTCGGCAACCGCTCCAACCCGACCGCCGAGGTCGAGCTGGAGGGCGCGCGCGGCGTGCTCGTCGGCGAGGAGGGACGCGGCGTCCGCGCGATCATGGCGATGATCGGCGGGACCCGCCATGACTGCGTGCTCGGCTCCACCGCGGTGATGCGGCTCGGCACCGCCGAAGCCGCGCACTGGGCCTCCAGCCGCCACGCGTTCGGGCGCGAGCTCGCCGCGCAACCGGCGATGCAGGCCGTGCTCGCCGACCTCGCGCTCGAGTCCGAGGCGGCGACCGCCGGAGCGCTGCGCCTCGCGCGTGCCAACGAGCAGGCCCACAGCGGCGATGCGCAGGCGGAGCTGCTGCGCCGGATCGCCGCGCCGGTGCTGAAGTACTGGACCTGCAAGCGGGCGCCCCAGCACGCCGCGGAGGCGCTCGAGTGCCAGGGCGGCTTCGGGTACATCGAGGACTCGCGGCTCGCCCGCGCCTACCGCGAGGCGCCGCTGATGTCGGTCTGGGAGGGCTCGGGGAACGTGCAGGCGCTCGACGTCCTGCGCGCGCTCGATCGCGAGCCCGAGGCGCTCGCGGTCCTGCTCGACGAGATCGACGCCGGCCGCGGCGGAAACGCGCGTCTGGATGCGGAGGCCGCCGCCCTGCGCAGCGATGCGGGTGCATTCGGTGGCGAGGCATCGGCGCGCCTGATGGCGGGCCGCCTGGCGCGCGCGCTGCAGGCATCGCTGCTGGTGCGGGGAGCGCCGCCGGCGGTCGCCGACGCGTTCTGCGCGACGCGGCTGGGCGACCAGTCCGGCCGCACGTTCGGCGAGCTGCCCGCCGGCCTCGACCTCGCCGCGATCGTCGCGCGTGCGCAGCCCGCCGCATGAAGGTCGTCGCAATCCAGCCCGACGTGCCGATCGGCGAGGTCGAGCGCAGCCTCGCGCACCTCGAGGACCTGATCCGCGCGGCCGCCCGCGAACACTCGCCGGACGCGATCTTCCTGCCCGAGTCGATGACGACGAAGAACGCCTACGACCGGCGCATGCGGCACGTCGCACGCCCGATCGACGGGGCGCCGCTGCAGATGCTGCAGCGCGCTGCGCGTGAGCACGACTGCGTCGTCGGCGGCGGCTACATCGCGATCCGCGGGAACGACACGCGCGGGACCTACGCCGTCGTCGAGCCGGACGGCACGGCGCGCTTCCACGACAAGGACCAGCCGTCGTTCTGGGAGAACAACTACTACTCGGCCGGCGAGGACGACGGGGTGATCGACACGTCGCTCGGGACGATCGGGGTCGCCAACGGCTTCGAGTGGGGCCGCACACGGACCGCACGCCGGATGCTCGGCCGCGTGCAGCTGCTCGCCGGCGGCATGCACTTCCCGTCGTTCCCGACCTGGAAGGCGACGAAGCCGTGGTTCTGGGACCGCGACCACTTCGCGCTCGTCCAGTACGCCCGCGAGACGCCGCCGCGGATGGCGCGCCTGCTCGGCGTGCCCGCGGTGCACCCGTCGCACGTCGGTGACTTCGTGATGGAGACGATGCTGATTCCCGGCCTCGCGTGGCCGTCGCTGTGCGTCGGCGAGACGGCGATCTGCGACGCCGACGGCGTCGTGCTCGAGCGCCTCTCCTACGACGACGGCGAAGGCTGGATCTGCGCGGACGTCGACGTCAGCGCCGAGCCGCGGCCGCGCGATCCGCTGCCGCCCGGATTCTGGAACTCGCTGCTGCCGATCTCGGTGCACGCCGTCTGGCACGTGGGCAACGTCCACGGCCGTGTGAAGTACGAGGGCATGAAGCGCATGCACCGCCACAGCTGGCAGCAGTAGCAAGTACACGGGATCCGGAAGTTCTGCGGGTCTCGGCGACGCCCGCTCGCGCCTGAGCCCCGGCGGCGTCCGGCCTCGTGCAACCAGCACGACACCGGCACACCGCCGTGTCTCAGATCACGACCGTACGACCCGCCGAATACCGCACAGAACTTGCGGCCCCATGTACTAGATTCGGGCCATGAGCAGGGAGGAGCTCGAGGCCGCGCTTGCGCGTGAGCAGGAACTGCGCGACCGCGTGCGCGTGTTCGGGCGCATCCAGGAGGCGCTCGTGCGCCTGCGCGACGTCGGCTCGGTCGACGCGATGATCGCGCGCGCCGCCGCCGAAGCGGCACACGCGTGCGACATGGATCGCGCGGTCGTCTACCGCGTCGACGGGGACATGCTGGTCGCCGAGGCGTTCTTCATCGGCGGTGACGAGGAGCGCAGCGCCGAGCTGCTGGCGTTCAGCCGCGAGCACCCGCTGCCGCTGCGCGAGCAGGTGCTCGAGCGCGAGATGCTGCGCCAGCGCCGGCCGCTGCTCGTCGAGGACGCCTACAACGCCCCGGGCGCCTACCAGCCCTTCGTCAGGCGCTACGGAACGCACGCGTACGTGGCGGCGCCGATCATGCCCGAGGGTCGCGTGATCGGGTTCATCCACGGCGACAAGGGGCTGCGCAACCCGAAGGATCCCCGCGGCGTGGATGAGCTCGACCGCGACGCGTTGTGGGCGTTCGCCGAGGGCTTCGGCTACGCCGTGGAGCGGATGCAGATGCTGGAGCGGCTGCGTGCCCAGGGCGACGAGGTGCGGCAGCTGATCGCGCGCACCGAGGCGGTGGTCTCCGAGCACCTCGACGCACAGGTCGAGCTGGCCTCGACGCCGCTGGGCGACGGCGGCAGCGCGCGTGCGGCCGCGGCCCTACTGCCGTCCGCAGCCGGACCGATGGCGTCGCTCACACGGCGCGAGCTCGAAGTCCTGGCACTGATCGCCGAGGGCGCGACCAACCACCAGATCGCCGACCGCCTCGTGATCGCCGAAAGCACCACGAAGTCACACGTCAAGCGGATCCTGCGGCGCCTCGGCGCAGCCAACCGCGTCGAAGCCGCGTCGATCTACCTGCGCGGCACGACGGAGCCCTGAGCTCGCGCTACGCGAGTTCGGGCTTTTCCGGCAGGTCCAACCCGCGTGCTTCGAATCCGCCGCCGGCGAGGCCGGGGCGTGGCAGCGGGCGCGGGCCTTCGCGGCGCCCGTCATCGACCGGCTGCGCCTGACCGGGCAGCTCGGGCGGGGTCGTCGGCTCGTCGGGGCCCCAGATCTCTTCCTCGGACTTCCCGGCGAGCAGCGCGGCGAACTCTTCCTTCTCGATCGTCTCGCGCTTCATCAGGCTCAGCGAGAGCACCTCGAGCGAGTCGCGGTACTCGTTGAGGATGTCCTTGGCGCGCTGGTGCGCGGACTCGACGATGCGACGGATCTCGTCGTCGATCTCGCGTGCGATCTCGTCGGAGTAGTCGGGCTCGGAGGAGAACTCGCGGCCGAGGAACGGCTGGCCGTGATCGTGGCCGAAGACGCGCGGGCCGAGGCGCTCGCTCATGCCGAAGCGCATCACCATCTGCTTGGCCGTCTGCGTGACCTTCTCGATGTCGTTCGAAGCGCCGGTGGTGATCTCCTTGAAGACGATCTCCTCGGCTGCGCGACCACCGAGCGTCATCGCCATCGTGTCGAGCAGCTCGGCCCGCGTGGTGAGGAACTTGTCCTCCTGCGGCATCGAGATCGTGTAGCCGAGCGCCTGGCCGCGGCCGACGATCGAGATCTTGTGCACGGGATCGGCGTGCTCGAGGTAGTGGCCGACGATCGCGTGGCCCATCTCGTGGTAGGCCGTGATCAGCCGCTCCTTCTCGCCCATCACCCGGGTCTTCTTCTCCGGGCCGGCGATCACGCGCATGATCCCCTCTTCCAGCTCGTGCTGGGTGATCTCGCGCTTGCCGCTGCGCGCGGCGAGCAGTGCCGACTCGTTGATCAGGTTCGCGATGTCGGCGCCGGTGAACCCGGGGGTCTGGCCCGCGAGCGCGTCGATGTCGATCTCCTTCGCGAGCGGCTTGCCGCGCGTGTGGACCTCGAGGATCTTCGCGCGGCCCTTGCGGTCGGGACGGTCGACGACGATCTGGCGATCGAAGCGGCCGGGACGCAGCAGCGCGGGGTCGAGAATGTCGGGGCGGTTCGTGGCCGCGATGAGGATGATGTTGTCCGTCATCGTGAAGCCGTCCATCTCGACGAGCAGCTGGTTGAGCGTCTGCTCGCGCTCGTCGTGACCGCCGCCCAGCCCGGCGCCGCGGTGACGGCCGACGGCGTCGATCTCGTCCATGAAGATGATGCACGGCGAGTTCTGCTTGGCCTGCTCGAAGAGGTCGCGCACGCGGCTTGCGCCGACGCCGACGAACATCTCGACGAAGTCCGAGCCGGAGATCGAGAAGAACGGCACGCCGGCCTCACCGGCGACGGCGCGTGCGAGCAGCGTCTTGCCGGTGCCAGGCGGGCCGAACAGCAGCACGCCCTTGGGAATGCGCGCACCAAGGGCCTGGAATTTCTTCGGGTTCTCGAGGAACTCCTTGATCTCGTGGAGCTCCTCGACCGCCTCGTCGGCGCCCGCAACGTCACGGAAGGTGATCTTCGGCGAGTCCACGCTCATGCGCTTGGCGCGTGACTTGCCGAACGACATCACCTTCGAGCCGCCGCCTTGGACCTGGTTCATCAGGAAGATCCAGAATCCGATGAAGATCAGGAACGGCAGGACGTACGTCAGCAGGCTGAGCCAGCCATTCGTCTTGCGGCCCTCGATGTTGTAGCCGCCGGGTGGCAGCTTGTTCTCCTGCACAGCCGTCTGCAGCTGCGCGTCGAGACGGTCGGACCCGCCGTCCGTGAAGCCGGTCTCGTAGGTCTTGCCCGAGCGCTCGGTGACGACGACGGTGTTGTCCTTCGTCTTCAGCTGGACCGACTTCAGCTCGCCGCGCTGGAGCTGCGTGATGAAGTCGCTGTACGTCGGCGGCTTCTCCTGCGTACCCGTGTTGATCAGGCGCTGGGCGAAGAACGCGAGCACGACCACGATCAGGATCGGGAAGGCCGCGCTCTTGAAGAACCTGCTCATGCCAGTGCCATGGCGCTTCGTGCGCCGGGTTCGGTCAGTCCGGTCAAGGGGGTCAGACTACCAGTACGAGCGGGCTGTTCCCCCCGTATGGACACCCTGGCGCCGCTGCGCAAGCGACGATTCAGCCGTCTTCGCGCGAGGACTCGAGCGCCGCGACGTACGGCAGGTTGCGCCAGCGTTCCTTGTGGTCGAGCCCGTACCCGATCGCGAACCTGTTCGGGATCTCGAAGCCGACGTAGCGAATCGGCACGTCGGCCTTGCGCCGCTCGGGCTTCGTCAGCAGCGCGCAGACCTCGAGCGAGGCGGGGTCGCGCGCCCCGAGATTGCGCAGCAGATATTGGAGCGTGAGACCGGAATCGACGATGTCCTCGACGATCAGGACATGGCGCCCGTCGATCGGCGTGTCGAGGTCCTTGAGGATCCGCACGACGCCGCTGGAGTCCGTGGCCGAGCCGTATGACGCGACGGCCATGAAGTCGACCTCGCAGGTGCCGGGGATGTTCCGCATCAGGTCGGAGAGGAAGAACATCGCGCCCTTCAGCACTCCGACGAGCAGGACGTCACGACCCTCGTAGTCCTCGGCGATCTGGCGCCCCAGCGCGCGCACCCGCTCCTTGAGCTGGTCGGGCTGGACGAGGATCTCGCCGATCGGTGGGGCCTGGGCCATCTCGTCGTGAGCCTAGCTAGGGCTGCGACGGCGTCGCCGGCCGCTCGCGGCGCGGCGTGCGCTCGAAGCGCAGCATCCCGTGCTCCACGACGGCGCGAGCACCGTCGCCGACGTCGAGCATCGCCGGGCCCGGGCGCGCCGGCTGACCGAGCGCGAGCACATCGGACAGGCGAGCCCCCGCGCGCGGGCACAGCCCGCCGGCGGCGTCCTCGGCGAGCCGCCGGACGACGAGGCGCGCGAGCGCCGGCGGCAGCGCGCCGAGGTGACCGAGCTCGATCTGATCGCGGCCCGCGAGCGCCGTGTCGATCACGGTGTCGAGCACCTCGGCCTCGTCGCGCAGCAGCTCAGCGGTCCGCAGGATGTTCTCCTCGGCCGCGGGGTGCAGCTCGCGCAGCGCCGGCAGCACCCGCGTGCGCACGCGGCCGCGCATGTACGCGTCCGAGCTGTTGCTCGCGTCCTCGACCCACGTCAGCCCGCGGGCCGCGCACCATGCGGCGGTCTGCTCGCGGTCGACGCCGGCGGCCAGCAGCGGGCGGATCAGCAGACCGCGGCGTTCGGGCATGCCGAGCAGCGCTCGCCGGCCCGGCGAGACGGCGAGCCGGTACACGATCGTCTCGACCTGATCGGTGGTCGTGTGTCCCGCTGCGAGGCGCGCGCCGCGGGCAGCCGCGAGCCGCGCGCCGGCGCCGTAGCGCGCATCCCGCGCCCACGCCTGCAGGTTGCCGGCAGCCGCGGGCGCGGCGATGAGTTCGACGTGCAGCTGGACGCCGAGCCGCCGGCAGAGCTCCTCGCAGGCGGCCTGGTCGCCGTCGGCGTCCTCGCGCAGTCCGTAGTTCACGTGCAGCGCACTGACGGCCGCCGGCCCGGCGATCAGCACCGCGAGGTCGAGCAGGCAGACCGAGTCGCGGCCACCGGAGAGCAGCACCACCACGGGCGCCCCCTCCGGCAGGAGGCCCGTCTCGCGCACACGCTCGGCGAGCGCGTCAGCGGCGGAGGACATGGCGCGAGTCTAAGAGCCGTTCAGCTCGGGGATGATCGCCAGGTACAGCTCGGTCGCCTCCGAGAAGCCCTTCAGCTTCACCTCGCCGAGCCGCTCGAACTCCTGGTGGCTCTCGGCGAGGTCGACGATCGCGCGCGTCACCAGCACCTCGCCCGCGGCCGCCCGGGCCGCGACGCGCGAGGCGAGGTTGACCTCGCGCCCGTAGTAGTCGCCGTCGCGGTAGAGCACCTCGCCGGTGTGAATGCCGATCCGCGGCAGCGGCCGGCCGGCCGCCAGCGCCTGGAACCCGACTGCCCAGTCGGTCAGCGACGCCGGGTCGCTGGAGACGAGCATCACCTCGTCGCCGATCGTCTTCACGATCCGCGCCTCGTCGGGCAGCGTGTGCGTCACGTCCGCGACGAACCGCTCGACGATGCTCGCCGCCTCCTCGTCGCCCTGCTGCTCGGTCAGCTGGGTGTAGCCGGCGAGGTCGGCGAACGCGATCGCCGTGCGCATCCGGCCGAGCTCGGTGCTGGCGGCGCCGAGGTCGGCCTCCATGTGGCCGACGATGTCCTGCTCGACGAAGTGGTGCAGCAGTCGCCGGTGGACGTGGTCCATCACCGGTGAGGAGAACGGCAGCAACCGCGCGGTCAGCTCGCCCATCTGCTCGGCGACCTCGAGGCCCTGCACGCCGTCGCGCATCAGCGGCTCGTGGACATAGAGGTGGAACAGGCGCACCTCGGCGTCGGCGATCTGCGCGAGCGCCTGGCCGTAGACGCGCATCAGCTGCAGGAACGCGGCGAGCGGGAAGCCCGCGTCGAGCACGTCGGCCATCTGCTCGAGCATCGCGACGTCGTCGTCGCCGAGACGCTCGGGCCGCGCGAAGCCGAGCATGCCGAAGATGCGCTCGACGAGCGCGGGCTCGAGCCCGCTCTGCCGAGCCGCCTGGCGCAGCGAGTGCGTCGCGTCGATGCTCGGCATCAGCTCCTCGACGTAGCCGAACGCGAGCCGTCCGTCCTTCGTCGCGCGGCGGATCTCCTGCAGCGAGTGCCCGCGCTGGCGCAGGCGCGCGACGATCCGCGCGTGGGCGACGGCGATCGGCGGCCAGTCCGCGTCGGCCTTGCGCGGCGCGCCCAGCACGAGCCCGTCGCGGACCCAGCGACGCAGCGTCGCCGGCGTCACGCCGGCGCGGCGCGCGACCTCAGCGGACTTCACCCCCTCAGGCGGGAGCGGCGGGTCTTCACGGGACACGGGACGGCGGGTGGCCGGCCGGGCCCCTACGCGACCAGGTGCGGGTAGCGGTCCTCGAGCAGCTCACGGAACTGCGCGTAGATCGGCTTGGTGATCGGGATCAGCGCGAGCGCGGCCTTCACGTCGCCGCCGGTCTTGATCCGGCGGCGGGCGATCGCGACGGGCACGTTCTCCTTGCCCTGGAAGTAGCGGATCGCGACCTCCGCGCTCATCTTCATCTTCACCTTCGGCTCCCAGTCGACGTCGTCCGTCCACTCCCAGACGAGGTTCGTCCTCGCCGTCGGCCCCGGCGCGCACGTTGACGACCATGTCGACGTCGTCGAACTCGAACCGCTGCGGGACGTTCGCGTCACGCAGCTTCGGACCCATGTCCGCGTCCTCGCTCATCAGCGAGAAGACGGCGTCCATGGCCGCCTTGAATTCCTTCGGAGACTCGATCTCGACACCCATGCCGACCCTCAGCTCGTTGTGCGGCGCGCGGCCGGCTTCTTCGCGGCTGTGCGCTTGGCGGCGGGCTTCTTCGCGGCCTTCTTCGCAGCGGGCTTCTTTGCGGCCTTCTTGGCCGCCGGCTTCTTGGCTGCGGGCTTCTTCGCCGCGGGCTTCTTTGCCGCGGGCTTGCTGCGGCCGGGGATCTCCAGCTCGGAGACGCGCCGCTCGAGTGCACCGAGCCGGTCGACGAGCCTACGCACGTCATCGCCCGTGGGAGGACGGATCTGCTCGAGCGCCTCACGCACCCGCTCGGCTGCCGAGCTGAGCTCGTCAGCGATGTCCTGCGCGCGCTCACGCGTGAGCTGCGCGCTCGCGCTCTGGAACGCCTCCTCGACGGCGGAGCGGACCTGATCGGCGCGCTCGGCGGCCTGTCGGCGTGTGCTTGAACCCTGCTGCGGCTTGGCCATGAGCGCAGACTATCCTCGCGAGCCGATGCCGGGGCAACCGCGCCACGTCCACCCGACCGCCCCGCTCGCGCCGCGCGCGCTGCTGCCCGGCGACCCCGGCCGCGCGCTGCTGCTGGCGCAGGCGCTGACGCAGGAGCCGCGCATGTTCAACCACAACCGCGGGCTGTGGGGCTACACGGGCACGGCGGGCGACGGCGAGCCGCTGACGATCATGAGTCACGGCATCGGGGGGCCGAGCGCTGCGATCGTGCTCGAGGAGCTGTGCGACCTGGGCCTCGAGGTCTTCGTGCGCGTGGGCACCTGCGGCGCGCTGACCGCGGGCCTCGAGCTCGGGGACCTCGTCGCCGTGACTGCCGCGATCCCCGCCGACGGGACGAGCGCGGCGCTCGGGCACGCGGAGCCGCTGCCGGCCGACCCGCGGCTCACCGAGCGCCTGGCCTCCTCGGCTGAGCACGCAGGCCTCGCCGTCTCCACCGATCTGTTCTACGACCCGGACCCGGGCCGGCCGGAGCGCTGGCGGGCGGCCGGGGCGCTCGTCGTCGAGATGGAGGCCGCGACGGTCCTGGCGGTCGCCGCGCGCCGTGGCGTACGCGCAGCCTGCCTGCTCGCCGTCAGCGACACGCTCCCGGGCGCCGGCGAGCGGATCGGCGCCGAGCAGCTCGAGGCGGCGTCGCTGCGGCTGGGCCGCACGGCGCTCGACGCGCTCGTGGCTGACTCAGGCTGAGCGGGGTCGCTCAGTCGGACGACGGGTGCGGCGGCGCCGGCTTCTTCGCGGCCGGCTTCTTCGCCGGCTTCTTGGCGGCCGGCTTCTTCGCAGCAGGCGGCCGCGCCGAGAGCGACTTGACGACGTCCTCGAGCACCTTCTCCATCGCCGCCAGGCGCTGCTCGATCCCAGCCTCGGCTCCGGAGACCGGGCCCTTCAGGCGGTCGTCGAGGCGATCGACGGCGTCCTCGATGCCCTCGAGCCGCTGACTGACAGAGCGCAGGCGGCGCGTGAGCCGCTCGAGATCGGCGGCCGACGGAAGGTTGAGGGCGCCCATCGCGGCCTCCTGCGCCTGCGACGCGCGCTCGCGCGCGTGCTGAACGCCTTCGCGAGCGCTCCGCTGACGAGCGGGTTCTCGAGCAGATCCTGGGCGATCTTCCCGAGCGTCTCCTCACTCTGGCGGGAGATCCTGTCGCGCAGGCCGTCGGCGCTGGTCTCGTCGGTCATCGTCGTCCTTCCGGCTGGGGTCGGGCGGCGAACCGTACCGCAGCGCCTGCGTGCTGCACCGATACGTCGAAACCGCACTATTTCTAAGGCTCGACTTGAGCCTTAGTTCTCAGATGTTCGCCACAATCGCTCCAACGGGGGTCAAGCACCAGGCGTGATCGGCCGAAGGGGAAACCAGCGATAGCTGATGGCGGCCAACCGCCTCACATCCCTCCAGACCTGTGCATCGATCTCCTCGACCCCTCCCCGTCGTCATCTGGCGCACCCTCCGCGCGCGTCTCGCCGACCGCGTTGATCGGTCCGCCACCGCTGCTACGTTCGCGCTGCTCCGGTGGCTCCCGCGCCAGACCTCTGTCGCGGGACAGGCTCCGAGCGTCGACGACGTGATCTACGCCCGCGCGCTGCTCACCAGGCTCATCGCCACCTTCTTCGCGCTTGCGGTGCTCTCGATCGTTCCCGCGTTCGCCACTGCAGACGGCGATCCGTCGGCCACCCAGGGCGGTGCGCCGCTCCAGTGTGTCGCCCCGGACGGCTCACTCGTCCCCGCGCCCGCGGGCACTCCCGCCGGAGCGCCTTCGCCGTGCCCGGCCGCCGCTTCCGAGACTCCGCCCCCGCCCCCGTCCGAGCCCGCCTCGACGACGCCCGCCAGCCCTGAGCCGACCCCGGCGCCCGCTCCGGTCGAGCCCGTGGCCACCGCCGGCGGAGCACCGGTCACCACGCCGACGACGGGCGGCACCCCGGAGACCGACAAGCACAAGACCATCAAGACTCAAGCTAAGCCTGAGGCTGAGAAGAAGCCGAAGTCCAAGCGTGAGCACGGGACTGGGCCGGACGACAAGAACCCGCCCACGCCGCCCAAGTCACTGGTCGAGCAGCCCCAGCCCGTCCCGGCGACGGGACCGTCGACCGGCGGCGCGATCGGCTCCTACGTCCTCCCCGCCCCGACCACGCGCGGCGTCCCGAACATCCTGCTCGACGGTTTCCGTGTCCCGCCGTTCCTGCTGCCGATCTACCAGGCCGCAGGTGTCCAGTACGGCGTGCGCTGGGAGATCCTCGCCGCGATCAACTCGATCGAGACCGACTACGGGCGCAACCTCAACGTCTCCACCGCCGGTGCGCTCGG
The DNA here is from genome assembly GCA_963821685.1 of uncultured Actinomycetes bacterium. GTDB lineage: Bacteria > Actinomycetota > Thermoleophilia > Solirubrobacterales > Solirubrobacteraceae > F1-60-MAGs163. Next base: position 133,304 of record CAWGEW010000004.1, on the reverse strand, counting down.
CTGGATGCAGTTCATGCCCAGCACCTGGGCCGGATACGGCGTCGACGCCAACAACGACGGCCGCCGTGATCCCTACAACCCCGTCGACGCGATCTTCGCCGCCGCGCGCTACCTGAAGGCCGCCGGCGCCAGCCAGGACCTGCGCCGCGCGATCTGGGCCTACAACCACGCCGACTGGTACGTCAACGACGTGCTCCGCCGCGCACAGGCGCTGAGCGCGCTGCCGCCGGAAGTCGTCGCCTCGCTGTCCGGCATGACGCTCGGGCGCTTCCCGGTCGCCGCGCCCGCCACCTACGCGGGGCGGCTCTCCGAAAGCGCCGCCCGCGCGCGCGTCAGCTCCGGCAACGCTTCGATCCCGGTCGAGGGCGGCACGCGCCGCGGCCGGCGCATCTACGCCGCGGCCGGCGCCCCGGTCGTCGCGATCCAGGACTCGCGCGTGGTCGCACTCGGCGAGTCGCCGCGCCTGGGAACGTTCATCCGCCTACGTGACTCCTACGGGAACACCTACACGTACGGGCACCTCGCGAAGCTCGCCAAGGTCTACCCGGTGGCGCGCCCGCGCAAGCAGAGCCTCAGCTCGATCCGCAAGGAGCTCGGCTTCGCCGCGAGCGACCCGGCCCCGCGCCGCGCCGCCACCGCCGGCGGGCACAGCGACCGCTCGAACACGAACACCGTCGAAGAGCTGGTGCTGCCGAAGTTCCGCGCGCTGCACCCCGACATCACGCCGGCCACCGCGTACGCGCCCCTCGCCGACACCCGCACCCAAGGCCGCGCCGCAGGTGAAGCCCGCCTCCGGCCCGCCCGCGCTGCACGACGCGACGGGCTCGCTGCCGACCGTCGCCGCGCTCACAGCCGCGGCGCCCGGGCTCGCGCTCCCGACGCTCGCCCCGCTGCATCCGCTCGCGGTCACCGCCGCCGCAGCCGCGACCGCCACGACCAAGGCGGTCAGCACGAAGCTTCCCGACGGCGTCAGTGCCTTCCGCGCAGTCTTCTCCGAGCCCGAGGCGATCGACCGCCGCGACATCGTCCTGAAGCCGCTGCGCCGCGGCGCCAAGGTGATCGGCGGGACCGTGATCGGCCGGATCGGCGCCGCATCGCTGGACTTCGCGCCGGCGCAGGGCGCCGACGCCGAAGCCGAGCAGCGCGCCGAGGACGCAGCCGCCACGCGCATGAACCGCGCCGCCGCACCGCACCTCTACTTCGAGGTCCGCCCGGCCGGCGACAAGACTCCACGGATCGACCCCAAGCCGCTGCTCGACGGCTGGCGCCTGCTCGACTCGACCGCGATCTACCGCGCCGAGAACCCGGTCCTGACCGCCGAGGGCACGCAGAAGCAGCATCTCTCGATCGGCGAGATCATGCTCATGAGCAAGGAGCAGCTCATGCGCCACGTGCTCGACAACCCCGACATCTCGATCTACGAGTGCGGGCGCGCCGACATCCGCGCCGGGATCATCGACCGCCGCATCCTCGCGACGCTCGAGTTCCTCGCGGCGCGCGGCATGAAGCCGACCGTCACGAGCCTGCACTGCGGCCACGGCTTCCTCACGGCGAGCGGCAACGTCTCCGAGCACTCCAGCGGCAGCGCCGTCGACATCGCCGCGATCAACGGCGTCCCGATCGCCGGCCACCAGGGCCCCGGATCGATCACGGACCGCGCGGTCCGCGCCCTCTTGACGCTGCAGGGCACGATGAAGCCCCACCAGATCATCACGCTGATGCAGTACGCCGGAACCGACAACACGCTCGCACTTGCTGACCACTGGGATCACATTCACGTCGGGTTCCACCCGAACGAGGACTCCGTCAGCACGCTGCGCCCCGACCAGTGGGACCGTCTGGTCTCCGGGCTCGGGCGCATCCGCAACCCCGTCGTCCCGATCCGCCCCAGCCGCTGGTCGATCGCCGTCACCAAGCACGCGCCCAAGAAGGCCGTCGCCACCAAGCGCGCGCCGAAGAGGGCCGTCGCGCAGGCCCGCCGGCACGACGCCGCCGACCGCCCCCGCGTGGGCTGACCGGCCGGCGTGAGCGCGCCGGCGCTGTTCGCCTTCGTCCAGGTCGAAGTGCCGTGGGTCCTCGGACCCGCTGACGGCCGCTACATCATCCGTGGCCATGCCGGTGAGCCCGAGCATGTGCTCGTGCTGCGCACGCTCGCCGCCCCCGTTGTGCGCGGCAGGTTCGGCGGGCGACGGCGCAGCCGGCGGCCACGTCCGGTCGCGCCGTCAGCAGCTCCCGCGAGCGCGGTCGCCACACGCGCGACGCTGATCCGCGCCAAGCCCCTGAGCGAGCCGGGCGAACGCTGGCTGCGCTCCGCCGACCTGACCGCCGAGGCTGCGCGCGCGATCGCCGTGCTGAACCGGGTGCTGCACGCCGAGCGCATCGCGACCGCTGATCCGACGCTCCCTGTGGTGACGCACGCGCGCGCGCTCGCGGTGCGCGTCGGGGTCGGCGGCGGCGACCAGGTCGCCGAGGGCCGCTGGGCCAGCGCCGCGCTCGTGCCGGCACCGGTTCCCGGTCGTGGATCGCGCGTCGCAGGCCTGCGGCCGACCGAGCGCCTCGCGGCGATCCTCGCCGGCCGCGACGTCACGCTGGCGTGTGAGGAGCTGACGTTGCGAGCGCGCGCCGACGCCGATGCCGCGCGCTGGCGCGACTGCGCCTTCCAGCTGCACGCCGCGTTCGATGCCGCGCTCACGGAGCTGCTCCCGTGGAGCGGCCAGAGCGACATCGACGAGCGCCTCGCCGAGCTGGACGCGCTGCGCGCCGGGGTCGCCGCGGCCGCCGGCGCCGCGCTCGAGGGTGGCCTGGACGATGCGCGGATCGCAGCGGTCACGCAGGCGCTGACACGCCTCGAGGCCGCGCTGCGCGCGCGGACCAACGCGCAGCTCGGCGGCTGACCGCCGGCGCGCCTAGGTCGTTGCGGCGCGCGCGTCGAGCGCGGCGATCAGCGACTCGAGCTCGACGACGACGTCGCCGTCGAGGCGCACGTCGGCCTGGGCGTCGAACGAGCGTCGGCCCCTGCGTGATGATCGCGACGGCGCCGCCGGCCGCGCGCGTCACGCCCGGAAGCTGTGCGACCGGATGCACCTCCAGCGAGCTGCCGATGCACAGCAGCACGTCGGCTCCGAGGGCGAGCTCATGCGCCCGCTCGATCGCCGCTCTGGGCAGGAACTCGCCGAACAGGACGACGTCGGGCTTCAGCGGCTCACCGCACGTGCAGCGCGGCACGCCGTGCTCGTCGGCGACCAGCCGCCGCCGCGTCTCGTCGAGCGGGTACTGCGTGCCGCAGACCAGGCACGAGCTGTGCTCGATCGTGCCATGGACCTCGACCAGCTCACGCGTCCCCGCCTTGCGATGCAGCATGTCGATGTTCTGCGTGATCACGGCGTCGAGCAGGCCGCGCTGCTCGAGCGTCGCCAGCGCGCGGTGGGCGCCGTTGGGCTGCTTGTCCTCGAGTGTCTGGAAGCGTGCGCCGTAGAACTTCCAGAACCGCTCCGGGTCGGCGCGCCAGGCATCGATGTGCGCGACCTCCATCGGATTCACGTCGGCCCACAGGCCGGTGCCGGGCGTGCGGAAGTCCGGGATGCCCGACGGGACCGAGATCCCGGCGCCGGTCAGCGCGACGACCGACCCCGCCTGCGCGACCAGCTCGGCGAGCCGCTGGACCTGCTCGCGCTCGGCCGGCGCCACGCTCATGCGCCCGTCCACTTCGGCTTGCGCTTGCCGAGGAACGCAGCGATCCCCTCGCTGCCCGTCGGCCGAGCCGAAGACCCCGGCGAACGCGGCCTTCTCGGCCTCGATGCCCTCGTCCAGATCGCCCTTGGCCGAGGCATCCTTGATCGCCTGCACGGCCAGCGGGGCCTGCTGCGCGAGGCGCCGTGCCCAGGCCAGCGCGGTGTCGAGCAGCTCGTGGTCGGAGACGACGCGATTGACGAGGCCGTAGTCGAACGCCTCCTCGGCGCTGATCGGGTCGCCGACGAGGTTGAGCTCGAGCGCCTTGTTCTCGCCGACCAGGCGCGGCAGCCGCTGCGTCCCGCCGAAGCCGGGAATGATCCCGAGCTTGATCTCGGGCTGGCCGAACAGCGCCGATCGCGCGGCGAGCCGCACGTCGCAGGCCATCGCGAGCTCACAGCCGCCGCCGAAGGCGAGGCCGTTGACCGCCGCGATCGTGACCACGGACGAGCGGCCCATCGCGCGCAGCAGCCCGTGTGCGTCGTCGCTGAGCTTGCGGCCGCCCGCTTCGTCGAGCTGCGTGAACGCCTTGATGTCCGCGCCGGCGCAGTAGAGCATCGGGTTCGACGAGGCGATGATCAGCGACCGCACGCCGGCGCTCCCGACTGCCTCCCAGACCTTGCCGAGATCCTCGATCACCTGCGGCGAGATCGAGTTCATCTGGCCGTTCGCCAGCCAGGCGATCGCGACGTCGCCGCGCGACTCGAGCTTGACGACGGCGGCCTCGCCCGCGGGCTGCTCGGCGTCGGCCTGCGGGTAGGCGTAGAAGCCCTGTCCGCTCTTGGCGCCCGAGGCGCCCCTGCGCGACGAGCCGGCGCAGGATCGTCGGCGGCTCGAAGCGCTCGCCGTGGCGCTCGGTGGCGGCCTCCAGGCGCTCGAGCATCGTGTCGAGCCCGGCGACGTCCGCGCCCATGAACGGCGGCAGCAGCCCGCGCCGCGGGTCCAGGCCGGCGCCGGCCATCATCCCGAAGTCGATATCGCGGTGGGTGGCGACGCCCTCCTCCAGCACCAGGCAGGCCTCGACGAAGGTCTTCAGCGACAGCATCTCGACGAGCTCCGGGACATCCGGCTCGCCGTCACCCTCGAGGTTCGCGCTGCCGTCCGGGGCGTAGAAGCCGTCACCGCCGGTCTTCGCTCCGAGCTTGCCCTGCTCGACGAGCTTCTGCATGCCCGCCGGGACGTAGAAGCGCTCGGGCCCGTAGGACTCGGCGAGGTGCTCGGCGACGTGCAGCACGGTGTCCAGGCCGAGCAGGTTGACGAGGTGGTAGGGCCCGACCGGGACGACGCCGGCCGCGCCGACGCCCTCGTCGATCGCCTTGATCGACAGGCCCTGCTGCTCCTGCGCCTTCCAGATCTCGCTGATCCCGGAGTTGAGGATCCTGTTGACGACGAAGCCCGGCACCTCGAGGCAGGTGATCGGCTGCTTGCGGATCGCCTGCGCGAACGTCACCGTCGCCTGCAGCGTCTCCGCCGAGGTCTCGTCGCCCTCGACGATCTCGATCAGCGGCATGACCGAGGCCGGGTAGAAGTAGTGGAACCCGACGACCTTGTCGGCGCGCAGCGTCGCGTCACCGATCTCGGTGATCGACAGCGATGACGTGTTCGACGCCAGGATCGCGTGGCCGGGCGTGCAGGCGTCGAGCTCGGCGAAGACGGCCTGCTTGATCTCCATCCGCTCGGGCACGGCCTCGACGACGAAGTCCACGTCGCCGAACCCGTCGTAGGTCGTCGTTCCGACGATCAGGCCGAGCGTCTCCTCGAGCTGGGCGGCGCCCTGTTCCTCGGTCAGCTTGCCCTTCTCGACGAGCTTGCCGACCTGGCCCTCGGTGACCCTGCGCGCCTCGGCGATGCCGGCGTCGACGAGGTCCTGGCGGATGTCCTTCAGGACCACGGGGATCCCGGCGGCGGCGATCGTCTGCGCGATCTGGCCGCCCATGGTGCCGGCGCCGACGACGGCGGCCTTGAACACGAACATGGCTCGGGTCTCCTTGGGGTGAGCGGTGACGCGGCGCGGGACGGCCGGTCAGACGACAGGGAAACGGTAACGCGAGCGTGTCAGAGCTCGCGTTCCGCCTGCAGCTCGTGGGCGAAGCGAAACAACGTCCGCCGCAGCGCGTCGGACTGCGCGCGCCTGATGAACAGCATGTCCGTGACCGCGCTGAGCGGGCCGCGGTCGTGCAGTGCGTACTCGAGCTCGAGCGTCATCTGCACGCCGGCGCCGTCGCCCGTGGTGCCGACCGGCGCGAAGATGACGCGCTGGCTGCCGCTGATCCGCGGATCCTCGACGTCTGCGGTCTGGCCCTCACGCTGGACATATGCGGTGACGGCCTCGCTCACGCGGCCGCGGCCGTCGGCGACGGACTGCCAGATCAGGCGCGACCCGGTCGCCGGCCACTCACCCTCGATGCGCACGACGTGCTTGAAGCCCTCGACGAACGACGGCCACCGGCTGACGTCGTACCAGAGCGCCTCAGCGTCGGCGACGCGCGTGTCCGCGAGCGTGATCGTGGCGCTGGCTCGGCCCATCGACGCGACCTTAGAAGGTCCGTCAGTACGAGGCGGGCGGCGCTGCGACGTGCGCTGCGAAGTCCGCGGCGAACGGACCGCCGGCGGACCGGAAGGCGGCGCCGGCGGCGACCACGTCATACGGGGTGACGACGTGCTCGACCCCCTCGGCACCGAGCAGCGCCCAGTGGGCGCCGACAGCGCCGACCGGCAGGCCGATGCTCCCCGGGTTGATCACTCGCTTTGCACCGACGGCGCGGTCAAGCTGCACGTGCGTGTGCCCGCAGGCCACGAGCGGCTGGGCGACGCCGGTGAGCATCGCGGCGAGCGCCTCCTCCGGCAGGTCGGGCAACCCCATCCGTTCCTCGTCCGAGCGCGGCGAGCCGTGGCAGATCAGCAGATCGCCGAGGCCCTCGACGGTGACGGTCGCGCTCGCCGGCAGCTGCGCGAGCCAGGTCAGTGCGTCAGCAGGGAGCTGATCGTGGTCCCATGCCGCCAGCGCTGCGGAATCGGCGTCGATGCCGTCAGCCTCGGTGAGCGGGCCGATCACCTCGCGGTCGGCGTTGCCGCGAATCATCACCGCCGGGAGCGCTGCGCCGCGCAGCAGCGCGAGCGTCTCGACGGGCAGCGGGCCCCACGAGTGATCGCCGCAGACCGCGATCGTGTCGGCGCCGCGTCGCTGTGCCTCATCAAGGGCGGCCTTCAGTGCGAACGGGTTCGCGTGGACGTCCGACAGCAGCGCAAGGCGCGCGGCTGCGATCACGCGAGCTCGTCCCGCAGCCGCCCGACGGCCAGCGCGACGGCGTCGAGCCGCGGTGCGACGTCGGCCCGCAGCCGCTCGCGCTCGAGCGCGCCCTCCGCGGTCAGCGCGTAGAAGCGCCGCGAACGGCGCTCGGGGTGCTCCCACTCCCCCGCGAGCAGGCCGCGGGCCTCGAGGTCGCGCAGCAGCGGGTACATCGTGTTCGGGTTCACGACCAGCAGTCCGTCGCTGACCTGCGCGATGCGCTCGATCAGCTGGTTGCCGTACGAGCGCCCGTCGCCGAGCAGGTGCAGGACCAGCAGCGGGATCACGCCCGCGCGGCGCAGCTCGCCCGCGACCGGGTCGGCGGAGCCTGCGCCGGCGGCCGGCGGAGTGCCCGCGGCGACGCGAGCCGCCTCCAACGGCGCGGCGTCGGCGACCGCCTGCTCGGTGTCGCGGTGAGGCATCGCGTTCAAGTATGCCCGGGTGCTCGGCACGCGATCCGCGTACTAGCGGTCGAGCAGGTCGTCGAGCGAGCGCTGCTCGGGGTTCACGTCGCGCTCGGCTTCGGCGCGCGGGCGCCCGCGCTTGGCCCAGTGCTCGATCACGTCGCGCGCCTTCACCTGGCGGTAGGTGATGTTGCGCTCGATCGGCTCGACCGTCAGGCCCGTGGGCGTGGTGCCGCGGACGAGCGCGTGGAAGACCCGTCCGCGCACCGACACGCGAATCAGATCACCGGGGTTGATGCCGTCGAGCCGCACCGGCGCGGATGATGGCGCGGATCTCGGCGGCGCGGCCAGGCCGCGCCGCCGACGCGCTGCTCAGCCCGTGAAGGTCGGCGGCCGGCCGACGCGCCGCGGACAGCGGTTGAACACGAACGACAGTCGCCGCGGGGCCAGCTTGCTCACCGCGCGGAAGCGGACGTCCGCCGTGGCGCGGTTGGCGCCGCGCGGGAGGCTGGAGGCCGGGACCCGCAGGCGGTACATGCCGGCCACGTTGGCGTTCGTGAGCGTCTTGACGACGCGCCCGTTGACGCGGAACACCACGCGGACGATGCCGCGGCCGCGGACGTCGGCGATCGCGTAGGCGCCGGTGACGCAGCCGGCGTTGCCCTCGACGCGGGCGCTCCCGGCGACCGGCGTGGCGCTGCTGGTGACCGGTCCGGCCGGCGGCGGCGTCGTTCCGGGGATCGGGCCCACGGGCTGCGTCCCGCTGCCGGGCGGCGGCGTCGTGCCGGCCTTGCGGACGTTGGTGAAGCGGCACTCGTAGTCCTTGCCCGGCGCGACGGCGGCGAGCGTTCCGGCGGTCCCGCCCGGGACGACGGCCCAGTCGCCGTAGGTGCCGGCGCTCCCCACGCGGCACTCGAGCGTCGAGGTGAAGTCGCTCAGGCTCGTCGTCGCGGTGCCCTGCTCGGCGAGCGCGACGTTCGAGCCGCCGTCGACGGCGACGAAGTCGCTCGCCGCTCCGTCGACGAACGCGGCGTCACCCGTGCTCGTGGTGACGCCCGCACCGTTGACGGTGATGCCGACGCTGGACGTCGTGCTGAGCGGATCGTCGAAGTCCTTGATGACCTTGACGCGCGCGCGGTACGTGTTCGTGAACGTGCAGGTGACGGTCCAGGGGCCTTGGTCGGCCTGCGCGACGGTGTCAGGAAGGAAGCGCAGCGTCGTCTCGACGCCGTCGCCTCCGCCCTCGCCGGTCGGAGTGGCGCTCCAGGTGCCCCATGCCGAATCGAGTGAGGCGTCCCACGGTGCGCCGCTGGCGGCGTTGCGGATCCCGCAGCCGACCGCCGTCTTGTAGCCCGCGGGCTTGTAGGTCTCGGACACGCGGAAGCGCCGCCAGTCACGCACCGCGGGCGGCGCGGCAGCAGCCTGGCCACCGGAGTCGAGTCCGGTGAAGAGCGCCGTCGTCGGGTCCGGGCCGATCGCCGTGAACGGCCCGGCGGCCGCCGGAGCACCGACCAGTGCGAAGGGGTTGTCGGGCTTGGACTTGTCCTTCCACGGGGCGCCCGTGTAGTCGCCCGACGGCACGAGCGAGAACAGCGGCTGCCCGTAGGCACCGGACTCGACCTTGAAGTTGAAGACGTCGGTGGACGGGCCACCGAGGTTGACCTTGCGGACCTCGAGATTGCCGTTCCACGCGAGCGCGGACGGCGCGAGCGCGAGCAGTGTCAGCAGTGCGGTCGCCCAGGCGAAAGCCCAGCGACGACCGTGACGCATCTGCGAACGGGTATGGGCAGGCCCAGAAAACGGGTGATCCGGCGGCATTGATCTTCCCCAGTGCCGGCATCCCGGCAGCGCATTCGTGCTTGTTGGAGTGCGTCTGCGCGTCCTCTGGCCCCCCAGGGTTACGCAAACATGCTCACCGTACCGCGTGGCGCCGAGCGGTGCAGCCGGAGCGCCCGGCGGCGGGCCCGGAACGACGAAGGGCCGCACGCAGGCGGCCCTTCGAGGTGAAGCTCAGATGCGTGTGACTACGCGACCGTTGTGGCCTCGACGCGGCGCGGCAGCAGGGTCTCGCGAGCGATCACGAGGCGCTGGATCTGCGACGTGCCTTCGTACAGCTGCATGATCTTCGCGTCGCGCATGAACTTCTCGACCTTGTACTCCTTGATGAAGCCGTAGCCGCCGAAGACCTGCACGGCCTCGGTGGTGACCTCCATCGCGGTGTCCGCGGCGAAGCGCTTCGCGTGCGAGGACTCGATCGTGTTGCGCATCCCCTGGTCGAGCAGGACCGCGGAGTTCCACGTCGCCAGGCGCGAGAGGTGAATCTTCGTGGCCATGTCGGCGATCAGGAACTGGATCGCCTGGTGCATCGCGATCGGCACGCCGAACTGCACGCGCTCCTTCGAGTACTCGGTCGCCATCTCGAACGCCCCGCGCGCGATGCCGGTCGCCATTGCGGCGACGCCCGGGCGCGTGCGGTCGAGGGTCATCATCGCGAGCTTGAAGCCCTTGTTCTCCTCGCCGAGCATGTTCTCGACGGGGACCTCGGTGTCGTTGAAGGTGATGGTCGCGGTGTTGGACGCCCGCTGGCCCATCTTGTCTTCCTTCTTGTCCACCGTGATGGTGTCGTCCTTCTCGACGACGAACGCGGTGATGCCGCGGTGACCGGCGTCCTTGTCGGTCTTCGCGTAGACGGTGAAGAAGTCGGCGTAGCCGCCGTTGGTGATGAAGCACTTCGAGCCGTTGAGGACGTACTTGTCGCCCTTGCGGACCGCCGAGGTGCGCATGCCCGAGACGTCGGAGCCGGCGTTCGGCTCAGTCAGGCAGAACGAGGCCAGCTTCGGCTGCTCGGTCAGCATCGTCATGTACTTCTTCTTGGTCTCCTCGGAGCCGCCGACCATGATCGGGGCGCCGGCGAGGCCGTTGGCGCCGATCGAGGTGGCGATGCCGGAGCAGCCCCAGGCCAGCTCCTCCTCGATCAGACAGCCCTCGAGGTAGTTGGCACCAGGGCCGCCGTACTCCTCAGGGATGTGGTTGTTCATGAGACCGAGCTCCCAGGCCTTCTCAATGATCTCCTGGGGCCACGTCCCGTGCTCGTCGAACTTCCAAGCGACGGGGCGGATCTCGTTCTCAGCAAAGTCGTGCGCCATCTCGCGCAGCGCCTTCTGCTCATCGGTCAGCGTGAAGTCGACCACAGCGATTAGCTCCTTGTTCCGCGGAAGAAAAGTCGGCGCGGGCAGGACAGAACGAGTGGCCCTGACGCCGTAGATTGACTCGTCAGTCAATCTTACCCCGAAAGGCGCCGAAAAGCACACCCTGTCCGTCTGTCACCCTCCCAGGGACCTATGCAGTCGGCCTTCGGAACCGTGCTCTTCGCCGTCGTCGGCGTCTCCGCGATCGTCGCGCTGCTGACGTTCGCCGGCTCGCGGCGCGCCTATGACGAGATCGGCAAGGGGTTGCTGTCGCTGCGTGACGGCAGCGATCGCCCGGCACGCTCCGTCCCCGTCGGCAGTGCGCTTGCGCGCGCCGAGCAGGAGGAGGAGCTGCGGCAGATGCTCGCCGCCCGCAACGCGGTGCGCGAACGCGCGGGGCGCCCGCTGCTGGACATCGAGGCCGAGCTCGCACTGCTGCTGACCCCCGCGCCGGTCGTCGACCCCGCACTCGAGGGCGAGGTGCGCGACCTCGTGGTCGCGCGCAACGCACGCCGCGGGCGCGCCGGCAAGCCGCCGCTCGACGTCGAGGCCGAGGTCGCGCGTCAGCTCGCCGAGCTGGGCTGAGGCACGCCCGGAGCTCCGGGACCGCCGGCATTGCCGTCACGGCCGTCGGCACGGATCGAGAGCAGGATCCCGGCCGCGAACAGGGCGACGACGACCGCCAGGCTGATCGGCGCCGGCACGTGCCAGAGGTCCTGGATCAGCAGCTTCACCGCCACGATCGCGAGCACGACCGCGACCGTCTGATTGAGGTAGCGGAAGCGCTTGACGAGCGCCTCGACGAGCGCGAACAGCGCCCGCAGGCCGAGCAGTGCGAACCCGTTCGCCGCCCAGATGACGAGCGCGTCGTCGGTGATCGCGAACGCCGCGGGAATCGAGTCGATCGCGAACGCGATGTCCGCGGCGACGACCGCGACGAGCGCGAGCGCCAGCGGCGTCAGCACGCGCTTGCCGTTCTCCCTGACCGAGAAGTGCGAGCCCGCGTAGTCGCCGACCGGCCACATCCGCGAGACCAGCCGCACGACCGGGTTGTCGTGCGGGTCGGCGTGCTCGGTGCTGCCCTTCCACATCTTCCAGGCGAGTACGAGCAGGCCGACGCCGAGGATGTAGATGACGAGGTGGAAGCTCTCGATCAGCTCGACGCCGACCACGATCGCCACGCCGCGCATCAGGAGCGCGAGCACGATGCCCCAGAAGAGCAGGATCCCGCGCTGCGGCTGCGGCACGCCGAACGACCCGAAGATCAGCAGGAAGACGACGAGGTTGTCGAGCGAGAGCGTGCGCTCGATCAGGTAGACGGTGGCGTAGTTGACGCCCTCCTCGCCGCTCGAGAGCAGCGCGATCGGGATCGTCACGAGCAGGCCCAGGATCAGCCAGCCGATGCTCCAGATGACGCTCTCGCGGAAGCTCGGCTCGCGGCCGCGGGCGAACAGCAGCAGGTCGACGAGCAGCAGCGCCCCGATGACCACGATCAGGAACAGGATCGACAGCGGATCGGCGGCGAGCGTGGCTGTGGTCGGCGTGATGATCAAGGCTCAGGGGCCGCCGGCAGGCCGGTCAGGCGAAATAGAACGCAACGCCGATGATCACGTAGACGGCCAGCAGCTGCAGGCCCTCGAACCACGTCGACTCGCCGTCCTGGGTCACCTGGTTGGCGATCAGCGCGGCGAGGATCAGCGCGGCGAGCTCGAAGCCGTTGAACACCAGCGGCATCGGGCCCGGGCCGATCACGTAGCTCGCGAGCACGAGCGCCGGCGCGACGAACAGCGCGACCTGCGCGCTCGAGCCGATCGAGATGTTCACCGCCAGGTCCATCTTGTCCTTGCGCGCCACGAGCACCGCGACCCAGTGCTCGGCGGCGTTGCCGACGATCGCGACGACGATCGCGCCGATGAAGAACTCGCTGAGGCCGGCCTGCTCGGCCGTCTCGGAGATCGAGCCGACGAGGATCTCCGACATCACGGCGACGGCGACGCCGGCGATCGCGAGCATGCCGACGGCGCGGCGGACGCTCCACGGCTCGCTCCTCGTGCTCGACCTCGGACTGCGGGTTGAAGAGGTCGCGGTGGGTGCGCAGCGAGAAGATCAGCCCACCGACGTAGGCGCCGATCAGCACGACCGCCGTGATCAGCGAGAGCTTCTCGACGGTGGCGCCGTAGTTGACGATCTCGGCGTTCGGCGATGGCAGCCCCTGCCCCTCGACCAGCTCGAAGACCGCCGGGAAGGTCACGGCGACGATCGCGAGCAGCAGCATCGAGGCCTGCGCGCCGGCCGCGGTCGCGTTGAAGCGCTGGCGATCGCGTCCCAGTCCGCCGAGGTACATCGAGGCGCCCATCACGAGCAGGATGTTGCCGATGATCGAGCCGACGATCGACGCCTTGACGACCTCCTGCAGCCCCTTGTTCAGCGCGAACAGGGCGATGATCAGCTCCGGCGCGTTGCCGAACGTGACGTTCAGCAGGCCGCCGATCCCGGGGCCGCTGCGCGCCGCAAGCTCCTCCGTCGCCCGGCCCATCAGCGCGGCGGTCGGAATCACGCCGAGCGCGCTGGTCGCGAACAGGATCACCGGATCCGCGTGCAGCAGATCGAGCACGATCGCGATCGGGATGAACGGGACGAGCAGGTAGGGCCAGCCGTCGGACTTCAGCAGGAACGACAGGCCGCGGCTCGGGGGGACCTCAGCGGGCACGGGGCCCTGAGCATATGCACCGCAGTGGGCGGTAGACCGCGATCACGCCGGTCAGTCGAGCAGCGCGGCGCAGCCCTGCGCCTGCTCGACGTCACTTCCGGCGGCCTGGACGCAGTCGTCGTAGCTCTCGCGCCTGCGCGGGGGTGCCGGAGCTCGAGCCGCCGGCGCTCGACCCGCCGCCCTTTGAGCGCTGCTCGCTGAGGACCGCCAGCGCCGCGCTCAGCTCGGACAGCGGCCGCGGGTCGGCCGGCGGCCCGATCGGCTGGGACTCGTTCAGCCCCGCAACCGCGAGGTCGAGCGCGATCGTCCCGTCCTTGCCGGTCGGGGTCTTCACGTTCAGCTTGATCGTGATCCGGCGCAGCTGGTGGTCCTTCTCGCCGGTCCAGATGTCGACGCCGGCGCTCTTGACCGTCTTCGCGACGGCGCCGCTCTTCCCGAGGCCCGTGGGCAGCCCGGCGATCGCGTTCAGCCCGGTGCCGCCGGCGGTCGAGAGCAGCTTGTCGAGGTCCTTCGCGAGGCCCGGGATGTCGACGTCGGCGCTGAGGTGGACGACCTTGGCGCCCTCGAGCGTCTCGACTCCTTCGTCCTGCACGTTCGTGATCCAGGTGCGCGGGTCGATCCCGAGCGTGCCGAGGTCACCCGGCAGTCCGCCGGTGGAGCCGCCGGCCTTCCCGGCCATCTGGTCGAACTGCGCGGCGGGCAGCGCGAAGGCGCGCTGGCCGAGCTTGATCCAGCCCTGCTTGCCGGTCGAGATGATCCCGACCGAGAAGCGGCCGTCGCGCGTGGCGAGCGCGACGTCGAAGTCGAACTTCGGCGGGCCCTTCGCGTCGACGCGCTGGAACGGGCCGCCCAGCCGGACCGAGAGCGGCGACGGGATTCCGGTGATGCCGTCGGCGTGCACGTCGATGCCGAGCTTCAGGCGGCCGCTGTTGACGGGCTGCGTCTTCCCGAAGGTGTCGTTCAGCAGCTTCGTCGTGTCCGCACCCGAGCCGCTCTCGCTCGAGTTGCCGCAGCCGGCGACGAGGGCCGCGACCGCGAGCAGGCACAGCACGGCGAGAAGCGGAAGTCGGAGCGGGCGGCGCATCGGCATCGGTGGCTGCAAGCTGGACTGCGACCAGCGGGCGGCACGGACCGTAGCATCGGAATCGTGCTCCGGCACCCGGTTGCCCTGCCGGCGCTGACACTGCTGGCGCTCGTCTTTCCGTGCGTTGCGCAGGCCTCGGCGCCCGACGTTCTCGTGCTCAATCGGCACGGGCGAGTCGTGCTGCAACATGACCGCTTCCTGCCCCCGGCCGGTGCGACCGAGTTGCCCCCGGTCAGCGTCTCGCCGGCTGCAGGGACCCCGGCGCCGTCCGGCGCACGCCGCGGCCCTGGCGCGCGCGACCGTCCCCAGCCGGCTGCGCGCGCTCGAACGTGCCGGCGAGCTGAGCGAGGCCGACGCGAAGGACTACGCGGCGGCGTATGCCGACGCCCGGCGCACGGTGAAGCACCTCAAGGGCAGTCCCCGCGCCGAGCTGGCCTCCGTCCTGCGCAACGCCGAGGGCCAGGCATCCGACGGCCTGCTGACGGCCTCGCGCGTGAAGGTCGTGCTGATGACGGTCAAGCGCAACGCCCAGTGGTGGGGCGACAAGGGCCCGCTCGCCTACGGCAAGCGGATGCGCTTCAGCGGCAGCAGGCTCGTGCTGGCAGTCCTATCCGGGCCAGGGCATCCAGATTCAGTGGCTCGGCACGTTCGGGCGGATGAACCAGCTGTTCCTCGCGAAGGGCTACGACAGCGAGCTGCGCGCGATGGCGAGCGAGATCGAGTCCTACGCAGTGCAGCGCGCCGGCGGCATCGCCTGGGAGTACCAGTTCGTGTTCGGCGGTGGACGCCCGCCGTGGGTCAGCGGGCTGGCCCAGGGCACGGGCATCCAGGCGCTGTCGCGTGCCGCTGTCCGGCTGAAGGACACGCACTGGTTCGACGTCGCCCGCAGCGCGCTGGGCATCTATCGCACGCCGCCGCCCTCGGGTGTGCGCGAGCTGACCAGCCAGGGCGCGCACTACCTCGCGTACTCCTATGCGCCGGGCCAGCGGATCTACAACGCGTTCCTGCAGTCGGTGATCGGGCTGCACGACTTCGCCGCCCTCGCCAATGATCCGCTCGGCCGGCGCCTGTACCTGGACGGCGAGCGCCGCGCACGCGTCGAGGTCCGCCAGGCCGACACCGGCTCGTGGTCGCTCTACCAGCCGGGCGTGCAATCCGACATCGGCTACCACAAGGTCCTGCGCGACTTCACGCGCGGTCTCTGCTCGCGCCTGAACGTCGACCGCGAGCGTGCGGCGATCCGGCTGCGCGAGCGCACCGGCGACCCCGGCGCCGTGCTCGGCGCGTTCGCCAGCTACCCCGAGTCCGAGCCGTTCTGCATCAGCCAGCAGCACTTCAACCACTACCTCTACGCGCGGCTGAAGGCGCTCGGGCTGCCCTCACCCTGGGGCTGAGCGCGGCCGGCGAGCGTTCCCGGCGTATCCTCGCGGCGGTGGCACCGAGGACGATCCTCTATACGGGCAAGGGCGGCGTCGGCAAGACGTCGGTCGCCGCGGCGACCGCCAGGCGCCTGGCGGCTGCGGGCCGGCGGACCCTGCTCGTCTCGACCGATCCGGCGCACAGCCTCGCCGACGTGCTCGGCGAGCCGGTCGGCTCACAGCCCGCGCCGGTGTCGCCCGGGCTCGATGTGCAGCAGGTCAGCGCGCAGGACGAGCTGGACCGGCACTGGTCCGAGGTCCAGGACTGGCTCGGCGAGCTGCTCGTGCGCAAGGGCGTCGACCGCATCGCGGCCGAGGAACTGACGGTCCTCCCCGGGATGGACGAGCTGTTCGGCCTGCTCGAGATCGGCCGTCAGCACGACGCCGGCGAATACGAGGCGATCATCGTCGACTGCGCGCCGACCGGGGAGACGCTGCGACTGCTGTCGTTCCCCGACGCCGCCCGCTGGTGGCTCGACAAGGCGTTCCCGCAGCAGAGCCGCATGGTCGCCGCGGCACGACCGTTCTCACGCGGCCTGCCGACCGACGGCGCACTCGACGACGTCCAGCGCGTCGCGCGCGGGCTGATCGCGATGAACGAGGTGCTGCGCGACCACGAGCGCGTCAGCATCCGGCTGGTCCTGACACCCGAGCCGATCGTCGTCGACGAGGCGCGCCGGACGTTCACCTATCTGGCGCTCTACGGCTTTCTCACCGACGCGGTGATCGCCAACCGGATCCTTCCCGCCGAGGTCGACGGGTACTTCGCGGGGCTGCGCGAGCGCCAGGAGGGCCTGCTCGGCGCAGGCGCGGGCGGACTTCGCCCCGGTCCCGGTGCTGACCGCGCCGTACTTCGCCGACGACGTGATCGGCCCCGCGATGCTCGACCGGCTCGGCGACGCGCTGTTCGAGGGCCTCGACGCCGGCGCCGTCCTGCACGACCGCCTGACGCAGGAGCTGATCGTCGGCGCACGCACCGCAGAGCTGCGCCTCGACGTGCCGTTCGCCGACAAGCGCGACGTCGACGTCAAGCGCATCGGCCACGACCTCGTCGTGCGCGTCAACGGGTCGCGGCGCACGCTCGCGCTCCCGCCCGCGCTCGCCGACTACCGTCCGACGGGCGCCGACCTCACCGACGGCGTGCTGCACGTGATGTTCGATCGTCAGGATCCGGCTGATGGCTGAGGAGGCGCGCCCGCTGCATGACCCGCTCGCCGACCTGCGCGAGCGTCTCGAGGCGACCCGTCAGGCCGCCGAGCAGCTCGCCGGCGAGGCCGCGAACGCCGGCCGCGCCGAGCAGGCGGGCGAGGACCCCGGCGCGGGCTGGCGCACGACGGAGGAGCGCGAGGCGCTGCGCGACGACCTCGCCTCGCTCGCGACGACGCTGTCGATGCTCGGGGAGCTGGTGCCGCCGGAGCTGCGCGCGCAGCTCGGCGAGGTCCTGCGCCAGGTGCTGCTGCTGCTGCGCGCGCTGATCGACTGGATCGTCGAGCGCCTGCCCCAGACGCGCGGCGCCGAGCCGGTCGTCGAGGACATTCCGCTTTCCTGACATCGCCCTCGAAAGGCCGTCGGCGCGCAGCGTCCGGCGGATTCAGTCGCTGCCCGCGCGTACACTGCGGGCATGTCCGCCGAGCACCCCGCCACGTGGATCCTGACCGGCTCGCCGGAGAACTTCGAGACGACGCGCGAGCACGGCTTCAGCGTCATCGGCATGAAGCAGGGCCGCCGCAATCAGGCGCTCCAGATGGAGCCCGGCGACCGGATCGTCTTCTACCTGACGAAGGTCGGGCAGTTCGCCGGCGCGGTCCGCATCACCTCGGAGATGTTCGAGGACCGCGAGCCGCTCTGGCCGGGCAAGCCGGGCAACCCCGACCCGTACCCGTGGCGCTTCCACACCGAGCCGGAGCTGATCCTCGAGGACGACGAGCGCCTGCCCGCCGAAGACGTCAAGGGCGACCTCGAGCACATCCGCAAGTGGCCGGCCGAGCACTGGAAGCTCGCCTTCCAGGGGCAGCTGCGAACGGTGTCCGACGCGGACGCCGAGGTGCTCCTGAAGCGGATGCGCGCGGCGGCCGGCACCAGGGCATGAGCTCGGCGGGCGGCGGGACGCCCTCCGACACGGCGCGCCTGCCGCGACCGCGGCCGCAGGGCTTCATCAGCCGGATCCGCGCCGCCTGGCGCGAGCTGTTCGGCGAGCAGCGCCTCGCCGGCATCGCCGCGCTGGGCCTGATCGGCTCGATGTTCCTGCCCTGGTATCAGCAGACCGGGTTCCTCGTTCAGCGCGGCGGGACCCAGAAGGTCGAGGACTCGCTGATCGCCTTCCAGTCGTGGGGCTTCGTCGAGGCGTCGATCCTGCTCGTCGCCCTGGCCGTCCTGCTGCTGCTGTTCCTGCGCGGTGAGCGCCGCGCGTTCCACCTCCCGTTCGGGGACGGCCTCGTGATCGCGGCCGGCGGCGTCTGGGTGATGTTCCTCGTGTTCTACCGCCAGGTCGACAAGCCCGACGGGAGCGATGCCGGGACGCTGAAGACGACGATCGGCGTGGACTGGGGCATCTTCGTCGCGTTCCTGTTCGGCGCGATGCTGACGTACGCGGGCTGGCGCATGCACTCGAGACGTAGGCCCGAGCCGCTCGTCGACGGTGACGATCCGCGAACGCTGGTCCTCGAAGGTGACGTGACGTCGGTCGCCTCCGGGCGCGAGGTCACCTCCGTCACGACGATCTCCGACCCGGACGAGCGGCCGACCGTCGCGATCCCGCCGGATGAGCGGCCGACGCGGCTGGTCCGCCGCCGTCAGGGCGACGGGCAGTTCGAGGGTCAGCTGAGCTTCGACGACCCGGACAATCAGGAGCGGCTGGACACCTAGCGCTTGGCGACGCAGGTCCGGTAGCGCCGCGTGGAGCTCAGCGGCGCTCCGCTCTTGCGGAACACCGTGACCTTGACGCTGAACCTGCCCTTCGGCAGGCCGCGCAGGTCGACGGGCGCCGTCAGGCGGGCGCCGGTCAGGACCTTCACCGATTTCCCGTTGACCGCCACGACGGCGCGTGAAATCTGCACCCCGTGCGGCACGCTCAGCCGGATCCGGAACGCGCGGCGGCTCACGCACGCGCGGGTCGACGGCAGCTTGATCAGCGAGTCCGCGGAGACCTTCACCACCGCCGGCGGCGTCGCTGCCGCCGGTGCGGGAGCGGGCGCCGGCGCCGCCGGCCCGGGCGGCGTGGGAACCGGCGGCGGGGTCCCCCCTGTCGTCGCCGGCGGCGGCGTGCCGAAGACGAGCGTCACGTCGCCCGCGTGGTACTGGGCGACGTAGGTCAGCGACCCGGTCTGCGTGCCGGTCAGCGTCGTGAACTCGCCGGTCCGCGGACCCTTGAGGATCTGGAACGTGTCGCTCCCCTGTGGCGTGAACGACGCGCCGGTCGTGATCGCCAGCGTGCCGGCGAGCGTGACCGGACCGGTGACGTCGAGCTCGTCGAACGTGATGCCCTGCGCCGTGCCGCTGATCTCGGTCGCGAGCGTTCCCGCGGCCGCCTGTGCGTAGGACCCGGTGATGCGGATGACTCCGGTGCTCGGCGGGCCGGGGACCTCGCCCGGCGCGACCGTCGCGCCGAGGTTCTGGACGTCGCCGTCGACGATCCCGGCGCCGTCGAGGGTTCCGCCGTTGAGCGTCACCGGGCCCTTCAGCGTCCGGTTGTAGTCGAGGTAGGTGTCACCGGGCGCGTTCTGCGTCAGCGAGCTGACCTGCAGCGTGAACGCTCCGACCGTGACGTCTCCCTCGTTCTGCACGGGGAGCAGCAGCTTGATCGTGCCCGACGCCGCAGAGTTGTCGAGCGCTCCGTTCGCCAGGACGTGCAGCAGACCGCCGCCCGCGTTCGTGGCGGTGCCGGTCGAGTAGACCTGCAGGTACCCGTTCGCGGCGACGTTGATCGTCCCGGTGCCGGCGCCTCCGGCGGTGATGTTGCCGGTCTGCCAGCTCGCGACGCCGGCGATGTTCAGCACCGCGCCGCCGTCGATCGTGAAGCCACCGAGGATCTCGGTCCCCTTCGTGTTCGTGACACCGCCGCCGAGGTGGATGCCCTCGAGGATCGCCGCCTGCGTGACGTTGAGCGTCGCCGAGCCGTCGCGTGTGCCGCCGAACCCGCTCGTGCTGGTGATCGTCTTCGATGTCGCGACGGCGGTGCTGTCGAGCCGCAGGGTCCCGCCCTTGAAGATCGTGTTGTCGCCCGCGAAGGTCGCGGCCGGCCCGACATGGACGACGGCTCCCTCGAGCCGCACGTCGCCTCCCAGCACGAGCAGCGGATCCTTGGCGATCGAGGCGCCGGCCCCGAGCTCGTACGTCGCGCCGGCGCCGCCGAAGACCAGCGTCGAGCCCTGCTGCGTCTGGAACGCACCGCTGCTCGTTCCCGTGGTGCCCTTGAGCAGGCGCAGCTCGCTCGAGATGCCCGAGGTCATGCCGATCGTTCCGTCGTTGTCGATCGGCGCGTCGATCGACACGATCCCGAAGACGGTGTCGGACAGCAGCTTGCCGCCGGCGGCGATGTGGAACGTGCTGGAGGCTCCGCCGCTCAGCGTCAGGCCCGCAGTGATCGACAGCGTCCCGCCGGACGGCACCGTCAGCGTGTTGGAGCCCAGCGCGCCGAGGTCGATGCCGCCACTCGTCCAGTTCGTCTGACCCGCGAGTGACAGCGATCCGCCGGCGGCCAGCGCGATCTGCGTGCCGCTGCCGGAGAGCGTGGACGCCGGCGCTCCGGCTCCGCTGCTGACGGTCAGCGCGCGGCCGGACACCAGCAGCGTCCCGGTCCCGTCGATCTCCAGGGTGCGAGCGGCGCCCGCGGCGCCGGCGTCGAGCGTCACGGCCTTCGCGGTCGGGATCACGACGTCGTCGGCCGCGCCCGGAAGCGTGTCGGCGCTCCAGTTCTGCGCCGTATTCCAGTCAGCCGTCCCGGCGCCGCCGTCGAACGTGCGCGTCGCTGCGCTCGCGGCCACCGGAGCGATCAGCAGCAGCAAGCCGCCGAGCAGCACTGCGAGACCGGCACGGGCGCGGGCGTTGAACACGGCGAAACCCTAGATCAACCGCCACCCCAGACGAGCCACGGAACGCTCGCCGCGACTCCGGCGATCAGGATGCCGGCGAGAATCAGGTCGCGGGAGGCCAGCAGATGCCCCGCCATCCCGACGCCCATGCCGAACAGGAAGACGAGCAGATAGGGCGTGATGTTGCCCCGGGTCTGGAAGTCCAGGACGTCCGCCGCGAACGGCGTGAGCAGGGCGAGCACCCCAGGTACATATCATCCGGTCTCTCATGCCTGCCTCCCCCGCATCGGCCGCCGACGTCAAGCAGGGTCTGCGCGACGTCGGATATCTCCCCGACGACGGCACCGCCCTGGTCGCGTTTCTGGCCGCCAAGCTCGGCAAGCCGATCCTCGTCGAGGGCCCAGCCGGCGTCGGCAAGACGCAGCTCGCGAAGTCGCTCGCCGAGATGCTCGGCCGCACGCTCGTTCGACTGCAGTGTTACGAGGGGCTCGACGAGGCCAAGGCGCTGTACGAGTGGAACTACCGCAAGCAGCTGCTGCGCATTCAGGCCGAGGCCGAGGGCGCCGGCTGGCAGGAGGTGCAGGACGACATCTTCGGCAAGGAGTTCCTGCTCGAGCGCCCGCTGATGCGCGCGATCGCCAGCCCGGACCCCGTCGTCCTGCTGATCGATGAGATCGACAAGACCGACCAGGAGTTCGAGGCGATGCTGCTCGAGCTGCTCTCGGACTTCCAGATCACGATCCCCGAGCTGGGGCGCGTCGAGGCGACGTCGATGCCGATCGTGCTGCTGACGTCGAACAACACGCGCGAGCTGACCGAGGCGCTGAAGCGCCGCTGCCTCTACCTCTGGCTCGACTACCCGGACCTCGAGCACGAGCTCGAGATCGTCCGCCTGCACGCGCCCGAGCTCGACGAGCGCGTCGCGCGCCGGCTCGTCGAGGTGATCGGGCTCGTCCGCGACCTCGACCTGAAGAAGCCGCCGTCGATCGCCGAGTCGATCGACTGGGCGCGCGCGCTGCTGCTGCTCGGCGCTCAGGACATCGACAGCAAGACCTTCGCCGAGACGATGTCGGTCATCGTCAAGCACCGCACCGACCTCGACGTCGTGACCGAGCGGGTCGGCGTGAAGCTCGGCCTGCCGCAGGACAGCCTCGGTGCCGCCTCAGCCGGCTAGCGGCGGCGGGTCGGCGCATTCGCGCGGCACGTCGCGCCGCGCCGCGCTGTTCGGCGGCACACCGCAGGGCGACCTGCCGGGCGGGCTCGCGGCGCACATCCTCGAGTTCGGTGAGGAGCTGCGCGGCGAAGGTGTCGCGGTCGGGACGAGCGAGCTGCTCGACGCGTTCAGCGCGCTCCCCGAGGTCGAGTGGACCGAGCCGGCCGCGTTCCGCGGAGTGCTCGCGGCGACGCTCGCCAAGTCGCCCGACGACCAGCGCATCTTCAACCTCGTCTTCGACCGCTTCTTCTTCCGCGCCGTCGAGCTCGCCGCCGTCCAGGAGGGCGTCCGCGAGGCCGGCCAGGGCGGCAGCATGGACGACGCCGGCGACGAGCTGAACCTCGACGCGCTGCGCCGCCAGATCGCGCAGATGATCGCCGACGGCAACGAGAGCGCCCTGCGCGACCTCGCACGCTTGGCGATCGCCGCGTTCGGCCAGCAGGGCGAGGGCTCCGGCGTGATCGGGGTCGACGTCCAGCGGATCCGCCGCCAGCTCGGCCTGCGCGGCGAGCCGCAGCCCGAGCTGCCACAGGACGATCCGCGCCGCGACGGCCTGCCGCGCGACGGCATCCGCCGCTTCGAGCAGCTGCTGCGCCAGGAGCTCGAGCGCCGCCAGATCGAGCGCACCGAGACGCTCCCGCCCGCGCGGCCGCTGAACGAGCTCGACCGCGCGCTGCCGAGCGGCCCGCTGTCGGACCTCGCCAGCGTGCACCGCGTCGTCGCGCAGCTCAAGCGTCGCCTGAAGACACAGGGCAACGAGCACCGCGGGCGCAAGCGCCACGCGCACGTCGACGTGCGCCGCACGATGCGCGCGTCGCTCGAGACCGGCGGCGTCCCGGTCGTCCTGAAGTTCCGCCCCGTGCGTCCGCGCCGGCCGGAGCTGTTCGTGGTCTGCGACGTGTCGACGAGCGTCACCAGCGCGTCGGTCTTCTTCCTCTCGGTGATGCACGCGCTGCACGACTCGTTCCGCAAGATGCGCTCGTTCGTCTTCATCGAGCGCGTCAGCGAGGTCACCGAGGTCTTCCACAAGGAGCGCGACTTCAAGGCCGTCAGCGAGGCGATCGGCCGCGACGCCGGTGTCGCCGACATCTCCGGGTACACGGACTACGGCCGTGTCTGGCGCGAGCTGAAGGACCAGATCGAGGACGAACTGCACCCGCGCGCGACCCTGATCGTGCTCGGCGACGCGCGCACCAACGGCCGCGACCCCGCGTCCGACGTGTTCGCCCAGATCGCCGAGAAGGCCGGGCGCGCGTACTGGCTCAACCCCGAGCCGCGGCTGTACTGGAACTACGGCGACTCGGTGATCAGCGCCTACGAGCAGCACTGCGAGGCCTACGAGTGCTGGACCGCAGCGCAGCTCGAGGACTTCGTGAAGGCGCTGACGGCGCCGGACTCCGCGCGGCGCTGACGCTCCGCCGAGTCGCCGGCTTCGGTTAGCGTCGCCGGATGGCCGACGCAGATGGAACCGTCCTCGTCACCGGCGGCACCGGATTTCTCGGTGGCTGGTGTATCGCCCAATTGCTGGAACGCGGGCAGGAGGTGCGGACGACCGTCCGCGACGTCTCCCGCGAAGTGTCGGTGCGCAAGGCGGTCGAGGCAGCCGGCGTCGACCCCGGCTCGCGGCTCACGGTGGTCGCCGCCGACCTGACCAGCGACGACGGCTGGGCCGAGGCTGTCGCGGGCTGTCGCCACGTCCTGCACGTCGCGTCACCCTTCCCCGCGGTCCAGCCGAAGGACCCGGACGAGCTGATCGTGCCCGCTCGTGAAGGCGCTCTGCGCGTGATCCGCGCCGCGCTCGATGCCGGCGTCGAGCGGGTCGTGATGACGTCGTCGATCGCGGCCGTTCGGCCCGCGCGCACCAGCACCGAGGCCGCGCCGTACGCGGAGGCCGACTGGACCGACGGCGACGATCCGTCGCGCACGCCCTACGTGCGCTCCAAGACGCTCGCCGAGCAGGCTGCGTGGAAGCACGTGCGCGAGGCCGGCGCGGAGGATCGGCTCGCCACGATCAACCCGGGAGCGATCATCGGCCCCGCGCTGAGCGACGACCACTCGTTCTCGCTGCAGGCGGTTCAGCGGCTGCTCAACGGCATGCCGGCGGTGCCGCGGCTCGGCTTCACGTTCGTCGACGTCCGCGACGTCGCAGACCTGCACATCCGCGCGCTCACCGCACCCGCGGCAGGCGGGCAGCGATTCCTCGCGACCGATCGATTCCTGTGGCTGGAGGAGGTCTCGGCGATCCTCCATGAGCGCCTCGGTGACGCGGCCGCGAAGGTGCCCACGCGGGTCGCACCGAACCTGCTGATCCGCGCGACGGCGCTGTTCGACGGGAGCGTTCGCTCGATCATCCGCGACCTCGGCAAGCGCTCGTGGTTCTCCAGCGAGCTGGCGCGGACGCAGCTCGGGTGGACGACGCGCCCGGTCGAGGACTCGATCGAGGACTGCGCCCGCAGCCTCATCTGACCAGGCTGGTGCGGCGTCCCGCCGCGCTCTAGGCTCGCCCGCATGGAGACACCCGCATGAGCGTCGACCCCGTCGGCGCAGACATCCGCCGCTTCATCGACGAGGACGACGGCGGCCCCGTGGTGATGCTCAACCTGCTGCGCTTCGCGGGCGACGCGGGCCGCGCGTCGTACACGGAGTACGCCGCGAAGGTCCAGCCCTTCCTCGAAGGTGTGGATGCCACCGTGCTGTACATGGGTGACTGCTCGACGGTGCTCGTCGCGCCCGACGAGCACCGCTGGGACGCGCTGCTGGTCGTCCGCTATCCGAGCCGCGCAGCGTTCCTGACGATGGTCGGCAACCCGGACTACCAGCTGATCACCGAGCTGCGAACGGCCGGCCTCGAGGCAGCGGTGCTCCAGGCCACGACACCGTGGGGCTGAGCATCGCCCGTCGCGTTCTGCGCCTCGCCACCGCGCTGCTGATCCTCGCCGCGATCGTGGTGCAGCTCTTCAACCCGGACGATCCGTGGGCGGTCGCGGCGAACTTCTTCAGCTTCTTCACGATCCAGAGCAACCTGTTCGCGGCCGTGGTGCTGATCGTGGTCGCCGCGCGCGCGGCTGCGCCGCGAAGCCCGCGGCTGGACGTCATCCGCGGCGCGGCGACGCTCTATCTCCTGATCACCGGCGTCGTCTTCGCGCTGCTGCTGTCGAACATCCCCGAGGACCTGCAGCTGACGCTTCCCTGGGTCGACACGGTGCTGCATCAGGTCGCGCCGATCCTGATCGTGCTCGACTGGCTCGTCGATCCGCCGCGCTCGCGGATCGCGCCCGCGCACCGCGCTGCTGTGGCTCGCCTACCCGCTCGTCTGGGTGGTCTACACGCTGATCCGCGGCGAGATCGTCGACTGGTACCCGTACCCGTTCATCAACGTGAACGCCCATGGATATCCCACTGTCCTGCTCGTCTGTCTCGTGCTGTCCGCTGGCATTCGCGCTTGCCGCACTGGCGGTCGCAGGGGTCGGGCAACGGGCTGGCCGCACGCCGCCGGGCATCGCGGTAGGGCACAATGTTCTGATCAAGGTGACGCCTGCGTCACGATCCGCCACCTGGGCGGAGCAACGAACGTCAAGGAGTTCGATGATGGGAAGCGCTGAAGCGCTGGTCTTCGATGCGATCCGGACGCCGCGCGGCAAGGGCAAGTTCAACGGCTCGCTGCACGGCACCAAGCCGGTCGATCTGGTCGTGGGCCTGATGCACGAGACGCTCGTGCGCAACGAGACGCTTGATCCGAACCGGATCGACGACGTCGTGCTGGGCTGCGTGTCGCCGGTCGGCGACCAGGGCGCGGACATCGCCAAGACCGCCGCGATCAAGGCCGGCCTGCCGGACACCGTCGCCGGTGTCCAGCTCAACCGCTTCTGTGCCTCCGGCCTGGAGGCCGTGAACATCGCCGCGCAGAAGGTCGCCTCCGGCTGGGAGGACCTCGTCTTCGCCGGCGGCGTCGAGTCGATGTCGCGCGTGCCGATGGGCTCCGACGGCGGCGCCTGGGCGATGGACCCGGAGACGAACTACGACACGTCGTTCGTGCCGCAGGGCATCAGCGCCGACCTGATCGCGACGATCGAGGAGTTCAGCCGCGACGACGTCGACACCTACGCGGCGCGCTCGCAGGAGCGCGCCTCGACGGCGCAGGCCGAGGGCCGCTTCGCGAACTCCGTGATCCCGGTCAAGGACCTCAACGACCAGGTCGTCCTGGACAACGACGAGTTCATCCGCGCAGGCACGACCGTCGAGACGCTCGGCGGCCTGAAGCCGTCGTTCGCCGCGATGGGCGAGATGGGCGGCTTCGACGCGGTCGCGCTGCAGAAGTACCACTGGGTCGAGAAGATCGACCACGTCCACACCCCCGGCAACTCGTCCGGCATCGTCGACGGCGCCTCGCTGCTGACGATCGGCAACGAGGCCACCGGCTCGGCCCTGGGCCTGACGCCGCGGGCGAAGATCCTCGCCACGGCCGTCTCCGGCGCCGACCCGACGATCATGCTGACCGGCCCCGCGCCGGCCAGCCGCAAGGCGCTCGCGAAGGCCGGCATCACCGTCGACCAGCTCGACCTGATCGAGATCAACGAAGCGTTCGCGGCCGTCGTGCTGCGGTTCGTCCGTGACATGGGCCTCGACATGGAGAAGGTCAACGTCAACGGCGGCTCGATCGCCATGGGCCACCCGCTCGGCGCGACCGGCGGGATGATCCTCGGCACGCTCATCGATGAGCTCCACCGCACCGGTGGCAAGTACGGCCTCGCGACGCTCTGCGTCGGCGGCGGCATGGGTATCGCAACGGTCGTGGAGGCCATCTGATCATGGGTGAGAGCACCACCATTCAGTGGGAGCAAGGGCGACGACGGGATCGTCGTTCTGACGCTTGACGACCCGAGCCAGTCGGCGAACACGATGAACGCGGCGTATGCCGCGTCGATGGCCGCGACGGTCGATCGTCTCGAGGCGGAGAAGGACGCGATCACCGGTGTCGTGATCACGTCCGGCGAAGAAGACCTTCTTCGCGGGCGGCGACCTCAACGACCTGAAGACCGCGACGCCGGAGAACTCCGAGGAGATCGCCGGTTTCGTGCGCTAGGGCAAGGCGCAGCTGCGCCGGCTGGAGACGCTCGGCAAGCCGGTCGTCGCCGCGATCAACGGCGCGGCGCTCGGCGGCGGCCTGGAGATCTGCCTGGCCACCCACCACCGCGTGATCGTCGATGACCCGAAGGCCGTCGTCGGCTTCCCCGAGGTGCAGCTCGGCCTGCTGCCCGGCGCCGGCGGCGTCGTGCGCTCGCGTGCGCATGCTCGGCATCGTCGACGCGCTGATGCAGCTGCTGCTGCAGGCCCAGCGCCTGCGCCCGGAGAAGGCCAAGGAGCTCGGCATCGTCGACGAGATCGTCGCGACGCAGGACGAGCTGGTTCCCGCCGCGAAGGCGTGGATCGCGGCGAACCCCGAGGCTGTCCAGCCGTGGGACGTGAAGGGCTACAAGATCCCCGGCGGCACACCGTCGAACCCGAAGCTCGCGCAGAACCTGCCGGCGTTCCCGGCCAACCTGCGCAAGCAGCTCAAGGGCGCGTCCTACCCGGCGCCGCACCACATCATGGCCGTCGCGGTCGAGGGCGCACAGGTCGACTTCGACACCGCGCTGGAGATCGAGGGGCGCTACTTCGTCGACCTCGTGACCGGCCAGATCTCGAAGAACATGATCCAGGCGTTCTTCTTCGACCTGCAGCAGGTCAACGGCGACCGCGGCCGCCCGGAGGGCATCGAGACGTTCCGCTCGCAGAAGGTCGTCGTGCTCGGCGCCGGCATGATGGGCGCCGCGATCGCCTACGTCAGCGCGAAGTCCGGCATCGACGTCGTGCTCAAGGACGTCTCCCAGGAAGCCGCCGACCGCGGCAAGGGCTACTCCAAGGCACTCGTCGACAAGGCCGTCTCGCGCGGGAAGCTCCACGCAGGAGCAGGCCGACGAGCTGCTCGCCCGGATCACCGCGACCGACGACCCCGCAGCCGCCGACGGCGCGGACCTCGTGATCGAGGCCGTGTTCGAGGACCCCGCCGTCAAGGCGCAGGTCTTCGCCGAGATCGAGCCGCACCTGCGCCGAGGGCTCGCTGCTGGGCTCCAACACCTCCACCCTGCCGATCACCGAGCTGGCCGAAGGCGTCTCACGCCCGACCGACTTCATCGGGCTGCACTTCTTCAGCCCCGTGGACAAGATGCCGCTGCTCGAGATCATCAAGGGCGAGAAGACCAGCGACGAGACGCTCTACCGCGCACTCGACCTCGCCAAGCAGATCAAGAAGACCCCGATCGTCGTCAACGACAGCCGCGGCTTCTTCACCAGCCGCGTGATCGGGACGTTCATCAACGAGGGCATCGCGATGCTGACCGAGGGCGTTCCGGCGCCGACGATCGAGCAGGCGTCGAGCCAGGCCGGCTACCCGGCCCCGGTGCTGCAGCTCAGCGACGAGCTGAACCTCAACCTGATGGCGAAGATCCGCAAGGCGGGCAAGGACGCCGCCGAGGCCGAGGGCATCGGCTGGGACGACCACGCGGCGTTCGGGGTCATCGACCGGATGCTCGAGCTGGAGCGCGGCGGCAAGCTCGCCGGCGCCGGCTTCTACGAGTACGAGGACGGCAAGCGCACGGGTCTGTGGAAGGGCCTGCGCCAGGAGTTCCCGCAGACCGACGACCCCGCATCGATCTCGCTCAAGGACCTCGAGGAGCGGATGCTCTTCATCGAGTCGCTCGAGACGATCAAGTGCCTCGACGAGGGCGTCATCGAGACCGTCGCCGACGCCAACATCGGCTCGATCTTCGGGATCGGCTTCCCCGGCTGGACCGGCGGGGTGCTGCAGTACATCAACGGATACGACGGCGGAGTCGCCGGTTTCGTCGAGCGCGCGCGCGAGCTCGCGGCGACCTACGGCGAGCGCTTCGAGCCGCCGGCCTCGCTCGTCGAGAAGGCCGAGCGCGGCGAGACGTACGTCGACGAGCAGACGCTCGTCGCCAGCTAGGCATATGCGACCGCACCCCCGGCAGCGGCCGGGGGTGCGCCGCACGCTCCGATGAGCGACTGGCCTGCGATCGACGAGCCGCAGCTGCTGCAGCGGCTCGCGCTCTCCGACCGCGGACTTCACCGAGCTGATGCGCGGCTTCCTCGCCGCGGTCGGCGCGCGTGAGTTCACCGAGCAGGCCTACGAGACGGCGCTCGGGTACCCGTGGCCGCGGCCGCCGTCGTCGTTCGTGCTCGACGGCACCGACGTGCTCGAGCTCGACGCGTGGCACGCGACCGCGACGTCGGACCGCTGGCCGCTGCTCGCGTTCGGCTCCAACGGATCCCCCGAGACCCTGATCCGCAAGTTCGCGCACCTGCCGCCCGAGCATCAGAGCCTGCCCGTGCTCGCCGGTGACCTGCACGACTTCGACGTCGGCGCCGCGGCCTACCCGACGGCGTATGCGTCGTTCCCGGCGACCCTGTTCGTCAGCCCCGGGACGGCGCTGCGCGCGTCGATCCTGTGGGTGACGCCCGTCCAGCTGACGGCACTCACCTGGACGGAGGTGAGCTATCGCCTCGGGCGCCTCGACGCGATCCGGTTCGAGCCCGACCTGCCGGGCGCGTCCCCGCAGGACCGGGTGCTCGCGTTCTCCTCACGCTGGGGATCGCACTGCATCGACGGCGAGGTCGCCGCGCTGGCCGCGCTCCCGGCCGCGCGGGCGCACAGTGCCGGCAGTTCACGCAGGAGGATCTGCTCGGCCGCCTCGCGAGCGCCGCGATCGGCGACGGTGCGTCGGCGCGCGACCTCGTCACCTGGATCTATCGAGGACTTCGCCGCCGCCGCCGAGCGGATCGGGCCGCTGACGCAGGCGACCGCGCGCACGTTCGAGTCCGCAGCACTGGACGGCCTACCCGGCCGGCTCTCCGCCAGTCTGAGCGCGGCTCAGTCGCGCGCTGAGTGGAAGTCGCCCGCGCAACTGCTCCAGACGCCGCGATCGTCGTCGCGTGCGCGCTGCGCCGCCCGCCGGTAGGCCGGCAGCCGCTGGAACGGCTTGCGGAAGACGTAGACCGCCGCCCAGCCCTCCGCCGACGAGCGTCTGCCCGAGATCACGCCCGTCGGCGTCGACGTAGGCGAGCACGCGCCCGTAGCGGTCGATCGCGTCCTGGCTGGGATCGGCGACGAGCGTGACCGCCCGTCCACGTGCTCCGACGCCGCTCCCCTCGAGCGCCAGGCGCCGCATCGCGGCCGAGGCCTGCGGGCCGCCGCACTCGACCGGCGTGTCGGGCTTCTTGGTCTCCGGCGTGTCGATGCCGAGCACGCGGACGGTCTTGCGCCGGCCGTCCTGGAGGCGGACCTTCAGCGTGTCGCCGTCGACCACCCGCTCGATGCGTGCCGGGCCGATCGAGCTGGCCTGGGAGGCGTGGCCACTCACGGCCGTCTGGTCCTCCTCGCGTGCCGCAGGCGTGCAGGACGGCACCGGCGGCGAGCGCGAGCAGCAGGGCGACTGGAAGACGGGTCCGGGTCATGACGCGCGGACCATTGATCCAGCCGCGGCGGACGACCTGCAAGCAGGCGTGCGAGCGGCGTCGCAGTCGTCGCGCAGTCCCGCCGCACAGCGATCGCCGCTCGCATAGGCTTGGCGCCCGTGAGCCCCAGACGCGTCCTCGTCCCACTCCTTGCTGCGGCCGTGCTGGCACCGGCCGGCCTCGCCGCCTGCGGCAGCGACCCGACCCCCGCAGGCTCGGTGCTCGACCGCGACCAGCTCGAGACCGACATCAGCGCGCGGTTGCAGAAGGCCGGCGCGGGCACCGAGCCCCCGGTCACCTGCCCGAGCGACCTGCCAACCCAGAAGGACGCTGCGATTCGCTGCACGGCGGAGATCTCCGGGGCGAAGTACGGCGTGACGGTGACGATCACCGGCGGCGAGGGCCAGAACGCCGTGTACGCGCTCGAGGTCGACCAGAAGCCGAGCTGAGCCGGCCGGCCGGGGCAGCCGGTTAGGATGCTCGGACACGACTGTCCACCCGGGGAGCTGGCGGAAGCCGGCTGAGAACGCGCACTGGAGCCGGCGCGGACCCGTCGAACCTGTGGGGTAATGCCCGCGGAGGGAGCGATGACCACGCGACTCGGAGCGCCGGCCGGAATGCCAGAGCCGGCTGCCGCCGGCGTCACCGGTGTCGAGTTGCGGGACGTGTCGGTCGAGTACGCCGGACGCGGCCGTCGCCCGCAGGCCATCCAGGCGGTCGACGACGTCACGTTCGCCGTCGCCGAGCACGAGATCGTCGCGCTCGTCGGCCCCTCGGGCTGTGGCAAGACCACGCTGCTCGAAGTCGTCTGCGGTCTGCGCGCCCCGACCGGTGGCAGCGTGACGGCCGCGCCCGCGGTGCTGATGCCCCAGCGCGACCTGCTGCTGCCGTGGCTCGACGCGCTCGACAACGCGGCGCTCGCCCTGCGCATCCACGGCGCACCGCGGGCACAGGCACGTGAGCGCACCCAGCCGCTGTTCGCAGCGTTCGGCCTGGAGGGCTTCGAGCATGCGCAGCCGTACGAGCTCTCCGGCGGCATGCGCCAGCGCGTCGCGTTTCTGCGCACGCTGCTGAGTGGTAAGCCGCTGCTGTGCCTGGACGAGCCGTTCGGCGCGCTCGACGCGCTGACCCGCGCCGAGATGCGCGACTGGCTCGGGAACGCGCTCGGCCGCGAACCGCGCACGACGCTGCTCGTCACGCATGACGTCGAGGAGGCCGCGGTGCTCGCCGACCGGATCGTCGTCCTGAGCCCGCGACCGGCGTCCGTGCAGGCCGTCATCGACGTCCCGCTGCCGCGACCGCGTCATGTCACCGACCCGGCGATCGTCGCCATCCGCGAGCGTGCGATGGAGGCGCTGCGAACGTGATCGCCGCACTGCTGATCCTGCTGCTGCTCGGCGGCGCCTGGGAGGCGTACGCGCGACTGGGGAACGTCGACGACTTCATCCTGCCCGCACCCACCCAGATCGCCGACGCGCTCTGGGACGACCGCTCGCTGCTGTGGAACAACCTGCTCGTCACAGCGCAGGAGGTCGGGCTCGGGATCCTGCTGGCGCTGATCCTCGGCGCCGCGCTGGCGATCGCGATCCACCTCTCGCCCACGCTGCGCCGCTCGCTCTACCCGCTGCTCGTCGGCTCACAGGCCGTCCCGATCGTCGTCGTGGCGCCGCTCCTGATCGTCTGGTTCGGCTTCGGGATCTGGCCGAAGCTCGCGATCATCGCGCTCGTCTGCTTCTTCCCCGTCGTGGTGACCACGCTCGACGCGCTCGCAGCGGTCGACCCCGAGCAGCGCAAGCTGCTGCGCACGCTCGACGCCTCACGCCGTCAGGAGCTGCGCTGGGTCGAGATCCCTGCGGCACTCCCCGGCGCGCTGGCCGGCGCGAAGATCGCCGTCGCGATCGCCGTCATCGGCGCCGTCTTCGCCGAGTACGCGGGCTCCAGCGAGGGGCTCGGCAACGTCATCCTTCAGGCGATCCCGCAACTCGAGACCGCGCGCGCCTATGCCGCGGTCGGGTTGCTGGCGCTGCTCGCCATCCTGCTCTTCGCCCTGCTGTCGCTCGCCGAGCGCCTGCTCGTACCCTGGGCCCGTCCTGACCCCGATCGGAGTCGTGCATGACCCGCCGCAAGGCCCTCGCAGTCCTGACCGCCGTCCTGACGATCGCAGCCGCGTTCGCCGTCAGCGCCTGCGGCAAGCGCGAGCAGGCCGCAGGCAGCCCACAGGTACGACCGCTCACGCTGATCCTCGACTACCTGCCGAACGCCGACCACGTCGGGATCTACATGGCGCAGGCACGCGGCGAGTTCCGCAAGGCCGGGCTCGACGTCAAGATCGTGACGCCGTCCGACCCCGCAGCGCCGCTGAAGCTGCTCGCCGCGGGGCGCGCCGACATCGCGATCTCCTACGAGCCCGAGGTGCTGCTCGCACGGGACGCCAACCTCAAGGTGCTCAGTGTCGGGGCGCTCGCGCAGCGCCCGCTGACGTCGCTGATGGCCGTCAAGGGACGCAGCGCGGACCCGAAGAAGCTCGCCGGCAAGACGCGTCGGGACCGCCGGGATCCCCTACCAGGACGCCTACCTCGACGAGATCCTGCAGAACGCGGACGTCGACCCCGCGACGGTCAAGCGGGTGAACGTCGGCTTCAACCTCGTCCCCGCGATGCTCTCGGAACGGGTCGACGCCACGCTCGGCGCGTTCTGGAACGTCGAGGGCGTGCAGCTGCGCCTGGAGAAGCGCCGCCCGGCGATCGCGCCGGTCGACACGCTCGGCGTGCCGACCTACGACGAGCTGGTCTTCGCGGCGCGCTACGACACCGTCGAGCACGACGGCGAGCTGCTGCGGCGCTTCATGCAGGCGCTCCAGCGCGGCACCGTCGCGGCGCGCAACGACCCGCAGGCCGCCGTGGCCGCGCTGCGGGACGCGGCGCCCGACCTCGACCGCCGCTTTGCCACCGAGAGCGTCCGCGCCACCCTGCCGGTCCTGTTCCCCGCCGATCGCAGCCGCGCATTCGGCTTCCAGAACCTGCAGCAGTGGCAGGACTACGCCGACTGGATGCGGCGCAACGAGCTGCTCACGCGGTCCGTCGACGTCGGGACGGTGGCGACGAACGAGTTCCTGCCGGGTGAGGGTCTCGGGGACGTGGGCTCGGACCCGACCGGAAGCTGACGGGCGCCGTCGCGCGCAGCGATCCCTGTCCGACCGGCGCGCCGAGCGCGTGCGCGCCCGCCAGCCCGGCCCAGCGGCCGTAGGGCGCGAACAGCTCGCGCACCTCGTCCTCGGTCGCCCGCGCCCGTGGGTCGCCCTGGAGATGGCGACCGGCGAACCGCAGGTAGGCGAGATCGCCCGCTGGGAGGACGTCGTAGCGCCCCTGGCCATGCAGCGCGAGGACATCGACCGTCCACTGCCCGATCCCGGGGATCGCCCGCAGGCGCGCCCAGCCGCGCTCGTGATCGGGCGCGCGCAGGTCGACGCGACCGGCCGCGACCTCGGCGGCGACGCGCCGCAGCGCGACTGAGCGGCCCGCGCTGAGGCCCAGGCGCTCGAGCTCCGCCGGAGCGACGCCCGCGAGCGTCGCGGCCGCGGGCAGGTCGCGCAGCCCGCTGTCGGCGCAGCGCCGGCCGAGCCGGCCGACGATCCCGCGCTCGATCTCGACCGCGCGGCGGTACTCGATCAGCTGCTCGCAGACCGCCCAGCACAGGACCTCGAACGGGTCCGGGCGCCGCGGCACACGCAACTGCGGGCGCGCCCGCACCGACGCGCCGATCAGCGGGTCGTTGCGAAATGCCTCGTGGAACGGACGCAGGTCGTCGTCGACGCTCGTCGCGAAGCGCATCCGCGCGAGCGCCTCCTCGGCGACGTCACGGCGCTCGGCGCCTGCGGCGAACGTCAGCGTGCCGTCTGCGCGCTGCGCGACCCGTACCCGCGCCGGAGCCCCCTCGACGTGCAGCAGGCGCTCCAGGACGCCGTCACGGCGCCGCAGCAGGCCATCCATCCCCGGGCGGGGCAGGCGCACGGGCCAGACCGGGCGAACCTCCCGGCTGACCTCCGTCACGGCTTGCGGTTGAGCAGGTGCACGTCCACCAGGAACGAGCGGCTCGCGGCGACGTCCAGCGCCGGGGAGCGACGCCTGCGCACGGCCTTCGTGCTCGCCTTGCGCGCCCGGCGGTGCGCGACGACGACGGCGGTCACCGCTCCGACCGCGAACGATCCGGCGACGACGACGGCCTGTGTGCGCACGACCTCGGCGGTCGAGCGCGGGGCCGGCAGCGGGCGCGGCTCGGCGACGACGACGCCGTCGACCTCCTCGACCTCGATCAGCTGCGAGCCGTTGCGCGCGGACTGCTCCATCGCTCGAAGGCTACTCGCAGATCACGATGTGGCGTCCGCCACCCCGGCCGCTTCGCGCGTCGGCGTCCAGACCTTCGCGTCGGCCGGGTAGGCGGGCGCGGCACCGGGCTCCAGCAGGCGCTCGTAGACGCGGTAGCGCTTGACGACCTCGCCGCCCATCGCCTCCATCCCGCGGTTCATCGAGATGTTCGTCTCGAGGATCCAGCCCATCTCGCCGCCGCGCGACCGGCCCGATCTCGGCCATGTCGAAGTGCTCGATGTAGAGCAGCGCCGCGACCCCGGTGTGCTGATACTCGGGCTTGACGCCGAGGAACCCGACGCGGCAGCGGTCGACGGTCCGGCGGCGGCGCAGGAAGTGCCACCAGCCGAACGGCAGCAGCTTGCCCGTTCATCTGCTTCAGCACCTGGTTGATGTCCGGGACCGTGATCGCCAGCCCGACGGCCTCACCGGTCTCCTCCAGCTCGGCGACCATGAACCACTGCGGGTCGAAGACGAGCTGGAGCTCCTGCGCGTAGGCGTCGAGGTCCTTCTTGTCGTACGGGACGAAGCCCCAGTTGCGACTCCAGGCCTCGTTGTAGATCTCGGCGAACAGGTCCATGTCGCGGCGCAGCCTGCGCCGGGTCATGTGCCGCAGCCGGATGCCGTGCTGGGTCTTGCAGCTCTCGGCCAGGTCGACGATCACCGGCAGGATCTTCTCGCGGTCGCTGATGTGGAGCTTCCACATCAGCACGTCCATCGCCTTGTCCAGGCCGGCCCGCTCGCACAGCGCCTGGTAGTAGGGCGGGTGCCAGGGCTGGCGGATCATCGCCTCGTGCTCGAAGCCCTCGATGACGATCCCGCTCTCGTCGTTCATGACGAAGTCCATCGGCCCGACCATGCGGTCGCGCCCACGCTCGCGGTGCCAGGCCTCGACGGCGGCGAGCAGGGCGTCCGCGGCCTCCTGGTCGTCCTCGCACTCGAAGAACCCCCACATGCCCCAGCGCGAGCCATGGAACTCGTTGTAGGCGTGGTCGACGTGCGCGCTGACGCGCCCGACGACGCGCCCGTCGCGGCGCGCCAGGAACAGCTCCGCCTCGCCGTGCTTGAAGAAGGCGTTGAAGCGCGGGCTCAGGAACAGCCGGCGCTCGATCCGCAGCGGAGGCGTCCACTGGGGCGAGGTAGCATGCAGCCGGTACGGGAGATCGATGAACTCCCGTTTGTCCCGGCCCGAGCGTACGGGCTGCACCTCCAGCGCCACGGCGGCGCACCCTACATGCCCGAGACCCGCATCGACGTCTTCGAGAAGGCCCGCACCCACGATCGCCTGGAGCAGCTGCGCCTGGCGCGCGAGGCGGACGTCCTCCCGTACTTCCGCACGCTCGAAGGCCCCGCGCTCCCGATCGTGGAGATGGAGGGCGCCGCGCGGATCATGCTCGGCTCGAACAACTACCTGGGCCTGACCGCCGACGAGCGCGTCGTCCAGGGGGCGCAGGACGCGCTGATGACCTACGGGACGGGCCTGACCGGCTCGCGGCTGCTGAACGGCACGATCCCGCTGCATCTGGAGCTCGAGCGCGAGATCGCCGAGTGGATGGGCACCGACGACGCACTCGTCTTCAGCACCGGCCACCAGGCGAACCTCGGCGCGCTCGGGACGATCCTCGGCCCCGGCGACACGGTCGTCGCCGACTCGGGCGACCACGCCTCGATCCTCGACGGCTGCCTGCTCTCGCGCGCCAAGCTGCGCGCGTTCCGCCACAACCGGATGGACAAGCTGGAGCGGGCGCTCGAGCGCGCGACCGGCGATGGCGGCGGCGTGCTCACCGTCGTCGACGGCGTCTTCTCGATGGAGGGCGACCTCGCCCCGCTGCCGGAGATCTGCGACCTGTCCGAGCGCTTCGGCGCACGCCTGATGGTCGACGAGGCACACGGTGCAGGTGTCCTGGGCCGGCGCGGGGCCGGGACCGCCGAGCTGCTCGGCGTCGAGGATCGCGTCGACCTGCGCGTCGGCACCTTCAGCAAGTCGCTGGCCGCGTGCGGCGGCTTCGTCGCCGGCCCGGCCGACGTCATCGACTTCCTGCGCGTGCAGTCGCGCGCCTACCTCTTCACCGCCTCGTCGGTCCCCGCGGCGGTCGGCGCGACGCTCGCCGCGCTGCGCGTCATCCGCTCGGACGAGGGCACGGGGCTGCTCACCGCGGTGCTCGACAACGCATGGGCATTGCGCGACGGCCTCGAGGACCTCGGCTTCGCGGTCGTCCGCCCCCAGCAGCTGAAGTCGCCCACGGCGCAGCTCGACGCCCCCGGTGTGCGCGACGGGGCGATCGTCACGCCGATCGTCCCGATCCTCGTCGGCGACGACTGGAAGGCGGTGCTGCTGTGGCGCGCGCTGTTCGATGCCGGCGTCTTCGTCAACACCGCGCTGCACCCCGCAGTCCCGCCGGGCGGTGCGCTGCTGCGCACGAGCGTCATGGCGACCCACGATCGCGCGACGATCGACCGTTCGCTCGAGGCCTTCCGAATGGTCAAGAAGAGCTTCGAAGCTGAGCACGGGCCGCTTCCGGGACCTGGCGAACTGCACTGATCCTGGGCCGTTCGGCGGTCCAAAGGACTGCCGGGCGGACCTTCGTTCGCCCCCCGAGCCGATCACGAAACGGACGCTCTGAGCGGCGATTCCGTTGAAACCCCGTTGACCTTCCGGTCACCTCTTTCGTAGTTTGCCGACTGCGCCGGTGCGGCGCCCGGGAGAGGGAGCAGGGACCGGTTCAGTGGCAAGGTCGGACAACGCCATCGAGCCGTCGTCCAGTCGTTCCGTCGGAGGGAACCCCGGGCATGCATGCCGCACGCGGCATTCACCAGTCCAATGAACAAGGAGATCCGCCCGGCAGGGGCGGACGGGAGAACCGATGATTCAAACAGCGAGGATGTCCTCTGCGCCGCAACACCTCCAGGCGCTCGAACGCGCAAATGCCGTGCGGCTTGCCCGCGCGGCCCTGAAGCGCGCCGTCGCTGCCGGGGAGCTCAGCGCCGCGGACATCATCCTCGACGCACCATGGGAAGCAGAGTCGATGACCGTCGCCGACCTGCTGACGAGTCAGCGTCGCTGGGGCCATACGCGCTGCCGGCGATTCCTGCAGTCGATCCCGCTTTCGGAGAGCAAGACGGTCGGCTCGATGACTGAGCGTCAGCGCCAGGCCGCCGCCACGCTGCTCGCATCGCAGGCAGGCGCTGAGACTCCCGCGCGCGTTGCCGCGCTGGCCGTCGCAGCTGCCTGAGGAGGAGGGTCCGCGCTCGAGCGGCCTGAGTTCGGGTACAGCCCGGGCTCAGGCCGCCGCGCAGATCTCGAGGATGTGCCCGTCGGGGTCGCGCAGGTAGACCGACGCGAGGCCGCCGCGCTCGAACACCTCGGTCGTCGGCACATCACGTGAGCGCAGGTAGTCGCGCCATGCGGCGACCTCGTCGGCCGACGCGACGGCGAGCGCCAGGTGATGCGTCGCGCCGGTCCCCTGGACTCCGGCGTCCATCTGCCCGTACTCGAGGAACGAGATGATCGTCCCCGGCGCACCACTCGCGTCGGCGGAGAACCAGAAGTGCCGCGCGCCCGGGTCGTCGTCGTTGGAGCCCTCGCGCCAGAGCGCAAGCCCGAGCAGGTCGCGGTAGAAGGCCGTCGTGCGCTCGAGGTCGGCGCTGATCAGCGTCGCGTGATGCAGCCCTGTGATCCGCATGCGCGGCTGCGCCGGCGGTGCGGGCGCCGGATCGCCGAAGCCGGCGGGATCACTGTGTGGTTCGTCGGTCACGGAGTGGAATGCAACACGATCGGGCGGCGGCGGTCACGCACGCCAGCTCGTTCCACCCGAACGACGGCGGAAAAGCTCGCGCAGCGCCTGCAGGGTCAGCAGGAACACGACAGCCGCGGATACCAGGACGACGGCCTTCGGCGGGCGCACGAACGCCGCCAGCGGAACGGCCACGACCAGTGCGGCGACGCCCGCCAGCAGCGCGGAGTGTGAGCGGTATCCGGCGAGGTGCTCGCGCATCGCCAGCTCACCCGTCGCGAGCAGGACCAGCACGAGGCCGAAGGCAACGAGCAGCAGGCGCGGGCCGCCACCGAGGAACGCGACAGCCAGCACGACCATCCCGACGAGGATGCTCAGCTCGGTCAGCGGGACGGGATGCCACGGCGGCCGCGGGGCGTCGTCGAGCCGCGCGCGGTGCCCCGTGGGGTGGCGCGCCGGACGGCGTGCGGCGGCCGGCGCGTCGTCGCCCGAGCCCGCCCGGTCGATCGGCGCGGAGAGCACTCCACGCTTGCGGCTGCGCCGTCCCATCAGGCTGTCAGGTGGCTAACGGGCAGCCCGACGAGAGCTTGACCTGCCACCAGCCCATCAGCCTGCCGAGCACCCCGACGCGTGGACGGACCTGCCAGACGCCGCAGCCGCTCTCCCCCAGCTCGTGCCGGCTGATGCGCATGTTGCGGTAGCGCCCGGGCTCGAGCAGCATCTGCTCCAGCCGCAGGCGCGCGTCCTCGCGGCGGCGTTCGCGCTCCTCGAGCAGAGCACGGGCTTCGGCGACCCTGTCGGCGAGCGCGTCACGCAACCGCTCGAGCTCGCCGAGGCTGAGGATGCGGGGCCCGCGCAGCACCGGGACGGCGGTGTCGATCCCGCCGTCGGGCATCGAGTCCACGACGGCGGCTGACAGGCGCAGCTCGAGCCGGCTGATCTGCGCGCGCAGGAGCCGTCGCGCCGCGGCCTCGTCGGTCGCTTCGCCGCTGACTGCAGCCGCGGCGTGCCGCGGTGGGGCGTCGAGCAGGGTCATGGCACCTCTCTCCTGCGCCGCAGTCTACTCCGCCAGACCGGCGGCGAGGGACTCCTGGCACGTCCACAGCGCCTCCTCGACGTGGATCGACGGGACTCCGGGAATCCGCACCGCGACGAGCCGCAGCCGCGTCGTGCGCCTGCCCGGCAGGACAGCCGGCGCGAGGTCGCCGAACAGCTCGGCGAGCGCGCGCTGCCCGTCGGCCAGGACGAGCCGGCCGGTGCGCAGCACGCGCGCCGGCTCCCCGTCCCCCAGGCGCTCCTGCGCCGCGGCGGCGCGCAGGCCGGGAACGCCGTCGACGGCATCGGCGTCGAACGCGTTGACGAGCACGCCCGTGTCGAGCACGGACAGCAGCAGCGCATCCGCGAGTGGCCCGCGGCTGCGATGGCCGCCCTCGACGAGCCGCGCCAGCGCCGCCTCCTCCACCGGGGTGCGGGTGCTGTCGGGGTCGATGCCGATGTGGCGATAGAAGACGCGGTAGGCGGCAGGGACGGGCTCACGGCGCAGCTCGACGGCGCGTCCACCGCGCATCCGCGACGCGAGCAGCGCGAGCCGGTCGATCGTGCCCGGGTCGGTCGAGCGGGCGGCGGGCGCCGCGACCTCGCAGGACTGCACCCGCAGCTCGGGGAACTCGGACTGCAGGTCCGCCGCCGACCTCCCCCTCGTCGATCGTGGCCTCGTCGCTCACGCGCCACCCGTGGTCGCCGACCCCGCGCTCACGGGGCGCTCGAGCGCGCGCAGGCGGGCCGTGAGCGTGGCCAGGTCGAGCTCGCCGACGGTCGTCCCCTCGACACGCCCGCCAGGGTGCAGGAAGGTGATCTGCGGGCAGACCGCCACGCCGTAGAGGTTCGCGAGCACCGCGTCGCGATCGTAGGCGACCGGGAAGCCCCAGCGATGGTCACGGACCAGTGAGACGAGGTCCTGCCGGTTGCCGCGCAGCGCGACTGCGGCGACGTGCACGCCGGGCACGGCGCGCGACGCCTGCTGCAGCGTGTCGAGCTCGTCGACGCAGCGATCGCGCCCCGGGACGAAGAACGCGAGCGCCGCCGGCGCTCCGCGCACGAGCTCACACGATGTCAGGACGCCGGCCCCGCGCACCTCGCAGGCGGGCTTGGCGCCCGCAGCGCCCTGCCCGGCGCGCGTCGCGACGTTGACGTCCCCGGTGACGCCGGACGCCGCCAGCGGCGCCGCGAAGGCCGGCATCGGATCCCCCACAGCGGGCCCGCTCGACGACCCGCCCGGCGTGCTCAGCGTGTTCAGCGCGACGACGACGAGCAGCGCGAACGCGGCGATCATCGCGATCGTCCGCGGAAGCCGCGTCCCGAACGTCGGCGGGCGCTCGCCCGGGGTCACCGGCAGCCGATCACGTTGCCGGCGCCTGCGTGGCCGTGCCGCGGCGACGCAGGCGCGCGCGCCCCGGGACGAGCGCGCCGCGCTCGGCGAGCACGAGCACGGCCGGAAGGACGATCAGCACGCCCACCAGCGCCACCGCCAGGTCGATCACGGTCACCGCGCCGAAGTCGCGCAGCATGCGGATGTCGGAGAGCACGAGCACGCCGAAGCCGGCGATCGCCGTCATGCCGGACGCCAGCACGGCGGCACCGGTCGACCGATAGGTCGCCGCAAGCGCGTCGGACAGCTCGAGCCCGGCGCGGCGCTCGGCCAGGAAGCGTTCGCTCAGCAGCACGCTGAACTCCGTCGCGATCGCGATCACGAGCGCGGAGAGCATGATCGACAGCGGGTTCAGCGGGATCCGGGTGAGGAACACGACGAACGCCGACCAGCCGGTCGCGAGCGCGATCGGAATCAGCGGCACGAGCGCGCGACGGGCGCTGCGCAGCGCCACCAGCAGCACGACCGCGACCGCGAGCAGGCCGGCCAGCAGCGTCGCCAGGCGTCGCCACGGTGAGGCGATCCGCTCGTTCGCCTGCGCCGCGAGCACCGGCAGGCCGGCGAGGCGGGCCGTCACGCCGGCCGGCGGGTCAAGCTCGCGCTGCATCGTGCGCAGGACGTCGTACTGCCGCTCGAGCGGCATCAGCTTGAGCCCGAACGCCAGCGTCGCCGTGCGCCGGTCCGGCGTGATCACGGTCTGGGAGAAGTACCGCGGCACGGCGTCGAGCAGCCCTTCCACGCGGGCCCGAGAGGACAGCGACGCCTCGGTCGTGAACAGATCGGGCAGCGAGAAGGCAGGGCAGATGTCCGATCGCCCGCAGCCGCGACGCGAGTCGTAGTGCAGCTTCTTCAGGATCCGCGCCTGGTAGCGGGTCATCCACGCGACGACGGCCGGGTCGGTCACGCGGCGGCCCTCGACGAGCACGTTGACCTCGCCGCCGACGCCGCTGATCCGCTGCAGCTCCCGCAGGTCGCGCAGCGCCGACAGCTGCTGCGGGACGAGCTTCTGCACGTCGGACTCCACGCGCGTAAAGCTCTGCAGCCCCCAGCCGGCGACGGCGATCAGCGCGGCGATCGCGAGCACGCGGCCGGGACGCGCGACCGCGGCGGTGAGGACGCGGCGGCGCGCCCCGCGCAGCAGGCGGCCCCCGCCGCGCCACGGGCGCGATGACGTGACGATCTCGCCGGCGCCGCGCCAGGCCGCCGCCACGCCGCCCGCTGCTCGCGTGGTGGCTCGGTCGGCTGGAACGGCATCACCCGGGTCTGAGCGTGCGCGCCAGGACTGCGCCGCGACGCCGAGCGTCAACGCGCAGAGCAGCGCGACGGCGATGCCGGCGACGAGCAGCAGGCCGAAGCCGCGCACCATCGGCACCGGCGACAATGCCAGCACGAGGAAGCCCGCGGCCGTCGCGCAGGCGGCGATCACGATCGTCGGTGCGCCTTCGCGTGCGACCTGCTCGACGGCCTGCTCGAGCGGGCCCTCGCGCTCCTGCAGCCGCGATTGGAGCTGAATCGCGTAGTCGACCGCCAGGCCGATCAGGATCGGGATCACCGCGATCGACGCCATCGTCAGCGGGACGCCCAGCAGCGACGTCACACCGAAGGTGATCGCGGTCGCGCAGAGCGCGACGAGCAGCGGCAGCAGGCGCAGGCGCGCGCGGAACACGAGCAGCAGCGTGAGCGCCATCACGAGCACGGCACCGAGCAGCAGGACGATCGTCGAGTGCGAGATCGAGTCTGAGAGCTGCTCGACGACGACCGGCGCACCCGTGACGGCGTAGGTCCCTGCGGACAGGCGCCATTGCGACATCCGGGTCGCGTCGCGGATGTCCTCGATCGCGCGCTTGCGCTGCTGCTCGCTGAGCCCGTCGCGCAACCGCACCTGGATCAGCGCGCCCTCACGGCCGGGGAAGATCGACGCGAACCGCGCCTTCGGCGTGTCGACGCCGCGACGGCTGTCGAACACGAGCCGCGAGATGAAGCGCGGGTCCGTCAGGCTCGGCGGAGCGGACAACCCGTATTTCGTCGCGAGCAGCAGGATGTCGCGGTAGAACTGCGCCGTGACGAGCTGCTTGGCCTGCGCGGCGTAGGCGCGCGATTCGGTGACGGACCTGCCCTGCGCACGCGCGAGCTTGTAGGCGGCTTCGGCGGCGCTCTCGGCCTGGCGCTGCTGGCGCGTGTTGGCGGCGTTGAACTGATCGGAGATCTGCAGGACGGCCTCGTTGAGGAACGTCCCCGGGCCGAACACGACCTTGGCGGGCCTGGTCGCCGCCAGTCGTGCGCACGGACCGCCCGGGCCGCCCCGTGGAGCGCGCCCTGCCGGCACGTTCCCGGACAGGCAGCCTTCGAGGCCCAGGACGCTGTTCAGGTCCTCGGTCAGCACGACCCGCGACACGGGCTCCTGCACCGCGACGTAGACGGCGTCGTCACCGAATGTGCGGTGCAGGTCCTGCGTCGCCGTGTAGCCGTCGGTCGAGCGGCCCACGAGCGTGTCGGTGTCCGCGCGCGGCTCCAGGCCCATGGAGAGCACCGCAC
Source organism: uncultured Actinomycetes bacterium (assembly GCA_963821685.1). GTDB lineage: Bacteria > Actinomycetota > Thermoleophilia > Solirubrobacterales > Solirubrobacteraceae > F1-60-MAGs163. The sequence continues at coordinate 89,664 of CAWGEW010000004.1, read as the reverse complement.
CGGCGGCGGCCAGCACGAGAACGGTCCCCGCGACGGCCAGCGGCCGTCGCGCGGCCAGGCCCATCAGGCCTGCGAGCAGCCGCGTCAGCATCGCGCGGAACGGTACCGGCGCACCCGCCGGCCGCGCGTCACCCGCCGAAGGTCGGCTTCGGCGGGTCGGCGCCGGGCACGACCTGCGGGAACTGCTTGGCGCCGTTCCCGGCGTTCGACTTGCCCTGCTGCGGACAGAGCGGGGCGGGCACGTTCGTCGGGTTGCCGCCGAAGCCGTACTTGAGGATCCGGTTCGTCGTCGGCGTCCCGATCACCGATGCGGTGTCCGGCGCCAGCTGCGGCGACGGGCCCGACGTGCAGCCGAGGCTGTTGTAGACCGGGACGTTGGCACCCGGGAGACCGTTGATGAGCGCACGCGGGAAGTCGTACGGCGTGTTGCGGTTCGACTTGATCCGGGTCGGATACGCCGCCAGGCCCTCCGGGCTCAGCGGGGTCATCGTCCGCACGTAGTTGGTCGTGACGCCGCTGAGGTTCGTGCGCGCCTGGCTCGCTGCGGTGACGTTCGCGAAGAACGCCGTCAGCTCGCCCGGGTAGGCCCCGACGAACTGCAGCAGCGGGTTCAGCTCGGTGAGCGCCGGCGACAGCGCGCCGAAGAACGGCGTCGCGTCCTTGAGGAAACTGTTGACCGCCGGCAGGCCCTTCACGGACGCGTCCTGCATCGGGCCCAGGCCCTGCATCAGGTTGTTCAGCTCGGGCGCGAAGCCCTGCAGCGCCTGCATCGTCGGACCGAGCTGCTTGGCGACCGGCGTCAGCTCTTCGATCAGCGGGTTCGTCGTCTTGGCGAACTGCGCGGTCCGTGCGATCAGCAGGCGCGACTCGCGCTCGAACGTCGGGAACGCGACGAACGTCTGCGCGAGCTGCTGGTTGCGCTCGGCGGTCGTCTGGAAGACGGTGTTGGTGTTCTTGATCAGGCCCTGGAGCTGGTCCGTGCGCACGCTGAGGGCATTGAAGACCTTGCCGGTGTTCGAGACGAGCGAGCTCAGCCCGGCCTGGTTGTCGTTCAGGACCGAGAGCAGCTTCGTCGACTGCTCGACGAGCGGCGGCAGCTGCGCGAAGAAGTCGTTGATGTCCTGGCCGCGGCCGGCACTGCCGATCGCGAGGTCCTGCTGCCAGGTCTCGAATGCCGCGCGCGTGCGGGCGTCGAACGATTGGATGATCTCGTCGAGCTCGACGGTCGGCTTGATGTTCTGGACGGGCAGCTTGCCGTTGTCGGGGATCGCGCGGGCTTCCCGGATTGCCGGGCGTGATCTCGACGTACGTCTCACCGAGCAGCGTCTTCTGGCGCAGCGTCACGCGCGAGTCGGTCCTCACCGGTGCGTACTTCGCGTTGACCTGCACGACGACGTCGGAGTAGCCCGTCTTCGGGTTGGCGACGATCGACTTCACCTTGCCGACGGGGACACCCGAGATCCGCACGTCGGACTCCTGGGCGAGCTGCCCGGCCTCGCGGAACTGGATCGTGTAGCGGTAGCCCTTGGCACGCAGCGGGGTCGAGCCGCCGAATGCGACCCAGAGGAACAGCAGCAGCCCGAAGCACGACAGTGCGAACAGCACCATCACCATGATCCGACCGAAACTTGGGGCTTGCTTCTGCATTCGCGCTCGCCTCCTACCGGCCCGCCGCCGAGGTCGTGGCCGTGGTGGAGGTGGACGCGGGCTCGATGGCCGGGGGCTCCTCGCCCATGGCCTTCAGAACCGCGCGCTGGATCGGGTCGCCCTGCTTGGAGCCCTGACGGAGGACGGCGCTGGCGCTCGCGGTGCCGGCGGCAGCCGCCTTGGCACCGCAGACCGATGCGAACGAGGGCGCGTTGACGAGCGTGACGAGCGTCCCGAGGATCGCGTTGGCCTTGCCGACCGCCTCGAACACGCGCAGTGAGTCACACGAGCCGAGCAGCACGCCGCGCCGCGTCGGGCCGTGTGCGTCCTGCGAACTGATCATCGACGCGGCCATGTGGTTGGCCCATGCGAGCCAGTAGAGGTAGCCCTCCTGCTTGCCCGGCGGGTTGTACGCGATCCCGTTGAAGAGGTCGTTGAGGACGCCGAAGCTCTCGGCCAGCGCCGGCTGCGTGGCGGCGAGGTCGGCGGCGGCGGGCCGCAGTGCGGCGGCCGGGGGCTGTGCGGTGACCGTGAACGGGCCGAGCTGGTTCTCGATCACCGGCTTGGTCTCGGTGGCGAAGTCCTGGAAGGCCTCGAGCGCGGGCGCCAGACCCTTGGCCGTCGGCTGCAGCGACGCGAGCGCCGGGCCGAGGACCGACGTCAGCTCCTGGGACTTCGTCGCCGCGTTGTTCGTCGCCGCCAGCGCAGCGGGCAGCTCGCGAATCGTCGCGCGCAGGCCGTCCTGCGTGTTGGCGAACGCCTTGAAGACCTCGTTCGAGGAGTCGACGAACTCGGCGAGCTGCGTGTCCTTGTCGCCGAGCGCACCGGCGAGCAGGCGGAAGTTGTGGATCGAGTGCTTGATGTACTCGCTGGCGCTTGACGAGCAGCCGCGTGATCTTCGCGGTGTGACGCGCGAGCGGATCGAAGCGCTTCAGCGTCGCGGAGAGGTTCGCGGCGTTCCCGTCGAGGCCCTGCGCAGCGCCGCCGATCAGCAGCTGCAGGTAGTTGCGCGTCTCGATGTCGAGCCCGGCGAGGAACTCGTCGGGATTGACGTTCGGCAGCGTCTGCGAGATCGGGATGATGCCGCCCGCCGCCAGCTTCCCGGCGGTCGGATTGCCGGGGTCCAGCTCGAGCGTCATGTCGTTCAGGCCGGTCTTCGGACGCGAGAGCACGGTCGCGTCCTTGTAGATCGGCGTGTACTTGCGCTTCATCTTCATCGTGATCAGCGCGCGCCCGTCCTTCAGCGTCACCTTGCCGATCTCGCCGACGGGGACGCCGGCGATCATCACGGTCTGGCCCTGGCCGGCCGTGAACGCCTGCGCCGTCGCCATCTGCGCCTGGTAGTCGACGAAGTCACTGCCGATCAGCGGCACCCACGCCGGCGCGTAGAAGCGCTGGTTGGAGAGGATGTACCCGCCGACCAGGATCGCGACGACCGCGATCGCGACGATCGCAAGGAAGTCCCGCAGGTGTTTCTGGATCGCTCGCCTCATGCGCGCATCACTTCACCGCGTCCGGAGGGCCGACAGGGGTATTGGCGAAGTCGGGGAGCGCCTGCTTGTAACAGGGCTGGTCGAGCTTCTGCGGCGGGAGCGACTTCGGGCCGGGCCACGCCGGCTTCGTGCCGAGCGCCTGGCTGAGGCTGTTGCCGTAGAGCGGCTGGCCGCCGGTCAGCGTCCCGCCCTGGAGGCCGATCGGGCTGGCGCCGCCACCGGCCTGCGCGCGGATGTAGCGGCCGTTGCCGTCGATGTTCTGGCCCTCTCCCGCCTGGGCCGTCATCGCGTACCAGAACTCCTGGTAGTTCGGCTTGCCTGAGGAGAACTGGCCGTCGTCGAGCTTGACGTCGCCGACCGGCAGGATCACGTCGCTGAAGCAGCGGGCCAGCAGGCCGCCCTGCTGCAGCAGCGGGATCGTCGTCGCCGTCAGCTTCGCGAGCGACGCCGTCGCCGGCTGCAGGTTGTCGAGCAGCCCGCCCAGCTGCTCCTGCGAGACGAGCTTGCGCGTCGGCGCGATCCACGGCGTGACCGCGTCGATCGTCGGCTGCGTCTGCTCGACACCGGGGATCAGGTTGAGCGCGAACGCGCGGATGCTCGGCAGCGCGGCGTCGAGCGATGCCGAGCGACTCGTACGTGTTCTTCACGGTCGGTCCGAGCAGCGGCGACAGCCTCCTTCAGCGGCGCCTGCTCGCTCGCCAGCGCGGCCATCGTCGTGTTGAAGTTCTCGACCAGCTCACCGAGCTGCCGCTCGCGCGGGGCCAGCTTCGTGCCGATGCTGCCCGAGGCCGCGCACGAGGCTCGGTCAGGTCGCCGAGCTCGAGGCCCTGCAGCGCCGTGTCGACGATCGCCGAGTCGCGCAGCGCGGGGACGCCCTTGAACGATCGCCGAGTTCAGCGCCTGCGCGGCGGTCTTGTCCTGCAGTAGATCGGCTGGTCGGCGTTCTCGAGCGGCGGTCGGCTTGGCGTTCAGCGCCGCGCCGAACTGCTCGCAGCGTCGTCTGCAGGCCGCGCCGCGTGTCCTGCTGGAGCGCCGTCAGCACCTGGTCGAACTGCACCGGGATCGCCGTCTGGTCGACGGGGATCGTGTCGCCGTCGGAGATCGTCGGCGCCGACGGCGTGCCCGGCTCGCAGGTTCACGAAGAAGTTGCCCTCGAGGAAGATGCGCGGCTGGATCTTCAGCTCGGCGTCCTTGTGGATCGGCAGTCCCGTCTTCTTCATCTCCATCGTGATGACGGCGTTGTTGGTTCCGGGCTGGCCCTCGACCTTCTTGACGACGCCGACGTTGACGCCCGCGATCCGGACCGGGGAGTTCAGCCGGATCGAGTTCGCCGACGGGAAGACCGCCTTGAACTCGAAGCCGCGATGGAACGGCAGGTCCTTCGTGAACCCGAAGTACGAGATCAGCGATCACGCCGATCAGCACGAGAATGCCGACGGTGACCGGGTTGCGGCCCGTGCGGTCCTTGCGCAGGGTGCGCGGGCGCTCGCTCTTGGGTGTGCGGCCGAACGCCATTACGGGGTCGGCCTCGTGCTGTAGTGCAGCGTGGTCGGCTTCTGGCCCGGGACGTTGCCGATCGTCGTCTTGCCGACGACGAACTGCTCGTTGCCGGCCGCGCACATCTTCGGCTGGCCGGGCGCGGCGGTGTACGGGAACGGGTTGGAGTGGAGGAAGTTCGTGGTGTCGTAACCCGGGCCCGGCGGGGCCGTTCGCCGGCGCCGACGACGGGCCGCCCTCGTTGTTCGGGGCGAGCAGCGTGTTGTCGATGTTCGGCTGGTTGGGCACCGGCTGGCCGCCCGGCGCCGCGACGATCGCGACGCGCAGCGTCTGGCCGTTCGTGCCGCCCTCACTGAGCGCGCTCGAGAGGTTGTGGAAGAACAGGCCGATGTAGTTGCAGCTGACCTGCGCCGGCGTCGACGTACGAGACGAGCGGGTTCAGGATCGACACGGTCGACGCGAGGTTCTGGACGCCGAGCTTGACGATCGGGTCGGTGCCGAACGTCTCGAGTGCCTTGAACGTCGTCGTCAGGCGCGCGTTGAAGGCCGGCGACTGCTCGAGCGCGGGCGTCCCGACCGTGACCGCCGAGGCGAGGTCGGGCGACGCCGCGGCGAACGCCTTGAAGCCGGGCTGGAAGTCGTGGAACAGGGCGGCGCTGCTGTTCAGCAAGCCGGTGATCGCGGGGAAGTCGCGGATGCCGACCTTCAGCGTCGGCGGGCCCTCCGCTGATCGTGTCCTGGATCGACGGGAACGCGACGTCCGCCAGCGCGCTGAACGTCTTATTGAGATTGACGTACATCTGGCCCTGGATCTCCGCGACCGGGGCGACGGCGGCGGCGCTCTGCGCCAGCCCGTCCCAGAACCCGCGCAGGTCCGTCTTGGAGCTCGAGAGGTTGCGCATCACGGGCTCGAGGTCGTTGAGCAGCGGGCGCAGGTCACGGATCGTGAAGTTCAGGTCGGCGCCACGGCCGCTGAAGCCACTGCCGAACGAGGTCGAGGTTCGACTGGATCGCGCGCCGCGTCCGCGTTCCGAACATGTTGAAGAACTGGTCCAGCTCGACGGGTTTGGGAAGTGCCTGCTTCAGCGGGATCGTCGAGTTCGCGGCGAGCCCCTCGTCGGACGTGCCACGCGTCAGCTGGACGTACTTCAGGCCGAGCACCGAGCGTGGTCGGATCTTGACGAGGGTGTCGACCGGCAGCGGCTGGACGACGGGCTCGAGCTTCAGGCACAGCACCGCGGTGACCTCACCGTTGGGGCGCGTCTGCGGCTCGATGCACGAGACCGTTCCCACGCGCGTGCCGCCGACGCGCACCTCGTTGCCGTTGACCAGGCCCGCGGCGTTCGGCACCTCGACCTTGAGGTCGTACGTCGGCACGAACGGCAGGCCGGAGTTCGCGTTGTACGCGAGGTACACGGCGACGATCACGACGAGCACGGTGACCGCCCCGATGAGCACCGGGTTGGCCGCGATGGAGCCTCCGCCGCGCCGTCTCATTGACCGAGGAGGTAGTCGAGGAGGGACTGGGCGGACTTGGCGTCCGGCGCAGCCTTGGATGACGTCGAGCCGGCGGAGGGAGCGGCGCCGGCGCCGCGGCGGACCCCCGTGTCACCGGGCAGCAGCGTCCCGGGCAGCTTGATCCTGCTGCGGGCCGCCTTCGTCGCGATCGCCTCGGCCTGTGCCTGCGAGATCTGCGAGCTGCGACGTGTTCGCGGTGCTCGTCGCCGACGGGCTGCCGCCGCTTGTCGGCAGCGCCGGGGTCGTCACGCCGCCGAAGTCCTTGCGGAAGTTCGCGGTACAGCTGAGCTGGTTCTGCGTCGCGTACGTCGTGCAGGACGTGAGCACGAGGCGCGTGCGCACGTAGTGGCCGTACTTGTCGTAGCCGTTCGCCGAGCCGGCGAGGTAGAAGACGACGTCGAGCAGGCGGTTGATGCCGCCCTCGTACTTGAACGAGCGCAGCAGCGCCGAGAGGTTCGTGGCGAGCGGCTTCGCCTGGCTCGCGAGCGAGCCGAGGTTCTGCACCAGCGGCAGCGACTTCTCGAGCGCCGGGACCGGCCGCGTCGGTCGTGTCGCCGAGCGTCGTCAGTGCCTTCGCCCCGCCCGCCGCGAACTCCGGCGTGCCGGTCACGAAGGTGTTGATGCTGGACGCCGCGCCGCCGAGGTCCTGGGCCACCGGCAGCGCCTGCGTGGAGAAGTTCGAGAGGCTGTTGAGCGTCGGCACGAGCTCGCGCAGGAACTGCGGCAGCAGCGTGAAGTTCTCCTCGAGCGCGGCGCTGCGCGAGGCCGTCGCGCTCGCGGTCTTCGCCGACGAGTTGATGAAGCCCGCGACGCTGCGGCGCTCGCGTGCCAACGGCGCCAGCGCCTTGTCGCCGTCGACGGCGAGCTGCGCCAGCGTCTTGTTCTGCGAGGCGAGGATCGCGAGCACGTTGTCGAACTGGCGCAGCGCCGGGTTGGACTTGCGCAGTGCCGCCTGCAGCTCCGCGCCGTTGCCGGCGAGGCCGGTGCCGAACTCGTTGAGGAAGATCGTGAAGCGCTGGCGGAACGGCAGCCGCATGATGTTGTTGATCAGGTCCAGGTCGACCGAGCGCGCCGTGTTCGTCGAGGGCAGCAGGTACTCGCCCGATCCGGGGCCGTCCTGGATCTGGGACAGCAGCGGCGCCTTCGGGCTGCCCGCGATCTGCGGCTGCGTCGGATCGCATTCGACGTAGCGCTCGCCGATCAGCGACTGCGGCCGGATCGTGCAGAAGGCGTCCTTGCGGAAGTCGTGGTAGTTGCTGTTGGTGATGTTGAGGACGACGGCTGCCTTCTTGTCGTCCGTCAGATCGATCGCGGAGATGCCGCCGACGACGACGCCGCCGATCTTCACGTCCATGCCCGGGATCATGAATGCGGCGCTGTCGAAGATCGCGCGCACCTTGTAGCCGCCGCTGTCACTGCTGGAGCCCGTCGCGAACACGACCAGCGCGATGCCGGCGAGCAGGACTGCGGCGATGGCGAACAGGCGCTTCACGGGCCGGGGGGCAGGATCGAGGGGTCACAGTCGAGCCGGCCGCTGACGTCGCGCCAGGGCGCGCTGCCGTCGGCCGGTGCCTGCGAGGCGCCGCCGGGGCAGCGGGCCACGGCGGTCGGAGAGGTCGGCACGCCGGGAACGCGCTGGGCCGGCGTGACCGGGTTCAGAAGGTTCGTGGACTGGTCGTAGCTGAAGGCGTTGAAGAGTGCCCCGATGCGCGCGTAGTGGCCGTTCGCGTCGTAGTTGGCCGCGCTCTGGCCGAAGTCGCGGAACCAACCGATCAGGTCCGGTGTGTAGGGCCGGATGAACGACAGGTCCGGCGTCCCCTGCTTGAGCGCCTTGACGGACGCCGGGAAGGTCTTGGACGCCTCGCTGGCGAGCGCGGGCGAGTCCGTCAGCAGATCGGTGAAGTCGTTCGTCGCGCCCGGCTGCTTCACGAGCCTGGCGAGCTGGTTGACCGTCGGCGTGGCCTCTGTCAGGAGCGGCTCGAGCTTGGCCAGGAACGGCGCGAGGTTCTTCGACTGCGGCTTCGAGACCGCGACGAGCTTGTCGAGGTCGTCCATCGTCGCGCGCAGATTGACGAACGTCGTGCTGGCACGGCGCAGCGTCTGCGGCAGGTAGTCCAGCGCCTGCGCGAGGCTCTGGTTCTCGGACGCGATCGCGCCGAGGCTCGTGTTCGTGTTCGTCACGAGGTCGGTCAGCGTCGGCGCGCGATCGCCGAGCGTCTTGACGACCACCGACGTGTCCTGCACGAGCGCCTCGAGCGCCGGGCGGTCCGCCGAGACCTTCTCGACGACGCCGCGCAGCGCCTGCAGTGACGGCGCGAAGTACTTGGCGACCTTGTTGCTCTCCGGCCCCACGCCCGCGTACCAGTCACCGAACCCGCGGATCGTGTCCTGCAGGCCCTTCGCGGTCTTCGGGTTGAGCGTGTCGAAGAGCTGGTCGAGATCGACGGCGGTCGTCGTCTTGTTCGCCGGGATCAGCGCGTCGTCCTGGAGCTGGGGATTGGTGTCCGGGGCCGGCGACAGCGCGATGTAGCGGTTCGCGACGCCGGTCAGCGACGTCTGGCGGATCACCGCGGTCGTACCCGCGTGGAGCGGCGCGTAGGGCTCCTTGACGGCGATCGTGATCTGCACCTGGTTGTTGTCATCGAGCTCGATCTTCTTGACCGAGCCGATCCGCCGGCCGCCGACCTGGACGTCGTTGTCCTTCACGAGCTGTCCGGCCGTCTCGAACGTGAGCCGGTAGGTGTGCTGACCGTTCCCGCCAAGCAGCACGTACGCGAGCAGCGCGACGGCGAGCGCGAGCAGCCCGATGACAACCGCGCGGGAAGCGGTCATGCGGCGCCCCCCTGTGCGGGAGACGAGCTGGATGTCGTGTGCAGGTGAATCGTCAGGCTCGGTCGGTCTGCGCGGTCACTCCATGCCGAGTGGGCCTTGGGCCGCGCCGGAGAGGAACTGCCGGACGAAGGCGTTGTCGGAGTTGAACAACTCCTCCGCCGGGCCCGCCTCGACGATCCGTCCCCGCCACAGCACCGCGATGTACTCGGCGACGCGGCGGGCGCTCATGATGTCGTGCGTGATGACGGTGTAGGCCCCGCCGTTCTCCTCGTGGATCTCCTGGATCAGCTCGCACAGGAGTGCCGTGCGAACCGGGTCCAGCCCCGAGTCCGGCTCATCGAAGAGGACGATGTCCGGGTCGAGCACGAGCGCACGGGCGAAGCCGGCACGCTTGCGCATGCCGCCCGAGAGCTCGTTCGGGAACTTGTCGCCGGCTTCCCCGAGACCGACCTCCGCGAGGCGCCGGCCGACGATGTCGAGGATCTCGTCCTCGCCCTTGTCCGTGTGCTGGCGCAGCGGGAAGGCCACGTTGTCCAGCAGGTTCATCGAGCCGAAGAGCGCGCCGTCCTGGAACAGGACGCCGAACTTCTTGCGCATCTCGAAGAGTTCCGTGTCGCGCATCGACGGCACCGACTCGCCGTGGACGACGACGTCGCCGTCGTCCGGGTAGAGCAGGCCGACCATGTGCTTGATGCACACCGACTTACCGGTGCCCGACGGTCCGAGGATCATCGAGATCTTGCCCTCGGGCAGGCCCATGTTGAGCCCGCGCAGGATCTTGTTGCGGCCGAAGGCCTTGTGCACCTCGATGAACTCGACCGCATCCGGCACGCCCGTCGGGCGGTTGAGCCCGGTGTGCCAGTGGTACTCGTCATCACCCTGCGGCTCCGGCTCACTCACGACCGCTGCGCCGGCAGCGGCCGCGGGTGCTGGCGCGGCCGCGGGCGTGGGCGCGCCAGTTTCAGCAGCCACCTCGGCAGCCGCCTCGCGCTCGTCCGCGCGGTGCGCGATGTCGAGCCCTTCGGTCTGGTCCTTCGTCGGCATGGCCTCGCTCGGAGTGCCCGCCTGCTCGTCCATGTAGTCCGATCCCTCGGGTCCGTCAGACACGACTCATCCTCCGATCGGTGCGCGCGGATTCGCGCCCCAGAAGACCTGCGTGCCGAGCATCCCGACCAGATGCACGAGCACGATGTTGAGCACCATCGATTTGGCCGTCGCCGTTCCCACGCCCACCGGCCCGCCGCTCGCCGTGTAGCCGTAGTAACAGCCCACCAGCACGATCACCGTCGCCATGGCCATGGCCTTCAGGCCGCTGAATAACAGATCGGGCGGATTCTGGAATTGCCAGAAGATCAGCGAGTACCCACCTTGCGAGACCTCGCCGATCTGGACCACCACCGCCAGGTAACTCGCGAAGAATCCGGCGCCGACCGCAGCGACGTACATGAACGGCAGCACGATCCAGGCTGCCAGCAGGCGCGTCGCGCAGAGGAACAGCATCGAGTCGAAGCCCATGACCTCGAGCGCGTCGATCTCCTCGGAGATCCGCATCGAGCCGAGCTCGGCGACGATGCCGGTCCCGACCTTCGCGGCCATCATGTAGCCGAACGCGTACGGGACGAGCTCGCGCAGATCGCACCACGCGGCGAAGACGCCCGCGTAGGCGGGCGTGCCGACCGAGCGGTTGAAGTACGCACCCTCGATCCCGCATTGCAGGCCGATGATGAAGACCAGGCCCCAGATCACGATCGTCGACGAGACGATCAGGATCCCGGACTGCCGCAGCGCCTCGCCGAAGAACCGCAGGACCCGCAGCGTGTAGACGTCGCGCAGAACGCGACCGGCGAACTTCGCGATCTCGCCGAACGAGGCGAACCAGTCGCGCGGGACGCTGAGCCAGTTGTCGATCATGATCGCCGCACCCGCCTCAGCGGATGACGTTGATCTCCGGATGGGTGGCGAGCAGCGTCTGCGTGAAGACGTAGTTGAAGGCGAACACGCCGAGGAACGCGATCACGACCGCCTGGTTGACGGCGCGGCCGACGCCGGCGGCCCCGCCGGACGCCGTCATCCCCTTGTAACAACAGACGACGGCGATGATCGCGCCGAACAGCAGACACTTCAGGACCGAGCCCCAGAGGTCGGTGACCGACGCGTTCGTGAAGAAGGTCGCCCAGAACGGGCCGAGCGGAGCGTGGTTGACCAGCGTCGTCATGATCCCGCCGAAGATCCCGAACAGCAGCGCGTAGATGTCGAACAGCCCCGTGACGAGCATCAGCGCCAGGAAGCGCGGCACGACGAGGTTCTTGATCGGGTCGACGCCGAGCACCTGCAGCGCGTCGAGCTCCTCGCGGATCTTGCGCGCGCCGAGGTCCGCCGTGATCGCCGTTCCGGCGACGCCCGCCAGCACGATCGCCGTCACGAACGGTGCGAACTCGCGGATCGACGCGAGCACGAAGAAGCCGCCGAGGCGATCGAGCGCTCCGAACAGGACGAGGAAGTTCGCCGCCTGCAGGCCGGGCGCGGCATAGCCGAACGCCACCGTGGAAATGAGCAGGGGGAACCAGCACAGCCGCAGCGCGAAGAGGAACTGGGAGATGAACTCCCCGCCATATGGGAACGGCGGCCTGACCGCGGAGACGATCGTCTTCCCCGTCAGGATCATCATGTCGCCGATCTCTTCGAAGAACCCCCTTGCGGGGGCTGTTGCGCGATCGGCGGCGCCTCGAACCACGGTCCTCCTCCTCTCCCTCTCCACGCCAGGGGGAACGTCGTGCTCCTCCCCAGCGACCGGAACACTACGTCACCTCGCGGATTACTCGCAAACCCCCTCGGGGGCCGGGCGCGCGCGGCAGTCCCCGCTCGGTCGCGGGCCGGTGCCTGTGGTAGCGTCGCCGACGGTGAGGGCGAGGGTTCGTATGGTGCCGCGCGGGGCGGCGATCGCAGCCGCGCTGCTTGCAGCGACGGTGGCCTCCGGATGCGGTGGCGACCAGCGCAGGACGTCGAACGAGCCGGACGGCGACCTACAAGGTGCAGGTCTCCAGGGCGGTGTTCCCGCGCCTGCAGGGCCTCGGCGAGACCGCCCGCTTCTCGGTGGCGGTGCGCAACCCGGGCACCGAGACGGTCCCGAACGTCGCGATGACGGTCGACGGCTTCACAACCCGAACGCCGTGCCCGGCGCCGCTGACCCGGCGCGCCCGATCTGGATCATCAACGCCGGCCCGATCGGCGGCCGCACCGCCTACGTCAACACCTGGGCGCTCGGTCCGCTGAAGCCCGGCGCAGATCCGCAAGTTCACCTGGTCGGTCACGCTCCGCCGTGCCCGGCACGCACACACTCAGCTACCGCGTCGCCGGCGGCCTCAACGGCAACGCCCGCGCCGTCACCCAGGCCGACGGAGTCCCCGAGGGCACCGTCACCGTCCGCGTCACCCGCCGCGCCCGCAACTCCACGGTCGACCCGAAGACGGGCGCCGTCGTCTACGGCGCCGAGTGAGTCGCGGATCTCGCGGCGCCTGACGCCACCCGGCTGCCGGGGGCGGTGCCTTGCGGCACAGCACCCCGTTGCCGTGCGGCGTCATGCATCCACGATCTCTCGCTCCCGTCTGGTCGGCAGACGCCTCGTTGAGCGCCGTGCCGGGTTCTCGATGTCTCCGTGCCCGCGTGGTCAGAGCCCGCGCGAGACGATCCGATCAACATCGGTCCCGCTCAGCGGGACCAAACGCGACCAGATCACAGATGCGACGCGCTCCAACGAGGCGCCAGCCAACCGCTGGAGCGAGAGATCGTGGATGGCATGGCGTGGTCGGCGGATCGGGGCCAGTACATGTGTACGGCCCCGGTGCGACGGGCGCGCCAGGCGCCGCGAGATCCGCGAACACCCCGCCGCGAGGTCGACCGGCGAGTCAGCGAGGAAGCCGCGGACTGATGATGCGGTAAGCCTTCAGCCCAAGGCCCAAGCCGCTCACGATCCTCACTCTGCGTCGCATCAAGCCCAGAAAGCTCGCGCACACGATCAAGGCGATAGGCGACCGTATGCCGATGCGCATAGATCGCCGCCGCCGTCGCGTTCATATTGCAGTTCTGCTCGAAGTAGGCCTCGAGGGTTCCGATGAGATCGGTGCGGTACTGATCGTCGTACCGCACGACGGGCGCGATCGTGTCCTCGTAGAACGAGCGCACCTCCTCGGGATGCGAGGCGAGCACGCGGAACAGCAACCGGTAGGTCCCGGTCCCGATGTCCTGCAGGCCCTCGCCGCTGCCCGCCGTCCGAGCGCCGCAGCACGTCGAGCACGAGCTCGGCCTCCTGGATCGCGCGGCCGATGTCCGCGGGGTCGGCGTAGAAGCTCGACAGCCCGACGGTGCCGTGGCGGCCGAGCCGCTCGGCGAGCGTCCTCGCACGCGCGAGCGTCTGCTCGGGTGCGCCGTCACCGCCGGTGGCCGGCAGCAGCGCGTGGACGCGCGGCACTCCCCCGCCTTCGAGGTGCTGCGCGAGCGCCCCCGGATAGTCGCCGGCGATCGTCGCGACGACATGCCGCGGGCGATCGGACGACAGCTCGGCGCAGAGCGCGACGACGCCGCGTGAGAGGTCGCAGCCGAGTCGCGCGGCGCGGCGCACGACGTCGGCGGGATCGAGGTCCGGGCGCGAGCGCAGGTCGTCGATGAACGACCCGCGCAGGTTCTCCTCGACCTCTTCGCGCGCCTCGGCGACGGCGACCTCCGTCAGGCAGGCGACTGCCGCGAGGTGCAGGTACTCCGAGGCCTCGGGTGCGGGCTTGCCGTCGCCGGCGAGCAGCAGCACGGCTCCGACGAGCTCGTCGCCGCTGGTGATCGGCGCCTCGCTCGCGATGCACTCGCGGGAACGCTGACCGGCCGGTCGCGCACACGATCCGTGACGTAGCGGCGCAGCTCGTCCAGCGGGCCGTCGTCCATCGCCGGCCAGCGCGGCGGCTCCGAGCCGCGGCACGACGATCGCGACGGGGGCCTCGGCCGCGCGCGCGACGATCGCCGCGACCCGCTCGAGTCCCTCACCGTGAAGGACCGAGTCGACCATCTCGAGGTGCAGCTCGCGCAGCTTCGCGACGAGCGCGGTTCCTGCTGATCTTCGAGGCGGCAGAGGCGGCGGGCCGTCGCTGCGAGCCCGCCGCCCCTTCCACCGAACCTCTCCGCCCTACGCGGCCGTGGCCGCCGGGTCGGGATGCGCCTGGAGGACATCCTCGCCGGACTCGCCGGTCCGCACGCGGTAGGCCTCCTCGACCGGAATCACGAACACCTTGCCGTCACCGACGGCGCCGGTGCGGCCGTGCTTGAGGACCGTGTCGACGATCGTCTGCACGTCCTTGTCCGCCACGACGCACTCCAGCTTCACCTTCGGGCGCAGGTAGTTCGTCAGGACCGCACCGCGGTACGTCTCGACGATGCCCTTCTGGCGCCCCGAGCCCTTGACCTCGCTGATCGTCAGCGAGGGGAACCCGAGGTCGAGCAGGTCCATACGGATCGGCTCGAACGCCTCGTGGCGGATATATGCCTCGATCTTTTTCACGCCGTGACCTCCTTGGAAGTGGCGGCGGACGTCTCAGGCCGCGCCGAACTGGGGAGCGGCACCGTAGCCCACGAGCTCCGGAGCCGGGATGAACTGCTCCGGGTAGCCGTACATGCCGTGCTCGGAGATGTCGAGGCCTTGGAACTCCTCTTCCTCCGTCACGCGCAGGCCGTAGGTCTTCTTGATCAGCCAGAAACGCAGGTAACTGGAGATGAAGACGCCGGCGAACACGACCACGATGCCTTCCGCCTGATGGAAGAGCTGCGTGAACGAGCCGGTGTAGACCAGTCCTCCCTTGCCGACCGTGTTGAACGCCGCCAATGCCGGCAGCGTGAACAGGCCACACGAGAGCGTGCCCCACACACCACACAGGCCGTGCGCAGTCAGCGCTCCGACCGGATCGTCGAGCTTCTTGTCGATCGCGTAGACGCCGATCGGGACGATGATGCCCGCGACCAGGCCGATGACCACGCCGGCCCACGGGACGACGTAGCCCGAGGGTGCCGTGATCGCGACGAGCGCACCGATCATGCCGTTGCCGGCCATGCCGATGTCGATCGTCTTCGTGATCAGGTAGGTCGTCGCGACGGCGCCGAGGACGCCGGCCGCGGCCGCCACGAGCGTCACGAGCATGACCTCCGCGAAGCGGGTGTCGAGCGCGTTCAGCGTCGAGCCCGGGTTGAACCCGAACCAGCCGATCAGCAGGATGCCGACGCTGAGGCCGAACAGGGGCATGTTGTGCCCCGGAATCGCCCTCGGCTTGCCATCCGGCCCGTACTTGCCCTTGCGGGCTCCGAGCAGCAGCAGAATCGCCAGGCCGCCGGTCGCGCCGATGAGGTGGACCGCCGTCGATCCGGCGAAGTCCTGCATGCCGACGTTGACCTGCAGCCAGCCACCGCCGAAGACCCAGCCCGAGAAGATCGGGTAGATCAGCGCCGAGAAGACGACTGCGTAGATGATGTAGACGCCGAACTTGATGCGCTCGAGCGTTGTGCCCCACACGATGGCGAGCGAGACCGCGCAGAACGCGAACTGGAACAGCCACTTGGCTTCGATCGTGGCGTCAGAAAAGCCCATGATCGGGAATGCCGTCTGCGGATCGCCGTAGTCGCGCAGGAAGAACCCGGTGTTGCCGATGACGTGACCGAGGTCACCGCCGAACGCGAACGCGAACCCGACCGCCCAGTACAGCAGCGCGGCGATCGAGAAGTTCGTCCAGATCTTGGCGACGACTGTGCCGGCGTTCTTGCCCCGGGAGAAACCGATCTCCAGGAACATGAAGCCGAGCTGCATGAAGATCACCAGGATGGCGGCGATCACGACCCACATGGTGTTGATACCGACCGAATCAGGCACTCCGACGCCCTGCCAGGAATCGGCCGAGGCCGCAGCAGGCGCTACCAGTGATGCCAGCAGGCCCGCGCCCAGAACGCGGAACCTCAAGGAACGTCTCATGAATCCTCCTGAGTCGAGGTGTGGCGTCGCAGTCTGCGCACCGCGGCCCTCCGCGACATTGGACGAGTGTCGAAAGATCGGGGGGGCGCGTTCGCCCAGCCGTCGGACCGGCGGCGCCGGTCCACCTGACAGGGCGAACAACGCCTGCGCGATGTTGGACAGCGGGATAAGGTGCCCCCGCCGCCTTGTACTTAGTCTCCGGCGCAGAACCGGTGCGTCACTCGCGCGCGTTGAGCTACGCACCCCGCGACACGTCACTTCACTTCCCCAGCCACGCAGGAGGAGCCAGACACCCGATGGCAAGCAAGACCCGACAGCACAACGTGAGCGCCGCCCAGTGGGCCGCGAACGGCGAGGCCAGCGGCCAGACCGACTTCATGGAGCCCGGCGCGGCGCATTTCGGCGAGAACGTGTTCGGGCCGGCGGCGCAGAAGGCCCGCCTCCCGAAGGACGTCTACAAGCGGCTGCAGGCCACCCTCGACGGTCGGCGCGGCGCTCGACCCGGCGCTCGCCGACGCCGTCGCCAAGGAGATGCGCGAGTGGGCGATGGAGAAGGGCGCGACCCACTACACGCACTGGTTCCAGCCGCTGACGAACCTGACGGCGGAGAAGCACGACTCGTTCTTCAACCCGTCCTTCGCCGGTGACGGCCTGGCGCTCGCGGAGTTCTCCGGCAAGGAGCTGATCGCGGGCGAGCCGGACGCCTCATCGTTCCCGTCCGGCGGGCTGCGCGCGACGTTCGAGGCACGCGGCTACACCGCGTGGGATCCGACGTCGCCGGCGTTCGTGCTCGAGAACCCGAACGGCGCCTACCTCTGCATCCCGACCGCGTTCGTGTCGTGGACCGGCGAGGCGCTCGACCAGAAGATCCCGCTGCTGCGCTCGATGGACGCCCTCTCGAAGGTCGCCGTTCGCGCGCTGAAGCTGTTCGGCGACAAGACGACGACCGGCGTCTTCACCACGGTCGGCCCCGAGCAGGAGTACTTCCTGATCGACGAGCAGTACTACTACGAGCGTCCCGACCTGTACACGACGGGACGCACGTTGTTCGGCGCGAAGCCGCCGATGGGCCAGGAGCTCGACGAGCACTACTTCGGGTCGATCCCGGAGCGCGTGCTCGCGTTCATGCTCGACTCCGAGCACGAGCTGCGGCGCCTGGGCGTCCCCGTCAAGACGCGCCACAACGAGGTTGCGCCGGGCCAGTACGAGCTCGCACCCACGTTCGAGAACTCGAACGTCGGCTCTGACCATCAGCAGCTCACGATGCAGCTGATGCAGAACATCGCGCGCCGCTACGGCCTCGTCTGCCTGCTGCACGAGAAGCCGTTCGCCGGTGTCAACGGCTCGGGCAAGCACAACAACTGGTCGATGGGCACGAACACCGGGACGAACCTGCTCGATCCGGGCGACACGCCGGCGGAGAACCTCCAGTTCCTGTTCTTCTGCGCGGCGGTGATCGCGGCGGTCGACAACCATCAGCAGCTGCTGCGGGCGACCGTCGCGAACGTCGGGCAGGACCACCGCCTCGGCGCCAACGAGGCGCCGCCGGCGATCATCTCGATCTTCCTCGGCCAGGAGCTCGAGAACGCGTTCAAGGCCGTCGCCGCCGGCAAGCCCGCCGAGGACGTGTCGGGGAAGTTCCTCGGCCTCGGCAGCCCCGTGCTGCCGCCGGTCCCGCTGCACGGTGGCGACCGCAACCGGACCTCGCCGTTCGCCTTCACGGGCAACCGGTTCGAGTTCCGCGCCCCGGGCTCCAGCATGTCGCTGGGCCTCGTCAACGCGACGCTCAACACGATCACCGCCGAGGCGCTCGACGAGCTCGTCGACAAGGTCGAGGCGGCGCAGGCGAAGGGCAAGAAGCGCGACGAGGCCGTCCTCGACGTCGTCAAGGGCGTCTGGAAGAAGCACGCGCCGGATCGTGTTCGACGGCGACGGCTACTCCGAGGGCTGGCACAAGGAGGCTGCCAAGCGCGGCCTCGCGGAGCTGCCGACGACGCCGGACGCGCTGCCGTGGCTCGTCGAGAAGTCGACGATCCAGGTGTTCGAGCGCTACGAGGTGCTGAACGAGCGCGAGCTCGAGTCGCGCTTCGAGGTCGCCGTCGAGCAGTACATCACCAAGCTCAACATCGAGGCCGAGGTCGCGTACTCGATCGCGAAGACGATGATCTTCCCGGCCGCGGTGCGCTACCTCACGGAGCTGAAGGGTGCCGGCCTGACCGCTCCCGCGACCGAGCTGAAGGCGAAGATCGACGACCTCGGGAAGAAGCTCAAGACGCTCGAGAAGGTCAACGCGAGCCATCCCGCCACCGAGGGTCTGGAGCTCGCGAAGTACATGCGCGACAAGGTGATCCCGGCGATGAACGCGACACGCGCCGTCGTCGACGACCTCGAAGGCGTCGTCGCCGACGACCTGTGGCCGCTTGCCCAAGTACAGCGAGATGCTGTTCATCAAGTAGCTGAGCGGACTCGAGCGCTGGAGCCACCGCGGGCTTGCGCCGTGCCTTCGGCACTGCGGCGGTCCGCGTTCGGCGTCCAGCATCTCCGATATCTCCCGCTCGACACCCGCTCTACCGGCGTGCGGCTCTTACGCTCGGCGTCTAGCCTGCCGATGATGGGTTTGATGGCTTCGGGAGCGCGGCGGCTTGTCGTCGGGGGTCTGGTCGTGCTGGCTGGGCTGATCGCTGCTGCTCCGGCTCCGGCTGCCGTGAGCCCCCGGGTCGTCGGCGGCGGCGCGGCATCGACCGCCGACTACCCGTGGCAGGTCGCGCTCGTCAAGCACAGCGTCGCGAACGCATTCAATGCGCAGTTCTGCGGCGGCGTGATCGTCGACGCGCTCGCATGTGATCACGGCCGCGCATTGCGTGGACATCTCGCCGGGTGGCGGTGACGGGAACACCGACGACGCCACGACGCGCGACATCATCGCCGGCATGGACGACCTCGGCGCTGCTGCCGGGGCCATCGGCGCAGCGGATCCAGCTCGCGTCCTGGGAGCCGATGCCGGACTTCGATCTCGCCTCCGGCGACGCAGGCCCCGACGACGCCGCACTCGCCACGCTGTCCGCGCCGCTCGACTTCACGGTCCCGGGAGTGCGCCCTGCGGTGCTCACCGGCTCCGGCGTCCTGACCGCCCCCGGAACGGCGCTGCGGGTCAGCGGCTACGGCATCACCGACACGCTCCCCGGCGGCTCGCCGCAGCTCCAGTCGACCGGCCTCGTAGCCGTCAGCGACCCTGACTGCCAGTCGTTCTTCCCGGCCGACCTGGACCGGCCGACGATGCTCTGCGCGATCTCGCCCGGCAGCGACTCGTGCAACGGCGACAGCGGCGGCCCGCTGACGCTGAACGACGGGACGCTTGTCGGCCTCGTCAGCTGGGGCCCTGAGACCTGCGCCGACCCGGACGGTGCGCCCGGGGTCTACACCGAGCTTGCCGAGCCCGCGATCGCCGCGTTCATCCGCGCCTTCTCCCCCGGCCCGGCGTACGCGCCGCCGACCTCTGTCGCGGCCCCCGCGATCACCGGCGTGCCGCAGTACGGCGAGACGCTGACCTGCAACCCGGGGAGCTGGACATCCACCGCCCCCGGAGCGCCGGAGATCGACTTCCGCTTCGCCGCGGCCGACGGCACCGCGCTCCAGGGCTGGTCGTCATCGGCGACGCTGCTGCTGCGGGCGATCGACGCGGGCGAGCGGGTGCTGTGCTTCGAGCGGGCCCGCGACGCGTCCGGCGCGTCCGTCTCGACATCGGCGCCGACCGAACCGGTGATCGGGCCCCCGGTCCTCGTCCAGCCTCCGGTCACGCCGCCCGGCACCACCCCGGTCGTCCCCACGCCGAAGCCCGTCGACACGGTCTCGCCGCGTGCGAGCTTCGTGTCGATCCGCTGCACGACCGCTCGGCGCTGCACGGTGCTCGTGCGCGCAACCGACAGCGGCAAGCCCGTCAGCGGCATCAAGGACATCCGCGTCACGCTGCTCCCCTCGCGCGGCAAGACCCGCACGATCACCGCCAAGCGCATCTCCACCGGCCGCTACCAGGCGCGCTTCACGAAGGTCGCCCGCGGCATCGTCTGGTTCACGATCGCCGCCCGCGACCACGCCGGCAACCGCACGCCGCAGCCGGCGATCCGGCGCGCCCGCGTGCGCTGAGCGCCGGCGGCTGGGGGACCGTCGTTGCCTTGACACAGCTGTGTCAAGGTTGCCGGAATCCCTGCTAGTCTGCTGCGAATGCCGCGTGATTATCTCGCCGCCGTTCGCCAGCGCGTCGTCGTGTTCGACGGCGGCATGGGTGCCACGCTCGAGGAGTTCGATCTCACCGCCGAGGACTACGGCGGCCTCGCCGGCAAGTGCCACGAGGCGCTGGTGCTCAACCGCCCCGACGTCATCGAGGGCGTGCACGCATCGATGGTCGCTGCGGGCGCACAGGTCGTCGAGACCGACACCTTCCAGGCGAGCCGGCTGAAGCTCGAGGAGTGGGGCCTCGGCGAGCACACGCTCGAGATCAACGTGAAGGCCGTCGAGATCGCGCGCCGCGCGGTCGGCGAGGACCTCTTCGTCGCCGGCTCGATCGGCCCGACGGGGCACCTCCCCGCCTCCGACGACGCCACGCTCGGCCAGATCCAGTTTCCAGAGCTCGTGACGATCTTCGAGGAGCAGGCCCGCGGCCTCGTCCAGGGCGGCGCCGACCTGCTGATCATCGAGACCGCGCAGGACATCCTCGAGGTCAAGGCCGCGATCTTCGGCGCCCGCGAGGCGTTCAAGGCGGTCGGCCGTGCACGTCCCGATCCAGTGCTCGGTGAGCCTGCTGCCGAACGGCGGCAAGATGCTGCTGGGCACCGACATCGACGCGGTCCTGACGACGCTCGAGTCGCTGAAGGTCGACGTGATCGGCCTCAACTGCTCGACCGGCCCCGAGGACATGCGCGACGCGATCCGCTTCCTCGGCGAGTTCTCGAGCCTGCCGATCCACTGCATCCCGAACGCCGGCCTGCCGCTCCAGGGCCCGGACGGCGAGACGATCTTCCCCGAGAAGCCCGAGCCGCTCGCCGAGGCGCTCGGCGAGTTCGTCGAGCGCTACGGCGTCTCGATCGTCGGCGGCTGCTGCGGCACGACGCCCGCGCACATCGCCGCGATCGCCGACCGCTGCGCCGGCCTGACCCCGCACGGCGGCTTCGAGCGCCCGCAGCCGCGCCCCCAGCGGCTCAGCTCGATGATGACCGGGACGGCGCTCGTGCAGGACCCGTCGCCGACGCTCGTCGGCGAGCGCGTCAACTCGCAGGGCTCGCGCAAGGCCAAGGAGCTGCTGCTCGCCGACGACTACGACGGCCTCGCGCAGATCGCCGAGGACCAGGTCGAGGGCGGCGCGCACGTGCTCGACCTCTGCGTCGCGCTGACCGAGCGCGTCGACGAGGACGAGCAGATGCGGCAGGTCGCCAAGCGCGTCTCGCTGTCGCAGCCGACCCCGCTGCAGATCGACTCGACCGAGCCCGACGTGATCAAGCGCGCGCTCGAGCAGATCCCGGGCCGCGCGATCGTCAACTCGATCAACCTCGAGGCCGGCACCGGCAAGGCCGACGTCGTCGTCCCGCTCGCCGTCGCCCACGGCGCCGCGCTGATCGCGCTGACGATCGACGAGGTCGGCATGGCGAAGACCGCGCAGCGCAAGGTCGAGATCGCCCAGCGGATCACCGAGCTGTGCGAGGCCCACGGCCTCGAGCGCGAGGCGCTGATCTTCGACGTCCTGACGTTCACGCTGACCACCGGCGACGACGAGTGGAAGCCGTCCGCCGTCGAGACGATCGAGGGCATCCGCCGCGTGAAGGCGGAGATCCCGGGCGTCAAGACCTCGCTCGGCGTCTCGAACGTCAGCTTCGGCGTCTCCCCCGCGTCGCGCGCCGTCCTCAACTCCGTCTTCCTGCACCACTGCGTCGAGGCCGGCCTGGACCTCGCGATGGTCAACCCGAACCACATCACGCCGTACGGGGAGATCAGCGACGAGGAGCGCGCGCTCGCCGACGACCTCGTGTTCAACCGCCGCGAGGACGCGCTCGAGCTGTTCATCCAGCACTTCGAGAGCAAGGGCGCCGAGGCCGAGGTCGCCGGTGCGGCCGACCCGACCGAGGGCATGGAGCCCGAGCAGGCGCTGCACTTCCACATCCTGCGCCGCAAGAAGGACGGCGTCGAGGACTGGATCGACCTCTGCGTCGAGAAGATCGGCGCCGTTCCGACGCTCAACGAGGTCCTGCTGCCGGCGATGAAGGAGGTCGGCGACAAGTTCGGCGCCGGCGAGCTGATCCTCCCCTTCGTCCTGCAGTCGGCCGAGGTGATGAAGCGCGCCGTGGCGCGGCTGGAGAACTACCTCGACCGGATCGAGGGCTACACGAAGGGCACCGTCGTCCTGGCGACCGTGTTCGGCGACGTGCACGACATCGGCAAGTCGCTCGTCAACACGATCCTCACCAACAACGGCTACACCGTCGTCGACCTCGGCAAGCAGGTCCCGGTCGGCACGATCATCGAGGCCGCCAAGGAGCACGACGCCACGGCGATCGGGCTCAGCGCGCTGCTCGTCTCGACGTCGAAGCAGATGCCGCTGGCCGTCCAGGAGCTGCACGAGCAGGGCCTCGACTACCCGGTGCTGATCGGCGGCGCCGCGATCAACCGCGCCTTCAGCCTGCGTGCGATCTACCCGCACGGCAAGGACGACGACACCCAGTACGCGCCCGGTCTCTTCTACTGCAAGGACGCCTTCGAGGGCCTCGCCGTGATGGACCAGCTCGTCGACGCGGAGGTGCGCGACGCGCTGGTGGCCAAGGTCCACACCGATGCGACCGCGCTGCGCGACAAGGGCCCCGAGCCCGAGGAGCTCCCGACCGACGACGACAGCGTCCGCTCGGCCGTGCGCACGGACAACCCCGTGCCGACGCCGCCGTTCTGGGGCGTGCGCGAGATCCCGGTCGACCTCGACGAGCTCTACCACCACCTCGACACGCACGTGCTGTTCAAGCTCCACTGGGGCGGGCGCGGCGTGAAGGGCGAGGCCTGGAAGGAGCTGATCCAGAACGACTTCCAGCCGCGGCTCGAGCGCATGTGGCGCGAGCAGGACTACCTGCAGCCGCGCGCGCTGCTGGGCTACTTCCCCTGCTACAGCGAGGGCAACGACATCGTCGTGCTGGACCCCGACGACCACGAGCGCGAGCTGACGCGCTTCACCTGCCCGCGGCAGCCGCAGCACGACCGGCTCTGCCTCGCCGACTACTACCGCCCGAAGGACGCCGATGAGCTCGACGTCGTCGCGATCACCGCGGTCACGTCCGGCTCGCAGGTCACCGAGCTGATGGCGCGCCTGGAGGCCGACGGCGAGTTCGCCGAGCAGCTGTTCGTCCACGGGCTCGGCGTGCAGACGGCCGAGGGCCTGGCGGAGTGGCTGCACGCGAAGGTCCGCGACGACTACGGCATCGCGCGGACTCAGGGCCGGCGTTACTCGTGGGGCTACCCGGCCGTCCCGGACCAGTCCCAGCACGTGCTCGTCGAGGAGTTGCTCGACCTGCAGCAGATCGGGATGAGCATCTCCCCCGGCTTCGCGCCCGAGCCCGAGCAGTCGACGCTCGCGATCGTCGCCCACCACCCCGATGCGACCTACTTCGGCATGAAGTCGGGAACGCTGCCGAGCAACGAGCGTCAGCGCACCGACGAGGTGATCGCCGGGAGCGACAAGGACCCGACGCGCCTGTCGGACCTGACCGACGACGATCCGGACGACGTCGAAGAGGCCCAGGCCGTCACGGCCGACGCGTCATAGAAGTTCCGAGAACTGGCGCATTGAGGCCGATTTACGCGCTACGGTCTCGCGTCTGATGATGCACGGACGCTCGCTCGCAGTCGCCATCCCAGCCGTCCTGGCGCTCGCCGTTCCCGCCTCAGCGGGAGCCGCGTGCGCGCAGACCTCGGTGGAGGATCTGGCCCGCACGGTCCCGGTGGTCGTGACCGCGAAGGCCCAGCCCGGGCCGCTGGCCCCGAACGGGATCGGCCTGCTGTCACCGGCCGCGTTCCACGTCGTGGCCTACGACCAGGGCAGCGGGCCGCAGGACATCAAGGTCCAGACCGCACTGACGAACGGCGCGAGCGGGCTCGCAGCGCTGTCCGAGGGCGTCAACCCGATGGTCGGGCAGACCTGGCGCCTGTGGGGCACGCTCGGCGCCGACGGCGTCCTGCAGACGAGCGTCTGCCAGGGCTCCGCGCTGGTGGTCGCTCAGCAGACGCCGACGCTCACGGCCGGCAAGCGCTCAGCCTCCCTGCGCACCGCGTCGTTCGCCGGCGTCGCGCGCGGCGGCGGCGCGCTGCAGACCGTGACCGTCCCGCGTGGCACGAAGGCCGTGCTGCACGTCCCCGCGCGACAGGCGAGCGGCGGCCTCTCGGCCGCGATGGCGAAGTCGATCGTCGCCGTGCGTCAGACGCGCGGAACCACGACGACGAGCGTGGCCGCGCGCTGGTCGGCGAGCGACGGGGTGCTCAGCGCCAAGCTCGCCGCGCCGAAGAGCGGCAGCGCGACGATCATCGTGATCACGCACGCGGCGTCGTACGCGCTGCGCCTGCGAGCAGGCTGAGCTTCTCCGGCCGCGTGAGGCCCTTGATCCGGGCCTCCTCGCGCAGCGCCGCGCTGCGGTCCGGCATCGGCCAGGACGCAGCGAGCGTGACGGGCAGCCGTGCCCGCGTGTAACGGCTCGCCGTCCCCGCCGCATGGGCCGCGAGGCGCCGCTCGACGTCGACGGTCCACCCCGTGTAGAGGCTGTCGTCAGCGCAGCGCAGCACGTACACGAAGGCGTCGGCCACGCGTAGAGCCTGCACGCAGGCCCGGACAGCCGACCGACGGGACTGAGGTCAGACGGTGGTCTCGGTCGCCCGGACCGTGCCCAGCACCGGGACGGTCCCGGCCGGCAACGGCTTCAGGCGAACGGGCGTCGAGTGCAGCGCACGCAGGCGCACCTCGCGCCAGCTCAGGCCCTCGTTCAGCAGCGCCGGCATGCCCATGATCACGGCGGTCGCCATTTCCACAGCCTGCAGCACGATGCCGTAGCCGAGTGCGTCGGCGGTCGAGACGCCGTAGGCGCCGGTCAGGACCGCGACGCACGCGGCCTGGAAGACACCGAGGTTGGACGGCGTCGCAGGCACGGCGGCAGTCACGTTGACGGCCAGCAGGACCGCGGCGGCGGCGCCGAGGCCGGCCGTGGCGTCGAGGCCGAGCGCCACGAGCAGCAGGTAGCACGAGAACCACTGCAGCGTCCACGCGGCGAACTGCGCCGTGGTCGCGAGCGCGGCGGCGCGCGGCTCGCGGAACACGCGCAGGCCGTCGCGCACCTGCAACATCGCGGCGCGCATCGGGCGCGTGATCGCGTGCAGGCGCGCGAAACGCTCGGAGTTGCCGGCGCGCAGCAACGCGGGGATCGCCAGCACGGCGAGCAACATCGCAAGCGGAATCACGGCCACCGCGGTCAGCGCACCATGGTGGTCATCGAAGACGTGCACGCTTGAGAACGCGATCGCGCCGAGCACGATCAGCGCAAGCACGTTGAGCATCGTCTGCGAGACGATCGTGCCGATCACGACCGGCGTGGTCTCCCGCGGCCGGCCGGCACGGCGCGCGACGATCAGCGCACGCGCAGGCTCGCCGAGGCGTGCCGGCAGGGTCGCCGACATCAGCACCCCGATCGCCGTTCCCTGGAAGGCATCCATCCGCGTGAGCGGGCGGTCGGGCAGGCCTGCGCGCAGGATCTGGAACCAGGCGAGCGCGCGCAGGACCATCGATGCGCACATCACCGCGAGCGCCGCGAGCACCCACGAGGGGCTCGAGCGCAGCAGGCTCGCCGCGATCCGGTCGACGCCGATGCGCTGCAGCGCCACGGCCGTCAGACCGAGGCCGGCGAACGCTGCGAGCGCGAGCGCACCGCGGCGGGCGGCACGGCGCAGGCTCGCGCGCACATGACCGCCTTCGGGCGCCGGCTCGAGCGTCGCGATGCGGCGCGGCGCGACCGCCGGAAGGCCGTCGGAGGGCGCAGGCGCGAGCCGCTGGACCAGGCTGACGGGCTTCATCGCCGCCCGCTGCTGGGCGCGCTGATGGGCGGTGATCGCCTGCTCGTAGACGCCGACGACCTCCGCGGTGACACGCGGCCAGGCGTAACGGTGGGCGTGCTCGGCAGCTGCCGCGCCCATCGCTGCGCGGCGCTCGGGCGACAGCGCCAGGGCACGGAGCGTCTCGGCGAGCGCGATGGCGTCACCGCGCGGGACGAGGATGCCGTCCTGTCCGTCGCGCACGACGTCGCGATAGCCGGCGATGTCGCTGGCGACGACCGGCGTCCCCTGTGCGAACGCCTCCGTCAGGACCATCCCGAAGCTCTCGCCGCCGAGCGACGGTGCGCAGAGCACATCGGCCTCGCGCAGCACGCGGGTCTTCTCCGCGTCGTCGACGCGGCCCAGGACCGTGACGCCGCGATCGTCGAGCAGCATCGGCTCGACCTCTTCGGGCACGGCGCCGACGATCACGAGCTCCGCGTCGATGTGCTCGCGTAGGCCTTCGAACGCGCTCAGGAGCACCGGCAGGCCCTTGCGCTCGACCGCCTGCCCGACGAACGCGATCCGCAGACGACCGGCGGTTCCGACCTGCCGCTCCGGCGCCTGCTCGGGCAGCTCGACGCCGTTGGGGACGATGTCGTAGCGGCCGCCGAAGAAGCGACGTGCGGTCCAGGCGGCAGCCTCGGACACCGCGATCCGGCCGTGCAGGCCGCGCATGCGCCGTCCGGCGCCCATCGCCCGTGCGATGCCGTGGGTCACGGAGTTCGTGCCGTACGTGTGGAAGGTGCCGACCAGGGCCGCACCGTCGAATCCAAGCGCGTCCCAGCTGACCGGAGGAGCAACGGGCTCGTGCACGTTGACGACGTCGAACTGGCCGGCCTCGAGCTCGCGGCGCAGGATCTGCAGGCCCGAGGGCGTCAGCGCCACATTCGACACGGCGCCGTTGGCGGGGATGCCCGCGGTGCGGCCGAGCGGGATCACGTAGTCGGCAAGCTCACGGTCCTGAGGACGGGCACCGCGATGCAGACGCTCGCTGCGTCGGTCCGGCGGGTCGAAGGGCGCAAGAACGCGCACGTGATGCCCGTCGGCGAGCAGGTGCTCGGCAAGGGCCTCAATGTGCCGCGTCACGCCCCCCGGGTACGTCCACGAATAGGGGGAGACCAGGGCGATGCGCATCGCTGGAGGGATCCTAGCGAGCCGGGTGGCCGGGTTCTTCGAACTTCGGGTCAGCACGCAGATACAGGACCATCGCGCCGGCGATGAACGTCTCGAATACGAGCAGCACAGGGCCGGAGTCGTTGAACAGCGATCCGGCGAATCCGGCGGCCAGCAGGCCCGCGAGCGCCGCGCGCCAGCCGGCGTCCCCATCCACGCGTTCCAGCACGCGTTCTCGCTGCCGCACCCCGACGGCGATCGCGAGCAGCGCGATCAGCGTCACGGCCGGCATCAGGCCGCGGATCAGCTGCTTCCAGGCAAGCTCGTAGCGGCGCGAGACGATGTCCCAGAGCGCGCCGGACCCGTCGGCGTGGAGGACGGTCCGCGTGAAGTGCGAGTCACCACCCGTCGTGAGGTCGACCGCCGCCAGCAGCGCGAGGCCGGCGACCGGGGCCAGGATCGCGATCGTCGCGCTCCGCCGGGTCAGGCCTCCGGGCAGCATCATCACGGCCCCAGCGCCGGCCGCAGCGCCGATCGTGATCACCGCTCCGACGTCCGCCCCCAGGCGTCCCGCCCCGACCACGAGCGCCAGTGCGAGCCCGCCACCGGCGAATGCCGCGACCCCGCCGCGCGAGCGGCCGCGGCCGGCCAGCAGTGCGCCGATCGCCACCATCAGCAGCGCCGCGAGCGTCGCCTCGAGCTCGTTGCCGATCCCGTAGAAGCGTGAGCCGAACAGCGGGTTCGGGCCGAGCAGCGAGCGGATGATCAGCGGCGAGCCGGCGATCAGGTCGATGACGTACGCCGCGAGGCCGACCAGCGCGGGCACGGCCGGGCCGCGCGGCCACGCCGTCAGCCGGTCGGTGACCGCCCCGAGCACGAGCGTCAGGGCCGACACGAGCAAGAACTCGAGCAGGCGCGACGGTCGCAGCGCAGCCGTCAGCAGCACGACCGACGGGACCCAGAGGACCGCGAGCGGCCCGACGCGCATCGCCCAGCGACGCCCGCGGCGATCGGCGATCAGCATCGCCGACAAGAGCAGCACGAGCCACGAGACGAGCAGGGTCCAGAGCGCCGGCAGGCGCCGCGGGACGACGACGCGCAGACGGTCGGCGAGCCGTTCCAGGCCGGCCGCGTCGCGCCCCGGCTGCGAGGTCATCGGCTGGCCCTTGATCGTCTCGGGGACCGGCAGCCGCAGGTGCTTCAGCGCAGTCGGCGCGATGTCGATCCCGGCGACGACCCCGTCGACGTGGGTCGTCTCGGAGGTCAGCTCGCCGCCCGGCGTCCCGCCGAGACCGAGCGTCCCGATCGGCAGCAGCTGCGCCCCCGTGACGGTCGGCGGTGTCTGCGTGACGATCAGCAGCTCATCGGCGCGCCGCAACGCGATCAGGCGGTCGAGCGCGGCATCGCCGGCCGCTCCTTCCGGCAGGCCCGCCACGACGAGCGCACGGCGCATGAGCAGCGCCTGGGCACGGTCGGCGACGTCACCGGCGGAGCCGATCGACGCCTGCGCGATCCGGCCGAGCCGGTCCGCCGCCACGATCGCGTCGGCGCGCGACTCACCGCGCACCCCGGCGTACCCCGCGCCGCGCGGGACCGACTGGGCCAGCAGACCCGGCTGCAGCTTCGCCGGGGCGTCGTCGGCACGGCGCGTGATCGCCGCCCAGCCGCCGAGCCGCGCAGCCGTCCCGTCCTGGAGATAGACGAGCGGCGATGGGCGCTTGGGGTTATAGGTCGCCAGCGAGACGCGCGTGCCCTGCGTGATGTCCAGCAGCGCCTGGATCCGGTCGTAGCGGCCCTGCGAGGCACTGCTCAGCCCGAGTGAGAGCGGCCCCCGTGCGTCGAGCCTGCCCAGCACCGGCTGGTAGGCCAGCGGCGGCTCGACGGCGTCGTCGGCCGCCTCGACCGGGACGGCCGGCAGGAACGCGATCAGCACCCGCGGCATGCCGTTCGGCAACGGCGCCGACGACTGAGCATCCGCGCCGGGGGCGACGAGCAGCGCAAGTGCGAGCGCCGCTCCCGCCGCGAGCAGGGGCGCGGCGGAGCGGAGCCGGGCGAGCATCGCCACTATTCTGACCACAGGCCGCCCGCACCCGTGCACGCGACCGCCCGCCGCCCAGGCAAGGACGTCCCTCCGCATGACCGATCGCCACTTCGTGAAGTACACGTTCCTCCAGGTCGACCCGGCCTGGAAGCGGCTCGATTCAGCACAGCGGGCGCAGGACAAGGCCGAGTTCCTCGCCGCCTGCGAGGCCTTCGGCGAGGATCACCTCGTCCAGGCCTTCTCGCTCGTCGGCATCCGCGGCGACGCCGACATGATCGTCTCGCTCGAGGTCGAGAACCTCGACCGCATCCACGAGTTCGGCGTGATCCTCGCGCAGAGTGGCCTGATGAAGTGGTGCACGCAGCCCTACGCGCTGCTCGGCATGCGCAAGGGATCGGAGTACTCCGACGAACAGCGGCTCATCCCTCGCCCGTACCGCGGCAAGTACGTGTTCATCTATCCGTTCGTCAAGCGCCGCGACTGGTACGCACTGGCCCCGGATGAGCGCTGGCGGGTGATGCAGGACCACATCCGCATCGGCAAGGAGTACCCGATGGTGGACAACCACACGATCTACTGCTTCGGGCTCGACGACCAGGAGTTCGTCGTCTCGTTCGACACCGACGATGCCGGCGCGTTCATGGACCTCGTCCATCAGCTGCGCCCGACCGAGGCCTCGGCCTACACCGAGCGCGACACGCCGAGCTTCACCTGCATCCGCACCTCGGTCGCACAGGCGCTCGCGGCACTCGACGGCGAGCCCGTCGCCGTGCCCGACGCCGTCGGACGGCCGTAGGCTCACGGCATGCCCCGCCCCGGAGCCGGCACGGTCCAGCCAGTCGGCTTCGATTCCGGAGCGGCCTTCGCGCACCTGCGCAAGGCCGACCCGGTGATGGCGCGGCTGCTCGACGCGAACGACATCGTCCTCGAGGAGGACGACAGCCGCGACGGCGACCACTACGCGGCGCTGATCCGCGCGATCGTCGGCCAGCAGCTGTCGACGACCGTGGCGCGCGTGATGTGGGGACGGATGCTCGAGCGCTTCGGCGGACAGCCGCCCGCACCCGAGGAGGTGCTCGCCGACGACCCGGAGGAGCTGCGCGCGGCGATCGGCCTGTCGCGCGCGAAGGTGAGCTTCCTGCGCTCGCTCGCCGAGCACATCGTGTCGGGCGACCTCGACCTCGACCACGTCGTCGACGCTCCCCGACGACGAGCTGATCGCTGAGCTCACCGCCGTCAAGGGGATCGGCGACTGGTCGGCGCACATGTTCCTGATGTTCCAGCTGAAGCGGCCGGACGTGCTCGCCTGGGGCGATCTGGGCGTCCGCAAGGGAGCACAGCTGCTGTACGAGCTGGACGACCTGCCGCACCGCACCGAGCTCGAAGCGCTTGCCGAGCCGTGGAGCCCCTACCGGACGGCGGCATGCCGCGTCCTCTGGTGGACGCTCAACAACGAGCCGGCCTGAGCCGGCGGCGCAGGCCTAGAGCGCGCTGACGGCTTCGGCTTCTTCGTCCTTCACACGGAAGGACGAGCCGCAGCCGCAGGCGGCGACGACGTTCGGGTTCACGACCTGGAACCCGGCGCCGGTGAGCGAGTCGACGTAGTCGATCTGTGAGCCGTCGACGTACGAGAGGCTCTGCGGATCCACGAGCAGCTGCAGGCCGTGGTCCTCGAAGACGATGTCGTCGTCGCGCCGCTCGTCGAAGGCGAGCTGGTACTGGAAGCCGGAGCAGCCGCCGCCCTTGACGCCGACACGCAGACCGGCGACCTGGACGTCGGCGCCCTGTGCCGCGAGGAACTCGCGCACCTTGGCAGCACCGACCTCGGTGAACTTGATGCCGTTGGCCTTGAAGCTGATCTCGACGCTCATCGCTTCACGAAGTATAGCGACCGTCTACCCTGTCCAGAGATGCCCACCGCGGACGAGATCAGGAGCCGGATCGAGACCGGGATCCCCGGCTCCCAGGCCGAGGTCCAGACCTCCGACGACGTGCACTTCAGTGCCCGTATCGTCGCATCCGCGTTCGACGGCCTCAGCCGCATCCAGCAGCACCGCCTCGTCTACGGCCTGTTCGAGGACGGCGAGCTGGGTGGCCCGATCCACGCCCTGTCGATCAAGACGGAGACCCCATGACCCAGCAGACCGAGAACCCCCTCCGCGAGGCGATCGCCGGCGCGATCCAGGAGAACGACGTGATCCTCTTCATGAAGGGGACGCCCGAGCAGCCGATGTGCGGCTTCTCGGCGCGCACCGTCGCGGCGCTGGAGTCGCTGGGCGCACCGTTCGCCTCCGTCGACATCCTGCCCGACCCGCGGATCCGTCAGGAGCTCAGCGCACTCTCGAACTGGCCGACGATCCCGCAGCTGTTCGCCAAGGGCGAGCTGGTCGGTGGCTGCGACATCGTGATCGAGATGTACGAGTCCGGCGAGCTGGCCGAGGCGCTCGGCGTCGCGGCGCCGGACGACGCACCGCTCGAGGTTCCCGAGGCCGAGGCGCAGACACCCGCGCCGGCGCCGCTGCAGATCGAGAACCGCCTGTCCTGAAGCGCGACGCTGAGCGCCTGCGCTCAGCGAACGTTGATCAGCAGCCGGGCGCGGCCCGCGATGCGCAGCTGCGGGTCGCGGAAGACCCGCCGTGCGCGCTGCGCGATGCCCTCAGCGCCGCCGGGCAGATCCTGCGGCACCGAGGCGCCCGGCGGCAGGAAGCGCGCGGTGACGCCGTCGTAGCGATGCAGCGCCGACAGCGCATCGGCCAGCGCTGCGACTGACCCCGGGCTCGCCGGCTGGTCACCGGTGTCGGGCTCGAACAGCGATGACAGATCGATCGTCGTCGCGCCGCTGTCGGACTCGCCCGGACGTCGCGTCGGCCTCCGTCCCCTTGAGGAACAGTGTCCGCGGCCCGCGCGGGACACCGCGCGGAACGGGCACGCGCAGCGTGCGGACGAGCGTCCCTCCGCCGGGCCGCTGGAGCGTCGCGCGCACGCTGATCGTGCTGCCGCGGCGCACGTTCGCCGGGCCGCGCAGACGCTTCAGCGTCGCGATCCGCAGGCCGCGCGCGACGCGCAGGCCGACCTGCACACCGGTGACCGGCAGTGGCCCGGCGTCGTAGGCGTCGAGGATCTGCGTGGCGGCCGCCGCGTCGGAGACGAGCGGGCCGCCGGCCAGCGCGTCCGTGCTCCCGCCCCCACCGACGTAGGTGTTGCAGAACCCGAGCGGCTTCTTGCGGTTGCGGATCGCGATCCGCAGGCACATGTCGCTGCTCTGCCGGACCGGTGAGCCGTCGAGCGCGTCGTAGAGCGCCTGAACGATTGCGGGCGCGGCCACGGCCGACAGCGCGGACGAGCCGGTCGGGAAGCCGATCGCACGCTCGTCGGCGACCTGCGAGCGCAGTCCCGTCAGCCGCTTGGTG
This sequence comes from uncultured Actinomycetes bacterium, assembly GCA_963821685.1. Taxonomy (GTDB): domain Bacteria; phylum Actinomycetota; class Thermoleophilia; order Solirubrobacterales; family Solirubrobacteraceae; genus F1-60-MAGs163. Next base: position 57,012 of record CAWGEW010000004.1, on the reverse strand, counting down.
TCGAGGTCGCGCACGGAGATCTGCAGCGGGAAGCTCGGCGGCGCGGCTCCGATCCGCCCGACGACGCCGCTGACGCCGTCCTGCGTCAGCGTGCCGATCGTCGCGGTCGGCGCCGCGAGCTTGTAGGTCGCAGCGTCGGCCGTCGCGAGCGGGTTGTTGACGACGCCGTAGACGTACGCGGCGGTCAGGAACAGCGAGCGCCGGCCGGCTCCGTCGAACGGATGCCCGAAGCCCCAGACGGTGGTGCCGTCGACGTATGCGGCGGTGCCGACCGCGCCGGCGTCGACGTCGCCGGTCGCGAGCGTCACGCCGATCGCCGAGCCCGGGACGATCGCCGGCGCCGCGGGCGCCTGGGCGGGGCGCAGCGGCGCGAGCACGAGCGTGCGGCCGGCGCGGGCCGCTGCGCGCTGGAAGATGCGCCCGACCGCCGGGGACAGGCCCGAGTAGCTGAGCGGCTCGGCGACCGGGCGCGCGCGCCGCAGCAGCGCTGCGACGCGGGCGCTGTGCGCCGCTGCAGCGTGCGGCGGGTCGACCGGCTCGCCGAGGATCGACTGGATCGGCGTCGCGAGCACCGTCTTGCCGCCGAACGCGCCGATCGTCTCGGTGATCGCGCCCGCGATGCGCGGCGTCCCGTCAGTTCCCGTGCAGGTGATCGGCGAGCCGGAGAACCCCGGGCCGACGCCCGTGTCGTCGACCGCAGGCCCGGAGACCGTGACGAGGATGCGCCCGGTCGTCGAATCGGACCCGGGCGCGATCACGTCGTCGACGTGCGCGCCGAAGGTGCTGATCGCGGTGCCGTGGATCACGGAGGCGACCGTGCAGGTCATTCCCGCGTGCACGTCGGCGAGCGGCATGATCGGCGGTCCCGCGGCGTGCGCCGCGGGAGCGGCCGCCAGTGCGAGGAGCGAGAGGGCGGCCGTGCGGCGGAGCATGAGGCCGGGACGGTAGAGCATCAGTCGTCCCCCGCGAGCCACCTGCGACGGGCGACTTTCTGAAACGGCCTTTTCTATGAGGTCTGGTCCTCGCCGGCCCGCCAGCGCAGGTGCTCCACGATCCGGTGCGAGTCGCAGATCGGCTCGCCATCGAGGATCAGCAGCGGGACGTTGCGCTGACCGCTGAGCGCCGCGACCTCGTCGCGATCACGCCGGCGCCACGCCACCCGGGTCTCCTCGAACGACACCCCCTGGCGTCGCAGCTCGCGCGCGACGCGACCGCACGGGCAGAGCCGGTCGGTCGGCGTGCGGCAGCGGTAGAGCGTCGCCATCAGCCGCGCAGCGCTCCGAACAGCCCGCCGGCCTGCCGGACGCCGAAGCCCGTCAGCCGCAGCAGCGTCGGCTGGCGTGTCCCCGGCGGGTCCATCAGCGCCGGCTCGCGGCTGCGGTACCACTCGATCGTGTCGACGAGCGTGTCCTCGTGGTGTGAGGGCTTCCACCCCAGCTCGCGCTTGGCCTTGGTCGACCGGAACGCCCACCAGAGCGACGATGCGCGCACCTCCCCGACGGTCAGCACCGGCGTTCCGGGCAGCGCCTCCGCGGCGCGCGCGAGCTGCAGCGCGCCGGCGAGCGGCAGCTTGACCGACGGCGGCTCGACGCCGGACAGGCGGCCGAGGTCGGCGAACAGGCGGTCGAGCGTGAAGTTCCGGTTGCCGAAGATGTAGCGCTCCCCGACCTGGCCGCGCTCGTCGGCGAGCAGGTGACCGCGCGCGACGTCCTCGGCGTCGACGACGTTCAGCGCCCCGTCCACGTAGGCCGGTATCCGGCGCTGCATGAAGCGCCGCACCAGCTCGGTCGAGGAGCGGTAGACGTCGCCCTTCCCCATCACGTGCGCGGGGTTGACGATCACCAGCGGCAGGCCGTGCGCCGCGATCCGCAGTGCCTCGCTCTCGGCCTCGTGCTTGCTGCTGACGTACGGCAGCCCGAAGCGGCCGGCGCGGAAGACCTGCGTCTCGTCGGCCGTCGCGCCGCGCGGCGCCGGGCCGATCGCCGCCACAGATGACGTGAGCACCGCGCGCTCGACGTTCGCGCGCAGCGCCTCCTCGAGCACGATCCGGGTTCCGTCGACGTTGACGCGGAACAGCGTGTCCGCCCCGGCGCGCAGCGACGTCAGTCCGGCGACGTGGAAGACGCGGGTCACGCCGCGCAATGCGCGGCGCATCGACGCGCGGTCGAGCACGTCGGCGCGGACCTGCTCGACATCGAGGCCTTCGAGCTGCTCGACGCGCGAGAGCGGGCGAACGGTCACGCGCACGCGGTCGCCGCGCTCGACCAGCAGGCGCGTGACGTGCGAGCCGACGAGACCCGTCGCTCCGGTGACCAGCGTGACGCCCACGGCGGGAGCCTAGCCGTGCACCGGGAAGGGCAGGTGGCCGTGCGGACGCACCCGCGGGTTGACCCTCTAGGCTCAGGACCGATGCCCGCTGCCACCCCCGTCGCCATCGTCACCGACTCCACGCACTACCTCCCGCGAGAGCTGGTGCAACGCCGCGGAATCCATCAGGTCAGCCTCTACGTCAACCAGGCCGGGCAGCTCACGCGTGAGGCGGACATGCCCGACTTCGACGCGTTCTACGACGGCCTGCGCACGGCCGCCGAGCTGCCGACGACGTCGCAGCCGTCGATCGGTGACTTCCTCGAGGTCTACGAGCCGCTGGTCGGAGCCGGGCAGGACATCGTCTCGGTGCACCTCTCCGGCGGGCTCTCGGGAACCGTCGAGTCGGCGCGCCAGGCGGCGGCCGAGCTTGCGGCGCGCGGCGGTCAGCGGCGCGTCGAGGTCGTCGACTCGCTGAGCTGCGCCGGCGGGCTCGCGATGGCCGTCCTCGCCGCCCAGGCGTGCGGCCGACAGCGGCGCCGGTGTCGAAGCGGTCGCCGAGCACACACGGCAGGCGATCGAAGAGATGAAGATCTGGTTCGCCGTCGACACGCTCGAGTTCCTCCAGCGCGGCGGCCGCATCGGCCGTGCGCAGGCGTGGATCGGGAGCGCGCTGCGCGTCAAGCCGATCCTGACGTTCTCGGACGGCACGCTGATGCCGATCGAGCGTGTTCGGACGAGCAAGCGCGTCGTGGAGCGGATGCTCGAGTACCTCCGTGCGCGCGAGGCCGACGGCGCCACCGCCTTTGTCGTGCAGCACATCCAGTCCCCCGACGTGGCAGCCCAGATCGCCGAGGGCGGGCGCGAGATCTTCGGGCACGATCCGCTGATCGTCTCCGAGGTCGGGCCGGTACTCGGGACCCACGCGGGGCCTGGGATGCTCGGCGTCGGTGCGCTGCCGCTGAACTTCGTCGAGTAGCGCTTCAGCGCCGGCGCAGGATCGCGGCGATCCCGCCGCCGATCACGAACCCGGCGATCGCAGCGCCGGCCAGGACCTTCGGCCGGTTGCGGTTGATCTGGCGGCGCCAGTCGGCGATCGCCACGACCTCCCCGCGAAGCTCCGTCAGTGACGTCGCGAGCGCAGCCTGGTTGGCGGCGATCGACGCGCGGATCTGGTCCGGTGTCCGGGGCTGACTGCTCACGAGCGCTGATCCTCCGGCTTGATGACGACTTCGCGGACCTGGTCCTTCATCAGCGCGGTCTCGTCCTGGATCGTCGCCTGTGTCTGACGTGCCGCGGCGATCGCCTGATCGGGCACCGGCGACTTCGCCTTCTGCAGTGCCTTGTAGGCGAGGAACCCGGCGATCGCGGCGATCACGAGCAGGATCAGCGCGACGAGGAAGAAGCCCCAGAAGAACTGGTCGGCCGGGAAGATCAGGTACCAGGCGAGCCAGGCGAGGCCCTGCAGGATCAGGATCAGCGCGCCGATCACGAACACGCCGGCAGCGGCGCCGACGGCGGCACCGCGGCCGAAGACCGCGGCCTTCGTCTGCATCTCGAGCTTCGCGAGCTCGACCTGGTCCTTGACGAGCGCCTGCGTGCTGGCGGTGACGCTCTGGATCGCCTGGGCGATCGCGGCCTCGTTGGATCGCGGGCACGGCCACCGGCGGCTCGGGCACGGTCAGGCGCGGGTCAGCGGCCACGGAGGGCTCCCACGAGCTTTGCGAGCACGAAGCCGCCGGCCAGCGCGGCGCCGACGAGGATCTCCGGGCGCGTGTCCGTGATCGGGCGCGGCGGCTCGACGGGCGGAGGCAGCGGCGGGTCGGGAATCACGGGCTCGGTGGTCATTCGCCGATCCCCGGAGGCTCTTCGCCGTAGAGGCGCTTCCACAGGACGATCGCGCCGCGAATGGCGATGATGCTCGCGAGCGATTCGAGGCCCGCGACGAGGCCCATCCACAACAGGCGCTTGACGAGTTCGTTCTCCGGCATGTGAGGCCGGACCCTAGCGTAAGAACGCGGTCGTCAGACGGTCGCCGGGGCGACTTCGAGGCCGCCGCAGATCGTCTCCACGACGAACGCCTTCGCCTGGTCGACGTCCTCCGGCGCACCGGGCAGCACATCGAAGATCCAGCCCGTCAGCACCTGCTCGATCGCGCCGTAGAACGCCATCGCGGCGAACGTCGGGTGTGACGGTCGCCTTGAACTCGCCCGCCGTCTGCGCCTTCTCGACGATCGTGGCGATCCCGTCGTACGCCTCGCGGATCTCGGCCAGGTGCGAGCGGCCGAAGGTGTTCGCCGCGCGCGTGACCTCGACGATGATGACCTTCATCAGGTCGGGGTCGTGGCTGTAGGAGTCGACGATGAACGAGACGATCGCGTAGAGCTTGTCGCGGGCAGGGCGGGTGGGGTCGGGATCCTGGTCGACCTCGCGGATCTGCTCGATCAGCACGTTCCAGCGCTCGAGGAAGAGCGTGTCGAGGATCTCGTCCTTCGAGCGGAAGTAGTGGTAGACGAGCCCGTAGGCGACACCCGCCTCGTCGGCGATGTCGGAGACGCGGCAGGTGTGGAAGCCCTGGCGGGCGAACACGCGGACCGCCGCGTCGAGGATCAGGCGGCGCTTCTCGGCGGCCTGCTGGGCGTTGCGCGTCGACATCAGGCCGGGCTCTCCTGACGCAGCTCGTACGCGTCCGGGCGGCGGCTGTCGAGCACGGGGAGCCGACGGCGGATGTCGTCCTGGCGCGCGCGGTCGAGGTCGGCGGTGATCACGGTGGGCTCGTCGGGCGCCTGCGCGAGCACGATGCCCCACGGGTCGACGATCATCGACCGCCCGCCGGACCGAAGCCCGCGGTCGTGCTCGCCGATCTGGTTGGCGGCGATCACGAAGCACTGGTTCTCGATCGCCCGCGCGCGCAGCAGGATCTCCCAGTGGTCGCGCGTCGTCGCAACGGTGAACGCGGCCGGGACGAGCAGGATCTGCGCGCCCGCGACCGTCAGCGCGCGATACAGCTCGGGGAAGCGCAGGTCGTAACAGACGCTCATGCCCGAGGGCGGTTCCGTCGGCGGCGCGCGCTCAGCACCGGCGCGTCGCCGGGGGCCTCGTTGTCGGACTCGCGGTAGACCGTGCCGTCGACCTCGACGTCGAACATGTGGATCTTGCGATACGTGGCCTGGATCTCGCCGTCGGGGCCGACGTGGACGCTCGTGTTGCGCAGCTTCTCCTCACCGGCGACGCGCTCGGCGATCGAGCCGGCGACGAGGTCGATCGCCAGCTCGCTGCGCGAGCGCGCGGGCCCAGCTGATCGCCGGGCCGTCGAGCGGCTGCGCGCCGGCGCGCAGTGCGTCGCCCGGCCCGAGCACGCTCCACTTCTCGGGCAGCAGGACGAGCGTCGCCCCATCGGCCGCGGCGCGACGCACGAGGCGGTCGGCGGCCTCGAGGTTGGCTGCCACATCAGGCGTGGCGGTGAGCTGGATTGCTGCTGCGCGCAGGACGATGACCTCTCTGACGCTGCGTTGACTGGTCAGTCAATCAGCGTCGTTCAGAGGATAGTCTGGACCGGTGTGCCCCGTAAACACCGGCACCGCGCTGCCGCTGCGCGGGGACGGCACGATCCGGCCGGCAGGCCTGCCGCTGCCGCCGGCGCGGATGCCGCTGCTGCGCGGCGGGCGCCCGCTGAAGCGCTGGCGCTACGTCGGCGTCTACGGGCCGGATGTGATGCTGTGCGCCGCGAGCGCGCGCATCGGCGGGATCCCGCAGGCGTTCTGGGCCGTCCTCGACCGCACGACGGGTGAGCTCGCGGACCGGACGGCCTTCACGCGCGGTCTCGTGGCGATCGACGACGGGCGCCTGATCGTGAGCGGCAAGGGCATCGACATCGACCTGGCGCTGCAGCCGGCCGGCGAGCCGGTCGTCGTCGTCAGTCCGCACGGCGACTCGTTCATCTGGACGCGCAAGGATCCCGTGCGCGCGATCGGGCGGGTCACCGTGATGGGGCGCACCCACGAGATCGACCACGCCGGCCTGGTCGACGCGACGGCCGGCTACCACGCGCGCGAGACCATCTGGCGCTGGTCTGCGGGCGTCGGCACCGCGACGGACGGACGCTCCGTCGCCTGGAACCTCGTGACGGGAGTCCACGACGCCCCCGAGCAGAGCGAGCGCACCGTCTGGATCGACGGCGTCGCCGCCGAGGCCGCGCCCGTGAGCTTCCCGGGTGACCTGGAGGGCGTCGGGTTCGCGGACGTCGACGGCGGTGGCCAGCTGCGCTTTGCGCTCGAGGCCGAGCGCGCGCGCAGCGACGACCTCAAGATCTTCGCGAGCGACTATCGCCAGCCGTTCGGCACCTTCACGCGGGTCGCTGCCCGGCGGCGTCGAACTCGCCGAGGGCTACGGCGTCATGGAGTGGCACGACGTGAAGTGGTGAGCGTGTCGGCCTCCGAGCACCGGGTGATCCTGCTGCGGCACGGCGAGACCGAGTGGTCGCGCGAGCGCCGGCACACCGGGCGGACCGACGTTCCGCTCACCGACGCCGGCGTCCAGGAGGCGCAGTCGGCCGGCCGCCGGCTCGCGGGCGCCGCCGTCGATCATGTCCTCGTCAGCCCGCTGATCCGCGCCCGGCAGACCTGCGAGCTGGCCGGCTTTGCGACGGACGCGGTCGTCCAGCCGGCGCTGGTCGAGTGGGACTACGGCGCCTACGAGGGGCGCACGAGCGTCGAGATCCGTGCCGAGCGGCCGAGCTGGTCGCTCTGGCGCGACGGATGCCCGGACGGCGAGGACGCCGCAGCGGTCGGCGCGCGTGTCGATCCCGTCGTCGCCCGCTGCCGCGAGCTGCCGGCGTCGTGGCTGATCGTCGCGCACGGACATGTGCTGCGCGTGCTCGCCGCACGCTGGTGCGGCCTCGACCCCGAGGCCGGTTCCCTGCTCCAGCTCGGAACCGCGGCGATCTGCATCCTGGGGTTCGAGCACGACACGCCCGGGATCCGGCTCTGGAACGACGAGGGGACGCCGCTCAACCTGCGCTGACGCTCGCCGGCGCCGGCATCCGCCAGGCGTCCGCGGTCGCCCCCGGACCCCACACGCCCGCACGACGCGGGTCCTCGAGCGCACCGGGATGCTCGAGGATCGATCGGCTGTGCGTTGCAGCGAGCGCGTCGTGGAATGCCGTCCAGTCCGCGTGATCGCGCGGGTCCAGCGCCGCGGCGAAATGCGTGCGCGGGCGGTAGCGATGCAGGCGCCGCGTCGCAGGCACGACAAGGGCGTCGCCCGCCACGGCCATGCGCGCCGTGCCGGAGGCGAGCATCGCCGGCCTTCCGAGGAACTTTGTTTCGTGCGGGCCCGGCATGTCGAACGTCGTACAGACGACGTCGCCGCGCTGCAGCAGACGGACAGCCTCATGGAGGCTGCCCTGCGCGGCCAGGAACTGCAGGTCCTGGTCCTCGAGCATCGACCGCCATGCCAGCTGGCGGCGTCGCACGACCGGGTCGGGTTGATCGACGAGGATCCACTCGCCGACGATGACGTGCACGTCGTGGGTGCAGTGGGCGACCGTCGCGCTGAGGCCCGGGAACGGGCCCGTGTGGCAGTAGCTCACGAGCACCCCGCGTCCATCGGCGCGCGCCGACCGCAGATGCTCGACGCCGTGCACCGTGGCGCGCCGGTTGAAGTGCGGGCGCAGGATGAACTGCTCGCGCGCAGCCGTCGCTGCGAGGTGCGCGCGTGCGACCGCGTCGACCTGCGGGCCGCGCCCGCTGATCGCCTCGGCGGTCGCGCGTGCGGCGTCGCGTGTCGCAGGATCACGCCAGGAGCGCTGTCCGCGCCAAGCGGCGACGGCGAGCGCGAGCCGCGTCGGAATCACACGCGGAGCGCTTCCGTCAAGCGCCGACCGCTGCGATGTCACCAGCGGTGATGAGGAAGCCCTTGCCGGACGCTGTGACCGTGCACTGGACGCCGGCGTCGGACACGGTGCAGGTGAACGGCCCGATGATGCTCTGCTGGCCTGGTGACAGGTCGGGAACTCGCTCGCCGAGATCCCCGAAGCGACAATTGTCGGCGGGAGCGCGTTCGGCGCAGGTCACGACCTGACCGCCGGGCTGCAGCTTGGCGACTTGCAGGCGTGGCGCGTCAGCTGCGGGCGCCTTCGGAATCCCCTGGCAGGCGATCTGCTGCCCGGTGGAGATGCCGCACCCGATCGTGACGGTCTTCAGTCGCGCGTGGAACTCCGGCGGGTTGGATGAGGAGGTGGCGTACTTCCACGCACCGGTGACGAACCTGCTGCCGTTCCAGTGCCAGGTCCGCGATCGCGTCCCACCGGTCGGGAAGCAGTGCGCGTCGCTCGGACGCAGGACCTGCTGTGTCTCTCTGATGCCGGAACCGGCCGCGGTCAGCTGAGCGCCGTTGTTGCGCTGCATCGCGATCTTCCAGGCCCCGCCCCGCAGGCGGAACACCACCCAGCCGATGGTCCCGCCACAGCCGGGTGTCGTCAGTGAGGCGACCATCGCATGGCTGCCCGCTCCCAGGAACGGGCCGCACAGAACCTGAGCGACCGGGTCGGAGACGGAGCCCGCATTTCCAAGATGGCGCCGGACAACGACCGAACGTGCCGTCGCCCGAGAGCACTTCGCGGCCGCGGCGGAGCCCGAACGGCCCGCGCCGGCCACTGCGGCTGCCGGAAGCATCGCGAGGATGAGGCCGGCGGCCCCGACTGCTGAAAGTCCAAGCACCTTGCGCACTGGTCCACCCGCTCCTTGGGTCACAGGACGCGAAACTAGCGCATCACCCGCACCGCCCGGACCACGCGCTCCTACTCCTCCAGCCACGCGATCACCGCGAGCACGCGCCGGTGATCGTCGCCGCTCGGGGGCAGCCCGAGCTTCCCGAAGATGCTCGACACGTGCTTCTCGACGGCGCCGTCGGTGACGACCAGCTCGCGCGCGATGCCGCTGTTCGAGCGTCCCTCCGCCATCAGCGAGAGCACGTCGCGCTCACGCGGGGTGAGCTCCTCGAGCCGCGCCGGACCGCGCCCGGCGACGAGCTGCGCCACGACCTCCGGATCCATCGCCGTGCCACCGGCGGCGACCCGCCGGACGGCCTCGACGAACTCGGCGGGATCGGCGACGCGGTCCTTCAGCAGATAGCCGACGCCCCCGCGCCCGTCCGCGAGCAGCTCCTTCGCGAAGACGCGCTCGACGTATTGCGAGAGGACGAGCACCGGGAGACCGTCGAGCAGTTCGCGTGCCGCGAGTGCGCCGCGGATCCCCTCGTCGCGGAATGACGGTGGCAGCCGCACGTCGACGACGCAGACGTCCGGTCGCTCACGCTGAACCGCTTCGAGGAACGCGTCGGCATCCTCGACCGCGGCGACGACGTCGCAGCCGTTGTCCTCGAGCAGGCGCGTCAGGCCGTCACGCAGCAGCGCGAGGTCCTCCGCGATCACGACGCGCATGGGAGCTCCGCTCGCACGATCGTCGGCCCGCCGGCGGGACTCGACAGGAACAGCGTCCCGTCCAGTGCTTCGACACGCTTGCGCAGGCCGGTGAGCCCGCTCCCGTCCGGGTTCGCGCCGCCGCGCCCGTCGTCACGAACCTCGACCTCGAGCCGCGTCCCGCGTCGTTCCACGCGCACGGACGCGGCCTGCGCCTGGGCGTGCTTGGCGACGTTCGCGAGTGCCTCGCCGACGACGAAGTAGGCGGCGGTCTCGACGGCGGTCGGCACCTCCCCGTTGAGGTCGCACGTGACCGTCGTGGGCACGCCGGCGCGCGCGGCAAGCGACGTGATCGCCTCACGCAGGCCGCGCTCGGAGAGCAGCGCCGGGCGGATCCCGCGTGCGAGGTCACGCAGTTCGGCGAGCGCGATCTGTGTGTCGCGGCGCGCCTCGCCGACAAGCTCGGCGGCCCCGTCGGCATCTCCGGCCTGGAACTTCTGCTCCGCACGGCCGAGCTCCATCGCGACGGCGACGAGTCGTGCCTGCGCGCCGTCATGCAGGTCGCGCTCGATCCGCTCGAGCTCCAGCCGCGCGGCGTCGACGACGCCGGCGCGCGTCTCCTGCAGGCGCTCGACGCGCTGCTCGAGATCGTGCCGGGTCTGGGTCAGCAGGCCGCGGGCGATCGCCGCCGAGCCGGCCGACGTTCCGCGGATCAGCGCAGCCGCGACGGGCAGCAGGACGATGCCCGCACCAGCAAGGATCGCGGCGTCCGTCCACGTGTCGACGGTCCAGATGCCCGCGTCCCACCCGTCGGGAAGTGCCCACCACCATGCGGGGAAGGTGATGAAGCCGACGGTCATCGTGAAGGCGATCGTCAGGACGGTGAACGCGACGATGCCGATCGGCAGCAGCACAAGTGCGTAGGCCAGGTCGCGGTACATCTGGCGGTCCTTGAACAGCCCCTTGAACCAGGTCCAGATGACGTGCAACGAGGTCCAGTCCTCGCGCTGGAACGGCAGCCGGACCGTGTAGTTCTCGGGCACCGGCTCGCGCAGGACGACGGCGGCACGGCGGCGCTCGACACGCGACAGGCCGCGCAGTGCGGCGATCGTCAACACCGCGACCGGGACGCCGATGAACGTCAGCAGCGACCCGATCGCCGTGCTCCAGCCGGCGACGGCGACGGTGAACGTGAGGATGCCCATCGGCAGGCTCAGCAGCAGGTAGCCGCTGTCGCGCATCAGCTGCCCGAGGAACGCGCCGAATGTGCGGCGGCTGCGCGGTTCCGCCGCAGGCTTCAGCGGCGCGGTGGGCTGCTCGGTCGTGGGTTGTTCGGCGGTCACGGAGGTCATGGGCACATGGTGGCCCGCGAGCGACACTCTGCCAATGCCGCCGCCCGGTGTCTCTGTGCGGGGGATATCCCCCGTTGACGGCGGCTAGCGCCCGCGTTGCCGGCGCAGCTCGGCGAGCAGCAGCTTGGCGTGCATCGCGCCCAGCAGATCGCGCAGCGGCTCGGCGCCCGCGGCGATGATGTCGGCCGCGCGCTCGACCGGAACCTCGCCGGCGAGGCGGTCGAGCAGCGTGCGGACCTCGGACTCGACGAGCGGCTGCAGCGCGTCGCGGTAGGGCAGCGTGTCGAACACCGTGAAGCCCAGTGCCTCGTCGTAGCCGGAGGCGCGAAAGCGCGAGATCGCCTCGATGATCAGCACGTCGTCGCGGTCGTAGCCGCGCCGATCGGGCGTCAGCACCGCGATCTCGGCAAGCCGGTCGAGCACGTTCTGCGGCACGCCGTAGCGCGCACGCGCATCGGCCTTCGAGAGCCGCTCCCCCGGCTGCGCCTCGAGCGCGCGCTCGACGATCCGGTCCTCGACCTCGACGAGCGCCGCCGCCTGCTCGGGCCCACGGTCCATGACGCCCTTGATCACGCGCAGCGGCATGAACCGCTCCTCCTGCAGGCGCTTGACGAGCCGCACCCGATCGACGAACTCCGGCGGGTACCAGGCCATGTTGCGCGAGGTGCGCACGATGCCGGCGTCGTCGCCCAGCACCCCTTCGCGCAGATAGTGCTTGATCGTGCCGGCGCTGACGCCCGACTGCTCGGCGAGGTCGCGCATCTTCAGCAGGCCCGTCGTGTCCGGCGTCGTGGCGGACGCGGCGCTCATGACAGGAACGACCCGCCGATCCCGTCGGCGAGCGCACCGACGGCTCCGTCGCGCTCGAGCGCGGCGATCTCCTCGTCGCTGTACCCGGCCGCCCCGAGGACCGCCGCCGTGTGCTCGCCGAGACCCGGTCCCGGCAGTCGGCGCGGATCGCCCGGCGTACGTGAGAGCTTCACCGGAATGCCGAGCTGACGCACGGGCCTGTCGGCGCCCGGCTGCTCGACCTCGACGACCATCTCGCGCTCGCGCACGAGGTCGGACGCGAGTACCTCGTCAAGGCCCAGGACCGGCTCAAGGCAACAGTCATGCTCGCCGGCGAACGCGGTCCACTCGTCGCGCGTGCGCCCACGGAAGATCTCCTGGATCTGCGCGTGAGCATCGCTCCCCGGCTGCTGGAACTGGTGCTCGACGAGGTCCTCGCGGCCGACGCCGAGACAGAAGTTCTTGAAGAACTTCGGCTCGAGCGCGCCGAGCGTGACCCAGCCGTCGGCACATTCGTACGGGCGATAACAGACGAACATGCCGGCCAGCGGGACCTGTCCGCGGCGCGGAACGTTGCCGTCCGCGAGATAGCTCGAAGCAACCATCGACAGCCACGACAGGGCGCCGTCCGCCATCGAGACGTCGACGACCTGACCGACGCCCGAGCGCTCACGCTCGCGCAGCGCCGCGAGGATCCCGAACGCGGCCATCAGCGCGCCCCCGCCGACGTCGGCGATCTGCCCGGCGGACTGCACGGGCGGCCCGTCCCCCTCGCCGGTCAGGCCCAGCAGGCCGATCAGCCCGAGGTAGTTCATGTCGTGACCGGAGCGGTCGCGCAGCGGGCCGTCGAGCCCATACCCGGTGATCGCGCAGTAGACGATCCCCGGGTTGACCTCCTTGAGTTGCTCGTAGCCCACGCCGAGCCGGTCGAGCACGCCGGGGCGGAACGACTCGAGCACCACGTCGGCGTCCCGTGCCAGCCGCAGCAGCACCTCGCGCCCGCGCTCGTCCTTGAGGTTCACGCGGATCGAGGTCTTGTTGCGATTCAGGCCGAGGAACAGCGCGCTCTTCGCACTGTCCTGAGCGCCCTCGTAGTAGGGCGGTGACCAGCGCGCGTAGTCGCCCATCCCCATGTCCTCGACCTTGATCACCTCGGCGCCGAAGTCGGCGAGCAGCAGTGAGCAGAACGGGCCGGGCAGCAGCCGGGACAGGTCCAGGACGCGCACGCCCTCGAGCGGAAGGCTCATCGGTGGTGGTCTCCTTGGAGGGTGATCGGATTGCTCACGCTGATGCGCGCTCGGGCAGGCTGAGCAGCGTGCGTGCCTCGGCGACGGTCGCGGGACGGCGGCCGGCATTGACGACCATCTCGCGCGCCTTCGCGACGAGGTCGCCGTTGGACCGCGCCATCGTGCCGTCGGGCAGGTAGAAGTTGTCCTCGAGGCCGACGCGAATGGAGCCGCCGAGCGCGAGCGCCGCGCTGATCAGCGTCCACTGGTTGCGCGAGATGCCGATGACGGCCCAGTGCGAGCGGCCGCCGGAGGTGGGTCCCGCTTCCGAATCCGGGATGTTGTCGACCATCGCGGCGAGGTTGCGGGCGGTCGGCGGGACGCCGCCGACGACGCCCATCACGCAGTCGACGTGCAGCGGCGTGTGTAGGACACCCATGTGCACGAGCGGCTCGAGGCTGCCGATGTGGCCGAGATCGAAGCACTCGTGCTCGGGCTTGATCTGCAGCTCGTTCATCGCCTCGAGCAGCTCGATGATCTCGCTGAACGGGTTCGCGAAGACGGTCTCGAAGACGAACGTCCTGCGCGAGCGCGAGTACTTCGCGTAGTTCATCGAGCCCATGTTCAGCGCGGCCACGTCGGGGCGCAGCTCGCGCAGGTAGGCGACCCGCTTCTCGATCGGGATGCCGATGGCTCCCGTCGAGTAGTTGATGATCACGTCGCCGGCCTGGGCGCGGATCTCCTCGGTGATCGCGCGGAAGTCCTCGATCTCGAACGACGGCGCGCCATCGGGGGTGCGCGCGTGGATGTGGATCATCACCCCGCCCTCGTCGACGATCCGGCGCGCCTCGGCGCCGTATTCCTCGGGGGTGTACGGGATCGCCGGGCACTGTTCGCGGTTGGCGATGGCGCCGGAGATGGCGCAGGTGATGACGACGGGGTCCTCGAGGCTCAAGGGGGCTCCAGGCAAGAAGTGGGACGTTCCACTCCCCACTCTGACGGATTTCGCGGCGGCGCGTCAATCCGCCCGTGCCTTGCCACTTACACATTTTCGTCGCGGACGCGGCCAAGGTGTAGGCTCGCGGCGGCATGGTTCGGCCTCGCGCCAACCGGCTGGGAGTGGCTGCTTGGCTGATCGGTTTCACCTGCGCCCTTGGGGGCGCCGCGCCGATCGCGTCCGCGGCAGTCATCAACTTCGACGAGCAGCCCGCGTCGACGGTCCTCGGCGAGCAGTACGCGGCGGGTGGCGTCCACATCGGCACCTCACCGTTTCCGGATCAGTCGGGTGCGCTGACCGTTGTCGCCAAACCCGGACTGGCGCGGTCCGGGTCGAACGTCGCCGCGCTGAACTACGACCTGCAGACGGACTTCAGCTCATCCTGGATCCGCTTCGACAAGCCCCAGAGCAAGGTCAGCTTCTACGCCTGCCGCGACGGCGGCGGCGGCGACCCGCCGCAGCCGAACATCAACGTCGACGCGTACGACGCGAGCGGCGTTCAGATCGACAACCAGCAGGGCATTCCGTGCAATCTCAATGGACCGCTCGTACCGATCACCGTGCAGAAGCCGGGTGTCACTTTTATTCACGTCGCGGGGACCGGCGGATCAGCGCCTCCCGGTCAGGGATGGGCGATCGACGACCTGGAGTACGAGACCGATCCTCCGCCGTATGTGCCACCTCCGGTCGTGACGCCGCCCGTCGTGACGCCGCCGGCGACCAACCCTCTTCTGATCACCGGCATGGGCGCCGCAGCACCGGTGGTCGCCGGTCGCCCGGCGCTGCTGAGCGCGGCGGTCGTCGGGCAACCACAGCGGCTCGAGTGGGATGTCACGGGCGACGGCAAGACCGATGTCTCCTGCCCGGGGAATCAGACGACGCTGGGGTTCAGCGCCGGCTCCGCACTGGCGACCAACGCGGTCACCGTGAAGGCGTTCGATTCTGCAGGCGCCAGCACGGCGTTCGCCCAGAAGTTCGCGGTCGCGCCCGCACCGGTCGCAGTACCGGCGAATGCCGCGCTCCAGCGCGTCCTGGACGCCTTTGCCAAGGCCCCGCCGGTCTACACCTGCAAGCACGCCCAGGACTCCGCCGCGTCGAAGTTCGAGCTCGTCCCGCGCGAGGACAACACGGGGTTCTTGAAGGCGCTCGAAGAGCTCAGGTGCGAGGACCAGACCGTCGACGCCGGCAGCCTGTCGGTCAGCGGCTGCCTGACTCCGATCCGGACCGTCTCACAGATACCGGAGGCCGAGCGGGGAATCCTGACCCAGATGCTCAACATCGCGAAGGTCTCGTACACCGATGAGGTGGCCGGGAAGGCGGGACCTGCTGCGAAGCTCATCGAGAAGGGGCTCAACGTCTCACACGCCTTCCTCAGCCGCCTCCCCGTGCTGGTCAACGGCGTCAAGCTGTCCCCGCAGCATCGCGGCGTCATCGTCGTCTTCCCGACCGTGAAACGCATCGCGAGCTCGGATGCGACGACGAGCGTCGGCGGCATCAAGATCGACGCTCCCACGCGGTTCAGCCTCAGCACCGAGCCGCGGAAGTCCGACGGGAAGATCCCCATCGGGACGGGCTTCAACCGGCTGCCGGGCGGGCTGGCGGTGCTCGCCGGCTTCGGGCTCGCCGGCGATGTCTCCGTCACCCTCACCCCGGCAAACGGCGCGACGCCCGCAGGGGCCGAGATCAACGCACACCTCAAGCTCCCGGACTTCCTCGAGCTGATCCCAGACGTGAGCGGGCAGGGCGACGTGACGTTCCGCGTGAACACGGCCGGGAACCTCGTGCTCAGCAACATGAAGATCGGCCCGATCGACGCCGCGATCGGACCGGTGGGGATCCGCGGACTCGTGATCTCCTACACGGGCGCGACGCAGGAGTGGCGCGGAGAGGGAGAACTGTGCGCCGCTTTGGCGTGCCTCGACGCCCGCGAGAAACCCGGTGAGGCGCCGCCCGGCGGGGTCGTCATCCGCGACGGCGAACTGCAGCGGATCTACGCGAACCTGACGTTCCCCGATCCGGGGATCGCGCTGTTCCCGGGCGTGCAGCTGAACCGCATCGGTGCGGGATTCGGCCTCAATCCGAGCCGCCTGCTCGGCGGGGCGCGCGTGACGGCAGTCGGCATCTTCGAGATCGACGGCGCCCTCGCACTCGCCTTCCCGACCACCGCCCAGCCGTTCACGCTGCGGCGCGAGGAGGTCGGCCAGGCGTTCCCGGCCGAGCTGTACAACTACAAGTACACGACCTTCACGCTCGCGATCGGGGCCGACGCGTACCTGAAGATCCCGCTGATCGATACGCGGATGCGGCTCGGCGGTGCGTACCTGCTCTACAAGGCGCCCGGGTACGTCGCCTTCGGCGGCGGCATCGACTTCGACTTCTTCGACATCGTCAGCATCAGCGGGCACGCGGACGGCCAGTTCAACGCCGAGAACGGGAGGTTCAACCTCGGCTTGCACGCCAGGGTCTGCGTCGTGGACATCATCTGCGCCGGGGCTGACGCAAATGTCTCCGACGTCGGAGTCGGAGGCTGCGTCAACGTCGACCTCTTCGTGGGCGACGTCAACATCGGCGGCGGCGTCGTCTACAACCCGTTCGACGTGGTCATCTGGCCGTTCGACGGCTGCCGCTGGACGCGCTTTGCCGACCGCAACGTCTTCGGCGCCAGCGCGGCGCAGTCCGGCGGCCCGATGCGCGTAACGGTCAAGGAGGGGGATCCGAGCCTTGCGGTGCAACTCGACGGCACCGACGGGGCGCCGCGCGTGCGCGTGACGACACCGGACGGCAAGACGTTCGAGAGCACCCAGGGGCCTGGCGTCGGCGGGATCGACGCCATCCGGATCCTGCGCTCCGAACAGCTGAAGCGGACGATCGTCGGCCTGAAGGACCCCAAGCCCGGGACGTACACGATCGAGAAGCTCGCGGGCTCACCGGCGATCACGAAGACGACCGAGGCCGAGGACCCGGGCGCGGCAGAGGCGGAGGCGAGCGTCAGCGAACCCTCTCCCGCAGCGGCCGCATCGACGACCGCGAAGGCCGCCGCCGTGGCTGCCGCCGGAACCCGGCGGACGCTGTCGTACAACATCCGCTCGCGCCCCGGCCAGCGGGTCACCTTCGTCGAGGTCGGACTCGGTGCTCGGCGCGTGATCGGGACCGCGCGCGGTGGCCGCGGCAAGCTGACCTTCACGCCCGCTCCCGGTCGTGACAGGCGGCGGATCGAGGCGCAGTTCTCGCTCGCCGGGCTGCGCGCGGAGACGCTCACGATCGCGCGCTTCACCCCGCCCTCGCCGGTGCTTGGCCGGCCGGCACGCGTTCGCGTCACGCGCCGCGGCGGCACGCTGCAGGTCAGTTGGCCGCGCGTCGCCGGCGCCACCCGCTACGACGTCGTCGTCACCACCGCGTCGGGCCGTCAGAGCAGCCGGCACACCGCGCGGCGACGATCAGGCTGTCCGGCATCGCCCGCAGCAGCGGTGGAACGGTCGCCGTCCGGGCAACTGCGCCGCAGCGTCAGGGATCTCCGCGCAGCGTGCGCTACCGCGCAAACGCGCGGCGCGCGCCGACGCGCTTCCTGCCGCTCGAGAAGCTGCGATGAACGCGCAGCGAGCCCCGCGCAGGATCCGGCGGCTGTTGCTCGCGGTGCTGACGGCCGCGATGGTGGTCCCGGGCGCGGCACACGGAGCGTTCAGCTTCGAACGCACGGACTTTTTCTTGTCCGCCGGTCCCGCGTCGCTGGCGATCGGTGACGTCGATGCCAAGAACGGCCCCGACATCGTCGCGACCCTCTACACGGACACGGGGCCGACGAGCATCGCGGTCCTGCTGAACAACGGCGACGGCACGTTCGCGGACCCGGTGTACCACCAGACGTGCGACGGTGCGACGGACACGGAGCTCGGCGACGTGACGACCACAGGCAGTGATCTCGTGCCTGATGGCAAGCTCGATGTCGTCGTCGCGTGCCTGCGTGTCCTGCCCGGCCGGCGCCCCGGACGGATGGCCGGCGACGGTGCCGGTGGGTTCGGGGCGGCCGTCGTGTCGCCAGGGGTCATCATCGGGCAGGTCATGTTCAAGACCGACCCGATCGAGCTCGCGAACGTGCGCAAGGACGGCGGCCCGCCCGTTCTCGTCTACCAGACCGACTTCTACAACCCCAGCACGAGCGAGCAGGGCGAGGTCGCCTGCGTGAGCTGGGACTGGGTGACCAATGATTGCTTCAACCGGCCGGACTTCCCGAAGATCAGCGGGCCGCTGATCTCCGGCCGGCTCAACGGCACCGGGCGCGACCAGATCCTCACCGCCGGCGGCAAGGGGTTCATCACGTACGGGATCGCCGACGGCCTGCCGAACGGGCCGAGCTCGATCTGGTCGTTCTCCGAGCGCGACGCCGGCGGTGAGGCAGCCTGGATGCGGCTCGCCGATACCGACGGCGACGGCCACCTCGACGTGATCACAAGCCGCGGCGGCAGCCAGGGCGGCTCGTTCAGCATCCAGCACTGGGGCGCAACCGGCATCGCGGACGGCCCGGCCAAGACGATCACATCGATCGAGGGCCTCGAACCGACCGTCGTCGCAGACTTCAACGGCGACGGTCACCCGGACGTGCTCGGCGTGACCGCGTACGGGCGCGCCGTGGCGTACGCCGGCGATGGGACCGACAACTTTGCGGCCGGGCAGGACGTTCCCCTGCAACACGGCGTCCGGAACGGTCCAGGCCGAGCCCGCCGACATCGACCGTGACGGCCGGCCGGACGCGGTCATCGCGGACGTCGTCGGTCACACCATCGAGATCCTGCACAACACCTCGCCGCTGCCTCCCAAGCCGATCCCGACCCCCGCTGCGCCGCCATCAGCGCCCGCGGCCACACCGCTGCTGCCGCTGTCCGGCATCAAGGGTGTTCCCACCGCGCTCACGGTCGGCTCGAAGGCGCAACTCGGGCTCGGAAGCGCCTCGAACCCGCCGACGGCGTCCGTCGACCTGACACTCACCGTTCAGGGCGTGGGGACTGCGAGCGCCGCCAAGGCCAAGCCGAAGGCGACCCGGATCGGCTCTGCGCACATCACGATCCCGGCAGGCAGGACGCGCAAGCTCCAGGTCAAGCTCAACGCCGCCGGGCGCAAGCTGGTCAAGGCGCGGCGCAGCGTCAAGGCGACGCTCTCGATCGTGGCCACCGGCACCGACGGCAGCCGCGCCACGAAGCGGCGGACGCTGCTGCTGAAGCGCGCCGCCGTCAAACACCAGAAGCGCTGACGCGTGGTCCGCAACGCCGGACGGCCCGAGCCACTGAGCGTGGCCCGGGCCGCCGGGAACGTCGTCGTGTTGTCGATGGGGATCAGTCGATCGTCACCGCGGCGAGGACGTCCATCCGGCCCGCGCGCCGAGCCGGGATGATCGCCGCGACGACACCCGCGCCCGCGGCCACGATCGCGACCGCGGCGAGGAAGCCGACCGGCAGGACGAACGCCAGGCCCTGATCGCGCAGCAGCGCGGTCACGACGGCGGCGATCGCGAGCCCGGCGGCGATGCCCAGGCCCGCGCCGACGAGCGCGGTCAGCACGCTCTCCCAGCGCACCATCCGCCGCACCTGACGGCGGGTCATGCCGGCTGCGCGCAGCAGCCCGATCTCACGCGTGCGCTCCACGACCGCC
Organism: uncultured Actinomycetes bacterium; assembly: GCA_963821685.1. GTDB lineage: Bacteria > Actinomycetota > Thermoleophilia > Solirubrobacterales > Solirubrobacteraceae > F1-60-MAGs163. Next base: position 37,278 of record CAWGEW010000004.1, on the reverse strand, counting down.
AGCGCGAGCGTGTTGACGATGCCGAGCAGGCTCACGACGACGGCCAGTGCCAGCATCACGACGATGATCGCCAGCACCTGGTCCAGCCAGGTCGTCTGATCCTCGCCCCAGCGCTGTGCCGGCTGCACGTAGGCGCCGGGGAACGCGTGCATCGAACGCGCGATCGCCGCCTGCCGCGCCGGCGACGTGCCATCGACGGTGTCGACCAGCCCGAAGCGCGCAACCTGCGTGGCGAACGCGGACCGGTAGGCCGCCCACGGCAGCGTCACGTCACCGATCTGCAGGACGTCGATCGCCGGCCGGCGGGTGATCGCCGACACGCGCGCAGTCACCGGCGCGCCGGTCGCCGAGCGCAGCGTGATCCGGTCACCGAGCGAGATGCCGTGCTTGTCGGCATAGCGATCGGCGACGTAGGCATCGCCGGCGCCCGGCAGTCCGCCGGGTCCAGCCGTCCCCGACTTGATGTCGTAGCGCAGCATCGAGCGTCGCTGCGCGGTCGACGCCTGCGACGGTCGCGTCGTCCTTGCCCAGACGGGCGCGGTCGAGCGCGACGGCGCCGACGCTGCGGACACCCGGCGCCTTCGCGACGGCATGCAGCGCCTCACGTGACGCCGGCCCGTAGCCCTGCTCCTGCGAGGCGACGACGTAGTCGGCGCTGATGTGGGCCTTCACCTGCGAGCTGGCGGTGCCCTTCAGACCGCTGACGACGATCGCGACCGCGGCCACGAGCGTCACACCGATCGTCAGCGCGAGCGCCGTCGAGGCGGTGCGGCCCGGACGGCGCATCGCGTTGCGGCGTGCCAGCGAGCCGGGGACGCCGCCCAGCAGCGCGGCGGGCGCTCCGACGATGCCGGCGATCACGCGCACGGCGCGGCCGACGATGCCCGGACGCGGATCGTCTGCGTCACGCAGCGCGGCGGCCGGCGCAACACGCGCGGCCCGGCGTGCCGGACGCAGCGCCGCGAGCAGCGGGACGACCGTTCCGATCACCACGGCGGCGATCACGGCGCCGGCGCTGATCTGCATCCCGGCGGTCGGCAGCGACAGACCGAGCGCGTCGAACAGCGACGCGAGGCCCTGGGCCAGGCCGAAGCCGACGACGAGACCGGCGACCGACCCTGCGACGCCGATCGCGAGCGCCTGGACGACGACCATCCGGCGCACCTGGCGACGTGTGGCCCCGACGGACCGCAGCAGCGCCAGCGTGCGCTGCTGCTGAGCGACCGCCATCGACAGCGTGTTGGCGATCGTGAAGGCACCGACGACGACGGCGACGATGCCGAGCGCCAGCAGGATCGACTGGATGATCGAGACGAACTGCTTCAGCCCGCCGAGGTCGAAACGGTCCTGCGCGTGGCCGCTGCGCACGCGCACGGACGGGCCGAGCTCGCGCCTCAGCGTCGTGCGCAGCGCGGCCGGCGTCGTCCCGGATCCCGCCGCGGCGAGCACCGAGTCAACGCGCCCGCGACGGTCGAACAGCGACTGGCCGGTCGGCAGGTCGAACAGCGCGGTCGTGGCCGTTCCGAGCGCCTTGACGTTGCCGAAGCGCACGAGTCCAGACACGCGGAACGGGTGCGAGGCGCCGCCGGCGGCGACGCGCACGCTGTCGCCGGGCTTGATGCCCTCGCGGTCAGCGGTCGCGACGTCGATCGCGACGGCACCCGGCCCGGCGGGCCATGCGCCGCTGTCCAGATGGAACGCCGACAGACGCCGCGCCGCCGCGTCCCTGAACGGGAACCCGACGCCGAAGTACGGCCCGCCGCCGGACGGCTTGCCGCCCGCGCCGGTGATCTGCACGTCGTCGCGCAGGACCTCGCCGGCCGCGACGGTGACGCCGGGCGACGTGGCGACGCGGCGAATCGCAGCCTCGGGCAGCGACGGCCGCGTGACGCCCTGGACGTCGTCGGTCTCGCTCACGGGCGAGTGCGCGGTCACTGCCGCGTCGACGCCGTCGTAGGCGGAGGTGGAGAGCGACGACGCTGCACGCGTCATCGTCCCGGTGAGGGTCATGGCGCCCGTGACGAGCGCGACCCCGAGCGTCACTGCGATGACGCTGAGAAGCGTGCGCAGGCGATGCGAGCGCAGGTCTGCAAATGCGAGGCGCCTCATGACGTCACCTCTGCCATCGTCGCGATGACCGTGTCCTCGGACGGGTCGCGCAGCTCGCGCACGATGTCGCCGTCCGCGAGGAAGACGACGCCGTCGGCGACAGCCGCCGCGCGCGGGTCGTGGGTGACCATGACGATCGTCTGGCCGTCGGCGTCGACGGCTTCGCGCAGCAGGCCGAGCACCTCGGCGCCGGAGCGCGAGTCGAGGTTGCCGGTCGGCTCGTCGGCGAACAGCACGGCCGGGCCGGTGACGAGCGCCCGCGCCACGGCGACGCGCTGCTGCTGGCCGCCCGAGAGCTCGGACGGCTTGTGATCGCGGCGACCCGTCAGTCCGACGCGGTCGAGCACGAGCTCGAGCCACGCCGTGTCGACGCGCTCGCCCGCGAGCTGCAGCGGCAGCACGACGTTCTCCTCCGCGCTGAGCGTCGGGACCAGGTTGAAGCTCTGGAAGATGAACCCGACGCGTGTGCGCCGCAGCTTCGCGAGGCGGTCGTCGGAGAGGCCTGCGAGGTCCTCGCCGTCGATGCGCACGGTGCCCTCGGTCGGGACGTCGAGTCCCGCGAGCAGGTGCATCAGGGTGGACTTGCCGGAGCCGGACGGCCCCATCACGGCGACGAACTCGCCGCGCGGGACGTCGATGTCGATGCCGCGCAGGGCGTCGACGGCTGTGTCTCCTTCGCCGTAGCGGCGTGTGAGACCGGTTCCGCTGACGGCCGCGCTGGTCGCGACGGTCATCGGCGGGGGATCGAGAGTCGATGTGGAACATGGTGTGTGGTGCCTCCTGGAAAGCGATTGGTGAACGATGCGGCGATGCTGCGCCGCCGCAGGCGCCCGCGTCGTCGGCCGCCGGGGCGAAATCCGCCTGCACAGCGGGCGATCTCGTGTCATCCCCGAGGATGAGAAGCGCGATCCCCCGCTGAGGCGATGCGCAGGCCACGGCGCTGGGTTACGGTCAGTCCGTGGCCCGCCCGGGATCGATCCTGAGCGTGTCCGCGGCGCGGACGCGGACGGCGTGCTCGCCGTCTGCGGCGTTCTCCTGGTCGTGCTGTCGATCCCCCTGCTGCTCGTGCAGCGCGGCGACATCGACGCCCTCGCGGCGACGCGTGCTGGCAACGATCGCGGCGGGCGTCTGCCGTCGCCTACGCGCGCCGCCGGCCGACGGCGGCGATCCTCGGGTTCTCGCTCGCGCTGACCGTCGCCGTGCTGCTCGGGAGCGACCTCGACGCGGACAACCTGCTGCTGCTGGTCCCGTACTTCGTGCTGCCCGTGATCTGGGCGGCGAACACCGACCACCGCACGTTCGTGCGAACGCTGCCCGCTGGTGATCCTGCTCTTCCCGCTCGCGATCGTCATCCACGAGCCCGTCGGACGCCGCAGACTCGATCAGCTTCATCCTCCTCATCCCGCGTCGGCTTCGGCGCCGCCGGCGGGCGGCTGCTGGCCTGGCACGCCGCGGCGGCCCAGCGCCTCGAGCTCCAGGCGCGGGAGCTCGACGCCAACCGCGACGCGCGCGCCGCCGCAGCGGTCATCTCCGAGCGCGCGCGGATCGCGCGCGACCTGCACGACCTGATCGCCCACGACGTGAGCGTCATGGTGGTTCAGGCACAGGCGGCCGAGCGGCTCGCGCTGAGCGGCCGCGACGGCGCCGACCAGGCGATCGCGCAGGTCGAGACGACCGGCCGGGCCGCGCTGACGGAGACGCGGCGCCTGCTCGGCGTGCTGCGACAGGACGACGAGGCCCTGCTGCTCGACGACGGGGCGCTCGACGTGAGCCGCCTCGCCGCCGCCGCGCGCCGCCAGCAGATCGGCGTGCCCGAGATCGTGATCGTCGCGCTGCTGATGATCGTCGTGCTGGTCGAGACGCTGACCGCGCCGGCGAGCGAGCTCGGCGCTCACCCCTCGATCGTCGTGGTGGCGATGACGATCAGCCCGCTGCCGCTGCTGTTCATGCGACGTCACGCGATCGCGGCGCTGCTGGGCATGATCGCGATCCTGCTCGCGGTCCACCTGCTCGGCGCGGACGTGCAGGAGCTGTTCGCGCCGATGGTGACCTCGCGTCGGCGCCTTCGCGCCGGCGCATACGCCGACGCGCCGCGCACCTACTGGCTCGGCGCGCTCCCTCCCCGCCGTCGTGCGTCCGGTCGAACCTCACGAGCCGCGAACGCGCGAGCTCCGACGACTACATCTTCCCCTCGCTCATCTTCCTCTCGGGCTGGTTCGTCGGCCGGCTCGTCCACGGGCGCGCACAGGTCGCCCGAACGCCTCGAGCTGCAGACGCGCCAGCTCGAGCGTGAGCGTGACGAGCTCGCGCAGGCGGCGGTCGCCCGCGAGCGGGCGCGGATCGCGCGCGAGCTGCACGACGTCGTCGCCCACAGCGTCTCGGCGATGGTGATCCAGGCGGGCGCGGCGCGGCGCGTGCTCGCGCGCTCGCCCGCAGGAGTCGGCGGCCGCGCTGCGCACCGTGCAGAGCGTCGGCCGTGAGGCGCTCGGCGAGCTGCGCCGCACGCTCGGCTTCCTGCGCCCCGACGGCGGCGGCGCCGGAGCTGCGCCCCGCGCCGTCGATCGCGCGCGTCGACGAGCTCGCGAACCGCGCCCGCGCCGCCGGCCTGCAGCTCGACCTGCGCGTCGAGGGCGAGCCGGGATCGCTGCCGAGCAGCACCGACCTCGCGGCCTACCGCATCGTGCAGGAGGCGCTCACGAACACGCTCAAGCACGCCGGGCACGCGCACGCCCTCGGTGCTGCTCCGCTGGGAGCCGGACGCGCTCGTGATCGACGTGCGCGACACCGGCCGCGGGCGCACCGGCGGACGCCGCGGCGATCCCCTCGTCCGGCCAGGGCCTCGATCGGCATGCGCGAACGCGCCGCGCTGGCCGGCGGCGAGCTCGAGACCGGCGCCGTCCGCGGCGGCGGCTTCCATGTCCGCGCGCGGCTCCCGCGCACCCTGCCGCCCCCCACCCCCACCCCGTCGACCGCGCGCCGCAGGAGGCCCAGACCGCATGACCCCTGTCCGCGTCCTCATCGCCGACGACCAGGAGCTCGTCCGCACCGGCTTCCGGATGATCCTCGACGAGGAGGAGTCGCTCAGCATCGTCGGCGAGGCGAGCGACGGCCTGGAGGCCGTCGAGCTGGCCGAGACGCTGCGGCCCGACGTCGTCCTGATGGACATCCGCATGCCCGGCATCGACGGGCTCGAGGCCACCCGGCGGATCCTCGCCAAGGCGCACGAGCCGCCGATCCGGATCCTCGTGCTGACCACGTTCGACCTCAACGAGTACGTCTACGAGGCGCTGCGCGCCGGCGCCAGCGGCTTCCTGCTGAAGGACGTGCCCGCCGAGCAGCTCGTCGCCGGCGTGCACGTCGTCGCCGGCGGCGAGGCGCTGCTGGCGCCCACGGTCACGCGTCGCCTGATCGAGGAGTTCGGCAAGCACGCGCCGGCCCCGGAGCCGCCCGCCGAGCTCGAGGAGCTCACGACGCGCGAGCTCGAGGTCTTCATGCTCGTCGCGCGCGGGATGTCGAACGCGGAGATCGCCGGCGAGCTGGTCGTGAGCGACGCGACCGTCAAGACGCACGTCGCCCGGGTGCTGATGAAGCTGCACCTGCGCGACCGCATCCAGGTGGTGGTGCTGGCGTACGAGACCGGGCTCGTCACGCCCGGCGCACCCGATGCTCCTCGCCCCGCCGCCTGATCGCCGGCGGCCAAAGATCATCCGCTGTGGGGAGCCTGAATCCGGCTCGAGGGCGATGTGCGCGCCCCGCTGCGCTCGTAGCTTCGGGAATCACGTGTGGCGGTGTCGCGTTTTGGCGCCGCTCCGCGTCTATACCGAACCCCATCAAGTCAGGAGCATGAACATGATCCATCGCACCACCACTGCCCTCGCTGCGCTGCTGTTCGCCGTCACGGCGTTCGCGGCCTCGGCAGGCGCAGCGACACCGCCGGACGTCACGATCGCCGCGGGAGCCAAGCTCTATGTGGCTTCGACTCCCGCCGGAGCGGACACACCTGCAGCCTGGGTGGTCTTCCAGACGACGCCGAAGGTCAACCCGCGCCTGCTCGTCGCCAGCGTCGACGGCCGCTCGGGCCGCAGCTACCGCATCGCGGGACACAACTGCGTGCGCTCGACCGTCGTCACGCACAGCGGAGACAGCGCGCTCCGGGCTCGCCACAGATACACGGTGAAGTTCTATTCACGGGCGGGCATCGGGAGCACGAGCCCACGCAAACTCGTGGCAACGCGCACGATCGTGGCGCAGAGCTTCGATCGCGGCGACAGCCGCCGCGCGCCTGGCTGCTCGACATCCTGAGGGCCAGGCGGATGAATCGCGGATGCATGGCGCCGCACGGCGCGTCGGGATCGGCCGCATGGCCATCCCGGCGCCGCCGGGTGGCGTCAGGCGCCGCGAGTCACCGCCTGACGTCTAGGTCTGTGTGGGAAACCCGTAGTCGGTGCCGGAAGCGCGCTGTGGCCAGCGCTCGGTGACGACCTTGCCGCGCGTGTAGAACAGCACGCCCTCGCGGCCGTGCACGTGCAGGTCGCCGAACAGTGAGTCCTTCCAGCCGCCGAACGAGTAGTAGGCCATCGGCACCGGGATCGGCACGTTGATGCCGACCATCCCGGCCGTGACGCGGTGGCGGAACTCGCGCGCCGCGCCGCCGTCGGCGGTGAAGATCGCCGCGCCGTTGCCGTACGGGTTGCGGTTGATCAGCTCGAGGCCGGCGTCGAATGACTCGGCGCGCAGCATCACGAGCAGCGGCCCGAAGACCTCGTCCGTGTAGACGCTCATCTCCTCGGTCACGTGATCGAGCACCGACGGGCCGACGAAGAAGCCCGCGTCGTGACCGGCGACCGTGAGCTCACGCCCGTCGAGTGCGACCTGTGCACCCTCGTCGGCTCCGCGACCGACGTAGGTGGTCACGCGCTCGCGCGCCTGCGCGCTGATCACCGGGCCCATCTCGCTCTGCGGGTCGGCGCCCGGGCCGACCGTCATCGCGCGCGCGCGCTCGACGACCTTCGCCGCGAGCGCGTCGGCGGTCTCGTCGCCGACGGTGACGACGGCGCTGATCGCCATGCAGCGCTGGCCGGCGCTGCCGAACGCGGCCGACGCGATCGCGTCGGCGGCGACGTCGAGGTTCGCGTCGGGCAGCACGAGCGCGTGGTTCTTCGCGCCGCCGAGCGCCTGCGCGCGCTTGCCGTGCGCGGTCGCCGTCTCGTAGATGTGGCGGGCGACCGGCGTCGACCCGACGAACGACACGGCGTCGATCTCGGGGTGCGTCAGCAGCGCGTCGACCGCGACCTTGTCGCCGTGGACGACGCTGAAGACGCCGGCGGGCAGCCCGGCCTCGGCGAGCAACTCGGCCACGAACACCGCGGCTGACGGGTCCTTCTCGCTCGGCTTGAGGATGAACGCGTTGCCGCACGCGAGCGCGAGCGGGTACATCCACATCGGGACCATCGCCGGGAAGTTGAACGGCGTGATCCCGGCGACGACGCCGAGCGGCTGGCGATGGCTCGTCGAGTCGACGCGCGTGGAGATCTGCTCGGACCCCTCGCCCTTCATCAGGTGCGCGATGCCGCAGGCGAACTCGACCACCTCGAGGCCGCGCTGCACCTCGCCGCGTGCGTCGTCGAACGTCTTCCCGTGCTCGCTCGTGATGATCCGGGCGAGATCGTCGCGGCGCGCCGTCAGCAGCTCGCGATAGGCGAACAGCACGGTCGTGCGCTTCGCCAGCGACGCGGCGCTCCACTCCACGAACGCGGCGCGCGCCGACCGCGCGACGCGGTCGACATCGGCGACGGAGGCCAGCGCGACCCGTGCGCGCGACCTGTCCCGTCGCCGGGTCGTAGACGTCGCCGAAGCGCTCGGCGTTCAGCGTCCGGGGCACCGTCGATCCAGTGCCCGATGGTCTGCAGATCTGTGGGAGCAAGCGTCATGACCCTTCTCAGACTACGACCGCCGCGGCGCGCGCGAAAGCAGGTGTTGCGCCCTCCGTGACGTAGAGGACTGAATGCCCATCCGCCCCGCCCTCGCCGGCGCGCTCAGCGCGCTGCTGCTGCTTGCCCTCGTCCCCGCTGCATTCGCGGACTCGTATTCAACGAGCTTCGAGGCTCCGTTCGCCCCTGGCTCGATCAACGGCCAGCAGGGCTGGGCCAAGCTCGGCGGGTACGACGTCGCCATCTCCGACAACCCGTCGTTCGTGCTTCCGCTGCAGGCACCCGGCGCGTTCGGCGCGCAGAGCCTGCGGGTGTCGAACGCCGTCACGTCCGGCTCGTTCGGCGACCAGACGTTCTCGCCATCGCTGGCGGAGCCCGCGGGTGAGTCCGTCGCCGTGGGCGGCGGACAGGCTGATGAGCTCGCGCCGCGGCACAACCGCTTCGAGGTCGCATTCACGTTCGCTTCGGCGCTGCCCGGCGCCGAGCAGACCGGCCTCGCGACGACGGTCAGCCCCGACCGCGGGGACGGCGCGCGCATGAGCTTCCTGCGCCTGCGCGACACCCCGACCGGGCTCGCGGTCGACTTCATCGACACGCCCGATCCGACGGTCACCCTGTCCGGCGGCGGGTACCACGTCAACTTCGTCCAACAGACGGTGCGCAATCTCAGCCGCGCGACGTCGCACAAGGTGAAGCTCGTCATCTACTACGTCGAGGGACCCGACAACGACATCGCCGAGCTCTACGTCGACGACATGCTCGAGCCGCAGATCGTCGGGACGACGTGGGAGAACTACGACCGCAACGACGACGAGGCCGCCGGCGGAGGCAACCTGCCGTCGCTCACGGACGCCGTCCTGCTGCGCACATCGGGCACAGCGCAGCCGCCGCTTGCCGGCCAGGGCTTCCTGCTCGACGACTTCTCCGTCAGCTCATCGGACGCGATCGCGCCGCCGGATCCGAACCAGGGCCCGACAGGTCCCACCGGCCCGGCAGGTCCCACCGGCCCGACCGGACCCACCGGCCCGACAGGTCCCACCGGCCCGACCGGACCCACCGGACCCACGGGTCCCGCCGGAGCTGATGGCGGCACCGGAGCAACGGGTGCGACAGGCCCCGGCGGAGCCGCGGAGCCGCGGGCGCCACGGGAGCGACCGGCGCCCCGGGCGCAACCGGAGCGACGGGAGCAACCGGTGCAACCGGCCCCGCCGCCCCGAGCGGGACCGTCCTCGGCGCGAGCGCGAGCGGTTCGCAGGTCCGCATCGCCGGCGTCAAGATCCGCGGCAACGTGCTGCGCATCCTCGTCTCCTGCCCGCGGCGCGCAGGCATCTGCGAAGGCCGCGTGCGGGTGCGCACGGCGAAGGGCTCGCTGATCGGCAGCGCCACGTTCGATGCCGACGGCGGACGCACGGTCACGGCGCGACTTCGCCTCTCCCCCACGGCGCTTGCGCTGGCGGGCTCGAACGGTCGCGCACTGCGACTCGTCGCGACCTCGCGCAACCGGCAGGGCATCGCGACGCGCACTGTGCGCCGACCCGGCTGACCGCCCGTGCGGCAGCCGACGTAGGCTGCCGCACATGACCGACCCAGCGTCCTACGAGCACATCGCGTATGCCGTCGCCGACAACGTCGCGACGATCACGCTGAACCGCCCGGACAAGCTCAACGCGTTCACCGCGACGATGGCGCTCGAGCTGATCGACGTGTTCGACCACGTCGACGCCGATGACGACGTCCGCGCCGTCGTCGTGACCGGCGCGGGTCGCGGCTTCTGCGCCGGAGCGGACCTGTCGGGCGGCGGTGACACGTTCAGCTACGCCGAGGGTGAGGAGCAGCAGCACCGCGACGGCGGCGGGCTCGTCACGCTGCGGATCTTCGAGTGCCTGAAGCCCGTGATCGGCGCGATCAACGGCCCTGCGGTCGGCGTCGGCGTGACGATGCAGCTGCCGATGGACATGCGGCTCGCCTCGACGAACGCGCGCTTCGGCCTCGTCTTCGCGCGCCGCGGCATCGTCCCCGAGGCGGCATCGAGCTGGTTCCTGCCGCGGATCGTCGGGATCAGCAAGGCGCTCGAGTGGTGTGAGACCGGCCGCATCTTCGACGCGCAGGAGGCGCTCGACGGCGGGCTGGTGCGCAGCGTCCACGAGCCGGACGACCTGCTCCCGGCGGCCTACGCGCTGGCGCGTGAGATCGCGGAGAACGCAGCGCCCGTCTCGGTCGCGCTGACGCGGCAGATGCTGTGGCGGATGACCGGCGCCGACCACCCGATGGAGGCGCACAAGATCGACTCGCGCGGGATCGCCGTGCGCGGCGCCTCACCCGACGCGATCGAAGGCGTGATGGCGTTCCTGGAGAAGCGGCCCGCCGAGTTCCCGATGCAGGTCAGCGACGGCATGCCGGACTTCTTCCCCTGGTGGGACGAGCGGAGGTTCTCCTGACATGTGCCGCCTGTTCGCCCGCGTCTCCGCCGAGCCGTACCCCGCGACGTTCGGGCTGCTCGAGGCGCCCGACAGCCTCGAGGCGCAGAGCCGCAAGGAGCCCGACGGCTACGGCATCGGGAGCTTCGACAAGGAGGGCAACCCGCACGTCATCCGGCGCGCGAAGGCCGCCTACGAGGACCGCGCGTTCCCGCAGGAGGCGCACGAGCTGCGCTCGCGGATCTTCGTCGCACACGTCCGCTTCGCGACCAACGGCGCGAACCTCGAGCGCAACACGCACCCGTTCACGCGCAGCGGGCGGATCTTCGCCCACAACGGCGTCGTGCACGGGCTCGACGTGCTCGAGGCACGGCTACGTCCGGAATACCTCGCCGGGATCGGCGGCGAGACCGACTCCGAGCGTGTCCTCGCGCTGATCACGCAGGAGATCGACGACCACGGCGGCGACGTCACCGCCGGCATCGTCGCCGCGACGACCTGGATCGCCGCGACGCTGCCGCTCTACGCCGTCAACATCCTGCTCGCCAACGACCGCGAGCTGTGGGCGCTGCGCTACCCGGACACCCACGATCTGCTGTGGCTCGACGAGCGCGAGGCGCCCGTCGCCGAGCACCGTGATCGTCGCCGCCGCCTGCGCTTCGGCGTCGACGTTCCCGCGCCGGGGATCGCCGTCGCGTCAGAGGCGATGACCACCGACGGGAACTGGACGCCGCTCGCGCCCGGCGAGCTGCTGCACGTCGCAGCCGACCTGACGCCGACCATCACGACGGTGCTGACTGACGCACCCGCGCACCCGCTGACGCTCGAAGACCTCGGGATCCACGCCGCGGCGGCGCAGAACGAGAAGTAGCCCGGCTGCGTCAGCAGCCGAGCGACTTGGCCATCGACTTGGCCGTCGACCCGGAAGTCGTGTTGCCCTTCTTGAGCGTCGACTTGGCCTTGACGGTGTTGGACCAGACGTACACGGTCACGGTGTGGGCCGCGCCGACGGTCGCGTTCTTCAGCACGCCCTGGGCCGGGATCGTCTGCTGGTAGCAGTTCTTGCTCTTGTTGAGCGTCAACGCGCCGTAGCCGATGTCGGGGTCGCTCGACGGCGTGCCGGTGTAGCCGACGCCGCTGATGTTGGCCCCCGACTTGATCGACCCGTTGGAGCCGCGCGGTGCGGCCTTGTTGAACCGCCAGATCACCACGAACTGGTTGTTGCTGGTGTAGGTGATCGGCGAGCCGCCGACGAAGCGGTAGCTCGAGGATGTCGCGGCTTGCCCGGTCGCCGCCAGCGTCGCGAGCAGTCCGGCGACGGCGAGGACGGCGATCAGTCGGCGCATCGCGCGAGTATTTCAGAACGTGCGTGCGTGGAGCGGTGCTACACGGGCACGACGCCGTTGCGCTTCCACGGCCGCTCGACGACCTTCGTCTCGGCCATCTCGAGGCCGCGGCAGATCACCTGGCGCGTCTCGCGCGGGTCGATCACGTCGTCGATCATCCCGTTGCGCGCGGCGATGTAGACGTCGATGACCTTGCGGTAGGCGTCGACCAGCTCGGCCTTCTTGGCGACCGGGTCGTCGGCCTCCTCGACCTGCTTGCGCATGACGATCTCGACGGCGCCCTCGGCACCCATCACGCTGATCTCCGCGCTCGGCCAGGCGACGATCAGGTCGGGCTCGTAGGCGCGGCCGTTCATCACGTAGTAGCCGGCGCCGTAGGCCTTGCGCGTGATGACCGTGATCTTCGGCACGGTCGCGTTCGAGACCGCGTAGAGCATCTTCGCGCCGTGGCGGATGATGCCGCCGGCCTCGACCTTCGTGCCGACCATGAAGCCCGGGACGTCCATCAGGAACACGAGCGGGATGCCGAACGCGTTGCAGAGGTTCACGAACCGCGCGGCCTTGTCGGCGGAGTCGTTGTCGAGGATGCCGCCGAGGTGCTTGGGCTGGTTGGCGACGATCCCGGCCGGACGGCCGCCGAAGCGCGCGAAGCCCGTGATGATCGTCTTCGCCCACTGCGGCTTCATGTCGAAGAACTCGCCGTCGTCGGTGATGCGGCGGATCACCTCGTACATGTCATAGGGCTTGCGGTTGGACTCCGGCAGCACGTCGAGCAGGCCCTCGTCGGCGCGGTCGATCGGGTCGGAGACGGGCCGGCGCGGCGGCGCCTCACGGTTGTGCGAGGGCAGGAACGAGAGGTACTCGCGGATGCGCTCGATGCACTCCGCGTCGTCAGCCACCTCGAGGTCGCCGACGCCGGACTTGCGGCAGTGCACGCGTGAGCCGCCGAGCTCCTCCTGCGTCACGTCCTCGCCGACCGCGGCGCGCACGAGGTGCGGGCCGGCGAGCGCCATCGAGCCGCGGCCCTTGACCATCGGGACGAAGTCGGCGAGGCCCGGGATGTAGGCCGTCCCGGCCGCGCACGGGCCCATCAGCGCCGCGACCTGCGGGATCACGCCGCTCATCACGACCTCTTCGCGGAACAGGTGGCCAGAACCGGCGAACAGCGAGCCGACGGCCTCCTGGATGCGCGCGCCGGCGGAGTCGAGCAGCCAGACGAACGGCATCCGCTTCGTGAGTGCGAGGTCGCGCAGGCGCGTGACCTTCAGCTCACCGGTCATCCCCATCGAGCCCGCCATCACGGTGAAGTCGTAGGCGCAGACGGCGACAAGCCGCCCGTCGACCTTCCCGTAGCCGGTGATCACGCCGTCCGCGGGTGCGTCCTTGTCCTCCATCCCGCGGACCGAGTGGTGGATCCCCGCGTGGATGCCGAGCTCGGTGAACGTGCCTTCGTCGATCAGCAGGGCGATGCGCTCGCGAGCGGTCAGCTTGTCGGCCTCGTGCTGACGCGCGATGCGCTCCTCGCCGCCGCCGAGCGCCGCGTGCGCGCGACGCGCGTGCAGGTCCTCGACGAGCGGGCGCAGGATGCTCGCCGGGGTGTCCGCGGAGGGCTCGATCGTGCTCATGGCCCGCAACGTACTAGCGCGCTGGTCACTGAGGGCGATCGCCGCACCGGGTCGTCCGTTCGTCCGGCCCGTCCGCTCACCGGCGCAGACCTACCGCTCATCGAACAGCCTCCACCGGCGACCCTCGTATGCCCGTCCGCCGGCCCGCAAGATGGCTGTCACCGGCGCCGATGCGACCCGCATGCCGATTTTGAGCTCCGTCGCACACCTGCGCCCGTCCTGGAAGGCCATCGCCGCTGCCGCGATCGCGACCGCGATCCTGCCGATCGCCGCCGCGCCCGCGGGCGCCCATGGCCGTGATCGCGATCGCGATCGCGACGGCCTCAGCGACCGCTACGAGCAGCGCACGTCGCACACGAACCCGCGGATGGCCGACACGGACCGCGACGGGCTCGGCGATGGCTACGAGGTGCGCACATGCAAGACGAACCCGCGCAAGGTGGACACCGACGGTGACGGCCTCAGCGACCGCGACGAGGTCCGCAAGTACCGCACCGACCCGCGCAAGGCGGACACCGACGGCGACGGCATCAGCGACGGCGCCGAGGTCAAGGCCGGCAGCAACCCCCGGAACCCCAAGAGCCCGGGGACGACGACGCCCCCGCCCGGCGACGGCACTCCTCCGGGAGGCGGCACGCCCCCCGGCGACGGCGGCGGCACACCGCCCGGCGGCGGAACCCCCACACCCAAGGACACCACGCCGCCCGAGACCACCATCCTGTCGGGCACCGACGGCCCCCAGTCGGCGACCACCGCCAGCTTCAGCTTCAGCGCCAACGAGACGGCGACGTTCGAATGCCGCCTCGACAACGGCGCGTACGCGGCCTGCTCATCGCCGAAGACCTATGACGGGCTGGCCGACGGCGCGCACACGTTCTCGGTCCGCGCGAAGGACACCGCCGGCAACGTCGACGCGACCCCGGCCACCGCCGCCTGGTCGGTCGACACGACTCCGCCGCAGACGACGATCACGTCCGGCCCGCCGGCGACCACGACCGAGAAGACCGCGCAGTTCACCTTCTCGGCAGGCGAGGTCTCGACCTTCCAGTGCCGCCTCGACGCCGGGCCCTGGGCGGCATGCTCGTCGCCCACATCGTTGTCCGGCCTGGCGCTCGGAACGCACACCTATGAGGTCCGCGCGATCGACGGGCTCGGCAACATCGATGCGAGCCCGGCACAGCGCACGTGGACGATCGAGTCAGTCGCTCCGGACACGACCATCACAGGTGGTCCCAGTGGCGACACCTTCGAGTTCTCGGCGACCCTGACCTTCACCTCACCGGACCCGAACGCGACATTCGAGTGCCGCCTCAACGGCTCCGCCTGGGCGGCGTGCTCATCGCCGACGACCACCTTCGACGCGATCGCCGGCGACAACCTGTTCGAGGTCCGCGCCAAGTCGGCGGGCGGCGTCGTCGACCCCAGCCCCGCGACCAGGTCGTGGTTCGTCCAGGACTCGGGCGGCGGCGGGATCAGCTGAGCAGCGGAGCAACGCAGCCGGCGGCGATCGCAGCCGCCGCCGGGCTCGGGCACCCGGTGATCTCGATGCCGATGACGGTCGCCACGTCGGCGACCTCGGCGAGCATCCGCCGCAGGCCCTCGGCGCTGAACCCGCCCGGCACGGGAAAGCCGAAGCCGTCGATCACGCTCGGGTCCAGCACATCGAGGTCCAGGTGCACGAAGACCTCGCGGCCCGCGAGCGCGTCGGCCAGCCGGCTCGGGCGCTCGATCCGCGAGACGCCATGGGTCTCCAGCAGGACCCGCTCACCCGGGTCGATGTCGCGCACGCCGCACATGACGACGCGCGAGGGCTCGAGCGCCGTTCCCGGCAGCCCGGTGTCCCACACGCCGCAGGCACCCGCCAGGCACATCCCGCCGAGGAACTGCGACGACGACGTCTTCGGTGAGTTGAAGTCGCCGTGAGCGTCGAGCCAGAGGACGAACGCGTCGGGGCGGTCGCGCGCCAGCACCTGCAGCGTCGTCACGCAGACTGAGCATGTCCCTGCCACCAGCACCGGGAAGCGGCCCTCGTGGAACGCGTCGGAGAGCTGGCCGCCCGCCTCGAGCAGGCAGCCGCGCGCATCGACCAGGTCCTCGTCGTACGTGCTGTCGCGCGGCTCACCGGGAGTCCCGACCAGCCGC
Organism: uncultured Actinomycetes bacterium; assembly: GCA_963821685.1. GTDB lineage: Bacteria > Actinomycetota > Thermoleophilia > Solirubrobacterales > Solirubrobacteraceae > F1-60-MAGs163. The sequence goes on along the minus strand of CAWGEW010000004.1, from coordinate 21,709 downwards.
GGCTCGACGCCCGCCTGCGCGGCGATCGCCTCGGCCAGCGCGCGCGTGCTGTCGGCCGACGCCGCGCGATCGGACGTGCGGCAGAGCAGGCCGATGACCCCGGCCGGGGCCGCCGCGCTCATCGTCCCTTCCACTCGGGCTCGCGCTTCTCGAAGAAGGCCTTGACGCCCTCCTGGATGTCCTCGGTCGAGAACGCGAGCGTGAGGTTGTGGCGCAGCAGCTCGAGCGCGTCCATCAGCGGCAGGTCCTGCTGGCGCCACATCGCGTCCTTCCCGAGCGCCATCAGGACCGGGGACTTGGCCGCGAGCTTGGCCGCCCAGTCGGCGACCGCCGCGTCGAACTCGGCGTCGGGGACGACGCGATTGACGATCCCGAGGCGCTCGGCCTCCGCCGCGTCGATGCGCTCGCCGAGCAGCAGCAGCTCGCTGGCCTTCTTGCGCGGGACGTTGCGGTAGATCAGCGCCATGATCATGAACGGGAAGACGCCGACGTTGATCTCCGGCGTGCCGAAGGTCGCCGACTGCTTCGCGATCACGAGGTCGCAGGCGAGCGCGACGCCCAGCGCGCCGGCCAGCACGTGCCCGCCGGCGGCGCAGATCGTCGGCTTCCCGAGCGTGCCGATCAGCTCGAACAGGCGCGGGAAGCGCTCGATGCCCGCGTGCTTGTGGATCAGCGGGACGTCCGCCGCGAAGCCCGCCAGGTTGCCCCCGGCGCTGAAGACCGTCGCGTGCGTGCTCGCGAGCACGACGACCCGGACGGCCGCGTCGTCGCGCGCCCGCTCGAACGCGGCGAGCAGTGCGTCGAGCAGCTCATCGGACAGCGCGTTGCGCGTATCGGGCTGATTCAACGAGATCGTCGCGACGCCGTCGGCGACGACGTAGAGGACCGGATCATCGGGCATCGCGGCGAACCCTACGGGTTGCGGGGGCCGACCGCACCGTGGAAAGTAGGCAGTACTACTGTTTACTTTCTCCACCGCTCGCGTTACCGTCCGCGCAGTCCGCCGATCCCCCAAGGAGCCCTCGTACCCATGGCCACGTCCTCGTCGGTCCTCAAGCCGGACCACAGCTCGAAGCGCAAGCACTTCATCTTCAACGACGAGCACGACCAGCTGCGCGAGTCGATCCACGCGTTCGTCACGAAGGAGTTCGCACCGCACGCCGAGGAGTGGGAGGAGAACACCTTCCCCGACTCGATCTTCCCGCGCATGGGCGAGCTCGGCTTCCTCGGCCTCGACAAGCCGCAGGAGTACGGCGGGCAGGGCGGCGACTACTTCTCGGCGATCGTGCTGGCCGAGGAGATGTGCCACGCCAACTGCGGCGGGCTCGCGATGGGCGTCGCGGTCCACACCGACATGGCGATGCCGCCGATCCTCGCGTTCGGGACCGACGAGCAGAAGCAGGAGTGGCTGGTGCCCGCGATCAAGGGCGAGAAGATCCTCTGCCTCGGGATCACCGAGCCGGACGCAGGGTCCGACGTCGCCGGGATCAAGACCCGCGCCGTCTACGACCAGGTCAACGACGAGTTCGTCATCAACGGCTCGAAGACGTACATCACCAACGGCCACCGCGCCGACGTGATCGTGCTCGTGACGAAGAACGACCCGGACGCCGGCTACGACGGGTTCACGCTGTTCCTCGTCCCGATGGACGCACCCGGCGTGATCAAGGAGCAGCGCCTGAAGAAGCTCGGCATGCACTCGAGCGACACGGCGCTGCTCGCCTTCCAGGACGTCCGCGTGCCGGCGACCGCGGTCCTCGGCGAGGTCGGCAAGGGCTTCTACCACATCATGTGGGAGCTCCAGGGCGAGCGGATGATCGGCGCGGCGGGCGCCGTCGCGGCGGCACAGCTGTGCATGGAGCGCACGCTCGAGTACGCGCACGAGCGCACCGCGTTCGGCAAGCCGATCTCCAAGTTCCAGGTGACGCGCCACAAGTTCGCCGAGATGGCGACGAAGATCGAGGCCGCGCGCCAGATGACCTACATGACCGCCTGGCGCATCCACAACGGCGAGTACCCGGTGCGCGAGATCTCGATGGCCAAGCTCTACTCCTCGCGGATCGCCGTCGAGGTCGCAGACGAGTGCATCCAGATCCACGGCGGCGCCGGCTACATGAAGGAGTACAACGTCGAGCGCGTCTGGCGCGACCTGCGCCTGAACCGGATCGGCGCCGGCACCGACGAGATCATGCTCGAAGTGATCGGCAAGTCGTACGGGCTCTAGCGGCAGCCGGGCACAGCCGGACCATGCTCGCGCGATAGCGTCGTCACATGCCTGACGCCCCGGACTTCGCCACGACGATCGCCGCCGCCTACGCCGCCGACGGCCCGGTGATCGACCTCGGACGGGGGTTGCTCAACGACGAGCTGCACCCCGACGCCAAGGTGCAGGTGCCGCTGGCGATGATGAATCGCCACGGCCTGATCGCCGGGGCGACCGGCACCGGCAAGACGAAGACGCTGCAGGGCATCGCCGAGCAGCTCTCCGCCGCGGGCGTGCCGGTCTTCGTCGCCGACGTGAAGGGCGACGTCTCGGGACTGCACGACCCGGCGCCGGCCGACGGGCCCGGCGCCAAGCGCAACGCGGAACTCGCGATCGACGCGCCGCCGACCGGGTTCCCGATCGAGTTCCTGTCGATCGGCGGCATCGGGCCCGGTGTCCCGGTGCGCGCGACGGTCAGCGACTTCGGGCCGCAACTGATGGGCAAGGTGCTCGGCAGCAACGAGACGCAGGAATCGAGCCTGGGTCTCGTCTTCCACTATGCCGACACGAAGGCGCTCCCCCTGCTGGACCTCACGGACCTGCGCGCACTGCTGACGTTCCTGAGCTCCGACGCCGGCAAGGTCGAGCTCGAAGGGATCGGCGGCCTCTCGAGCGCGACCGTCGGCGTGCTGCTGCGCGACCTCGTGACGCTCGAGACCGGCGGCGGGAACGAGTTCTTCGGCGAGCCGCAGTTCGACACCGCTCAGCTGATGCGGACCGCGCCGGACGGCCGCGGGATCATCTCCTGCCTTGAGCTGCCGGCGGTGCAGGACAAGCCGAAGCTGTTCTCGACCGTCCTGATGTGGCTGCTCGCCGAGCTGTTCGAGTCGCTCCCCGAGGCCGGCGACCTGGACAAGCCCAAGCTCGTCTTCTTCTTCGACGAGGCGCATCTGCTGTTCAACGACGCCAGCAAGGCGTTCATCGAGTCCGTCACCCAGACGGTGCGCCTGATCCGCTCCAAGGGCGTCGGCGTGTACTTCGTCACGCAGACGCCGAAGGACGTGCCGGCCGACGTCCTCGGGCAGCTCGGAAATCGTGTGCAGCACGCGCTGCGCGCCTTTACGCCCGACGACCAGAAGGCGCTCAGCCAGACGGTCAAGACGTTCCCGAAGTCGCCGTTCTACGACCTCGAGACGCTGCTGACCTCGATGGGGATCGGCGAGGCGGCGGTCACGGTGCTCGACGACAAGGGCGTCCCGACGCCGGTCGTGCACTCGCGCCTCCCCGGCCCGCGCTCGAGCATGGACCCGACGGCCGACGTCGACGGCGACGCGAAGGCCTCGCCGCTCTACGCCACCTACGGCACCCGCACCGACAGCCAGAGCGCGCGCGAGATCCTCGGTGAGCGCGTCGCCGCGACGACCGCCGCGGCAGCGCAGGCGACGGCCGACGCCGAGGCGCAGAAGGCAGCCAAGGAGGCCGCGAAGGCGCAGCCCAAGGCCCAGCCGAAGGCACCCGCGAACAACTCGCCGGGCGGCGTGGGCGACTTCCTCAACAGCCGCGAGGGCAAGCAGATCCAGAAGGAGCTCGTGCGCGGCGTCTTCGGCCTGCTGAAGAAGAAGTTCTGATGAAGGGCGTGCCGGCCCCACCGGCCGAGCGCCGGCTCACGCCCCCGTTCACCGAGGAGCACGAGGAGCTGCGCGCATCGCTGCGGCGCTTCGTCGAGGCCGAGCTGCTGCCGCACGCCGACGAATGGGAAGAGGACCGCTGGTTCCCCGACGCGCTGTTCCCGCGGATGGGCGAGCTCGGCTTCCTCGGGCTGAAGTACGAGGAGCGCTACGGCGGGCAGGGCGGCGGCTACATGCACGACGCGGTGCTCGCCGAGGAGCTCGCGCGCTGCGGCTCCGGCGGCGTCGCCGCGGGGCTGGGCGCGCACATCACGATCGCGACCCCGCCGGTCTGGAAGTTCGGCACCGAGGACCAGAAGCAGCGCTACCTCGTCCCCTCGATCGCCGGGACGAAGATCGCGGGGCTCGCGATCACCGAGCCCGACGCCGGCTCCGACGTCGCCGGCATGAAGACGCTCGCACGGCCGGCCGAGGGCGGCTGGATGCTGAACGGCTCGAAGATGTTCATCACCAACGGCGTGCGCGCGAACTACCTCGTGCTCGCCGCGAAGACCAAGCCCGAGGGCGGCCACGGCGGCATCTCGTTCTTCCTCGTCGACACCGACCAGCCCGGCTACGTCGCGTCGAAGATCGAGAAGCTCGGCTGGCACGCATCGGACACCGCGCTGATCGCGCTCGACGACGTCTTCGTCCCCGCCGAGAACCTGCTCGGCGAGCTGCACGGCGGCTTCAAGCTGATCATGGCCAACTTCCAGTGGGAGCGGCTGTCGATGGCGCTCGGCGCGGTCGCCGCCGCGCAGCACTGCTTCGAGCTGACGCTGCGCTACGCCGCCGAGCGCCAGGCGTTCGGGCGGCCGATCAGCGGCTTCCAGGTGACACGCCACAAGTTCGCCGAGATGGCGACGACGATCGAGGCCGGCCGCGACGCTGACCTACTACGCGCTGCGCCTGTTCGTCGAAGGCCACGACGCGCTGCAGGAGGTGACGAAGGCCAAGCTGTTCACGCAGCGGGCGGCGTTCGACGTCGCCGACAGCTGCCTGCAGATCCACGGCGGCGCCGGCTACATGGTCGAGTACGGGATCGAGCGCGCCGCACGCGACGCGCGCCTGGGCCCGATCGGCGGCGGCACCGACGAGATCATGAAGGAGATCCTCGGCCGCACGATGGGGCTGTAGGGCTCAGGCAACGCGGACGCCCGCGGCGGAATCGGTTCCGCCGCGGGCCATTGCCCACGTCCCCCCTGGGCGGCCTCAGCCGCCGAGCGTCGTCGAACAGGTCGGTGTGGTCGTTGGTGCCGAGCACGGCGAGCGAGCCCGGGCCGCTGCCCCAGACCGGCACGACGGCGCCGGTGTGCTGCTGGCTCGGCGGCGCCGCGACCGGCGCTGCGCCCGGGCCGCCGTAGCCGGCGGTCCCGTAGGTCAGGCTCAGCGTCTGGCCGTCCTTCGTCAGTCAGGTTCGTCGAGTAGCCGGTCGGCAGGCCCGCTGCCGGCTCGCGTCCTCGCCGACGATCTGGCTGGTGTGCGAGTGGTCGGCGGTGACGACGACCAGCGTGTCCGGGTGCGTGCGCTGGTAGTCGAGCGCGACGCCGATCGCGCGGTCGAACGCGACCGTCTCGCCGATCTGGCCGCAGGCGTTGGTCGCGTGGTCCTGCTTGTCGATCGAGGCGCCCTCGACCTGGAGGAAGAAGCCCTTCGTTGCTCTCGTCGAGCAGGTCGATCGCCTTCGTCGGTCATCGCCGGCCAGGCTCGGCTCGTTGGCCGGGCGCTGGTCCTCGGTGCAGGCGGCCGGCGCGTTGCCCTTGCCGGTCGCGGCCGCCGGGCCGGTCCACTCGAGCGACATGTTGCCGGTCGTTGAACAGGCCGAGCACCGGCTTGTTCGCGTTCGTGACGCGCCGCGAGCCCGGCGGCGTCGGTGACGTACTGGTAGCCCTTGGCCTGCGCCGACTGGACGACCGTCTTGCCGGCGTCCGGGCCGCCGGCGATCGTCTGCGGTGAAGCGGTTGCGGCCGCCGCCGAGGAGCACGTCGACCTTGTGATCGACCTCCTGCTCGGCGATCGAGCCGAGGCCGCCGGCGGCCTTGGTCTCGAGCGGGCAGGCCGCCATGTTCGGCCGGGCCCTGGCAGCCGCGCAGCGAGATGTGCGAGGCGAGCACCGCCGGCGTCGCGTCGGTGATCTCGGCGGTCGAGACGTCGCCGACCTTCTTGCCCTGCTTCTGGGCGAGCTCGAGGATCGTCTTCAGGTTCGCGCCGGGAACCGTCGATCGCGCTGCTCGGGCCCTGGGAGATGCGCTCGTCGACCGTCTTGCTGGCCGGTCGCCCACAGCGTGCCGGTCGAGGCCGAGTCCGGGTCGTAGTCGGGCAGGTACGGCGCGGCCGGCGGCCGGCTTCACCGACCAGGTGGTGTCGAAGCCGGTGAACGGCATCCGGTCGACGTTGAGCGCGTTGTCGACGCCCTGGTAGTAGCGGGCGGCGGTGATCTCCTGGGTCCCCATGCCGTCGCCGAGCAGGAAGATGACGTTCTTGGGATGGCGGTCGGCCAGCGCCTGCACGACGGCGCGCTCCGTATCGCGGTCCTGGTGGTTGAACAGGCCGGTGGCGACGGCGGTTCCCGTCCCTCCGGCCGCAACGACGACGGCGACGGCAACCGCCGCCGTGAGACGCGTTCGCTTCATTGTGTGGCTCCTCCGTGGATGGGTGACAACACGCCGCGACGCTATGCCCGCCCCGGAGGCCGAATGTGAAGCTCAGACCACCAGGCTGTGAAGATCCGGTGGCCCGTAGGATCCGCCGCCAACCCTTCCCCGCAGCAACGCAAGGAGACGGCATGGGAGTCCTCGACGGCAAGGTGGCGATCGTCACCGGATCGGCCCGCGGCATCGGTCGCGCGACCGCCGAACTGCTCGGTGAACACGGCGCGAGCCTCGTCATCAACGACCTCGACGGCGACCTCGCCGCGCAGACCGCAAGCGAGCTCGCCGGCGAGACGGCGGTCTACGCAGGCGACCTGACCGACCCGAGCGCGCCGGCGGCGCTCGTGAAGACCGCGATCGACGCCTTCGGGAAGATCGACATCATCGTCAACAACGCCGGCTACACGCTCGACGCGCCGATTCACAAGATGAGCGACGACTGGTTCCAGCGGATGCTCGACATCCATGTGGTGGCGCCGTTCCGGATCATCCGCGAGGCCGCCCCGCACCTGCGCGAGCCCGCGAAGGCCGAGAAGGCCGAGGGCGTCGAGGTGTTCCGCAAGATCATCAACGTCTCGTCCGTCTCCGGCACGATGGGCAACGCCGGCCAGGCCAACTACGCCGCCGGCAAGTCCGCCGTCGTCGGGCTGACGAAGACGCTCGCCAAGGAGTGGGGCCAGTTCAAGGTCAACTGCAACGCGGTCGCGTTCGGCTGGATCGAGACGCGCCTGACGGCGTCCAAGGACGAGTCGAACACGATGGAGATCGACGGCGAGAAGGTGCAGCTCGGCATCCCCGACCAGCTCCGCGGCATGGCGCCGATGCTGGTCCCGCTCGGCCGCGCCGGCACACCGCAGGAGGCCGCCGGCGGCGTCTTCTTCCTCGCTTCACCGTGGTCGAACTACGTGCACGGACAGGTGCTCAACGTCACCGGTGGCCAGTTCACCGGCATGACGACGTAAGGAGCCGGCGATGGCGGACATCGACATCACGCAGGTCGGCGAGCAGGACCTGGGCGACCTGCTCCCTTTGCTGCGCGGCTACTGCGACTTCTACGAGGTCGACCCGCCCGACGATCAGCTGCTGGCGCTGTGCCGCGCGCTGATCGCCGACCCCGAGCGTGAGGGCCTGCAGCTGATCGGCCGGGATACACAGGGCCGCGCGCTCGGCTTCGCGACCGTGTTCTGGACCTGGCAGACGCTCGACGCCGGCCGCATCGGCGTGATGAACGACCTGTTCGTCCACCCGGACGCGCGCGGGACGGGGCTCGCCGCTGCGCTGATCGAGGCCTGCGCGGACCGCACGCGGGCACACGGCGGCAAGGTGCTCGCGTGGGAGACGGCGCTCGACAACGTGCGCGCGCAGACCGTCTACGCACGCGTCGGCGCGGTGGCGAGCCGCTGGCTCACCTACGAGCTGGCGCTCGATCAGCCGCCGGCGTAGCCGCTGATCCCGGCGGCGCCGAGGTCCAGCACGCAGCCGGAGAAGTAGGCGCCCGCGGGCGAGCAGAGGAACGCGACGAGATCCGCAGGGCGGCGTCCGGCGTGACGTCGCGGGGGCGCACGGCGACCACGCGCACGCCGAGCCGCGCCCATTCGACCGACGTCGTGCGCGCCAGATTCTCGAGTGCCGCCGCCGCGGCGCCGGCGAGCGCGCCGTCACGCGGCCGCGGGGCGATCAGCAGCACGAGCCCATAACCGGCGGGCTCGAGCTGCGCCGTCACGACGGCGCGCGTCGCGTTCCAGGCGCCCGCGACGGCATCTGCGAGCGCCGTCGCGTCCTCCCCGCCCGCGCGCAGCGCCGGACCGGTGTCGCAGACGAGCACGTCGGCACGCGGGAGCGCCTGCGCGGCGGCCAGCCACGGCGTCCTCGTCGAGCAGATCCGCGTCGACCGCCCGCACGCTCGCGCCGAGCCCCGCACAGGTCGTCGCCAGGTCGTTCCCGGCACCCGCCAAGACCACATCGATCCCCTCGAGCAGGCCTGAAACAAGCAATTGCGGCTCGTTGGGCGCGGGCATGCGCGGCAGCGTACAGCGCAACTTCGCAGGCCCCGATGGTTCACTGAGGGTGACGTGCGGTTCCGCTTCCCCTCATTCCTCCGCGCCGCGATCGGCGTGCTGGCGCTGGCGCTCGCCCTTCCGGCGGGTGCCTCGGCGCGCGCGATGCTCGTCGCGGGCGGCACTCCCGGGCTGGTCTCCGTCGATCAGAGCACCGGACGCGTGGCCTCCCCGCTCGGGCTCGGCGGCCCCGCCGTCGCGATCGCCACGAGCCCTGACGGGGCGCGCGCCTTCGTCGCGTCGGGCAAGCGCGTCGCCACCGTCGACCTCGCCGATCGGCGCACCGCCGGCTACGTGACGCTCGCGAGCGGGATCATGGGCCTCGCCTCGAGCCCGAACGGCTCGCGCCTGCTCGCGGGCGCGCCGGTGCCGTCGACGTCCTCGCCACTGCACCGCTCCCGGCCGTCGTCTCGACGATCGCGCTCGGCCGCAGCGCCGTGCCGCGTTCGATCGCGATTTCACCGGACGGGCTGCGCGCGCTCGTCGTCCTCGACACCAAGCGCCTCGGGATCCTCGACCTCACGACGCTGACGATCAGCGGACGCGTCCCGCTGACGAACACCAGCGCCGTCGCCTTCTCGCCCTCCGGGACCGCCTGGGCGCTGCAGCGCACGCGCGCCGGCGGCCGCCTGCGCCGGATCGACCTCTTCGCGCGGCGCGCAACCGCGACGATCGCGCTCGGCCGCTCGATCGGCGGCGGCCTCGCGATCACCCCGAACGGGCGCACCGCGATCGCAGGAGCCGCCGACGGCAGCGCGGTCGCCGCGATCGCCGACCTCTCCTCCGCGCGGCTCGTGACCCGCGTGCGCGTCGGCGCCGGTCCCGGATTCCCCGGCGTCTCCAGCGACGGGACGCGGATCTTCGTCGCCGACCGCGGCGGCCGCTCACTCTCGGTCCTGAGCGCCCTGAGCTTCAAGCGCCTGCGCGGCGTTTCGCTCCCGGCCGGCGTCCGCGCCTCGGCCGCCGCCGGCCAGGGCGGCGTGGCGGTTCAGCGCGGGACGCCCGGCGACGACGTCCTGATCGGCACCCGCGGGCCCGACCTGCTCGACGGGCTCGCCGGCAACGACAAGCTCAGCGGGAACCGCGCGAACGACCAGCTGTACGGCGGTGACGGCGACGACGAGCTCAACGGCGGAACCGAGAACGACCGGCTCGACGGCGGCGCCGGCAACGACCGGCTGTTCGGCACGCAGGGCGACGACCAGCTGCTCGGCGGCCTGGGGAACGACGCGCTGTTCGGCGGCACGGGCAACGACCGGCTCGACGGCGGTGACGACGGCGACTACCTCGACGGTGGCGACGGCGACGACGAGATCACCGGCGGCGCCGGCGACGACCGCATCATCGAATCGGGGCTGGGCAACGACAAGCTGCTCGACGGCGGCGACGGCAACGACCTGATCGACGGTGGGCGCGGCAGCGACCGGATCTTCGGCGGCGCCGGCAACGACACGCTGCTCGGCCGCTCAGGCTCGGAGCTGATCGACGCCGGCGACGGTGACGACGTCATCGACGGCGGAACGGCGGGCGACCAGCTGTACGGCCGCGACGGCAACGACGCGATCCGCGGCGACGCCGGCTCGGACACGATCTACGGCTCCTACGGCGACGACACGATCGACGGCGGCTCGGGCAATGACACGATCAGCGGGTCCTACGGCGCCGACGACATCGTCGGCGGGCCCGGCCAGGACACGATCACCGGCGGCACCGGAAACGACGTGATCCGCGTCGCCGACGACGCCCAGGACACCGTCGACTGCGGCCCCGGCAAGGACACCGTCTACGTCGAGGACACGGCGCCGGACCGCGACATCCTGACGAGCTGCGAGACCGTCATCCAGACCCCGCCGGAGCCCTCGACCGACGCACCGGCGACGACCAACGTGATCGCTGGGACGTCCGGCAACGACGTGCTCAACGGCACCGAGGGCAACGACTCGATCTTCGGCGCCGACGGCAACGACGAGCTGTTCGGCAACGGCGGCAACGACTACGTCGACGGCGAGAACGACAACGACGTGCTGCACGGCGGCCCCGGCGACGACGAGGTCCACGGGCGCGGCGGCAACGACGTCGTCCTGGGCAACGAGGGCAACGACCGGATGTTCGGCGAGCGCGGCAACGACACGCTCGACGGCGGCCCCGGGAACGACCAGATCTTCGCCGGACTCGACGACGACACCGTGCAGGGCGGCGACGGCGACGACACGATCCAGGTCGTCGCCGGCGGGTACGACCGCGTCTCCTGCGGCCCGGGCAACGACACGGTCTACGCCGACGCGACCGACGAGATCGCGGCCGACTGCGAGACTCGTCAAGCGCTGATCGAGGCGTGCAGGCGCTTGATCTCGGCGAAGATCTCGTCCGCGACAGCCTGCTGCTGAGCCCGCGTCGGGTCCTCGACCTGCTCCCAGCGCATCGGCTCGCCGTACTTCACCGTCACGCGCGGGAAGCCCAGGCGCTTCCAGTTGCGCGCGGCCTCCGACCCGGCGATCCCGACGGGCACGACCGACGCGCCCGTCTGCAGCGCCATCCGCCCGATCCCGCCCTTCGCCTTGTCGGCGAGCTTGCCGGTGCGCGAGCGGCCGCCCTCGCAGTAGACGCAGATCGTGCCGTCGCGGCCGAGGATCGCGCGCACGATCTCGAAGCTGCGCTCGTCGCGATGCCCGCGCCGCACCGGGAAGACGCCGCCGTGCGTGTACATCCAGACGAGCGGGCCGCTGGAAGATCTGCGACTTCGCCATGAACTGCACCTTGCGGCGCGTCGCCTGCCCCATGAAGAAGTGGTCGAGGTTGGAGAAGTGGTTCGGCGCGAAGATCAGCGGGCCGCTCGTCGGCACGTTCGCGCTGTCGATCGTGCGCGTGCGGTAGCCGATCCAGGCCAGCAGCGACGTGGCGACGCGCACGACCTCGTAGACCCAGCGGTCGGGCTTCTTCGTCAGTGAGCGCTGGTAGTAGGGCTCGAGCGCCTCGGGCGGGCGGTCGTCCTCGTAGACCTGTTCCTTGATCGGAACGAGGTCCGGGACGGGCTGCTCGGGGCTGTCAGGCGTCTGCTCGCTCATCCGATCGTCGTATCCCCGGCCCGGCCGCCGATTACGCCTCCACCCAGCCGCGCGAGCGCTCGACCGCGCGCGACCAGTCGTGCAGCAGTGCGCCGCGCTCGTCGTCGCCCATCCGCGGTTCGTAGCGCGCCTGCTCGCGCCACAGCTCCGTGACGCGCGACTGCGACCAGACGCCGGCGCCGACGCCGGCCATCAGCGCCGCGCCGATCGCCGTCGTCTCCAGCACCTCGGGGACGACGACCGGGACGCCGAGCACGTCGGCCTGGAACTGCATCAGCCACGCGTTCGCGGCCGCGCCGCCGTCGGCCTTGAGCGTGCTGACGGGACGCTGCCGTCGCCGCCTCGACCGCGTGGACCGCGTCGGCCGTCTGGTAGGCGATCGCCTCGAGCGCGGCGCGGGCGAGGTGCGCGCGGCCGGTCCCGCGCGTCAGCCCGACGATCGTCCCGCGCGCGTAGGGATCCCAGTGCGGCGCGCCCAGGCCCGCCAGCGCGGGCACGAAGTAGACGCCGTCGTTGCCCTCCAGCGACGCCGCCAGCGCCTCGGACTCGCGCGCGTCCTTGATGATGCCGAGCCCGTCGCGCAGCCACTGGATCGCCGCGCCGGTGATGAAGATCGACGCCTCGAGCGCGAAGATCCGGCGCTGCCCGATCCCCCAGGCGACCGTCGCGAGCAGCCCGGGCGGCGCGACCGGGGGCGTGTCACCCGCGTTCACGAGCACGAACGAGCCCGGTGCCGTAGGTGTTCTTCGCCATGCCGGGGTCCAGGCACGCCTGCCCGTAGAGCGCGGCCTGCTGGTCGCCGGCGATGCCGGCGACGGGCGTGCCGCCGTATCCGGGCAGCGCGTCGTCGCTGACGGCTGCCGATCAGCCCCATCGAGGGCCGGATCTCGGGCAACGCGCGCGGCGGCACGCCGAACAGCTCGAGCAGCTCGTCCGACCAGGTCGCCCGTCTGCAGGTCGTAGAGCAGCGTTCGCGAGGCGTTCGAGGGGTCCGTGGCGTGCTCGCCGGTCAGCTTCCAGGTCAGCCAGCTGTCGATCGTCCCGAAGACCGCCCTGCCCTCGCGTGCGCGCTGCGCCAGCCCGTCGACGTTGCGCAGCAGCCACTCGATCTTCGTGCCCGAGAAGTACGGGTCGAGCACGAGGCCCGGTGCGCTCGCGAACGAGCTGCTCATGCCCCTGTGCGCGCAGCTCGTCGCAGCGTTCGGCGGTGCGGCGGTCCTGCCAGACGATCGCGCGGTGCAGCGGCTCGCCGGTCGCGGGGTCCCAGACGCAGACGGTCTCGCGCTGGTTCGTGATCCCGATCGCCGACAGCCCGCCGGCCGGAACGCCGGCGTCGGCGAGCGCCTCGAGCGCCAGCTCGCGCGTGACGTCCCAGATCTCCCCCGCGTCGTGCTCGACCCAGCCCGGCCGGGGAAAATGCTGCTCGAACTCGCGATACGCCCGGCCGACGAGCTCGGCCTCGTGGTCGAATACCAGGCAGGTGCTGCCCGTCGTGCCCTGGTCGATCGCGAGGATCACGGATTCGCAGCCTATCCGCGCCGGATCCTGGACCTCGACCGGGTGTCGAAACACAGTCGGGATGTTCCGACCGAGTGTCGCTGGGAGATCGGCCTGCGCATCCGCATCATGCTGGCACGAGATCGAAGCGACTGACAAACGCCCTGCTCCTCACGTCTCCTCCTGTGACGCAGTGTTGTCGGTCGTCCGGTCGCGTGGATCAGGGCCGCGGCGGGGCTGACCCTCCCCGCCGCGGCTCCCCGACAGGGGACGGGGCCGAGCGATACCCGGGGTGGCGGGGGACACGCCGCCCCGGGTTTCGGCTCAGCCCCGCCACATCACAGCTCCCGCATACGCGCCGCAGCACCAGACCCGACCGAGCCCAGTTGACGTGTCTCAGGCGCGTTGACTTGGGCCCGGCAACGGGTCGTGCTCGACCACGGTGACGGCCCGCGAGCGCCGCCACCACTCGACCCCGAGCAGCACGATCGCGGGCGGGATCGTCGCCGGCAGCACGTCGTAGACGAGGAACAGCTGGTCCCAGCAGAGCGAGACGACGACCAGCGCGACGGCGGCCACGACCTGCGGGCCGCGCTCGGCCGCGAGGATCCCGCCGACCACCGCGGCCGCGAAGTAGTCGCCGTAGCCCATCCCGGCGAACCCGTACGACGACGACTGCAGCTGCGGCAGACCGGCGCCGGGCGACGCAGCGACCAGCACGGCATTCGGGCCCTCGAGCTGGCCGGAGAACACGAGGTACGCGTCGACGGCGGCCATCGCGACGATGCCGACCTTCAGCAGCGACAGCGGCGCGGCGCCCGCGAGCAGCCGCCCGAGCGTGACCGCTGATCCGACGATCAGCACGATCGTCGCGACCTGCCCGATCTTCTCGTCCTGGGTGGTCCAGGCCAGCTGCAAGCAACGGCGCCGCCAGCAGCGCCAGCCACGGGCCGCGCTCCGCGTGCCGCCCAGCCGAGCGCGAGCGCGCAGCCGGTCGGCACGAGCAGCAGCGCGATCCACGTCAGCACGTCGGCCGTCGTCGGGATCAGCGCGATCGCCACGACGACCACGACGATCGAGAACGGCAGCACCAGGGCCCAGGCGCGACCACGCAGCCGCTGCGCCCACATGCGGCAGGCCGGCCGCAGGGAGCGCGACGCACGCCGCCTGGGCGACGGTCAGCACGAGGTTGTCGCCGGAGAACCACATCGCGCGTCGATGGTGGCAGCCCCGGACCACGTCACGCGGCGCCTAGTCTCACGATCGTGCCGTCGGCGTCGATCCAGAGCCCGTCGTTCAACGACCTCCACGCCGGCCCGTTCACGCTCCACGTCTACGGCCTGATGTACGCGGTCGCGGTGTTCGCGGCGATCATCGATCACGCGCCGGCGCTGGCGGGCACAGGGCGGCGAGGACGACCTCGTCTACGAGGTCGCGCTGTGGGGCTTCCCGGCCGGCCTGATCGGCGGGCGCATCTACTTCCTGATCACCAGCTGGGACGAGGCGCCGCACAGCTGGTGGGGCCCGTTCGCCGTCTGGGACGGCGGCCTGGGGATCTGGGGCGGCATCCTCGCCGGGACGCTCGCCGGCCTCTGGGTCCTGCGCCGCCGGCACGCCGACATCCCGCGCTTCCTCGACGCGCCGCGCCGGCGCTGCTCGTCGCCCAGTCGATCGGACGGGTCGGCAACTACTTCAACCAGGAGCTGTTCGGCAAGCCGACGACGCTGCCGTGGGGGCTGCAGATCGACCCCTCGCACCGCCCGGACGGCTACGGCGCCTACCTGACCTTCCACCCCACCTTCCTCTACGAGATCCTCTGGAACCTCGGGCTCGCCGCCGCGCTCGTCTGGCTCGGCCACCACCGGCGCATCACCCCCGGCGGGCTGTTCGCCCTCTATGTCGCCGGGTACTCGCTGTTCCGGATCTTCGAGGAGCTGCTGCGCATCGACCCCGCGCACCACATCCTCGGCCTGCGCCTGAACTTCTTCATCGCGAGCCTGCTCTGCCTCGGCGCGCTCGCGGTCTTCGCGCGGCTTCAGCGCCGCGAGAGCCAGACGCCCGCGAAATCGCGCAGCTGACGGAAGCGGTGGGTGAAGCCGCGCCAGGTCTTCCCCGTCGCGCGGTGTTCGAGATCGACGTCGACCTCGACGAGCGCGGAACCCGGCCCGCGCAGCGTCGACCGTCATCCCGATCTCCATGCCGAAGCGCGGAGCGAACGGCGTGACCACGTCGAGCACCTCCGCCCGCATCGCGCGCTGGCCGGAGATCGGCGCGCGCAGGTCGAGCCCGGTCAGGTTGCGGATCGCCCAGTGTGCGAACCCGACCGCGATGCCGAAGCCGCCGCCGACGCGCCGCGCGAAGACCGCGACGGCGAGGTCGGCCTCGCCCGCGTTCACCGCATCGACGAGCGGCGCCAGGCGGCCCGCGCTCGCCGCGAGGTCGGCGTCGCACAGCAGGATCAGGCCGCGACCGTGACTCAGTGCCCGCTCGGCCGCGAGCGTGGCCGCGCCGCCCTTGCCCGCCGGCTGCGACAGCCGCACGAGCTCCGCCCCCGCCTGGAGCGCCACCTCGGCGGTCGCGTCCAGTCGATCCGTCGTCGGCGACGATGACGATCGCGCCCGGGAACGCCTCGCCGACGGCCCGCACCGTCTCGCCGATCCTGTCGGCCTCGTCCCTGGCTGCGATGACGACGGCGATGTCGGAGGCGTCCATGCCGCGGGCTATGGTGCCAGACCGCTGCGTTCCCCCTGCATCTGGAGGCGTTCCGTGCCGGACATCGAGGCTCACATCACGGGCACCGTGTGGAAGATCGAGTGCCAGGTCGGTGACACGATCGCCGAGGGTGACACCGTCGCCATCCTCGAGTCGATGAAGATGGAGATGCCTGTCGAGGCTGAGGATGAAGGCACCGTCAAGGAGATCCTCTGCGAGGAGGGTCAGGCGGTGAACGAAGGAGACACGTTGGTTGTTCTCGAGTAACGACCAACAACTGCCAACAGTTGTTGGTCGGGGCCCGGTGTCGCACCGTCCTCTGGGGGATGGCCGTCCACTCCCCCGACGAACGATGCGCACCGGCCCCCACGCCGCAGACTTGGGGTGAGACCGCTTCCCCTTACCAGCCCTGTCCCTAGAAGGCTGCTTGGTCGTCGGCTCTGGTTCGCGGCTGAGGCGCCCAGCTATGTCGTCGCTGCCAGTGCGCCTGGGCCGGGCTCGGGGGTGACGTCTCGGGCGGTGAGCTGCTCGCCGCAGTGTCGCAGGCGATGTGGGTGTGTGCCTCGCCGCTGCAGTTCGTGTGGCGGTAGTTCACGGGTGGGCCGTCGGGGGCCATGTAGGCGTCGCCCCAGTCGCGGATGGCGATCAGGATCGGGTACAGGTCGAGGCCCTTCTGGGTGAGCCGGTATTCGTGGCGTGTGCGGCCGTTCTGGTAGGGCTCGCGGCGCAGGATGTCGTGCTCGACGAGGCGGTCGAGACGGTCGCTGAGGCGTCCTCGTGAGATCCCGAGGCTGGCCTGGAAGTCCTCGAAGCGGCGGACGCCGGCGAACGCCTGCTTGACGATCACGAACGTCCAGCGGTCACCGAAGACCGTCAGCGGCCGCGTGATCGAGCAGGGCTGGTCGGCGAGATCCTCGAAGCGCATGCGCGCAGCCTAGCGAGCTGAGTCTCAGTTCGGAACTGTGATAGACCTCGCTGCGTCCCGAAATGAGACTTCAAGGAGAAGACCGATGCGCGCGCTGCAGGTGACCGACCCGACCGGCCCCGACGCCGTCCTGCTGGCCGACGTCCCCCCTCCCGGGCGACGACGCGCCGCTCGTGATCGACGTGCACGCCGCAGGCGTCGGCTTCGCCGACCTGCTGATGAGCCGCGGCGAGCATCAGATCCGCCAGCAGCCACCGTTCACGCTCGGCTGGGAGGCGGCCGGGACCGTCGTGCGCGCACCCCGGGACTCGGACCTGCGTCCGGGCGACGCGGTCGTCACGCTCACGCTCGGCGCGTTCGCCGAGCAGATCGCCGCCGTGCCCGAGGCGACGTTCCGGCTGCCCGAGGGTCTGACGCTGACCGAGGGCGCCGCGTTCCCGATGAACTACCTCACCGCGCTGGCGGGGCTGCAGCGCCGCGGGCGTCTGCAGGCCGGCGAGACGGTGCTCGTCCACGGCGCGGCGGGCGGCGTCGGAACCGCGGCGATCCAGGTCGCCCGCGGGCTCGACGCGCGCGTGATCGCCGTCGTCTCGAGCGAGGAGAAGGCACACGTCGCGCGTGCAGCCGGCGCCGATGAGGTCGTCGCCGGCGCGGGCGACGGCTGGCGCGAACAGGTCCTCGAGCTGTCCCCCGGTGGCGTCGACGTGATTCTCGATCCGGTCGGAGGCGACCTGATGCTCGACAGCCTGCGCTGCCTGGCCTCCGAGGGACGGCTCGTCGTGGTCGGCTTCGCCGGCGGCTCGATCCCGCAGATCCCGGCGAACCGGCTGCTGCTCAAGAACGTCGACGTCTGCGGCTGCTCGTGGAGCGTGCTGGTCGGCGCACCGGGCGGACTGCCCGCCGCCGCGGACCAGCTGGCGGCGATGGTTGACGCGGGCGCAGTCCGTCCGGCGGTCGGCGCGCAGATCTCGCTCGAGGACGGCGCCGGCGCGCTGAGCGCCCTGGCCGAGCGCCGCTCGCTCGGCAAGACCGTGCTGACGCTGCAGGCCTAGCCGCGCTCGAGCTCGAGCTCGATCCCGTCGAGCAGGCGCTTGAGGCCGCGCTCGAAGCGCTGGTCCTCCTGCTCGACCGACTCGAAGCGCTTCCACGCATCCGCGGCGGAGCTGCCCGGCGGGAACAGCGACGCCATGTGGGGAAACTCACCGCCCGCGATCAGCTCCTCCAGGAACGCGAGCGCATCCGCGGTCTCCTCCCCCAGGTGCTCCTCCTGGGAGGCCCGCAGGCTGTGGCCGAAGACGTAGTCGTCAAGCATCAGCACGATCTCGAGGCACGCTTCGGGCTCGAGGCCCGTGGCAGCCGCCGCGGCCATCGACTGCTCGAAGTGCCGCATCCCATTCGGACCCGGGCCGTTGGCGGCCCCGCCGAGTGCGGCCAGCGTCCAAGGATGGCGGCGGAAGACCTCACGCGTGCTCGTCGCGATCATCGTGAGCGCCTGCCGCCAGTCGTCCGTCGGCAGGTCGCCGTCGGCGATCAGCAGCTCGCCCATGACCGTGTCATCGATCAGCTGAAGCAGCTCGTCCTTGGTTCGGACGTAGTGGTAGAGGGTCATCGTGCCGACCCCCAGAGACTGCGCGATCCGCCGCATCGACAGCGCCGCAGTGCCCTCTGCGTCGACGAGATCCGTTGCTGCGCGGGCGATCTGCTCGCGCGTCAGCGACGCCCGCCGCTCGCCCGGCTGGGGCCGTCCCCAGATCGAGTCGGTTGACATGTCGTACAGCGTACTGCTAACTTCTCCGTACGATGTACGACATAAACGTACGACCTACGACCAACTCAACCGCGGGCATCTCCGCCACCGGCCTCGGAAAGCGCTTCGGTGACTTCTGGGCACTGCGGAACGTCGATCTCGACGTCCCCGAAGGCGGCGTCCTGGGCCTGCTCGGGCACAACGGCGCCGGGAAGACCACCGCCCTGCGCATCCTCACGACGCTGTCGAAGCCGACTGAGGGATCGGCGCGTGTCGCCGGCCACGATGTGGTCGCCGACCCTGGCGCCGTCCGCTCGAACATCGGCGTTGCCGGCCAGGCCGCGACGGTCGACGGCCTGCTCACGGCGCAGGCGAACCTCGAGATGCTCGGGCGCCTCTACCACCTCAGCCCCAAGGCGGCTCGAGCACGGGCCATCGAACTGCTCGAGCGTGTCGGCCTCGCCGACGAGGCCGGCAAGCGCGTCGATCGCTTCAGCGGCGGCATGCGCCGGCGCGTCGACCTCGCCGCGAGCCTCGTGTCCGCGCCGTCGGTGCTGATCCTCGACGAGCCCACGACGGGCCTGGACCCGGCAAGCCGCCAGGAGCTCTGGGAGCTGCTGCGCGAGCTCGTCGCCAACGGCACGACGCTGCTGCTGACGACGCAGTACCTCGAGGAGGCCGACCGCCTCGCGGACCAGATCGTCGTGCTCGACCACGGCCGCGTCGCCGCAGCCGGGACACCGGCATCACTCAAGGCCCAGGTCGGTGGCGAGCGCCTCGAAGTCACCCTCGCGGGCGCTGACGGCATCGATGCAGCCACCGCGGCGATCGCCGCGCACACCGACGGCCCCGCCGCCATCGACGGCGCCGTCCTCACTGTCCCGCTGCACGCGGGCACCCGCCTGATCGAGGTCGTCCGCGCGCTCGATGTCTCAGACATCGACGTGCTCGACGTGCGCCGGCGCGAGCCGACACTCGACGACGTCTTCCTCACACTGACCCGCAAGGAGCCCGTGCCCGCATGAGCACCATGACCCTCGCCGCCGACACGCTGGTGCTCGCGCGGCGCAACGTCGAGCACATTCGCCAGATCCCGGAGAAGCTGCTCGACGTCACCCTCCAGCCACTGATGTTCACGCTGCTGTTCGCGTACGTGTTCGGCGCCGCGATCGACGTGCCGAACGGCTCCTACCACGAGTATCTGATCGGCGGGATCCTCGTCCAGACGCTCGCCTTCGGGATGATGGGTCCCGGCGTTGCGATCGCAAGCGATCTGCGCGAAGGGATGGTCGACCGGCTGCGCACGCTGCCGATCGCGCGCTCGGCCTACCTGCTCGGGCACTCGGCCGCCGAATGGGCCGGGCTGCTGGTCGCACTGGTCGTCCTCACGCTCAGCGGGCTGCTCGTCGGCTGGCGCATCAACACCGGTGTCGGTGAAGCGCTCGCAGGATTCGGGCTGCTCGGGCTGTTCGCGATGTCGATGGTCTGGCTCGGCACGGCGATCGGCGTCAGCGTCCGCTCGCCCGACGCCGTCCAGGGCATCGCGTTCATGGTGATCTTCCCGCTGACGTTCATCTCGAACGCGTTCGTGCCGACCGCGGGCCTCCCACCGGTGCTGGAGACGTTCGCCGAGTGGAACCCGATCTCCGCGGTCGTCGCCGCCACGCGGACCCTGTTCGGCAACCCGGTCGCAACCGCGGCCGACGCTCCGTGGCCGCTCCAGCACCCCGTCATCGCCGCCGTCGGGTGGAGCCTGGTGATCCTCGCCATCTGCGTCCCGCTGACGATGAACCGCTACAACGCCCGCACAGCCGACTGACCAGGCCGCGGGCGAGCAGCCCGCGGCGGTGAAGTCGTAGGGTGCGCCGTCATGGCTGGCCAGGTGATCCAGGATCTGCCGGCGGACGGCGTTCTGCGGCTGACGATCTCCAACCCCGACAAGCGCGGGGCGCTCGATCACGCGATCCTCGACGCGATCAGCGAGCAGGTCGCCGGCGCGGCTGAGCAGGGCTTCAACTGCATCATGCTCACGGGCGAGGGCCGCTGGTTCTCGTCCGGGTACGACATCGGTGACATCCCCGACGACGTCTTCGCGGTCGAGGCCGAGCGGATCGTCGCCCACCCCTTCACGGCTGCGCTGGAAGCGCTCGACGCGACCGACCTGCCGACCCTCGCGGCGATCAACGGGCCGGCGATCGGCGGCGGCCTCGAGGTCGCGCTCGCGTGCGACCTGCGCGTCGCGGCCGAGGGCGTGCAGTTCGGCATGCCGCCGGCGAAGCTGGGCCTCGTCTACTCGCACACCGGCATCCGCCGCTTCATCGACACGATCGGAGCGCCGCGCACCCGCGAGCTGTTCCTGCTCGGCCGGCGAATCTCCGCGCCGACCGCACTCGACTGGAGCCTCGTCAACGAGGTCGTCGCACCGGAGGCGCTCGAGGCGACCTCGCTCGACTGGGCGATCGAGCTTGCCGGCAACGCCCCGCTCAGCGTGCGCGGCAACAAGCAGGTCTTCCGCGCGCTGCTGGCCGCTCAGGGGGACGTCGATGCGGAGACCGAGCGCGAGCTGATCGCGCTGCGCGAGGCGTGCTTCTCGTCCGAGGACATGCTCGAGGGCGTGCGCGCGTTCGCGCAGAAGCGCGAGCCGCGCTGGCAGGGCCGGTAGCGTCGGCGCAGCCGTGCTCGTCTGCACCTGGAACGTCAACTCGCTGCGCGCCCGCCTGCCGCGCGTGCTCGAGCTGCTCGAGAAGCACGCGCCGGACGTCGTGCTGCTGCAGGAGACGAAGGTCGGTCCGGATCAGTACCCCGACGCTGAGCTGCAGGCCGCCGGCTACACGTCCGTGCATCACAGCGGCGGGCAGTGGGCCGGCGTGGCGATCCTCGCCCGCAGCGAACACGGTCTCAGCGACGAGCGTGCCGGCCTGCCCGGGGAGATCCGCGGCGATGAGGCGCGCTGGATCGAGGCGGACGTCCCGGGGCTCGGTGTGCGCGTCGCGAGCGTGTATGTCGTCAACGGCCGCGAGGTCGGCAGCGAGACCTTCGACGAGAAGCTCGCGTTCCTCGACGCGATGACTGTGCGAGCCGGCGAGCTGTCGAGCGCGTCCCTGATCGTCGGCGGCGACTTCAACGTCGCGCCCGCCGACGAGGACGTCTATGACCCGGCCGCGTTCGCCGGCGCCACGCACGTG
>CAWGEW010000003.1:0-322095 GCA_963821685.1 uncultured Actinomycetes bacterium | reverse complement strand
AGTCGTGGATTTCCACGCGGCCAGTGTCGCGCAGGTCGTGCGACCCCAGTACCCCACATTGGCCCCGTCCGTGGCGTGGAAGTTGTTGAAATCGCTGACGGGCGTGGCGGAGCTGTCGTTGTAGTAAACAGCGTAATGTCCGCCGCCGCGCGCCCAGATGATGTTGTTCCGTGTCACATCGCCCCAAGGGCCGCTCCAGTAAAGCCCGTTGCCGCCATACAAGGTGTTGTTGGCGATCATGTCGCCGTTGCGGGAGGCGTATATGTTCCAATAGCCCTGGTTGCTGCGGTCGTTGTCGTAAACGAGGTTGTTGATCACCGTGTTGGCCCCAGTCCATGAGTCCACGACGATGCCGTGCCGGCCGTTGGAATAGACCACATTGCGGCGGGTGACACCGCCGATACTGACAGTGAGGCCATGGCCGCTATTTAAGTAAGCCCGATTCATGGCTGCTTCGCAGCCGATTCCATTCAGCCGCATGCCATCATCACCATTCTCATGAATCAGGTTAATATAGGCCCGGACCCCGTTCTGACCATTCAGACCGACGCTGTTCTTGAAGCAATCGTTGCCGTCGGCCAGGAAATTGCCGTTGAGGTAAATGCCCGTGTAGTAGTTGTCATGCACACTGTTGCCGGAGATGGTGCCAGAGCCGCCGCCATCCACATCGATACCATACTGGTTGTTGCGCGAGATGCAGGCGCTGATCACGACGTTGGAGCAGTAAACTCCGACGATGCCCCAACTGTTGTTGGCATACGCCTCGCAGCCGGCAATCTCGATCCCCTGGCAAAAGCTCGCCGTGGTGCCCTCGACGTATATCCCGTAACGCGCTCCCGTCACCCTCAGGTTTTCCAGGCGCACATAGCTGTTGGTCTTCAGGTGGAAGGCATCATTGGCCGTGTCGTTGCGATTGAAGATGGAACCCGCGCCGTTCGTGCTGCCGACCAGTCGGATGAGCTGGCCCGGCGCGCCAGAGTCCACGCAGGATCCACGTTGGCGTCGAGCGTCCACAGGCCGGTATCAATGCGCACAGTGTCGCCCGGCATCAGCTTGTAGGTCGCCGCGAGCCGCTTAAGGTTGGCCATCGGCGTGGACGGGCTGAGGCCATCGTTGGCGTCGCTGCCTGACGGCGGTGCAATACACGTCGTTCGTCGTGCTGCTGTCGTTGAGGTAGAAGACCGTGGCCGCGTTGGACAGGATGCGCAGGCAGCCCGGACACCGAGGAAGCGCCGCCCGCGGTGGGCGTAATCCGCACTTTGAAGTTCGCGCCCGGCGTCAGCGAACCCGTGTCCCAGGCGAAGACTCCGTTAGCGAAAGGCAAGGCCGCCGCGCCCGGAATCGTATTCCAACTGCCGCCGCCATTGCTGGAGTATTCAAGCAGTCACCGTGTCGTTGGACTGCCACGCGCCGTGCGTCCACCAATAGATCGGCACCGTCCCACGCAGAATGGAGCCGCCAGCGATGAGGCCCAGTTCCACGGCCCGCGTGCCACTGGAGAGCGAGGCGTCGGTCGTGGCGCCAAACGCGCCCAGGTCCGCGCGCCGCCGTTGGGAGCGAGTTCGGCTCCGACTGACGACGCCGGCAACGCCGCGTCAATGCACGGGCTCTGCGAGGCATCAGCAGTGAAGCCGGCCGTGGTCAGCGCCGTGAAGGGCAGGCCCTTGAAACTGCCGATCGTGCTGGCGAGATGGAAATTGTCGTCCAATCCATTCGTGCCGCCAATCACACCGTCGGCCCCTGCTGCGTTCACGAAGAGCGGGTCGACGGAGAAGCTGTGCGTGTCGTAGCCGGTGGCCTGACGCCATTCGAGCAGGTCACTCTGATTGCCCTGCCACCAGCCGAACGTCGCACCGCCGGTGGCGATGATGTCGTTGTCGTCGCTCTCCATGTAATCCGAGGCGATGTGTTCCGCGAAGGTGTAGCGCTGGATGGCGTAGCGCCCCGCGCCAGTGGCCCAGATGAGGTTGTTGCGATTGGTCACCGCGATGGGATGTCCGATGTAAATACCGTTGCCGCCATAGACGGTATTGTTCTCGATGAGGGCCTGCTTGCCTTGCCAATAGTTCGCGCCGAGCATGATGTTGTACTCATCCGCCGCGTCGCCGTTGTTGTAAACGAGGTTGTTGGCGATGACGCGGAAGTCGCCGGCGTAGCCTTCGACAACGATGCCGTGGCCTTTGTTGGAATAGACGACGTTCCGCTTGGCGTTGGCGCCGGACTGGGCCGTAGATGCCGTTGCCGCCGTAGGTGCCGAGGCCGTTGAGGAAGACGCGGTTCTCCAACGCCTCCGAGAGGTTCGCGGCGCCGCCCTCGACATAGATGCCGTCGGACGCGTTGCTGAAGACGGTGTTGCCTTTGCAGGTCACGAGAGTGATTGCCCGAATGCCGGGCGCCGTTCTGGTAGACCTGAGATTACCCTCCACGAGCAAGGGGCCGCCCCAGACCCGGGCGCCATCGTAATAATCGGTGAAGGCGCGCGTACCCGACGATCAGCTCCTTGGCCCAGCGCGCGTGGATCTCGAGGAACGAGTCTGCGTCGACGAGCGTGTCGATCAGCAGCTTCATGTCGAACGGCTTGTTCTCGTCGGCCGGGACGATCTCTTCGAGCGGCGTCGTAGAGGCCGGTGCGACCGCATCGACGACAGGGCTCTCGAGCTCCCAGTTGGTCGGCAGGTACGACAGGTAGCGCAGCGCGAACTCGACGCCTTCGGCGTCGGTCTTGACGAGCGCGTGCCCGCACCCGGACGTGCCGGTGTGCATCCGCGCGCCGCCCATCTCCTCGAGCGTCACCTTCTCGCCGATCACCATCTCGGCCATCCGCGGGGAGCCGAGGTACATCGACGCGTTGCCGTCGCGCATGATCACGATGTCGCAGAACGCCGGGATGTACGCGCCGCCCGCCGCGCTCGGCCCGAACAGGACGCAGACCTGCGGCGCCAGGCCGGAGAGCTTGACCTCGTTGTGGAAGATCCGCCCCGCGCCGCGGCGTCCGGGGAACATCAGCACCTGGTCGGTGATCCGCGCGCCCGCAGAGTCGACGAGGTAGACCATCGGGATCCGCAGCTCGAGCGCACGTTCCTGGATCCGCAGGATCTTCTCGACCGTCTTCCAGCCCCACGAGCCGGCCTTGACCGTCGGGTCGTTGGCCATCACGGCGACCGGGCGACCGGCGACCTCGCCGATGCCGGTGACCACGCCGTCGGCGCCCAGGCCGTCCTTGTCCCAGTTGGCGAGCAGCGCCTCCTCGGCGAACGTGCCGTCGTCGATCAGCAGCGCGATGCGCTCGCGGACCGGCAGCTTGCCCTGCTCGGCCGACTTCTCATGATGGCGCTCGGGACCTCCTGCAAGGCCGCGCGCGGTCGCGTCGCCGAGGCTCCCGGGCTCGCTCATCAGACGGTCCTCAGCAGGTCGATCTTCGGATTGGGCACCGGCTCCGGGCCTGACCAGTCGTAGAAGCCAAGGCCGGTCTTCTTCCCGTACCAGCCGGCCACGATCATCTTGCGCAGCAGCGGCGGGGTGGCGAAGCGCGCGTCGCGGTACTCGTCGTACATGCCCTCGGCCGCGCGCGACAAGGTCTCGAGGCCGACGAAGTCGTTCAGCGTCAGCGGGCCCATCGGATGACCGGCGCCGAGCCGGAAGCCCGCGTCGATCGCCTCGATCGTGCCGACGCCCTCCTCGAATGCGCGGATCGCGTCGAGCATGAACGGGACGAGGATGCGGTTGACCAGGAAGCCCGCGCGGTCGCGCGTCTCGACGGCGACCTTGCCGATCCGCTCGCCGTACGTGATGCCGGTCTGGACCGCATCGTCAGAGGCGGCGATCGTCCGCACGACCTCGACGAGCTTCATCATCTGGACGGGGTTGAAGAAGTGCAGCCCGATGACCTTGTCCGGGCGGCTCGTGACCGCGGCCTGATCGATTACGGGAAGCGACGAGGTGTTCGTCGCGAACACGCACGACGGCTGCACCGCGGCGTCGAGCTCACGCCACAGCTCCTTCTTCGCGTCAAGGTTCTCGATGATCGCCTCGATCACCATGTCGCAGTCGTGCAGGGCGGAGAGCTCGGTCGCGCCCTGCAGCCGCGCGAGAACCGTGTCCGCCTCCTCCTGCGTGCGCCGGCCCTTCTCGACGGCGCGGGCGATCTGACCGCGGACGACGTCGAGGCCGCGCTCCAGCGCGGCCGCGTCGGCGTCGACGAGCACGACGTCGTACCCGGCCTCGATCGAGACCTGGGCGATCCCGTGCCCCATGAGCCCGGCGCCCACGACGCCGACCTTCGCGATGTCCGTCACCTGTGGTCCCTCCGAGAAGTCGCGTTCAGCACGCGGAATGCGTGGCCGCGCGGAGGCGAACCCTATGTGAGCGGCGGCTCAGGTGGCGACGCGCGCTGTGAGCGCAGCCGCAACCGCGGTCGCGCGCTCGCGGTCGTACGTCAGCACGTAGTCGTACTCGGGCTCGTCGGCGGTGCCCGCCCCGCGACGCTCATGGGCGACGAGCGCTGCCGCGTAGTGCGGCCCCACGACGGCGATCGCCCATTCGCCACCGATCGGATCACCGCTCAGCACTTCGCCGCCACGCACTCCGGGTGCCGGTGACACCGGGACGCCGCGGCCGACCACGCCACAGAAGGCCAGATCGCATCCGAGCTCGGCATAGCGGTCACGCAGCTGGGGCGTGAAGCGCCGGTCCTGGTCGAATGCGGCGACGAGCAGCGCGGTGCGGCCGAGGCCGCGCGCCTGCTCCTCGAGATGCTGCGTCATCGCCAGCAGCAGCGGCTGCGTCGTCAGGCGCGGTGTGCGCTGCTCGGCGACGAGTGCGAACGGCGCGAGGTCGCGCGGGTCCGCATGCCGGCCGGGACTGACGATCGAGTCGGGCGGCGTCGCCGGGCAATTCGATCTCGACTTCGCGCCTGCCGTAGAGCCAGCCCTGCGCGAGGCTCGCGCCGAGCGCGAAGCCCGCGCGTGCCTGCTCGGTCGTCTCGACGCCTTCGACGAGGATCGTCGCGCCGGACCGCTCGGCCTGGGCGGCCACGGCGTGCACGACCTCGGCGATCTCGGCGTCGGGGCTGTTCTGCACGAGCGCCAGGTCGAGCTTGATGACCTCGGGCGCGAGCAGGCTCATCATCGCGAGCGTGTCCGCGTCGGTGCCGACGTCGTCGAGCGCGACCGCGACACCCATGGCACGCATGTCGGCGACGTGGCCGAGCAGAGCGCCGGGGCGCTGCGTCAGCGCGCGCTCGGTGACCTCGACGCAGACGGTCATCTGCGAGCTCGCACGGGCGTAGAGGTCGCGCAGCTCGAGCGGCAGGAAGCCGGACGTGTCGGGCTCGATGTTGAGGAAGAGGATGCACGGGGCGCGCACACCGGCCTCGAGCGCGGCGCGCAGCGCGTTGCGCTGGCAGAGCCAGTCGAGCTCTTCCAGGCGACCGGCTGCCCGCGCGGCGGCAAACAGGCGATCGGGGAGCTCGAGCTCGCTTCCGCGCGGTCCGCGGGCTAGGGCCTCCCAGCCGATCACGCGCGCGGTCTCGAGCTCGACGACCGGCTGGAAGCCGGCTTCGACGGCACCCTCGGCGAGGATGTCGGCAAGCTCAGTGCGCGCGGTACGCGAGAGAGCTCGCGGCGGCGTAGCGGGTGCTGCTCCGGTGACGAGCATCTCGGTTCCGATCGGCGCGAGCATGGAGGAACATCTTTCGCTGCCGAGTGGCCGGTTCCTTGCATGGAGGTTTTCGACCACTGAGCGCAGAAACGGCGCAAAAACGGGCGCAACAGCGCTCGCATGGGGTCCAAACCCCACCAAATTGCGGAGTCGCAGGAGGTCAGGCGGGCGCGGCGCCGACGTGCCAGTCCACGGGTCCTGCAACCAGCGTGTGAGACCCGAGCGCGCGGCCGAGGACGTCGCGCGCCGCACCCGCCGCCGCGAGCAGCAGCTCCAGGTCGATGCCCGTCTCGATGTCCATCTCGTGCAACATCGAGACGAGGTCCTCGGTCGCGATGTTGCCGGTCGAGCCCGTCGGGCACCGGGCAGCCGCCGAGCTCGCCGAACGAGGACTCGAAGCTCGTGCAGCCGGCCTCGAGCGCGGCGAGCACGTTCGCCAGTCCCTGCCCGCGGGTGTTGTGGAAGTGCGCGGTCAGCTCGACGCCGTCGCCAGTCGCTCGCGCGCGGCCGCGAAGAACTCACGCGACCTGGCGCGGGTTGGCCATGCCGGTCGTGTCGCCGAAGCCGATCTCCTGCGCCCCGGCGGCGATCAGGCGCTCGGCGATCTCGAACACCCGCGTCGGCTCGACCTGTCCCTCGTACGGACAGCCGAACGACATCGAGATGACGGCGTCGCAGCGCAGCCCGGCCGCGCGAGCGCGTGGCGATGACGCGCTTCCGGCCCGTCAGCGACTCCTCGACCGTCCGGTTCACGTTCGCCTGATTGTGCGAGTCGCTCGCCGACAGGAAGAGTTGGCCTCGTCGAACGCGCGCCGCGAGCCGGAGTGCGCGCCGAGCAGCGCCAGCGCCGTGTCGAGTCCCTTCGCGTTGGGGATCAGCACGCTGAGCGAGACGTCGTCGGGCACGTCGATCGCCGCGAGCACCTCGACGGCGTCCGAGAGCTGCGGGATCACGTCGGGCCGGACGAAGCTCGTGACCTCGAGCCGGCGCAGACCGGTGCGGGCCAGCAGGTCGATCAGCCGCACCTTGTCGGCGGTCGCGATCATCTCGGGTTCGTTCTGGAAGCCGTCGCGCGGGCCGACCTCGCGGACGCGCACGACGGACGGCAGCTCGGCGCCGCTCACGACATCGACAGGCCGCCGCTGACGTTCAGCGTCTGCCCGGTGACGAAGGAGGCGTCGTCGCAGGCGAGGAACGCGATCGCCGCTGCGACCTCGTCTGGCTCACCGGAACGGTTCATCACCGTCGCGTTGATCATCCCCTGCTTGAGCCGCTCACCAAGCTCGCCGAGCTCGATCGGCGCGGCGTTCAGCAGCGGCGTCTCGATCGGGCCGGGCGCCACGGCGTTGCAGCGCACGCCGAAGCGCGCGGACTCGCGTGCGA
The DNA here is from genome assembly GCA_963821685.1 of uncultured Actinomycetes bacterium. GTDB lineage: Bacteria > Actinomycetota > Thermoleophilia > Solirubrobacterales > Solirubrobacteraceae > F1-60-MAGs163. The sequence continues at coordinate 315,054 of CAWGEW010000003.1, read as the reverse complement.
TCGCGCGCGTGAAGCCGATCACGCCGGCCTTGGCCGCCGAGTAGGTGACCGAGCCCTGCGAGCCGACGCGCCCCGCCTCGCTGGCGACGTTGACGATCACGCCACCGCCGCGCTCGTGCATCGACGGCAGCACGGCGTGCGTGCAGTTGAGGACGCCCTTGAGGTTGACGCCCAGGACGAAGTCCCAGAGCGCCTCGTCGGTCTGCGTGAAGAAGGCGAAACGGTCGGTGCCCGCGTTGTTGACGAGCACGTCGATCGGGGCGACGTCCGCGGCCACCTGTGCGATCGCGGCATGTGCCTGGGGCACGTCGGCGACGTCGAGCTGGATCGCCGTCGCATCGATCTCCGCGGCGACCTCGCGCGCGGCGTCGAGGTTGAGGTCGCCGATGATCACGTGCGCGCCCTCGGCCGCCAGCCGCCGCGCAGTCGCCGCTCCGATACCGCTTGCGCCGCCGGTGACCAGCGCCGTCCGTCCCTCGAGTCGCATGAGCGGAAACCTATACTCCGCCGCCGAATGCCCGATCCCGTCTCGATTCTTGGTGCAACCGGCGACCTCGGCTACGGCCTCGCCGTGCGCTGGGCACAGGCCGGCGTCCCGGTCGTGATCGGCTCGCGCGATGCGGGTCGCGCCGGCGAGGCTGCCGACCGCGTCCGGGCAGCTGTCGAGGGCGCCGACGTCCAGGGCCAGGAGAACGCCGCGGCTGCCGCGGCCTCCCCGGTCGTCGTCATGTCGGTCCCCTTCGCGGGCGCCGCGGCGACCTACAAGGCGATCGCCGACAGCCTCAAGCCCGGGACGCTCGTGATCGATGCGACCGTGCCGCTCGCCCCCGCGGTCGGCGGCAAGCCGACGCGCATGATCGGCGTCTGGCAGGGGTCGGCCGCGCAACAGGCCGCCGAGCTGGTTCCGGACGGCGTCGACGTCGTCAGCGCGCTGCACACCGTCAGCGCCACCTCGCTCGCCGACCTCGATCACGCGCTCGGCGAGGACGTGCTGGTCTGCGGCGACCGCCGCGACCCGAAGAACGCCGCGATCGCGCTGATCGCCCTGATCGACGGCCTGCGCCCGATCGACGCCGGCCGCCTCGAGCTCTCGCGCGTGACCGAATCACTGACCGCGCTGCTGATCTCGATGAACATCAAGCACAAGACGCACGCCGGCATCCGCATCACCGGCGTCTGATGGCGGCGCCGGTCGTCGTCCTCGCGGGCGGCACGGGCGGCGCGAAGCTGGCCCGCGGGATGCTCGACCTCGTCGGTGACGACCTTGTCGTCGTCGTCAACACGGGCGACGACGTGGAGATCCACGGCGCCGCCGTCTCCCCCGATCCCGACCTCGTGTCGTTCTGGCTCGCGGACCGCATCGACGAGCGCGGATGGGGTCTGCGCGACGACACGCTTCGCGGCGATGGAGTTGCTGCGCGAGGTCGGAGCGCCGGACACGTGGTTCGGGCTCGGCGACCGTGACCTGGCCTGGTGCCTGGAGCGCGGGCGGCGCCTTGCCGCCGGCGAGAGCGCGACCGAGGCGCACGCGGCGCTGACGGCCGCAATCGGCGTGCGCGCACGCGTGCTGCCGATGTGCGACGAGCCGGTCCGCACGCGCGTCCTCGCCCGCGGGAGCTGGAACGGCCTGCAGGAGTTCCTGATCCGCGAGCGCGCGGAGGGCCCCGTCGACGGCGTCGCCTTCGACGGGATCGACACGGCGCAGCCGACCGCCGCCGTGCTCGAGGCGCTCGCGACAGCGCGCGCGATCGTGATCGGGCCGTCGAACCCGGTGATCTCGATCGGCCCGATCCTCGGTCTGCCGGGAATGGTCGAGGCGCTGCGAGACGCACCGGCACCCGTGGTCGCGGTCTCCCCGATCGTCGCCGGCGCGGTCCTGAAGGGCCCGACGGCGGCGTTCATGACGCACGCGCAGCTGCCGGTCAGCGCCGCCGGCATCGCGCGCGCCTACGAACCCGTGCTCGACGCGCTGCTCGCCGACGAGGCCGACGGCGTCAGCGGCGTGCAGGTTCAGATCGCCGACACGCTGATGGCCGATGCCGACGGCCGGCGCCGCGTGGCGGCGGCGGCTCTCGAACTCGCAGCAGGCATGATGAACAGATGACTGCGCGCCATCTCTCGCCAGTCGTCCCGGTATCCCTGAGGAGGGAGCCCTCGCAATGAGTGTCGTCGTCGTCCTGCCGGTCAAACGCTTCGAGATCGCCAAGCGCCGCCTGGGCGACGGCGGGCTGCGCTCGTCCGACCGCGTCGCGCTTGCCACCGGGATGCTGACCGACGTGCTCGAGACGCTGAAGCTTGCGAGCAACATCGACGACGTCGTCGTCGTGACCGGCGAGCCGAACGCCGAGGTGCTCGCGCGCGGCTACAGCGCGCAGGTGATCGCCGACGACCCGCTCGAGGGCCACAGTGCCGCGGCGCTGCGCGGGATCGAGTGGGCCGTCAGCAATGGCGCATTCCATGTGCTCGTGCTGGCCGGCGACGCGCCCGCCGTCCGCGCCACCGAGATCGACGAGCTCGTCGACAAGCTGTCCGACGGGCCCGAAGTCGTGATCGTTCCCGACCGGCACGGCACCGGGACCAACGCGCTGCTGCTGACCCCGCCCGACGTGATCGAGCCGAGCTTCGGCGACGACAGCCGTGCGCGCCACGAGCGCCTCGCCACCGAGGCCGGTGCGACGGTCCGCATCGCCGAGATCGAGTCGCTGATGCTCGACGTCGACACCCCCGATGACCTTGACGCGCTCGCCGAGGTGCTGCGCGACGCCCCGCGCAAGACCGCCGTGTACACGCGTGACGCGCTGAGCCGCGTGCGTCGGGGATGAGCGATCTGCAGGTCGTCGCGCTCCACGGGATCCCGGAGATCTCCCCGGGCGACGACCTCGCGGCACTGCTCGGCGACGCGGTGCAGCGCGCCGGCGGCCTGGAGCCCGGCGACGTGCTCGTGCTGGCCCACAAGATCGTCTCGAAGGCCGAGGGTGCCGTCGTCGACCTCGCGGACATCCGGCCGACGTCGCGTGCGCGCTTCATCGCCGAGGAGCACGGCAAGGACCCGCGCGCGGTCCAGGTCGTGCTCGATCAGACCGCTGAGATCGTGCGCGTCGGCCCCGGCGTGCTGATCTGCCGCACGCGTCACGGCTTCGTCTGCGCGAATGCCGGCGTCGACGCCTCGAACGCGGGCGCCGAGGACCGCCTCGTCACGCTGCCGGTCGACCCCGACGCGAGCGCGCGCGCCCTGCGCGCCGCGATCGCCCCCGACGGCCCGCGCCCCGCGATCGTCATCTCGGACTCGTTCGGGCGCGCCTGGCGCAACGGGCAGACGGAGGCTGCGATCGGTGTCGCCGGCCTGAGCGCGCTCGAGGACTGGCGCGGGCGCCACGACGCCGAGGGCCGCGAGCTGCGCGCGACGTGGATCGCGATCGCCGACCAGGCTGCCGGGGCCGCCGACCTGGTCCGCGGCAAGGACGAGCGGGTTCCGGCCGTCCGCCTGCGCGGCCTGTCGCGCTACGTGACCGACGAGGACGGACCCGGCGCGCAGGTGCTGCTGCGCCCGCGCGCCGAGGACCTTTTCAGCTGAGCCGGGGACTCAGCCGGCGTACGGGTCGGGCTGGCCGACCTCGGTGAAGTCCTTGACCTCATAGACCGCGCCCGGGCAGCCGCCGACGATCAGCAGGCGCACGCCGTCGGGACCGCTGAAGACCTTGCGCTTCGTGCCGGCCTTGACGCTCACGAGATGGTCAGAGTCGATCGGATGGCGCTGGCCGTCGATCTCGATCTCGCCACCACCGCGCAGCGTCGCGTAGACCTCTTCCTGGCCGTCGGAGGCGTGATCGTGCTCGGGGTAGGCGTCGCTGTTGGGCGGCAGGTCCAACACCTGCATGCCGAACGAGGTGACACCGAGCGTCGAGCGCGCACGCTTGAAGGCGCCCCCGTAGATGCCCTCGATGTCATCGATCTTGGTGACCGTGTATTCAGCCATCTGTTCTCCTCCTGCGGTTGGGGGGCGCGATGCTACCCCGGCGCTAGCCGAGGCCGTCGACGCGCCACTCGCGTGCGCCGCGCGGCGTCTCGACCTGCACGACGTCACCGGGCGCGGCGCCCATCAGCGCGCGCGCAACCGGCGACTCGGACGAGAGCTTCCCGTTCTTGAGGTCCGCCTCGGTCGGCCCGACGAGCGTGAACTTCTGCTCGCGGCCGGACTCCAGGTCGGTCACGCTGACGGTGCTGCCGAACGCCACGACCGTCGTGTCGGTCGCGGCCTCGACGACGACCGCGTTGCGCAGCCGCTCGGTCAGGCGCAGGATCTTCGTCTCCATGTGCCCCTGCTCGTCCTTGAGCGCGTGGTACTCGGCGTTCTCGCTGAGGTCGCCCTCCTCGCGGGCCGCCTTGATCTTGACCGCGAGCGCCGCGCGGACCGGGCCTTCGAGCTCGGCGATCTCCGCCTTGAGGTTCGCCAGGCCCTCCGCCGTGATCGCCTCACCGGGAGTCATGCCGCCACCTCGGCCGAGGCGCCGTCGCCGATCGCGACCTGATCGAGCGGGGACTCCGGCAGCACGCCGACGGGGTAGCGCTCGCGAATCGCGTAGAGCGTCGAGCGCTCGGCGGCCGGACGGCCGGCGCGGTGCGCGGCGGCGGCCAGATCCGGCGGGTCCAGGCGGACGCCGTGGTAGCTCCCCGCCAGGCGGCTGATGCTCTCCTCCATCAAGGTTCCTCCAAGGTCGTTGACGCCCCATTGGAGCGACTGCGTCGCGGCGTCGAGGCCCATCTTCACCCAGCTCGCCTGCAGGTTCACGATCGAGCGGCCCAGCGCGAGGCGGAAGACCGCCGTGTGCTTGAGGTTCTCCTCGCGTGAGATCTCCTCGATCCCGTGCGTGCGCCCGAGCAGCGTGTGGAACGGGATGAACGACAGCGGGACGAACTCGGTGATCCCCCCCGTGCGCTCCTGCAGATCGCGGATCACGCGCATGTGCTCGGCCAGTTCCCATGGCTCTTCGATGTGCCCGAACATCACCGTCGATGTCGAGCGCAGGCCGGCGCCGTGCGATGCCTCGATGATCTCGACCCAGCGCGCGACCGGCAGCTTGTTCGGGCTGATCCGCTCACGCACACCGTCGTGGAGCACCTCGGCGGCGGTCCCGGGCGTCGAGCCCAGGCCCGCGTCGCGCAGCCGCGCGAAGACCTCGCTCGGCGGCAGCCCGGAGATGTCGCACATGTGCGCGATCTCCATCGGCGAGTACGCGTGCAGGTGCAGGTCGACGCCGTAGGAGTCGCCCTCGTCCTTGGCGACCCGCAGCCAGTGCAGGTAGTCGTCGAGGTCCCAGTCCGGGTGGATGCCCGACTGGATGCAGAGCTCGCTCGCGCCGTAGGCGACCGCCTCGGCGACGCGCGCGCGGAAGTCGCGCTCGGAGTGCTCGTAGGCCTCGGGCGAGCGCCGCCCCTGGCCGAATCCGCAGAAGGCACAGCCGACGGTGCAGATGTTCGAGACGTTGATGTTGCGATTGACGACGAACGTGACCGTCTCGCCTGCAAGGTCGGCGCGCAGCTCGTCGGCCGCCACCCGCATCGCCTCGATCGCCTCGGGGCGCGTCTCGGCGAACATCGCCGTCAGCTCCTGCGGGCTGAGGCGCTCGTCGTGGCGCGCGCGCTCGATCGCAGGGCCGACGAGATCCTCGTTGATCGCGAACGGCGCCTCCTGGCGGCCCGATCCACGCCGCGGGATGAAGCTCCAGTAGCGCTGACGGACGGTGTCCAGGACGCTCTGGGCGACCCACTCGCTGTCCAGGTACTGCGGGTAGACGCAGAGGCGCTCGGTCAGCGCGACGTTGTCCTCGCGCAGGCGCTTGCGCACCTGCGTCGGCGACGGGAACGGATGCTCGGGCGAGATGTGGTCGCCGTTGGCCGACAGGCCGCCGAGGTCGGTCGCGCCGGCCGCGACCAGCTCGGGCCACCAGTCGGCGAGGTTCGGCGGCACCTGGATCCCGATGTCCGGCATCAGCCGGCGCGTCTCGCCGATCAGGCGCTTCATGTCCTCGATCGTGACCTTGCAGGCCCAGTCGGGAAGCGGAAGCTCAGGCTGGTCGCCGATCCCGGTCTCCCAGTACTGGCGCGCGCTCGCGTCAGCGATCTCGGCCGGCTCCTGCCCGTAATAGCGCGTGTGCGGAACGAAGTTCTGCAGGATCACCTCCTGCAGGTGCCCGTACTGCGCCTGCACCTCGGCGAGTGCCTCGAGCGACGCGATCCGCTCGTCCTCGGTCTCGCCGATGCCGACGAGGATGCCCGTCGTGAACGGGATCTTCAGCTCACCGGCGGCGCGAATCGTCTCCAGCCGGCGCGCCGGGATGCTTCGTCGGCGAGCCGGCGTGCACGGTCTGCATCAGCCGCTCGCTGACCGACTCGAGCATCAGGCCCTGCGACGCCGTCACCTCGCGCAGCCGACCCAGATCCTCGTGGCTCAGAACGCCGAGGTTCGTGTGCGGGAGCAGCCCGCGCTCCAGCGCCTGCTCGCAGGTCCAGACGACGTAGGCCGTGAAGTCGGCGTGGCCGTACTCGGCGAGTCGGGCAGCGACGATCGGGTCGACCTCAGGGCGCTCGCCGGTGAGAACGAGCAGTTCCTTCGCGCGCCGGCGCAGCGCCAGGTCGAGCTGTTCCTCGACCTCATCGGGCGAATACAGGTGCGCCTTGTGCGTCGCGAACGAGCAGTACTTGCAGTAGCACTGGCACCGCCGCGACAGCGACAGCGTGAAGTTCCTGGAGAACGTGACACGGCGACGCATCGGTCAGCAGGAGCCTACCGGTGCGCCGCCGTGTGTCCCCCGGCCGCAGTGCCGGGGGCGAATGTCATCCGAGGTCAGCGGGGTGCGTCGAGGCCCCCGTCGTCGAGCTCGATGATCAGGTCGTCCTCGCGGGCCGGCGTCATGCCGGTCTCTTCGAGCTCACCCGAGTAGAGCCACTCCATCAGTCCCGCGCCGAACAGTGCGCCGACGATCGGGCCGAGCGTGTAGACGAAGATGAACGTGCCGAAGTTGTCGCCGAGCTGGCCGGAGACGAGCAGCGGGCCGAATGCGCGCGCCGGGTTGAAGCCGGCACCCGTCATCGGGGCGATGCACATGACGGCCGCGCCGAGTGCGCCACCGATCAGCCACGGGGTCAGATCGCTCTTGTTCTTCGCGATCACTGCCGTGCCGGTGATCGTGGCCATCAGCAGGAACGTGCCGATGCCCTCGGCCCAGAAGCCGGACCAGTCGCTCTGGAAGAACGACTTCGCGACGAGCGTGGCGCCCCAGTTGACGGGCCGGCCCTCATCGAGCAGGAGGCCCTTGGCGACCAGCGCGGCGAGCGTGGCGCCGGCGAGCTGCATGAGGATGTACACGGCCGCGTCAGCGCCGCGGAACTTGCGTGTCGCGACCAGTGCGAGCGTCACGGCGGGGTTGAAGTGCGCACCGCTGATTCCGGCCAGCGAGGCGATCAGCAACGCCAGCACGAACGCGTGCACGAGGCCGATGACCGCGAAGTCGGTGAATCCGAGCGCCGCCTTCGACGTCAGCGAGACGACGAGGCAGATGAACAGAACGAGTAGGAACGTGCCGATGAACTCGGCGACATAGGAGCGAGCGCCCTTGGGTTCCACGAGGTCCTTCCTTTCCTGTGTACGTGGGTCGGGCTCGCCGCGTCTTCCTATGCTGCGACCCCGGATGACCCGCTTTCCTTCGCTTTTCGTCGTGCTGGTCCTGCTCCTGGGCGCATGTGCCCTTGCGGGCTGCGGCGGGTCCTCGAGCGACGCGCCGGGTCAGCCGGAGCCCGCGACGCTCGTGCTCGACTTCGCTCCGAACGCCGTGCACGCGGGCACGTATCTGGCGACCGCACGCGGCTACGACACGGCGTCCGGCGTGGCGCTGCGGGTCGTCGCACCGTCGAGTTCGACCGACGCGGTCAAGCTGCTGCGGGCCGGGCGGGCGGACATGGCCTACCTCGACATCCACGACCTGGCGATCGCGAACGAGAAGGCCCCGGGGTCACTCGTCGGCGTCATGGGGCTCGTGCAGCGGCCGCTCGCCGCCGTGCTCGCCGCGCCGGGCGTGCGCCGCCCGCGCGACCTTGCGGGCAAGCGCGCCGGCGTCAGCGGGCTGCCGAGCGACCAGGCGGTGCTGCGGTCGATCGTGCGCGGTGATGGCGGCGACCCGGCGAAGGTCCGCGAGGTCACGATCGGCTTCCAGGCGGTCCCGGCGCTGCTGTCCAAGCGCGTCGCGGCAGCCACCGGCTTCTGGAACGCCGAGGGTGTCGCCCTGCAGCGCCGACGGCCCGCGACCCGCGTCTTCCGCGTCGACGACTTCGGCGCCCCCTCCTATCCCGAGCTCGTCCTCGTCACGACGCCCGCGACGCTGCGCAGCCGCCGCGCCGTCGTGACCGGCGCGGTCGCCGCGCTGCGCCACGGCTACGAGGCGACGATCAAGGATCCGGCCGCCGCGCTCACCGCGCTGACCGACGCAGCGCCCGGCGTCGACCGCGCGGGTGCCCAGCGCGAGCTTGCGGCCGTCACGCCGGCGTTCACGACCCCCGGTGCGCACGTCGGCGAGCTGAACCCGCAGACGCTGAACGCGTGGGCGGACTGGGAGCAGCGCTTCGGAATCGTGCGCGAGCGCCCCGACGTCGCGAAGCTGTTCGCGCTCGACGTCGCGAACTCAGCCGGCAGCTAGGCGCGTCACGAGCTCCGCGCCCTCGCGGTTCATCCGCGACCGCGGCACGACGAGATCGAAGCCGGCCTCGAGCGCCCGCTCGCGCACCTCGACGTCGACGTGGCTGTAGAAGGCCAGCGTCTGCGTCGATCCGAGCTCGTCGCCGGCGCGCATCGACTCCACGAGCGTCGAGCCGTCGATCACGTCGCTCGTGAGATCCACGACCAGCACGTCCGCCGCGGGCGCCGACGCGCGTGCGGCCTGCACGTCACCGGTCAGCTGCACCTCGTGCCCGGCTCCCATCAGCGCCGCCTGCACCTTCGAGCCGAACAGCAGGTCGGGCACGAGCGCCACGACGACGGCCACGACTACTGGTGGTGGAGCTTGCGGAACTCCTCGCGCACCGACTCGGGACGCCCCCACTCGTGGAAGACGGGCGCGCGCCCGGACCGCACCTCGCGCACGGCGATCTCCCCGGGAATGCCGGCCTCGTCGAGGAACAGCAGCGAGCGATGCACGGCGGGCGCCGCGGCGGCGTGCCCGAAACGGTGCGCGCAGAGGATCCGCCAGTGCCAGTCGTGCTCGGAGTACGGCTGCGCGTTGCAGGTGACGAGGAACGTCGCCGCCTCGATGTAGCGCTGCTCGTCGAAGATCCGCAGGTCGAGCTCGATGTCCGTCCAGTCATCGGGCAGCGAGTCCAGGACCTCCTGGAAGGTGGCGGCGAGTCCCATCGGCTTGAGCGTACCTACCGCGATCAGCCGGCGATGATCTGGAAGATCAGGAACAGGTTCAGCGAGATGATCAGCCCCGCCACGACCCAGCCCACGTTGGTCGTCAGGCGCTTGTTGACGAGCGCGCCCATCACGTCGGGGCGGCGCGTCAGCAGGATCAGCGGGACGAGGGCGAACGGGATGCCGAACGACAGGACGACCTGGCTGAGCACCAGTGCCTCGGTCGGGTTGACGCCGATCGCCAGGACGATGAGCGCCGGCGCCATCGTGATCAGGCGCCTGATCGTCAGCGGAATCCGGCGCCCGATGAAGCCCTGCATCACGACCTGGCCGGCGTACGTCCCGACGCTCGACGACGCCAGGCCCGAGGCGAGCAGCGCGAGCCCGAACGCGAGCGCGGCCTGCTGGCCGACGAGATCCTGGAAACCCGTCGTAGGCGCCCTCGATCGTGTCGAGCCCGTTCAGCGGCGAGTCGAAGAACAGCGACGCCGCGATGATCAGCATCGACATGTTGACGAGCCCCGCGATGCCCATCGCGATCGTCACGTCGAAGCGCTGAAAGCGCAGCAGCGCGCGCTTCTCGTCGTCGTTACGTGGCTTGATCCGGTCCTGCGTGAGCGCCGAGTGCAGGTAGATCACGTGCGGCATGACCGTCGCGCCGAGGATGCCGGCGGCGAGCAGCACGCTGTCGCCGCCGTCGAAGCTCGGGATCAGGCCGCCGGCGGCCTCGCCGGGCGCGAAGCCGATCTTCAGCGTGTCGTAGAGGAACCCGAGCATGATGATCCCGAGCAGGAACGCGATCGCGATCTCGAAGCGCCGGTAGCCGCGCTTCTGCAGCGCCAGGATCCCGAACGAGACGATCGCGGTGATGACGCCGGCGGCGAACAGTGGGATGTCGAAGAGCAGGTTCAGCGCGATCGCGGCGCCGACGAACTCGGCGAGGTCGGTCGCCATCGCGACGATCTCGGCCTGCACCCAGAGACCACGCGTGACGCGCACCGGGAAATGCTCGCGGCAGAGCTCCGGCAGGTTGCGGCCCGGTCGCGATGCCGATCTTTCCCGACATGTTCTGAATCAGCATCGCCATCAGGTTGGCGGCGAGCAGCACCCACAGCAGCATGTAGCCGTAGGTCGCGCCGCCGGCGATGTTCGTGGCGAAGTTGCCCGGATCGAGGTAGGCGATGCACGCCACGAACGCCGGTCCCATGACGGCGACCGCCGTGCGCCAGCGTCCGCGCTCCTGCAGGCGCTGGAGGTCGCTCGGCCCGGCGTGGGCGGCGGTTTCGGGATCGAGCCCGGTCGGCAGCGCCTCGGCGCTGCCGCGAAGCTCCGCGACGGATGTGCCCTGGTCGCGGAGCGGCGGCGTCATGTCGACACCTCGACGCGCATCGCCCGTGGCAGCGCGCCGCCGAGGACGTGCGTCTCGTCGCCGAAGCGCGCGAACACCGGGCCGCCGAACGGCTGGCGCTCGACCACCTCGAGCGCGTCGCCGGGCGCGATCCCGCGCTCGGCGAGGTAGCGCAGCATCTCCGGGTCGGCGTCCGACACGCGCACGAAGCGGCCACGCGCGCCGACCTCGAGCGCGTCGAGCGCGACGCTCTCGCCCTCGTCGATCGTCAGGTCCGCGCTCGGGATCGGATCGCCGTGCGGGTCGTGCGTCGGGTGCCCGAGGCGCGCCGCGATCAGCTCCTCGAGCTCCTCGGAGATGTGGTGCTCGAGGATCTCGGCCTCGTCGTGGACGCGATCCCACGGGACTCCGAGATCGGCGAGCAGCAGCTCGATCAGGCGGTGGTGGCGCAGAACCTCGAGCGCGACGCGGCGCCCCTGCTCGGTCAGCGCGACCCCGTGGTAGGGCTCGTGCGTCACGAGCCCGAGCTCGGCGAGCCGGCGGACCATCCCGGAAGCGGACGCGGGCGTCACCCCGAGGCGCTCGGCCAGCGCGTTGGTCGAGACCTGACCGCCGTCGGCGCGGCGCTCGAGCGAGTAGATCGCCTTCGCGTAGTCCTCGACGGCCGGCGACGGACGTTGGGCGACGTGTTCCACAGAAAAGATTATGGCACACCGAAACTTTCTCCGCGCCCGGCCAAATATCGCTGTCGGCGGCGGGGTATCCTCGGTGTATGGCTCAGCCCGCTGGAATCGTCGATCGCAGTGACCGCGGCAGGCTCGCGATCAGCGGCGGCGAGGCGCGCGCGGCGCTGAACGGGATCGTCACGAACGAGGTCGAGGGGCTCGAGCCGGGACACGGCCTGCTCGCCGCGGTGCTGACGCCGAAGGGCAAGATGCTCGGCGACCTGCGGATCCTCGAACACGGGTGAGGAACTGCTGCTCGACATGGAGCGCGCAGCCCTCCAGCCCGTGTTCGACGCGGTCCGGCACGGCCTCGTCGGCTACGACGCGGAGCTGCACAAGCGCACGCTGCAGACCGGCCTGCTCTCACTGCTCGGGCCCCAGAGCCGGGAGCTCGCAGGCGTCCCCGAACTGCCGGACGAGGAGCACGCGCACGTCGCCGCGGAGATCGCGGGCCGCGCTGTCCGCGTGATCGCCACGGACCTGGGCGTCGACGTGCTCTGCCTGTCCGAGGACACCGAGCGCGTGCTGGCGAGCCTCGTCGGCGCGGGCGCCGTCGTGCTCCCCGAGACCGACGCCGAGGTGCTGCGTGTCGAGTCGGGCAGGCCGCGCTACGGCGTCGACCTCGACGACTCGGTGATCCCGCAGGAGGCCGGGCTGAACGAGCGCGCGGTGAGCTTCACGAAGGGGTGTTACGTCGGGCAGGAGACCGTCGCGCGCCTGTTCTACAAGGGCAAGCCGAACCGCCACCTGCGCGGCCTGCGTCTCTCTGGCCCGGCCGACCCCGGCGTCGCGCTGCGCCTCGGCGAGCGCGAGGTCGGCACGCTGACGAGCAGCGTCGTGTCCCCCACGCTCGGGCCGATCGGCCTCGCGCTGGTGCGCCGCGAAGCCCCGCCCGGCGCCGAGCTGGAGCTCGCCGGCGACGACGAGGTCACGGCGACCGTCGTCGAGCTGCCGTTCAGCTGAGCGCGGCCGTCAGGCCGCGACAGCCGCCGGCATCCGCAGGTCGACGCCCGCTCCGCGCAGGAAGCGCGCCAGCCGAGCGCGCGTGACCCCGCCCTCGAGCTCGAGCTCGAGCGCCTGATTCGACGCCGCCCAAGCGCTCACGAGCCGCGCCTCGTCGAGTGCGTCGCCGTCGGCAGGCCCCGGCGAGCGCAGCGCGGCGGCGGTGCGCTCGGCGATCTCGTCGAGGTCGTCCGGCAGCGCGCCCCAGTCCGCCACCCCGCCGCGGATCAGCCAGAACGCCTCGAACGCCCCGCCCTCGGGCGTCTCGTCGAGCACGAGCCGCGGCCGGTCGGCGTCGCCGACGCCGCGCCCTGCGCGCTCGAGCAGCACGACGAGCCGCTCGCGCCGGCGGGTCAGCCATGCGGCCCGCTCGTAGCGCCGCGCGGCCGACGCCTCACTGACGAGCCCGTCGACGTGCGCGAGCAGCCGGCGCGCGCCGTCCCCCGGCCCGCTCAGAACGGCCAGCGCCGCGTCCAACCTGCGGCGGTACAGGTTCGGATCCAGGTCACCCAGGCACGGAGACAGACAGCGCCCCATCTCGCCGTAGGCCGACGGATGCTGCCGGCGTGGCAGGCGCCGCCCGCACTGCCGCAGCCCGAACAGCGACACCAACTGCTCGACGAGCTCGACGGCCGTGGCGCGTCCGCGCAACGGGCCGACGTTGACCGCAGGCGCAGGCGCCGGGGCCGGCCCGACCTCCAGGATCGGGAAGCCGATGTCGAGCCGGCAGCGGACCCAGACCCAGTCGTCGGTGTGCTTGAGCTTTGCGTTGCCGGGCGGGCGCAGCCGCCGCACCGTGCGCTGCTCGAGCAGCAGCGCGCCGAGGTCGGTGAGCGTCGGCAGGTGCTCCACCGTCTCGGCCCGCGCGGTCCAGGCGGTCGACGGTGACGAGGGCGCGAAGTGTGCGCGCACGCGTGTGCGCACACGGATCGACTTGCCGACGTAGAGCGGCTGCCCGACCTCGTTGCGCACGATGTAGACGCCGGGCGCGTCGTGCACGCCGCTGAGGTCCGGCAGGCGCCGGCGTGCTCCGCGCGGCAGCGCTCCCCCGTCCGTTGCGCCCGCTCGACGCCGCGGCCTGCGCTTGGGACCGAGCAGCGCGAGCGCATCACCGAGCGTCGCGGCGCTCGCGCAGAGCCGCGGGAACAGCGCGCAGAAGACGCGCGCACAGGTCTCGGCGTCGGCAAGCGCGCGGTGGGCGACGTCGACCTCGATGCCGAGCGATGTCGCAAGTGGCGCGAGCTTGCGCTGGCGCGCGAGCGGGTGCAGCCGCCGCGCGAGCGCGACGGTGCAGAGCGACGGCGGATCGGGCCACTCCAGGCCGGCCCGCTCGAATGCCTGGGCGAGCACGCGGCGGTCGAACGCGGCGCTGTGGGCGACGAGCACGCGCCCGCGCAGCAGGTCGGCGAGCTCCGGCAGGGTCACCTCGGCGGGCGGCGCCTCGTCGACCATCGCCTGCGTGATCCCGGTGAAGCGCTGGATGCCGCGCGACAGCGGCCGGCGGGTCTCGACGAGCGTCTCCCAGCGCTCGTGCAGCTCGCCGCCACCGACGAGCACCGCGCCGATCTCGGTCACTTCGCACGCCTCGCCGGCCAGGCCGTTGGTCTCCGTATCGACGACGAGGAACTCGGCTGTGCGCAGCGCGGTCGCGGTATCCATGACCGGCGGTCTATGAGCCTCGCCGGACGCCGTGCACGCCACGTTGCGCGCTGCTGCCGCGAACCCGCCGCCACCCGGGGTATTGTGCGCGTACCGAAAGGGAGGTTGGCCATGAGCATCGCTGCACCGCAGGACCCGGTCATCGTCGAGCGCACGCGGGATGCGTGGCAGCGGTATGCGGACGAGTTGCGTGACCTCTCCGGCGCCCAGTACGAGGCCGCCGAGCGCGAAGCATGGGACCGGCTCCAGGAAGCATTGGCCGACGCCCACGCCGAAGCCGCAACCGACGACTGACCGAAGACCCTCTTTCGCATGCGCCGCCCGCTCGGGTAGGGTCCGCCTCGCGGCGCCGGACGCGCCGCACGGAGGAGCAATGCAGATCCCACGGCGCACGACTCTCGCGATCGCGCTCACCGGCGCGCTCGCGTTCGGTGCCCTCGGCTGCGGTACGACAAAGCACGTCAACGGGCTGCGTCCGCCCGCGCCGATCCTGCTGAGCGCCGCAATCACGCCGGAGCGCATCAGCGTCTCGCCGATCCATCCGGGCGCAGGCCCGATCACGGTCGTGGTCACGAACCTCACCGGCAGCTCCCAGCAGGTCACGTTCGAGTCGGCCGGCGCACCGGGAAGCGCATCGAAGCCGGGGATCCGTCAGCAGACCGGGCCGATCAACCCGAACGACACCGCAACGCTGAAGGCCAACGTGGACCCGGGCCTCTATCGCGTCCGCGTCGGCGGCGACGCCGTCGCCCCCGCCACGCTCGCCGTCGGGCCCAAGCGCCCGTCGTCGCAGAACGATCTGATGCTGCCGTAACCGGCAGCGCACGGTCCACCTCCCGCTGAGAACCATGGGCGCGCGCCCTCGGCGTCGCTTGTCCTGACAGGACCCGTTCCTCGCACTGTGATGACAATCACACTTGCGTGACGAGTGCATCTTGCTAATACTTACGTAGATGCAATCATCGTCTGCACTGACCGAGACCGCCTCCGCCACCGTCGTTGCCGAGCAACTGCTCGCGCTGTGGAAGTACGTGGCGCGTGAAGCCGGCGGTGAGGTCGCTGATCTGCTCGAAGAGCTCGAGCTGTCGCTCGCGCAGCTGAAGACGCTCGAAGCACTCGTCGCGCATTCCGACTCCCCCTCGGTGAAGGACCTCTCGGCGATGCTCGGCTGCTCGCTCGCCAACTCCAGCCGCGCGGTCGACTCGCTCGTGCGCCGCGGGCTGCTCGAGCGCCGCGAGGACGAGCACGACCGCCGCGTCAAGCGCCTCACCGTCACCGACGCCGGGCGCGACGCGCTCGCGCGGATCGACGGACTGCGCCTGCGCGGCCTGCAGCACTTCGCCGACAGCCTCTCCGCCGATCAGCGCGCCGGTCTCGCCGAAGCGCTCGACGGCCTCCCCCTCAGCACCAGCTAGCCACACCCCTCACAGGACAGGACACCCCTCATGGCCTTCGCACTTCCCGACCAGACCGACGCCAACCGCCGCTGGTGGACGCTCGGCGCGATGTGCTTCGCGCTGTTCATGATCATGCTCGACAACACCGTCGTGAACGTGGCGCTGCCGTCGATCCAGCGTGACCTCGGCGTCTCGACGGCGAACCTCGAGTGGACGGTCAACGCGTACACGCTGACCTTCGCCGTCCTGCTCGTCACCGGCGGGCGCCTGGGCGACATCTTCGGCCGCCGGCGCTGGTTCCTGATCGGCGTCGCGATCTTCGGCGCGTCGAGCCTCTTCATCGCCTTCTCGCAGACCGCGACGTGGCTCGTCGTCGGGCGCGCGGCACAGGGTGTCGGCGCGGCGCTGATGATGCCCGCGACGCTGTCGATCATCACGAACGCGTTCCCGCCGAACGAGCGCGGCAAGGCGATCGGCACCTGGGCCGGCGTCAGCGCGATGGCGCTCGCGATCGGCCCGGTCGTCGGTGGCTTCCTCGTCGAGCACGTGTCGTGGCAGTCGATCTTCCTGCTCAACGTCCCGATCGCCGTCGTCGCCGTCGGCGTGACCCTCTGGGCGACCCACGAGTCGCGCGACGAGACCGCAGAGCGCACCGTCGACTTCGCCGGCGTCTTCGCGCTGACGGCCGGCCTCGGCGCCCTGATCCTCGGCCTCGTCGAGGGCAACGCCTGGGGCTGGGGCTCCCCCGCGATCATCGGGCTGTTCCTCGTCGCGATCGCCGGCCTCGTCGGGTTCGTCCTGATCGAGCAGCGCGTGCGCGCGCCGATGCTCGACTTCGCCTACTTCCGCTCGCGCTCGTTCCTCGGGCGCGAACATCGTCGCCTTCATCGTCAGCTTCGCGATGCTCGCGATGTTCTTCTTCATCGCGCTCTACCTGCAGAACGTGCGCGGCTACAGCCCGCTCGAGGCGGGCGTGCGCTTCCTGCCCTCGACCGTCGTGATCATCGTGATGGGCCCGATCGCCGGGCGCCTGGCCGACAAGGTCGGCCCGCGCCCGCTGATGGCGCTCGGCCTGGCGATCGTCTCCGCGTCGCTGTTCGTGCTGAGCTTCCTCGCGCCGGACACGAGCTACCTCCAGATCGCCGGCGCGTTCGTGCTGATGGGCACGGGCATGGGGCTCGTGATGTCGCCGATGAGCACCGCGGCGATGAACGCCGTCGATCAGACCAAGGCCGGCGCCGCGTCCGGCGTCCTGTCGATGAGCCGGATGGTCGGCGGCACCTTCGGCGTCGCCGTGATCGGCGCCCTGATCACGACGCTCGGCCGCTCGCACCTGCAGGACTCGCTGCCGAACGCCAGCGGCAAGCAGATCGATCACCTGGTCGACGCGCTCGCCGGCGGCGGCGCCGGGATCGCCGGGCGGACCGGGTTGGCCGTGCAGTCCGCATTCCTGGACGCGGTCAACACGAGCCTGAAGATCGGCTCCGGCGTTCGCGCTGGTCGGCGCGCTCGTCGCGTGGCTGCTGATCGACGCGATGCCCGCCAGCGAGCGCACGAACAGCGAGCTGCCGCTCGGCGAGCGCATCGAACTCGACCTCGTCGAGGCCGGCGACGCCGGTGGCGCACCCCAGGGCGAGGCCGCCTTCCGGGAGCCCGCGAAGGTCTGAACGGCCACCGACCGCCGGAGGCGGGAGTAGCTTCGCGTTCGTGGAGGTCCTCGAGCATTTCGACGCCGACGAGATCGAGCGCCTCCGGTCTGCCGGGAAGCGCTTCTGGCTGCGGCTGCGCTCGCCCGAGCCCGACACGCTGCGTGAGCTCGGCAAGGTGCTCGGGCTGAGCCCGACCGCGATCAACGACTCGATCGAGTTCGGCCAGCGCCCGAAGATCGAGGACTACCCGAACTCCGCACTGCTCGTGGCCTACGGCTCGCGCACCGTGGCAACCCCCGACGGCCCGATGCCCCGCCCGGTGGAGGTCCATTTCCACATCACGACGGACGCGATCGTCACGGTCCGGCACGAGAACGTCGATGCCGTCGGCGACGTTCGCCGGCGCATCGAGCTCGACGACATCGACCGGTCCGAAGAGGCGCTCTACCGCGTGCTCGACGGGATGGCCGCGAGCTTCGGCCCGGCGCTGACCACCGTCGATGACGAGGTCGACCGCCTCGAGGAGCTGGCGCTCGACGACCCGCGCCCCGAGCTGCGCCAGCGCCTGCTCGCGCTCAAGCACTCGCTCGTCCGGCTGCGACAGGTCGTCGACGGCCAGCGCGACGAGCTCGCCGGCCGGCGCGACCTGCTGGACCTCGTCCCCGGCTTCCACGACGACCAGTCCCACGACAGCCTGCGCGACGTCTACGACCGGCTCGTCGTGATCTCCAACCAGCTCGACAGCGTCCGCGACAGCGTCTCGAGCGCGCTCGACCTCTACGTGTCCGCCGTCTCCAACCGGCTCAACGAGACGATGAAGGTCCTGACGATCGTCGCGACGTTCTTCCTGCCGCTGACGTTCGTGACCGGCTTCTTCGGCCAGAACTTCGGCTGGATGGTGCGGCACATCTCGTCCGCGACGGCGTTCTTCGTGCTCGGCCTCGGGACTTCGGCGGCGATCGTCGGGGGCCTCGCGGTCTGGTTCACCAGCGCGGGCTACATCACGCGGCCCCGGCGCACCCCGCGCCACGCCGCCGGGGAAGCGCCGGGACCGTAGTATTCGCGGCCGCACCGTCCGCCCGCAGGAGGAAGAACACCGCATCATGGCCGTTGACCTGTCGCAGATCTCGCACGTCTCAACCGAGCCCGGTGAACTGCCGGACACGATGGCCGCATGGGTCATCCGCCAGGAGCGCGAAGGCGAGCCCGTCGACGCCTTCCAGCTCGAGGAGATCGAGGTTCCCGAGCCGCAGGCGTTCGAGGTGATCGTGCGCGTGATGGCCGCGGGCGTGAACTTCAACAACGTCTGGGCAGCGCTCGGCAAGCCCGTCTCGATCTTCGGCTACGGCGACCACCCCGAGTACGGCCACCACATCGGTGGCTCCGACGCCTCCGGCGTCGTCTGGAAGGTCGGCCCGGGCGTGACTCGCTGGGCGCCCGGCGACGAAGTCGTCGTCCACTGCAACCAGACGTCGTACGAGGATCCCGAGGTCCACGGCCTCGACCCGATGGCGGCGCCGTCGCAGAAGATCTGGGGCTACGAGACGACGTGGGGCTCGTTCGCCCAGTTCACGAAGGTCCAGGCGCAGCAGCTGCTGCCCAAGCCCAAGGCGCTCTCCTGGGAGGAGTCGGCCTCGTACGGGCTGACGTACTTCACCGCCTACCGGATGCTGTTCGACCGCGCCAAGCTGCAGGCCGGCGACCGCGTGCTGATCTGGGGCGCCGCAGGCGGCCTGGGCGTCTTCGCGACCCAGCTCGTCAAGGCCGCGGGCGCCGAGAGCGTCGGCGTCGTCTCGTCCGCCGCAGAAGGGCGAGCTGATCAAGCAGCTCGGAGCGGTCGACTACATCGACCGCAGCGAGTTCGACGGGATGATGCGCGTCGGCGGCGAGAGCGCCGACGAGGAGAAGGCGCGGTTCGCCGTCACGCGGGCGTTCGCCAAGCGCGTCAAGGAGATCCTCGGCGACTCGCCCGACATCGTCTTCGAGCATGTCGGCAAGGCGACGTTCCCGACCTCCGTCTTCACCTGCAAGCCGTTCGGCAAGGTCGTCATCTGCGGCGCGACGTCCGGCTTCACGCTCGACTTCGACGTGCGCTACCTGTGGATGCGCCAGAAGGAGATCATCGGCTCGCACTTCGCCAACGCGTGGCAGTGCACGAAGGCCAACCAGCTGATCGACGACGGCCTGATCCGGCCGGTGCTGTGGCAGACGATGAACTTCGACCAGGTTGCGGAGGCTCACCAGCTCATGCACGAGAACAAGCACCTCGGCAAGATCGCGATCCTCGTGGGCGCGACCGAAGAGGGCCAGGGCGCGACCGCCGAGGGCCCCGGCGCGATTCGCGCAGAGGTCGGGCCTGATGGCCTACGCATTCCACATCCCCTGGTACGCGACCGGCCTGCGCGGCGACCGGCTGCAGGCAGCACTCGCGGACGCGACGCCCACCGCGCTGCGCTACGGCGCGACCGGCTGGCTGCTCTACCGCTCCCAGGACGACCGTTACAAGATCCTGCAGATCGTCTACTTCGACGACAAGCTCGACTTCCAGCGCTGGTGGGACGGCACGGAGATGACCGAGCTGCGGACGATCACCTCGGGCTGGTGGCAGGTGCCGCTGCTCTACGTCCCGCACGACATCGTCGGCTCCGGCTGGATCGAGCCCGCCGAGAACGGCGACGACGAGAGCGCCGCGCCGGACCCCGAAGGCGAGCCGGCCGAGCCGGAGCCCGCCGCGACCTCCTGAGGGCGCGCCCAACGTCATGCCCAGCGCCTCGACGCTCGCGGTCTTCGCTGCGGCCTCGTTCGCGCTGATCATCGTTCCCGGCCCGTCCGTGCTGTACATCGTCGGCGCGAGCATCTCGCAGGGCCGCCGCGCCGGGCTGACGTCGATGCTCGGCGTGCAGACCGGCGGCCTGGTGCACGTGTTCGCCGCCGCGATCGGCGTCTCGGCACTGATCGCCTCGTCGGCCGAGGCGTTCAACGTCGTGAAGTTCGCCGGAGCCGCGTACCTCGTGTATCTGGGTGTTCAGCGGATCCGCCACGCAGGTGAGGAGGACCACACGACGGCCCCGCCCCGCTCCCACGCGCACCTCTTCCGCCAGGGCGTCGTCGTGAACGTCCTCAACCCGAAGGTCGCGATCTTCTTCGTCGCGTTCCTCCCCCAGTTCATCGATCCGGCCGCCGGCAGCCCCGGCCTCCAGATCGTCGCGCTCGGGCTCGTCTTCATCACGATCGCGATGATCAGTGACGGCACCTACGCGCTGCTCGCCGGAACCGCCGCCGAGCACCTGCGCGGCAACTTCAAGTCGCGCCAGCGCCTCGACCGCTTCAGCGGCACGATCTTCATCGGGCTCGGCGCCGTGGCGGCGCTGACGGGCCACCGCAGGACCTAGGGCCGGCCACCCGGTCGATTCTCGGTTTGTAGATCCTCGGACTGCGGGGGTACGGTCGGCATACCCGACGCAGGAGTGATTCAGATGCGAGGCATCTTCCGCGGCCGTGCCGGCATGGCACTCGCCTTCGCGCTTGGTCTGCTGATCGCCAGTGCTGGCACGGCGACGGCGGCGAAGCTGATAACCGGCAAGCAGATCAAGGACGGCTCGATCAGCAGCAAGGACCTGTCGAAGGCCGTGCGGGCCCAGCTGAGGAAGGCCGGCGTGGCCGGTCCGGTCGGGTCGCAGGGCCCGAAGGGCGACCAGGGGCCGCCCGGCCAGGCGGCGACGCCCGCGGCCAGCGACGTCTTCGCCTACGCAAAGATCGCGGGCGACGGAACGCTGGCGGCAGCGGTTCCGGCGCTGAACCTCGAGCAGTCGGCGATCACGCGCCTGAGCGCCGGGCAGTACTGCCTCGTGGTACCGGGCGCCAAGAGCGTGATGGCGAGCCTGGCCTCGGGCGGCAACACCGCCGCCGCACTGGACGTCGTCTTCGCGCCCGCCGGAGTGTCGAGCGGCTGCCCCACGGCCGCAAACGTCAAGATCACCGTGCGCAACCCAACCAGCTCCTCACTGATCGACGGCGGATTCATCATCTGGGCACTCCACTAGCAACCGCGCCCACCCGAGACGCAGATCAGCCGGCCCGAAGCACCAGCACTTCAGGCCAACAGAAGCGGCGAGGAGATCGTCCGCCACAGACGGGAGCGAGGGATCGTGGATGGCTGAGGCCGCACGCCAACGGGGTGCTGTGCCGCTAGGCACCGCCCTCGGCAGGCGGGTGGTCTCAGGCGCCACGAGGCCCGCGACGAGCTAGCCCTGTTCCAGGGGGGCCATGGTCAGACCGCAGTCCCGCAGCTGCTCCCAATAGAGCTCGGCGAGCTCCCGATGACCACTCCAAACGATCGCCAGGCCTGTCTGATGAATCCGGTCGGCGATCGAAAAGCCGATGTCGAGGGTGATCCCGGGGATCGTGCGCGACAAGGCGCCGGCGACACCATCAAAGGTGTTGTGATCGTCGTTGCGAACGATCACGTGCCAGGCCCCGCCTAGGCCTGATCCGGGTCCTTGCACCCGCGGAAGCTCCACCACCTGCGACATCGGTCCCCAAGAGTAACGCCCTCGCAGCGCGCAGGTTGGACGCGAAAGCGCGTGTGCAGCGGCCGCGCTCAGCCGGCGTTGCGCTTGTCCCAGTAGCGCGCGAGCCCGGGATAGAGCGCGTCGGGCGGCATGCCCTGGAAGTACGCGGCGGCGGCTTCGACGCCGACGCGTTCGGAGATCCACGCGCGCACGTGCTGCTCAAAGCCTTCTGCGTCGTGATCGCGTGACCATTCACCGACGCGCTGCAGCGCCTCGCGCAGCTGCGCGATGTGCCGGCTGACGTCGTCGAAGATCCCGAAGTGCGTGATCGCGACGCGCGCGGGCGCCCACGCCTCGATCGTGTCGAGCGACGTGCGCCAGAGCTCGAGATCGATGTCCGGCGGCGGTGTCGGCGGCATGATCGGGCCGTCGCCGATCCGCACTCCGGCGACGTCACCGGCGTAGACGGTGCCGGTGTCCTCGTGGAGATAGCTGACGTGGTGCTGCGCGTGGCCGGGCGTGTACGCGACCGTCCAGCTGCCGTCGTCGCCCCAGCCCGGCAGCGTTTCGCCGCCGGCGAGCACGATCAGGCGATCTTCGGGGATCGGCTCCATCGTCCCCCAGAGGCGGTCCATGTCGTCGCCGTAGAGCCGTGTCGCGCTGGCGACCAGCCTCGAGGGGTCGGCCATGTGGCGCGCGCCCCGCTCGTGCACGGCGACCACGAGGTGCGGCCAGCGCCTGACGAGCGAGCCGGTCACCCCGGCGTGGTCGAGGTGGATGTGGGTCAGCAGGATGGCGCGCGGCACGCGCTCGCCGATCGCGGCGATCAGCGTCTCCTCGCAGGATTGCGGGCCGGGGTCGATCAGGACGTCACCGACGCGGTGGCAGCAGACGACGTTCGGCCGCCCGAGGTGCAGGACGTCGATCTGCTCCTCGAGCGCGCTCACAGGCGCGCGACCACGATGTCGGGGAACGCCTTCGCGCCCTCGCGCGGCGTCCACGACCCGTGCCGGATGCCCGCGGTCTTGAACCCGGCGTCGGCGACACGATCGAGGAACCATTCCTCGTCGACCGCGTTCAGCGACTCGCCGTCGTCATCGTCGTCTGCGGGTGCCGTCCCGTCGGCGGCAAAGGCGATCGCGGCGGTCCCGTCGGCGATCGCCGCGCGGGCGCTCTCGTCGAGCATGTACGCGGTCGCGAACAGCCTGCCCTCCGGGATCAGGACGCGGCGCGCCTCGCGCAGCCGCGCTCCGACGGCGTCGGGGCCCAGGCGCGGGAGGTGCTCGTGCATGACGACGACGTCGAACGTCTCGTCGGGGAACGGCAACTCGAAGTCGTCGTCCATCAGGCCTTCGACCAGCGCAAAGGTGAAGTCCGGCCGGTCCTTGTAGGCCATCGCACACCACGTGACCGCGGACGGGTCCTCGTCGATGCCCGAGTAGCTCGCCCCGGGGCCGAGGTGACGGTTCAGCGGCCTCGCGAGCACGCCGGCGCCGCAGCCGACGTCGAGCACGCGCTCGTCGGGGCGCACGAGCGCGAGGCTGCGCAGCAGTCCGAGCCACGTATCGCCGACCTCGGCGTAGTCGCCCTCGCCGACGTAGCGCAGCCGGCGTGGCGGGATCAGCGGGTCCTTGCGGCGCAGGACGACATCGAGCCCGTCGGCGAAGCGCTGGCGCAGCTCGGTCGTGAGACGTGCAGGCACGGCGCAGGACCATACAATCCGCTCATGGACCACCGCCTGCCGGAGCGCGACAAGCCCTGGATGATGCGTACCTACGCGGGTCACTCGACTGCCCAAAAGTCCAACGAGCTCTATCGCTCGAACCTCGCGAAGGGCCAGACGGGGCTGTCGATCGCCTTCGATCTGCCCACGCAGACCGGCTACGACCCGGACGACGAGCTGGCGCGCGGCGAGGTCGGCAAGGTCGGTGTGCCGGTCGCGCACAAGGGCGACATGGCGACGCTGCTCGCGGGCATCCCGCTCGACCGCATGAACACGTCGATGACGATCAACGCGACGGCCGCCTGGATGCTGGCGCTCTACATCGTCACCGCGGAGGCCGAGGGCGTCTCGCAGGAGCAGCTCTCCGGGCACGACGCAGAACGACATCATCAAGGAGTTCCTGGCGCGCGGCACCTACGCGTTCCCGCCGGAGCCGTCGATGCGGCTGATCGCGGACATGATCGCCTACACGGTCGAGCAGGTCCCGCGCTGGAACCCGATCAACATCTGCAGCTACCACCTCCAGGAGGCCGGGGCGACGCCGGTCCAGGAGATCGCGTTCGCGATGAGCAACGCGATCGCGGTCCTCGACGCCGCCCGCGAGCGCGTCCCCGCCGATCGACTGACCGCGGTGTTCGGGCGGATCTCGTTCTTCGTCAACGCCGGCGTGCGCTTCGTCGAGGAGCACGCGAAGCTGCGCGCGATGGGCATCCTCTGGGAGGAGCTCGGCCGCGAGCGCTACGGCGTCACCGACGACAAGGCGCTGCGCCTGCGCTACGGCGTGCAGGTCAACTCGCTCGGACTGACCGAGAGCCAGCCGGAGAACAACGTCCAGCGGATCGTGCTCGAGGCGCTGGCGGTCACGCTCGGCCGCAACGCACGCGCCCGTGCGATCCAGCTGCCGGCCTGGAACGAGGCGCTCGGCCTGCCGCGGCCGTGGGATCAGCAATGGTCACTGCGGATCCAGCAGGTGCTTGCGCTGGAGACCGACCTGCTCGAGTACCCCGACATCTTCGAGGGCTCGAAGGTGATGGACGGCCTCGTCGCCGAGATGCTCGAGGGCGCACGCGCCGAGATGGCGGTCGTCGCCGAGCACGGCGGGGCGGTCAAGGGCGTCGACTACATGAAAGCCGCGCTCGTCGACAGCCACCGCGAGCGGCTACGCCGGATCGAGTCCGGCGAGCAGACCGTCGTGGGTCTGAACCGCTACACCGAGAGTGAGCCGTCCCCGCTTCAGGAGGGCGTCGACGGCGGCATCCTCACGGTCGACGCCGACGTCGAGGCCAACCAGCGCGAGTCCGTCGAGCGCTGGCGCTCCGAGCGCGATCAGGCGGCCGTCGACACGGCGCTGGCCGAGGTCGCGCGCGTCGCCCGCAGCGAGGACGAGAACATCATGCCCGCGACGATCGCCGCCGCCCGAGCGGGCGCCACGACCGGCGAGTGGTCGCGTGCGCTGCGCGACGCGTTCGGCGAGTACCGCGCCCCGACCGGTGTCGGCGAAGCGGCTGCGCCCGTCGGCCCCGGCGAGGACGACCTGACGGCCGTGCGCGACGAGGTCGAGCGGATCAGCGAGGCGCTGGGCCGCAGGATCAAGATCCTCGTCGGCAAGCCCGGCCTCGACGGGCATTCCAACGGCGCCGAGCAGATCGCCGTCCGTGCGCGCGACGCTGGGATGGACGTCGTCTACGAGGGCATCCGCCTGACGCCGCAGCAGATCGCCGCGAGTGCGCTGCAGGAGGGCGTCCACGTCGTCGGCCTCTCGATCCTGTCGGGCTCGCACCGTGAGCTGATCCCGTCGGTGATGGACGCGCTGCGCGAGCGCGGCGTCGACGTTCCGGTCGTCGTCGGCGGGATCATTCCCGACGCCGACGTCGAACTGCTGAAGGCCGCCGGGGTCGCCGCGGTCTACACGCCGAAGGACTTCGACATCACGCGGATCATGCAGGACATCGTCCGCCTCGTCGCCGAGCGCGGCGGGGTCGCCGCGGCCGCGTAGGAGCGCGTCCGGTGCCTCCGCTGACGGCGCGGGTCTTCGGTGAGCGCGGCAGACGGCGCGCGCTGAAGCTCGGCATCGACCCCGAGCGCCTGCCACCCGGCCAGTCGCCGACCGAGAAGTTCCCCGTGCTGAGCATCGGGCCGACGCCGCGGCTGGACACGGCGACGTGGTCGTTGTCGGTGCACGGCCTGGTCGAGGAGCCGTTTGCGCTGCGCTGGGAGGACCTGCTCGCGCTCCCCCAGACGGAGCTGACGACCGACCTGCACTGCGTCACGCGCTGGTCGAAGTTCGACACGAACTTCACCGGCGTCCGCGTCAGTGACCTGCTGGCCCGTGCACGGCCGCGCGCCACGGCGACCCACGTGCTCATCCACGCTCACGGCGGCTACACGACGAACCTTCCACTCGAAGCGCTCACCGGCGACGATGTGCTGATCGCACACACCTACGACGGGCTGCCGCTCGAGCCCGAGCACGGAGGCCCGGCACGACTGCTCGTGCCCCAGCGGTATCTGTGGAAGTCGGCGAAGTGGGTCAGCGCGATTGAGCTGCTCGACCACGACGAGCCCGGGCTGTGGGAGCGCAACGGCTACCACAACGACGGCGATCCCTGGCGCGAGGAGCGACACACCGCCGATCAGTGGTCCGTGCGTCAGGTGCAGCGTCGCCTGCGCGGGAACGACCCCGCCTAGGGTTCGAGCGATGTTCGACTGGGGAGACGGCGACTACGCGCCGACCGCGAAGACGCTCGAGCCCGCCACAGCCGTCACGCTCGACGCGATCGCGCTGCTGCCGGGTGAGCGCCTGATCGACGTCGGCTGCGGGAACGGCAATGCGCTGATCGAGGCTGCCCGCCGGGGTGCGGAGGTCGCCGGTCTGGACCCCTCGCCGGTGCTCGTGGAGCAGGCCGCGCGGCGCCTTGCGCAGGAGGGGTTCCCGGGAGACGTCCGCGTCGGGACCGCCGAGGCTCCGCCGGACGGGCTGGATCCGGGCGACGCCGTGGTCAGCGTGTTCGCGGTGATCTTCGCTCCGGAGCCGGCCGCTGCGATCCGCGGCCTCGTCTCGCTGTGTCGCCCCGGCGGGCGCATCGCGCTCACCTCGTGGCTCGCGGGCGGAGGGATCTCTGCGGCGGGTCAGATCCTGCGCGCCGCGTTCGTGCCCGCCGACGCGCCACCGCCCCCTGCGCCCCCGCCGTGGCACGACCCTGCCTGGATCACCGGACTGCTGGAGGACGCCGGCGCGCACTCGGTGATGGTCGCCGAGCACACCCTCGTCTTCCGTCACGACTCACCCGAGGCGTGGTTTGCGGAGCAGGAGACCGATCACCCGGTCTGGCTGACGGCGCGCGGCCTACTCGGTGAAGACGCGTGGCCCGGCGTGCGCGAGCGCACGCTGACGGCCCTGCGCGAGGCGAACGAGGACCCGGGTGCCTTCGCCGCCACGAGCGGCTACGTCGTCGTACGCGCAGCGCGCTAGCGCGCTGCGCTCAGCAACCGATTTCGGTCGTCACCGTGTTGAAGCACCACGTCGATGACGAGCCGTTCGCGCTGGAGGTGGTCTCCGAATACTTGCCGGTGGGCCTGATCGTCCAGGTCTCCTCGTCACCGTTGCGGTCGATGTCGTCAAGCTTGGCCTGCTGGAGGTCGTAGACGGCCTGCGGGCTCGCGGTGCCGCTCCGGTTGAGCGTCAGCACGACGTGGGTGAACTGCGTACCGGAAACGAGCTTCGGCATCAGCTGGGCGGAGAGGCCGTCGGTCCGGCGTGTGAAGGTCAAGGTCAGGACGGCCGCACCGCCCGGAGTGCTGCGGATCCACGCAGCGTCGACCGACTCCAGTGGACCGGACCCGACGTCAGACGCGATCGTGCCACGATCGCTGAGGGCCGGCGTGGTCCCGTCCTTCCCGTCCTTGCCGGGCGACCCGGCAGGCCCGGAAACGCCCGCATCGCCCTTCGGACCGGCGGGGAGCTGGCCCTTCTTGAAGTCTTTGGCCAGCAGCGACCCGTCCTTGATGTCGGCGCTGGTGAGGGAGCTGTTCTTGATCTCGCTGCCGCTAATCAGCGACTTGGCCGCAAAGGCCGAACCGCCGAGCGTCAGGCACAGGGCGATGAACGCGAGGACGAAGGCTGGAGTCGGTCGCAATCGTGAGCGCATGGGCCGACCCTAGGTACGTGAACACGTGCCTGGGCGAGCTCTGAGTGACGAAGAACGGGTCCTTCCCCCCGAGCCGAGGGCGCTCGCCGTGTCGGTGCCGGCGCCCGTGGGAGCTAGCGGACGCTGAAGCTGAGCGTCATTTGCACAGGCTTGCCCGCTGGACCGACCACCGCGAGCTGCAGCGTGTACACCCCGGACGTCGCGGCCGCGGATGACAGCTTCAGGGTCCGCTTGGTGGCCTTTGTCGTTCTGCCGTACCGCGCATTGGCACTCGCCACGATCTTGGAGCCACGCTTCAATGTCACCTTCGCGCTTTTCGCACCCTTCGGCGCCTTCAGCGTCACTGTGCAGCTGTTGCCGACGCAGGTCAGCGACGCGGGCACGGTGGCTCCGCGGGGTCGCAACGGCTTGAGCGCGCGCCGGCCGTTCGGCCAAGCCGTCATCGGCGTTCCACCGGATCCGGGACCAGCCGACGAGGTCGGCGTCGATCCGCTGACGGGAACCGTGTTTGTCCCGGACGAGCCGCCAGCGCCGCCTGTGCTCGGCGGTGCGGTACCGCCGCTCTGCACGATCAGCATCGGGATCGCGATCTGCTGGGCGTACAGCGTCCCGGGCGGTGCGCCGGCCCACACCGGGTTCGGCACGGTGGCGTTCACCAGCATCAGCACCTGCGCGTCGGCTGTGTTGACCGGCTTGTTGGCCGGTGTCCGGATGAAGTCGACCTCGTAGTCACAGGTGTTCATCGCTGCCGTGCAGGGCGACAGGTTCGCGGGGCGCTTGATCACGAACCCGGGCGAGTAGCGCCCGTCGGAGGCGTACCACGGGCCTGTGAACGTTCCCGTGTTGTCGCGGAAGCGATAGAGCAGCGCGCCGCCCGCTGAAACGTAACCGTTCGGGCTGCCCTGGTTGAACTCGGAGACGTTGCAGAACCCGGGGTAATAGGTCCGCGCGGGCATGCACTGGCCCCAATCGGCCGCAGCCGTGAAGGGATCTGACACGGCGTCCGGGATCGCGACGTGCACGTTCTGCCCGTCACCGCCGGCGGCGTCGATCGTGTCGGGAGACGCCGACCCGTGGGCGTGTGTCTCAAAGCCGATGGCCTGCCTCACGCAGGGCACGACGGTGCCGTCGCAGATCGACAGGACCTGGTGCATCTGCGCGGCGCACGAGTCCTTCACAGCGCCGACGCCGACCCACGAGAGAGGAGCGGCGTCCTTGTCACCGAGAAAGCTGTTCTTCAGCGTCTGGTTGCTCGCCGCGGTCCATGCGGCGACGTCCTGCGCGGTTGAGCAGATCGGGGGAACCGCGGTGCTGGCGTTGGTCTCTGCCAGCGCCGAGGATGGACCAAGCGCGAGGCCCACCAGTACCGCGATCACGAGCATCCGGCTCGCCCCTCCCCTCCCCATGGCGCGTGAGGATATCCACGTACGACGGCGCGTCAACACCGGGCCGCGCGCGGAGATTCGACGGCGCGCGGCGACATTTCGTACGTGACCCAGCCGGTTCGCGCCGCGACGCGCTCGTAGTCCTGGCGATCCGGGAGAATGGCCGTATGGCAGTTCAACGGATGGACAACGTCGGCATCGTGGTGGAGTCGCTTGATGTCGCTGTCGCGTTCTTCACGGCGCTGGGCCTTGAACTCGAAGGGCGAGCAACCATCGAGGGAGACTGGTCGGGGCGCGTGACCGGACTGCGCGACCAGCGCGTCGAGATAGCCATGATGCGTACGCCGGACGGCCACGCGCGGATCGAACTCTCCCGCTTTCTCGAGCCGGCCACGATTGCCGATCATCGGACCGCCCCCGTGAACGCCCTCGGCTACCTCCGAGTCATGTTCGCGGTGGACGATCTCGACGAGACGCTCGCCCGGCTCAGCAAGCACGGCGCGCAGGTCGTCGACGAAGTGGTCCAGTACGAAAACGCGTATCGGCTCTGCTACGTCCGAGGCCCCGAGGGGATTCTGATCGGGCTGGCCGAGCAGCTCGACTGACGGCCTTCCCAGATCTCTATCTGCCCACTGCGAACCGGTCCGTGCTGCCGACGATCTCGGCCGACATGGCATCGGTCGGGCTGTGCCCGGTGTCGGCCACGATGACCAAGTCGGCGAGCGGCAGCGCACGCTTCAGCGCCCAGGCATTCCCGATGGGAGTCTGGAAGTCAAAGCGCCCGTTGATCAGGACCGTCGGCGTTTCGGCAAGCGCGGTGGCATCGCGCAGGAGTTCTCCATCGTCCAGCCAAGCGTTGTGTCGGATGTAATGCGTGACGATCCGGGCGAAGGCCAGCGCGTAGCGCTCGTCCTGGAACCTCGGCTGAAGGACGGTCGACGATGGCCACCCTGGAGTAGCCGACTCCCAGAGGCACCAGCTCTGGGCGGCCGCGCGCGCGAGATCCACGTCCGCAGCGTTCACGAGGCGGTGATAGGCCTCGACGATGTCGTCGCCCCGTTCTGAGTCGGGCACAAACGCCAACAGTCGCTCCCACTGCTCTGGGAAAAAACGCGAAAGACCCCCGCGAAAGGTCCAGTCGAACTCGGCGTGTCGCCCGGCGATCACTCCGAACAGCACCATTTCGCTGACCCGCTCAGGGTGAGACACGGCGTAAGCAAGCGCCAGCGTGCTGCCCCACGATCCGCCGAGGAGTAGCCAACTCTCAATGTTCAGCTCCCGGCGTAGTGCTTCCATGTCCGCCACCAGGCGCGGAAGGGTGTTGTTCGCGAGGTCTGTCCCAGGATCGCTGGCGTGCGGAAGGCTTCTGCCGCAGTTCCGCTGATCAAACAGGACCACGCGGTAGACCCTCGAATCGAAGAGCCGCCGAAACCACGGCGAGCACCCTGAGCCGGGGCCCCCGTGCAAGACGAGCGCGGGCTTGCCGTCGGGATTCCCACAGCTCTCCCAGAAAATGGCATTGCCATCACCGACGTCGAGCAAGCCGCTCTCATGCGGCTCAACCTCGGGGTACAGGCCTCGCCTCACGATTCGCCGAGTCTAGGCCCGACGCGGCCACCTGGGCGAGCGTTCGGGAATGTCCCCAGAGGCGGGACTGTCGCTTTCCGTCCGACGCGGGCGTGCCGGCGGCGAGATGAACTCCCGTCATGACCTCGACGCGAGCTCGAGGAGCAGCTCATCCAGTTGCACGAATGTCTCGTGCAACGCGTCCGCCGCGCCCGTGCCGGCGGCGTCGAGCGCCTCCTTCGAGGGATAGACCTCGCTCACGACGACCAGCGTCTTGCCATCGTTCTCCGTCAGGGTGACGGTCGTGACGGAGCCGTTCTCTCCGCCTTCGTCGTTCGTCCAGACGATGCGCGATGGCGGGGCCACCTCGAGGTACCTGCCGAAGAAGTCCATGCCCTCGCCGAAGTTGAGGCGGTACGTGCCACCGGTGCGAACGTCCATCTCGCAGGACCGCAGCGTCATGCCCAGCGACTTCGGCACCCACCAGCGCTCGAACAACTCGGGCTTCGACCACGCCTCGAACACGAGGCGCGCGGGCGCGTCGAACGATCGCGTGACAACGACCTCGCGATCTGATCTCCGTTCTACGGTCGTGACGTTCTTCATGGGGGTGTGCTCACCTTGCGGTGTTGTGGCCATCTGATTGCTCCTTCCGTTTCAATTCCTCGACGACCTGGTCGAGCTCGCTGAAGCGCTCGTCCCAGAGCTGCTGATACCTCTCGATCCACGCCGCCACGTCCTCGAGACGGCGCGCGCCGATCCGGCAGGTCCGTACGCGGCCGACCTTCTCGGTGACGACGAGTCCCGACTGCTCGAGGACGCCGACGTGCTTCTTCATGCCCGTGAGGGTCATGTGGAACCGGTCGGCGAGGTCGGTGATCGAAGCCTCCTCACGGCTGAGCTGCTCGAGGACGCCGCGTCGCGTGGAGTCCGAGAGCACGGCGAACGAGGCATCGAGATCCGTTCTCACATACTGAACCATGTGGTTCAGTATACCCGCGACGGGACAATCTGCAAGCGCCAACGCCCCTGCACTCGCAACCAGCTTTGCCGGCGCGTCAGCCTTCAGCCTGTACGGCGTCCCCGACCCGCAGCACGCCGTCCGCGAGGATGTCCGCGCGCAGGCCGCCGCGATGGACGAGTGGGCGCAGGACGTCAGCCGCGTTGAGCCGGTCGAGATGCGCGCAGGGCTCGCAGAGTCGTCGTCCCTGGCAGTGCACGTCACCGATGCGGAAGCTGCGGCCGACGAGGGCGTTGAGGTCCATGCCGCGCACGACGACGTTGCGCCGGTGGTCGATCGGCGCGCCGGCCGCACCCGCGAGCTCGTCGAGCACGTCGGCGTCGACCAGCGTCAGGTCGCTTCCGGGCCGGCCTGAGGCGAACGTCCCTCCGCCCAGCTCGTAGCGGTCACCCTCGAGCCCGCGCCCGGCGACCGCACGCGCCTCAGGTACCGACACCACCGCTGCTTCGGCTGCGCCCGCGACCACGATCGCCTCGACGATGCCGGTGCCCGGGTCGCCGCGCTCCGCCGGCCGACCAGAGTGCGATGTCGAACGCTGCGGGCAGCAGGCCGCCGAGAATCTCGTCCGTCGTCCCCGCCGGATCGAACACGACGCCGGACGGGACGCCGAACATCACGACCGCGGCACGCCCCCGCCCGTCACTGCGCGGCCGCCACGCGATCCACGGACCGGCCCAGGAGAACTCGGCGGCCGAGTCGATCGGCACGAGCCCGAGCGCTCGCGCTCCAAGCCAGGCGCGCAGCTCGACGTCGTCGAGCGGGACCTCCGCGGCAGGGACGCCGATGATGCTCGCGACGCTCGCCGCCAGCGTCGAGCGTTCCGTGTGCTCGCCCATCCGGGCGAGTCTAAGCCTCGCCCGCTAGCGTCCCACCGCGATGTCCCTTCCCGACGGCACCGCGCTCGGCGAGCGCCTGAGCAGCGGCGACCTGTCCGCCGCCCCGGAGGTGCTGAACCTCGTCGAGAACCGCACACCCGCGGCGCGGCCGCAGATCGCGGCGCTGCTGCGCCGCCTCTCCCCCGCGGCGCTCGGCGGCGAGGCCCCCGGGCACATCGTCGGCGTCACCGGGCCGCCCGGCGCCGGCAAGTCCACGCTGCTCTCCGAGCTGGTCCGCGAGTGGCGCACGGCCGGCTGCAGCGTCGCCGTGCTCGCCGTCGATCCGTCGTCGCGCCGCAGCGGCGGCTCGCTGCTCGGCGATCGCGCGCGGATCACGTTCGACCCGTCCGACGACAGCGTGTTCATCCGCTCGACGGCCGCCGCCGGCCGCCTCGGCGGTCTGGCGCCGGCAACGCGCGAGGCGGCCGCATCGCTGGCAGCGGCCTTCGACGTCGTCGTCGTCGAGACCGTCGGCGTCGGTCAGAGCGAGACGGACGTGGCCGAGGTCGCCGACACCGTCGCCGTGATCGTGCAGCCGGCGTCGGGTGACGCGCTGCAGTTCATCAAGAGCGGGATCATGGAGATCCCCGATGTGCTCGTCGTGACGAAATCCGACCTCGGCGAGGTCGCGCTGCGTGCGCGCCGCGACCTGAGCGCCGCGCTGCGCTCGGTCGGCGACCGCGAGACCCCCGTGGTCGCCGTCTCCTCGCTCGCGCCGGCACAGGGCATCGACGACCTCGTCAAGGAGATCGCAGGCCACCGCGAGCGGCTCGACCTGGCGGGACGCCGTCTGGCCGCGCGCCGCGCGACGGCACTGGCCGACTTCGCCGCCGAGCACGGCGACCGCGGCCTGCGGGCGATCGGCGGACGGCGCGCAGCCGAGCAGCGACTCGCGAGCACCGAACCCGGCGCCGACGTTCCCACGCTCGTCGACCTGCTCGCCACCGAGGCGGGGACAGCATGACTCGGGCGCGCGTCATCGACCTGGCGCTGATGCTGGGCGCGTTCCTGGCCGGCACGCTGCTCGCCGAGCTCCTCGGCGCCGTCAACACCGGCACCGCGATGACATTCGGGCAGATCGCCTTCGCGGCGACGCTCGTCTACGTGCTGCTGCGCCGGTGACGTAGGTTTCAGAGATGCCCGTCGGATCATTCATCTCCGTTGGCCGGTCGCTCCCCGAAGCGATCGAGCGCGTCCAGCTGGCCGAGCAGCTCGGCTATGCGTCGGCCTACGTGACCCACATCAACGGTCGTGACGCCCTGCAGGTCTGCATGGCGTACGCGCAGCGCACGGAGCGCATCCGCGTCGGCACCGGCGTCGTGCCGATCTATTCGCGCACGCCCGCGACGATGGCTCAGGAGGCAGCGACGATCGACGACGCCTCCGGCGGGCGGATGATGCTGGGCATCGGCGTCTCACACCGGCCCGTCGTCGAGGCATGGCACGGCCAGAGCATCGACAAGCCGGTCACCGAAATGCGCGAGTACACGAACATCGTGCGCGCGATCCTCAACCGCGAGCCGCCACCGGCCGGCGACAAGTGGACAACCCACTTCCAGCTCGGCGGGCTCCCCGCGTTCCCGGACCTGCCGATCGGCGTCGCGGCGCTGTCGCCGAACATGCTGCGCCTCGCGGGTGAGATCGGTGATGCCGTGATCCTTTGGCTCTGCAACCCGAACTACATCCGCGACGTCGTGATCCCGTGCGTGCGCGAGGGACGTGAGAAGGCCGGCAAGACGATGGACGACTTCGACGTGATCGCCGCCGTCCCGTCCGCCGCGACCGACGACGTCGACGCCGCATACGCCGCCATGCGCCGTGACCTGCTCCCGTACTTCGGGCTGCCGTTCTACCGCGCGATGCTCGAGCGCTCGGGCTTCGAGGCGGACATCGCGGCCTACGACGCCGCCGCCGGTGACCCGGAGGCGATGGGCACGGCGATCTCCGACGACTTCCTCGCCACGCTGACCGCGGTCGGCGACGCCGGCACGGTGCAGGCGGGAGTCCAGCGCTACCTCGACGCCGGCGCGACATCACCGTGCCTGGGCCCGATCGCGAAGACCGACTTCGAAGCGACATTGCGCGCAGGCGCCCCGGGCGCCTGACATGCCCGGCGTCGACCGCGATCGTCTCGCAACGCTGCTGGATCGCGAGCTCCAGCGCTTTGCCGCTCGACCACCCGCGCTCACGCGAGCTGTTCGAGCGCGCGCGCGGCTCGCTGATCGGCGGCGTCCCGATGCCGTGGATGATGCGCTGGGCCGGCGGGCACCCCGTCTTCGCGGCCCACGCCGAAGGCGCGCGCGTCACCGACGTCGACGGGCACGAGTACATCGATTTCGCGCTCGGCGACACCGGCGCGATGGCTGGGCACTCGCCCCCGCTGACGGTCGCGGCGACCGCCCACCAGGCGGCGCAGGGCATCACGATGATGCTGCCGACCGAGGACTCGATCTGGGTCGCGGAAGAGCTGACCCGGCGCTTCGGCCTGACGCGCTGGCTGTTCACGCTGAGCGCCACGGACGCCAACCGGACGGCGCTGCGGATGGCGCGCCAGCTGACCCGGCGCCCGAAGGTGCTCGTCTACAACTACTGCTACCACGGCTCGGTCGACGAGTCGTTCGCCGTCGAGCAGCGCGGGCTGACGGTCGCGCGCGAAGGCAACGTCGGCGCGCCGGTCCCGCTGCACGAGACGACGGTCGCGATCGACTTCAACGATCTCGACGCGCTCGAGCGGGCGCTGTCGACGCGCGAGGTGTGCGTCGTCCTCGCCGAGCCGGCGATGACGAACATGGGGATCATCCTGCCCGACGACGGCTACCTCGAAGGCCTGCGGGAGCTCACCCGCAAGTACGGGACGCTGCTGATCATCGACGAGACGCACACGTTCTCGGCGGGGCCCGGCGGCTGCACGCAGGCCTGGGATCTGGACCCCGACATCCTCGTCATCGGCAAGGCGATCGGCGGCGGCGTCCCGTGTGGCGCACTCGGCCTGACGGCGGACCTGACCGAGCGGCTGTTCTCCGACCCGGAGGCCGACTATGAGGACACCGGCGGCGTCGGCGGGACGCTCGCCGGCAACGCGCTGTCGAGCGCGGCGATGCGGGCGACGCTCGCCAACACGCTCGATGAGGCGGCGTTCGCGCACATGATCCCGCTCGCGACGCAGTTCGCCGCGGACGTCCAGAGCGTGATCGACGCGCACGACGTCCCCTGGAACGTGACGCAACTCGGCTGCCGCGCCGAATACCAGTTCCTGCCCGAGCCGGCGCGCGACGGCACCGTCGCCTACGCCTCGCACGACGACGACCTCGAGCACTACCTGCACCTGCACGCGCTGAACCGCGGCGTGATGATCACGCCGTTCCACAACATGGCGCTGATGTGCCCGCAGACCACCGCCGCCGATGTGGACCGCCACCGCGAGGTCTTCGGCGAAGCGGTCGCAGAGCTCGTCAGTTCCGGCCCGGCCTAGGAACGGCCCCCTGGCAGGGCCGTGACCGGCGCAGCCGGTCGCGTACGCTGTCCCTGTGCAGCGGGAACCCCTGATCGACGGTCACGGTCGCCACATCGGCGACGTGCGCATCTCCGTCACCGACCGCTGCAACTTCCGCTGTCAGTACTGCATGCCGGCCGAGGGCCTGCCGTGGCTCGAGCGCGAAGCGGTGCTGAGCTTCGAGGAGATCACGCGGCTCGTCACGCTGCTGTCCGAGCTCGGCGTCCACGACGTGCGCCTGACCGGCGGCGAGCCGCTCGTGCGGCGCGACTTCCCCAGGCTCGCCGCGATGCTCGCGCAGATCCCGACGGTCGAGGATCTCTCGGTCACGACCAACGGCTTCCTGCTCGAGCGCGACGCCGCCGCGCTCGTCGACGCCGGCGTGCAGCGCTTCAACGTCTCGATCGACTCGCTGCAGCAGGACCGCTTCTTCGCGATGACCCGCCGCGACGCGCTGCCGCGGGTGCTGCGCGGGCTCGAGGCGCTCGCCGCCTTCCCCCAGGCCCACCCGATCAAGGTCAACGCCGTCGCGATGCGCGGCTTCACCGAGGACGAGGTGCTCCCGTTCGCCAGGTTCGCGCGCGAGCACCCGTACGAGGTCCGCTTCATCGAGTTCATGCCGCTCGACGCCGACCACGCCTGGACGCCCGAGAGCGTCCTCTCCGGCGAGGAGATCCGCGCGATCATCGAGACCGAGTTCCCGCTCGAGCCGCTGAGCGCGCGAGCCGAGCGCGACCGCGCGCGTCTACCGCTTCGCCGACGGTCAGGGCCGGATCGGGTTCATCAACCCGGTCAGCGAGCCGTTCTGCGGCGACTGCAACCGCATCCGCGTGACGGCCGAAGGGCGCCTGCGCACCTGCCTGTTCTCGCTCAACGAGACCGACCTGCGCACACCGCTGCGCTCCGGCGCAACCGACGACGAGCTCGAGCAGCTGATCCGCGACGCGGTCTGGCGCAAGGAGCTCAAGCACCATGTCAACGAGCCGGGCTTCATCCAGCCGCAGCGCACGATGAGCGCCATCGGCGGCTGAGCGGGCCTGACGACCGCCGGGAGGGTTCCGGCGCCGAGTTCAGCGTTCGTTCACCAATGGGCGCCATCATCACTGCGTGCTGCTCGTCCTCTTCGCGTTCGTCGCCGGCGTCGGCACGGCGCTCTCACCGTGCGTGCTGCCGGTTCTGCCGGCGCTCCTGAGTGCCGGCGCGACGGGCGGGCGGCGGCGCCCGGTCGGCATCGTGCTCGGGCTGGCGACGACGTTCGCGATCACGATCATCGGGCTCGCGACCGTCGTCAACGGGGTCGGGCTCGGGTCGGGCGCGACCCGCACGATCGCGATCGTCACGCTGCTCGTGTTCGGCGTGGCGGTCGCCTTCCCGGCCGTCGGCGACCGGCTCGAGGCGCCGCTGTCACGCCTCGCGCGCTTCGGTCCGCGCTCCGGCGGTGAGGGCTTCTGGTCGGGCGTCCTGGTCGGCGGCGCGCTCGGCTTCCTCTACGCGCCGTGCGCGGGACCGATCCTCGCCGCCGTGATCGTCGTCGGCGCGGGATCGGGCCGTGCCGTCGCCGTCGGCATCGCCTACGCGGCAGGGTCCGCCGTCGTCCTGTTGCTGCTCGCGCTCGGCGGACGGGCGATCGCCGACCGCGTGCGCGCGGCCGGTCGCGGGCCATTGCTGCGTCAGATCCTCGGCGGGGTGATGATCGTGACCGCGATCGCGATGTCGGCCGACCTCGATGTCCGCTTCCAGACCGCGATCGCCAAGCACCTGCCGGCGGCACTCGTCAATCCGACCCAGTCGATCGAGGACTCCGCGTCGGCCAAGCGCGCGCTCGCCACGCTGCGCGGTCCGTCGAAGTTCGCCGAGAAGCCCACCGCCCCCACAGCCACCGGCGTCAAGTCCGGGCTCCCCGATCTCGGTGCCGCGCCCGAGTTCGCCGGAACCCAGCGCTGGTTCAACACACCCGGCGGCAAGAAGCTCACGCTGGCCGGTCTGCGCGGACGCGTCGTGCTGATCGACTTCTGGACCTACACCTGCATCAACTGCATCCGCACGCTGCCCTACGTCACCGCGTGGGATCGCAAGTACCGCAAGGCCGGGCTGACCGTCGTCGGCGTCCACTCGCCCGAGTTCGACTTCGAGAAGAACGCCGGCAACGTGCAGGCGGCGATCAGGCAGAACCACATCGGGTACCCGGTCGCCCAGGACAACGACATGGCCACCTGGAACGCCTGGGGCAACCAGTACTGGCCCGCCGAATACCTGATCGACGCCAAGGGCCGTGTCCGCGAAGCGCACTTCGGTGAGGGCGACTACGACAAGTCCGAGGCCGCGATCCGCGCGCTGCTGCGCGAGCGCGGGGACGCGAACCTCGGCGCGACGGCGCGGCCGGCCACGACCTTCGACCCCTCGCGGCAGTCCAGCCCGGAGACCTACCTCGGGACCGAGCGCGCGCAGGGCTGGGCCGGGTCCGGCACGCCGCGCGACGGGACGCGCACCTACCCGCCCGCGCCCGCGACGTTGCCGGCGGACGCGTTCGCGCTGTCCGGGACCTGGACGGTGAGCGGCGAGCGCGCGGTCGCCGGGCCCGACGCCGCGATCGACGCGCAGGTCCAGGGCAAGGACGTCTACCTCGTGATGTCACCGCCACGCGATGGGAGCGGCGACGTCTCCGTGCTGCTCGACGGCAAGCCGATCACGGCGGCGCAGGCCGGGTCGGACGTTCACGGCGGACGGGTGACCGTCGACAGCCAGCGGCTCTACCACCTCGTTCACTCCGCCTCGTCGCAGCCCCACCGGCTGACACTGCGCGTGGGCACCGGCGTCGGCGGCTACGCGTTCACGTTCGGCTGAGCACGGCCTCCGCGGCGGCAAGGTCCTCAGCGCTGTTGACGTTGCGCAGGAGCGCCGCGTCGACCTCGAGCAGCGCCGGCCTCAGCGCCTGCACCTGCTGCACCGTCCGGCCCTCGGCGTCGAACCCGGCCAGCACGTCAAGCGCCGCGGGCTCATAGCGGGCACACAGGGGCTGCAGCCCGCGGCCCGGCGTCGTCGCCACGACGGCCGGGGCGCCGCCGGTGTCGGCGCCGGCCAGCGCGCGCACGAGGTCCGCGGTCACGAACGGCAGGTCGCAGGCGAGCACGATCACCGGCCGGCCCTCTGCCCGCCGCAGCGCTTCGACGATGCCGGCGAGCGGATGCCGCGGGAGCTCCGGCTCGCGCCAGACCAGCACGCCGTAGCCGATCGCCGGAACCTCCGTGTCCGCCTTCGCCACGACGGCGACCTCACCCAGGACGGCTCGCAGAGCCGCCAGCGGGTAGGAGAGCAGCGGTCTGCCGGCGAGCAGGGCGCTCGGCTTTGCGCCCCCGAGTCGTGATCCCGCTCCCCCCGCGAGTACCACGCCGACCATGGCGCTCACACCGTCCGCGGCCCCTCGCCGTAGTCGCCGAACGGTGCGTCGCGCTCGCGCACCGCGTTGCGCACGTCGGCCTTCGCGGCCTCGCTGAACGCCGCGCCCTCGGGCGTGTGGCGCGATGCACCGTCCAGCAGCGTGCCGATCAGCTGGGTCGTCTGCAGGCCCATCTGCTCGAACGCCTGGTTGATCAGCACCTTCATCATGTGCAGCTGGTTGGCCGGCAGCAGCGCCACCCGCGCGGCCAGTGCGGCTGCGGCGCCGTCGAGTTCGGCAGCCGGGAGGCATTCACTCGCCAGACCCCATTCGACCGCGCGGCGGCCGTCGAGCGCGTCCCCCGTCAGCAGCATCCGCTTGGAGCGCTCGAGCCCGAGCCGGTACATCCACATCGCCGTCGTCGGCGAGCCCCAGACACGCGCCGGCGGGTAGCCGATGCGGCAGTCCTCGTCGCAGACGATCAGGTCCGAGCAGAGCGCGAGATCGGTCCCGCCCCCGACGCAGTACCCGTGCACCTGCGCGACGACCGGCTTGGGCGAGCGCCAGATCGCCATGTACAGGTCGACGAACCGGCCCATGATGCGCAGGTCCGCCATCGGGTCCCACGGCTGCCCCTCCTCGCGCTCCTCCATGATCTGTGCGCCCCAGCCGATGTCGTAGCCGGCGCAGAACGAGCTGCCCGCTCCGCGCAGGCGAATCGCGCGGACGTCAGCGTCGTCGTTGGCCTGTATCAGCGCGTCGCGCAGGTCGCCGACGAGCTCCGGCGTCAGCGCATTCAGGCGCTCGGGACGGTTGAGCGTCAGCGTGGCGACCGCGTCGGCGGTCTCGTACAGGACGGCGGGCGACATGCGCGGCAGCCTACCCGCGCGACGGACCTAGAATGGGACCGGTGACCGGAGAGACGAAGGCCTGGCTGCGCTGCTATCGATGCTGGTCGAGCGACCTCGAGGTGCAGGTGCACTACGAGGGGATCCACAAGATCGACCCGTTCACCGGCGAGCGCGCCGAAGTCGTGGACGAGCTTCAGGAAGCCGTCGTCCAGTGCCTGGACTGCATGCACGACCAGCCGCACCTCGGCTTCCGCGACGGCCGCGTCGAGCCGATCGAGGACCGCTGGGAGCGGATGATCGCCGGCACCCCGTGGGTCGCCTCGTGCACGGTGACCGTCGACGTCGAGGACGTCGAGAGCTGCTCTGGCCCTGAGGCCGGCGACGCGCTCTCCTACGCCGCGTTCGGCGAGCACGGCACGCGCGAGTTCTTCACCCACGTGCGCTTCCACAAGCACGACGACGACAAGATCGTCGTCCACCTGCTGGTGGAGCTCTACGCGCGCTCGCTGGAGGAGGCGACGCAGGTGCTCGAGGAGGCCGCGCGCGGCCCGCTGGCGATCACCTCGCTCGCCGAGGAGTCGCGGCCGCCCGCCGCCACACCCGACGGTCCCAGCCACTGAGCTGCAGGCAGTGGCGCAACCTTTGCGTCATCGCGGCAGTTACGGGTATATGGACCTCATGCGCCGCGCCCTCCCCATCGCCATGCTCTGTCTGCTGGCCCTCACGCCCGCGATCGCCCGTGCCGATACGCCGGTGGCCGTCACGCCGGGGCCGACGAACGTCGCCTCCTACGGCGGCTTCCTCGCCTGGTCGCAGTACGACACGGGATCCAAGCTGTACACGCTCGTCGTCCGCAACGGCGACGCCGCTCCGAAGGTGATCCACGCGGCGTCCTCCCCCGCCCCGCTGCAGGTCTCGCTCGGGCCCGACTCCAACGGCCGCGTGGTCGCGCTCTACGTGCGCTGCACGAGCGCGCCGAAGAACGACAACGACGTCGCCAACGGCTGCGACGCCTACCGCTACCAGACATCCAGCGGCTCGCAGGCGAAGCTCGGCTTCTCCTCCCCGCACGACGACGAGGAGTGGCCGGCGCAGTGGCGCGGGCAGTTCGTCTTCGGGCGCGCGCTGCTGTCCGGCTCGGGAACATCGGCGATCCGCTGCGACATCCCCTACCGCCGCGCCGTCACCGGCTCCTCGAGCAGCCGGATGGACCGCGGGAGCTGCGCGGCCATGAACGGGCTGGCGATCCGCGGAACCGTCGTCGGCCAGACGACGATCGCGCGCAATGCGTCGCAGGTGCGCCTGCTGTCGACGAACGGCGGGCCGGTGCGCGTCGCGACGTCCAGCAGCTACGGCGAGGAGTCCAACTACCTCGGCGGCCCCGCGCTCGACGCGACGTACGTCTACGCCGCGCGTTACGGCGTCCATCCGACGCAGTCGTTCGTGCGCATCAAGCGCTCGGGGCTGGCCAAGCAGGAGGTCGCCGCACACCTGACGCTGGCCGGGACGATCGCGATCGACGGGCAGACCATCTCGTACGTGCAGGTGATGGCCGGTGGCCGCGGCGCCGCCTGCAGCCCGACTGGTCCCTGCCGGATCGTGCGCTCGCCGTCCAGCCCGTTCGGCCAGGCGCAGCGCGAGCTGCCGCCGGAGCTCGCACTGACCCCCGCAAGCCCGGGCTACGTGCCCGCCGCGTCCCCGTTCACGCTGACCGCGACCCTCACGCGCACCACGGTCTCCGCCGGCAACATCGTCAAGACGACCCCCGTCGCAGGCGAGCCGGTCGAGCTGATGCGCGCCCCCACCGAAGGGCCCGCCGGGGCCTACACGAGCACCGGGCTGCGCGCCACCACAGGCGCCGACGGCACAGCAGCCCTGACGATCCTGCCGCCACAGCCGGGCTCGATCACGTACGGCGCGATCACCCGCGGCAGCGACCCGGCGACGTACTCGCCGCAGGTCCTCGTCGACGGCCAGGCGGTCCTGACGATGACGCCGTCCGCCACGACGATCGCGAGCGGTGCGCCGGTCAGCTTCACCGGCACGATCGCCCCCGCCCAGCCGGGTCGCAACGACGTGAAGATCCAGCGGCGCACGAAGCACACCTGCCAGAAGTCCACCAGCGGGCAAGACGTCTGCCAGGACGAGTGGGAGACGATCACCACCGCGACCACCGCGGCAGGCGGCGCGTCGTACACCGCGGCCGCGACACTGACGCAGTCCGGTGTCTACACCGCAGTCCTCCCATTCCTCCAGGGAAACACGACGGCGCTCAGCGGCCGCTCGCCCGAGGTCACGATCAGCGTGAGCGGCTGACATCGCCGCGTAAGGTCCGCGCCTCATTCGCCACCCGGGGGGTTTCACCGATGCACCGTCTCGTCCGTCCGCCATCTCCGTCGCGCTCGTCTGCCGCCTGCGCCGTCGCGCCCGCGCTCGCCGCCTCCGTGCCCAAGCGCGGCTACTACATCGACCCCAAGCTCCAGACGTACATCATCACGACGAAGGACGTCACCGCGATCAAGAGCTTCCAGACCGCCTGCGTCAACAGCGACAGCGGCCAGAACGGCTCGTTCATCGTCAGCCGCAAGATCACGCTGAAGTCGGACGGCGGCTTCTCGTACACCGGCAACGCGAAGATCTACAACGGCGACCCGAAGCCGAAGCATCGGCAAGGTCAAGATCACCGCGACGTTCAACAACGGCAAGTACAAGGGCACGGCGACGTTCCCGAAGGCGCTACGCGTTGCGACGCCGCGAACTTCAGCGCGAAGTACTACGGCGTCAACCCGCGGGGCTGACGCCCGCAGCGAGCGCAGCGGCTCGGCGTCAGCCGAGCCGCGCCTCGAGCTTCTCGAGCTCGTCGCGCAGAGTGCCCGGCAGGTCTGAGCCGAACTTCGCCAGGTGCTCGCGCACCTGCGGCAGCTCGGCCTTGACCGCGCTCTCGTCGACCGTCAGCAGCTGCTCGAGCGCCGCCGCGTCGATGTCGAGGCCGTCGATGTCGAGGTCGGCGACGGCGGGCACGAGGCCGATCGGCGTCTCGATCGCCTCGACGGCGCCGTCGCAGCGGCGGAAGACCCACTCCAGCACGCGGCTGTTCTCGCCGAACCCGGGCCACAGGAACTTGCCGTCGTCGCCCTTGCGGAACCAGTTGACGTAGAAGATCTTCGGCAGCTTGTCGGCGTCCGTCGCGCTCGCCGATCGTCAGCCAGTGCGCGAAGTACTCGGCCATGTTGTAGCCGCAGAACGGCAGCATCGCGAACGGGTCGAAGCGCAGCGCGCCGATCGTGCCCGGCAGCCGCGGCGGTCTGCTCGGAGCTCATCGTCGCGCCGAGGAAGACGCCGTGGTTCCAGTCGAACGCCTCGCGCACGAGCGGCACGACGGTCGCGCGGCGGCCGCCGAACAGGAACGCGTCGATCGGCACGCCGACCGGGTCCTCCCACTCGTCGGCGATCGCCGGGTCCTGCGATGCCGGGCAGGTGAAGCGCGCGTTCGGGTGGGCGGCGGGCGTGTCGGACTCGCGGCGTCCAGTCGTTGCCGTGCCAGTCGATGACGTGGGCCGGCGGCTCGGGCGTCATGCCGTCCCACCAGATGTCGCCGTCGTCGGTCAGCGCGACGTTCGTGAAGATCGAGTTGGCGCGGATCGACGCCATCGCGTTCGGGTTCGTCTCCTTGCCCGTGCCCGGAGCGACGCCGAAGAACCCGGCCTCGGGGTTGATCGCGTAGAGCCGGCCGTCCTCGCCGAACTTCATCCAGGCGATGTCGTCGCCGACCGTCTCGACGGTCCAGCCCTCGATCGTCGGGATCAGCATCGCGAGGTTCGTCTTGCCGCAGGCGGACGGGAACGCGCCGGTGATGTACTTGACCGCGCCCTCGGGCGAGGTCAGCTTGAGGATCAGCATGTGCTCGGCCATCCAGCCCTCGTCGCGCGCCATCACCGAGGCGATGCGCAGCGCGAAGCACTTCTTGCCGAGCAGCGCGTTGCCGCCGTAGCCCGAGCCGTAGGACCAGATCTCGCGCGTCTCGGGGAAGTGGACGATGTACTTCTCGTCGTTGCACGGCCACGGCACGTCCTCGCGCCCGGCCTCGAGCGGCGCGCCGACCGAGTGCACGCAGGGGACGAACTCGCCGTCCTCGCCGAGCACGTCGAGCGCGCCCTGGCCCATGCGGGTCATGATCCGCATCGAGACCGCGACGTACGGCGAGTCGGTCAGCTGGACGCCGACGTGGGACTTGTCCGAGCCCAGCGGGCCCATCGAGAACGGGACGACGTACATCGTGCGGCCGCGCATGGGCGCCGTCGAACAGGCCGGAGAGCCGCTCGCGCATCACGGCGGGCGCCTCCCAGTTGTTCGTGACCCCGGCGTCCTGCTCGCGCTCGGAGCAGATGAACGTGCGGTCCTCGACGCGCGCGACGTCCGACGGGTCCGACCAGCCGAGGTAGGAGTTCGGGCGCTTGGCGTCGCTGAGCTTGCGGAACGTGCCCTGCTCGACGAGCAGCTGGCAGAGCCGGT
Organism: uncultured Actinomycetes bacterium; assembly: GCA_963821685.1. Lineage (GTDB taxonomy): Bacteria > Actinomycetota > Thermoleophilia > Solirubrobacterales > Solirubrobacteraceae > F1-60-MAGs163. The sequence goes on along the minus strand of CAWGEW010000003.1, from coordinate 270,413 downwards.
CGTACTCCTCGGCGGAGCCGTCGCACCAGTACACCGCCTCGGGCTTCGTCAGCTCGGCGATCTCATCGACCCAGGCGATGAGCTTCTCGTTCTTGGTGGGGACGGTGACCTCGGACACGACGGAGACGGCCTCCTGACGGGGCTGACGTGGACACGCCGATACCGATCGCGGGAACGGCGAAGGGGGCGAGTGGTGACGCCTCGCCCCCGGGGACTACGCGGAAAAGGGTACCGAGCAGCAGCCTACGGCTTCGTGGCTCTGCCCGCTCCCTGATCCGTGGGAACTACGGGTTCCGGACTACTCGGCGGGTGCCCCGTGCGTCTTGCGGGGACCAGCACGAGCCGCTTGAACTCCGCCACGAGCACGCCGTCCTGGTTGAAGACGCGGGTGTGGACCTTGACGATGCCGCGGTCGGGCTTCGAGCGGACTCCTTCTTCTCCAGCACCTCGGTCTCGACGAACAGCGTGTCGCCGTGGAAGACCGGGTTGGGATGCGAGAGCTCCTCGGTGGCGAGGTTCGCGATCGCCTTGCCGGAGACGTCGCTGACGCTCATGCCGAGCGCGAGCGAGTAGACGAGCGGGCCGACGACGACGTTGCGCTTCTGCTGGGACTGCGCCGCGTAGACGTCGTTGAGGTGCAGCGGGTGGTGGTTCATCGTGATCAGGCAGAAGAGGTGATCGTCCGACTCGGTCACGGTCTTGGCCGGCCAGTGCTTGTAGACGGCGCCGACCTCGAACTCCTCGAGGTAGCGGCCGTACTCGTGCGCGCCGGATGCCTCGCGCTCGGCCTGGTCGGTCGTGAATCCGGTGTCGGTGCTCGTGTCGGTCATGCCTACAGGATGCCGCACCGGCGCTCAGATTGACTCGCGAGTCAATATCGTGGCGCCCCATGCGCCACCCCCGTGACTTCTTCAAGCCGCTCGCCACCGGAGCCCCCGAGCCGGTCCGCGAGATCCCGTTCCCGCCCTCGCGGATGATCCACTTCTTCGACGCCTCGAACGAGAAGATGCGGGCCAAGCTGCCGGACATCGCGGCGAAGTCGGACATCGTCCTGGGCAACCTCGAGGACGCCGTCCCGGTCGACAACAAGGAGGCCGCGCGCGAGGGTCTCGTGCACCGTCGGCAAGGAGATCGACCTCGGCGACACGCAGCTCTGGACGCGCGTCAACTCGCTCGAGTCGCCGTGGGTGCTGGACGACCTCACGCGCCTCGTCACCGAGATCGGCGACAAGCTCAGCGTGATCATGGTCCCGAAGGTCGAGGGCGCCTGGGACATCCACTACGTCGACCGCCTGCTGGCCCAGCTCGAGGCGCGCGCCGGCGTGCAGAAGCCGATCCTCGTCCACGCGATCCTCGAGACCGCGCTCGGCGTCGCCAACGTCGAGGAGATCGCCTACGCCAGCCCGCGCATGCAGGGCATGAGCTTCGGCCCGGCCGACCTGGCCGCCTCGCGGCGGATGAAGACGACGCGCGTCGGCGGCGGCCACCCCGGCTACGTCTCGATGAGCGACCCGCGAGCTCGACGCGGACGGGACGATCGTCCCCGGCCAGACGCGCGTGACCGCCCAGCAGGACCCGTGGCACTACTCGATCGCGCGCATGGTCGACGCCTGCACGAGCGCCGGGATCCTCCCGTTCTACGGCCCGTTCGGCGACATCAAGGACGTCGACGCCTGCGAGGCGCAGTTCCGCTCCGCCTTCCTGCTCGGCTGCGTCGGCGCCTGGTCGCTGCACCCCGTGCAGATCGACATCGCCAAGAAGGTCTTCTCGCCCGATCCCGACGAGGTGAAGTTCGCCAAGAAGGTCATCGAGGCGATCCCCGACGGCCGCGGCGTCCACATGATCGACGGCAAGATGCAGGACGACGCGACCTGGAAGCAGTGCCAGGTGATGGTCCAGCTCGCCGAGATGCTGGCGAAGAAGGACCCCGAGCTGGCCGAGGCCTACGGCTTCTGAACCGTCCGTGCGGCCACAGCGGTTGACCGCGCAAGCGCCGGCGACGACAATCGGTCGCCCGAGATCGAACGGAAGGCCGGAATGCTCCAGCGGATGACGGTCGTGTGCGGGTTGGCGGGCGTCCTCGCCCTCGGCATCGCGGGCCAGGCGTTCGGCGAGACATCCGTCTCGCGCAGCGGCAACACGATCACGATCACCGGTGGTGACGAGGTCAACTACGTCGAGATGCCCACGGTCAGCTCGCCGGGGCCGCTGCGCATCCACGACCCGGGAGGCCTGAGCTACGACCCGGGCAGCTGCACCGACCTCGGCGACTCCACGGTGCAGTGCGGCGACCTCGGCGCCGGCCTGGTCGCCAACGTCAGCCTCGGCGGAGGCGACGACACCTTCCGGCCGGAGTACATCATCAACACCGCGCCGCGACTGATCGTCGACCTCGGCCCCGGCAACGACACGAGCTGGGGCTCGACCGCCGCCGACGATCTCAAGGGCGGTCCCGGCGACGACACGATCATCGGCATGGACGGCAACGACACGATCGACGGCGGTGAGGGCAGGGATCGCCTGACCGGCTCCAGCGGCGACGACACGATCACCGGCGGGCCCGGCGTCGACAGCATGTTCGGCGATGGTGAGTACTCCGGGCTGGACTTCGGCAACGACACACTGCTCGCCCGTGACGGCGAGATCGACGCGCTGTCGTGCAGCTTCGGCGCCGACAGCGCCGTCGCCGACGGGAACGACACGTTCGACGTGCTCGGCGACTGCGAGTCGCGTGACATTCCGGCCGCCGCCGCGCCCGTCCCCGGACCGGCTCCGGGCGCAGGCGGCACGACGCCCGTGGCAGTGGCCCTGACCGTCGCGTTCCCCGCTCCCGCTGCGGTCAAGCTCGGCAAGCTGCTCGGCGGCAGCGCGCTGAGTGCGCGGCTGACCTTCTCGGCGGCGTGCACGATGACCAGCAGTCTCGTCGTGCGCAAGGCCGAGGCCAAGCGGCTGAAGATCGGCACGAAGGACACGACGATCGCGCGAGCCGTCAACACGGTCCCGAAGGCCGGGACCTACCCGGTGTCGCTGAAGCTCAAGAGCAGCTATCGCAAGAAGCTGAAGAAGGCGAAGTCCGTCACCGCGTATCTGGTGGCCTCCTGCACGGACCTGAGCGGGGCGAAGTCGTCCAGCCAGCGCAAGCTCGTTCTGAAGCGCTGATTTCTCGACCGACGTGGGCAGGAAAGCCCCCTCCCCCAAGGCCCCATCGGTGACAGACTCGCCCGGTGCAGAGGCGCTGGGGGGCGATCGCAGTTGGGCTGGCGCTTGCGCTGTGCTCAGCCGCGCCGATCAGCATCGCGCAGGCGGGCATCATCGGCGTCGCTCCATCCGACAGCGACGGCCCCAACCAGGACTTCCTGACCAACGACGCGCTGTGGGCCGTCGGCGTTGCAAACGTCTTCGACGGTGTCGGCCAGGTCTGCGTCGTGGAGGACACGTCCGCGGTGAGCAGCCATTGTGAATCGGACGGCTACTGGGGGCAGCCCAACGCGATCGCGATCGTCGGCACGTTCCCGCCACAGCCGATCGTGGCAGCGCCGCTGCCGGCCGGCACCTACCGCGTGCTCGGCGACAACGGCGGCGACGGAGCCACGAACGTCCTGAGCGAGCAGTTCAGCGTCGGTCAGTGCCACCCCGGGCCTGGCGTGGACTGCTCCACGGATATCGCCGACGCGCAGCTCGCCGAATGGAAGTCGATGGCCCTCCAGGCCCAGATCGGCCCGGGCGTCGCATGTCTGGCAACGATCGCCTACACCCTCAAGGGCGCCCCGGTCGCCGGGGCCATGTCGTTCGCCAAGGCCGGAGGCGGCAACCGCGAGTACCTGCTCTCGCTCGTACAGACCGGCCAGACCGAGTTGAAGTTCCGCTCGCCCGACGACTCGCTGTCCGAAGCGATCAGCCTGCTCCAGAAGGTCTCGTGCGGCGCCTACCTGATGTACAGCGACATCGTCGCCGACCCGCCGGACCCGGACTTCCGCCACATCACCGACCCGCAGCCCGAGACGCTGCCGGTCACGAGCCTCGCCCATGCGGACATGGCGGTGAATGCCCTCGAGACGGCCCGCGCCGAGGGCGAGGCCGAACGCGTCGGTGTCGAGCGCTACACGGGCGCCAAGGCGGGATCGGACCCGGCGTGGGCGGCGTTCCATGCCCGCCGCCTGGGTGTCGCCGGGCTGCGGATGCAGCGCGCGATGCGACGATCGGTCGCCGAGTTGCGGTCCTTCGCGACCGAGCTCGACGGGGAGAGCGATGTCCAGGCGGGCAGCGCCCAGGACCTCCAGAAGGTGCGCGCCATCCGCGACCGCATCCGCGTCAGCGGGTTCGTTCCCGGTGAGCTGTCGAGCCTCCAGGGGTTGGGGCTCGATGCAGGCCAGATCGCCGACGTGCGCGCTCAGCTGTCCGAGCCGCTGCCCGCGGGCGCAGGCGGCACAAGCCCCGCCGCCGGACTGCGCGCAGAGGCCGACGCGCTCGAGCACACGGCGTGCGGGACGCCGGCCAGCCTCTGCGGGTTTGACGAGTTCGCCCGGCTGGCGTCCGCCGTCGGCGCAGACACCAATGTGGTCCCGGCGGTCAGCGCAGGCGATACCCAGATGACCGAGGGCGATCGCGGCGTCAACCACCTGCACCTCAAGGTCAAGCTCTCGCACCCGAGCGAGGACTACGTCTACGGGCACCTCGTGCTCGCGGATCCAGATGCGCACCCCGGCGTCACGATTGAACCGTCGTTCTACTTCCCCGCCGGAAAGACGACCGCGATCGTCCGCGTCCTCGTCCCCGGCGACACCGTCCCGGAGCCGGACGAGACGTTGTCGCTGAACATGACGCTCGAGTCGGGCGGCACCGCCCAGGCACAGCCGGTGACGATCACGGTGCACGACAACGACAGCGGCCCGAAGCCGCGCCCCGGCGCCCACGGTCTGCTCGCGTTCACAGGTCCCGGCCCGCCGTCGACCTACGTCGCCGAGCCCGACGGCACGAACATCGTCCGCGTGTTCGACGACAACGAGATCCAGCGCCTCGTCGTCAGCGACTGGTCCAAGGACGGCGACCTGTTCCTGATGCACCGTGTCCCGCGAACGCTCGACGACGGGACCGGGCCTGGCGCTCCGTACTTCTCGCTCCACGTGACGAACGACGGACACACGACCGGGGGCGCTCCCACGCAGCTCACGCCGGCCGGCGAATGGCATGTCGGCGCGCGGTTCTCTCCCGATCGCCGCCGGCTGGTGAGTGCCCTGCTCGGCTCGCCATGGTGGAAGCTCGTCGTGCACCACCTCGACGCCGCGGGGTCGCCCGACGGTCAGCCGCATGTCCTGGGCGAGGACCCGCAGTTCGCAGGCTGGGAGGTCGAGTTCAGCGCCGATTGGTCGCCGGACGGGTCGCGGCTGGTCTTCGACGGCTGCATCGCGCATTTCGCGACATGCGGGATCTACAGCGTCCCCGTGAACGCGACCGGCGCGGCAACCGGGCCGCCGACGCCGGTCGTCACGCACGACGCGGACAGGTTCTTCGGGGGTGACGGCATCGCGGACGAGTCCTTCGGGGCGCCCAGCTGGTCTCCCGACGGACGCTTCATCTCGCTCATCCACACGCTCGACCAGAACTCGGGGAACGCGTCGAGCCGGCTCGAGCGGCTTCCGGTCAACGCCGCCGGCGCGCCCACGGGCCCATCCGTCGTCCTCTCGGCCACCGAGCCGGTCGGCGGCTTCTATGAAGCCTCACCAGACTGGGCGCCGGACTCACGCGCGATCGCATTCACCGCGAAGATCCACCCGCTCACCGGCGAGAACGATCCCGTGGACCTCGTCCTCCAGCTCGACGCCAACGGTCTGCCTGAGGGGCAGCCGGCCCCCGCCGCGCCGACGCTGCTGACCCCCCACGGCTGGGGCGGCGAGCCGCCGGTCTGGGGTCCGCCCTCCCCCGTCCCGCCGGTCGTCGATCCGCCGGCCGTCCCGCCTCCTGCCGGACTGCCGCCCGCGGGCGCCGTCGCGGGGTCAACCCTCAAGAGCCCCGTGCCGGCCCCGCCGATCGGAGCCACGAGCGCCGCGTCGCTGCCATCGAACAAGAGCTGCATCAGCCGCCGCAGCTTCAAGATCCGCCTTGCGCGCCCGGCCGGCGACCCGCTCGCCAAGGCCGAGGTGCGCGTCAACGGGCGCAAGGTCCAGGTGGTCAAGAAGTCCCGCCTGACCGCGCCGGTCGACCTTCGCGGCCTTCCGAAGGGCAAGGTGAAGGTCAGCATCACGGCGATCACCCGCTCCGGGCGGCGCCTGACGGCGAGCCGCACCTACAAGACCTGCGCTGTCCGCAAGCGGCGCTGACACGCTGGCCACACCGCCGGAGGACCCCGCATTCCTCTAGGGTTCCGCCGCGCAGCACCCCCACGCCCGAGGCAAAAAGGACGCCATGAGGTTCTTCGAATACGAGGCGCGCGAGATCGTCAAGCGCGCCGGCATTCCCGGTCACCGACTACGGCTTCACGCGCGACGCGCAGGAGGCGAAGACCATCGCCGAGCGCATCGGCGGGCCGACGGTCATCAAGTCCCAGGTGCTCTCCGGCGGCCGCATGAAGGCCGGCGGCGTGAAGTTCGCCGACACGCCGGAAGAGGCCGAGGAGCTACGCGCGCGACATCCTCGTGCTCGAGATCAACGGGCACATGCCGCGCGGCGTGCTCGTCGACCCGAAGGCCGAGGTCGCGCAGGAGTTCTACGCCGGTGTCGTCTGGGACGGCACCGCCAAGCAGCCGGTGATCATCTTCTCCCCCGTCGGCGGCATCGACATCGAGCAGGTCGCCGAGGAGCAGCCCGACAAGGTCGGCCGCCGTCACTTCTCGAACCTGCTGCCGTTCAGCGAGTTCGAGGCCAAGGAGGTCATCGCCTCGACCGGCGTGACCGGCAGCGACCTGAACAAGCTCGTCCCGATCGTCACGCGGCTGGCGAAGCTGTTCGTCGACAACGACCTGACGCTCGCCGAGATCAACCCGCTCGGCAAGCTCGCCGACGGCTCGTTCGTCGCGCTCGACGCGCACATGGACATGGAGAACGAGGCGCGCGGGCGCCACAAGCAGCTGCTGAAGGACCTCGGCGTCGGCGACGACGAGACGCGTGAGGCGCGCGAGCCCACGCCGTTCGAGCTCGCCGGCGAGGCCGTCGACGCCCAGGACCACCGCGGCGTCGCCGGGCAACGTCACCGAGTTCGACGGCAACCTCGGCCTCGTGATCGGCGCCGGCGGCGGCTCGCTGACACTGTTCGACGCGGTCCGCGCGCACGGCGGCAAGCCCGCCAACTACTGCGAGATCGGCGGCAACCCGTCGGTCTCCAAGGCCTGCGGCCTGGCGAAGCTCGTGCTGCAGAAGCCGGGCGTCGACAAGATCGCCGTGATGATGTCGATCGTCTCGAACACGCGGGTCGACATCGTCGCCCGCGGCGTCATCAAGGCCTGCCTGGAGCTCGGGATGGACCCGGCCGAGAAGATCGCGATCTTCCGGATCCCGGGCGCCTGGGAGGAAGAAGGCTTCAAGATCCTCGAGAAGTACGGCGTCGAGTACGCCGACCGCTCGGTGTCCATGCACGAGGCGGCGCGGCGCGCCGTCGAGAAGATCGGAACGGCGGGCGCGCACTGAGCATGACGCATCCTCATCAACGCTGAGACGACGTTCATCGTCCAGGGCATCACCGGCCGCGAGGCCGTCAACCTGACGCGCGAGTGCCTGGACTACGGCCAGGGCGCGAAGGTCGTCGGCGGCGTGACGCCGGGCCGGCTCGGGCCGCGAGGTCCACGGCGTGCCGGTGTTCGACACCGTCGCAGCAGGCGGTCGCGCACCACGGCGCCCCGATCGACGGCTCCGTCGTGACGGTCCCGCCGGCGTTCACCAAGGACGCCGTCTTCGAGGCGCTGCAGAACGGCATCAAGATCATCGTGATCGTCACCGAGCGGATCCCGCGCCGCGACGTCGCCGCAGATGGTCGAGCTGGCGAACATGCACGACGCGCGCATCATCGGCCCGAACTGCCTCGGGATCATCGTCCCCGACGTGATCAAGATGGGCGGCATCGGCGGCCCCGCGAAGGACGCCGCGAAGGCCTACTCCCCGGCCCGATCGGCGTGATCTCGCGCTCGGGCGGCATGACGACCGAGATGTCGTCGACGCTGACCGCGGCGGGCCTGGGCCAGTCGACGGCGGTCTCGATCGGCGGCGACGCGATCATCGGCTCCGCCTACGCCGAGCTGATGCCGTTCTTCGAAGCCGACCCCGAGACGCAGGGCATCGTGATCTACACCGAGCCGGGCGGGCGGATGGAGGCCCAGCTCGCCGAGTGGGTCACGCGTGAACAACTCGCGCCTGCCGATCGTGGCGTTCATGGCCGGGCGCTTCATGGACGAGATGCCGGGCATGAGCTTCGGCCACGCCGGCACGATCGTCGAGGGCAAGGAGGACACCGCGACCGAGAAGATCGCCCGCCTCGCGGAGGCCGGCATCATCGTGGCGGAGGAGATCGCGGAGATCCCGGACCTGATCCGAGCGAAGATCGCGGAGAGGAGCTGCAGCATGAGGCTCGACGGAATTTTCATCGGCATCGAGGTCGACGACGCGGCGGCCGCCGACGCGGCGATCGCCGCCAAGCTCACCGAGGTCTGCCCGGTCGACATCTTCGCCGTCGATGGCGGCGCGCTGAAGATCGTCGACGAGCGCGCTCGACGAGTGCGTGCTCTGCCGCCTGTGCCAGGACGCAGTGCCCGGCAAGGTCACCGTGCTGAAGCTCTACGACGGCGGCGCCGCGCTGTAGCGACGAGGAACCGGCGCTTGCCGCACGGCCGCGGCAGGCGTACCGTCGGGCATGGAGGATTCCCCCACGAAGGGAGCAGCCATGTTCGCGAATGTCCGGACCTACCGGTTCGGCTCGGGATCGATGGACGACCTGATGCACCGGGTCGACCGCGATTTCGCCGACGCCCTGGCGAAGGAGCCGGGCTTCGTCGCCTACCAGGTCGTCGCCACCGGCGATGACACGCTCATGTCGGTCAGCGTCTTTCGCACCCGCGCGGACGCGGACCGCTCGAATGAGCTCGCGGGTCAGTGGGTCGCCGCAGATCTCGCCGATTTCGAGATCGAGCGCATGGGAGCGATCACGGGCGAGGTGATGGTCAGCCGCGCCGACGCCGAGGTGCTGGAGCCCGCCCACCACTGAGCGAGCTCGGCGCTACCCGGGCGCCGGCGGCAGCGCGGTCTCGCGCCGCGACGCCAGCCGCCGGCGCAGGCGCCGGATCACCGTCCAGGCGGCGACGAACATCGCGATCACGAGCAGCAGCGCGAGCACGGGCAGGGCGATCGCGACGACCGAGAGTCCCGTCGACGTCGCGTCCTCGATCAGCGACAGCACGGGGTTGCCGGCCCCGGCGGTGCCGATCGTCGAGAACGGGCGGATCGCCATCCGCGTCCCGTGCGCGGTCTCCGCAGCGACCAGGCCGATCACCGTGAGCAGGGCGGGTGAGACGTCGAGCGCACTCGTCGACGACAGCGCGGCGACCACGCCCGTCGTCGGCGCGATCACGGTGCCGGCGGCGTGCAGCGCGTGGTCGATCGTCGGGATCTTGTCGCCGACGAAGTCGAGGACCGCGATGCCGGCCAGCGCGATCAGGACCGCCGGGTCGGTCAGCGCCGTCCACGAGCCGCGACAGCTCGATCAGGTCGGTCCGCCTGGCGAGCAGCCCGACGGCGAGCAGCGGGACCCAGGCGTTCAGCCCGGCGGCGGTCGCCAGCCCAAGCGCGGTGAAGTACGCGGTGACGTCGCCCACAGGGGCCGCGACGCTACCAGCAGGCGTCCGCGGCTAGCGGTAGACACCGGGCCATGCTGATCTCGACCATGAACGACCTCCCCGGGCTCGTGATCGTGGAGGTGCACGGCGAGGTGTTCGGCTTGACCGTACGATCGCGCAACCTCGGCTCGCAGATCGGCGCGGGCTTCAAGTCGATGGTCGGTGGCGAGCTGAAGGGGATGACGAAGATGCTCGGCGAGGGCCGCGACCACGCGATCGAGCGGCTCACCGAGGCGGCCGAGGCGAAGGGCGCGAACGCGATCGTCGCGATGCGTTTCGACACATCCGAGCTCGGCTCCACGTGGACCGAGATCTGCGCCTACGGGACGGCCGTCACCGCGCGGCGCGCCTAGCTGGTGATGCCCCTCGCCGGCGGCCCGCCGGCCGGGCCGGCCGCCGGCGACTCGGTGCGCATCTTGCCCGCTATGCGGGCACTATCCGCATCACTGCTTCAGTTAACGAGAGGCCCGGAACCTCGGTGCGCATCTTGCCCGCTATGCGGGCACTATCCGCATCACGACGGGCAGGCGGCCTCGCGAGCGCCCGCTGCGATCGAGCGCGCGGACGTCCCGTACGACGCAGTCGCCTACTCCGACCCGCGAGCTTCAGCGCGTGCCTCGGCGCCCGCCTCCCATGCGGCGAGCGCGGCGGCCACCGACGCGATGTGCGCGTCGCCTTCATCCGGCAGATACGCGATCGGATCGTCGACGACGTTCCTGCGGCCGAGCAGCCCGAGCAGCGTGGCGACCGTGCCGACAGCCCCATACGTCCGCGCGTAGCCGCCCTCCTGCGTGACGACGAGCGCGCTGATCCCCAGCTCGCCGGCGATCCCGCGCACGGACTCGCCGATGTCGTGGAACCCGTCCGCGGACAGGCACATCCGCCCGTTGGGGTCGAACTGCGACGCATCGGTTCCGGCGGCGCAGACGATCGCGTCGGGAGCGAACTCGCGCAGCGCCGGCAGCACCACATGGCTGAACGCCGACGCGTAGCCGCGGTCGCCGGTGCCGAACGGCAACGGCACGTTCAGCGTCGTGCCGAGACCCGCGTGCGCTCCACGCTCGTCGACGAGCCCGTTCTCGGGGTGGTTCGCGCCCCACGAGCGGTGGTCCATGTGCAGGCTGATCGCGAGCACGTCGGGGCGCTCCCAGAAGCACGCCTGCGTCCCGTTGCCGTGGTGGACGTCCCAGTCGACGATCGCGACGCGTTCGGCTCCGCGCTCGCGCAGCCGCTCGGCGGCGAGCGCCGCGTTGTTGAAGAAGCAGTAGCCGTCGACGAGCGCGGGACCGGCGTGATGGCCGGGCGGACGCGTGCACGCGTACGTGACCGCGGCGTCCCCGCTCGCTGCGGCGTCAGCGGCCGCGAGCGCCGCGCCGGCTGCCCGGCGTGCCGCGACCGGCGTCCCCGCGTTCGCATACGTCGTGCCTTCCACACAGACGATGCCGTCCGCCAGGGCGAGCGCCTCGACGGACGCCACGTGCGCCGCCGAGTGGACACTGAGCAACTCGTCGTCGCTGGCGAACGGCGCCTCGCGCCAGCTGACGTCATGCGGCCAGGGGCCCGTTGTCGATCGCGGAGCGCAGGTTCAGCATCCGCTCCGCGTTCTCGGGGTGCAGCTCGGGAACGGCGATCAGCGGTGACGGGCCGGCCTCGAACAGGCCGGAGCCCGTGTCATGCAGCAGGCACTCGTCGTGCCAGAAGGCGAGGATCGGCGCGTCGCTCACGCCGGTGATCGTTCCAGGGCGACCCGCCAGACCGCGTCGCCGCCCAGCGGCTCGGCCGCGACCGCGCCGTCGGCGACCAGCTCCGCAAGCGCCGAACGCGTCCCGTCGATGTCGCGCGCGCCGAGATCCGTGCGCAGCACCTCAGCGAGCTCAGCCGTCGTCAGCCCATCGGGGAACGCCGCGAGCGCCTCGAGCGGACCGGCCGGCTCGGCGCGACGGTCGAGCTCGGGCGCGAGGTTCGCGAGCGCCGTGTCGTAGCTCTCGAACGGCTGGAAGCCGCCGACCTCGAGGCTGCGCCCGTCAGCGAGCGTGAACAGCACCGATGGTGCGGTGTAGCGGACAGGGCCGTCGCTCGTCGCCGTGCGGTTCTGCACGTGCGTGGGCGAGCCCTCGGCGCTGCGTGCACGCGCGCGGTCGGCCTCGTACGCAGCGAGCACGGCCTCGTCGTCGAGCCGGTCGATGATGGCGTCGGCGTCGACGCCGTCGACGGTGCGGAGCGTCGCGCGCAGGGCCTCCGGGTCATCGAGACGCCCAGCCGTCGTGAAGTGCTGGAACTGGAAGGCGCGGAACGTCGCCTCGACGAGGTCGGGATGCTCCTCGCGCACCGCCACGATCGCGCGGCAGGCCGGCGCGGTCGCGGACACGCGGTCCTTGAGCCCGCGCCAGAACGGCATACCGAAGCGGTCCTCGAACATCCGGTTCCCCGCGGCCGCGCGCTCGGGCGTGTACCCGCGCTCCACGTACTGCTCGTGGGATTCGGCGAGGCCGATGACGACGAGCTGCCAGTCGAGCTGATCACCGAAGCGCCAGCGCAGGCGCGCGTGGTAGGGCCGCGCGGAGTACGCCCACGGACAGCCGGGATCACTGAAATGGAGCGCCGTCAGTTGCATGCGCAACATGTTACGCAGGCGGCACTGCCGGCTGGGTGAGCCGAGCTAGTGACGCGCCTTCTTGAGTCGCGTGCGCTCGTTCTGCTTCTCGACGACCTGTTGGATCAGCTTCAGGTACTGCTCGACGCCGGTCGCCTTCACGCGCCCGGTGACGAATGCCTGCTGCCAGTCCTTGAGCTGGTTGTGCTCGGTGAGGCGGTTGAACTCCTCGCGGCGCATCTCGACTTCGACCTTCGCGTCCACGTGGATGTCCTTCGTCACCTCGCACTCCGGCAGGACGAGCCGGAACTGCTGCGTATCGCCGCGACCGTGCAGGTCGATGCCGACGACGAGCTTGAGCGGCTTCAGCGCCGGGATCTGCTCGAGCAGGCCGGATGCGGCGTTGGAGATGAGCCGGCGTGCATCCTCGGACATGGACGGACCCTAGCGGTCGCAGCCGTGTCAGCTCAGTGAACGAACGCCTTCAGGAGGACGACGGCCGTCCCCAGCGCCACGGCGACCACGGCTGAGAGCGCCGTTCCGCCGACCCCGGCTCCGGACGCGCGCGCCGCCCACGCGCCGGACACGGCGAGCTCGGCGAGCGCCAGCAGCAGCGCCAGCAGAACGGCAGTCTGGTCACGCAGGATGTCGACGGCGCCGAGCAGCAGCACGCCCACGAGCGGGAGCGCGACGGCGACCAGCGGCCAGTCGTGGCGCAGGATCTCGCCGACCTCCGCGCGCGACAGCATGCGCTCACGCTCCATCGACCACGCCAGCACGCGCGAGTACACGTGCGCAAGCCAGAAGACCACAGCGGTGACCAGGACGGTCAACGCAATCCGGCCCGCGTTCTCGGACTCGTACTCACGCGCGACGGTGATCATCGCCGTCGCAAGGATCAGCCCGTAGATGCCCTCCGTGACGCTCCCGCTCGTGCGCAGACACGTGCGGGCGCCAATCCCTGCCACTCCGCTCCTCAGCGGGGCGCTCGTGATCAACCTCAGTCACGGTGCAGGACCGTAGGGCGCTGGCACGCGATTCGCCAGCAGGCGCCGACGGAAATCGCCACCACGACCTCGAGCGAGAGATCGTGGATGCATGAGGCCAAACGCCGACGGGTGCTGTGCCGAAGGCACCGCCCCGGCAGGCGGGTGGCCTCAGGCGCCACGAGATCCGCGAACGGCTTAGATCTTGTGCCTCTGGAGGAGCTTCTTCCCGATGACCATGCGCTGGATCTCGCTCGTGCCCTCGCCGATCAGCAGCAGCGGCGCGTCGCGGTAGAGGCGCTCGATCTCGTACTCCTTCGAGTAGCCGTAGCCGCCGTGGATCCGGAAGGACTCCTCGACGCAGAAGCGGCCGGCCTCGGAGGCGAACAGCTTCGCCATGCCGGCCTCCATGTCGGAGCGCTCGCCGGCGTCCTTCAGGCGCGCGGCGCGCAGCGTCAGCAGGCGCGCGGCCTCGACCTGCGTCGCCATGTCGGCGAGCTTGAACTGGATCGCCTGGTGCTCGGCGATCGGCTTGCCGAACGTCTTGCGCTCCTGCGAGTACTTGAGCGCGAGCTCGAGCGCGCGCTGGGCGATGCCGACGCCGCGGGCGGCGACGTTCGCGCGGCCGACCTCGAGCGCGTCCATCATCTGGGCGAAGCCCTTGTTCAGGCCGGCCTCCTCGCCGCCGAGGATGTTCTCGGCCGGGCACTTGTAGCCGTCGTAGACGAGCTCGGTGGACTCGACGCCCTTGTAGCCCATCTTGCGCAGCTGCGGCGGCACCGTGAGGCCGGCGTACGCGCCCGTGTTCTCGTGCGCGCCCGCCTCCTTCTCGGTGATGAAGCAGGTGAAGCCCTTGTGGCGCGGGTCGGCGTCCGGGTCGCTCTTGACGAGCACGAAGACGAGGTCCGAGCGCAGGCCGTTGGTGACCCACATCTTCTGGCCGTTGATCTCGTACGAGCCGTCCTCGAGCTTCTTGGCGGCCGTCTTGATCGCCTGCACGTCGGAGCCCATCTCCGGCTCGGACAGCGAGAACGCGGCGCGGATCTCACCGGTCGCCATGCGCGGCAGGTACTTCTGCTTCTGCTCCTCGCTGCCGTACTTGACGAGCAGGTAGCTGCCGATGAAGTGCGTGTTGATGACCCCGGAGATCGAGATCCAGCCGCGGCTGAGCTCCTCGACGATCATCACGTAGGTCGTGAGGTCCAGCCCCATCCCGCCGTACTCCTCGGGGATCGTGACGCCGAACAGGCCGAGCTCCTTGAGCTGCTCGACGATGTCCGTCCGGGAACTCGTCCTCGTGGTCGAAGTGCTCGGCGTTGGGGAGGATCTGCTCGTCGGCGAACTGGCGCACCATCTCGGTGATCGCCTTCTGCTCGTCGGTCTTTTCCGTGAAGGGAACGGCGATTGCCATGTCTGCGGGCTCCTTGTGCGGCTGTGGGACGGGCCCGGCGCGCGGCGCGCGGGCGACTCCCAGAGGATACGGACGAGCGGCGCGCATAGGCTCCCCGGATGCCGAACCAGCGGATTCCGTGAGCTTTGCGCGTGACGTCGTCGAGGCGGCCGACCCCGGCCGGCTCGCGCTGATCGAGCTTGGGCGCGACGGCACGCGGCGCGAATGGCGCTTCGGCGAGGTCGCGCGGCGGTCGGCCTGCATGGCCGCGACGCTGCACGATCGCGGCGTCCGTCGCGGCGACGTCGTCCTGACGCTGATCGGCAATCGCCACGAGTGGGTCGTGACGATGGTCGCGTGCTTCCGCGCCGGCTACGTCGCGCTCCCGTGCACCGAGCAGCTGCGCGCGCACGACCTGCGGCTGCGCCTCGATGTCACGCGGCCGGCCGCGATCGTCTGCGACGAGCGCAACCGCGCCGAGCTGGAGGCCGCGGCGCCGGACTGCCCCGTGATCCTCGTCCCGGACGAGTCGCTGTTCGCGCCCGGGCTGGAGGACGGCGCACCCGTGCATGCGGGCGGCGGGCCGGCCGATCCGTGCCTGATCACGTTCACGAGCGGCACGGCCGGCGAGGCGAAGGCCGTCGTCCACGGCCAGCGCTACCTCGACGGTCAGCACGTGCAGGCCGAGCACTGGCTCGGCGCACAGCCCGGCGACGTCGTCTGGTGCACGGCGGCGAGCGGCTGGAGCAAGTCGGCGCGCAACGTCTTCATCGCCCCGTGGATGCGCGGAGCCGCCGCGCTGCTGCACGACGCGCGCTTCGACCCGCAGGAGCGCCTGGAGCTGCTCGAGCGCGAGCAGGTGAACATCCTCTGCATGGCGCCGACCGAGTACCGCGTGATCGCGGCGCGCGCCGAGCCGCGCCCGTGGCGTCGCTGCGCGGGCTCGTCGCCGCCGGCGAGGCGCTGAACCCGGAGGTGCTGCGCGCGTTCCATGCGAGCGACCGGCCTGTGGATCCGCGACGGCTACGGCCAGACCGAGAGCGGGCAGACGACCGGGCAGCCGCTCGATCGTGAGCCGCGGCGCCGGGTCGATGGGCCCCGCGCTCCCGGGCGTGCGGCTGTGGATCGACGACGGCGAGCTGTGCCTGGACCCGCTCAGCGCCCCGACGTTCTTCCTCGGCTACCTCGGTGAAGACGTGCTGCGCCGCGAGGATGGCGGCTGGGAGGTCAGCGACCGCCGCGACGGCGGTGTCTGGCGCACCGGCGACCGCGTGACGCAGGACGAGGACGGCTACCTGCACTTCGAGGGACGCGCCGACGACGTGATCATCAGCGCCGGGTACCGCATCGGCCCGTTCGAGGTCGAGTCGGCGCTCGTCTCGCACCCCGCCGTCGCCGAGGCCGCCGTGGTCGCGGCGCCCGACGCCGAGCGCGGCTCGGTGGTCCGCGCGGTCGTCGTCCTGCGGGCCGGCCACGAGGCGTCCGACGCGCTCGCGCGCGACCTGCAGGACCACGTGAAGGCGTCAGACCGCGCCCTACAAGTACCCGCGGATCGTGGAGTTCGCCGACGACCTGCCGAAGACGGCGAGCGGCAAGGTTCGCCGCGCGCTGCTGCGCGCAGATTCCTGAGCTTGCGAGGCCGTCCGGGCCGCGCGTATGCTGCGCCACATGAGCAATGAGCCCGCAGAGGACATCGCCGGCCCCGAGGTTCGCATGGGCCTGGGCGTGATGGTCGCGCTGATCGTCGTGATCGCGATCGTCACGATCGTCAGCTGAACCTCTCAGCACCCGACAGGGACGACGTGCGCGACCCGCTCGTCGACGCGACCGGGCGCACGGTCGCGACGTTCCTGCGCGGAGTTCGCGACGACCTGCCGCTCGCGGATGACCTGGAACCGGCGAACGGCGCGAGCGCCGAGCTGATCGTCGAGGCGATCGAGCAGTCGCTGACGGGCCACATCGTCGGTGCGCCGCGCGACATCGGTGATCTGCTGGTGGCTCGCGGCGCGGTCCTGCGGCGCCGCTCGACGCTGATGGAGTGCGACCCGCGGCTGCCGCGGCCCGCCACGCCCGTGCCGGACGGCGTGAGCATCAGCGCAGCGTCCGGCTGCTCGCCCGACGATCTGCTCGACGCGTACATCGACGCGTACCCGCCGGACCATCCCGACCACCACGTCGGCCTGGACCGCGACGGCCAGCGCGAACTGCTGCGCGGCCTGATGGACGGTGAGGTCATCGGCCCGCTGCTCGGCTGCGCCCGCGCTGCGAGGACCGCCGGCGGGTTCATCGGCGCCGCGCTCGTCTTCGACCCGGGCGGCGAGCCGCCGCTCGGCGTGCCGTGGATCGGCGAGCTGTTCCGCCACCCCGACGCTCCGCGGGGAACCGGCGCAGCGCTGCTCGCCGCCGCGCTCGACCAGGCCGGTCAGGACGGCCTGCCCGTGATCGGCCTGCGCGTGAGCGATGGCAACCCGGCGCGGCGGCTCTATGACCAGCTCGGCTTCCAGCCGCGGCAGAGCGTCGTGACCGTGCTCGTCACGCGCGTCTGAACCGACGGGGCGTGCGTCAGCCGCCGGCAGGCAGCTTCTGCAGCACGGCAGACGGGACCCAGCCGACGCGGCCGGCGTCCGTCACCACGCGCGACCAGTCGCCCGAGCGGCGGACCAGGCGGACCGGTTGGTCCAGGCGCACCGAGCCCGTTGCGGCGCCGCCCGGACGCTCGCGCAGCAGTGCCTCACGTACGGACACGCGATCGGTCGGCACCCCGGGCTCACGCTGATCGGCCGCGCGGATCGAGCCGGCCGGAGTCGCGCGGCGGCAGAGGATCGCGACCGTCACGCTGGTGGCCTCGGTGCGCGCCGGCGCCGTCAGCGAGATCTGCGCGGAATGGCTCGACCCGACGACGGTCCGGCGGGCGTACGCGACGCGCACGCTCACCGGCCCCGAGGCGGGCAGCAGGTCGGCCACCCGCAACGGGGACGGACAGCTGAGCTGGACGGCGCCGATCGGCGCCGCGCCGGCGGGAAGCACGAGCCGGCGCTGCACGATCGAGGTGCCGGCGGGCAGCGGCTGCTGGGCAGCGAGTGCCCCCCGCGGGACTGCAGGGGTGCGCAGCGCGACAGGTGAGGGATCGCCGGGTCCGAACACCTGCGTTCCCGCGATCACGACACCGGCGGCGGTGACGCCGGCCGTCGCGACGACCCCGGCCTTCACGGCGGCGCCCTTGCCGGCGAGCCCGTAGATCGCTCCGGCGCCGCCGAGGCCGATCAGCAGGATCCCGGGATCGAGGATCGTTGAGCGCGCGGCCGCTGAGCTTCAGCTCGTGGCGGAACGCGCGGCACGGCGGGCAGACGGCGACGTGCCGCAGTGCACCCGCCGGCGCGCGGCGGTGGGCGTCGGCGGCAACCAGCAGGTTCTCGCGCACGCCCTTGCAGTCGGCGGTGCGCGCTTCGCGCCCGCGCACGAGGTTCGCGCGGGCACGGAACACGAGGCTCTTGGTCGCCTGGGTGCTCAGGCCGAGCTCAGCCGCGACCTGCTCATGCGTGAGGCCGTCGAGCTCGCGGCGGACGAGCGCGTGCCGCTGCTCCTCCGGCAGCGTCGCGAGGTCGTCGAGCAGCTCGCGCACACCGGCACGGCCGGCGGCCGCGCGCTCGGGCTCGCTCGAGGCGGGCGCTGCGATCACCACGGGTGCGACCTCGTCGTCGAGCGTGACCGTGTCCATGCGCACGCGGCCGAGCTCGTCGAGCGCACAGTTGCGCGTGAGCCGGAACAGCCACGGCTTCAGGTCCATCGGGCGGTCGTCGCGCACGAGCGCGCGGCTGGCGCGCAGCATCGCCTCCTGCACGACGTCCTCGGCGACGCCCGGCGACGAGCGCGCCAGGATCCGCCGCGCGAAGCGCTCGAGGCGGTCGCGGTAGCGCAGGTGGATCAGGGCGAACGCGTCACGATCTCCGGCGCGGTACGCCGCGACGAGCGCCTCGTCGGATGTGCGGGGGCCGACGGGTGCCATCAGCGACACAGGCTCCTGCTGCGGATCCAGCCGCGCAGCTCGCTTGCGGTGTCGATGCGCGACCAGCGGCGGTCGGCGCTGCGGCGCAGGACGCGCACGCGATCGCCGCGATAGAGGTAGCCGATCGCGAAGCCGCCGGGGCTCTCGACCACGACGACCGCGCGCGCGCCCGCAGACCTTCGCCCGCGACGCGGCCGCGGCCGGGCTCGCGGGGACGGCGAGCGCCGCGAGCACGATCAGCGTGCTCGCGGCTGCGCGTGGGCTGCGGCGTCCGCGACGGCCGGGTCGCCGGGCGCCGGCGCGTGACTCAGCGGCAGAGGGCATAGACCGTGCCGCTGGCCGTGGCGCCGACGCCGGTGGTGCGACGGTCGTAGTCGACGATGACGCCCCAGCTCTTCTTGCCGGCGTAGGCGAACTCGCGGCGGCGCACGAACGGCGTGTAGCCGACGATCTGCGGCGCGACCTTGCCGGTGGTGGAGAACGTCGCGAGCGTGCGCCCGACGGGACAGCGGACCGTGAACGCCGGATAGGCCTCGCTCGTGCCGCGCGTGATCGTCACGTCGTACGAGATGACCCGGTACTTGGACGGGATCGGCTGGCCGCGGCGGTCGTCGCTGATGCCGGGGAAGTCGGTCGGGTCCGGGGCGCCCACGGGCAGCACGACGCGCGGGCCGACCGTCATCGTGGTCGTGCCGGGAGCGGCGGGGGCGCCGCTCTGGGCGACGGCACCGCCGGCGACCAGCAGCGCGGCGGCTGCGGCTGCGGCGATTGCGGTTCGGATGATCGAGCGGGTCATGGCTGCGGGCTTCCTGTGGTCGTGCTGGAGGGTTTGGAACGGGGTTCCTGGATATAGAACCGCCCTCACCCGCAGCGGTTGCGGGTGAGGGTCGGAACTTTTGCGCATCAGTGGCCGCTGCGGGTCACCTTCGCGCCGTTGTGCTTGCGGACGGCGAGCTTGGCGGTGACGGCGCCGTTGGCTGCCACGACCTCGCTGACGCGGTTCTCGACGGTCTGGTTGAACAGCCCGCCGTCGAGGATCGACTGCGTCTCGTAGACCGCGTACGTCTCGGCGTCGACGACCGCTGTGCCGCGCGAGCCGGGATCGCTGGACTTCCACTTGCCGGCGACCGACTCGAGCGCCAGGGCCTTGCGGCCGTTGACGGTGCGCTCACCGGCGACGCGCATGATGCCCTGCTGCACGTAGGCGAGCTGCAGCGCGGCCTCGTACGTCGCGGACGCGTACGGCGGCGTCTTCGACTTGTCCTTGATGATCGTGACGTGGTTGGTCTTCGCGTCGAAGATCCGGCTCTCGCCGGGGCGCGTGATGACCTCGGTCCGGACCTTGCCGGTCACGACATCGGTCGCGACGAGCCGTGAGCGCGTGGCGGTCAGCCACAGCTCCTGACGCTCCTTCGACGCGCGCGCCTTCGTGCCCGACACGGTCACGATCGAGACGCGGTGCTCGACCTTGCCGGCGGGGACGCGATACGCCGCGTCGGTCGACTGCGGCAGACCGGCGGCGGCCTGGTGGACGGCGGCCTCGACACCGCCGACGGCACTTGCGTGCGCGGCGGCCGGGGCGAACGCCGCGACGGCGATCGCCGCGGCGCTCATAATGGTGACTGTCTTTCGCATTGTGGGGAATCTCCTTGAGGGGTTTGAGGTGGAGTTCCCCTTACAACTGAGCCCGCGCGAACCGGTCGCGGGTCTGGGTGCGAAAACGTCTACGAGCTGGTGATCTCGTGCGCCATCTCCTCGAAGACGGCGACGTAGTGATCGACGGCCTCCTCGGTGTGTGACACCGACAGCGTCCACTCCTCTTCGCGGCCGGGCGTCATGTAGATGCCGCGGTTCATGTTGAAGAGCCAGGCGAGGTCGGCGAGCTCGGCGTCCTGGTTGGCCGAGAAGGATTCGTAGTCGACGATCTTCGCCGTCGAGAAGGTGACGCAGCCCTTCGAGCCGATGCCGACGGCGTAGCCGGGCAGGCCGTACTTCTCGATCACGCCGGTGCAGCCCTCGAGGATGCGGTCGTTCAGCGTGTTCAGCCGCACGTACGCGTCGGGCGTGAGGACCTGCTCGAGGTTCGCGCGCGCGGCCGCCATGCAGAGCGGGTTCCCGTTGTAGGTGCCGACCTGGTAGACGCTGCCGTCCTCGACGCAGGCCATGACCTCGTCGCTGCCGCCGATCGCGCCGACCGGGAAGCCGCCGCCGAGGGCCTTGGCGAGCGTGACCATGTCGGGCAGCACGCCGTACTTCTCGGTCGCGCCGCCGGCTGCGATGCAGAGGCCGGTCTTGACCTCGTCGAAGATCAGGACGATCCCGTGGCGGCGCGTGATGTCGCGGACGGCCTCGAGGTAGCCGGGCTCCGGGAGCACGACGCCGAGGTTCATCATCGCCGCCTCCATGATCACGCAGGCGGGCTTGCGACCCTCGGCGTCAAGCCGCTCGATGCGGCGCTCCATCGCGCCGGCGTCGTTGAACGGCACGGCGATCGTCATCTGCACGACGGCGTCCGGGATGCCGGCGCCGTAGGAGAGCGACGCGAGGTTCTCGCGGTCGCCGATCTTGTCGTACTCGACGCCGATGCTGACCATGACGGTGTCGTGGTGCCCGTGGTAGGACCCGAAGATCTTCATCACGGTGTCGCGGCCGGTGTGCGCACGCGCGATCCGGATCGCGTCCATCGTCGCTTCCGAGCCGGAGTTCGTGTACCGCCACTTCGGCAGGCCGAAGCGCGCGGCCAGGTCGTCGCCGACGACGATCGCGTCCTCGGTCGGGGCGGCGAAGTGCGTCCCGAGCTTGTAGCGCTCGTTGACCGCCGCGCCGATCGCCGCGTTCGCGTGACCCTGGACCATCGAGCCGAAGCCGTTGTGGAAGTCGAAGTACTCGTTGCCGTCGACGTCCCAGACCTTCGGCCCGTCGCCGCGCTCGAGGTAGATCGGCCACGGCTCACGGTCCTGGTAGGACGACGCGACGCCGCCGCTGAGGTGCACGCGCGCACGCTCGTACGTCCTCCCCGACTCCTGCGTGTTCTCGTTCAGGCGCGCGTCCTCACGTGCGGTGAGCTCGGCGATCCGGGTGCGGTCAAGCTGCGTGCTGATGGTCATACGTCAAGGCTAGACGGTCTGGCGCTGTGCGACGCGGAGTACGAACGCCGCGCCGGATGTCCGTCCTGGCGCGTGCGGCGAGCCCGATCAGGCCCGAACGCGCTCGCCTGCGGGGTCGTACAGCGGCTCCGCGGCGATCTCGCCGGCGACCCACTCGCCGAAGATGTCGATCTCGACCGCGGTGCCCGGCTCGGCGCTGCCGGCGGGCACGTAGGCGTAGGCGATCGAGCGCTCGACCGTGTAGCCGTAGCCGCCGCTCGTCACGCGTCCGGCGATCTCGCCGCCGATCCGCACCGGCTCGTTGCCGAGCGCGACCGAGCGCGGATCATCGAGCGTGATGCAGACCAGCCGCTGCGCGTCGGCCGCATCCGCGGCGTCGGCCGCCAGCGCCTCGCGGCCGATGAAGCCGCCGTCCTTGTCGAGCTTCACGCAGAAGCCGAGGCCCGCCTCGTACGGCGTCTCGTCGGGCGTGATGTCGGCGGCCCAGACGCGGTAGCCCTTCTCCAGGCGCAGCGTGTCGATCGCCTTGTAGCCGCCGGCGACGATGCCGTGCTCCTGCCCCGCCTCCCAGAGCGCGCGCCAGAGCCCGGCGCCGTACTCGGTCGGGCAGTAGAGCTCCCAGCCCAGCTCGCCGACGAAGGTGACCCGCAGCGCGCGCACCGGCACGTCGCCGACGCTGATCTCGCGCGTCGTCATGTAGGGGAAGTCCTCGTTCGACAGCGAGTCCGGCGTCAGCGGCTGCAGGATGTCGCGGGCGCGCGGGCCCCAGAGCGCGAAGCACGCCGAGCGCGAGGTCACGTCGTGGATCTCGACGCTGCCGTCGCGCGGCGCGTGCCGCCGCAGCCAGGCGGCGTCGTGCTGGCCGAACGCGGTGCCGGTGACGATCGAGAAGCTGTCCTCGTCGAGCCGCGCGACGGTGAAGTCGCACTCGATCCCCCCGCGCGAGTTCAGCATCTGCGTGTAGGTGATCTGGCCGACCCCGCGCGCGACGCGGTTGTCGCACAGGCGCTCCAGGAACGCCGCGGCGCCCGGCCCGGAGACGAGCAGCTTCGCGAACGAGGACTCGTCGAACAGCGCCGCCGTCTCACGCGCCGCGCGATGCTCGACGCCGATCGCCGGCGACCAGTGCATGCCCGCCCAGCCGCGCGGCCGCAGCGCGTCGTCGCGCGTCCGACGTTGGCCTCGTACCAGTTGACCCGCTCCCAGCCGGACTTCTCGCCGAACGCGGCGTCGTGCGCGGCGTGCCACGGGTAGACGCTCGACACGCGCAGCGGCCGGCCGGCCTGCCGCTCGTGACCGGGGTAGCGGATGTCGTAGTAGGTCTCGTAGACCTCCTTGACGCGCTTGAGCGTGTACGCGGGCGAGCGGTAGGCGGGGCCGAAGCGCCGGACGTCCATGTGCCAGACGTCGAGCTGCGGCTCGCCGCTGTGGATCCACTCGGCCATCACCTTGCCGATGCCGCCGGCGCCGGCGAGGCCGTGGGCGCAGAAGCCGGCGGCGACGAACAGCCCGCGCACCTCGCTCTCGCCGAGGCAGAACTCGTTGTCGGGCGTGAACGCCTCCGGCCCGTTGATCAGCTTCGTGACCGTCAGGTCGTTCATCGACGGCACGCGCTTGCGCGAGTTCTCGGTGATCTCCTCGAAGCGGTCCCAGTCCTCCTCGAGCAGCTGCCCGTTGAAGGTCGGCGGGATGTTGTCGACGAGGCGCTCGTCGAGCGACCAGGGCGCGCTGTTGCGCTCGTACCCGCCCATCACGAGGCCGCCGCCCTCCTCGCGGTAGTAGACGAGCAGGTCGGGGTCGCGCAGGGTCGGGAGGTGGCCCTTGGCCGCCCGGGCCTCCTGCATCGCCTCGAACGGCTGGCTGACGAGGTACTCGTGCGCGAACGGGACGATCGGGACGCGCACGCCGGCGAGCCGGCCGATCTCGGCGGCGTACATGCCGCCCGCGTTGACGACGACCTCACACTCGATGTCGCCCCATTCCGTGCGCACGCCCGTGACCGCGCCGTCGTGCACGTCGATCGCCTCGACGCGCGTGTGGGTGAAGATCTGCACGCCGCCGCGGCGCGCCCCGTCGGCCAGCGCGTACGTCAGCTGCGACGGGTCGAGGTAGCCGTCGGTCGGCAGGAACGACGCGACACGCACGTCGTCGGTGACCATCAGCGGGAAGCGCTCCTGCGCCTCCTGCGGCGAGATCAGCTCGAGCGGCAGACCGAAGGTCTTCGCCCACGCCGACCTGGCGATGGATCTCCTGCTCGCGCTCCGGCGTGCAGGCCAGGCGGATGCCGCCGCACTCGACCCAGCCCGGATCGAACTCGGACTCGGCGGCCAGGCGCCGGTACAGCTCGACGCTGTACATCATCATCTTCGTCAGCGAGACACTCGAGCGCAGCTGGCCGACGAGGCCGGCGGAGTGGAACGTCGAGCCGCTCGTCAGCTCGTTGCGGTCCAACAGCACGACGTCCTGCTCACCCAGCTGCCCGAGGTGGTAGGCGATGCTCGTGCCGCCGACGCCGCCACCGATGATGACGACGCGGGCGCGACTGGGAAGCTCACGCGGCCGCGGCACCGATCCAGTCCTCCAGACGCGGGTCCTGCGCCCCGGCGCGCAGTCGTGCGAAGTGCTCTGCGCCGTACGCGGCGTAGTCGAAGTCGAGCTCGCTGACAGCACGCTGCAGCACGCCCCACATCGCCTCGCGAACGTCCGACATCAGCCGCATCAGCCGCAGCGAGGCGTAGCGCGCAGCGCTGACCGGCTCACCGAAGTAGGCCTCCAGCAGCACGTGCTCCTCGTCCTCGGAGAGGCCGTTGTTGACCGCCAGGTTGCCGAGGTCGAAGAAGCGGTCGTTCATGCCGGCGTACTCCCAGTCGACGATCCGCAGGTCGCCATCCGAGCGCAGGAAGTTCGCCGTCAGCAGATCGTTGTGACACGGCACGAGCTCGTGCCCCGGACGGTCACCGAGGACGCCGGCGATGCGGTCCGACAGCTCGAGCGCGAACGCGTGGTCCTCGGCGGGCACCTCGCCCCCGCGTGCGCGCGCCGCTTCCGCGTAGACCCGCACGAGCGTGAACGTCGGGAACGCCGTCGCCAGCGGCGGGCCCGCATGGATCCGGCGCAGCGCATCGGCGACGACGGCGAGCGTGGCCGGGTCGCGCAGCTCGGCGGCCTCCATCACGCGCCCGGGCAGGAACCGCGTGACCAGGACGCGCTGCTCGGGCAGCCAGCGCACCACCTCGGGTGCGACGCCCGCGTCGCTGGCGGCGCGCGTCGCCGCGACCTCCGTCTCACGATCGATGCTGAGCACCTCGGTGTCCTTGCCGCACAGGCGCAGGACGAAGTCCGCTCCCCCGAGCCGGGCCTTCAGGTTGCGGTTCGTGATGCCGCCAGAGAGCACCTCGGGCTCGCCTTCGAGCGGGCCGAGTTCCGGCTCGAGCAGGTCGAGCACGGAGCGCAGCTCATCCACGCGTCGTGACCTCCACGACGAAGCGGGCGCGGTCACCCCGGTGGCGGTCCTGCGCGTACTCCACGGGAACGTCGTGCTCGTCGAATGCGACGCGCTCGACGAGCATCAGCGGCGAGCGGGCGCGGATCCCGAGCGCCTCGGCGTCGCCGGCCCGCGCCGCGACCGGCTCGAGGTGCTCGACCGCGCGCACGGGCGCATGCCCGTAGCCGTTGCCCATCAGTGCATAGAGCGAGCCGCTGAGGTCGGCGCTCGTGACTCCCGGGAACAGTGCCTCGGGGAGCCAGGAGTCCTCGAGCGTCAGGGCGATGCCCCCGCCCGAGCGCACGCGCTGGATCCGTGCGACCCGCGCCCCGGGCTCGAGCGCAAGCGCGTGAGCGATCGCGGCCGGCGCTCCGACGACCTCGGCCGACAGCAGCGTGGCGGCGGCCTCCAGCCCTGCGCGCTCCATCTGCTCGGTGAACCCGGCGACGTGTGCGCGGCGGTCGATCTCGACGCGCGGCGCGGCGACGAACGTCCCGCGGCCGACGCCGCGCTCGACGAGGCCGCGGCGCGCAAGCGCGTCGAACGCCTGGCGCACCGTCATCCGGCTGACGCCGAGCGTCAGCGCCAGCTCACGTTCCGGCGGCAGGCGGTCGCCCGGGCCGAGCGTGCGGTCGGCGATGGCGTCCGCGACCTGCGTCTCGATCTGCTGGTAGGCCGGGCGGCCCGCGTCGGTGTTGAGGGTGAACTCCATTGGGCCGGACCAATGCCGACCATACCGGGCTGCACCCCGTCCCCGCCAACATCGGTCGCATTGCGCCCAAAGGCCGGCCCGGGATACCTTCCGCCCCATGACCCTCGACGAGCTTCGCCACGCAGTCGCCGACGGGGAGATCGACACGATCCTCCTCGCGATGACCGACATGCAGGGACGCCTGCAGGGCAAGCGGTTCACCGCGAGCCATTTCCTCGACGCAGTGCTCGGTCACGGCGCCGAGGGCTGCAACTACCTGCTGGCCGTCGACGTCGAGATGAACACGGTCGACGGCTACGCGATGTCCTCGTGGGACCAGGGCTATGGCGACTTCGTGATGGAGCCCGACCTGTCGACGCTGCGGCGCACGCCGTGGCTCCCCGCGACGGCACTCCTGCTGGCCGACCTGCAGTGGCACGACGGCAGCCCGGTCGTCGCCTCCCCGCGGCAGATCCTGCGCGCGCAGATCGAGCGTCTCAGCGGCCGCGGCTGGAACGCGCTCGCGGCCACCGAGCTCGAGTTCATGCTGTTCAGCACCTCCTACCGCGATGCCCACCTGAAGGGCTACCGCGACCTCGAGCCGGCGAACTTCTACAACGTCGACTACTCGATGCTCGGCACCGCCCGCGTCGAGCCGCTGATCCGCCGGATCCGCAACGAGATGGGCGGCGCCGACATGGTCGTCGAGAACTCAAAGGGCGAATGCAACTTCGGCCAGCACGAGATCAACTTCCTCTACGACACCGCGCTCGCGACCGCCGACAAGCACGTCATCTACAAGAACGGGTCGAAGGAGATCGCCGACCAGGAGGGCATGGCGATCTCGTACATGGCGAAGTTCGACCAGCGCGAGGGCAGCTCGTGTCACGTCCACCTCTCGCTGCGCGACGAAGCCGACGCACCGGTCTTCGCCGATCAGCCGGAGGTGTTCGACGCGTTCATGGCGGGCGTGCTCGCAACCCTCCCCGAGCTGACGCTGCTGCACGCACCGAACATCAACTCCTACAAGCGCTTCGCCTCGGCGTCGTTCGCGCCGACGGCGGTCGCCTGGGGCACCGACAACCGCACCTGCGCGCTGCGCGTGCTCGGTGAGGGCAAGGCGCGCCGCCTGGAGCTGCGCATGCCCGGGGCCGACGTCAACCCCTACCTCACGATCGCCGCGCTGATCGCCGGCGGCCTGCACGGCGTCGAGCTCGGGCTGCCGCTCGAGGAGCCCGTCAGCGGCAACGCCTACCTGACCGACCATCAGCGCGTCCCCGGGACGCTGCGCGACGCGCGCGACCTGTTCGCCGCCAGCAGCGTCGCCCGCGCCGCGTTCGGCGACGCGGTCGTCGAGCACTACCTCAACAACGCGCGCGTCGAGCTCGAGGCGTTCGACGCCGCGGTCACCGACTGGGAACGCGTCCGCGGGTTCGAGCGTCTGTAGATGCCCGCCGAGGCCCGTGCCGACGCGTCGCTGGACACCGTCTTCGCGCCGGTGCGCTCGCAGACGGCGTTCGAGGAGACCGTCGACCGGCTCGGCACCGCGATCAAGCTCGGCCTGCTGAGCCCCGGCACGCGACTCCCGCCCGAGCGCGAGCTCTGCTCACGGCTCGGCATCGCCCGCTCGACGCTGCGCCAGGCGCTCACGGCGCTGACCGAGAGCGGTCATCTCTACGCCGTACGCGGGCGCGGCGGCGGCACGTTCGTCGCCGACCCGCTGCCGCCGGCCGACCGGCCCGGCGACGAGGTGCTCTCACGTTGGCGCGAGGTCTGCGACCTGCGGCTCGCGATCGAGTTCGGCGTCGTGACGCTCGCCTGCCAGCGCGCGGACGGGGCCGCGCTCGACCTGCTCGGCGAGCTCGTCGAGCAGATGGATGACCTGCTCGGTGAATACGAGGCGTTCCGTCCCGCCGACGTGCGCTTCCACATCGGGCTGGCCGAGGCCTCGGGGAGCGGCCGGCTGGTGTCCGCGATGACGGAGTCCCAGGGCGAGATGACCGACCTGATCTCGCACATCCCGCACCCGCCCGAAGTGCTGCTGCACAGCAACGAGCAGCACGCCCAGATCCTCGCCGCCGTGCGCGCCGGCGACTCGGCGCGGGCGCTCGGAGTCGTGGCCGATCACCTGCACGGCACCGAGCACGTGCTGGCCGGTCTGCTGCCCTCTGCCTGACCGGCGGCCCACTCGGACCGAATGTCGAACCCGCATTGTGCGATTCGTCGCTTGACTTCTGTCCGCTCCCGTTCATATGGTCGCGAGCGGACAAGAGGACGGACGTGCAGACCTTTGCGCGTTCGGTAGGCCAGGTGCTTTCGCAACGACCGCCGTACTCCTTGAGGAGGGAATCGGGTGTCAGATCAGCCGCAGTTGGGTGCAGACGAACAACGTCTCGCCGAAATGGGCTACAAGCAGGAACTGTCGCGCAGCTGGAGCGGGTTCCAGAACTTCGCGATCTCGTTCACGATCATCTCCGTCCTGGCCGGGTGCTTCACCACCTACTACCAGGCATGGAACAACGGCGGGCCCGTCGCGATCTCGTGGGGCTGGCCGCTGATCTCGCTGTTCATCCTGATCATCGCCTTCTGCATGGCGGAGCTCGTCTCCGCCTATCCGACGGCCGGCGGCATCTACTACTGGTCGGCCAAGCTCGGCGGCCCGGGCTGGGGCTGGTTCACCGGCTGGTTCAACCTGCTCGGCCTGATCGCGATCGTCGCCTCGGTCGACTACTTCGCGGGTCAGTTCCTGCGCGTGATCCTCGGGCCTCTACAACGTCAACATCTTCGGGATCGACTTCGCTGATGCGGACCCGAACACGGCCCTGAAACAGACCTTCCTGTTGTTCGCGATCATCCTTGTGCTGCACGTGATCGTGAACATCGCCGGCAGCCACCTGGTCGCGATGTTCAACGGCATCTCGGTCTTCTGGCACATCCTCGGCGTCGCGATCATCGTCGGCATCCTGGTGTTCGCGCCGACCGACCACGCCAGCGTGCACGACGTCTTCACGCAGACGCAGAACAACTCCGGGTTCAGTCACAGCATGTTCTGGTGGTACGTGCTGCCACTCGGGTTCCTGCTGACGCAGTACACGATCACCGGGTTCGACGCCTCGGCGCACGTCTCCGAGGAGACGCACGACGCGGCGAAGACCGCGCCGCGCGGCGTCTGGCAGTCGGTCTTCTACTCGGCGATCATCGGCTACATCGTCCTGCTGGCGATCACGTTCGCAGCCGGCGACCCGAACGCGGTCAACGAGGGCGGCGGCACCGTCTTCGCCGTGTTCGAGAGCACGATGTCGACCGCCTGGGTGAAGTCCGTCCTGATCATCGCCCTCGTCGGCCAGCTGTTCTGCGGCATGAGCTGCCTGACCAGCGCTTCGCGCATGATGTACGCGTTCAGCCGCGACGGCGCGGTCCCGGGCTCGAGGGCGTGGGCGAAGGTCAACCAGCGGAAGATCCCGTTCAACGCCGTGATCGCGTGTGCAGTGCTCGCGCTGATCCTGACGTTGCCGGCGCTGAAGGGGAACAAGGACGGCATCACCGTCGCGTTCACCGCCGTCGTCTCGATCGGGGTGATCGGCCTCTACGTCTGCTGGGCGATCCCGATCTACCTGCGCTGGCGCAAGGGCGACGCGTTCGAGCCCGGCCCGTGGACGCTCGGCAAGAAGTACAAGTGGATGGCGCCGATCGCGCTGCTCGAGATCCTGATCGTCGTGATCGTGTACTTCAACCTGCCGTTCAGCTCCGGTGGCGTCCCGTGGGAGAGCGACTTCGAGTGGTCGCTGTTCAACTACACGCCGGTCGTCACCGGCGGCCTGGCGATCATCATCGGCGTCTGGTGGTGGGTCAGCGCGCGCAAGTGGTTCCACGGCCCGAAGAGCACGATCCAGGAGATCGACTCCGAGATCGGCTCGCCGCCGCCGTTCGCCGAGGCTCCGTAGGCGCAGACATTCGCTGGTGTTCCGGCCCGTCATGGCGACGGGCCGGAACTCCGCGTTCCGCGTCAATGGCATGAGCTTCGGACCTTTGGCACACTGCGGCGCATGAGCGAGACGCTGTCCGTCCTGGAGCCGGCGACCGAGCAGGTGCTCCGGACACTGCCGCGCGCCGGCGTGGAGCAGACCGACGAAGCCGTCGCGCGTGCGAAGGAGGCCCTGCCGGCCTGGCGCGGCCTCGCCCCCGGCACCCGCGCCGGGATCCTGCGTGATCTGACGACGGCGCTCGAGGACGCCCACGAGGAGCTCGCCGTGCTCGAGGCGCGTAACGCGGGCAAGCCGATCGGCTCGGCACGCGGCGAGATCGGCGGCGCGATCGCGACCTTCCGCTACTTCTCAGCGGCACCGGAGCGCCTGCTCGGCGACACGATCCCCGTCGAGGGCGGCATCGCGATGACGTTCCGCGAGCCGATCGGCGTCGTCGGCCTGATCACGCCGTGGAACTTCCCGCTCGCGATCGCCTCGTGGAAGCTCGCCCCCGCGCTCGCGGCCGGCAACACCGTCGTGCTCAAGCCGGCCGAGCTGACACCGCTGACCGCCGTGCGGTTCGCCGAGCTGGCGCTCGAGGCCGGAGTGCCCGCCGGTGTCGTCAACGTCGTCGTCGGCCCGGGTCGCACGTGCGGCCAGCGCCTCGTCGAGCACCCCGACGTCGGGAAGATCGCCTTCACCGGATCGACCGAGGTCGGCGCGTCGATCGCGCAGTCAGCGGCCGCGACGATCAAGCGCGTCACGCTCGAGCTCGGCGGCAAGTCGGCGAACGTCGTGTTCGCCGACGCCGACGTCGAAGCGGCGGCGGCCGCCGCGCCCGGGGCCGTCTTCGACAATGCCGGGCAGGACTGCTGCGCGCGCTCGCGGATCCTCGTCGAGGCGAGCGCGGTCGACCGCTTCCTGGCGGCGCTCGAGCCGGCCGTGACGGGCATCCGTGTCGGCGACCCGCTCGACGAGGCGACCGAGATGGGGCCGCTGATCTCGGCCGGCCACCGCGAGAGCGTCGGCGCGTTCGTTCCGGCGGACGCGCCCGTGGCGATCCGCGGGAGCATCCCCGACGGACCGGGCTACTGGTTCGCCCCGACCGTCCTGCACCCCGTCGACGCCGGCGACCGCGCGGCGACCGAGGAGATCTTCGGGCCGGTCGCCTGTGTCATCCCGTTCAGCGGCGAGGCCGAGGCGATCCGGATGGCGAACGACACGATCTACGGGCTGTCCGGCTCGGTCTGGACGCGTGACGGCGCAAAGGCGCTGCGCGTGGCCCGCGCCGTCGAGGCCGGGAACCTGTCGATCAACTCCAACTCCTCGGTCCGCGTCACGACGCCGTTCGGCGGCTTCAAGCAGAGCGGCTACGGGCGCGAGCTCGGCCCGCACGCGACCGACGCATACACCGAGGTCAAGACCATTTTCTACCGCACGCAGGAGGACTGACAATCATGGCCGGGCGTCTCGAGGGCAAGGTCTGCGTCGTCACCGGCGCGAGCGGCGGCATCGGCGCGGCGACGGTCGCGGCGTTCCAGCGCGAGGGCGCGACCGTCGCGGGCGCCGATCTCCTGGACGGCGCGCCCGGCGACCTGTCGCTGAGCGTCGACGTGACCGACGACGCGGCGGTCCACGACATGTACGCGCAGGTGCGCGCGGAATGCGGCGCGATCCACGTGCTGTTCAACAACGCGGGGATCTCCCCCAACGATGACGACTCGATCCTGAAGACCGGCCTCGACGCCTGGCAGCGCGTGCAGGATGTGAACCTCAAGTCGGTCTACCTGTGCTGTCGGCATGGGATTCCCCATCTGCTCGAGAATCCGCTGCCACACCGCGGCTCGGTGATCAACACGGCGTCGTTCGTCGCCACGCTCGGCGCCGCGACCTCGCAGATCTCCTACACGGCATCGAAGGGCGGCGTGCTCGCGATGTCGCGTGAGATGGGCGTCGAGTTCGCGCGCGAAGGCGTGCGCGTCAACGCGCTCTCCCCCGGCCCGGTCGACACGCCACTGCTGCGGGAGTTGTTCGCGAAGGACCCCGAGCGCGCCGCCCGGCGGCTCGTGCACGTGCCGATGGGCCGCTTCGGCAAGCCCGAGGAGATGGCCAACGCCGTCGTCTTCCTCGCGAGCGATGAGTCATCGTTCATGACCGCGTCGAACTTCCTCGTCGACGGCGGGATCAGCGGCGCGTACGTGACGCCGCTGTAGTGCTCAGCCGCCCGCGGCCCGCTCGGGCGACTCTGCGAGCGCATCACCGACGCTGACCGGACCCTGATCGAGGCGCACGCGCCGCGCAGACCCCTCCCCGGTCCCCGGGGCGACCTGCACGAGGTCGACGGCAAGCGGCTCAAATGTCCCCGACATGTCGCTGCGATAGGTGACGACCGCCAGCCCGACCGGCTGGCCCTCGGTCGCGTTGCCCGTGCCGCCACCGCCGGCAGTGCCGCCGTTCACCTGGATCACGTCGTCGCGCGAGACGACTGCCTGCTGGTGCGTGTGCCCTTCGACGAACAGCAGCGGCGTTTCCGGCGGGTTGGCCCGCAGGGCATCGATGGCGGGTTGTGCGAGCTGCGGCTCGTGGACGACCACGACGTCCACGGACCCGGCCAGCCGGCCGAGCCACGCCGCGAACTCGGCCTGCTGCGCCGCGGTGATGTCCGCTCCGCGGTCGCGATACCCATCCGCCGCATGACGCAGGTTCGGGCTCTCGTAGCCGGCCATTCGCAGGCCTTTGACCCGCGTCACGAGCGGTCCGTGGCGTCCGCTCGGGAGCAGTCGCCCGCGCCGCGTGAGGACGATCGCCCCGGCCTTCGCCAGCTGTCTCGACGAGCGATCGGAATCGTGGTTGCCCGCAACGAAGACGAACGGCGCGCCGGTGTGGGTGATGGAGCTCAGCGCGGTCGTCTCCAACGGCGACCCGCGGTCGGACAGGTCGCCCGCGAACACGACCGGCCCCTGCGCGGCGGCCCGGCGGATCGTCCCGGCGGCGACGATGTTGTTGTGCAGATCCGACGCGACGGTCAGCCGCGGCAGGCTCGTCAGTGGCGGGCGGTTGCCCGGGGCGGTCACGAGCCGCGCGAGGCCGAGCAGCTGGTCGTCGACTTCGGCGCCGAGCGACCCAGGTGCGCGTGACGCCGCTTCAACGGTGCGCAACGCGACGGGGATGTCGCTCCCGTGGGCGTAGTAGACGGGCGTCTCGAAGGTTCCCCGGGGTGCAAGCAGCAGCGCGACCGCGATCGCCCACGCCAGCGCGCCGAGCCCCGCGGCTGCGAGCCGCCAGCGCAGGCGAGGACGCGCCGAACGGAGCGCGAGGGCCACCAGCGCGCCGAGCGCAAACGCACCGCCCGCCGCGAGCAGGGCAAGCCGCAGCAGGTAGCCGGCGATGGCGTCGCGGACCTCGCTGCGGACTTCGGCGGCCGCAAACGTGCCCGCGCGGGCGACCCGTTCGACCGACGAGCGGTCGATCGTCTCGAGCTGAACCTGCAGGCGCGCCGGTGCGCGGACTCCGGGAAACCGAGCGCCCCAATCGACCAGCGGCACGTAGGCATCGAGTGAGCCCTGATGGAACGGGCTGACGGACAGCGCGACGCGCCCGACCGACAACTTCGAGGTGTCCGTGTACGACCACACGGCGAGCAGTCCGCCCACGGCACACGCCAGAGCGATGACAGCGAGCGCGAGTGCCGGTCGTAGGTGGCGCCGGAGGCCGCGGGCTCTGGAAGCCGGCCGATCCATGGGCCTTCACGCTAGCCCGAGGAGGAGCCGACGGAAGCCGCGGCTAGGCTCTAGAAGGTGACGCTCGGGCAGCTCATTCTCGTCGCGGGCGCCCTGCTCGCCGGCGCGGTCGCCGCCTCACTGCTGGCAGTTCGCATCCGGGTCCCGTCGCTGCTCCTGTTCCTGGCGATCGGAATGATCGTCGGCTCCGACGTCACCGGCCTGGTGGATTTCAGCGACTACACGCTGGCGCGCGACATCGGCATCGTCGCGCTCGCGCTGATCCTGTTCGACGGCGGGTTGCGAGCAGGATGGTCGGAGATCCGGCCGGTGCTCGGCCCGTCGGTCAGCCTCGCCGTCGTGGGCACGATCGTCACGGCGGCCATCACCGGCTTTGTCGCCGCGCCGTTGCTGGGCATCTCGACGCGCGAAGGGCTGCTGATCGGCGCGGTCCTGTCCTCGACCGACGGCGCTGCCGTCTTCGCCCTGCTGCAGGGCTCGCAGCTGAAGCGACGGCTTGCCCGCACGCTCGAAGGCGAATCCGGGTTCAACGATCCAATCGCCGTCCTGCTCGTCGTCGCCCTGATCGAGCTGATCACCGAGCCCGGCACGAACGGCTTGGACATCGCTTGGCTGCTGACGCGTGAGCTCGCGATCGGGCTCGCGGTCGGCTGGGTCGTGGGGCGCGCGGCCGTCCCCGGCTTCCGGCGTCTGCGCATGGCCTCGGCGGGCCTCTACCCGGTCGCGACGCTCGCGACCGCCGCGATCGCGTACGGCGGCGCGTCGGCGCTGCACGGCTCCGGCTTTCTCGCCGTCTACCTCGTCGGACTGACGCTCGGCGACGCGCCGCTTCCGGGCCGGCGGACGATCGCCGCCTTCCACGACGGCCTCGCGTGGCTCGCTCAGGTCGTCCTGTTCGTCACGCTCGGGCTGCTCGTGTTCCCGAGCCGCATCGCCGACTTCTGGCTCGAGGGGACGGCGATCGCGCTGGTGCTCGCCTTCGTCGCGCGTCCGCTCGGGGCGTGGCTCGCGACGCTGCCGTTCCGCTTCAGCGGCCGCGAGACGGCAGTGCTCGGCTGGGCCGGCCTGCGCGGCGCGGTGCCCGTCGTGCTCGCCACGTTCGTCGTCGCCGGCCACGTGCCGCGCGGTGAGCGCGTCTTCGACATCGTCTTCTTCGTCGTCGTGATCTCGACGCTGCTGCAGGGCACGACCGTCGAGGCGCTCGCGCGGCGACTCGGCCTGACGACGACCGAGCCGGCACTGCCGCGTCCGCTGACCGACTCGGGAACGATTCGCAGGCTCGGGGCAGAGGTGCTCGAGTTCCCGGTGATGGCGGAGGACGCGATCGTCGGCCTGCGCGTCCGCGACCTCGCGCTCCCGCGTGAGGCGGTCGTCAACGTGATCGTGCGCGGCGAGGAGGCGATCCCGCCACGCGGTGCCACCGTCATCCGCGCCGGCGACGAACTGCACGTGCTCGTCCGCGACGCGGTCCGCCGTGATGTCGAGGATCTCTTCGGGCGCTGGCGCAGCGGCCCGATCGGCCCGGACTCGCGCCCCCTGCCGAAGCGGACCGGCGTCGCGCCGATCTTCTCGTCCTGGTCGTGGAGCGACGGGGACGGTGACGCCGCACGCCCCGCGGCCGTGCGCGGCCGTGACGTGCTGGAGACGATCCGCGTGCGGCGCGACGAGACCGGAACGCTGGTCGCGCTCGACGACGGGCGCTACGCCGTCACGGGAGAGCACGCGGCGATCGGGGCGCGCGGCGCGCTCGAGGACTGGGCCCGCCGGCGCCTGCGTCACGCCGAGGGCAACGAGCGCCTGTGGCTGCAGACCGTCTGCGGCGCGCTCGCGGCAGACGAGATTCGATAGCTCGGGCTAGCGCCCCGGAACCACCTCGAACCCCGCCTCGCGCACCGCCGCCACGACCGTCTTGGCGTGCTCGGGGCCGCGCGTCTCGAGGATCAGCTGGACGCCTGTCTCGCGCACGTGCAGGTCCACCCCTTCACGAAGGTGCTCGACGTCGATCAGGTTGCCGCCCGCCTCGCTGACGGCTGCGAGCAGGCCGGCGAGACCTCCGGGCCGGTCGGCGACGCGCGTGAACAGCACGAGCCGCCGGCCCGCGCGACTCTCATGCAGGCGCGTCACGGACGCCAGCAGCCCGGCGTCGACGTTGCCGCCACTGAGCACGACGCAGGTCGTCCCGCGCTCCGCCGGCTGCGTGGCGCCCGTCAGCAGGGCCGCAACACCGACCGCGCCTCCTCCCTCGACGACGAGCTTCGCGCGCTCGAGCAGCAGGACCATCGCCTCGGCGATGTCGTCCTCGCCGACCGTGACGACGTCGTCGACCCAGTCGCGCACGAGCGGGAAGGTGATCTCGCCGGGGCGCTTCAGCGCGATCCCGTCGGCGATCGTCGTCGACTCCGCCACTTCGACCGGATGGCCCGCGGCAAGCGATGGCGGGTACGCGGCGACGGTCTCGGCCTGGACGCCGACGACGACGACGTCGGGGCGCCGCGTCTTGACGGCGATCGCGATGCCCGCCGCCAGGCCTCCGCCGCCGAGGCAGACGATCACCTTTGCGAGATCCGGAACCTGCTCCAGCAGCTCGAGGCCGACGGTGCCCTGTCCGGCGACGACGTCGACGTCGTCGAACGGGTGGATGAACGACATGCCCGTCGCCTCTGCACGTTCGCGCGCCTGCGCCACGCACGCCTCGACCGAGGTGCCGCCGACGGTCACCGTTGCGCCGAGTGCGCGGCATCCGGCGAGCTTCGAGAGCGGTGCCTGCGGCGGCATCACGACCTCGCACGGAACACCGCGCTGCCGGGCTGCGAGTGCGACCGCCCAGGCGTGGTTGCCGGCGCTTCCGGCGATCACACCCCTGTCCGCCGCCGATCCGAGTGCCGCGAGCTTCGCCGACGCGCCGCGCACCTTGAACGACCCGGTCCGCTGCAGGCTCTCGGCCTTCAGGACGACGTCGCCCCCGGAGCGCTCGTTCAGCGTCCAGGAATCCAGCACGGGCGTGCGCCGCGCCACCGCCGACACGGCGGGGCCAACGCGGACGATGTCCTCAGCGGTGACGGACGCGGACGGCACCGCTTCAGCCCGGAAGCGCGACGATCGCGTCGATCTCGACGTCGGTGCCGAGCGGGAGCGCCGCGACGCCGATCGTCGTGCGCGCGGGCGGCTGTCCGGGGAAGTACTCGGCGTAGGCGGCGTTGACCTCGGCGAAGTCCCCGAGATCGGTCACGTAGACGCCGCAGCGCACCGCGTCGGCGAGCTGGCCCCCCGCGGACGCGCAGACGGCTGCAAGGTTGTCCAGACAGCGCCGCGTGCGGTCCCCGATGCTGCCCTCGACGAGGACGTTCGTATCCGGATCGAGCGGTGTCTGGCCCGAGCAGAACAGCAGGCCGTTGGAGATCACGCCGTGGCTGTACGGGCCGACGGCGGCGGGTGCTCCGACGGCGGTCACGGGCTCGCGGTGGTGGGACATCGGTGGCTCCTTCGCAGGCAGAGGTCCGATCGCCGGACCTTTCGGCGATCGTCGCATGCCTTGCACGCCGGCGGCAAGGTGGCGTCGCGGCGACGGGCGTTCGCTACCGTCAGCGGAGATGCCGATCCTCCGCCTGCGGGCGAAGCTCATTGCGCTGCTTGCGGGTGTGTTCCTGCTCACCGCGGCCGCGCCCGCACACGCCGCGCTCGGCACCCGGACATGCGGCTCCGCCAGCACGCTGCGCTGCGGCACGCTCGACGTCCCGATCGACCGCAGCGGCCGCGTTCCCGGCACGATCGGGATCGCCAACGCCTGGCTTCCCGCGACCGGGACGCCGACCAGCGAAGCCGTCGTCCCGCTGGCCGGCGGGCCGGGACAGGCCGCGCTGCCGTTCACCGATGACTTCGCACAGTCGCTGAAGCCGCTGCTCGCCGGCCGCGACCTCGTCGTCTTCGACCAGCGCGGCACCGGCTCGTCGGGCGCGATCAGCTGCTTCGGAGACGCCGGCCCCAGCTCGCCGGCCCAGGTCCGCGCCTGCGCCTCCCTGCTCGGCGGTGCGCACGCCTTCTACCGCAGCATCGACAGCGCCGACGACATCGAGGCGCTGCGCGTCGCCGGCGGGTACAGCAAGCTCGTGCTCTACGGCGTCTCGTACGGCACGCGCGTCGCGCTCTCCTACGCGGCCCGCTACCCCGACCGCGTCGCGGCGCTGGTGCTCGACTCGGTCGTGCCGCTGAACGGCCCCGACGTCTGGGGCCGCCCATCCTTCGCCGCACTGCCGCGCGTGCTCCGCGAGCTCTGCGCCGGCGGCGCCTGCCGCCGCGCGACGCCGAGCCCGAACGCCGACCTGCGGACGCTCGCCAAGCTGCTCGGCCGCAACGCGCTGCGCGGACCGATCACCGGCCCCGACGGGACCCGGATCAGCGTCCGGATCACGCAGAGCGGCCTCTGGCAGACGCTGCTCGCCGGCGACCTCAACCCCACGCTGCGCGCCGAGCTGCCGGGTGCGATCCGCGCCGCGCTGCGCGGCGACCGCACGCCGCTGCTGCGCCTGCGCGCGCGGGCGGCCGGACTGACCGGCACAGTCCCGACGAGCACGCCGGGGCTGCAGTCCTCGGGCGACGTCAACACCGGCCTGTTCACGGCCACGCGCTGCAGCGAGACGGCGTTCCCCTGGAACACGTCATCGTCGTCGTCCGCGCGCCTGCAGCAGGCGAGCACGGCGCTGCGCGGCGTCAGCGCCAGCGCGTTCGCGCCCTTCGCCCGCGCGGTCCCGCTGGCCCAGAGCGTCGTCGACCTGTGTGCTCCGTGGCCGGACGCCCCGCTCCCGGCGACGAGCCTCGGCCCGCTCCCGAACGTTCCGACGCTCGTGTTCGAGGGCGCAGCCGACCTGCGCACGCCGCTCGAGCAGGCGCGCCAGGTCGCCAGCGCGATCCCGGCGGCGCGCATCGTCCCGGTCCCGGGCACCGGCCATTCGGTCCTGGGCAGCGACCTCGGTGGCTGCGCCGACGATGAGCTCGCCGCGTTCGCCGCGAACACCGTGAGCACCTGTCAGCCGAAGTCCTCGCCGATCAGCCCGACGCCACGGCCGCCGCTGAAGCTCTCGTCGCTCGCCGGCGGCACGAAGGCGCTGCGCACCGTCGCCGCCGTCCGCGCCACCCTCAACGACGTCCGCCGGCAGCTGATCGGCGACGCGATCGCTGCGGGTCGCTCCGTCACCAGCGGCTCGCGCACCGGTGGCCTGCGCGGCGGCGTGGCGACCGTGGACGGGAACACCGTCGAGTTGCAGTCCGTGTCGTACGTTCCCGGGGTGCGCATCACCGGTGCCTACACGCTCGAGACCGGGCAGACGTCGAAGCTCTTCGTCACCGGGCCCGCCGCCGCGCGCGGCCGGCTCGACATCGACAGCACCGGCACCGCTCGCGGCGTGCTCGGAGGCCGCCGCGTCCAGGCCGCCGAGTCGGCGCGTGTGGCCTCGCGGTCGCGAACGTCGATGGCCCGCTGGCTCGCGCTGCCGAAGTTCGCGAATCCCGCGCTGCGCGCGGCCGGCTGAGCCGTGGCCAACGCGCTGGCCCGGGAGACGTCGCCGTACCTCCTGCAGCACGCCGAGAACCCCGTCGACTGGCAGGCATGGGGCCCGGAGGCGCTCGACCGTGCCCGCGAGCACGACATGCCGATCCTCGTGTCGATCGGCTACGCGGCGTGCCACTGGTGCCACGTGATGGAGCGCGAGAGCTTCGAGGACGCCGAGACCGCGGCGCTGATGAACGAGCACTTCGTCTGCATCAAGGTCGATCGCGAGGAGCGCCCCGACGTCGACGCGCTCTACATGGAGGCCGTCCAGGTCATGACCGGCCAGGGCGGCTGGCCGCTGAACGTCTTCCTGACGCCGGCGCAGGTGCCGTTCTACGGCGGGACCTACTTCCCGCCGCAGCCGCGTCACGGGCTGCCGTCCTGGCATCAGGTGCTGCTCGCGGTCGCCGAGGGCTGGCGCGAGCGGCGGGCGGAGATCGTCGCCGACGCCACGCAGGCCGTCGAGCGTCTCAGCGGCGGGGCACGCCTGCGGCCCTCGCCCGACCCGATCGGCCCGGCGCTGCTCGACGAGGCGGTCGCGGGCCTGCAGTCGATCTACGACAGCGTCAACGGCGGCTGGGGCCGCCGGGCCCCCAAGTTCCCGGCCTCGAGCGTGATCGAGTTCCTGCTCGCGCGCGGGGAGCACGCGACGGCGCTGCAGACGCTGCGCTCGATGGCATCCGGCGGGATCCACGACCAGGTCGGCGGCGGCTTCGCGCGCTACAGCGTCGACGCGACCTGGACCGTGCCGCACTTCGAGAAGATGCTCTACGACAACGCGCTGCTGGCACGGGCGTATCTGCACGGCGCGCTGGCATCGGGCGACGCGGTGCTGCGCCGCACCTGTGAGGAGACCCTCGACTGGGCATTGCGCGAGATGCAGGCGCCCGACGGCGGCTTCTACAGCTCGCTCGACGCCGACTCCGAAGGCGTCGAGGGCAAGTTCTACGTCTGGACGACCGCAGAGCTCGTGAGCGCCCTGGGAGCAGACGCGGACGCGGCAATCGACTGGTTCGGCGCCACCGACGCCGGCAACTTCGCGGAAGGCCCGGCGGGCGCGAACGTGCTCGAGTCGCGCGGGGCCGAGCCGGACGCCGCGACCCGTGAGCGGATCCGCGCCCGCCTGCTGGAGGTGCGTGAGCGCCGCGTGCGCCCGGCGACCGACGACAAGCGCGTCGCCAGCTGGAACGCCCTGATGATCAGCGCGCTCGCTGACGCGGGCGCCGCGCTCGAGCGGCCCGACTACCTCGCCGCCGCCGGTGCGGCGGCGACGTTCCTGCTCGAAGTCCAGCGCGACGCCGACGGCCGGCTGCAGCGCACCTACAACCGCGGCGAAGCCAAGACCCCGGCATTCCTCGAGGACCATGCGTTCCTGCTCGAGGCGCTGCTGGCGCTCTACGAGGCGACGTTCGATGAACGCTGGTTCGAGGCAGCACGCGACGCCGCGGACACGCTGCTCACGCGTTTCGCCGACGCCGAGCACGGAGGGTTCTTCTCGACGCCCGACGACGGCGAGCAGCTGGTCGCGCGGCGCAAGGAGCTCGAGGACGCACCGATCCCGTCCGGCGCCGGTTCGGCCGCGCTCGGCCTGCTGCGACTCGGGTTGCTGACCGGTGAGGCGCACTACGAGGACGCGGCGATGAGCCATCTACGGCTCGCGCATCCGCTGTGCACGCAGCACCCGCAGGCGTTTGCGCACACGCTCCAGGCGATCGACCTGCACGTCGGCCCGACGCGCGAGGTCGCGCTGGTCGGCCCGGCCGACGGCGTCACCGCGCTCGCGCGCGTCGTTCGCTCCGAGCTGCACCCGCGGCTCGTGCTCGCCGGCCGCGCCGACGATGACCCGCAGCACTCGCGCGTCCCACTGCTCGAGGGACGGCACGCGCTCGACGGCGAGGCCGCCGCCTACGTCTGTGAGCGTTTCGCATGCCGTGCACCCGTTTCCGGCGAGGAGACGTTGCGCGCGCTGCTAGAACGCCCTGGATGAAGAAGCTCCTCACGCTGTCGACCGGGCGACGCGCGAAGTGGGTCGTGCTCGCAATCTGGGTCGTCACCGTCTTCGGATTCGGCGCGGCCAATCTGCCCGGCAAGTTCTCCGACGTCGAGCGCAACGACTCCGCCTCGTACCTCCCGGAGAGCGCCGAGTCGACGAAGGCACTCGCTGCGACGAAGCAGATCCAGGGCTCGGAGACCGTCACGATCGTCGCGGTCTACCGGCGCGACGGCGGCCTGACCGCGGCCGACAAGCAGAAGATCGCCGCCGACCGCACGGAGCTCAACGCGCTGAAGCTGCCAGCGACCGGTCCGTTCGGGGCTCCCCGCCTGTCGAAGGACGGTGACTCCGCGCTGCTGCTCGCCGACATCGCCACGAACGGCGAAGGCGACACGATCCTCGACCCCGTCACGGACGTCCGTGACCGCATCAGCGACCCGGGCGGCGGCCTGCAGGTCAAGGTCACCGGATCGGCCGGATTCTCAGCCGACGGCATCAAGGTGTTCGAGAACATCAACGGGACGCTGCTGGTCGCCGCGCTCGCGCTCGTCTTCTTCCTGCTCGCGGCGATCTACCGCAGCCCGCTGTTCCTCTGGATCCCGCTCGGCACCGTGATCTTCGCCGAGGTCGCCAGCCGCAGCTTCGGCTGGATGGCGAACCAGGTCGCCGGCGTGAACGTCAACGGCCAGTCCTCGTCGATCATGTCGATCCTCGTGCTCGGCGCGGGGACCGACTATGCGCTGCTGCTCGTCGCCCGCTACCGCGAGGAGCTGCGGCACACACAGGACAAGCACGCGGCGCTGGCGAACGCGTTCAGCGCCTCCGGGCCGGCGGTCCTGGCGTCCGCGGTCACCGTCGTCCTGGCGCTCCTGTGCCTCACCTTCGCCGAGGTCAACGGCACGGCGGGCCTCGGCCCGCTCGGGGCGATCGGCGTGCTCACGGCGATGGTCGCGATGCTGACGCTGCTGCCCGCGATGCTCGCGATCTTCGGCCGCCGCG
The DNA here is from genome assembly GCA_963821685.1 of uncultured Actinomycetes bacterium. GTDB lineage: Bacteria > Actinomycetota > Thermoleophilia > Solirubrobacterales > Solirubrobacteraceae > F1-60-MAGs163. The sequence continues at coordinate 228,099 of CAWGEW010000003.1, read as the reverse complement.
CGTTCTGGCCGTACGTCCCCTACGGCCCGGACGGGGCCGACGCGCCCGACGCCACGCCCCCGCCCCGGCACGTCGCGACGCGCGTGGGCTTCGGCCTGGCGATGCTCCTGAACCTCGGCGTCGTCCTCGGCGTCCTCGCCGCGATCGGCGTCCCGGTCCCGGTCACGTTCGTCGTGGTGCTCGTCGCCGGGATCGCACTGCGCGTCTTCGGCGGCTCGTTCCGGGCGCGCTTCCGCCGCATCGAGCACCGCTTCAGCGACACCGTGCACGAGGTCGACTCCACGCATGGCCGCTGGCGGCAGTGGGGCGACTGGATCGCGCGCCGCCCGCGCCGCGTCTGGATCCTCACGACGCTGCTGCTCGCCGTGATGGCACTGGGGCTCTTGAACTACTCGTCCGGCCTGACGCAGAGCAACTCGTTCCGCGGCGACGTCGAGTCCGTGGCGGGCCAGAAGCTGCTGTCGAAGTCCTTCCCGAGCGGCGACAACGCGCCGACGGACATCGTCGTTCCCGAACGCTGCGAAGGTCGCGGCCGTCGAGCAGGCCGTGCGGGCCGTCCCCGGCGTCTCCGACGTCGTCGTCGTCCAGAAGGGCGCCCCGGGCACCTACCTGAAGGCCTCGCTGACGATCGACCCGTACTCGACGAAGGCCTACGACATCATCCCGAAGGTCCGCTCGGCGGCGAAGCAGGCGGGCGGCGCCGACGTGCTCGTCGGCGGCAGCACCGCGATCGAACGTGATCTGCGGGCGGCGTCGGCACGCGACAACCGCGTGATCATCCCGCTGATCCTGCTGGTCGTCTTCATCGTCCTGATGCTGCTGCTGCGAGCGATCGCCGCGCCGGTGCTGCTGATGGGGACGGTCGTGCTGTCGTTCGCGGCGTCGCTGGGGGTCAGCTACGTCGTCTACGACCTGCTCTTCGGGTTCCCCGGGAGCGACCCATCGCTCCCGCTGTTCGCGTTCGTCTTCCTCGTCGCGCTGGGCATCGACTACAACATCTTCCTGATGGCCCGCGTGCGCGAGGAGTCCGAGCAGCACGGGACGCGCGAGGGCATGTTGCGCGGCCTCGCCGTGACGGGCGGCGTGATCACGTCGGCGGGCATCGTGCTGGCCGGCACGTTCGCGGTGCTGGCGGTGCTCCCGCTCGTGTTCCTGACCGAGATCGGCTTCGTGATCGCGTTCGGCGTGCTGCTCGACACCTTCGTCGTGCGCTCGACGCTGGTCCCCGCGCTCGTGCTCGACATCGGCAGCAGGATCTGGTGGCCGTCGAAGCTGGCACGCAAGGAGTAGACGCTTGATCCAGTGGTGGCCGAGCGGCGGGATCGATCATCTAGGCTCCAGCGCATGCGCGCGCCCCGCAACGCCCTGATCGCCGCGTTCGGCGCCACCCTGCTGATCGCCGCGGCCCCGGCGTCTGCGGCGACGCTGACCGCCAGTCAGGCCTGCTTCGTCGAGGGCCTCGACATGGGCCTGACCGGCGCGGGATTCGCAACGCAGGCGCCGATCGAGCTCGCGGGAGAGCAGATCGCGCTGAGCTTCTCGGCCACCGTCGACGGCACCTTCCAGGGCACGGTGAAGGCTCCGCTGCTCGGCACCGCCAAGCCTGCCAGCAAGACGTTCACGGTCACGGCGACCGACCCGACCACGAACACCGTGGCGAGCGTCGACGTCAACGTGGCGACGGCCGTATTCGCGACCTCGACCGGCTTCAAGAGCCCGCGCGCGAAGCGGACCTGGACCTTCAGCGGCCTGTTCCAGCGGCCCGGGAAGCCGATCTACGGCCACTTCCGCCACAACGGCAAGACCTACGCGAACTACCGCTTCGGCGTCCCCAAGGGCCCGTGCGGCACGCTCAAGCGCAAGGCCCCCGGGATCCCGGCGAAGAACATCCCGGCCGGCACGTGGAAGGTGCAGGTCGACTTCAGCCGCACGTACCACGCGAACACGGCGCCGCGCCTGACCGGCAGCACGACGGTCATCACGACCTTCGGCTGAGCCGCAGCCGTCCTCAGAGGACGGGCAGGTAGCGGTCGAGCTCCCACTGCGTGACCTGCACGCGGTAGTCCTCCCACTCCTGGCGCTTGATCTCGACGTAGCGGTTGAACGTGTGCTCGCCGAGCGCGCGCAGCACCAGCTCGCTGTCGGCGGCGAGGTCGATCGCCTCGCCGAGCGTCTCGGGCAGCTGCTCGATCCCCAGCCGGCGGCGCTCATCCGATGCCAGGTGGTAGAGGTTCTGCTCCATCGGCTCGGGCAGCTCGTAGCCCTTCTCGATGCCCTCCAGCCCCGCCTGCAGCAGCACGGCGAAGGTCAGGTACGGGTTGCACGCCGGGTCGGGGCAGCGCAGCTCCATCCGCGTCGCCTGCTCCTTGCCGGGGTGGTAGAGCGGCACGCGCACGAGCGCCGAGCGGTTGCGCCGCGACCACGCGACGTAGACCGGCGCCTCATACCCGGGCACCAGGCGCTTGTAGCTGTTGACCCACTGGGCGAAGATCGCGCTCATCTCGCGCGCGTGACGCAGCTGCCCGGCGATGAACGCCTTGCCGATGTCGCTGAGGTAGTACGGGTCGGCCTCGTCGAAGAAGGCGTTGCGGCCGTCCTTGAAGAGCGACATGTGGGTGTGCATCCCGGAGCCGTTCTCGCCGAACAGCGGCTTCGGCATGAACGTGGCATGCCAGCCGTACTTCATCGCGAACTCCTTGACCGTGATGCGGTAGGTCATGCAGTCGTCCGCCATCTTCATCGCGTCGGCGTAGCGCATGTCGACCTCGTGCTGGCTCGGCCCCACCTCGTGGTGGCTGTACTCGACCTCGATGCCGAGCTGCTCGAGCGCGAGGACCGTCTCGCGGCGCACGTCGGAGCCGGCGTCGAGCGTCGTCAGGTCGAAGTAGCCACCCTCGTCGAGGACCTCGGTGCCGTTCTTGTCCTTGAAGAGGAAGTACTCGAGCTCGGGCCCGACGTTGAAGGTGTCGAAGCCCATCTCGGTCGCACGGCTGATCGCGCGGCGCAGCACATGCCGCGGGTCACCCTCATACGGCGTCCGCTCAGGCGTCACGATGTCGCAGAACATGCGGCCGACGCCCTGCTCCTCGGGGCGCCAGGGCAGCACGGCGAACGTCGACGGGTCGGGCATCGCGATCATGTCCGACTCTTCGATCGCGTTGAAGCCGGTGATCGACGAGCCGTCGAAGCCCATGCCGCCCTCGAACGCGTCGTCGAGCGTGTCCTTGCCGATCGAGAACGACTTCAGCTGGCCGAGGATGTCGGTGAACCAGAAGCGGATGAAGCGGATGTTCCGCTCCTCGCAGATGGCCTTGACGTCGTCGGCGCTGGTCGGCTTGGGGTCTGCCATGCCAGCAATCTAGATGGTTGTGGAAGGAACCAGCCGGATCAGCTAGTCCGCGAGCCAGCGCCGCGCCCAGCCCGCGAGCTGCTCGAGCGCCGGCGCGAGGTCGCGGCCCATCTCACTGAGCCGGTAGGTGACGCGCGTGGGCGGCCCCGGCTCGACGTCGCGCACGACCAGCCCGCGCTCCTCGAGCTGCTTGACGCGCTCGGACAGGAGCCGGTCCGACAGCTGCGGCACGGCGGCCCCGATCTCCGAGAACCGCAGCGGCTGCGGCGCGTTCATCAGGACGGCGATGATCGCGCCCGTCCAGCGACGGCCGATCAGCTCGATCGCCTCGTGGTAGAGCGGGCAGCACGCCGACCGGCCGGGCGGCGGCGGGATCTTCCTCGTGGCCGCGGCTGCGGAACCTGCGATGACATCCATGACGAGACGACGACCGGCCGGCTGCGCTCAGGCGGCCATCAGGCGCGCCTGCTCGTTCGAGCCGTCGACCGGCACGTCGCCGGCGACGTTGATCAGCGCGGTGAAGGTCTCCAGCGCGACGAACGCGATCGCCTCGAGCAGCTGCTCGTCGGTCCAGCCGGCCTCGCGCGCCTCCTCGTGGAGATGCACGGGCGGACGGCCGCGCTCCTCGATCAGCGAGCGCAGGTAGGTCAGCAGCGCCAGCTCACGCTCATCAGACGAGCTGAAGTGGCGCGCGGCGGCGATCTCGTCGAACGTCAGCCCCGCAAGGCGCGCGGAACGGCTGTGCATCGCGATGCCCGGGTCCGAGCCGCGGTGCTCGGCGACGGCGAGCGAGATCCGCTCGAGCGTGCGCGGCTCGAGCGCGCCGTGGCGCAGCTCCGAGCGCAGGCGCGCGTAGCCGCGCAGGGCGGCCGGTGACCCGGCGAGAACGCCGAGGAAGTTCGGCAGCTGGCCGGCAGTTGCCAGCGCACCGCGAAGGACGGGCACGGAGCCCTCCGGAGCGCTGAGCTCGTCGTGGACTGGGAAGCGGCTGATGGCAGTCATGGCTGGTCCTCGCAAGACGGGTTGAGAGCGGTCCGGTCGCCTGGCTTCCTGCATGTTGCTTACTGTTCGTAAGTGTACCGGGAAGCGCAAGTCCTCGATCCCGGCGGTCATACCCAGATACGGACCGACCGATGCACCAGACCAATGACTCGGGCGTTCGCCCGGCCGCGGTCGCCCTGCGAGCGGCGCTTGCCGACCGGTTCGGCACGCCGCTGGAAGCAGCTGCGCCCTAGTGCATTGCTGTCGAGACCAGCACGAGCACGAGCCCGAGCAGCGCGGCCCAGCCGGCGATGCGGTCGGGCCGGCGCGTGGCGGCATCGAGTGCGCGCGGCTGCCGCTGGCGCTCCACCATCAGTGGGCGCGGGACTGGCGCCTGGGCTGGGCGCCCCGTGATCTGCACGGTGCGCCGGGGTGTGGCGACAGCCGGCGGGCCGTCGTCCGAGACGAGGCGCAGCGCGACCGGCGACGCGGAATCGAGCTCGGCCTCGCGGCGGCTCTCGATCTGTTCCCGTAGGTCTTCGACATCGGCCCACCAGGCGCGGGCCTCAGGCTGTGACATTGGTGCTCGTCCTCTTTCGTCTGCCTACGGGGTTAGCTGACGGGCTCGCGCTGAAAGAGTCGCGCTACACCGGTTTCCCGGCGATTCGCCCCAGTTCGTGGGTCCCCCGCTCCGCGGTCGGTGACCGCCTTTCGACGATCGACCTCACGCAAACTCAGCGGTTCCTTGCGCGCCCAGGCTAGCGGGCGCGGCGGCGGCGCGGCGTTTCAGGCGGCTTGGAAGGTCGTTCAGAATGAGACTGGGGTGCGGGGTGGTGTTCCCGTGGATGGCGGGCGGTGCGCGGTTTCGAAGCCGATGCCGGTGGCATCGGCAAGAAACCGCGTGCCGATCCGGCGCCGCGGGGGCGCCGCATCCGCGCGCCAGGCTTTCTGAAAGACCTTCTTAGGAGCCGGGCGTGGGCGCCGCGGTGGCGGTATGCGCGTCAGCGAGATCGCCGTGTCCCGCGACCGCGGCGACGTAGGCGGCCACGTGCTTGGCGTCGGCGCCGGTCAGCAGCGCGACGGGCATGTTCCCGGAGCCGCGTGCGCGACCGACGAGAATCGCGTTCTCGACCAGGCCGGCGGCCGGGCGCAGCGCGTCGAGGTTCGGACCGGTCGCTCCGACCGAGTTCGATGCCTCCAGCGTGTGGCAGGTGGCGCAGTTGGCCGCGAACAGCTCGCGGCCCTTCGCCTGGTTCGCGGTGAGACCATGCACGCCGGTGGCGTCGCGGTCGGCGTTGTCGGCGTTGCCGATCATGATCAGCAGCGGCACGCCGAGCCCGATGCCGACGCAGACGATCGCGATGCCGGTGTAGAGCAGCCTGTTGGCGCCCCGCGAGGGCTCCGCGTTGCGTGCGCGACGGCGACCGCCGCTGAAGGCGGCGGCCACCACGACGAGGCCGATGGTGACGAAGGCGGCGACAACTACGACGAAGGCGATCATCGGCGCGGCACGTTACACCGCGAGGACCCCGGATGGCATCGTCAGGGCACCGGCGAGCGGACGATTCAGCGCCTGCGCCCCTGTGCAAAGGACATGACGGGCGGGGCCACGGCGCGGAAGCCGGCGGCCCCTCCGGCGGCTGCCGCAGCACCGCTTTCGCGTGTCTGATGCTCGCTGTCGCGCTCGTCCAGGGGTGAGAAGTCCTTGACCTCGGCCAGCGGCCGGTCCGGGGAGTCGAGCGCGTGAATCCGGCGTACCAGCACGTTGATGGCGCCGCCACCGGCCGCATAGCGCTCCAGGACGCCTTCGGCGAGCACGAGCGGCTCGGTGCGAACGACGAGCCGGTGACGCTCGTAGACGGCGGGCGGGATGACGAGGTTGATCGTCCCGTGCTCGTCCTCGAGCAGCATGAAGCAGACACCGCTGGCCGTGCCCGGGCGCTGGCGAGCCACGACCAGTCCACCGATCCGCACGCGCGTGCCATGCGCGATCGTGCCCAGATCGGCGCTCATCGCCGCCCCGCGGGCGCTGAGCCCGGGACGCAGCAGCCCGAGCGGGTGCCTGGTCGTGGTCAACCCGGTCGTCGAGTAGTCGGCGAGCATCGCGTCCCAGTCGCCGAGCGGATCGAGTGCCGGCGCCGCGGGCAGGTCGAGGCCCAGCGACAGCTGCGTGCCGTGACGCCCGGAGGCCACCGGGGGCGCCGCGACCCCCAGGCGCCAGAGCGCCTCGCGCCGTGCGTAGCGGTGTTCGCCGACAAGGCCGTCGGCGGAGCCCGACCAGGCGAGCTTCGCCAGCGCCGGCCCGCCCGCTCCCGCACGCGATGCCAGGTCCTCGAGTGAGCTGAAGGCTCCCCCGGCCTCGCGCTCGGCGACCAGCGCCTGCACCTCCTCGGCCTTCACGCCGAGGACGTACCCGAGCCCGATCCGGACCGCGCCATCAGGGGTCACGGTGCAGCCGACAGCGCTGGCATTGACGTCCGGCGGGAGCACCTCGATGTCACGCCGCTGAGCCTCGTGAACGAGTGCGTCGGGCGGGTAGAAGCCCATCGGCTGCTCGTCCAGCAGCGCAGCGAGGAACTCCGGGCCGTAGTGCACGCGCAGCCAGGTCGACTGGTAGGCAAGCAGGCCGAACGCGGCGCCGTGCGCCTTCGGGAAGCCGAACCCGGAGAAGCCGGCGATCATCGTGAAGACGCGCTCGGCGAGCGCCTCGTCGACGTCGTCCCAGCGCGACGACGCACCCTCGACGAAGCGCTGGTGGTAGGCCTCGAGCGCCTCGGCCGATCGCTTGCGGCTCATCGCACGGCGCAGGCCCTCGGCCTCCCCCGCGGAGAAGCCGGCGAACGCCATCGCGACCTCGATCACCTGGTCCTGGAAGATGATCGTGCCGAGCGTGTCGCGCAGCACCGGCTCGAGCGAGGGGTGCTCGTAGGGCACCTGGTAGCCGGGGTCGGCGCGCAGGCGCTGGAGCCGCTCGATGTAGGGGTTGACCGCGCCGCCCTGGATCGGGCCGGGACGCACGATCGCGACCTGGATCGTCAGGTCGTCGAGGTTCTCCGGCCGCGTGCGCATGAGCGACGCCATCTGGGCGCGGCTCTCGATCTGGAAGACCCCGGTCGTCTCGGCGCGCTGGATCGTCTCGTAGACCGCGGGGTCGTCGTAGGCGATCCGCGAGAGGTCGATCCGCTCGCCGCGGCGCTCCGCGATCTGATCGACGCAGCGCTCGACGGCGGAGAGCATGCCGAGGCCGAGCAGGTCGATCTTCAGGAAGCCCGCGTCGGCGCACGAGTCCTTGTCCCACATCGCGATCTGCCGGCCCTCCATGGCGGCGGGCACGACGGGACAGCAGTCCACGAGCGGGCGGGTCGCGACGATCATCCCGCCGGAGTGCTGGGAGAGATGGCGCGGCAGACCGTGCGCCTGGTCGGCGAGCGTGGCGAGGTGCCGCCAGCGCCCCGCCTGGCCATCGCTGGCGAGCCGCTCGGCCCCGAGCGCCGTGACGATGTCGCGGTCGACGGTGTGCGCCGACCAGCCCTCCGAGCCGCGCGCGACGCGCTCGATCTCCCCCGGTGGCAGGCCCAGCGCCTTGCCGAGCTCACGGATCGCGCCGCGCGCGCGGTAGGTCGGGAAGGCGGCGACGAGCGCGGACTTGTCGCGGCCGTAGCGCTCGTGGATGCGCGGGATCAGCCGCTCGCGCACATCGCGCGGGAAGTCGAGGTCGATGTCCGGCAGCGCGGTGATCTCGTCGTTGAGGAAGCGGCCGAGGAAGAGCTTGTTCGCGACCGGATCGACGTGCGAGAGGCCGGTGAGGTAACAGACGATCGACGAGACCGAGGACCCGCGCCCGCGGCCGGGAGGCAGCAGCGCGCGAGCGGTGTCCGGGCCACGGACCTCGGCTGCGACCTCACGCGCGAGCTCGAGCATGTCGCGGTGCAGCAGGAAGAAGCCCGACAGCCCGAGCTGCGCGATCAGCGCCAGCTCCTCGCTCAGGCGCGCGGTCGCCTCGTCGCGCAGGCGGTGATCCGGCGGGTAGCGGTCCTCGAAGCTGACCCGGCAGGCCTGCGCGAGATCGCGATCGGCGCCGTCGTCCTCGGCCCCGGGGTAGCGGTAGCCGAGGTCGTGCGTGAGGTCGAACGTCAGCGTCTCGGCGAGCCGTCCGCTCTCCTCCACCGCATCGGGGTGGTCCTCGAAGCGCGCGGCCATCGCGGCGGGCGAGGCCAGGACGTGCGCGTGGTTGCCGCGGCGCAGCGGCTCGGAGGCGTCGAGCGTCGTGTGCTCGCGCACCGCGACGAGGGCGTCCTGCAACCGCGCGCGCAACGCTGTGTGCGCGTGGACGTTGCCGGTCGCCACGCAGGGCACGCGCAGGCGCTCGGCGAGCCCGGCGAGACCGCGATTCAGCGTGCGGTCGTGGCGGGCGAACGGGCGCTGCAACTCCACGCGGAAGGCGTCGCGGCCGAAGGCGGAGAGCAGACGGCGCATCGTCGGCTCGTCACGGACCCCGCGGCGGGCACAGCCGCTCAGGCAGACGAGCCCCTCGGCGTGCTCCTCGACGTCGGCGAGCGTCACCGAGGGCGCGCCGAGCGAACGGCGCGCGTCGCCCTCGCGCGTGTGCGCCCAGGCGCGTGTGAGCAGCCGGGAGAGGTTGGCCCAGCCCGCCGCGTCACGGACGAGCAGCGTCAGATGACGGGCATCTTCGATCGCATCGCCGGTCTGGTCGAGCACGGTGATCTCCGCCCCGTGGATCGCGCGCAGGCCGAGCTGCCGCGCCGCCTGCGCGAACTCCATCGAGCCGCTGACCGTGTCGTGGTCGGTCAGCGCCAGCGCCGTGTGCCCGCCCTGCACCGCAGTCCCGACGAGCTCATCGGGCAGCGACGCCCCGTCGAGGAACGAGAAAGCCGAGTGGCAATGGAGCTCGACGTACGGCACGAACGTATGTTCGCATGTTCGCCGGGGGAATGAACGACCGGCACGTGAGACCGGCTCCGCATTTACGCTCATCGGGTGCGCGCGCTCGCCGGATTGCCTGCGCTGCTCGTCGCGATGGCGGCCGCATCAGGCTGCGGTGACGACGCCGAGGCCGTGAAGCCGGCGACGCCGGCGGTCGTGGGGTGCGCCGAACAGTCGGGCGCACGCTTTCCGGCGGCCTACACCACCCCGGGGAACCTGGTCGTCGGCCCGCTGGCGATCATCGGCGGTGTCGGCGCGGGCGCCCTGACACCCAACGAGATCAACCGCTACGGCCGTGGCTGGTGGAAGATGCCCGTGCTGGTGCGTGCCGGTCACAAGGTGACGATCACGATCAGGCCGTCCGGCCGGCGTGACGCCCGTCTCGCCTACACCCACCCCGCCGACGGACGGCGAGCCACGATCCGCAACACCCCCTACGACGAGATGACGTTCACCGCCTGCAGCGGCCGGCGGTCGCAGAGCAGCGCGGACGGACGCCCGGTCACCTTCTGGTCCGGCGGGTTCGTCTACCGCAAGCTGCCCGTCTGCATCCCGCTCAAGATCGCCATCGATGGGCGCGCGCCGGTCCAACGCTCGTTGTCGCTCGCCGACCCCGGCTGTCCTCCACGCGCCTAGGCGCCTCACGCCGCCAGCAGGCAGTCGTCGCGCTGGCGCCACACGCCGCCGGCTTCGCGCTCCGTGGCGCCGATCAGCCGCGCGGTCTCGACCGCGTGCTCGTACCCGCCGCCGAGACCGAGGCCGAGGTCGAGACCGGCGTGCGCCCCGGTGTGGCGGACGTCCAGCGCGTAGACGCGCATCCGCGTCTCCCCCGCCGCGTCGAGCCGGCGACGCAGTGCGTCGGACACCGCGAATGCGGGGCCGAGCAGCAGGCGGGGGTCGCGGAGTGCCCGCATGAAGGCGCCGGCAGCGGCGAGATTTGCGGGATCGCTGAGGTCCAGGCGCCGCTCGGTCTCGACGACGCGGCCCTGGCGCAGCGGCAGCCGGCCGGCCGCGAGCGTCCGCAGCGGGCCCGGCAGCTGCACACCCGCCTGGACGCGCCGGACGCCGGTCACGGAGAGGCGCAGCGGACGGCCGCGAGCGTCGATGACGAGCGCCGCCCGCTCGTCGCTTCGCGCGCCGCCCTCAGCGCCCAGCGGGCCGACGACGCCCACGCTCGCGAGCACCTCGTTGCGCCGGCGGATGAACAGCGTGCGCTCACCGCTGCGGCGATCGGTCCTGGTCGTGGAGAGGTCCTCGGCGTCCAGCGAGAGGCCGATCCGTTCGAGACCGCCGGAGATCGTCGTCCCGAGGCCGTGGTCGCTGAAGACGACGTCCGGCGCGGGCAGCTGCTTGCGCCGGCGAACGCGCAGCCGCGGGTTGTGCGTCCTGGCCTCCGGGCGCGCGACGAGCGCCCGCACCAGCGTGTCGGCCTCGCGCGCTGAGCGCAGCGTCCACACCTGCCCGCGCCCGCCGCGGATCTCGATCATGCCGTCCAGGCGCCCGCCCAGCACCCAGGTCCCGACACCGACGTCGCCGCCCAGGGCCAGGCCGCCGCCCGCGCCGCTGCGCTTCATCAGCGTCACCCGCTCGCTGCCGTCCGAGCGCCGCTCGCGCAGCAGCGTGCGCCCGCCGCGCAGGCGCAGGATCCCCAGCCGCACATTCGTGTCGTCGCTCGTCGCCGTCGAACTGGTCACGCACGGCTCGGGCGGCTCACGGCATTCGCCGCCCCCGACGCGGCAGATCGCGCGCTCGATCTGCGCGATGAACGCCTCCGCGATCCCGCTCTCGTGCAGACCCACCGCGCCCGCGCCGAGCACCGCGACCGCAACGAGGACGAGCACGCAATATTCGATCGTCGACTGCCCGGAATCCCGCACCGCGTGACCGTGTCGCGGACGCGGTGACGGGACAACCGCGTGACCGTCACGAGGGCGCGTAGAAAGCGCGTCAGCGGTGCCGGAACCAGCGGCCCCCGACGAGGTCGCGGAAGACGACGAGGTCGCGGCCGTCGATCGTGACGACCTCCCAGTAGCGGCGGCGCAGCGGTCGCGCGGTCCACCAGCGGTCCTCGACGAGCCAGGATTCGCGCACCGAGATGACCTCGTGCCCGTCCACGTCGATCGGGCGGCCGCCGGCGCCTGCGAGCACCCGTGCGAGGGCCGGCTCGGCGAGTCTCCTGGCGCTCGGCACCACCGCCGCTCACCCCTCGAACGGCGTCAGCACCGCGCGGCGCTCGGGGATCCGCGAGTCGGGATCGATCGTGAGCACCCGCAGCGCGGCTTCCGGCCCGCCGACCGCGCGCGCCTGGCGCACCGCCTCGCGCAGCCGGTCGGCCCTGCGCACCGCGGGCACGTCGAACAGCGCCGGCCCGTCAGCCGATGCCGAGCTGAGCTGCTCGGCGGTCAGGCGCAGCGACTCCGCCGGCGCGGGCAGCAGACGCAGGCGCGCGGCGAGCGCCAGGCGCATCCGCAGCGGATCCGCGGTCGGCTCGCGAAAGACGGTCCGCTCGCGCCACGTGCCGCCCTCGACCAGCCGCGCCGAGAGGATCGCGGTGCGCAGCACCCGGCCGCGACGGTCGGGCCTGGCCAGCAGGCGATCGACGAGCAGGCCGAGCGCGCGCTCGAGTTGCTCGCCGGAGGCGGACTCCTCCAGGTCGAGTGTCTCCTCCAGCGCCTCACGCGGGACACGTGGGCGCAGCGGCGTGTCCGCTCCGTGCGCGAGGTCGTGAGCGAGCATCCCGGCCGGGCCGAAGCGATCGGCCATGGCGGCGCGCGGCAGCGCCGCGAGCGCGCCGAGCGTGGTGATCCCCAGGCGCTGCAGCTCGAGCGGCAGGTGCGCGGTCTCCGCGCGGCGGCGCAGCAGGGCGACCGGCTCGCCCGCCAGATCCTCCGCGCCCTGGACGATGTGCGCGCGCCGCGTACGGGCGCGGGTGGCGGCCGCAACCGCACAGAACCGCGAAGGCCCCGCGCCGATCCGCGCGGGCAGCCGCAGCGCCGCGCGCACCGCCTCGACGGTGCCGTCGAGCGAGCCGCCATGCAGCCGCCGCAGGCCACGAGCCTCGAAGCACGCGGACCCCGAGCGGTCGCTCTCGACTGCGGCGCCGACCGCCTCCAGGCGCGTGAGCACGCGCTCCCAGGCATCGGCGACCCCGACCGGGTCCGGCGGCGTCAGCGCCAGCCGCGGCGCGCGTGCCAGCGCCTCCCCGAGTCGCATCCCCGGGTGGATGCCGAGCGCCTCAGCGGCATGGGAGACCTCCCCGACGACCTGCTCGCGCCCCGGCTCGGGCGCCAGCGCCATCGGTCCCTGCGCGAGTGCCGCGCGCCCGCCGGCGGCGATGGCGAGCTCGAACCGGGGCAACAGGACACAGACGATCACGATCGAACGCATGTTCGCATGGGCGGGCCAGGTCATGCAAGGGGCTTTGCGAGGATGGGCGCGTGCCCGTCCAATTGCACGAGCCGCATGCGCTCGCCGAGGTCGACGAGCGCATCGAGGCCCTGAGCTCGTCCGGCTGGCGCACGAATCCGGCGCAATTCACGCGGCTGCTGATCGGCCTGTGGCTGTTCGGCAGCGGCGAGGCGCTGCTCGTCGTCGCCGAGCTGGGCAACTCTCCCTGGACGGTGCTCGCCGGCGGCGTCGCCGAGCAGACGGGCTGGAACATCGGCACCGCGACGATCGTGCTGAGCTTCATCGTCCTGCTGATCTGGATCCCGCTGCGCGAACGGCCGGGGCTCGGGACGCTCATGAACGCGATCGTCGTCGGCATCGCGCTCGGCGTGACCGCCGACCTGCTGAGCACGCCCGACTCGATCCTCGCGCGCTGGGCGCTGATGCTCGGCGGGATCGCGCTCGTCGGCGTCGGCAGCGGCATCTACATCAACGCCGCACTCGGCCGCGGACCGCGTGACGGGCTGATGACGGGCATCCACCTGCGGACGGGATTCCCGATCGCCGGCGTGCGCGCCGGGATCGAGCTGACGGCGCTCGTCGCGGGCGTGATCCTCGGCGGGGTCGCCGGGATCGGGACGATCGCCTTCGCGCTGCTGATCGGGCCGGCGGTCGCGCTGGCGCTGCGCGTGCTGCCGGCGCGCCGCGCCTGAACCGGACCTACTTGCCGATGCGGAAGCGCACGCTGCTGAGCTCGAACTTCGAGCCGTCCGCCGATGGGGGCGTGAAGCCGACCAGCGCGACCTCGCCGTTGTCACCGATCCGCACGTGACCCCCGACGGCGCCTCCGGCGATCGTCACGACCGGGAAACGCAGCGTCACGCCTGGGCGCCGGCCCGGCGGCAGATAGAAGACCACGTTGATCGGGTTCGGCGTGCCGACCTGCTGGACGGTCCCCTGGAACTGCACGAACCCTCCGGGCTCGACGAAGTACTGCAGCGGGCCATAGCTGCCGCCCGTCGCATCCGCCCAGACGTTGCCGTCGGCGACCGCGCCGCAGAACGTGTCGTAGGTGAGGATGCAGCTGACGCCGGCCGGGGGGTCGGCGACCTGCACGACTGACGGTGCGCGCAGCGTCGGGTTCGGGTAGCTGCCCGCGAGGTCGCCGCCGGCCGGCCCGGTCGACGGGCCGGCTTCGCCGCGCGCGCCGGGCGCACCCGGCTCGCCCTGCGGGCCTGGCTTCGCGGCCTTCGCGATCTGCGCGCGCACGCTCTTGGAGAGATCGCGGCTCGCGATCGATCCGTCCTTGATCTGCTTGCCCGTGATCAGCTTCGCCGCGGCGGCGGTACCCGCCGTCGCGATCAGCAGCCCGAGCATGAAGGCCAGCACCATTCCGGCCCGGCCCCGCACAACGCCTCGCATCCCCATCCTCCGATTGACCAAGGAGAACGGTAACGACAGCCGCGCCGTCAGGCGGCAGCAGCCCACGGCACGCTCAGGCGGCGCGCACCTCGAACTCGTTCAGCGTCACGGGACCGAACGTCGTCATCAGCGCGACATCGACGGCGTCACGCCCGCGCCCGACGACGACCCGGCCGACACGGCGCCGGTTGTTGCGGGCGTCGAACGTGTACCAGGTGCCATCGAGGTAGGCCTCGAACCAGGCGGCGAAGTCCATCGGCTCGGCGGGCAGCGGAACGTCGATCTCCGGGATGTACCCGAACACGTAGCGCGCCGGGATGTTCAGCGCGCGGCAGAACGTGATCGCCAGGTGCGCGAAGTCGCGGCAGACGCCCTGGCCGGCGCGGTAGGCGTCGGCGGCCGTGGTCCACGGGTTCGACGCGCCGGCGACCCATTCGAGGTGGTCGTGCACGAAGTCGACGATCGCCTGCACGCGCTCCCAGCCGGGCTCGAGGTTGCCGAAGCGCTGCCAGGCCTCGTGGCCAAGCTCGTCCGGCAGGCAGAAGCGGCTCGGCATCAGGTATCCGACGTGCTCGTCGGGGAGCGCCATGATCGGCGTCTCCGGGGTGCCGGGGATGATCAGGTCCGTGGGCCAGGTCAGCGCGACATCGGCCTCGTAGACGATCCGCGAGGACCCCCGCCGGGATCGTGAAGCGCTCGCAGCGGTTGCCGTAGATGTCGAGGTAGCCGTGGTGGTCGGCGTCCGTCTCCCAGCGCTCGGCGCGCAACTCGCTGTCGTGCTGCAGCGGCGCAACCTGAAGCACGGCCGAGACCGGCTGCGGAGTCGCCACACCAAAGGTGCATCCAACGGTGAGCGTGAGCGGTTTGGCGTGGTCGACGGGAACGCCACTCACGATAGCCCCGGCGTCTCCCCCTGGTAGTAGTCGACGCCGCTGGAGCGCTCGACGATCAGGTTGTCGCCCTTGTCGGCGGTCCAGATCCCGATCTTGTCGCTGTCGGGATAGACCGAGACGGTCGGGTAGAGGATCGTCGACCACATCAGCACACGTGCCGGCGTGCCGGAGTCGTTGCGGATCTGGTGCGCGCCCTCGGGGCCGCGCGGGAAGAAGACGACGTCGAACGGCGCGAGTGTCTCGGTGCCCTCGGGCGTGCGCAGTGCCGGCGTGCCGTGCAGGACGAGCACCCACTCCTCCTCGCCGTGCTCGTAGTGATAGGGGCAGATCGCCTCGCCGGGCGGCAGCTCGTAGACGCTCGCGCCGGACTGCTCGGCGCCCAGCTGCGGCCCGAAGCGGAGCATCCCGGCCTGGTAGCCCGCCGGATCCTCGGGGTCGTAGGTGAACTGCGGGTCAGCGATGTTCTGTCGGCGCATCGGGCGAGTCTGCCACGGACGCGAGGAACCGCACGACGTCCTCCGCGTCGGCTTCGAGCGCGCTCGCGTCGCGCGGCGCGATCCGCCCGAACGGCTCGATCACGACCTCCCCGCGGGGCATGCTCCAGATGCCGGCGGCGCGGCCGTCGACGAGCGCGATCGGCCGGAACAGGCCGTTGACCGTCACGACGCCCTGATGGGTGCCGAGGAGCGGCTCGCGTGACGTCCAGCCGAGCAGGACCGGATCGAACGGGCCGAGCAGCCGCGGAGGAGGAAGCTCCGCCGCAGCCGGCCGCCTGCGCAGGTCGACGAGCCCGTCCTCGCGCTGGTCGAGCTCGCTCGCGATCGCGCTCAGCCCGGCGCGTGCGTCGCGCAGCGGCAGGCCGGCCCACTTCGCCAGGTCGCGGTCGTCCGCCGGGCCGTGCCCCGCGAGGTAGCGGCGGGCGAGCTCGGCGAGCGCCATGTCGCGATCGACCGGCTTCGGGGACGCCCAGCCAGTCGCGGACGAGCACGAACGCCTGCTCACCGCCGACGACCGGGCCGCGCACGATCAGGCTGCGCAGGGTCGCCAGGACCAGGATGTGGACCAGCGCCTGGCCCTGTGTGCGGACGCCGGCGGCCTCGACCCGCTCGCGCAGCTGCGCGCGCGTCAGCGGCCCGTCAGCCGTCAGCGCCCGCTCGATCACGTCGACGGCGCGGTCGGCCGCGGACGGCGACACGCCCTCCTGTTCCAGGCGCCGCGCGTTGCCGGTGCTCAGCGGCGGCGTGGTCAGCGCGTGCAGCCACGCGTAGTCCTCGCGGCGAACGAGGTGCAGCGTCCCGCGGTTCAGCCAGGTGATCAGGATCGAGCGCTCAGCGGTCATCGCCACGTCGACGTCGCGCACCGCGAGACCGCAGGACCGCGAGCGGATCGCCAGGCGTGCGCCACGCAGGTCCTGCGCCTGCACCGCGAGCAGGCGCTGTGCGACGGCGACCACGCCGGTGGCCGGCGGGCCAGACAGCAGCTGCGCGGTGAGTCGCTCGGCGAGCACGACAGCCGAGACCCTAGGAGCTACGTGGACTGCGACTCGAGCTCGCGCGCGACCGTCTCGGCCATGATCCGGCCGGCGACCTTCAGCGGCGTGGTGTCGCGCGTCGCCCGCGCCAGGACGAACGCGCCCTCGAGTGCGGCGATCAGCCCGATTGCGAGCTCGCGGGCACGGCGTTTGCGAAACCCGGCCGCGGTGAACCAGACGGTCCCGGACGCGATCCAGCTCTCGAAGACGTCCGCCGTCGCGAGCCGCAGGCGCTCGTCCGTGCTGGCGACCTCGAGCGCGATGACGGCGATCGGGCAGGCGTCCTGGTAGTCGGTCATCCGCACCGTCTCCGCAGCGCCGTCGAACACGGCGCGCACCCCGCGGACGACATCCGGCTCGGCCAGGAAGACGGTCTCGACGAGCACCCGGAAGAACTCGCCTCCCTGCCGGATGACGTCCTCGGCAAGCTCATCCTTGCCGCCCGGAAAGTGGTGATAGAGCGATCCGAACGGCGCGTTCGAAGCTTCGGAGATCTGCTTCAGCCCGGTCCCGGAGTACCCGTTGCGGCGAAACAGCTCGGCGGCCGCGTAGAGGATTCGCTGCTTCGTCGGGACCGCCTGAGCGTCGGTCGTCTGCGCGACGGTGGTCATGCCCGACAGCATACGGTAGCTTCCCGCTAGAACGATCTATCTAGTGGAGGCTGTGATGGCGAGCATCGACCTGTCGGCGGGAACGATCGAATATCGCGACACCGGAGGCGACGGGCCCGTCGTCGTGCTGTGCGGCGGTCTGGCGATCGGGCCCTCGCTCTGGGACGGCGTCGTCGACGCGCTCGGCGACGAGCTCCGCTGCATCGTTCCGACGCTCCCCTGGGGCGCGCACCGGATCCCGATGCGACCGGACGCCGACCTCAGCATGCGCGGCCAGGCAGCGCTCCTGGGCGAGTTCATCGAAGCCCTCGACCTGCACGACGTCACGCTCGTGGAGAACGACACGGCGATGACACAGGTGCTCTGCGCCGGCGGCTGCGATCGCGTCGGACGCCTGGTGATCACGTCGTGTGAGGCGTTCGACAACTACCCGCCCGGCATCCCGGGGAAGGCGGTCGCGATCGCCGCCAAGCTCCCGGGCGGGATCTTCCTGACGATGCAGCAGCTGCGCCTCCACTGGTTTCGCCGCAGCCCGCTCGGGCTTCGGCTGGATGGCCAAGCGGCCGATCCCGCACGCGCAACTCGACGACTGGCTGGAGCCGCTGCTCACCCAGCCCGAGATCCGCCGTGACCTGCGCAAGTACGCCGGCAGCCTGGACCGCAACGTGCTCGTCGAAGCGGCCGACGGCCTGCGCAGCTTCGATCGCCCGGCGCTCGTCGTCTGGGCAGCCGAGGACCGCGTGATGCCGCCGCGGCACGGGCGCGCGCTCGCCGAGCTGCTCCCCCACGGTCGCCTCGTCGAGGTGAGCGACAGCTACACGCTGATCCCGCTCGACCAGCCGCTGGCCCTGGCGCGCGAAGTCTCAGCATTCATTCTGGAGGCACGGAGCCTCGTGGTTTAGACATTCATGTAACACTGCGTCACCTTGAATCACACGGATGATGCCGGTCGGGCTGATTGCCCATTTTGTTGACTAGTCCGCGGTCGCGACATCCGCACGCCGGACGCCGGGGCCTGATCGCCGCCATCGGACTGGTGATTGCGCTCGGCGCCCTCAGCCCCGCCGTCGCCTCCGCGGATCCGGTGCTCGGCCTTGCGGACGACGGCGGTCTCGTCACCCAGCCGGTCAATCCCGACGGCGTCCTCGCCGCGGGCGCGGCTCGCGGGGCGACGTTCGTGCGGATCCTCGCCTACATGGGCAGCTACCCCAACGACGACCGCTACGTGCAGGCCGCCGCGCACGCCGCCGGCCGCGGGTTCGGTCTCGACGTCGTTCTCGGGGTTCCGTGGTGGCACGCGCAGATGACGACCACGCCGCCGCAGTTCGCGGCCTGGGCTGCACAGCTGGCAGCGCGCCTGAAGGCGATCGGTGCACCGCTTCGCCTGTCGATTCTCAACGAGCCGGATCTGCTGCTGGCAGCGTCCGACCTCTGCGACCCGGCGACGGCGCAGCGTGTCGTCCGCGAAGCCGGATACCTGCCGGCGACGAAGCGGGTCCGCGTCGCGCTGCGCAGATCGCGGATCGCCCGCAGGGTCGTCCGGCGCCATGGACATCGCCGCGTGATCCGGCGCAAGCTCGTCTGGACCGCCCACCGCTGGAAGACGAAGAGGTTCCTGAAGCCGACCGTGCAGGCGAGCACGCGCGAAACGATCAGCGTCGCGCAGGGCTGCCTGTCGGTGCAGCGCGCGCGCCGCGCCGCAGGGTTCCTCAATGCCGCGATCCCGGCCGTGCGCGCCGCCGCCCCAGGCATCGAGGTCGGAGCGGGTGAGACCTCGGCCACGGCCGGCGTCGGCGTCTTCGTGCGCGAGCTCGTCCGCGTCGGAATCCCGCCGGTCGACCGCTGGGCACATCATCCGTATCCGAAGATCGCCGACGGCCGCGAGATCGCGTCCCCTCCCGCCCAGTACTGGTCCGATCGGCTCGTCGACTACGCGCAGCTCGTGCACGAGCTGCTGGGGCCGAGCATCCCGCTGGACGTGACCGAGTTCGGCGTCAAGCACGCCACCGTGCCGGACCCGCAGGTGCGCGCGTCGATCTGGCGCGCCGCCTACGCACGCGCGTGCGCCGCGCACGTACGGTCGATCGTCGCCTATCAGTGGACGCCGACGCCCGACGGCGAGGGCCGCTCCTGGGACACGTCGATCATGGGCACCGGGCTCACCGAGACGCCCGAATCCCAGCAGCTCCCCACGCTGCGCTGCTGACGGCGGCCCGGTTCAGGCGGCCGGCAACGGCTTGAGCATGAAGAGCTCGATCTCGAGATCCGGGCCGACGTGATGGTTGGAGATGAACGCGAGCACGTTGCGCCCGGACAGGCGCTCGATCGCTGAAATGAACTTGTGCTGCATCGCGACCTGGAACGCGCTGCGGTTCTCCTGCACGATCGTGGTGCGCTGCAACTCGATCATCGTCTTCTCGACGTCGGTGTAGACGCCGCCGAGGACGCACGCGATCAGGTCGCCCCCAAGCAGCAGTGTCTTGGCGGTCACGGGCTCGCGGTGGTAGTAGCGCTTGTGCAGCGCAACCATCTCCGCGGTCACGGCAACGAGCAGATCCTCGCCGCTGAGCGGCATTTCGGGGGCCGGCATGCGGCCTTCTCTCTCGTCCTCCGCTGGAGTGTCGCGCGCGAGGCGAAGGGCGAGGACCCAACGTGCGATGCAGGCGCAGCTTAGCGCCGATCAGGGCGTATGCCTTGACGCGCGAGGTACGGTTGTCTTTGGAGGGCAGTGATTGTGAAGTCGGCCCGCAGTGGCGTCGGCAGCACGATCTGACTTTCGGCTAATTGGTTGTCGCCAACCCCGGAGTCCCCGATGCCCCAGATGTTGGTTCCTCACTTCCGGTCAGTGACCGTGTCGGGATCGAGTGACGTAGGGCGAGGCAGCGCACAGCGCGCTTTCTCGCCGTGCGTCGCGGACCACCAGGCGGGCGGCCGGCCCATCCCCCCGATACTCGGCTGCCCAGTCTCTTTCCGGTGACCACGCCGGGACGGCCGGGGCATCGAAAGGTGTCCCGGCCCCCCTACTCCGCGCGGGTGACAAGGTCGGTCAGCGTCCGTACGACGAGACGGACATGGCGCCGCCGCCCATGCTCGTCCTGGAGGCCCAGTCCGACGTTGCGCAGGAACGTGTCCTCGTAGGCGACCGGCAGGAAGCACATCGAGGTGAAGACGACGACGGCCTGCTTGTCGTCGAAGCGGCGCAGCCCCGTCCGGCGAGCCGACCTGCGCAGCGCGGCGAACCCATCCTCCGCCGCCCGTGAGCGCGCCGGCGCCGCCCGCAGTCGCCGCCCTCCGGCCAGCGCCTCCCACTGGATCACGCGCGCGAACCGCGGACGATCGAGGAGGAACTGCAGGTAGCCCCCGACCGCCGCAGTCAGCGCGTCGTCGAGCGACCCCGAAGCGGGATCGCGCGCCCAGGCCACGAGTGGCGTGAACGCCTCGCGGGCAGCCGCATCGCGCTCAGCGAATAGCCGGTCGAGAACTGACTCGTAGAGCGACTCCTTGTTGCCGAAGAGATACCCGGGCGCGCCGCGCGAGAGCCCGGCCGCCTCGCCGACCTCCTGCAGGCTCGCACCGTCGAAGCCGCGCTCGGCGAACAGCCGCTCGGCCTCGGCCAGGATCGCCTCACGACTGCGCGCCGCGTTCCTGGTTCGCGTGGGCTGAGCAACGGACGCGGCCATCAGCCGGTAGCTTACTTGTTGCTCAACAAGTTATGGAGGCACCCGATGACCGACCCGGCCGCAGCGGCCTTCTACTTCGACGTCGGCTCGCCGTACGCGTATCTCGCGGGTGAGCGCATCGAGCGCGTCCTCCCCTGCGCCGTCGAGTGGCGTCCCATTCTGCTCGGCGGCCTGTTCGCGGCAGCCGGGCGGGGTTCCTGGGCGCAGACACCGGCGCGCGCGGCGGGGATCGCCGACGTCGAGCAGCGCGCCGGCGATCGTGGTCTGCCACCGATCAGATGGCCGGAGATCTGGCCAAACGACGGCCTGCTGGCGATGCGCGTCGCGGTCGTCGCCGACGTCGAGGGCCGTGGGCGCCGGTTCGCGCTCGAGGCGATGCGGCTGCAGTTTCGCGAGGGCACGCCGCTCAGCAGGCCGGAGGCTGTGGCGCTCGCGGCCGAACGCGCCGGCCTGGATCCCGCCCGAGCCCTGCAGCTGGCGGGTGACGCCGGCATCAAGCAGCAGCTGCGGCAGCGGACCGAGGAGGCGTTCGCGCTCGGCGTCAGCGGTGTCCCGACGGTCCTGTTGGCGGACGGGACCGTGTTCTGGGGCGATGACCGGCTGGAGGACGCCGCCGCCCAGGTCGCGCGATACTCGCGGGCGTGAGCGCGTTCGTCAGCGCCGGGGCGGGATTCCTGCTCGCGGTGCTCTGGTTCGACCTGATGTTCGACGTCCAGGTTCGCCGGCAGCGCGACGGCGTTCTGCCCGAGGACGTGCTCGCCTCGATCGCCGGCTACTACGCACGTGTGACGATCGCCGCCGAGCCGATGAGCCGGCTGGTCGCCGTGGTGATGCTTGCGACGCTCGCCGCCATCGTCGCCGAGATCCTCGGGGACGACACGCCGGCATGGGTCGCATGGTCGTCGCTCGCGCTCGCCGCGTTCCCGATCCTGCTCGCCGGCGGACGTGTGCTGCCGAACGCCGTGCGGCTCGGCGGGCGCGGCGACACGATCGAGCGCCAGAGCGCGCTCGCGCGCTCGATCTTCCGCGACCACGCATTGTGTTTCGTGTCGATCGCCGCGCTGCTGGCACTGCAGCTCGCGGCCGCCTGAGCGTCGCGCCGGAGCGGAGCCGGGACATAGAAAGGCCCCGCCGAAGCGGGGCCTTCCCGTAGCGCGCCTATAAGCCGGATTCTGTCGTGAACAGCCATCCATCTGTGCGGCCTACCTGGACCTTGGCGGGCAGCCTGCGAACGGTCCTGCTTGGCCTTGCATCCGGTGGGGTTTGCCTGGCCGCCGTGTCACCACGACGCCGGTGCGCTCTTACCGCACCTTTTCAACCTTGCCTGTGCGAGATGGGCCGACGTCCAGCCCACCCCGCCATCGGCGGTGTATTTCTGTGGCACTTTCCCGCGGGTTTCCCCGGGTCAGTTCCCCGACCACCGTGCCCTGCGATGTCCGGACTTTCCTCGACGGGTTGTCTCTCCCGCCGCGACTGTCCAGCGCGCACGACGGACGGTAGCGTGCAGCGCTCGCGACGTCAAGAGGCGAACGCGCAGGCCCAGGTTCAGATGAGGAGCATCCGTTGGCAGCAACCACGATCGAAGCCGAGCACACGACGAGCGCCGCGCCCGAGGCCGTCTGGGCGCTGCTCGCCGACATCACCACGTGGACCGACTGGGGTGAGTGGGACGCCGCACGCCTGAAGACCGAGGGCTCGCCCGACAGCGCCGGTGTCGGAGCGGTGCGTGAACTGCGGCTGGACCGCACCCGCTCGGTCGAGAAGGTGCGTCGCGTTCGAGCCGCCGCGACGCCTTGAATACGCCCTCGTCGGCGGGAACATCCCGGTGCGGAACTACCGCGGCGAGGTCACGCTCGAGCCGACGCCCAGCGGCGGCACGACGATCCACTGGACGTCGACCTTCAAGCCGAGGATTCCGGGGACCGCCGGCATGGTCGCGCAGAAGCTCGGCCCGTTCCTGCAGGGCACGGCACGACGCCTCGGCGACGCTGCCGAGGCGGGCGCCGGTTAGCTCAGCGTCGTACCGCAGTCGCGGCACTTGCCCGCGACGGGCGGGCGCCCGGCGTGCGGCTGCGCGACCATCGCGCCGCCGCAGACCGGGCATCCCGTCTCGTCGTGGAGGTGGAGGCCCTCCCATACGCCGACGAGCAGATCGTCGAGCGTCGGCCTCCAGCCATCTTGGGAAGCAAGCGCCACGCGGGCTCCTGCAGTGCGGGTCATGGTCGCGGGGCTCATGACACGCTCCGGAACAGGCCCACCACCCGCCCCAGGACGCGAACGTCCTTGGACAGGATCGGGTCCATGGTGCTGTTCTCCGGTTGCAGTCGAACGTGGTCGGACTCGCGGAAGAAGCGCTTGACCGTCGCCTCCTCGCCGACGAGCGCGACGATGATCTCGCCATCACCCGCGGTCTCCTGCGGCCGGACGACGACGTAGTCCCCCTCGAGGATCCCCGCGTCGATCATCGAGTCGCCGCGCACGCGCAGGACGTACTCGCCGTCCGCGCCGCCCGCTGCCGGGGGCACCGAGATGTACTCCTCGATGTTCTCCTCCGCGAGGATCGGCTGGCCGGCGGCGACGCTGCCGACGAGCGGAAGCCCGCCGGAGGGCACGACGCGCCCGATCGCGCTGGTCACGGCGGCGCGCGCGTCACGCGTCGCGCGGTCGAGCAGCTCGATCGCGCGTGGCTTGGACGGATCGCGACGCAGAAGACCGAGCTTCTCGAGGTTCGCGAGATGCGCGTGGACGGTCGACGACGACGTCAGGCCCACGGCCTTTCCGATGTCCCGCACGGTCGGCGGATAGCCATGCCCGGCCGAGTAGGACTTGATGAAGTCGAAGATCTCCTGCTGGCGTTTTGTCAGGTCCATGACGGCTCCGAACTCGAGGCTGAATCGAACACGTGTTCGACACGGTAGCGCGCCCGATGGACGGAACGCAACCCCCGGTCGGCAGCGCCCGGAAACCGCACAACCGCTGCTATCCTCGCCGTCCCGCGACCCAGGTTGCGGTGCCCTCTGCGCCGATGGCGGAATTGGTAGACGCGCTAGGTTGAGGGCCTAGTCCGGGATAACCGGGTGGAGGTTCGAGTCCTCTTCGGCGCACTGCAAAAGGCCCCGCCACGGCGGGGCCTTTGTCGTTCCCTCAGCTCGCGAGCCGCAGGTCCCCGCGGCGCCCGGCGAAGTCCTCGCCGACCTCGCGCAGGACCTCGAGCATCCGCAGCTTGGCCGGCGACTCCCAGCCGCCGGCGAGCGTCGCCGCGACGATCCGGCGGTAGGGCGCACGACCGCGTGAGCGGCAGCACGACGACGTCGTCGCGGACCATCGCGAGCGCGAGCTCCGGGATCAGCGAGACGCCGACGCCGGCGGCGATGAATCCCTGGATCGCCTGGTAGTCGTCGTTCTGGAAGGCGATGTCCGGCTCGAACCCGGCGGCGGCGCACGCCTGCAGGACGATGCGCGCGTCCGGGCACTCGCCCGAGCTCGAGCCGACGATCCACGCGTCGGTCGCGAGGTCCTCGAGCTTGACGCGGCGACGACCGGCGAGCCGGTGGCCGGC
The DNA here is from genome assembly GCA_963821685.1 of uncultured Actinomycetes bacterium. Taxonomy (GTDB): domain Bacteria; phylum Actinomycetota; class Thermoleophilia; order Solirubrobacterales; family Solirubrobacteraceae; genus F1-60-MAGs163. The sequence continues at coordinate 203,742 of CAWGEW010000003.1, read as the reverse complement.
GGGCAGCACCGCGTACATGTGGTCGTCCAGCAGCGGCTCGAGCACGATGCCCTCGGGCGGCGTGCTGCACGAGCCGGGCGTCTCGATGCTGAGCGCGACGTCGGCCTCACCGGAGCGCAGCATCGCGATGCCCTCGTCGGGCTCCCCGGGCCAGCAGCGTCAGCTCGATGTCCGGGTGCGCGGCGCGGAAGCGCGCGATCGCCGGCGGGATCAGCGTCGCGCCCGCGCTCGGGAACGCGACGACGCGCACCCGGCCGGACCGCAGCCCCGAGATCGCCTCGAGCTCGGCCTCGGCATCGTCGAGCCGCGCGAGGATCACGTCGGCGTGCTCGACCAGCGCGCGACCGGCATCGGTCATGCGCACGCCGCGCGCGCCGCGCTCGACGAGCGTCGTGCCCGCCTCGCGTTCGAGCGCGGCGATCTGCTGGGAGATCGCGGACTGCGTGTAGGCGAGCGATTCGGCGGCGGCGGAGAAGGAGCCGCACGCGGCGACCTCCCGCAGCACCTTCATTCGGCGAACGTCGAGCATGAGCAGAGCTTATCCCTCATGTCAAGAACCATCATTTGCGCTGTTACCTCAGTCGTGGCACATTGGACCCATGCTCACCACCAACCGCACATACCTCACATGACACCGCGTCCGACGCCGTCGTGCTGCGTCTGGCCCAGGAGTCCGACACCCGGGCGCTGCGGCGCCTGGCCGATCTCGACGACGCCGCGCCGCTCGCGGGCGACGCGCTGCTGGCCGAGCAGGACGGCGAACTGCGTGCAGCGCTGAGCCTGTACAGCGGCCGCACGATCGCCGACCCGTTCCGCCACACCACCGACCTGGTGACGCTGCTCCAGGCGCGCGCGTCGCTGCTGCACCACGAGCGCCGGCCGGCGCATCGCACGCTGTCGCTGCTCAAGCGGGTTGCGCGGACTGCATGAGCCGCTTCTGCCAGCGCACGGAGAGGTCGGTCGGATCGACCTGCTCACCGCACGCTCACACACGAGCGCCGCATTGATCTCTCCCCCACAGCCTGCATGGGCGACCTCCACCGGTGGCCCCTCCGGCGCCCGGTGGCGGTCGCCCCACTGCAGCAGCGCCACGAGCACCGGCGCCAGGTCCAGGCCCGCCGTCCGTCAGCTTGTACTCGTAGCGCGGCGGCCGCTCCAGGTAGCGGCTGCGCACCAGGATCCCCTCGTCGATCAGCAGCTCGAGCCGCGTCTGCAGCACATTGCGCGCGACGCCGAGCCGGCGCTGGAAGTCGTCGAAGCGCGTCGTCCCGAAGAAGCTCTCGCGCAGGACCAGCAGCGTCCAGCGGTCACCGACGACCTCGAGTGCACGCGCGATCGAGCAGTCCTGTCCGTCGTAGCTCCGTCGCTGCACACGTGAATATTAAACGCGTTTCGTGATGCAACACACCGGTTCGCGTGACAGGCTTGCGAGATGGCTGACGACTTCACCTGGCGCGACGGCGACCGCACGATCCGCTTCGGCCGCGGTGCGCTGGACGACGCCCCGGGCCTGCTCGGCGAGGGCTACCTGCTGCTGACGACCGAGCGCGGCACTCGCCGCGGCGCCGCAACTCGGCGAGCGCGCGGCGGAGCGTGACGTTCGTCGGGCCCGGTCGCGTGGACGACCTCGCGGGCGACCTCCTGACCGAGGCCGGCAGCCCGTCGGCGATCGTCGCGCTCGGCGGCGGCCGTGTGATCGACGTCGCGAAGGCGATCGGGGCTGCGATCGGCCCGGAATGCGTCGTCGCCGCGGTCCCGACCACGCTCAGCGCGGCAGAGATGACATGGGTTCACCGGCACGCACGCGGCGTGGACGCCGCGACGCCGAGGGTGCGCCCGCGGATCGTCCTCAACGACCCGGCGCTGAGCGCCTCACAGCCGGTCGCGGAACTCGCCGCCAGCGCCGGCAACGCGCTCGGACACGCGATCGAGGGCGCGGTCACCGCGCTCGCGACGCCGGTCCCGACCCTGGCCGGCAGGGACGCGGCGCGCCGGCTGGCGCTCGCACTCCCGCCGGCCGGCGAGCCGGACCGCGACGGGCTCGCGCTCGGGGCGCTGCTGTCGGGCTATGCGATCGACGCCAACTGGTACGGGCTGCATCACGTGATGAGTCAGACGCTCGTGCGCGAGGCGGGTGCCGCACACGGACCGGCGAACGCGGCGATGCTGCCGGTGACGAGCGGCGCGCTGCGGCGCCGGCTGCCGGACGGTGTGGCGGCCGTCGACGCCGTCGTCGGCGAGCCGGTCGAGCAGGTGGCGCGGCGGTTCGCCGAGCTCGCCGGCGCCAGTCGCCTGCGCGACATCGGCGTCGCAGAGGACGTCGCTGCGTGCGTGCGCGGAGGCGGCAGCCGGCCGCGCGGAGCTGGCGCTGACTCCCCCACCTGCAAGCGCCGAAGAGCTCGAAGAGCTCTACCGCGCGGCGTGGTGAGCTAGTTCCAGGGCTTCGTGACGAGCAGCAGGATGTCGATGATCCAGATGCACGAGATCGCGACAGTCCAGCGGTTCAGGTTGCGCTCCACGAGCGACCCGCCGCCGAGCGCGCCGGAGCCCGTTCCGACGCCGAAGGCGCCCGACAGGCCCGCGTCCTTCCCGGAGTGCATGAGCACCAGGAAGATCACGACGATCGACAGGAAAACGCAGAGTGCTGAGAGGATGAACGTCATCGCTCCGCGATGGTAGCGGGAGCGTCACCGAGCTGGTCGAGCTCATGCAGGATGTCGACCGCTTCGGCGCGCAGATCACGGTCCAGCCCGCGCCAGTCCTCGTCCGACAGCTTGCCCGTCCGATGGTCCATCTCGAGGTCACGGATCTCGCGGTATTTCGCGTCGCGGGCGGCCTCGAGGTCGGCTCGCCGCCCCTCGGTCTCGGCACGCTCGATCTCCGCTGCGCCGCTGCGCAACGGTGCCGTCACGAACAACGCGACGGCGCCCAGCAGCAGGATGACGATGATCGGAGCGAGGATGTCCACGGGGTCGGTGCTGCGACGCGCTAGGCGCGTCCGAGGTCCTGTGCGACGCGTGCCGAGAGCCGCGCACGTGCGCGGCCGCGGACGGCGCCCGGTGCCGGCCAGATCGCGATCAGGCCGCCGCCGAAGACGATCAGCGCGCCGATCCACAGCCACGTGACCAGCGGGTTGACGAGCACACGGAACTGCGCGGGCGGCGGCGCGGCCACGTAGTCGCTGACGAACTTCTGCAGCGTCAGGTCACGGACCTGGGCGGCCTGCGTCATCTTGACCCGGCCCGATCGCACCAGCTGTACGAACACGGCGTCCGCGCGCGCGACCCGCTTCTGCAGTGCCGCGATGTCCGGCTGTTCGGCGACCCACAGGTCGCGCACGGCGCCGGCCTTCATGCCGACCTCGCTCGTCGACTCGCCGTCGAAGTAGCGGCTCAGGACCGCTCCCGTCGAACCCGTGCTGGACGGGTAGTAGCCGCGGCTGGGCTCCAGCAGTGCGACCTGCTTGCCGTCCTTCGTCACGCGGACCTTCGACGCCGAGCGTGATTCGCTCGAGCTCACCCGCACGCTGCTCGATCTTCCCGGTCGGCTTCTCGTACGTGTACGTGTACCCACTGACGGTCGTCGACTGGCCGGGCGCCAGGCGGATGTCGCGCTGCCCGTTGAAGGCCGACGACGCCGCCACGCCGACGAACAGCACCGCGATCCCGATGTGGACGATGTAGCCGCCGTAGCGCCGGCGGTTGCGACGCACCAGCCCGGTCAGCGCGACGGCGGGGCCGGCCTGCGTCATCGCCTGGCGGGCACGCATACCGCGCCACAGCTCCTGGACCGCGACACCGATCGCGAAGGTCGCGACCGCGAACAGCATCAGCGTGAGCGTCTTCGATGCGGAGCCGTCGACGAAGACGAGCACGCCCGCCGTCACGACGGCGGCCGCGATCACCGGTCCGCGCAGGCTGCGCCACAGGCGCGACGGCGTCGCGCGGCGCCAGGAGATCACCGGCCCGATCCCGGACAGCAGCACGAGGATCAGGACGAGCGGGACCGTGTAGCGGTCGAACCACGGCGGCCCGACCGCGGCCTTGTCGCCGGTCACGGCCTCCGAGATCAGCGGGAAGAACGTGCCCCAGAAGACGACGAACGCGATCCCGACGAGGACGAAGTTGTTGGCGAGGAACATCGACTCGCGTGAGAGCAGCGCGTCGAGCCGCGCCTCGGAGCGCAGCGCGTCACGGCTGCGGCTCGTCACGAGGTAGACGGACCCGCGCGAGCATCACGATGATCAGCGCGGTGAACGACCAGGCGATCGTGTTGCCCTTCGTCACGAACGCGTGGATCGAGTCGAGGATGCCCGAGCGCACGAGGAACGTGCCGAGGATGCAGAGGATCCCGGTGCCGAGGATCAGCGAGGCGTTCCAGACCTTCAGCATCCCGCGGCGTTCCTGGATCATCACCGAGTGCAGGAACGCGGTGCCGGTCAGCCACGGCAGCAGCGACGCGTTCTCGACCGGGTCCCACGCCCAGTACCCGCCCCAGCCCAGCTCGGCGTAGGACCAGCGGGCGCCGAGGATGACGCCGATGCCGAGTGCGAGCCAGGCGCCGAGCGCGAACATCCGGGTCGCGCGGATCCACTCGGCGTCGACGCGGCGGACGATCAGCGCCCCGATCGCGAACGCGAAGGGCACGCTGAACAGCGTGTACCCCGAATACAGCATCACCGGGTGGATCATCATGCTCGGGTGGCGCAGCAGCGGGTTCAGCCCGACGCCCTTCGATCGGCGCGAGCGCGACCCGCTCGAACGGCGAGGCCGTGAACAGCAGCAGCGCCGAGAAGAACGCGCCGAGGCCCAGCAGCACGGCGGTCGCGTACGGCGCGACGTCGCGCAGGCGCCCGCGCAGCAGGAACACGCAGAGCGCGCTCCAGATCGAGAGCAGCCAGAGCCAGAGCAGCAGCGAGCCCTGCTGCGAGGACCATGCGGCCGCGCCGCGGTAGTACCAGGGGGTCGTCGTCGAGGAGTGCGAGGAGACGACGGTGAAGTGGAAGTCCGAGCGCAGGAACGCGATCTCCATGATCACGAACGCGACCGTCGTGACGGCGGCGAGCGCGAACAGCGCGCGCCGGCCGGACAGCACGAGCGCGTCGCGGCGCGTGCGCGCCCCGACGACGGATGCGACCGCGCCGTAGCCGCAGAGGCCGAGCGCGATGATCAGGCAGGCCTGGCCGACGACGCCCATCGGCTCAGGACGGCGAGGCGGGCGACGGCTTCTCGTCCGTGAACTTCGACGGGCACTTGGTCGTCAGCGAGTCCTTCTCGCCGACGTACGTCGAGCCGTGCTTGCGGACGTCCACGATGACCTCGCGGCCCTCCTTGAACGGGTCCGGGACCGCGCCCGTGTAGCTGACGGGGACGGCGGCGGTGCCGTCACGGTCGCGCACGCGGAAGCTGATCCCGTCGGCGTGCCGCTGACGATCGAGCCGTCGACGACCTTGCCGGTCAGCTGGTAGGTCTGGCCAGGGTTCGTCGACGCGAGCAGCTGGCTCGGCGTGACGGCCGAACTGGCGGCGGAGAAGCTCGTGTACACCAGTGCGCCCGGCCAGGATGACGGCGGCACTGAGCGCGACCACGAGCCGGATGCGGCGCTTCCGGGCAGGGTCCATGCACCACGCAGTATCGCAGGCGAAGCCGTGGGATCGCGCCCGGTATCCTCAGCCACCGTTGCGGCGGTAGCTCAGTTGGTAGAGCATCAGCTTCCCAAGCTGAGGGTCGCGGGTTCGACTCCCGTCCGCCGCTCTCCTCTGGCCCTTTGTTCGGGGCTTTCTGGGGACTTGCCTACACTGCGCCGCTTGTCCAAGTCCCCGCGGGTCAAGACGAAGAAGACCTGCTGCCAGGACGGGCCGCGCTGCAAGCGCTGCCCCGTCGTCTGGAAGCGGCTCGAGAAGGCCGGCCACGCGAAGCGCGTCAGCAAGCTCGAGTACAAGATCATCAGCGTCGTCCCCAAGGCGACGCTGAAGTCCGCGCGCGCCCGCTGATCGGTCCTCCTCCGGCATCCGGCCGCTCGCCGGTTTGCGCCCGCTGACAGACGGGCATAGCCTCAGCAGTCACTGACTCGATCGAAGGCTGAGGAGGCTGTCCCGGTCATGCGCGAACGGATGAGCACGTTGCTCGACGACAGGATCGACGCGTTCAACACGCACGACCCCGAGGCGTTCGCGGCGCTCTACGCGCCGGATGTGATCTTCCGCGACATCGCCACCGCTGTGCCCGCACACGGCCGGCCGGTCGTGCGCGAGTGGGTCGAGACGTACTTCCGCGCGTTCCACGACGCCCGTATGGAGTCACGGATCGTGGCGATCGACGGCGACGTGCTGGTCTACGAGTGGCGTGCGACGGGCACGCACGACGGTGACTTCATGGGGATGCGGGCGACCGGCAACACGATCGAGGTCGACGGCTGCAGCATCGCCAAGGTCGGCGAGGACGGGCTCGTGCACTCCGAGAAGAACTACTGGGACGTCGCCGGCATGCTCCAGCAGATGGGCGTCCTGCCCTCTGCCACGCAGGAGATCCAGCCGGCTGCGCGGGTCGAGTCCTAGGCCGGAACGCGTCGCCGCGCGTCAGCGCACGGCCTTCAGTCCACCGCGTGCGAAGGCGCTTACCACCTTGCGCACCTGTTGGCCTGAGACGCCGACGGTGGCCGCGACCTCGGCGACCGAGTCCCCGCTCGTCGAGAGCAGGACGATCCGCGCGCGCTGCTGGCGGGTCGGCTTCTTCGCGCCCTGCGAGGCGAGCTGCAGCAGCTGGCTCTGGTTGCCGGCCGACAGTGCCGTCGTCCCCTTCGGAAGCGCCTTCAGGGCGATGCCCTTGGATGGCGACGCCGGCGGCGCGCTGGTGTCGCCGTCCTCGTCGCTGACGACCGTTGATCCGACCTTCAGCGCGGTGATCGTGGCGTGCACCGAAGACTTGCTGGTGATCGGCTCCATCTCCGCGCTGGTACAGCGCACGAGCGCGTAGCCCGCGGTTGCGATCGCGCCGACGACCGAGACGTTTCCGTGCTCAACCGTGCCGCCGTAGCGCGCGACCTCGGGCGTGCCGAACTCCGCCTGGTACTGGACCACGGCCGGATCCGACGGCGCCGCAAAGAACTTGGCGGCGATCGGCGCGGCGCCGTCGTGCAGGACCAGGAAGCAGATCGTGCTCGGCACGCTTACGGTCCAGTGCGCGAAGACGGCATAGCTCCCGGCAGGGAGCTTCAGCGTCGTGTCCTTGTGATCGCGGTTGTCGCCCCCGGTCGGCTCGTCGACGAACACGGCCTTCTGGTCCGGGTTCGTCCTGAACGCGACGACGCCCGCGCCCGCGGCGCCCGGTGCGCCGGCAGCGCCGGCCGGACCGGTGTCGCCCTTCGCCCCTTGCGGTCCCTGCGGGCCGGTCTGGCCCCAGTTCAGCGCGGTCTCACCGGCGCCGTCGCAGGAGGCGCCGGGCGCCGCGCTGTCGATCACCCTCAGAGCTCCACCGGTGTTCTGGTAGCAGCCGTGAATCGTGTTGCTGGCATCCGGGATCGATGCGACGGCGGTCGTGGCGACGAGGACTCCGGCCACGGCGACCGCCGCCGCGATTGTCCGACGACGACGGGGGATTCGCACGGTGGGCGCTCCTTCCAGGGGGTGTCTTGGACCTCGAGCGAGACCCTAGATCACCACCCCGTGCTGCTGAGCGTCTATGCCGATTCTGTGGCGGGTGTCTCCGGCCCCTCGATCGAGAGCCGCGGGAGCCGGCGTTCGAGCCGCGCCGGCATCCACCAGTTCCAGGTGCCGAGGATGTACATGATCGCCGGGACGAGGATCAGCCGGATGATGAACGCGTCGAAGAAGACGGCGCTCGCGAGGCCGAATCCGAACAGCTTGATCGTGCGGTCGTCGCCGAGCATGAACGAGCCGAAGACGCTGATCATGATGATCGCGGCCGCCATGATCACCTTGCCGGTCAGCGCGAGGCCGTTGCGCACCGCGCCCGCCGCGTCCTTGTGGTGCTCCCATTCCTCGTGCATGCGGGTGACGAGGAAGACCTCGTAGTCCATCGAGAGCCCGAAGACGATCGCGAACAGGAACACGGGCAGGAACGCCTCGATCGGTCCGGTCGTATGGACGCCGAGCAGCGAGGCGAGGTGGCCGTCCTGGAAGACGAACGTGATCACGCCGAGCGCCGCGCCGATGCTGAGCACGTTCATGACGGCTGCCGTCGCAGGCACCACGAGTGAGCGGAACACGACGGTCAGCAGCAGCAGCGAGAGCCCGACGACGACGAGGATGAACAGCGGCAGCTTCGACGCCAGGACCTCGGAGAGGTCGGCGGTCGTCGCGGTCGCGCCGCCGATCGACGCCTTCACCCCGGTCGCCTGTTCGACGGGCGGGACGACGCTGCCGCGCAGGTTGTCGAGCAGGTCGTTGGTCGCGGCGGCCTGTGGCTTGGTCGTCGGGAAGACGGTCAGCGTCGCGGTGTCCCCGGCCTCGTTGACGACCGGGGCACCGACGGCGGCGACGCCCTTGGTGGCGCTCAGCGCCGAGGAGAGCTTGTCGAGCGCGGCGCTGTCGCCGCTCTTGGGCAGCTCGGCGACGACGAGCAGCGGGCCGTTGAAGCCCGGGCCGAAGCCCTCGGAGAGCTGGTCGTAGGCGATCCGGGTGGTCGTGCCGGTGGCGTCGTTGCCCGAGTCGCCGGTGCCGAGCTGCATCCCGATCACCGGGGAGGCGACGACGAGCAGCAGGACGACCGTGACGATCGCGAACAGCCGCGGACGCTTCTCGATGATGCGCGCCCAGCGCGCGAAGCCGCGCGGCGCGGCGTCCGGCGGCTTGATCTTGCCGAGCTTGACGCGATGGCCGAACGTGCCGAGCAGCGCCGGCAGCAGCGTCAGCGAGCCGATCATCGTGCAGAAGACGGCGAGCGCCGCGGCGATCGCGGGGCCGTTGAGGAACGAGATGCCGAGGATCAGCATGCCGAGCAGCGCGATCACGACGGTCGTGCCGGCGAACAGCACCGAGCGCCCCGCGGTGTTGAGCGCGTTGATCGTGGCCTCGCGCACGTCCTCACCGCGGCGGCGCTCACCGCGGAAGCGGCTGATGATCAGCAGCGCGTAGTCGATGCCGACGCCGAGCGCGATCATCACCGCGAGCGACGGCGCGAAGCTCGCGATGTCGACGACGGCGGAGACCGAGACGACGATCGTCATCGCGACCGCGATGCCGGCGAACGCGATGATCAGCGGCATCGTCATCGCGGCGAACGAGCCGAGGACGATCAGCAGGACGAGGATCGCGACGGCGACGCCGACGATCTCGGTCGCCGACTGCTCGGGCTGCTCGGCGACCTTGATCGCCTGACCGCCGAGGTTGACCTGCAGCCCGTCGTTGGCCGCGGCCTTCGCGGTGTCGATGACACGCTGAACGTCGGCCTTCTCCAGTTCGCTGGCCTGCTTGTCGAACGCGACCGTGGCGAACCCGATCGTCCCGTCCTTGCTGATCGAGCCCTGCTCGGCGGACGGGCCCTGCACGCCGGCGACGCTCGGGAGCGTCCCGAGCTTCGTGACGAGCGCCTGGATCTCCGCCTTGTGGGCGGCGTCGGACAGCGTGCCGTCGTTGGCCTTGAAGACGACCTGGCTCGAGTCCCCCGCCTGCTTGGGGAACTTGCTCTGGAGCAGGTCGACGGCCTTCTGCGACTCACTCCCCGGCAGCGAGAAGTTGTCCTTGAACGCACCGCCGGAGGCGCCTGCGATGACCCCGAAGCCGACGATCGCGCCGATCCAGATGGCGATGACGAGGCGGTGGCGGTCGTGGCACCACTGAGCGAGACGTTGCATGGCGGGCACAGTACCACACTGAGTGCAGAATTACATTCGCCGCATAAGTGCGGCAAGTGCAGTTTGCTGCTAGGATCCGGCGTCCATGGGTCTCCGGGAACGTAAGAAGGAACGCACCGCGCTGGCCATCGAGGACGCCGCGCTGAAGCTGTTCGCCGAGCACGGGTTCCACGCCACGACGATCGCCGCGATCGCCGAGGCCGCGGACATCTCCCCGCGGACGTTCTTCTCCTACTACCCGTCGAAGGAGAGCGTGCTGTTCGGCGACTTCGACGAGACGTTCCAGAGCCTCTCCGAGCGCCTCGACGCGCGCGGCGAGGAGGGCGTGCTCGAGACGCTGCGCGTCTGGATCATCGAGCACGCGGAAGGTGAGGAGCACCTCGACGAGCGTGAGTGCCGGCGCAGCAAGGTCGTCGAGGAGAACGAGGAGCTGGCCGCCTACCAGCGCCAGCTGATCGCGCGCTTCGAAGCGCTGCTCGCCGCGGCCATCGCGGCCGAGCTGAGCGCCGACCCGCACGACCTGCACCCCCGCATCATCGCCGCGGCGGCAGCCGCGACGCTGACCACGCTGAAGCCGGACCCGACCGCTCCCGAGCCCGAGCAGGCATCCGACCCGCTCGCGGTGCTGGACGACGCGTTCGCGTTCCTGCGCGCCGGCGCCGACGCGCTGGCCGCCCGCCGCGCGCTATGACCCTGGCGCGATCGCGACCGCTGCCTCCGGCGTCGCGACGCGGAAGCTGAACGACTCCTCGATGTAGAGCTGGACGGCTTCGGCGTCGTGCGCGTCGTAGCCGACCGACAGATCCTGGCCGGACTCGAACAGGAAGTCCCCGCCGCGCATGCTCACGACGACCGCGCCCTCGACCCCGGGCGCCCAGACGATCGGCCCGCCGAGGATCTTGCGCAGGTGGTCGAGCAGCGGGTAGCCGCCGTGCTCGGCGGTCTCGACGACGCGTCGTGTACTCCTCGCGCGCCGAGCGCGATCCCGTACGGACCCGCGATCCCGCTGCGCAGCAGCAACTCGACCGCGCGCGCGACACGCTCGGGATAGCGCTCGACCTCGGTCCCATGGTTGATCGGCTTGTGCGGCGAGGCCTCGGTGATGCCCTCGATGCCCGCGGCCTTCCAGCCGTGGAAGATCGCCGACGTTCTCGGCGACGACGAGCCGCTGGGCGGCGTCGTCGAGCGCGCCGAGATCGACGTCCTCGGCGCCGCGATCGGCCGCGCGCAGCTCCTCGCGCGCGACCGTGAACGGCGCCCGCAACTCGACCAGCGGCAGCACGCGTCGCGCGGCGCGCCTCCAGCCCGTGTCGCCGGCGGCTTGACCGTCTCGACGCGACCGAGGTTGGTGGCCGAGTGCTCCCAGCCGAGTGGCCCGGAGAAGCTGACCAGCCGGCGCGCGCCGAGGCCGGGGCTGAGGCGGTCACGCGCCTCGTCGTCGAGCAGCTTCCAGCTCTCGCCGGTGATCGGCGCGTGCTCGCGCAGTAGATGGTTCACAGCGTCTCTCCCAACAGGCTTCCGATTCCCAGTGAGCCGTCGCCCGGCCGCTGAGCTTCCAGCGCCGGCAGGCGCGTCCCCGTCGTCCCCGCTCGCGGCCTCAGCGGCCTCGCCGTGCTCGACGATGTCGCCGTCCTGGAACAGGACGCCCTGCGCGATCTCGACGCCAGCGCGGCTTGCGGCGCAGGAGGAACTCGAGGTCCATCGCGAAGTGCTTGTACTCCTCGCCCATCGCGTCGGTCATGACGGCGGCGGCCTCCGGGTCGCGCTCGACCGACAGCCGCTGCTCGTACCAGCCGATCGCCTCGGCCTCCTCGGTCAGCGACGCGCACATCCGCGCGAACGTCCGCGTCTCCTCGGACAGCTCCTCCGGCGGCTCGTGGTACTGGTCGAATCCCATGCTCGTCTCCTTACTGCTCGTAGCCCTCGACGACGTCCGCCGAGCGCTCTGACGTGTTGTCCGGGTCGAGCCCGAACTCCTCGTGCGCGCGGCGCTGGCGCAGCAGATCCCAGGCGCGGTCGAGCTGCACCTTGACGTCGGCCAGGCGCGCGTGGCCCGCGGCGTCGAGGCCGTCTCCCCCGCCCTGGTCCAGCAGGCGGTGCTCCTCGGCGACGAGCTCCTCGATGTGGTTCATGACATCTGCATCGTTCATGGCTGTGGTGTTCCCTTTCCGACGACGATTGACGCGCTGCTCATCCGTCCAGCTCAGCGACCCGCTGCTCCCAGCCGCGGCACTCGCCACTGGAGTCGCAGAACGGCGAGTTGGCCGTCGCGCCACAGGTGCAGAGCGCGACGCGGGTCTCAGTGATCGGGCCGTCCGGCGTGTTGATCTGCAGATCGCCGCGCAGCCAGAGCGGCTCGTTCGGGCGCGCGGAGACCTTCGTGGGCGCACTCGGCGCCTCGGGCGGGCCGTCGTCGAGCTCGTAGTGCAGCGCTCCGCTCGGGCAGCGGCGAACGACCTCGGCGATCGCCTGCGCGGAGGCGCCGGCGGGATCGATCCAGGGGCGGCGCGCCGTGTCGAAGACCGCGGGCAGGCCGTTGACGCAGCGCGCGGCATGCAGGCAGCGGGCCGCGTCGAAGCTGACCGTCACGCCGTCGCCCGCGTAGCGCCTCGGCTCAGCCATCGTCGAGTCCGAACTCGGCGCGCCGGCCGACGGGGACGAGATCGAGGTAGTCGCGGTGCTTGTCGATGAAGCCGCGGACGAACGGGCAGAACGGAAGCACGTCGAGGCCTTCGGCGCGAGCGGCGTCGAGCGCGGCCGTCACGAGGATCGCGCCGAGCCCCTCGCCACCGTGGGCGGGGTCGATCTCCGTGTGAATGAACGCGATCTGCCCCGGCACGCGCCGGTACTGCACGAAGCCCACCGTCGCACCGTCGACCGCAATCTCGAAGCGGTCGCTCGCCGGGACATCGGTGACAGTCGGCGCCATCGCGAACGAGTCTATGACGCCGGATCGGTGAAGCACGAGATCGGGACGGAGGTGCGGCGGACGCCGCTCGGGAAGCCGAGCCGCAGGTCGGCAGGCCACGTGCCGCTGCAGCGCTGCGGGTTGCGCAGCAGCTCGTACCCGACGAGCCGGTGGTCCGGGATCGTCTGCGTCCGGTAGCCGTTGACGGTGCGAACGCGCAGGTGCCGGACGAAGTCCTCGCGCACGCGGCGCACCGCGCCGATCGCCAGTTCGAATCGCGTGGGGCTCACGACCGCCGGCGCCGTCACCTGGACGCCCGCCGGGAACTGCGCGAAGCGGACTTCGAGCCCGGACGACTCGGCGCACGCACGCGGCCGCTGACGACCGAGCTGTGCGGCACCGCCGTCCCGAGCGTCGGCGTGAGCAGCTGGTCGACGCGATCGGCGCCGAGCAGCTCGGCGCGCAACACGAACGACGCAGCGTCGCTCGCCCGCTCCGGCGTCGCCGAGGTAGACCGTGATCGTCCACGCGAGCTCGGTCTCGCCGCCGGGCGACAGATACCCGGTGACCGACTGGACGAGGCGCCCGAAGCCGACCTTGCTCGCGGCCGGGCAGCGGCCGGCGGTGGCCTGTGCGCGGCTGCACTGCCGCTTCGCGGCGCGCGTGTCGATTCGCGTGCCGCGCGGGAGCTGGATCACGAACGAGCTCGGCGCGTGGCCGCCCGCGGTCAGCGCGTCAGCATCGATCCCGATCAGCGCCGTCGTCCCCTGGCCCGGGCTTGCCGGGTCGAGCTTCAGCGGCGCACCGGACTGCGCCGCGGCGACCGGCGCCTGTGTCGCACACGCCAGCAGCAGGCAGAGCAGCGCGGCTGTGCGTCTCGAGCTCAGCCGAGGTGCCCCCGCAGCGCGGCCGTCGAATGGACCACGATCCGCCCGCGCTTGATGCTGATGACGTCCTCGTTCTCGAGCCAGTGCAGCACGCGCGCGGCGTCGTCCTTCTGGGTCCCCGACAGCCGCGCGAGATCGGCCGTGCTGCCGACGAGCTCGACCTGCTCCTCCCCGGGATGCCGTGCCTGGCGCGCCTCGACCTGCGACAGCAGCGTCGCCAGGATCCGGCCGTTGACCGTCGACGTCGACGTGTCGAACAGCCGGTCGTTCGCGATCCGCAGCAGCCCGGCGACGTGCACCGCCATGCCGATCGCGGCGTCCGCGTTGCCGCGCAGCACCGCCATCAGGTCCTCGGCCGCGATCGCCACCGCCGTCGTCGGCTCGACCGTCTCCATCGAGGCGGCGCGACGGTCGCCCGCGAACAGCGCCAGCTCACCGACGACTCCCCCGTGCGCGATCTGCGCGAGCGTGATCGGCTGACCGTCCGCCAGGCGCCGCATCACCTTCACGCGGCCGGTGTCGATCACGTAACACGCATCGCCGAGGTCGCCCTCCTGGAAGACCATCGTGCCGGCGTCCCACTGAACCGTGTCGGCCTTGGCGGCGAGCGCGTCGACCTCCGCGCTCGAGAGCGGCTCGAGGAAGTTGACCCCGTCGAGCAGGGTGACGATCGTCTCGTGCGGGAGGTTCAAGGCAGCATGCTCCGTTCGCGGCGATCCTACGCTGGATTGCCCCTGTCGCGAGGGCGGGATACGCTCGCGCCCGCTTGATCACTCCGATTGCCCGCTTCGCCGTGCGGTACGCCGTGCCGGTGCTCATCGGCTGGACGCTGGTCGTCGTCGTGTTCGGCCTGGTCGGCCGCGGCGTCGAGGACAAGGTCCAGCCGTCGCTGCTGTTCATCCCCGGGACCGAGTCGCAGCGCTGGCGCGAGGCGCGCGCGGGAAGCTTCAACGAGTCGCTGATCGTGCTGCTCGTCGGTCCCAGGAGCCAGCTCGACCGTCAGGGGCCGGCGCTCGTCTCCGAGCTGCAGCGCCGCCCGCTGACGCGCGCGATCTCGCCCTGGAGCGGCGACGCGAAGCAGCTCCGTGCGCTGCGGCCGAGCCCCACCCAGGCGGTCATCAACGTCGACCTGCAGATCCCGCGCGGCGGCAACATCAACACCGCCATCGGCCCGATGAAGGACTTCATCGACGCACGCGTGCGCCCGCCGCTGCGCGCCCACCTCGCGGGCATCCCGTCGCTCGGGAGCGAGGTCAACGAGGCGTCGATCAAGGCGCTGCACAAGGGCGAGCTGATCGCGGCGCCGCTGCTGATCCTCGTCCTGCTGCTCGTCTTCCGCAGCCCGATCGCCGCCGCGGTCCCGCTGGTGATCGCCCTCGGCACCGTCGCGACGGGCTACGGCGTCATCTCCGTGATCCTGCGCTACACCGACCTCGACGCCGTCACGCTGAGCGCGGCGTCGATGATCGGCCTCGCGCTCGGGGTCGACTACTCGCTGCTGATCGTCACGCGCTTTCGTGAGGGCTTAGCCGACGGGCATGCGCCCAAGCAGGCAGCGTCGATCGCGGCGAACACGGCGGGACGGACGGCGAACTTCGCCGGGCTCGTGCTGCTCGCGATCACGATCGTCGCGTTCTTCCTCTCCCCCGGCACGATCCTGCTGTCGATGGCGCTCGGGATGATCGTCGTGACCGTGCTGAGCATGATCGGCGCGATCGTCGTGACGCCGGCCGCCGTCAGCCTGCTCGGCCACCGCGTCAACAAGTGGCAGATCGGCGGCGCGCCGTCCGAGGGCGGCGGCGCGATCAGCGCGATCGTCAGCCGCGTCACGCGCCGGCCCGCGCTGGCGGCCGGGTTGCTCGCCGCGCTGCTGGCGCTGGTCGCCGCGCCGGTCCTGGCGCTCGAGACGACGCCCGCCGACCCGCGCGTGCTGCCGAAGGACAGCGACGGGCTCGCCGCGTTCTACGCGCTGCGCAAGGCGGGCTTCGGCCCCGAGATCGACGTCGCGCTCGTCGCGCCCAAGGGCACGCTGCTCGCCCCGGCGCGGCTCGCGCAGACCCAGCGACTCGAGCGCCAGCTCGCGAAGGTGGGGCTCGTCAAAGCCGTCACCGGCCCGGGCGTGATCGCCGACGAGACTGTGGCGCTGCGACGGGCGCCGGCGCAGATCCGCAAGTCCAAGCGGCAGCTCAAAGCGGCCGACAGCGAGCTGACGGCGCGCTCGCGTGAGCTGGTCAACGCGCAGCGCCGCGCGCGCAGCGAGAGCGTCGAGCTCGGCCGCGGCCTCGCCCGCGCCAAGCGCCTGCTCGACTCCGGCCGCACGATGCTCGGCGCGACCGGTGGCCGGATCGACGACGTCGAGCGGCTCGTCGTCGGCCTGACCGTCGCCCAGGAAGGCGCGAGCCAGCTGTCGAGCGGGACGACGACGCTGAGCCAGCAGGCTGCCCGGCTCGCGGCGGCGCTGCGCGAGGTGCGCAAGGGCGTCGACGCGCTGGTCCCGCGGATCACGAGCGGGCAGACGGCGCTGCGCGACGCGACATCGCGCCTGGCGCTGCTGCGCGTGCCCGCGCAGCAGACGCAGTCCGAGCTCGAGAGTGCGCTGGCCGCGCTGGACCGCGCCGGCGCCGAAGGCAAGGCGGACCCCGCCGTCCAGGAGGCGCGCCGCCACGTCGCACTGGCGCTGCAGGCCGCGAGCGGGCGCAACGCGGACACCGGAGCGACCGCGGCGGTGGGTGGTTACCGCGGTCTCGACGCAGCACTGCAGCAGGAGCTCGTCGTCGCGAACGTCGCGAGCACCCAGGTCGACGACGCCGTCCGCCAGACCGCGCAGTTCGCCGACGTCATGAACCAGGCGGCCGACGGCGCGGGCCGCCTCGTGACCCCGGGCCTGAGCACGGTGCAGGGTGGTCAGGAGCAGCTCGCAGCCTCGCTCGGGCAGGCGCGCCGGCGGATCCTCGCGGTCCAGCCGGAGCTGGACCGGCTCGCATCCGACGCGCAGGCGCTGTTCGGCACCGGTGCGAGCCTGCTCGATGCGACCGGCGCGCACGCGGCGCCGCTGCTCGCGGCGCTCGACGCCAGCCTCGGCGGTGCGTCAACGCGCATCACGAAGGTCCGCGGCCAGCTGCGCGCGCAGCAGGGCCCGTTCGCTCCGCTGCGCACGCTCGACGAGCTGGAGCGCACGTCGCCCGGCTTCCTCGGCTCCGGCTACGTCGTCGCGGCGGGCCTGGAGGGCGCGCGCCCGGCCCAGCGCGCCGCGATCGCGGGGATCGTCGACAGCTCGGACGGCGGCCAGAAGGCGCGCATCATCGTGCTGCCGAACGTCCCGACGAACGATCCGCGCCAGGACCAGGTCGTCGACAACGTCCGCGCGATCACGCGGCGCTTCCAGCACGCGACGGGCATCGAGGCACCGGTCGGCGGGACCGCCGCCGAGCTGACCGACTTCGCGCGCGTCAACGGCACCCGCGTGCCGCTGATCATCCTCGCGATCTGCCTGGTGACCTACCTCGCGCTCGTGCCGATCCTGCGCTCGGTCGTGCTGCCGGCGATCGCCGTCGCGCTGAACATGCTGACCGTCGCCGCGGCCTTCGGCGTGCTGACGCTGCTGTTCGTCGGCGACAACCCGCCGATGGGCGGAGCCGGCAAGCTCGACATCGTCACGGTCACCGGCATCTTCGTGATCACGTTCGCGCTGTCGATCGACTACCAGGTGTTCCTGCTGACGCGGATGCGCGAGGAGTACGTGCGCACGCAGTCGCACACGCAGGCCGTCGAGTTCGGCATCGCGAAGACGGCGAAGATCGTCACCGGCGCAGCGGCGATCATGGTCGCGGTCTTCGTCGCGTTCGCGCTCTCGAGCTTCTCGCTGATCCAGCAGCTCGGCATCGGGCTTGCGACCGCGGTGCTGATCGACGCGACGATCGTGCGGCTCGGCCTGCTGCCGGCGATCCTGAAGCTCGTCGGCGAGCGCACCTGGTGGCTGCCGAACTGGCTCGACGAGCGGCTCCCGCTGCTCGACACCGAGGGCTCGATGTTCGAGCGCGACGCCGGGCACCTGCGCAGGACCGCTGGGCGCCCGGCGCCCTGAGAAGACGTCTAGGTCGGGGTCCCGACCTTCTCGCGCTCGGGAGCGGGCTCGACCTGCGTTGCGGGCGCGGACTCCGGCTCGGGCTTGGGTGCATCCGCGAGCCGCGCGGCCTGCCGCTCGGGCGCGATCCGCACGACGTTCCACGCCAGGCCGGTGCGCTCCATGGTCGCCACCGCCCAGGCCGACGGGTCCAGCGCGCGCTCCCAGCCGGCCAGGCCATGGTCGGCCGAGCGCGGGAACGCGTGGTGGTTGTGATGCCAGGCCTCGCCGAACGACGGCACCGCGAGCCAGGCGACGTTCGTCGAGTGATCCTCGACGTCGAAGCGCCGGCTGCCGGAGAAGTGACAGACGGAGTTGATGCTCCAGGTGACGTGGTGGACGAAGAAGATCCGCACGAGCCCGCCCCAGAGCAGGCCGGTCAGCAGCCCGGCGAGCGTGAAGCCGTGCAGGATGAAGCCGAGTGCCGCGGGCAGGCCGAGCGAGAGCAGCACGAGCCACGGGAACGCGTCGCTGATCCGCCGCATCGTCTTGTCCTCGACGAGGTCCTTGGCGTAGCGGCGCGGTGAGGCCGTTCCCTGCTCGAGCGTGAGCCAGCCGGCGTGCGCATGCCAGAGGCCCTGAAGCCCGCTGCCGTGCCCGACGTGCGGGCTGTGCGGATCGCCCTCGACGTCGGTGAACGCGTGGTGCTTGCGGTGGTCGGCGACCCAGTGGATCACTGGCCCTTCGACGGCCATCGAGCCGAGCACCGCGAGGCTGTTGCGAATCGCCGGCTTCGTCTCGAACGCCTTGTGCGTGAGCAGCCGGTGGAAGCCGAGCGTGACGCCGTAGCCGGTCGCGACGTAGAAGAAGGCGAACAGGCCGAGGTCGATCGCGTCGACGCCGTTGCCCCAGAACACGGCGATCGCCACGAGCGTCGCGAGGAATGGGATGACGACGGCCATCAGGTTGGCGTAGCGTGCGGCGCGGGTCATGCGGCGACCTGTCCTTCCGTGGTGGTGACGGCGTCGCGCACGAGTGGGGTCCGTCCCCAGTTCGCGCGCTCCGCGTAGGCAAGTGCTGCGCCGAGTGCCTCGGCGGTCGGTGTCTGCGTGATGCCCGCCGGGCCGAGCAGCGCGCGCGCCGCCCGGTCGTCGAAGCGGGTGTGAACGTCGAGGTAGGCGGTCAGCGTGTCGAACGGGCTCGCGTCGTCCGTGCGCCCGACGAGCTCGACCGGTGCGAGGCCCAGCGCCTGCGCGGTGAGGTCGCGCAGCTGGCCGACGGTCGGTGCCCGGTCGCCCGCGACGAGGTTGTAGGTGCCGCCGCTCTCGGTCGGCGTCGAGCAGCAGGTGGACGAGCCCGTCGGCGACGTAGTCGCCGGTCACGACGTCGATCACCGCGTCGGCAGTCGCCGGGCAGCTCGCGCACGAGCCCGCGGCGGTAGGCGCGCAGCATCGGGTAGATCACGTTGAACGCTCGTCGTCCAGCCGCTGCCGGCCTCGCCGACGACGATGCTGGGCCGCGCGACGGACAGCGGCAGGTCCTGCGCGCTCTCGCGCAGCAGTCCCTCGGCCTCGAACTTCGTCTGCTCGTAGCTGTTGCGGAAGTCCTGGCCGACGTCGAGCTCCGACTCGTGGAACGTGCCGCGATGCGTCCCGCCGACGTAGGCGGTGGAGACGTGCACGAGACGCTCCAGGCGCGGCGCGCGGCGCGCGATGTCGGCGACGACGGCGGCCGTGCCGACGTTTGCGCGGCGCGCCTCCGTCAGCGGCAGGTCGAAGCGCACGCTCGCAGCGCAGTGCAGGACGTGCGTGACCTCGTCCAGCAGTGGAAGGTCGGCGTCGGGGTGCTCGAGGTCGAAGGCGAACGCCACCACCCGCGCACGGAAGTCCGCAGCGGGCTGCGACCAGAGGCTGCGCGAGCACCGCGTCGAGGCGCTCGCGTGCGTGCGTTGCGTCGCTCGCGCGGATCGGGCAGATGACCTGCACGCCGGGCCGCTCGAGCAGGCGGGCGAGGATCAGCGTGCCGAGGTAGCCGGTGGCTGCCGGTCAGCAGGACGGTCGTCGGGGCCGGCGGGTCTCCGTTCACGCGGTCGCTCCGATCGCGTGGTAGCCGCCGTCGACGTGGAGGATCTCGCCCGTGATCGCGCGGGCCGCCGGCGACAGCAGGAAGCAGACGGCCTCGGCGACCGGCTCGGGATCGCTGGCGTCCCAGCCGAGCGGGGCGCCCTGCACCCAGCCGGCCGCGAGCTCGGCGAACCCGGGAATGCCGCCCGCGGCGAGCGTCTCGATCGGGCCGGCGGCGACGAGGTTGACGCGGATGCCGTGCGGGCCCAGGTCGCGTGCGAGGTAGCGCGAGACCGACTCGAGCGCGGCCTTCGCGACGCCCATCCAGTCGTAGGCCGGCCACGCGACGCTCGCGTCGAAGTCGAGGCCGACGAGCGCGCCGCCCTCGTCCGGGTACAGCGGGAGCAGCGCCTCGGCGAGCGCCTTCAGCGAGAACGCCGACGTGCGGAACGCCTGCTCGGCGCTGGCGCCGGGAGTCGACATGAAGTCGCCGCCGAGTGCGTCGGGCGGCGCGAAGGCGATCGCGTGCAGGGCACCGTCGATGGTTCCCCAGCGCCGCTGCAGCTCGGCGCGCAGCGCCTCGAGATGCGCGACGTCGTTGATGTCGAGCTCGAGCACGTCGCACGGCGTCGGCAGCGTCTTGGCGGCGCGCTCGGTCAGCCGGCTGCCGCGCCCGAACCCCGTCAGCAGCACCTCCGCGCCCTGCTCCTGCGCGCGCCGCGCGACGGCGAAGGCGATCGAGTCGCGGTTCAGCACTCCGGTGATCAGCAGGCGGCGGCCATCGAGCATCAGGCGGCGTCCCAGACCATCTCGCCGAACGGGCCCTCGGGCTCGGCGGCGACCGCGTCGGTGCGCCAGAGCGCGTCGATCTTGGCGGCGCAGGCGCGCAGGCCGTCCTGGCGCACGACGTCGATGCCGATCGTCACGATGCCGGCGTCGTCGGTCGCCGGCTTGACGGCGGCGATCTTCCCCTCGACGTGGATCGTGTCCCCGATCCGCACCGGCCGGCGGAAGACGACGTCGCGGAGCCTGCGCAACGCGAGCACGCGCTCGGGGTCGAACGGGACGAGCCCGACGGCGAACGACATGACGAGCATGCCGTGGGCGATTCGCTGGCCGAACGCGCTCTGCGCGGCCCACTCGGCGTCGGCGTGCTGCGGGTGCCAGTCACCGGTGAGCGCGGCGAACGCGACGATGTCGGACTCGGTGATGGTGCGGCCGCGCGTGCGGAACGCGGCGCCCTCCTCGAGCTCTTCGAACGGGAGCGTCCAGGTCATAGCGGGATGTTCCTTCCGGGTCGGGGGGTCCGGTGACCGCCGGCGAGCGCGTCGAGCGTCGCGGCCAGACGTTCGCGCGTCGCGCTCGGCGCGATGACCTCGTCGACGAACCCGCCGGCGGTGGCCGCGCGCACGTCGAGGTGGTCGCGCTCGTATTCGCGTGCGAGTGCCTCACGCGCCCGCACGGGGTCGTCGGCGGCGGCGATGTCGCGGCGCGAGACGATGCCGACGGCCTGGTCGGCGCCCATCACGCCGAGCCGGGCGCCGGGCCAGGCGAGCACGAGATCGGCGCCGAGGTCCTTCGAGTTCATCGCGATGAACGCGCCGCCGTAGGCCTTGCGCAGCACGACGGTGACGCGCGGGACGCTCGGCGCCGGCGAACGCGTGCACGAGCTTGGCGCCGTGGCGAATCACGCCCGCGCGCTCCTGCGCGGTGCCGGGGAGGAAGCCCGGCGTGTCGACGAGCACGACGAGCGGCAGGCCGAAGAGGTCGCAGGTGCGCACGAACCGCGCGGCCTTCGCGGCGGACTCACCGTCGAGCACGCCGCCGAGGTAGCGCGGCTGGTTGGCGACGATGCCGATCGCGCGGCCGTCGAGCCTGGCGAACGCCGTGACGATGTTGCGCGCCCAGCGCTCGCCGACCTCGACGATCCGCCCGCCGTCGACGAGCCGCGCGGCGACGTGTCGCACGTCGTAGACCTTGCGGTCCTCGGACGGCACGACCTGGTCCGGCGAGCCGGGCAGCGGCGGGACGGCCGGCCAGCGCATCGGATCCTCGCCGCTGTGCTGTGGCAGGTGATCGAGCAGGTCGCGTACGAGCAGCGCGGCGTCGACCTCGGTCTCGGCGACCGCGTGGCAGACGCCGTTGCGCTCGTGGACGCGCGGCCCGCCGAGCGTCGCGGCGTCGACGTCCTCGCCGGTGACCTCCTGGACGACGCCGGGGCCGGTCAGGAACATGCTCGCGCGGCGCGTCATCACGACGAGGTCGGTCAGCGCGGGCGCGTAGGAGCCGCCGCCGGCGCTCGCGCCGCAGACGACCGAGATCTGCGGGACGACGCCCGAGAGCTTCGTGTGCGCGCGGAAGATGCGGCCGTAGCCGGAGAGCGCGGCGACGCCCTCCTGCATGCGCGCGCCGGCCGACTCGACGAAGCCGACGACCGGCATCCGCGCGCGGCCCGGCGAGCTCGAGCACGCGGACGACCGTGTCGGCGTGAGCCTCTCCGAGTGAGCCGCCCGCGAACGAGGCGTCCTGCGCGAAGCAGGCGACGGGACGACCGTCGACCGTGCCGGTGGCGCCGAGGACGCCGTCGCCGTCGACGGCGCGCGCGCCCATGCGCGGCGAGCGCACGCCGGTGCGCACGAGGTGCAGCGAGCCCGGGTCGGTGAGCACCTCGAGGCGCTCGAGCGCGGTCAGCCGCTCATCGGGGCGTGGAAGCAGAGCGAGGGTCATGCGGCCTCCAGGACGAGCACGGCGTTGTGTCCGCCGAACCCGAACGAGTTGGAGATCGCCCGCGCGGGGCGACCGTCGGGAACGTTGAGTGGCCGCGCCACGCCGGGGACGTAGTCGAGGTCGAGCTCGGGATCGGGCTCGTCGAGCCCGAGTGTCGGCGGCGCGATCCGGTCGCGCAGCGCCAGGATCGTCGCGACCGCCTCGACGGCGCCGGCAGCGCCGAGCAGGTGCCCGATCGCGGACTTCAGCGACGAGATCGGGATCTGCTCCCGCGTGCTCGCCGAGCGCGGTCTTGAGCGCGAACGTCTCGGCGCGGTCGTTCAGCGGCGTCGACGTCCCGTGCGCGTTGACGTAGTCGACCCCGTCGGCGCCGATCCCGGCGTCCTTGAGCGCCGCGGCGATCGCGCGCGCTGCACCGGCGCCCTCCGGGTCGGGCGCGGTCAGGTGGTAGGCGTCGCAGGTCGTCGCGTAGCCGGCGATCCGCCCGAGCGGCTTGGCGCCGCGGCGCTGCGCCGACTCAGCCGACTCGAGCACCAGCATCCCGGCGCCCTCGCCCATCACGAAGCCGTCGCGGCGCACGTCGAACGGCCGCGAGACTCCCGCGTCGGACGTCGCATCGAGCGCCCCGAAGCAGGCACGTGAGAGTGGCGTCAGCGCGGCTTCTGAGCCGCCGGTGACGATGACGTCAGCCTCGCCGCACTGGATTGCGCGCATCGCGCTGCCGATCGCGTTCGTTCCCGCGGCACACGCGGAGACGACCCCGTAAGCACGGGCCGAGCAGTCCGTGGCGCAGCGCGATCGCCGCAGCGCCCGCGTTGCCCATCATCAGCGGAACCGCGAGCGGCGAGACCGCCGCGGGACCGCGGCCCAGCAGCTGCTCCTGGTTGTTCTCGAGCGTCGCGATGCCCGCCGATCCCGGTGCCGACGATGCTGCCGATCCGCTCCGGGCTGACGTCGTGGTCACCTGGTGCGAGACCCGCGTCCGCCAGCGCCTCGTCGGCGGCGGCGAGCGCGAACTGCGTGAACCGGTCGGACCGCCGCGCCTCCTTGCGCGTCATCGTGCTGAGCGGGTCGAAGTCGGCGCACGGCGCCTCGCCGTCGGCGACCGCGCAGGCGCCCGCCGTCCAGCGCTCGTGCAGCGTGTGTGCACCCGCGCCCAGCGGCGTGACGGCTCCGAGCCCGGTGACGACGACCTCGCGCACGTACTTACGCGCGCTCGATGATCGTCGAGACCGCGTCTCCGACCGTGCGGATCTTCTTCATGTCCTCGCCCTTGAGCACGACGCCGAACTCGTCCTCGACGACCTGCGACAGCTCGGCCAGGTCGAGCGAGTCGATGTCGAGGCTCTCGAACGTCGTCTCGGGCGCGAACTGCGTCGGGTCGGCGCCGAAGCTCTCGAGTGCGTCGCAGACGACCTTCTGGACGTGTTCGGTGGTGATCGTGGTGTTGCTCATGGTGCTGCTCCTTTCAGGCGGCGAGGCCGCCGTCGACATACAGGGTTGAACCGGTGACGTAGCTGGCCGCGTCCGACGCGAGGAAGCCGACGCAGGCGGCGACCTCCTCCGGCGTTCCCGAGCGCCGCGCGGGAACCCCGGCGAGCACCTCGGACGGCAGGTCGGCGGTCATGTCCGTCGCGACGAAGCCGGGCGCGACGGCATTGACGGTCACGCTGCGGCGCGCGACCTCGGCGGCGACGGTGCGCGTCAGCCCGATCAGGCCGGCCTTCGCGGCGGCGTAGTTCGCCTGGCCCGGGTTCGCGCGCGGGCCGACGACGGAGGCGATGTTCACGATCCGGCCGTGGCGCGCGCGGATCATCGGCTTCAGCGCCTCGCGCGTCAGCCGGAAGGCGGCGGTGAGGTTCGTGTCGATC
Organism: uncultured Actinomycetes bacterium; assembly: GCA_963821685.1. Classification (GTDB taxonomy): domain Bacteria; phylum Actinomycetota; class Thermoleophilia; order Solirubrobacterales; family Solirubrobacteraceae; genus F1-60-MAGs163. Next base: position 179,410 of record CAWGEW010000003.1, on the reverse strand, counting down.
ACGCGCGCCCAGCGCTCGTCGTCGAGCGAGATCGCGAGGTCGTCGTCGCGGATCCCCGCGTTGTTGACGAGGCCCAGGACCGGGCCGCCGAGCGCCTCGCCGGCGGCGGCCAGCACCTGCGTGGCGGCGCCGTCATCGGTCACGTCGACCTGCAGCGCGACGGCGCGGCCGCCGGCCGCCTCGATCTCGCTGACGACCTGCGCGGCGCCGTCGGCGCCGGACCGGTAGGCGACCGCGACGCTCCAGCCGTCGGCGGCGAGCGCGCGAGCGCTCGCGGCACCGATGCCACGCGAGCCACCGGTCACGAGCGCCACCGCATCGTCGGGGCGCTCACTCATCGCGTCCCCAGGTGACGACCGTCGCGGCCCAGGTGACCCCGGCGCCGAAGGCGCAGAGCAGGACGCGAGCGCCCTGCGGGAGCCGCCCGGCCTCGCGGGCGAAGTCCAGTGCGAGCGGGATCGACGCGGCGGACGTGTTGCCGGTCCGCGCGATCGCCGAGACGACGCGCTCGGGCGGCAGCTCGAGGCGCTCGGTCAGCGAGCTGAGGATCCGCTCGTTGGCCTGGTGAAAGACGAACAGGTCGATGTCGGCGAGCCCGACGTCGGCGGCGGCGCATGCCTGCCGCGAAGCCTCGGACATGCGGCGCACGGCCTCGACGAAGACCTCGTGGCCGTCCATCTGGATGAAGCCCGTGTCGCGCGGCGCGGTGATCAGGTGTCCGAGCGCACCGTCGGCGCCGAAGATCACCGGGCCGATGTGCGCACCGGCGGCGGCTTCGAGCACGACGGCGCCCGCGCCGTCGCCGAAGATCGGCGTCGTCTGGCGGTCGCCCGGGTCCAGGTGGCGCGAGAGGATCTCAGCGCCGATCACGAGCACACGGGCGACGCGGCCGGCCTCGATCATCGCCGCGCCGAGACCCAGCGCGGAGACGAACCCGGTGCACGCAGCGCCGACGTCCATGGCGCCTGCGCGGCCGGCCCCGAGTGCGGCGGCGACGAGCGGGGCGCAGGCGGGCGTGACCTCGTCGGCGGTGACCGTCCCGACCAGGATCAGGTCGAGGTCGATCGCGGCGACGCCCGCGTCGTCGAGCGCGCGGCGGCCGGCCGCAGCCGCGAGATCGTGCAGATGGTCGCCGGGAGCAGCCCAGCGCCGTTGCTGGATGCCGGTGCGGCGCTCGACCCAGGCGGCGTCGACGGGCAGCGTGCTCGTCGCCTCGTCGTTGCCGACGATGCGCTCCGGGAGCGCCGCGCCGAGGCCGCAGACGGACGCGCCGACACGCAGAGCCGGCTCGACGATGACGAGGTCAGGCTGCGACAGCGACGCCATCACTGGGCTCCTTGAAGATGCGATCGACAAGCCGCGCGAGGACCTCGCCCGGTCCGACATCGACGAACTGCTGTGCGCCGTGCGCGCGCAGCGCGAGCATCAGCTCACGCCAGCGCACCGGTGCGACGACCGCGGCTGAGAGCTCCTTGACCGGATCGGTGAACTCCGCGGCGGTGAGGCCGCTGAAGACCGGGACCTTGGGCGGCGCCCAGTCGATGTCGGCGAGCGCGATGGCCAACGTGTCGCGGGCGGGCAGCATCTGCGGCGAGTGAAAGGCACCGGTGACGTCGAGCTCGATCGCCCGCAGGCCGCGGCCGCGAGCGGCGCGCCGGGCGTCGTCGACGCCCTCCTGCGGGCCTGCGAGCACGAGCTGCCCGGGAGCGTTGTCGTTGGCGACGACGAGGCCGTGGTCCTCGGCCAGCTCGCGCGCCTGCTCGGGCGTGCCTTTGAGGACGGCGAGCATCGTGCCGCCGGGCTGCTGCTCGGCCGCCTGCGCCATCAGCTCGCCGCGCAACACCGCGAGGCGCACCGCGTCGGCGTCGGTGATCGCTCCGGCGGCGGCCAGCGCGGGCAGCTCACCGAGCGAATGGCCGGCGAACGCGATGGCGTCGTGCGCGTCGAGCCGGCGCCACGCGGCGAGGCTCGCGAGGACGATCGCCGGCTGCGCGAAGCGTGTGCTCTCACCGCAGCGCGGGAACGGGTCCTCACCGAGCTGCTCGAGCGCGATGTCCAGCAGGTCCGGCGCCGCTGCGCGCACGGCCTCCCCCTGCTCGGGTGCCTGGACACCCTGGCCGGGGAAGAGATAGGCGGTCGCTGTCATTACCGACAGCCTTCGCCAGCACACACCGATCTGAAGCGCCGGACCGCGGGCAACCCCCCATCTCGGGGGTCGCTGTACCCATCGGGGGGATGCTCAGCTGAGCAGGCCGAGCGTCTGCGCGCGGCGCACGGCCTCCGCACGCCCGCGCACGTCGAGCTTGCGGTAGAGCCCGCTCGTGTGCTCCTTCACCGTGTGGTGCGAGAGATACAGCGCGTCCGCGATCTCGCGGTTCGTCGCGCCGGAGCCGATCAGGTCGAGCACCTCGCGCTCGCGGTCGGTCAGGCGCACGCCCGTGTCGGCCGGCTGCGCAGGGAACACGAGCTCTCCGGCTGCGACGGCGCGCACCGCCTCGGCGACCTCGCGAGCGGGCTGGTCCTTGAGGATGAACCCGGAGGCGCCCGCGGCGCGCGCGGCGCGGGCGGAGATGCGACCGGCGCCACTGATCAGCAGGATCCGCGGCGCGAGCGTGAGCTGCGTGAGGCGCTCCGCGATCTCGGCACCCGACTCCTCACCGACGAACAGGTCGACGAGCGCCACGTGCGGCTCGTAGCGCTGCGCGAGCGCCTCGGCCTCGGCCCCCGTGCGGGCGCTGAGGGTGCGCTCGACCCAGGACAGCTGGCCGAGCATCAGCCGGAAGCCCCAGTGCACGACGTCGTGGTCGTCGACCACGAGAACCCGCAGCCGGCGGGTCGCCGCCTCCTCAGCCATCCGGCACCGCGAGGCGGACCTGCCAGCGCCCCTCCGGCTCGGGACCGAACTCGAGCAGGCCGCCGTACTGCAGCGCCTCGAGGCCCGCGAGCCGCAGGCCCATGCCGGAGCGGCCCGAGCGCTCGAGCGCGCCGTCGTTGGTGATCTCGAGCACCAGCGTGCGCTCGGCGCGCGTGACCGAGACGTCGACGGCCGTCGGCTGCGCATGCTTCTGGACATTGCGGATCGCCTCGACGAGCACCGACTGCACGAGCGGCTCAAGATGCGAGGGAACCTGTGAGGCGTCACCGGCGACGAGCCGCAGCCCAAGCGCGGCGTGCTCGCGCTCGAGGCGCCGAAGCTCGTCGACGAGCGTGGCATTCGTCGGCGGCGAGCGCCGTCCGAGCGGGCGCTGAACCGCGTCGCGCAGGTCGTGCAGCGCGCCCTGGAGCTCCTCGCTGCAGCGCTCGCGCGTCTGCGCGTCGAGCTCCCCGTCGCCGGACAGCGCCATTGAGACGCCGAAGAGGCGTTGCACGACGCGCTCGTGGATCTCGCGGGCGAGGTCGATCCGGCCCTCCAGCTCACGTGCGCGCATCGCCTGGCGCGTCGCGCTGCGCGCCGTGGCCGCAAGCGCGGCCGTCTTGCCGAGGCTCCAGAGCAGATGCCGCTCGGCATCGTTGAGCGGCGCGGCGTCCGGCATCCGGTCACCGATCACGACGCCGATCCAGCGCACGCCGGCGACCATCGGCGTGACGATCAACGTGCGGTTGCTGACCAGCGTGCCGTAGCGCTCGCTGACGACCGGGTGGTCGTCCGACTGCACGACCTCATCGGTCTCGAGCGCGAGGCGCGCCGCCGGCAGCAGGTCGACGTTCATGAAGTCGTCCGCGAAGACGGTGATGTCGACCTCGTAGGACCCGGCTGCGCGCACGGTGCGCCGCGCGCCGTCCCAGAGGAAGATCACGGCGCGCCGGACGGACGTCAGGCCGCAGATCGCCTCGCAGAGCGCGTCGTAGAAGACATCGACGGTCTCAGCGGGTTCCGCTGACAGCCCGCCGAGGACGTCAGAGATCGTGTCGAGGGACCGGACGAGGTCCCGCGGCTCTTCGTCGGCGTTCACGCCAGCGGTGCGACTGCCAGGCGCAGCGCCTGTGCGTCGGTCAGGCCCACCGGTCGTTCGTGGCCGCATGACTGACAGGAGCATCGCACGAGGAAGCCGGCGTCGTCCTCGTCCACCGCCCACTGCACGCGCCCCGACAGGCAGCGCGGGCAGGCGAACGACGCGCGAACGAGCGCTTCGACGTCATCCGAGAAGAAGGACGCGACTTCCACTGGCCCAACGTATTCCCGGTCACCGCGCGCGCGACACGCCGGCGGTCGAAAACCCGACAAGCGGGGGGATGCGCTGTACTGCGCGGCGTGCTCCGCCGCCGACCGCCGCTTTCCGCAGCCCTGCTGGCGCCGCTCGCCGTCCTCGCGCTGGCGCTCGCGGCGTGCGGGTCGAGCGATGACCCGGGGACGACCGCCGCATCGACGTCCGCGGCGTCCACGACCGCCGCGCAGACGACCGTGACCGCGCCGGAGAAGGGCCGCTTCAGCGTCAAGGAGATCGTGAAGCTGACCGGTCTGAAGCCCTCCGACGACGGCAAGAGCTGGACGAGCGTCACCGGCTGCCACGTCACGGCGATCCTGACGACGCACGCCGAGGTCCTGGCCGTCAGGACCAATCCGGACGCGCTGGTGGTGACGAACGGCGACGACGACGTCGGCGTGCAGTTCGACCCCGTCGCGGGGTGCCGCGAGGCGCTGCTGGCCAACCTCTCGCAGGTGAAGTAGCTCTGGCTACCAGCTCTGCCCGGCGCCGCAGGCGGGGCAGGTGACGTCGGTCTGGACCGCCGCGTCGAACGCAGCACCACAGCCGCACGTGTACAGCGCGCGATCCTCGGGACCGCCGGCGCGGCGGGCGCGCTGCTCGGGCGTCGGAGCCAGTGGCGTCGGCCGAGCGGCTGAGACGGGCGCCGCAGCGGTGGTCGAAGCGGCCGGCCGGGCTGGGCGAGCGCGGCGGCGCAACGGGCTGCGGGGTGAGGCAAGTCTCATAAGGGGCACATCGACAAGAACGCTTTGACGCTCAAGAGGTTTCGCACAGGTGTTCGATCTCCTGCCGCCAGCGCCCTTCCGGCGGCGCACATCTACCCTTCCCGGTCCGTGAAACGTCCCGCGTTCGCCACCGGAGCCGTCGTCCTGCTCGCCGTCCTGCTGACGGGGCTGATCGTGTATGGCGTGCTGAACACCGGCGATGACACGTCGCTCGACAGCGCGGTCAAGCGCGGTGAGCAGCCCACGGCGCCGGCCGCCGGCGTCTCGCTCCCTGCGCTGGACGGACGTTCGAGCACGAAGCTCGCCGATCTGCGCGGCAAGGTCGTCGTGCTGAACTTCTGGGCGTCCTGGTGTGACCCCTGCCGTGACGAGGCGCCGATCCTCGAGCGCGCTCAGAAGCGCCTGCAGCGCACCGGCGAGGGGACGGTCCTCGGCGTCACCTACAAGGACTTCGCCGACGAATCGCGCAAGTTCGAGCGCGAAATGAAGCTGACCTACCCCTCGTTGCGCGACGACAAGCTGCAGGTCGCACCGAAGTTCGGTACCTCGAAGCTGCCCGAGACCTTTGTGATCAACCGGCAGGGCCATGTCGTCGCGATCTCGCGCGGGCAGATCGAGGAGCCGTTCCTGACCGCCGCGATCAAGCGTGCGCTGAACGACAAGGCCGCCGCGTGACCCGCGCCCGGCTGCTGGGCCTGCTGCTGATCGCCGTCCTGGCGGCGCTCCCGGGAACGGCGTTCGCCGCCACGCCGAGGGCGTCGTTCACCGACATCGAGGACGAGGTCATGTGCGACACGTGCAACGTGCCGCTCTACATCGCCGAGTCCCCGCGCGCCGACCAGATCCGGCGCGAGATCCGGACGCTGATCGCCCGCGGCGAGACGAAGGCGCAGATCAAGGCCGACCTGAAGGCGATCTACGGCCCGGCGATCCTCGCGCATGCCGGAGAAGTCCGGGTTCAGCCTCGCCGCCTACCTCGTCCCGATCGCCGTCGCCCTCGGCCTCGTCGCCCTGCTCGTCGTGCTGCTGCCGCGCTGGCGACGGCGCGGTCCACCACCCGAGGGCGCGCCCGCGAACCTGGATGACGACGACCGGCGCCGGCTCGACGACGAGCTCGCGCGCTTCGACGCGCTGTGATCCTGGCGACGGCCGACACCACCGTCCTCGCCGCGTTCGCCGTGGGGTTCATCTCGTTCCTGTCGCCGTGCGTGCTGCCGCTCGTCCCGGGCTACCTGTCGGCGATCTCCGGGATCAGCATCGCCGAGATGCGCGCCGGCGAGCACCGGCTGTCGCACGTGCTCACGCCGGCGATCGTCTTCTGCATGTCGTTCACGCTGATGTTCGTCGCGCTCGGCATGAGTGCCACGGGGCTCGGCTCGACGCTCAGCAATCACAAGCAGACGCTCGACACGATCGCCGGGCTGCTGATCATCGGCATGGGCGTGTTCTTCGTCCTGACCCCGTTCGTGACGCGGCTGAACAAGGACTGGCGCCCCGACGTGCTGATCACGCGCGCGGGCACCGGCGGGCCGATCATCGCGGGCCTCGCGTTCGCGATCGCCTGGACGCCGTGCGTCGGCCCGACGCTCGCCTCGATCCTCGCCGCCGCATCGACCGCCGACTCGGTCGCCAAGGGCGGCGTGCTGCTGGCCTTCTACTCGGCCGGCCTGGCCGTCCCGTTCCTGCTGACGGCGGTCGCGTTCGACAAGGCGACCGAGGCGTTCTCGTGGCTGCGCAACCACTACCTGACGGTGACCTTCATCTCCGGGGCGATCCTGATCGTCATGGGCGTGCTGATCCTCTCCGGTGAGCTGACGCGGCTGAACATCGAGGCGCAGAACTTCCTCCAGAGCATCGGCCTCGACGGCATCTACAACCTGTAGACCGCGGCCCAGCCCCTCCTGCAATCCAGCGCCCGCGCAAGGTGTCGCCTGGCGTAGGCGCGAACCAAGCGCTGATGGCCACGTTCCGCGGCGAGCTTCCCCGTTCGCCGGCCGGCGCCGCAGCGACCGCTGCGACGCAGGCCGGTCGTGGGCTCGCGGGCGCCCGCATCGGGCGTCGCGCAACGATCCTGACGCTGGTCGCGATCGTCGTGCTCGGGGCCGGCCTGCGTGTCGTCTCAGCTTCAAATCCCGGCCGCTACCTCTCCTCCGACGAGCGCTCGTACGCGCGCATCGCGCTGAACCTCGCGGCCGGTGACGGCTACAGCGCCCCCGGCTCGGCGGATCCGTGGCACTGGGCGCCCGGGACCCCGGTCGTGTTCGCCGCCGCGCACCTGCTGGCGCCCGGCCTCGACGGCGATGGAACCACGCGTCAGCTGCACAGCGCCTTCTGGGCGCAGGCGCTGATCGGCACCGCGCTGATCATCGTCGCGTTCCTGCTCGCAGCGGGCCTCGCCGGCCCGCTCGCCGGTTTGATCGCCGCCGGCGCGGTCGCCACCTATCCCCCGCTGATCCACGCGACCGGCGACCTCGTCAGCGAGCCACTCGGTGCGCTGACGCTCGCGCTCGCCGCGCTGGCGCTGCTCGGCTGCCTGGAGACGCCCACAGGCGTGGCGCATCGCGCTCGCCGGCGGCGCGCTCGGAGTCGCGCTGCTCGTGCGCGCGGATCTGCTCGTGCTGCCGATCGTGCTCGGCGGCGTCTGGTTCGTGCTCGCGCGCGGACGTGCCGGAACGCTCACGGCGCTCGGCCAGGGCGCAGCGCTCGCACTTGTCCCGCTGCTCGTCGCAGCTCCCTGGAGCGTCTACGCATCCGTGCAGGCCGGCCGCGTCATCCCGGTCGCCGGCAGCGCCCCCTCCACCCTCTTCGTCGGGACCTACCTGCCGGGCGACGGGAAGCTCAGCGGCGTGCGCACCGAGCTCCAGCTCTACGTGCGCCGGCACATGTCGAACCTCGCCAACGTGCGCACGAACAACCTGCGCGGCGAGTACGTCCTGCGCGCCTACATCCGCGAGCGTCATCCGGAGCTGATTCCGGGGCCGCACCGCGCGATCCCGGACGACAAGCTGCGCTGGGCACTCGGCTTCGAGGCGCGCCGCAACATCAAGAACTACGCGGTGCATCATCCGGCCGCGTTCGCAGCCATGGAGGCGCGCAAGGTCACGCGCATGTGGGGCGGCTACTACCGCGGCGGGACGCGCAACCCGCGCAGCTGGATCACCGGCTGGCACCTGCTGCTCGTCGGGCTGGCGCTGACCGGGGCGCTCGCCGGGCTCGCGCTCGTCAGAACACGCCGCTCCGAGCTGCTCCTGCTGCTCACCCCGGTGCTGACGAGCACGGCCGTCAACGCCGTCTTCGTCGCGCAGGCGCGTCACAACCTGCGCGTGCTGCCGCTGCTGATCGCCGCCGGCGCCGCAGGCGGCGTGCTGGCGACGACTGCGCTGCTGGATCGCCGGCGCGGCGCCGACTTCCCGCCGCCCGAGGCGGACCCGCCGGGCAGCCAGATCACCGTCGAGCGCCGGGCCGTCCCGGAGCCCGCCGCCGCTACATCTCCTGCGGAGCCTCGATACCGAGCAGGTCGAGTGCGCGGGCGAGCACGCTCAGCGTCGCGACGCTGAGCCGCAGGCGCAGCGTCTCCTCGTCGGCGGGCACGCCGACCACCTGGCAGTCGCGGTAGAAGGCGCTGAACAGCTGCGCCGTCTCGAGCGCGTACGTGGCGATCCGGTGCGGCGCACGGCGGTCGGCCGCCTCGCGCACCTCCTCCGGGAAGTCGAGCAGGCGCCGCACGAGCGCACGCTCGCTCGGGTGCAGCGCGGCGGCGGGAACCACTGCCGGCCCCGCGAGTGCCTCGGCGACCCGTCCCTCGCCTGCCTTGCGCAGCACCGACGCGATCCGCGCGTGCGCGTACTGGACGTAATAGACGGGGTTGTCGCTCGACTGGCTGCGCGCGAGATCGAGATCCAGGTCGATCGCCGTGTCGTGCGAGCGGGCGAGCAGGAACCAGCGCGCAGCGTCGACGCCGATGTCGTTGACGAGGTCGTCGAGCGTGACGAACTCGCCGGCGCGCTTGCTCATCTTGCCGCGCTCGCCGCCCTCGACGAGGTGCACGAACTGCATGATCAGCAGCTCGAGCTGCTCCGGTGCGCCGCCGAGTGCCTGGAAGGCGGCGTGCATGCGCTGGACGTAGCCGTGGTGGTCTGCGCCCCAGACGTCGATCAGCAGGTTGAAGCCGCGCTCGCGCTTCTCCTGGTGGTAGGCGATGTCGCTGGCGAAGTACGTGTGCTCGCCGCTGGAACGCTCGAGCACGCGGTCCTTGTCGTCGCCGAACGCCGTGGTGCGCAGCCACAGCGCGCCGTCATCGCGGAACGTGCGTCCCTGTCCCTCGAGCACGTCGAACGCGTGCGCGACCGGGGTCGGCGAGCCCTCGTGCAGCGAGCGCTCGCTGAACCAGTGGTCGAAGACGATCCGGAAGCGCTCGAGGCTGGCCTCGGACTGCGCGACGACGAGCTCCACGCCGCGCTGGGCGAGCTCGTCCACCGGCAGGTCTGCGGCCCCCTCGATCGCGGCCGCGATGTCGGCGACGTACCCGCCCTGATAGCCGTCGACCGGAGGCTCCTCACCGCGTGCGCGGGCCCGGATCGACTCGCCGAGCCGGCGCGTCTGGCTGCCGAAGTCGTTGACGTAGAACTCGCGATGGACGCGGTGGCCCTGGAACGTCAGCAGGCGGGCGAGCGAGTCTCCGTAGGCCGCGTTGCGCGTCCCGCCGACATGCACCGGGCCGGTCGGGTTCGCGCTGACGAACTCGATGTTCACGGCCAGCGGCGGTGCGGCGCCGCCGCCGCCCCAGCCGTCCGCGGCAGCGAGGATGTCGTCGAGTGCGGCCGCGTACCAGACGTCGTCGAGCACGAGGTTCAGGAATCCCGGGCCCGCGATGTCCGCGCTCGTCAGCGACGGTCCCAGCCGCTCCGACAGCGCCGCTGCGATCCGTCCCGCGATGTCGCGCGGCGGAACGCCGAGCGACTTCGTCAGCAGCAGCGCCGCGTTGGTCGCGTAGTCGCCGTGCTCGGCCTGCCGCGGGCGCTCGAGCACCGGGGCGCTCGCGGGCGCGCCCTTGTCACCGGCGACGTCGGCGACCGCGCCCTCGAGCGTTGCGCGCAGCTCTGCGAGCGGCTCGGTCATGTCGCCGCCGCCGTCCGCTGCGGCGCCGAGCGCGCCCTCGAGCCGCGTCAGCGTGTGCAGCTGCCCGAGCGCGAGCAGCACGTCGCCGGCGTTGAGCCTCGCGTCGCCGGGTGGCTGAGGCAGGAACGAGCCGTCGGCGTGCCGCACCCCGACGATGATCGCGTCGCCGCGCACGTCGACGATCGGGCGACCGTCAGCGGCTGAGCCGGGCTCGGACCTCGATCTCCTCCAGCCGGTATTCGGGCGCGACGTCCATGGCGCCGGACACCTGCGGCGTCAGCGCGGCGCGCGCCATCTCCGAGCCGCTGGTGCGGTACGGCGAGATCACGCGGGTGGCACCGGCGCGCAGCAGCTTGGGCTCGGCGTCCGGCTTCGACGCGCGCGCGATGATCGGCACGTCCGCGTTGAGCCCGCGCGCCGACAGCGCCACGAACACGTTCTCCGCGTCGGAGTCCACGCACGCGATCACCGCGCGGGCACGCTCGATCCCCGCCTGCAGCAGCGCCTCGTCCTCCGATGCGCTGGCCTCGATGAAGCGCACGCCGACGTGGCGCGCCTCCTCGACATGCTCGAGCCGCTCGTCGATCACGACGTAGCGCTCGCCGGCCGCGCGCAGGTCACCGGCGACCTGACGGCCGACGCGGCCGAAGCCGCAGATGATCACGTGGTCGTTGAGGGCGTCGATGGCTCGCTGCTCCCGGCGGTCGTCGAGGAGAGTGCGCAGATGCCCGGCGACCAGCAGCTCCACCAGCGTCACCAGGGCGTAGAGCAGCGTACCGACGCCGAGCACGATCAGGACGACCCAGGTGATCTCGCCGGCGACGCGTGTCCGGCCGGTTGCGCGCGCCCTCCGTCGCGATCGTGTCGAGCGACCAGAGGAACCCGTCCCAGACGTTGACGTCCTCCGACAGCGTGTAGGCGATCGTCCCGAGCGCGAGCAGCAGGACGAGCGCGAGCACGACGACCGCGAAGCGCCGCAGGAAGGGACGGAGGTCGCCGCGATCGTGCATCAGTGGTGGTAGGGCTCGCCGCCGAGGATCTTGTGCGCGCGGTAGAGCTGCTCGAGCAGCACGACGCGCGCGAGCTGGTGCGGCAGCGTCATCGGGCCGAGCGAGAACTTGTGCGTGGCACCGGGCAGCGCGAGGCCGTACGGCCCGCCGATCACGAAGCAGAGGTCCAGCGCGGCCATCCGCCGCTCCTCGAGGAAGCGGCTGAAGCCGACGCTGTCGTACGTCTCACCGCCGACGTCGAGCAGACAGGTGAATGCGCGCTCGGGGATGCGCTTCTCGACCTGGTCGTCCTCGCGCACCTCGATCAGCTCGACGCGCGCGTGCCGCGCGATCAGGCGCTGATAGTGCTGGACGTCATCGACGTACGGCGGGCGCAGGCGGCCGACGGCCACGACGATGATCCTCACGAGGCGGGATACTAGGCCCATCATGGCTGACACCCCGCACGAGCCCGAGCGACAGATCAACATTCACATCGAGCCGGAGAAGATGGCCGGCCACTACGCGAACTTCGCGAACGTGAGCCACTCCGACTACGAGTTCACGCTCACCTTCGCGCGGGTCGACCACGAGGTCGAGGACGACGTGATCCCCGGCGTGGTCGTCACGCGCGTCAACCTCTCGGCCCGCTTCATGCGCGAGCTGATCGACGCGATGGAAGACAATTACGGCCGCTGGAGCGCCCGCGAGAGCATCAAGGGCCTGCCGGAAGTCGATCAGGAGCGCGAGGACTTCTAGCCCTCGCCGTCGCTCCGCGGTACCCGTGCCTAACTCCTAGGGCGCTTGCGTGCTGGTTGGGGCCCGCGACGGACCGTCCTGTGGTTAGCGCGTGACCATTGCACCGTGTGGTTGTCTTTCGGTCATGCACCTGCGTGCCGCCCTGCTAGCGGGACTCTCGCTCTGCGCTGATCGTGCCGAGCGCCCAGGCGTCGGCCTCGCCTCCGGCCAAGCGCGGCAAGCTGCGTGCCACGCTCACGCTGCTGCCTGGCAGCACGCTGACCGCGGCTGTGCCAGAGGCCCCGCTGCGCCCGGCAGGTCCCGCGCACGTGCCCCGCACCTCGCCGCTCACCGGGACTCTCCAGGCGAAGGCCACCCAGGGCTGGACGTCCAAGTGGGACCTTCTGGACGTGCCATTCCGTGGCTCGCTCGCGCTGCCATCGCTCGCGCTTGACCCCCTCTGCCCGAACGCCGCCACCCTCCAGCGCCTTGAGGTCGCGGCACCGTCGCAACTGGAGATCAGCAGCACGGGCCGAGTGGGCTGGACCCTGGTGGTGAACGGCACAGGCGCTCAGGTGTTCGGCTGCGCGCCTGCCAGGGCGCTCGTTGGAACGACCACCATCGGCCTCACCGGCCGAACCGAGATCGGCTTCCTGAAGCGCGTCGCTCTCCGCGGCCAGGTTTCCGACATCTCGCTGCCCGACGGCTCAGTCGCCCAGGTTTCGGCGTCGGTGCTCGTCCGCATCAACCTCCGCCATAGGGTCTAGATCCAGAAGCACTCGCTGTCGCTTGCCATGCAGAGCGACACTCCAGGCCCCCGTAACGCGCGCTGCTGCTTTGCAGTCGGCCCGGGGCGTCGTCGGCGGGAGCGTCCGCCGCCTGAGCGACATCCGCGGTACGGGTGAGCCTTATGACATTCCGTACCGGGGGCCCGCGACGTGCCGTTCGAGGAGGGAGTGGACGGCCATTCCCCACAGGACGGTACGTCGCGGGACCCAACCACCACAGAAGAGCCCTGAGACACAGTCAGAACCAGTGAAACGCGCGCGCAACGAGGCGCTCGCGACGACCGATTGACGGCAGGTCCCGCTACCGTCGGCGCGCCATGCAGGTCGCGGTCCTCTCTGACATCCACGCCAACCGCCACGCGCTCGAGGCGGTCCTCGCCGACGTGGCGGCGACAGCCGTGCGCGAGATCTGGTGCCTGGGCGACGTCGTCGGCTACGGCGCCGATCCGAACGACTGCGTGGACCTCGTGCGCGACAGCGCCTCCGTGGCGCTCGCCGGCAACCACGATCTCGGCGTCACCGGCGCGCTCCCGCTCGACGAGTTCTCCCCCGGCGCCGCGCTCGCCGCGCGCTGGACGCAGGAGGTGATCGACCCCAGCCGGCTCGAGTGGCTCGCCTCGCTCGAGCCGTCCGGGACGAGCAACGGCGTCGGCCTGTTCCACGGCAGCCCGCGCGACCCCGTCTGGGAATACGTGCTGAGCGCGCTGCTCGCCGACCTCTGCTTCGACGGCTTCGACGAGCGGATCGGCCTGGTCGGGCACAGCCACGTGGCCAGCTCGTTCACGCGCCCCGACGGCGAGCCGGCGACCGGCAGCTCGATGCGTGCTGACGAAACCGCCGACGTCGCGGCCGGCCGCTGGCTGCTGAACCCCGGCAGCGTCGGGCAGCCGCGCGACGGCGATCCGCGCGCCGCCTGGCTGCTGCTGGACCTGAGCGCGTCGACAGCCTCTTGGCGGCGCACGACGTACGACGTCGACGGCGCGGCGGCGGCGATTCGCGCCGCGCGGCTCCCTGACTCGCTGGCCGAGCGCCTGCAGTACGGTCAGTGACGATGCGGCGCACGCGCATGATTCCCCTGCTCACAGCCGCCATCGTGGCTGTGGCCGTCGGCCTCGCGAGCGGCTGCGGCAGCGGCGAGAAGCTGATTCCTCCGGCGCAGGCGACCGCGCTCGACAGCGCGCTCCAGCAGGTCACGGACGCCACGCGCAACGGCGAGTGCCAGCAGGCGAACGACGCGCTCGGGAGTGCCCAGCGCGCCTACCAGGCACTGCCCGCGAGCGTCGACGACGGATTGAAGGCGCGGCTGCGCCAGGGCCTGCAGCAGCTCACGGACACCGTCCCGGACCAGTGCAAGGCAGCCGCCGGCACGACGCAGCCGACGACCACGAAGTCGACGGCGACGACGACCACGACCGAGCCCACGACCACCACGACGACGACGACCGAACCGACGACGACCACGACCACCACGACCGAGCCCCCGCCGACGACGACCACCACGACGCCGACGAGCACCGACCCCAACGGCGGTGTCGCGCCGGACCCGACGACGAGCGCTCAGACCGATGCGGTGACGCCATGAGCGCACAGCTGATGGCGGGCCGCTACGAACTGGGTGAGCGCCTCGGCAGCGGCGGCATGTCCACCGTCGTGCTGGCGTTCGACCGCCGGCTCGAGCGCAACGTCGCCGTCAAGCTGCTCGCCGAGCACCTGGCCGACGACCAGCAGTTCGTCTCGCGCTTTCGCCGCGAGGCGCTGTCGGCCGCGCGACTCGTGCACCCGAACATCGTGCAGGTGTTCGACTTCGGCCTCGACGAGGCCAGCGGCCGCCACTACATCGTGATGGAGCACGTCGAGGGCCAGTCGGGCGCCGAGATCCTGCGCGAGCGCGGCCTGCTTCCCGTCTCGGAGGCGCTCGGCATCGTCGCGCAGGCCTGCCGCGGGCTCGACTACGCGCACCGCAACGGGCGTCGTGCACCGCGACGTCAAGCCCGGCAACCTGCTGCGCTCGACCGACGGCGTCGTGAAGCTCGCCGACTTCGGGATCGCGAAGGCGCTCAGCGACGAGTCGTCGATCACGCAGGTCGGCTGCGGTGCTCGGGACGGCCGCCTACCTGGCGCCCGAGCAGGCCACCGGGGTCGAGGCGACCGCCCGCTCGGACATCTACTCGCTCGGCGTCGTCAGCTACCAGTTCCTGTCGGGCCGTCTCCCCTACGAGGCGCAGACGCTGACCGAGCTCGCGCTCAAGCAGCAGCGCGAGGCGCCGCCGCTGCTCGACCACGTGAACCCCGAGGTGACGCCCGAGCTCGCCGCCGCCGTCGACCGCGCGCTCGCGCTGGAGCCGGCCGACCGCTACGCGACCGCCGAGGAGCTGCGCGAGGCGCTCGTCGCGGGCGCTCGCGGCGTCGCGCCGGCGACGAGCGCCACGCGGGTGGTCGCGCCCGCCACCAGCGTCGCCCGGCGCAGCGCCGCTGCCGGCCGGCCCGTCGACGCCGGTCCAGCAGCGTCAGCCGCTGCCCTCGAGCCGCCCGGCGCGGCCGCCTGCAGCCGCGGCGCCCGCCCCGCTCCCGGCTCCCGCGGCGTCGCCGCAGCATCGTCCCCGCGCTCGTCCTGGTCCTCGCGCTGATCGTCGCCGGGGTCGTGATCGTCGGGGTCGTGACGAAGGAGAGCAACGCGGTGCGCGCTGCAGAAGGTCGTCTCCGATCAGGTCGACCAGACCGTCACGAAGATGCAGGACATGATCCGCAAGAACACGCAGTGACGCCGCGCACGCGGTAGCGCCTACGGCGCCTCGCCGGCCAGCAGCGCGGCGCTGGTGTCCGCGAGCGTCCCGTCGATGATCGCCGCGCGCAGGCGGGCGACGACGCGCTGGACGAACGCGAGGTTGTGCAGCGTGATCGCGCGCATCGCGGTCAGCTCACGGTTGTGCGCCATGTAGCGCAGGTAGCCGCGCGTCCAGCCGATCGCGCAGGTCGGGCACGGGCAGCCGTCCATCAGCGGCTCGTCGGAGTCGCGGTGGCGTGCCTTGGCGAGGTCGACGCGCCAGCGGCCCGCCGGGTCGGGGACGAGCGCCATGCCGTGGCGCGCCAGGCGCGTCGGCATCGCGCAGTCGAACGTGTCGATGCCGAGCTCGACGCCGGCGACGAGGTCGTCGATCTCGCCGATGCCGAGCAGGTGCCGCGGCCGCTGGTCGCCGGCGGCGTCGAGCGCACCGGTCGCCCAGCCGACGACCTCGTACATCTGCTCCTTGCCGTCGCCGAGTGAGCCGCCGATCGCGATGCCGTCGCACGCGCGCGCCGCGACGGCCTGCGTGGTCTCGACGCGCAGGTCCTCGTAGACGCCGCCCTGCACGATGCCGTAGACGATCTGCCCGTCCGGGCCGTGCTCTCCGTGCCAGTCCAGGCAGCGGTCGAGCCAGCGGTGCGTGCGCTCGGTCGAGCGCAGCGTGTACTCGCGCTCGACGTGGAACGGCGTGCACTCGTCGAACACCAGCGCGATGTCGGAGCCGAGGTTCGCCTGGATCTGCATCGAGGTCTCAGGCCCCATGAACTGCTCGCTGCCGTCGAGGTAGGAGCGGAAGCGCACCCCGTCCTCCTCGATCCCGAGGATCTTGCCAGCCCGCTCGGTGCCGCTTGGCGGCGCGGCCCTTGACCTCGTCGGCGACCGTCCCGTGCCCCATCGAGAAGACCTGGAAGCCGCCGGAGTCGGTGATGATCGGCGCGTCCCAGGCCATGAACCGGTGCAGGCCGTGCTGGCGCGCGATCAGCTCGTCGCCGGGGTCCAGGTGCAGATGGAACGTGTTCCCGAGCACCATGTCGTAGCCGAGCGCGGCGACCTCCGAGGGCAGCAGGCCGCGCACCGTCGCCTTCGTCGCCAGCGGCACGAACGCGGGCGTGCGAACGTCGCCGTGCGCGGTGCGCAGCAGCCCGGCGCGCGCCTGTGAGCCCGGGTCACGCGCGAGGATGTCGAAGTCAGCGGCCATCGGCGGCCGCCCACTCTAGGTCGCGGCGCTCAGTTGCGGTTGCCGAGGAACGTCAGCGCGAAGTAGGCGAGCTGCGAGAGCGCCGCCAGCGAGCGGGATGCCGAGGCAGACGACGTACAGGCCGATGTTGCTCATGCTCAGGACTCGGAGCCGCAGGCTGGACCGTCGGCCTCGGCGCAGCCCGGCGGAAGCACGTGCTCCCAGCAGTCGCCGAGCACGTCGAGCTCGGACTCGCTCAGGCGGTCCAGGAAACGCTCGCGGACGCCGGAGAGGTGGGTGCGCCGTGCCGCGTCGAGCTGCGCGCGGCCGGCTGCGGTGAGGCGGGCGAACGACCCGCGGGCGTCGCTCGGACAGGACTCGCGGTCGAGCAGCCCTTCGCGCTCCATGCGGTCGACGAGGCGCGTGAGCCCGCTGCGGCTGAGCACGATCGAGTCGGCCAGGTCGCTCATGCGCATGTGCTCCCCGTCCGCGGCCGCGAGGTGCAGGAGCACTTCGTAGGAGCTCAGCGGGAGACCGTGCTCGGCCTCGAGGTCAGCGTCGAGCGCCTTCGTCAGCGACGCGTGAGCGCGCAGCATCCCCCGCCAGGCGCGCAGCTCACGATCGCTGAGGCGATCAGCTGGGACGGCGGGACGGGTGGGAGACGTGGCCATGGTGAAGGTGGTCCCGCGGTGGCCGGACTGCGCGAAGGTATCAGCGTCAGCGGCTACCACGGAAGGATGGTTGCGTGCGCAAGTATAGCACTGATACCGTCCTCGCCCATGGCACTGGACGACCTTCCCCACGTCATCCGCCCAGCCGCGGGCGAGCCGCGCGGGGCGCTGGTGCTGCTGCACGGGCGCGGGGCCGACGAGCACGACCTGACAGGGTTTCTGGACATCCTCGACCCGCGCCGGCGCCTCGTCGGCATCACGCCCGGCGGGCCGCTGCACCTGCCGCCGGGTGGCCGCCACTGGTACGCAGTCCCGCGCGTCGGCTACCCGGACCACGACACGTTCCACGCGACCTACGACCTGCTCTGCGGGTTCCTCGACGCGATCCCCCAGGAGCTCGGGGTCCCGTGGGAGAAGATCGTCATCGGCGGGTTCTCCCAGGGCGGCGTCATGTCCTACGCGACCGGGCTCGGGCCGGGACGCCCGAAGCCCGCCGGGATCATCGCGATGAGCTGCTTCGTCCCGACGGTCGAGGGCTGGGCGGCCGATCTGGAATCGCGCGCCGGCCTGCCCGTCTGGATCGCCCACGGCCGCCGCGATCCGGTCATCAGCGTCGACTTCGGCCACGCCGCACGCGACCTGCTGACCGCGGGCGGCCTCGACGTGCACTACACCGAGAGCGACGCGGCCCACCACGTCGATCCGCGCTCGCTGGCCGAGTTGCCGGCCTGGGTCGAGCAGGCGCTCAGCTGATCAGCGAGCGGCCGGTCATCCCGGCCGGCTGATCGATCCCGAGCAGCTGCAGCAGCGTCGGCGCGACGTCGGCGAGGATCCCGCCGTCACGCAGGTCCAGCCCGCCGGCGGTCACGACGCACGGAACCGGGTTCAGCGAGTGCGCCGTGTTCGGGCTGCCGTCGTCGTTGAGCATGTGGTCGGCGTTCCCGTGGTCGGCCGTGACGAGCAGCACGCCGCCCGACTCCTGCACCGTCCGCACGACGTCGCCGAGGCACGCATCGACCGTCTCGATCGCCGTGACGGCGGCCGGGATCACGCCCGTGTGCCCGACCATGTCGGGGTTGGCGAAGTTGATGATCCCGAAGCGCGGCGCGTCCTCGCGCCAGGCGCCGATGAACGCGTCAGCGGCCTCGCGTGCGCTCATCTGCGGCTTGAAGTCGTAGGTCGGGACGTCGCGCGGTGAAGGCACCAGCTCGCGGCGCTCGCCGTCCTCCGGCGTCTCCTCACCACCACCGAAGAAGTACGTCACGTGCGGGTACTTCTCGGTCTCGGCGACGTGTAGCTGGCGCCCGCCGCTTGCGGCGATCACGTGCGGCAGCGTGATGCTCGGCCGGTCCGGCGGGAACGCGACCGGATAGGGCCAGCCCTCCTCGTACTCGGTCAGGCAGGCGTACGTCTCGAGCGACCGGCGCACCGCCGCGGTCGATGTCGCCGAAGGCCGGATCGGCGAGCGCGAGCGTGATCTCGCGCATCCGGTCGGGGCGGAAGTTGAACGCGATGACGCTGTCCCCCGGCCGAATCGTCGCCTCGTCCCCGACGGTCGTCGCGGTGATGAACTCGTCGGTCTCACCGCGGTCGTAGGCGTCGCGCGCGGCGGCCGGCGCGTTCGGCGCGTGGTGCTCGGCCTTCCCGTGGACGAGCATGTCGTAGGCCTGCTGGACGCGGTCCCAGCGCTTGTCGCGATCCATCGCGAAGTAGCGCCCGATGACGCTGCCGATGCGCGCGTTGCCCGCGACCGTGCACCAGTCCTCGACCTGCGCGAGGTAGCCCTCGCCGCCGGTCGGCGAGGTGTCGCGGCCGTCGGTGAACGCGTGGATGACGAGGTCCGGCACGGCCAGGTCGGCGGCCAGGCGGATCAGCGCAGCCAGATGCTCGAGGCTCGAATGCACGCCGCCGTCGCTGACGAGGCCGATCAGGTGCACGCGCGGCGCGCCCGTGAGGGCCTCGCGCAGGACCGGGCTCTCGTCGAGCACGCCGTCACGGACGGCGTCGTCGATCCGCGTCAGGTCCTGACGCACGACCGAGCCGGCGCCGAGGTTCAGGTGCCCGACCTCGCTGTTGCCCATCTGCCCGTCGGGGAGGCCGACGGCGCGACCGCAGGCGGTGAGCTGGGTATGCGGATAGCGCGCCCAGAGGTCGTCGAAGACCGGCGTGTTCGCGAGTTCGACGGCGTTGCCAGGACCGGGCGGCGCGATGCCCCAGCCGTCCAGGATCACCAGGACCGCGCCGGACGCCGGCAGGCCCTGATCAGTCATGGCCGCGCGGCCTCCACGATCGCCGCGAACGATGCAGGCTCGAGCGACGCGCCGCCGACGAGTGCGCCGTCCACATCCGGCAGGCCGAGCAGCTCGGCCGCGTTGTCCGGCTTGACGCTGCCGCCGTACTGCACGCGCACCGCCTGCGCGGCATCGCCGTCGAGCCCGGCGACGAGCGCGCGCACGAACGCGCACGCCTCCTGCGCCTGGTCGAGCGTCGCGACCTTGCCGGTCCCGATCGCCCAGATCGGCTCGTACGCGATGACGACCTCGGCGAGCCGCTCGCGCGGCACCTGCTCGAGGCCCTCCTGCACCTGATGGCGCAGCTTGCGCTCGGTGTCCCCCGCCTCACGCTCGGCCTCGGTCTCGCCGACGCAGAGGATCGGGATCAGCCCCGCCTCGAGCGCAGCCGGGACCTTCAGCGCCAGCGCGCGGTCGCTCTCGCCGAAGTACTCGCGGCGCTCGGAGTGCCCGAGCACGACCCCGTGGACGTCGAGCTCGCTGAGCATCGGGGCGCTGACCTCGCCGGTGAACGCGCCCTCATCCGCCTGGTGCATGTTCTGCGCGTAGACCTGCACGCGCGAGCCGCGGGTCGAGTCGACCATCGCCTGCAGGTCGGTGAACGGCACGCAGATTGCGACCTCGACGCCGTCCGAGGACGACACGAGCGGCAGCAGCCCCGAGATGAACATCTCCGCCTGCGACTGCGTCTTGAACATCTTCCAGTTGCCGGCGATGAACGGTGTCCTCATGAACTCAGGGCCTCCACGCCCGGCAGTGCCTTGCCCTCGACGAGCTCGAGGGTCGCGCCGCCTCCTGTTGAAAGGTGGGTGACCTGGTCCTCCAGGCCGAACTGCGAGAGCGCCGCCGCGCTGTCGCCGCCGCCGACGACGGTGACGCCCGCGCAGGCGGCGACCGCCTCGGCGACGGTGCGCGTGCCGCCGGAGAACGGCTCCAGCTCGAACGCGCCCATCGGGCCGTTCCAGAACACGCTGCCGGCCGCGCGGATCTCGGCGGCGTAGGCGGCGCCCGTCTTCGGTCCGACGTCGAGGCCCATCCAGCCGTCCGGCACGTCGACGCCGTCGAGCTCGCTGCGCGCGGCGTCCGCGGCGAAGCGATCGCCGAGCACGAGGTCGACCGGCAGGCGCAGCTTTGCGCGCGCCGCCGGATCCTCGAGCACGCGGCGCGCGGGCTCGAGATCCTCGTCGTGGCACAGCGATGCGCCGATCGCGTGGCCCTGCACCTTCAAGAACGGGAAGCACATCGCGCCGCCGATCAGGACGGCGTCGGCACGCTCGAGGAACGCGTCGAGCACCCCGATCTTGTCGGTCACCTTCGCGCCGCCGACGATCGCGACGAGCGGACGCGGCGGGTCCGCGAGGATCGCGCCGATCGTCTCGACCTCACGCTGCAGCAGCAGGCCGGCGGCGCTGGGGCTCAGGTGTGAGACGACGCCGACGTTCGACGCGTGCGCGCGGTGGGCGACGCCGAACGCGTCGTCGACGTAGGCCTCGGCCAGCGCGTGCGTAGGCCTGCGCGAGCTCGGGGTCGTTCTTCGTCTCCCCCGGCTCGAAGCGGACGTTCTCGAGCATCAGCACGTCGCCGGGGTTCAGTCCCTGCGCGAGCCCCTCACACGCCTCGCCGACGACCGCCGGGGCGAGCGTCACGTCCCAGCCGGTCAGCTCGGCGAGCCGGTCGGCGGCGGGCCGCAGCGACAACGCCGGGTCGATCCCCTTCGGCCTTCCCAGGTGCGCGGCGAGGACGAGCGAGCAGCCGGCGTCGTGCAGTCGCCTCAGCGTCGGCAGCGCCGCGCGGATGCGCGTGTCGTCGGTGATCCGGTGCGCGTCGTCGAGCGGGACGTTGAAGTCCACGCGCACGAAGACGCGCTTGCCCTGCAGGTCGACGTCGTCGAGGGTCCGCATGGGACGGCTGTGTGAGCCTTAGAGGATCTTCTGGACGAGGTCCACGACGCGGTTGGAGTAGCCCCACTCGTTGTCGTACCAGCTCACGACCTTGACGAGCGTGTCGTCGATGCACCGCAGTCAGTCCGCTGTCGAGGATCGAGCTGTGCGGGTCGCTGATGATGTCGGTCGACACCAGCGGCTCGTCGGTGTAGCGCAGGATCCCCTTCAGCGGGCCGTCGGCCGCGGCCTTGAAGGCGGCATTCAGCTCATCCACGCTGGTCGCGCGCTCGGCCTCGAACGTCAGGTCGACGAGCGAGCCCGTGATGACGGGCGCGCGGATCGCGAAGCCGTTCAGCTTGCCGCTGAGCTCCGGAAGCACCAGCGAGACGGCCTTCGCCGCGCCGGTCGTCGTCGGGACGAGGTTGACGGCCGCAGCGCGAGCACGGCGCAGGTCGCTGTGCGGACCGTCCTGCAGGTTCTGGTCGCCCGTGTAGGCGTGGATCGTCGTCATCAGGCCGTGCTTGATGCCGACCGTGTCGTTGGCGACCTTCGCGAACGGCGCCAGGCAGTTCGTCGTGCAGGACGCGTTGGAGATGACGTGGTGGCTGTCCTTGTCGTAGGCGTCGAAGTTGACGCCGAGCACGACGGTGACGTCCTCGCCCTTGGCCGGCGCGGAGATGACGACCTTCTTGACGCTGCCGCCGAGGTGCTTGGCGGCGTCGTCACGCGCGGTGAAGAAGCCGGTCGACTCGATCACGATCTCGGCCCCGACGGAGTCCCAGTCGCAGCGCGCGCCGGGTCGCGCTCGGCGAACACCTTCATCTCGTCGCCGTCGATCACGATGCCGTGCTCGGTCGCGTCGACATCGCCCGGGTACGGCCCGAGGATCGAGTCGTACTTGAACAGGTGGGCGAGCGACTTGCGGATCGGTGAGGTCGTTGACGGCGACGACGTCGATGTCGGCGCCCGCGGCCTTTGCGGCGCGGACGACGTTGCGGCCGATGCGGCCGAAGCCGTTGATGCCGACGCGTACGGACATGGGTGATCAGGTCCTTCGTTCGAGGGTTCCAGGGAGGTCCTTCAAGGCTAGCCGAGCACCCCGTGCCCGGCGACTCCTGCTCCGCACTGCGGGCCGTCAGGCCGGCAACTCGGTGTCGCGGTGGACCACGTCGACGACGATGTCGTCGCGTTCACCGAAACGCTTGGCGAGGAACTCGCTGATCGCGACTGAGCGGTGGCGCCCGCCGGTGCAGCCGATCGCGATCGTCAGGTGCGCCTTGCCCTCGCCGACGTACTGCGGGATCAGGAAGTCGAGCAGCGGCAGCAGCCGCTCGTAGAACGCGTCGAGGTGGCCGTCCTGGCCGACGTAGTCGACGATCCGCTGATCGCGTCCGGTGAGCGGGCGCAGCTCGGGGACGTAGTGCGGGTTCGGCAGGAAGCGCACGTCGAGCACGATGTCGGCGTCGCGCGCCGGCCCGTTCTTGAAGCCGAAGCTCTCGAACGTCACGGCCATCCGCGTCGTGCTCGCGCGCGGCAGCATCTCGTCGGCGAGCTTGCGCCGCAGCTCGTGCGGCCTTCAGCCCCGTCGAGTCGACGACCAGGTCGGCACGCGCGCGCAGCGGCTCGATCAGCTCGCGCTCGTCGGCGATGCCCTGCGCGACGCTGCCCTCGGGGCTGAGCGGGTGGCGCCGGCGGGTCTCCTTGTAGCGCGTCAGCACCGCCTCGCGGCTCGCGTCGAGGAAGACCACGCGATGGTCCACGCCGGCGGCGTCGAGCTCGTCGAGCACGCGCCGACATCTGCTCGAAGTAGGCGCCGCCGCGCGCGTCGGAGACGACGGCCGCGCGACGAACCTTGGAGCCCTCGTGCAGGAACAGCTCGACGAGGCCGCGGATCATCTCCGGCGGCAGGTTGTCCACGCAGAAGTAGCCCGCGTCCTCGAACACCTGCATCGCGGTGGACTTGCCCGCACCCGAGACGCCGGTGATGACGACGAGATCCTCAAGCGGCGGGCGGTCGAGGGGCGCGGTGCTCACGGGCAGCAGTCAAGCAGGTGACTACGACGCGGGAGTCCTGAGGTGGTCATGCAGATCGCGGGCGACCTTCGGCGGCAGCCCGGGGACGCCCTCGAGCTCCTCGCGCGTGGCGGCGAGCACCTTGTCCGGCGAGCCGAAGTGGGCGAGCAGCGCGCGCTTGCGGGCGGGCCCGACGCCCGGCAGCCCGTCGAGCACCGATGCGGTCATCGCCTTGTCACGGCGGTTGCGGTGGTGGGCGATCGCGAACCGGTGCGCCTCGTCGCGGACGCGCTGCACGAGCTGTAGGCCGGGCGTGTCGTGCGCCAGGACGATCGGCGCCGACACGTCGGGCAGGAACAGCTCCTCGATCCGCTTGGCGAGCGAGACGACCGCCACCCCGCGCTCGCGCGCGTCCTGCAGCGCCTCCAGGCCCGCGGCGAGCTGGCCCTTGCCGCCGTCGATCACGATCAGGTTCGGCAGCGTCGCGAACGACTCGTCGTGCGCGGGATCGTGCGGGCTGAGGTCGCGCTGGCTCTCCCACGCGCGCATCCGCCGCGTCAGCACCTCGCGCATCGCGGCGAAGTCGTCGCTCTCCCCCTCCGCGAGCGAGCGGATCGTGAAGCGCCGGTAGTCGCTCTTCTTCGGCGCGCCGCCCTCGAAGACGACCATCGACGCGACCGTGTTCGTCCCCATCAGCGTCGAGATGTCGTAGCACTCGATCCGCAGCGGCAGCACGTCGAGGCTGAGCGCGGCCTGCAGCTCGTCGAGCGCCTCGACGCGCTGCTGGCGGCTGCGCTCGGCCTTCAGGCGCTCGGTGTCGAGCGCGAGCAGCGCGTTGCGCTCGGCCAGCTCGAGGATCCGGCGCTTGTCGCCGCGCTCGGCGGCGCGCACCTCGACCGGCCCGCCGCGACGGACGGCCAACGCCTGCGCCAGGACCTCGCGCTCGTCCTCGTCGACCTCGTGCTGGACGATCACCTGCGCCGGGGACCGCCGGGCGATCGGCGTAGTACTGCGCGATGAACTCGACCGCCGCCTGGCCGATCCCGAGCCCGCCGGCGTTCTCGAGGTAGAACGACTGGCGGTCCGCGAGCACGCCGTCGCGCAGCTGGAAGACCTGCGCGTTCGCGTCGGTCCCGTCGACGGCGAGCGCGATCGCGTCGAGCGTCCCGACCGCGTCGTTGACGATCCGCTGGCGCTCCAGCAGCGAGCGCATCGCGCGCAGGCGGTTGCGCTCGCGCGCGGCCTGCTCGTACTCCTGGGCGGCTGCGGCCGCGGCCATGCGCGCCTCGATCGTCGCCTCGACCTCCTTGTAGCGCCCGGACAGGAACGCGATCACGCCGTCGACCGCCTCGCGGTACTGCTCCTTCGTGACGTAGCCGACGCACGGAGCGCCGCAGCGGTCGATGTGGAAGTCCAGGCACGGGGAGCCCGACCGTCGTCCGGGCTCGGCGCCCTGGCAGGAGCGCACCTGAAAGACCTTGCCGAGCACGTCGAGCGTCGCGCGCGTGCGCTTCGCGTTCGAGTACGGGCCGAAGTAGAGCCGGTTCCGGCGATGGCGCTCGCGCGTGAAGTACACCCGCGGGTAGTCCTCGTCCATCGAGATCGCGACGTACGGGTAGCTCTTGTCGTCGCGCAGGCGGATGTTGAAGCGCGGCTGGTGGCGCTTGATCAGCCGGTTCTCGGCCAGCAGCGCCTCGGCCTCGCTGGCGAGCAGCAGCACCTCGATGTCGTCGGCGCTCGCGACCATCTCGACGTCGCCACGGGTGACCGGGTTGGAGAAGTGCGAGGCGACGCGCTTGCGGATCGACTGCGCCTTGCCGACGTAGAGGACCTCGCCGGAGCTGTCCTTGAAGATGTAGACGCCCGGCCCGTCGGGCAGCCCGCGGCGCAGCGCCTTCAGGCGCTCTTCACGACCGGTCAGCTCACCATCAGAGGCCACACACCGAGGATAGGTTGGACCGTCTCCGCGCTGAGGCGTAGGTTTCTGGGATGACCACCGCCGCCCGCACGTCGATCCGCACCTGCCCGCTCTGCGAGGCCACGTGTGGCCTGGAGATCACGCTCGAGGGCGATCGCGTGACGAAGGTGCGCGGTGACGCCGACGATGTCTTCAGCAAGGGCTTCATCTGCCCGAAGGGCGCGTCGATCGGCGAGCTGCACGGTGATCCCAACCGCGTCCGCTCGCCGCTGCTGCGCCGCTCGGACGGGGGCTTCGACGAGGTCTCCTGGGAGGAGGCGTTCACGTTCATCGACGAGCGCCTGCAGCCGGTCATCGCCGAGCACGGCCGTTCGGCGACGGCGATGTACCTGGGCAACCCGGCCGCGCACCACCTCGGCCCGGTGCTCTACGGGCGTGTCCTGGCGAAGTCGCTCGGGACGAAGAACATCTTCAGCGCGAGCACCGTCGACCAGTACCCCAAGCAGCTCGCGTCCGGAATGATGTTCGGGACGGGCCTGAGCGTCGCGATCCCGGATCTCGACCGCACGTCACATCTGCTGATTCTCGGGGCCGACCCGATGGTCTCCAACGGCTCGCTGATGACGTCGCCGGACACGCGCGGCCGGCTGCGCGCGATCCGCGCACGCGGCGGCAAGATCGTCGTCGTCGACCCGCGCCGCTCGCGCACCGCGGGCGAAGCCGACGAGCACCACTTCATCCGCCCGGGCAGCGACGCGCTGCTGCTGTTCGCACTCGTCCACGTGCTGTTCGAGGAGGGTCTCGCGGAGCCGGGCGCGCACCTGGAGCCGCACCTCGCCGGGCTCGACGCGGTGCGCGAGCTGGCGGAGCCGTTCGCGCCCGAGGCCGTCGCCGCCGGAACGGGCATCGCGGCCGACGACATCCGCCGGATGGCGCGCGAGCTCGCGGCCGCCGAGAGCGCCGCCGTCTACGGGCGGATCGGCACGACGACGCAGGAGTTCGGGACGCTCGCGAGCTGGCTCGTCGACGTCCTCAACGTCCTGACCGGGAACCTCGACCGCGAGGGCGGCGCGATGTTCACGATGCCGGCGGCGGGATCGGGGAACACCACCGGCACGCCCGGGCCGCGGGCGCGGCATGCTCGCCCATCGCTGGACGCTCGCGGGTCAGCGGGCGCGGCGAGGTGTTCGGCGAGTTCCCGGCCGCCTGCATGGCCGAGGAGATCGCGACGCCCGGCGAGGGTCAGATCCGCGTCCTGTTCACGATCGCGGGCAACCCGGTGCTGTCGACGCCCGGCGGCGACCGGCTGGCCGAGGCGCTCGACACGCTCGACCTGATGGTCAGCGTCGACATCTACGTCAACGAGACGACGCGGCACGCCGACGTGATCCTGCCGGCGCCGTCGGTCCTCGCAGCACAGCCACTACGACATGGCGCTCTACTCGTTCGCCGTGCGCAACGTCGCCAACTACTCGCCGCCGTCGCTGCCGCTCGCCGAGGGCGCACTCGACGAATGGGAGATCCTCGTGCGGCTCGCCGGCATCGCCGCCGGCCAGGGCCCCGATGCCGACATCGGCGCGATCGACACGTTCGTCGCGACCGAGCTCGCGAAGCGCGCGACGCGGCAGCCCGGCTCACCGCTCGAGGGCCGCGACCCGCAGGAGCTCGTCGACGCCGTCGCCCCGCGCGTCGGGCCCGAGCGCCTGCTCGACCTGCAGCTGCGCACCGGCCCGTACGGCGACCTGTTCGGCGCGCGCGAGGACGGGCTGACGCTCGCCAAGCTCGAGGAGGCGCCGCACGGCATCGACTTCGGGGCGCTGAAGCCGCGCATCCCAGAGGTCCTGCGCACCGAGAGCGGCAAGATCGAGCTGGCTCCCGAGCTGCTGCTGTCCGACATGCCGCGCCTGCGGGACGCGCTCGCCGCGGCCGACGGTGAGGGGATGCTGCTGATCGGCCGCCGGCAGCTGCGCTCGAACAACTCCTGGATGCACAACCTGCCCAAGCTCGTCAGCGGGCCTGAGCGCTGCACGGTGCTGATTCACCCGGTCGACGCCGAGCGACTCGGCGTCGCCGACGGCGAGCCTGCGGTCGTCTCCAGCGCGAACGGCCGGATCGAGCTGACTGCGCAGGTCACGGACGACATGATGCTCGGCGTCGTGTCGATCCCACATGGGTGGGGCCACGACCTCGACGGCGTCGACATGGACGTCGCCGGCGCGCATGCCGGCGTCAACGTGAACGTGCTCGGGGACCCCGGCACGCTCGAGGCGCTGACCGGGACCGCCGTGCTGAACGGGATCCCCGTGACGCTCGCGCCGGCGCGTCAGCCGGCCGCGGTCTAGTCGTTCTGCCGGCGCTCAGCGAGAGCGCTTCAGCGTGACGGTCTGCGCGGCGCCGGCCTTGGCGCCGGTCAGCGTGAACCGCAGCGAGGCCTTCAACGTCCCGTGATGGCTCGACAGGAGCCGGCGCGCCGCGCGTGAGAGTGCGATCGAGACGGTCGCCTGCTTGCCCGCCGCCACCTTGAATGCGTGCGAGCCGAGGGTGAGCGTCCGGGTCTTGTGCCGCACGGTCACCTTCGCGCTCAGCGCCGCCTTGCCGGCGCATGTGACCTTGCTCTTGCGGCAGTCGACGAGCACGCGCGCGCTGCCGGCACGTGTGACGGCGAGCGTGCGCGACGCGAGCCGGACTGCCGGCTTGCCCGGCGACTGGGTCCCGCCGCCGGTGTCGCCGAGCTCGGTGCCGAGCACCGGCAGTCCAGGCGAGGCTCCCGAGCCGACCGTCACCGTCGCGGCAAGAACACCCTGGACGCCCCCGATCATGCACAGCGCGGTGGTCGGGCAGGAGACCGACAGCGGGTTGAAGCCCGCCGGCGGGTCCACCGACTGCCACTGAGAGGAGCCCCCCGTCGGGTCGGCCGAGACGTACATGCGCGGCCCGCCGACGGCGACGCAGAGCGTTGGTGATGCGCACGCGATCGTGAGGATCGACGCCTGCCCCGGCGTCACGGTCTGCCACGCATCCTTGCCGCCCGCCGGGTTGGCGGAGGTGTAGATGCTGCCTCCGTCGGTCGTGACGCAGAACGACGCTGAGGGGCATGACGCCGATATCGGCCGCAGGCTCGTGCCGAAGTCCTGGGTCGTCCACGCGGCAGCCCCGCCGGTGGGGTTCGTGCTCGTGCTGATGGTCGTCGAGGAGCCCTTGATCCCGAACGCGACGCAGAACGTCGTGGACGCGCACGCGACAGCGCTGAGGTGATCGACCGCGCCGGCGAGGCTCGCCTTCGTCCACGTCGCCGCTCCGCCCGTGGGGTTCGTCGAGGTCGCGATGTTCGCGGTCCGGTCGACGACGACGCACAGGTCCGCCGTGGGGCATGCCAGGTCGGTCGTCAGAGCAGTGACGTTCGCTCCCGCCCATGTCGCGGCGCCACCAAGCGGGTTCGCCGACGTGTACACGTTGCTCCCGCTCGGGTTGAGCGACGCACAGAACGCCGCGCTCGGGCACGCCAGGCGCCCGGCGTACTGCGTGCCGGCGCCGCCGTCGATGTTCGCCGCCGCCCACGGGCCGCTCGTCGGGGTCGTGCTCGTCGCGACGGTCGCGTTCGGCCCGGACGCGGCACAGAAGGTGGCGGTCGGGCACGAGATCGCCTTCGCGTACACCCCAAGCGGTGACGTCCCGTTCGTCCAATCCTGCGCCGGCCCGAAGCCCAGCGTCACCACGTCGGCCGAGGCGGCCGGCGCAGCGCAGCCCAGCACCACGAGAGCGGCGATGACGACCCGCCTCAGCACGCCCTCAAGATACCCGCAGCTACCAGCCGACGGAGCGGCAGGCGCGCTGCAGCGCGCATGGGTCGATGAAGCGCGCGTCGGTCTTCATGAACGTCGAGCGCAGCTGTCGCGCGGCCGGCGTCAGCGCCGGGAGATCGTGCGGATCGGCGCCGGTCGCCGGGGGGACGTCTGCGGCGGGCGGAATGTCCGTGCCGATGCCACCGGCCCGGATCGGCCCGCCATCCCACATCGTCAGGACGGTGCCGAGCTCGAGCTGGCTGGTCTCCGTCATCCCGTACCCGGGGATCAGGTCCGCTGAGCGGCCCGCGTCGTAGAGCGGGGCCCGGAAGACCGCATCGACGGTCCGCGCCTGGATCTCGGTCGCGACGTTCGGCACGCGGTGGTCGCCGACCGCGGCCTCGAAGAGGAGCGTGTGCAGCGGCGTGTTCGTGAGCGGGTCCTGCACGAGGTTCTGCGCGTAGCCGTCGGTCTCGCCGCGGTCCCAGACGCCCTGCACCATCGACAGGATCAGCATCCGGGTCAGGCGGCTCGGGTACGCCTTCGTGAACGTCGCCTCGAACGGCTTGAAGGTCGTGCTGCGCGGCAGGATCAGGTTGTAGTTCATCCCGCCGCTGCCGAGCGACGCGCGCGTGAAGTCCGGCGACAGCGCGGTGACCATCCCGCCGAACGGACCGCCGCTGGGGTTGTCGTAGTAGATGTCGAACGTGTCGATCGCGGGGCCGCCGGACGGCGCGCGGAACGGCGCCTGCGTGATGAGGCCCTGCGGGTGGATCATCAGGCGGGCGAGCAGCAGGCTGTTGAGCGCGCCCTGCTGGGCGCGGTCGGCGACCTTGGCGAAGCGGCCGGCGTCGGCGAACGCCGCGTACAGCGTCGCCGCGTCCTCGCTCGCGTTGCCGGCCTCGCGAGCGGCGCAGAACGTCATGTCGCCGTCCTGCGCAAGCTGCTGCACGTCGGCGCGCAGCACGTCATCCTGGCCGCCGAACTGCGTGTGGCCGAAGAGCACGAGCCGTGAGGGCTTGGTCAGCGCGGCCCGCGGGACGATGCAGCGGAAGGGGACCTGCATCGTGTTGTTCTTGATCCGCTTCGGGACGTAGACGAAGCGGTTGGCCTGGAAGTTCGCGGTCTTCTTGAGCTTCTCGTACTGGAACTGCGAGCCGACCGGGCAGCCGGCCTTGTCGAGGTAGCACGGGACGGTCATCGTCCCGGTGACCGTGCGCGCGAGCAGATCGCTCTCCCCCGCCTGGCAGCCGTCGCTGCCGCACGGCGCGAACTCCTGCGCGGGGTCGAGGGCGAAGCGCGGGGCGCCGCCCTTGACGGTCTTGTCGACGAGGTTCTTGTCACCCAGGACGGCGAACGCGTTGTCGCGGATCTCCAGCGAGCGCTCGGTGATCGTGCGCGTGCTGGCGACCGTGAAGTCCCAGGAGAGGTACAGATCCTTGCGCTTGACCCCGGCCTTTGCGAGCGTCGCGAAGTTCTTCTCGAAGCCCAGGCGGCGGCGCTCGAGCGACTTGTCCTTGGTCTGCAGCTGATCGCGGAAGACACGGAAGGACGCGGGTGCCTTGATCAGGCGCCCCTGCGTGTCACGCAGCTTGCTGAGCGCCACGATGTAGCGCTGCCCGCGGGCGAGGTTGCGCGCCGGATGGATGATCAGCAGGCGCTCGCTCGCCTTGCTCGTCGTGTCGAGCTCGGCCCAGATCAGGTGGCGCTGGCCGGTCCGCGCGTTGACGACCGCGATCGCCTGATTGCGGTCCAGGCTCTTGCGCAGGTTCGTCAGCGGGACGGCGCCAGTCTGCTTGAGGCTGAGGTTCGGGACGTAGGTGAGGATCGACGACCCCGGGCTGAACCCGTCGGCGCGGTTGAACTCCGTCGGGTCGATGCGCTTGCCCTTGGCGTTCTTGGGCATGTCCGACGGATACAGCTTCACGCGCCGGCCGGTGTCGGTGCGCACGTCGGGCACCGTGAAGCGGTTGTTCGGCCACGGGAGCAGGCAGCGCGCGCGTCGAGCGGGTCGCATGACGCGCCCAGCGGTCTTCGCCGCCGCGGGTGACGCGGCCGGAATGAGGGCGAGCGCCACAGTGATGGCGCCCGTGAGAGCGACGAGGGTCCGGCGCACGGGTGGGGTCCTCCGAAGGGATCGAGGGGCGCGCGTTCCGTGCGCGCCGACCACTGAAACCGACGGTATCAAGGGAAGTTGCGCCCGCACGCCGTTCCGACAGCCCGGAAAGGCGATCGTCACGCCGGTTTGAGGTTCAACCGGCGGCCTCGGTCCACTGCTCGAGCGCTGCGCGGACCGCGTCCGGGATCTCGCGTCTTCTTCCAGGTCGCCGTGTCGACGAACACGTGCCGGATCTCCCCCTCGACGAGCACCTCGTCGTCGCGGGCGACGACGAGCGCCATCGTCATCGCGGTCGTGCCGAGGCGCGTGATGCTCGCGCGCAGCTCGATCTCGCTCGTCGAAGCGGGCCGATCCGTAGAAGCTTCGCGCTCGCCTCGGCGACGACGACGTCGACGCCGTGGGTCTCGACCATCCCGTCGTACCCGCCGTCGGGGAACGACGCGCGCAGCAGCTCGGTCATCGTCATGTCGAAGTACATGAAGTAGTTCGCGTTGAAGACGATCTTCTGGGCGTCGCACTCGTGGTAGCGGACGCGGAAGGACCAGCTGAAGGCGGGCATCGCCGCAAGTCTTACCCCACGAGCCGCACGAGCGGACCGCCGGCGCCGAGCGCACCGGTCCCGCGCGCGAGCGCGACGATCCGCTGCACGTACGCCTGGGTCTCCGGGATCGGCGGGACGCAGCGGCACGCGCTGACGCGCCCGGGGCCGGCGTTGTAGGCCGCGAGCGCGAGCGGCACCGAGCCGAACCGGCGCAGCAGGTCGTGCATCAGGTGCGCCTGGGCGTCGATCGCCGCGTCGGGATCGAACGGGTCGCGCAGGCCGTACTGCGCGCGCCGTCGCGGGCATGAACTGCGCGATGCCCGAGTGCGCCGGCGGACGAGCGCGAGCGCGGGTTGAACCCCGACTCCTGCTGCAGCTGCGCCGCGAGCAGCGCGGCGCCGACCGACCAGCGCGCGGACGACCGCCGCAGCGCCGCGACGAACCGCGCGGGGACGAACGCCGGAACCGCGCTGCCGGTCGACCCGCGCGGCGCGCCGAAGCCGACCGAGGCGCTGCCCGGGTTCGCGCCGCAGCCGAAATGCCACGGCTCCCAGCTGTACCGCGCGACGAAGCCGAAGTGCCCGGCGTTGGCGGCGAGCCAGCCGTACGCCGACCGCGGGCCCGAGGTCGAGCTCGGTGCCGAGCCGGTGCAGCGACGTCCCGGGCGGAGCGACCCAGCGCGGGTCGGGGTGCGCCGCGAACAGCCGCGCCTGCTCGGCGCTCGTGCGGAACGCGCTGACGATCACGAGCGGACTGCCCGGCGCGCGCGCGCCGCGGCGTCGAGACGGTCGAACGCGAGCGCGACGTCGGGGCGCATCGGCCGGCCCTGGCGCTGCGCGAACGGCCCCGGATACTCGCCGTCGCCGATCGGGGCGTACGCCGCGTCGATCGGCGGCGACCGCGCGGGCGCGACCGCCGATCGTCACCCCTCCCGGCAGCCGGATCGCGTCGGCGATCGTCACGGTCGCGCGATCCGGCAGCGCGCCGGCGCCGACGCTCACGACGACGCGGCGCGCGCCGTTGCGCGCGGCGGTGCTCGAGCCGACGGCGCGCGCCAGCGCGAGGTAGGCGCCGGGTGCCAGGTAGCGCGACGACGGTCGGCGACTCGAGCGCACGCGGCCGCAGGTCGACGAGCGCGCGCGCCGTCGCGAGCGCGCCGAGGTCCGCGGCGCGCTGCCGGGCGCCGTGCGCCGCGACGCCCGCCGCGACCCAGCCGAGCGCCAGACCGCCGGCGAGCACGATCAGTCAGTCCGCCGAGCAGCAGCAGCATCGCCTGACCGCGGTCCTCGGACACACGGCGCGTCATGCCGCAGCCCCCGTCGCGCCGGCAGCGCCGCCTGCCACGACGACGGCCGGCGAGGCCGGCCCGCGCGAGCACGGCGCCCAGCCCGGCCGGGGCGAGGACCACGGCCGCGGGCAGTCCGCGCGCGTCAAGCGCGTCGAGCGCCAGCGCCGCGAGCGGATCGTCCGGCCTCCCCGGCGACGAGGACGATCGCCGCGTCGTCCAGCAGCGGCTCGACCCACGGCTCGCGCGGACCGCAGACGGCGAGCACGAGCGGCGCGTCCAGCGCGCCGCTCTGTAGATGCCGGCCGCCGGGTCGTCGCCGTCCCCCACGCTCGCCCAGACGATCCGGCCCGCTGCCCGCGCATCGAGATCGCGTGCCCGCAGCCGCGCGCGCAGGCGGCGAGCCGCGGGCGTGGACGGCACGTTCGGGCCGCGGCGAGGCGCTCCGGCCACCACGACGACGACCGCCGTGTGCAGGGCGGAGCGCCCTGCAAGCGTGGCCGCAGCCGCCGGCCGCGATCGCCGCGACGTCGCGTGCGCGGCCGACCACCGCGGCGTCGAACCGCGGGCTCATGCGGCAGGCCCGGCGTCGGCATGCGCGTGCGTGCTGAGCAGGCCGGCCAGCCCGGGCAGCAGGCCCGGCGGGCGCAGCGCGACGTGGACCGTGCGGCCGCGCTGCGTCACGCTCAGCCGCGCGCGCGACCAGCCCGGGAGCGCGCTGCGTGCCGCGCGCAGCGGATCCTCGTCCTGCAGGACTGCCGCCGCGCCCGCCGCCGCCGCATGGCCGGCGAGCTCGCGGCAGCGTCCGGCGGCGAGCAGCTGGGCCGCGACGAGCACGACCAGCAGCACGACCGGCAGCATCGCGGCGAGCTCGATGCTCGCCTGGCCGCGCTCCGAGGTCACGGGCGCGTCGCTCCGGCACGCACGCGGGCGGTCGCCGTCCCGAGCCGCCCGAGGCCGGCGACCGCCGGGATCGCCAGGCGCACGACGACGTCGTCGCCCGATCGCCTGACGCGCAGGTGCCTGCGCAGGCCGCCCGGCAGCTCGCGTCGCGCGGCGGCGAGCGGGTCGCCCCGACGAGCTCGGCACGAGCGCCCGCGCGCGCCGCGCTTGCGGCGAGCCACCACGCCTGGCCGGCGACCACGCCCTGCCACGCAGGCCAGCAGGACCGCCAGCAGCAGCGGCAGCAGGGCGACCAGCTCGACGCTCGCCTGCCCGCTGTCTGACCGTTGACGGCACATGCAGCGAGCCTGCCCGGCCGCGCGTGACGGCTCTACGGCACGTTCGTCACGGAACGCGCGCGGAACTCAGACGAGTTCGCTGTGTGCACGCCAGACGGCGTACAGCGCGAGCCCGGCACCGCCGAGCATCGCGATGAACAGCAGGCTGCCCGGCGTCGTGGCCGTCAGCCGGCCCGCGCCGGCCGCCGCGAGCACGACGATGCCGATCGCTGCGTACAGCAGCGCGCGGTAGCCCTGCGGGAGCGCGTCGAGGTCGAGCGCGAAGCGCCGGTACGCCCACCAGCCGCCCCACACGATCACGGCCGCGAACGCGAGCGCCAGCGTGCGCGACACGACGGCGGCGACGTCTCCGCCGCCCGGCAGGAAGGCGATCGCCGCGGCGATCGCGGCCACGATCGCGACGTTGCGCGCAGTGTTCACGCAGGAAGCGTACGACGCGACTGCTCTGCGGACCGCAACCTCAGCGGCCGGAAGCATGTCGGCCGGCGGTGCGTCGGGCACGTCGATCGTGCCCTCGACCGGCTCCGCCGCGAAGCGATAGCCGACGCCGAAGTGGGTGTGGATGTAGCGCCAGTCCGGCGACGCCTTCTCCAGCTTCTGGCGCAGCTTGCGCACGAACACGTCGACCGAGCGGTCGCCGCGCGCCATCGCGTAGCCCCAGACCCGCTGGTAGACCTCTTCGCGCTCGAGCACGCGCCCGCCGGCGTCGGCGAGCAGCTCGATCAGCTCGAACTCGCGCCGGGTCAGGTCGATCGAGCGGCCGGCGACGAACGCCTGGAAGCGGTCGGAGCGGATCTCCAGCTCGCCGGCCTGCACGGGCTCGGCCTCCTGGCGCGACTCGGTGCGGCGGCGGCGGCGCACGACGGCCTCGACGCGCGCGATCAGCTCCTCGGGGTGGCACGGCTTCGTCAGCCAGTCGTCGGCGCCCATCCGCAGCCCGCGCACGCGCTGAGCGACGGTCGAGCGGCCGGTGCAGACGACGATGCCCAGGCCGGGCAGCGCGTCGCAGAGACGCTCGAGCTCCTCCCAGGCGCGCGGCCCGAAGACCGTCAGGTCGACGACCAGCGCGCTCAGGCGCATCGCGACGATCTCCTCGACCGGGATCGCGCCCGCACGGGTGCGGTACTCCCAGCCGAGCCGGTCGAGCCGCTTGCCGAGCACCTGCAGGAAGCCGGTGTCGGTGTCGATGACGGCGATCCGCAGTGGCGGACTGCTGGTGGCGGCACCCGGACGGTCCGTGTCGGGGCGAGCGCTGGTCCACGAGCTCATTACGGCGCGAGTGTAGGGGTCAAAGGCGACGCATGACGGCCGAGACCACGACGTTTCACTACTTGTTCACAGGGCCTGGCGGCGCGTCTCGACGCAAACACCAGGATTCGGCGCATCTATGCGGCTGCGCGGGGTGGTTCTGGCGCGTTGCCGCTCCCCGGCTCGATGTCCCCACCGTCGTATTCGCGGAACAGCCCGGTCTCGACGAAGATCACCTGCTCGCCGACGCCGACGGCGTTGTCGCCGACGCGCTCGATCGCGCGCGCGACGAGCGTCATCATCATCGCCCACTCGCGCGTGTCCTCGCTGGTGCCCACCGTCACCGCGAGGCGGAAGACCTCCTTGTTGAGGCGGTTGACCTCACGATCCTGGCGCGAGAGATCGGCGGCGAGCGCCGTGTCGCGGCCGTGGAACGCCAGCTTCGCCTCGACGACCTCCGAGCGCGCGGCCGAGCCCATCCGCAGCACCTTCTCCAGCAGCTCCGGCACGACCGGCGGCTCGTTGCCGACCAGCGGGATCAGCTTGGCGATGTTCACGCACTGGTCGCCCATCCGCTCGGCGTGCTTGATCACGTGCAGCAGCGCGGCGACGAGCCGCAGGTCGGTCGCGACCGGCGCCTGCAGCGCGAGCAGCGACAGGATCCCCTGGTGCACCTCGAGGTAGCGGCCGTCGACGCGGTCGTCGTCGGCGATCACGAACGTCGCGAGCTCGACGTCCTGGTGCTCGAGCGCCTCGAGCGCGCGGTCGAGCTGCTCGACGACGATGTCGAGTGCGCCCGAGCGCCTGGCCCTCGAGCTGGATCAGCTGGTCGCGAAAACCCTGGCGCGTGCGCTCCATCAGCTCAGCCGAACTTCCCGGTGACGTACTGCTCGGTGCGCGGATCGTCCGGGTTGCTGAAGATCTTCCCGGTCGGGTTGTGCTCGACCAGATCGCCGAGCAGCATGAACGCGGTCGTGTCGGCGACGCGCGCCGCCTGCTGCATGTTGTGCGTGACGATGATGATCGTGAAGCGCAGCTTGAGGTCGTTGATCAGCTCCTCGATGCGCAGCGTGGCGATCGGGTCGAGCGCCGAGCACGGCTCGTCCATCAGGATCACCTCGGGCTCGTTGGCGATCGCGCGCGCGATGCAGAGCCGCTGCTGCTGCCCGCCGGAGAGCCCGATGCCCGGGCGCGTTGAGGCGATCCTTGACCTCGTCCCAGAGGCCGGCGCCGCGCAGCGAGGACTCGACGACCTCGTCGAGCTTGCCGCGCGACTTCGTGCCGGACAGCCGCAGCCCCGCGGCGACGTTCTCGTAGACCGACATCGTCGGGAACGGGTTGGCCTTCTGGAAGACCATGCCGATCACGCGGCGGACCGCGGTGACGTCGACGTCGGAGCCGTAGATGTCGGCGCCGTCGAGCAGGATCTCGCCCTCGACGCGCGCGCCCGGCGTCTCGTCGTGCATGCGGTTGATCGCGCGCAGCACGGTCGACTTGCCGCAGCCGGACGGGCCGATCAGCGCCGTCACCTCGTTCGGCGCGAAGTCGAGCGAGACGTTCTGCACCGCGTGGTTCTTGCCGTAGTAGACGTTGACGTCGCGCATCGCGACCGAGTGGCCCATGACGCGCGCGTCGGCAGCCGCGGCTCCGGTCGTCCGCGCGCTCGCGCGCCACCGGTCTGGCGACCGCCGCGGGCTCACGGGCGACGGGCGCCTCGGCGGGCCGCGCCTCGGCGGGCTCGGGCTGGGACTCGGGCTGCTCTGTCATGTGCTCGGTCACGATCGTGTCACACCTTGCTTCGGCTCTGGATGAAGCGGGCGATGAGGGTCAGGACGAGGACGCCGACCACGAGCAACAGGGCCGCGCCCCATGCCCGCTGGACGAGTGCGTCCTGGGGTTGGCTGATGTCGTTGAAGATCTGCAGCGGCAGCGCGTTCATCGGCTGCGAGGGGTCGGTCGTCGTGCCGCGCTGGCCGAATGCGGTGAACAGCAGCGGCGCCGTCTCCCCCGCGCCGCGCGCGATCGCGAGCAGCGCGCCGGTGAGGACGGCGCCGGACGCGGTCGGCAGGACGATCCGGAAGATGACGCGCCACTTCGGCGCGCCGAGCGCGAGCGCCGACTCGCGCAGCAGGTTCGGCACGAGCGTCAGCGCGACCTCGGCCGACTTGGCGACGATCGGGAGCATCAGCAGCCCGATCGCGAGCGAGCCCTTCCAGCCGGCGAAGCCCCGCCGCCGACGACGAGCACGCCGTAGATGAACAGGCCGAAGACGATCGACGGCACGCCCGTCATGACGTCGACGAGGTAGCGGATCAGCCGCGCGAACCAGCTCGTCGCCGCCGTACTGCGTCAGCCAGACCGCGATCGCCGATGCCGATCGGCACCGCGATCGCCGTGGCGATCGCGACGATCACGATCGTGCCGACGATCGCGCTCTTGATGCCGCCGGGTCGCCGAGGAAGCTGCCCGTCGGGTCGGTCGTGAAGAAGTCGACGTTCCAGGCCGGCAGGCCCTTCGAGACGAGGTAGTAGATGACGAAGCACGAGCGGCACGAGCGCGACGCCGGCGGCGACCATCGTGAGGCTGCGCATGACCTTGTCGACGACGCGCCGGCGGGTGCTCGGACGTCGCTGCAGGAGGGCTGGGTTGCTCGTCGCCATGGCTCAGACCGTCCCCGTCGGCGCCGCGGATGAACGACGTCTGCGACTCGACCGGCTCGGCCGGGGCGCGCCGGCGTGGCGGCGGTGCTCGGCGCGCTCGACGATCCAGCGCGCGATGAAGTTGACGATCAGCGTGAGCACGAACAGCACGAGGCCCGCACGCGATCAGCGCGGCCTTGTGCAGGTCGTTGTTCGCGGCCTCGCCGAACTCGTTGGCGATCACGGCGGCGAGCGTGTAGCCCTGCGAGAAGATCGTCTCGCCGATCCGCGGCGCGTTGCCGATCACGAGCACGACGGCGATCGTCTCGCCGAGCGCGCGGCCGAGGCCGAGCATCGAGGCGCCCGCGATCCCGCTCCACGAGTACGGGAGCACGCCCATGCGGATCATCTCCCAGCGCGTCGCGCCCAGCGCGAGCGCGCCCTCCTTCAGCTCGACCGGGACGGTGGCGATGACCTCGCGTGAGATCGAGCTCACGATCGGCAGGATCATGATCGCGAGGATCAGCCCGGCGATGAAGTAGTTCGGGCCCGCAACGGGTCCGCCGACGAACGGCAGGAACGCGAACGTGTCGGAGAACCACTGCTCGGCCGGCTTCAGCTTCGGGATCAGGACGAAGACGCCCCAGAGGCCGTAGACGACCGACGGGACCGCGGCGAGCAGCTCGATCAGGACGGTCAGCGGGCGCTTGACCCGGCCGGGCGCGAGCTCGACGGTGAAGATCGCGACCGCGACCGCGACCGGCACGCCGATCAGCAGCGCGAGCGCCGACGTGATCAGCGTCCCGACGACGAGCGCCCAGGCGCCGTACAGGTTCTTCGCCGGGTTCCAGTCGTTGGTGAAGACGAAGTCGAAGATGCCGACCTGACCGAGCAGCGGCCGCGACTCGTCGTACAGCGTGTAGAAGAAGTAGACGAGCAGCGCCAGGACGCCGACGGCGAGCGCGCCGAGCGCCCAGCGCAGCGCGCGGTCCGGAAGCCGGGCCGCGAGCGAGCGATGCAGCGGGGCCCCGGGGGTCTCGCTGCTGCTGTTGACGGCTCCGGCTTCCATGCGCGTGATTCCTCTTCCGCTTCAGCCCGTTAGGCGGCGCTGCCGTTGCACTGGAGCCCGTCGACGGACTTCTGCGCCTGCGTGTTGATGTTGCGTCGGCAGCGGCGCGTAGTAGAGCTGCTTGGCGACCGACTGGCCGTCGCCGAGCGCGAAGCTCGCCCACGTCTTCAGGTTCTTCGCGTTGTCCTTCGCTCTGCCGGCCTTGCAGGCGTCCTGCCACAGCAGCAGGTACGTCGTCGAGGTGATCGGGTAGGCGGCCGCGTTCGGCGAGTCGAGCGGGTCGAACGTGTTGTCCGCGGTCGACCTCGACGCCGTCGGCCGCGGCGCTCGTCGACTCGAGCGTCGGCTCGACGTAGTGCGCCCGACTTGTTCTTCAC
Source organism: uncultured Actinomycetes bacterium (assembly GCA_963821685.1). Taxonomy (GTDB): domain Bacteria; phylum Actinomycetota; class Thermoleophilia; order Solirubrobacterales; family Solirubrobacteraceae; genus F1-60-MAGs163. The sequence goes on along the minus strand of CAWGEW010000003.1, from coordinate 139,808 downwards.
GGCTGCGGTGTTGAAGTTGTTCTGCAGCGCGTACGCCTCCTCGACGTATCCGACTGCCGCCGTCGTTCTGCTTGACGCAGGCCGCGACGCCGTCGTTGCCCTTGGCGCCGGTGCCGCCGGGCCACTTGACCGTCTTGTCGACGCCGATCGTCTTCTCCCACGTCGAGTCGTAGATCGCGAGGTACGTCGTGAAGTTCTTCGTCGTGCCCGACGAGTCCGAGCGGTGGCAGGTCGTGATGTCCGTGTCCGGCAGGTCGACGCCCGGAGTTCAGGCCGGCGATCGCCGCGTCGTTCCACTTCGTGATCTTGCCGGAGAAGATGTCGGCGATCGTCGCGCCGTCGAGCTTCAGGCCCTTCTCGACGCCCGAGACGTTGTAGGAGACCGTGATCGCGCCGAGGACCGTCGGGACCTGCACGACGTCCGTGCCGCCGGCCGTCTTGGCCGCGGCGAGCTCGTCGTCCTTCAGCGGCGGATCGCTCGCGCCGAAGTCGACCGTCTTCTGCGTGAACTGCGCGACGCCGGCGCCCGAGCCGACGCCGTTGTAGTTGACGGTGAGGCCGTCCTTGTCCTTGATCTGCGAGGCGAGCTCGCTGTAGAACGGCGCGGGGAACGTCGCGCCGGCGCCGCTCAGGGATCCGCCCGAGCTGCTGCTGCCACTGCTGCTGCTGTCGTCGCTCGAGCTGCCGCACGCTGCGACGCCGAGCGCGAGCGCGGCCGCTGCGATGGCGGCCAGCCACGGATACCTCATCTGATCTCCTCTGTCATTTCCATTGGTCTCCGCAGGCTCACAGCGTCCTGGCGGCAGTCTGTTATCGAGTTGTCGCGTCGATGTGAAAGTCGTGTGAACGCTCAGGCGCGAAGCGGTAGCCGAAGCCGACGTGCGTGTGGATGAAGCGCCAGTCGGGCAGCGCCTGCTCGAGCTTCACCCGCAGCTTGCGCACGTAGACGTCGATCGTCCGGTCGCCGTTGCGCAGCGGCGTGCCCCAGACGTGCTCGTAGAGATCCTCGCGACGCACGATCCGCCCCTCGTGCTGCGCGAGCTCGGCGAGCAGGCCGAACTCGCGCACCGACAGGCGCAGCGCGCGGCCGCCGGCGACGGCCAGGCCCTCGCCGAGCCGGATCTCCAGCACGCCGATCTGCAGGACGTCCACGCGAGGCAGGATGTCCGCCGGCGTCGAGCCGCGAGTTACGCACCCGTGAACGCCGTGTGAACGAGTCGTGAACGTTCGTCGGGATCGCGCGACTGCGGCATACGGTGGCGCTCGACGATGAGGCTCCTACGCCGCAGCTACGACCGGAGCTCCTCGAGCTGTTCGAGGAGTCCGGCCGCAACGTCCAGCGCACGACGCTGCTGCTGCGCGACGTCGTGGTCGACTACCCCGAGCGCGCCGAGCTCGCGAACGACCTCGTGATCAGCGAGAACGAGGGCGACCGGATCACCCACGACATCATCCACCGGCTCGGCGCCGGCAAGGTCCGCGCGCCGTTCGACTTCGCCGACGGCTACGCGCTGGCGACCGCGCTCGACGACATCGTCGACCACGCGGAGCAGACCTCCGACACGCTCGGCGTCTACCACGTCGAAGCGCCGATGGAGCAGGCCGACCGCATGTGCGACGTGCTCGTCGGCGCCGGCGAGCAGGTCGCCCAGGCGCTGCGCGGGCTGCGCACCGGGAGCGACGTCGGGCCGGCGCTGATCGAGATCCACCGGCTCGAGAACGAGGGCGACCGGCTCAGCCGCGAGGCGATGGCCTCGCTGTTCGCCGACGGCATCGACCCGATGGTCGTGATCCGCTGGAAGGACATCTTCGCCTCGCTCGAGGCGAGCATCGACTCCTGCGAGCACGTCGCCCACCTGCTCGAGGGCATCGCGCTGAAGCGCCGGCGCTGAGCGTCAGCGCCGCGCTTCAGCCGGCGACCAGCTCGCTCGTGGCCTGCGACGAGCGCCTCGTCGAAGATCTGCCGGAAGGCCGCCGAGACGTGCTCGCGGGCGCGCTCGACATGCGCCGCGATCGGTCGCCGGGTCGGCGACGACCTCGTCCTGGAAGCGCGCGTAGAACTGCATGTGCCGCGCCTCGTCGACCTGCTGGGTCGCCAGGAACGTCGCCTCCTCCTCGCTCCCGTAGGCGCCGACGAGCCCCGAGAACTTCGTCGTGATCCGCTCCTCGGCGACCATCAGCGACGAGAGCACGCCAGTACGACGAGCGTCCTTGCTCGTCCTGTCCGAAGCCCGGCCCACTGCTCGCGGTCCTGCAGCGAGGTCGACCGCGAACGGATTCCACTGCGAGTCCTCCCAGCGGCGGTAGAGCGTCTGCGGGTCGTTGAGCTGGATGCTCGTCGCTCATGCCGCGGAGGCTTGCGCGCGCGGACGATCGCCGAGGCCGCGTGCTCGTGGACGCGGTGCGTCTCGCGGATCTCGATCGTCGACGAGCCCGGCCGTCGGCGAGGGCCGTCTCGAACTCCTCGCGGGTGAGCGCGCCGGCGATGCAGCCGGTCCACTGCGCCATGTCGGCGCGGGTCGCCTCGTCCATGTCGGGGTCGGCGATCACGTCGGAGACCGCGAAGCGCCCGCCGGGCCGCAGCACGCGGGCCGCCTCGCGCAGGACCCTGCGGCTTGTCGCCGGAGAGGTTGATCACGCAGTTGGAGATCACGACGTCGACGGACGCGTCGGCGCAGCGGGATGCTCCTCGATGTAGCCCTTGACGAACTCGACGTTCTCGACGCCGGCCTGCGCGCGTTGGCGCGAGCGAGCTCGAGCATCTCGTCGGTCATGTCGAGGCCGATCGCCTTGCCGGTCGGGCCGACGCGCCGCGCCGAGATCAGCACGTCGGCGCCGGCGCCCGAGCCGAGGTCGAGCACGGTCTCGCCCTCGTGCAGGTCCGCGACCGCGGTCGGGACGCCGCAGCCGAGCGACGCCTGCACGGCGGTCTGCGGGACGCCCTGCGTCTCGCCGCTGGTCGTACAGCGCCTCGCCGAAGACCTGCGTGCCGCTCGCGTCGGTGGTCAGCGTGGTCGGGCCGCAGCAGCTCGAGTCCGGCCCGGACGTGCCGCAGCCGCTGCTCTGGTTCGCAGCGACGGCGCGGGCGGCGCCGGCGTAGCGCTCGCGGACGGTCTCGCGGATCTCGGTGTCGGTCAGCTCAGCCATGCGGTCAGCTCCTTCAGCGCGTCGGGACGGACGTAGTAGTAGGCCCAGAGGCCCTGGCGCTCGGAGTCGACGATCCCGGCCTCGCGCAGCTTCTTCAGGTGGTGGGAGACCGTCGGCTGGGAGATGTCGAAGAGCGGCACGAGCTCGCAGACGCAGACCTTGCCGGCGTGCTTGCGCAGCACGTCGACGAGCTGCAGGCGGATCGGGTCGCCGAGTGCCTTGGCGACCTCCGCCATGCGCTCGGCCTCTGCGCGCTCGACGTCGGGGTAGACGACCGGCTCGCAGCACGGCTCGCCGGCGGCGCGCTTCTGCTTCGGGGCCAGTTCCAGATCGACGCTCATCGATCTACGTATATCGATTGAAATGACGTTTGTCAATGGATAGGCTGCGGCCACGTGATCTCCCGGGGAGCCCCATGACGCGGATCGGCATCAACGGCTTCGGCCGCATGGGCCGGCTCGCGCTGCGCGCCGCCTGGGGCTCGCCGGACCTGCACGTTCGCGCACGTCAACGAGCTGCACGGCGACGCCGCGACCGCCGCGCACCTGCTCACGTTCGACTCGGTCCACGGGCGCTGGGACTGCGGCGCCGCCGGCGCCGGCACGGCGCTGACGATCGACGGGACGGACATCGCCTTCACCGGCGCGCGCCGACCCTGGCGACGGTGCCGTGGGATGAGCACGGCGTCGACGTCGTGCTCGAGTGCACCGGGCGGTTCCGCACGCCGGAGTCAGCTCGCCGGCTACTTCGAGCGCGGCGTGCGCAAGGTGATCGTCGCGGCGCCGGTCAAGGACGACCGCGCGCTGAACGTCGTCGTCGGCGTCAACGACGACCTCTACGACCCGCCGCGCACGACATCGTCACCGCCGCGTCGTGCACGACCAACTGCCTGGCGCCGGTCGTGAAGGTCATCCACGAGGGGATCGGCATCGACCGCGGGTCGATCACCACGCTGCACGACCTGACCAACACGCAGACGATCGTCGACGCCCCGCACAAGGACCTGCGGCGGGCGCGAGCGGCCGGCATGTCGCTGATCCCGACGACCACCGGGTCGGCGACCGCGATCGGCCTGATCTTCCCGGAGCTGCAGGGCAAGCTCGACGGGCTCGCCGTCCGCGTGCCGCTGCTGAACGCGTCGCTGACCGACTGCGTCTTCGAGGTCGCGCGCCCGACGACCGTCGAGGAGGTCAACGGCCTGCTGCGGGCCGCCGCCGACGGCCCGCTCGCCGGGATCCTCGGCTACGAGGAGCGCCCGCTCGTCTCGATCGACTTCAAGGACGACCCGCGCTCGGGGATCGTCGACGCGCTCTCGACGATGGTCACCGACGGCACCCAGGTGAAGATCCTCGCCTGGTACGACAACGAGTGGGGCTACGCGAACCGCCTGGTCGAGCTCGCGCGCATCGTCGCCGCGAGCCTCGCGACTGACGCCGTGAGCGAGCGCGCCACAGCCGCGCCGCAGGGCGACCTGCGCAACTACGTGCTCGTCACGGCGGCGTACTGGGCCGACACGATCGCCGACGGCGCGATCCGGATCCTCGTCCTCTTCTACTTCTACGAGCTCGGCTACACGCCGTTCCAGCTCGCGACGCTCTTCGTCTTCTACGAGATCTTCGGGATCATCACCAACCTCGTCGGCGGCTTCCTCGCCGCGCGCTTCGGGCTCAAGACGACGCTCGTGATGGGCCTCGTCACCCAGATCCTCGCGCTGCTGATGCTCGGCCTCGCCCCCGACGCCTGGCTCGTCGTCCCGCTACGTGATGGTCGCGCAGGCGCTCTCGGGGATCGCCAAGGACCTGACGAAGATGAGCTCCAAGAGCGCCGTCAAGTTCGTCGTCGCCGACGACGCGCCCGGGCGCGCTCTACCGCTGGGTGGCGATCCTCACCGGCTCGAAGAACGCGCTCAAGGGCGTCGGCTTCTTCCTCGGCGGCCTGCTGCTCACCGTCACGAGCTTCCAGACCGCGATGCTGCTGCTCGCCGCGATGGTCCTCGCGCGCGCTCGTGCTGACCGTCCCGCTCATGCACGGCGACCTGGGGCGCGCCGATCGCAAGGCCAAGTTCAAGCACATGTTCTCCAACAACCGGGCGGTCAACATCCTCGCCGCGGCGCGCGTCTTCCTGTTCGCCTCGCGCGACGTCTGGTTCGTCGTCGGCCTGCCCGTCTACCTGCGCACCGTGCTCGGCTGGAGCTTCTGGCAGGTCGGCACGTTCCTGGCGATCTGGGTGATCGGCTACGGCATCGTGCAGGCGTCGGCGCCGCGGTTCGTGCGCCGGCGCAGCGCCGAGCACGGCGCAGCCCGACGGCCGGACCGCCACGCGGCCTCGCCTTCGTGCTCGCGGCGTTCCCCGCCGCGATCGCGATCGCGCTCGGCGCCGACATCGACCCGACGATCGTGATCGTCGCCGGCCTGATCGTCTTCGGCGTCGTCTTCGCCCTGAACTCCGCCGTGCACTCGTACCTGATCCTCGCCTACGCCGACGGCGACAAGGTCGCGATGAACGTCGGCTTCTATTACATGGCGAACGCCTGCGGCCGGCTTGTCGGCACGATCCTCTCCGGCCTGCTCTACCAGTGGCAGGGCCTCGAAGCGTGCCTCTGGGCATCGACCGCATTCGTGCTCGCGGCCGGTCTCATCTCGCTGCTGCTGCCCAGCGAGCAGCCCGGGCGCAGCTCAAGCCCAGGCCGCCTCGCGAGCACGTGACGTCCCGATCAGCGGGCTGATCGCCGAGCGCTGAGCGCTCAGGCGCCGGGCTCGACGGCTGCCGCCGGGTCGCCACCGACCGCAGCGGCGGAAACCTCGAGCATCAGCGGCTGTCCGCACTTCCAGCAGTACGTCGCACCGCGGCTGTGCGGCGCGCCGCAGGAGCGGCACGCACCACCGACGCCCTCGGCCGCCGCGGCGACGAGCCGCTCGACCTCGCCGAGCTCGGCGTCGGCCTCCTGCAGCTCGGCCGCCCGCCGGACGAGCACGTCGAGGCGGAAGTGGTCGCGGATCGCCATCTCGTACGTCAGGCCGCCGAGGTCCCACGTCAGCTCGGCGACGCGCTCGGCGAGGTCGTCGCGCCGCGCGCGCAGCTCGGCGTGCGGATCGGCCTGGTCGGACGGTCCGGCGGCGGGCGCGTGCGGTCGCCGCCGCATCTTGTCGAGCATCGGTCATCCGATCGTCTCGAAGTCGCCGCCGCCGGCGGCCGGCTTGTTGTCCTTGGGCGGCGGCTTGCCACCCGTCCCGACCGTCTTCGGAAGCTTCTGCGACTGCTTCTGGTACTGCTGCGGTGAGAGCTTCTCGAGCGCCTTCAGCTGGGTGTTCTTCGCCTTTGACGTCGTCGACGAGCCGCTTGGCGCCGTTCGCGTTGGACGACTTCTTTCGCGGCGGCCTTCGACGTCTTCGCCGCGCCCGCTCCGGCGCCCGCGGCCGCGCCCGCCGCCGCGCCCGAGGCCGCGGCCGGGGTCGTGGTCGCGCCGCCGAGGTTGATCACCTGCGGAGTCGTGTCCGACGACGAGCTGTCCTGGCCGGCATGGCCGATCAGCACGCCCATGCCGAGCGCGAGCAGCACCACGCCGAGGCCGGCGAGCGCCGCGATCGTCCCGCCCCGCCCACCGTCAGCCTGCGGCGCGACCGGCGCCGGGCTCGGCGCAGCGCTGCGCCGGCCGGCTCGGCGAGGATGTCGCGGAACGGCAGCCGCGAGCCGGCGCGCCGCGTCCCGCAGCTCAGGCAGTAGCGCTGGTCGGCCGCGAGCGGAGCGCCGCACGATGCGCACGGCTCGCCGTGCAAGCCCAGGACAGGCTGCGGATCGACCGGTGCGAGCGGCTCGGTCGGCTGGTGCGTGCTCATGACGGGCTCCCTGCTGTGAGGACGGTCGGCGGGGCGACGCAGCTGACGCTGCCGCCCTTCGGATCGCCGATGAAGTAGACGCGGAACGTGACCGGCTTGGGCGTCGGGGCCGGCTGCAACCGCTCGACGATCGCGCGGCCGGCCGCGACGACCTTCGAGCCTTTGCGGCTGACGCACGACACGACGAGCCGCTTCTGCGGGACCTTCGAATGATTCGTGACGACGCCGCGGGCGAAGACGCCCGAGACGTCGTTTCCGTAATGGAGCTTCGTGATCGTGAGCCGCGGGAGCGTCGCCGGCGCGGGCGCGGTGGTCACGCCGAGGCGGGCCGCGACCTTGCGCGGTGCCGTGGCCCCCGGGATCTGGTTGTTGACCCAGAACGTGCGCTCGCCCTTGCCGATCACTGCCAGCGATGTCAGTGATGGGTCGAGGCCTGGGATCGAGTTCGTGTACAGCGAGCGCCCCTTCGCGTCACTGACCGCGATCAGCACGGGAACCTTCGCCTGGGCCGGCCCGGTGTTGCGCACGGACACGACAGCGGCGACACCGTTCTCGTCGCGCAGCACGGTCTCCGAGACCACCTTCACGTCGACGTTCTCGCGGGTGATCTTCACGCCCTTGGCGGCGAGCAGCGTGCCGGCATTCTTCGACAGCCGCTCGCTCGTCTGCTGGGTCGTCTCGCACGCCGACATGCCGATCGTCAGCCCGGCCAGGCCCAGCGCGAGGACGACGACACGGCGCATCAGCCGAACGCGCCCCGGATGTACTCGCGTGTGCGCTCGGCCGTTGGAGCTCCGAAGACCTGCTCGGCCTCGCCGTACTCGACGAGATCACCGAGATACATGAACGCGACCTGGTCGCCGACACGGTGCGCCTGCTGGAGGTTGTGGGTGACGATGACGATCGCGAGCGTCTCGCGCAGCTCCAGGATCAGGTCCTCGATGACCGCGGTCGACTTTGGATCGAGTGCCGAGCACGGTTCGTCCATCAGCAGCACCTCGGGCCCGGCGGCGAGTGCGCGGGCGATGCAGAGGCGCTGCTGTTGCCCGCCGGACAGACGCAGTGCCGGATGGCTGAGGTCGTGGGCGACCTCGTCGTAGAGACCGGCGCGCTGGAGCGCCTCGACGACGTACGGCTCGAGCACCTTCTTGCTCGGGCGCTTGGAGCCCTGCTCGCGCAGCGCGTAGGCGACGTTGTCGAAGATCGACATCGGGAACGGATTCGGCTGCTGGAAGACCATCGACACGCGGCGGCGCAGCGCCGTGACCTCGATGTCGTCGATGTCTGCCCGGTCGAGCGTGATGACGCCCTCGCGCCGGGCGCTCGACGTCAGCTCTGTCAGCCGGTTGAGCGTCCGCAGCAGCGTCGTCTTGCCACATCCAGACGGGCCGATCAGCGCCAGCACCTCGCCCTGGCGGATCGGGATCGAGACGTGCTTGACCGCCTGTTTGTCGCCGTAGAAGACGCTCAGGCCGTCGACGCTCATCCGCTCAGGGCCGCTTGGACCGCGCGCGGGACGCTTCGCCCCGCTCGTTGATGAGACGCCGGCCGCCACATCGCCGCTCGCCGCCGCGCTCACCGGAATGGAGGCGACACTCGGTGCGCGGTCGACGCGGATCCGGCGAATCGGTGGCGGCGGGGTCAGTGCCGGGCGCGGCGGATCGCCCTCCACGGTCAGCTCCTGATCGTCGTTGGTGATCATCAGCGGGCTCCCAGCCTCGAGGTCTCGATGCCCGTGCGAGCACCGCGCTTGGCGATGAAGTCGACGGCGAAGTTCAGCGCGATCACGATCAGCAGCAGGACGAACGCCGCGGCGTAGGCCTTCTGCGGAGCGTTCCCCTCGCCGGCCGGCGAGTTGTTGTAGACGTAGCTCGTGAGCGTTCCGCCCGTGCCGGTCAGCGTGCGCAGGCCGGGGACATTGCCCTCGGGATCGAGCTGCAGACTCGCGCCGAGCAGCACCACGACGATCGCGGTGTCACCCGCGATCCGGCCCATGCCGAGCGCCGCGCCGGTCGAGATGTTCGCGCGAACGGATGGCAGCAGGACGCGGCGGATCGTCGAGGCGCGCGTCTTGCCGAGCGCGTAGGAGGCCTCGCGCACGTGCTGCGGGATCGACTGCAGGCCCTCGCGCGTGGCGGCGAACACCATCGGCAGCGCGAGCAGCGCCATCATCGAGCCTGCGGTCAGGAACGATCGCCCGAAGACCGCCCCGTCGTCGGAGGTGAACGACATCCAGCTGAAGATCCCCTGCTGGAACAGGACCAGCCCGAACAGCGCGATCACGATGTCGGGGGTGCCGGCAATGATCTCGATGCCGGAGTCGACGATCCGCGCGAGCCACATCGGGCGCCCGTACTCGACGATCCAGGTCGCGGCCGCGACGGCCAGCGGCGTGGCGATCGTGATCCCGATCACCGTCAGGATGATCGTCCCGAGCAGTGGGTCGAGGAAGCCGCCCGACTTCGCCTGGTCGAGGTCGGCCTGCGGGTGGCTGAAGATCAGTGACGGCCGCACGTACTGCAGGCCGCGAAAGGCCATATAGCCGACGATCCCGAAGCCGATCGCGACGACCAGCAGGCCGGCGATCCACATCAGCACATAGCCGACCCGGTCCGTCCAGCGCCAGGTCGAGACCGACTCGTTCTTGCGGCGCTTCTTCGGTGACGGCGTGCGCCTGCCCGGAGCGGGCGGCAGCGGTGGGAGCGTTGGGCGTGTCGTCGTCGCCATCTACATCCGGGTCCCGTACTTCTTCAGCGGCTGCTTGGCGATCCAGCTGCCGATCGAGAGGAAGAACGCCCCGCCGAGCAGGACCAGGGCCATCGCGTAGAGGCTCGCCTGCATCGCCGGCGCGTTGATCGACTCCGAGTCCTCGACGATCGTGGCGGCGAGCGTGCGCAGCGGCTCGAAGATGAAGGTGAGCCCGTCGGCCGGGTTCGGGGCGAAGCCCTTCGAGCCCGAGACCATCGAGATCATGATCGCCTCGCCGACCGCCCGTGTGGTCGCCAGCACGGCGCCCGCGATGATCGCCGGCCGGGCCGCCCGCACTGTCACGGTCCACATCGCGCGCCAGCGGTTGACGCCGAGTGCGACGGCGCCCTCCTTCCACGCGCGCGGGATCGCGTACAGGCCGTCGACCGTGATCGCGACCATGATCGGCGTGATCATCACCGTCAGGATCACGACCGCCACGAGCAGGCTCGTGCCCGAGAGCTGGATCACGAACTGCACCGACTGCTGCCGGCCCTGCGAGATCAGGTGATTCCCGACGAACGGCGCGAGCACGAGGATCCCGATCAGCCCGTAGACGACCGACGGGACCGCGGCGAGCAGCCGGACGATCGGCACGATCAGCCGGCGGATCCACTCCGGCGCGAACTCGACGATGAAGATCGCCGACAGCACCGCGAAGCACGAGGCCGATCGCCGTCGCGATCGCGGTCGTCAGCAGCGTCGCGTAGATCAGCGGCCAGGCGCCGAGCTGATAGTCGGCCTGCGAGGGATTGGCCCCCGAGTTCACCATCGCGTTGAGCTGCTGGTCGACGTTCCCCTTGGCGGAGAACCACGACAGCCCGTTCGCGTGGAACGACGGCCAGGCGCGGATCGCCACGAAGACGATCATGAACACGATGACGGCCAAGCACGGTGCAGGCCAGCGCGCCGAGCGTGACCTCGGCGCGCCGGTCCGACCACGGCCTGCGGAACCGTTCCAGCATCTCGTTACTTCAGCGGCACCCAGTGCTTGCCGACGATCGCCTGGGCGCTGGTCGGAGTTCTGGATCCAGGTGATGAACTTCTGGATCGGGTTGCCGACGACCGGCCGCCCGCGCGTGACCATCCAGAAGTTGCGCACGCCGCCGTACTCGCCGGACTTGGCGTTGCGCAGGTTGCAGGCGGTGCCGTTGTACGGGTTCGCGCTGACCCCGTCGATGAAGTCGAGCGAGACGTAGCCGATCGCCTGCGGGTCCGAGTGCACTGCCTGCTGCACGAGGCCGTTCGAGGCCTTCGCAGCAGCGACGCCGAGCACGGAGGAGGAGCCCATGAAGATCTTCTGGAACGCGTCCTGCGTGCCCGAGGCGGCGGTGCGGGTCACCACGTTGATCGTGCCGGTGGCCTTTGCTCCGGGATCGCGCTCCAGTCGCGGACCTTGCCGGAGAAGATCGCCTGGATCTGTGCCTGCGTGAGGTTCGCGAGCGGGTTGCCCGGGGCGGTCACGACGCAGATCGCATCCTTGGCGATCTTGTTGAAGAAGAGGCCGCCGGGGTCGCTCGACTTCGGATCGCGCGACGAGTTGCCGATCGAGACGCGGCCTGCGGCCACATCGGCCACGCCGACGTCGGACCCTCCCTGGGCGAGCTTGAGCTTCACCCGGCCGGGGTACTGCTTGAGGTAGGCGCGACCCAGCAGCGATGCGAGCGGAGCGACGGACGTCGAACCGCTCATCGTCAGGACGGGCGCCGCGGATGCGGTTGCCGGCACGGCGGTGACGGCCACCGCGGCCAGCGTGGCGCACACCCCGAGAAGGCGGACGCGGGACATAGATGGAACTCCTTTCGTGGTCATGGGCGGCAGTGTGGGTCGTCACCGATGACCAGATGTGAAGGCCCCGTGCCTGCGATGTGAAGATCCGGAGAATGGTCGGCTGCACGCCCCGCGGCGGCGGTCACGAGGCGTTCACATCAATGACGCGCGGATGGCCCACGATCACCCGCGGATGACGATCTCGGACGACCGCTCCGGCCCGATGCTGCGCGCCTCGGGCACGCCGTGCTCGGCGTGCGCGGCCCCGCTCGCCAGCGACCAGCGCTACTGCCTGGAATGCGGCGACGCGCCAGGGCGAGCCGCGGCTGGATCCGATCTCTGCGCGCGCGAGGAGCGTCTGCGGCGACGGTCGTGGTTCCGCGCGCCGGCGACGCCCGCGTGGGCGGCGCTGCCGCCGGCGGCGCTGGCACTCGGCCGCCCGCGCGTCGCGGCGCTGGCGGCTGCCGGCGTGCTCGCGTTCGGAGCGCTGCTCGGCGCATCCGCCGTGCCCGGGACCGGACACCGCGTCGGCCGGGCGCATCTACCTCGCGGGCTCGACGCCGCGGGCGTGCCGCAGCCGTCACCGAGACTCAGCCGTCGAGCGACGACGCGGCAACGACGGCCGCTGACAGCTCGGCCGACACGACGGTCGACGACGGCTCGGCCGACGTCGCCGCGGACGTTCCGGCCGAGACGCCGGCCAGCCAAGACGCCCGCCAAGACGCCGGACGAGGACACGACGTCGACCGACACGACGGACACGACGCTCCGGCGGTGACGAGCCCCGCGCCCGTCAAGCACGTCTGGGTGATCTCGCTCGACGGCGTCGACGTCGCCGCGGCAGCCAAGCCGGCTCGACGGCGTCCGCGGCACAGGCGCCGGCGACCACGCCGGCGACCCCGTTCGCCGAGCTCGTCAGCTCCGGCACGCGTGCTGTCGTCGTACGCATCCGTCACGAAGGGCTCGCTCGCCAACTCCGATCGCGCTGATCAGCGGCCTGGAGCCGACCGCCGCCCAGCAGTCGAACTGCCCGCAGTCACAGCGAGGTCACCCCCGGCGACGTCTCGGCGAAGACCGGCCTCGTGAAGGGCGAGGGCTGCGTCGAGCCGCCGCAGGCCGTCACGCTGACCGACCGGCTGACCGGCGCCGGCGCCGTCTGGCGCGCATACGCCGAGGACATCGGCGATCGGGCTCGCCGGACCAGACGAGCTGCCGCCACCCTGACGCGGGCGCCACGGATCCGTTCGCGGCTCCGCGCGCCGGCGACGCCTACCTGACCTGGCGCAACCCGTTCGTGTACTTCCGCTCGATCACCGAGAGCGCCGACTGCGGGACGAGCGTCGTCGGTCTCGACCGTCTGGCCCCCGACCTCGCCACGACCGCCGGAGCGCCGGCGTTCTCCTACGTGATTCCCGAACGCGTGCCACGACGGCGACAGCACGCCCTGCGCCGACGGAGCCCCGGCCGGGCCCGGACGCGGCGCTTGCCTGGCTCGGCATCGATCGTGCCGCAGATCCAGGCCTCCCCCGTGTACGCGACGGCGGGCTCGTCGTCGTCACCTCGGCAGACGGCCCGCGCCCCGATCCGGCGTCGACCGGCGGAGTCCCCGTGGGCGCGCTCCTGCTGTCGCCGTACGTCGCGGCCGGCGCCACGGTCACGAAGGCCTACGACCACCTGAGCCTGCTGCGCACCCTGTCCGCGATCTTCGGTGTGCGCGGCTCCTGCGCGCGCCGCGGGCAAGGATGTGGAGAGCTTCGACGCGAAGGTCTTCGCCAACGCACCCGTGCCGGGCAGCGACTGACACCAAGGTCACAGGACGTTCACGGCCCGGCAACGCGACGGTAACCGGAGCGCGCCCCGCGGACACGACACTGCTGGCGTCTCGGTCACGCATGGGCGCGGCCGCTTTCCACCGATGGAGGATCCCTTGAACATTTCCGCCACGTCACGGCGACCGGCCGTGCTGGTCGCGGTGGCGGTCGCGCTGCTGCTCGCCGCCGTCGCCTTCGCTCTGGTCGGTGGCCGCCCCGACACCGCCAGCGCTGACCTGAACCTCAACCAGAACTCTTGTAAGGGCAGCATCTCCGCGGGCGACAAGGACTGCGGACGACCCGACGCTGACCGGCGTGAAGTACCGCATCGCATGTGCGATGCCGATCACCGGCTACTCGCTCTTCTTCGACGGGCATCCGGTCCAGTCGATCGAGACCGAGGTGTTCGGCCTCGACGCGACGACGAAGGCCGTCGTGCCCACCGATGCCTTCTCGTGCAACGGCGAGCTCCCCGGGTACGGCGAGAACTGCGTCGGAACCTACGGCGGCAAGTGGAGCGTCCTGGAAGGCAAGTTCACGATCGACACCCCGCTGTGCCAGGAGCCGCGCCTGAACCCGGTTCTCACCGTGATGACCGCGACGGTCGCCTCCGGCAAGCCGGTCCAGGCGATCGCCGGCCCGTTCGACCTCGGTCGCCCGCGCGGCTGCAAGCCGACCGCGTTCAGCGGCAAGACGAAGATCCCCAAGCAGTCAGACGACGTCCCGGTCACGCAGTAGACCCAGCGCCGCACACGATTCGCAGGAGCGGGCGCCCTCACCGGGCGCCCGCTGTTCGTCGCGGTCATGGGTATCAGCGCGCGCCAGAATGGGCATGCGCAGTGGTGGTGGTGCTGCGGAACGCAGCAAATTGCGGTAGAAGACACAGGTACGTGATGCGCAGGAGGAACGCAGCGGCCGTTTCCGCGGCCGCCTTGGCAGCTTTTGCTGCCGCGGCGGGCTCGGCAACGGCACAAGAAGAGGCGCAGGGACAGGCGCCGGCCGACAGCGGCCAGGGTGCGGCGACGACGACGCCGGCGCCCGCTTCGACGACCCCTGCCCCAGCGACCCCCGCCCCGGTCGCCGACCCGACCGCGCCGACCGACCTCGGCACGCTTGAAGTCCAGGTCGACAAGCTGCCGCCCGCCGCGACGAAGACGCCGCGCAGCGCAGACCAGCAGCGGCGCGCCGGCGCACGCAACTTCCTCAAGCAGGAGTCGAAGGCGTCGAAGGACACGGACGCCGCGACCGCCGGCGGGACGCCCGTCGACCCGTTCGCAGGCCTCCCCTCCCCGCTGCTGGCACCGCCGCTGACGGGTGTGCCGAACGTCGTCATCGACTCGCTGCGGATCCCGCCGTTCCTGCTCCCGATCTACCAGGCGGCCGGCGTCGAGTACGGCGTGCGCTGGGAGGTCCTCGCGGCGATCAACGAGATCGAGACCGACTACGGCCGCAACCTCGCGGTCAGCAGCGCGGGCGCCGTCGGCTGGATGCAGTTCATGCCCGGGACCTGGGCGACCTACGGCGTCGACGGCAACGCCGACGGCCGCAAGGACCCCTACAACCCGGTCGACGCGATCTTCGCCGCCGCGCGCTACCTGCGTGCCGCCGGCGCCGACACCGACCTGAAGACCGCGATCTACGCCTACAACCACGCCGACTGGTACGTCGCCGACGTGCTCGAGCGCGCCAGCTCGCTCGCCGCGCTTCCGCCGGACGTCGTCGGCGCGCTGACCGGGCTGACGATGGGCCGCTTCCCCGTCGAGGGCGAGGCGAGCTACACGGGCGCCTACTCGACGACGAAGAACACGACGGACAACGCGTCCGTCGCGATCGCGAGCACGAAGGGCCGCACCGGCGTCGACATCAGCGCCGCTGACGGAGCCGCCGTGATCGCGGTGCAGGACGGGCGCGTCGTCGGCATCGGCTCGAGCAAGCGGCTGGGCAACTTCGTCCAGGTGCGCGACGCCTACGGCAACACGTACACCTACGGTCACCTCGCGAGCCTCAACGCGATGCACGTCGTTCCGCGCACGGACACGGCGGCGACCGACCAGGCGACCAAGACCGCGACGACCACGCCCGAGTCCGATCCCGCGCCGAAGGCGGCAGCGACCGCCGGCAAGCAGGGCAGCGCCGCCGCGAACACGGCGAAGGCTCCGGACGCGAGCGCGGCGGCGCCGTCGACCGCCAAGCCCGTCAAGGAGCGGCTGTTCGCCAACCCGCAGCGGCCGCAGGCCTTCACGGCCGGCGGCGAGCGCCAGCTCTCGGACACGCCCGAGCAGACCGGCCAGCAGCCGGTCGCCGACGGCGCCCTCGGCCAGTACCTCGCACGCCCGTACGGCCTGCGCCGCGAGCAGGTCGCGCTGCTGCCGCTGCGCAAGGGCTCGACCGTGATCGCCGGCTCGATCCTCGGCCGCGTCGGCCAGAGCTCGCTGCGCTGGAGCACGCAGACGCACGCACGCTTCGAGATTCGCCCGTCGGGTGCATCGGCCCCGCGGATCGACCCGACACCGATCCTCGACGGCTGGCGCCTGCTCGACTCGACGCACCTGTTCCGCGCGCAGACCGCCGCACGCGGCAACGCGAACGCGACGATCGGCCAGGTCCTGCTGATGGGCAAGGAGGCGCTCGAGCGCCGCGTGCTCAACGACCCGAACGTCTCGATCTACGCCTGTGGGCGCCAGGACATCCAGGCCGGCATCATCGACCGCCGCGTGCTCGCGACGCTCGAGTTCCTCGCCTCGAGCGGGCTCAAGCCGACGGTCGGCACGCTGCGCTGCGGTCACAGCTACCTGACGACGAGCGGCAACGTCTCCGAGCACTCGAGCGGCAACGCCGTCGACATCACCGCGATCAACGGGACGCCGATCGTCGGCCACCAGGGCGAGGGGTCGATCACCGACATCGCCGTCCGCCGCCTGCTGTCGCTGCAGGGCTCGATGAAGCCGCATCAGATCATCACGCTGATGCAGTACGCCGGAACCGACAACACCTTCGCGATGGCCGACCACGACGACCACATCCACGTCGGGTTCCACCCGCTGTTCGGCGACAACGACAAGACCGGCCAGGCGACCGCCGCGGTCCTGCAGCCGGGCCAGTGGAGCCGCCTGATCGGGCGGCTCAGCGCGATCGAGAACCCCGCAGTGCCGCTGAAGCCGAGCCGCTACGCGGTGAAGGTCAAGCTCAAGGTCCGCTCGCCGAAGGGCTGAGCGGACGCCGTCACGACCGCGCGCCGGCGAGCGGCGTGCCGGACGCGACCTGATCGAGCGTGACGGGCGTGCGGCCGCGCGCCGCGACGAGCACGCGCTCGACCGCCGCAACGTGCCGGTGGCTCTCGAGGTCGCGCGGCTTCAGATCCAGGCGCAGCACCCGTCCGGCGAGCGCCGCACGTGCGCGCAGGACCGCGGGCGCGGTCAGCCGGCGCGCGCTGCCGACGGCGCTGACGGCGAGCAGCGGACCGGTCGCGGTGCCGGCGGCCGGGCCACCCGGCCGGTAGACGCGGGTCATTCCCGCCCACCACGCGAATCGCCGCGGCAGCGTCGCGTGCAGTGCCGGTGTGTAGGCGTAGGCCGGCGCGACGAAGCCGCTCGGCTCCAGGCCCGCGAGCCGCAGGATGCGCCAGCCCGACTCGACGGCGCGATGCGTCTCGTCGGCGTCGAGCACCGCGAACTCGGCGTCCGGCCGCGGCCGGCGTGTGAGCGGAGCGGCCGGCGACCAACCGCCGCGACGATCGCAGCGATCGCGCAGGCCGTGCTGAGCGATCGCGTCACCGCCGCGACGGCGTTCACCGAGCCAGCTGACGAGGCCCTCGTCGCGGTCCTGCAGCGAGTGCAGGTCCGGCGCCGGAACGACGAGCAGCGTCGCGCGATCGATGCCGTGATCGTCGAGCCAGTCGCGAACGAGCGCGACCTTCTGCGAACGTCGCCGGCTCGACGTCGTGGATCGCGACCGCGATCTGCTGTCCGTCACGGCTCATGCCGCAACGCGGTCGATCAGCTTCGGGGTCAGCAGCGCCGCCGTCACGCCCTGGAGTCGCGCGAGCGCCGGCCGGTGCTGGGGATGAACCTCAAGCAGCAGCGGCGCTGCGTGGTCCGAGGCGACGGGTGCGAGCCGCGACCAGAGCGCCGTCCCGGACCCGGGCGCGAGGTGCAGGTCCAGCCGCAGCGGATCGACACCCGGCGCCGTCACCTGCGGGCGCCTGCGCGCACCGAAGTTGTCATGCACGTGGAACAGGACGACGTCCGGCGCGCAGGCCGCCGCGACCTGCCCGGGATCGCGGCCGGCGGCGTCACAGGTCACGTGCAGGTGCCCGAGGTCGAGCAGCATCCCCGCCGCGGGCGCCGCCAGCCGTCGCACGAGGTCGCGCACCGCGATCGGGTCGTGGCAGAGCCGCCGCGGCCCCGGGAACACCGGCGCGAGGTTCTCGATCGCGACGGTGACGCCAAGCGTGTGCGCCTGCTGGAGGTGCTGCACCAAGGAGCGTTCCTCGAGCAGAGCGCGCTCCCGCACGGCGTCGCCCTGCGGGCCACGATCGTCCGGGAAGTTCAGTCCGTGGTAGGCGATCAGCTCGGCGCCGGCCTCGGCGGCGTACTCGAGCAGACCGGAGAAGACCTTGTCGGCGAGCGGCGTGCCCGCGCTCAGCGCGTCGGGCGCATGGAGGACGAGCCGCAGGCTCGTCGGGTCGAGCAGCGCGCGCAGTGCGCCCGCGTGCTGACGACGGGCCGCCGGGTCGACGAGCACCGTGCTCGCCGGCGCGTGGAACTGGACCCAGCGGAAGCCGGCTCCGACCAGCTCCGCGAGCGCGCCGGGGGCCGGCCACTGCTCGCGCGGGACGTTGAGTCCAAGTCGGAGGGCCAGGTCGTGTGGCTCGGATCGGTACACGACTGCAGCTTCGGCACCGGTCCGTTTGCAGGTGTTTTCGACCTGTGACGGCGCGGTGAAGATGCAGAGAAGCGACTACGCCTGCGCGGACTCGGCGCTGCGCTCCTCGAACGCCTCCAGCGCCGCGTAGGCGTCCTCGACTGCGCGCCGCGCGGCCGTGTGACGGGCCGTGGACTTCGCGCTCTCGTAGGGCGTCGCCCAGGCCGCCGGATCGGCGAGCTCGTCCTCGACGGTGGCGAGCGCGGTCTCCGCCTGCTCGATCGCGGCCTCGAGGCGTGCCTGGTCCTTCTGGCGATTCTTCGACGGGCCCTTGGGCGCGGGCTTGGCCGGGACCGGCGCCGGCGCGGCCGGCGCGCGCCGCGCGTCCGGCGCCGTCGGCGGCCATCCCGTCCGGACGACGCTCGGCAGCTGCCGCGGTCGCAGCGGCGTTCGCGCGCGGCGCGGGCTCTGGGCCGGGCTTGATCCCCAGCGCCTTGCGCTCCTCGCGCACGCGCGCGTACTCGGCCCAGCCACCGACGTAGGAGTGCAGCGTGTGGTCCTCGACGGCGACGGTGCGCGTCCCGACGGCGTCGAGCAGCGCGCGGTCGTGCGTCACGAGCAGCAGCGAGCCGGGGAACGCCTGCAGCGCGTCCTCCAGCGCCTCGCGGCTCTCGAGGTCCAGGTGGTTGGTCGGCTCGTCGAGGATCAGCACGTTGGCGCCGCCGCTGACGAGGATCGCGAGCCCGAGGCGCTTGCGCTCGCCGCCGCTGAGCCCGTCGAGCGGCTTCTCGACCTCGTCGCCGGAGAAGAGGAAGCGGCCGAGCAGCGCGCGCGACTCGTTCGGTGTCAGCCCCGTGCGCTTGCCCGCGGCCTCGATCACCGTGCGCGCCCCGCCGAACTCGAGCTCCTCGCCGTGCTGGGAGAGGTAGCCGACCATCACGTTGTGCCCGGTCTTCAGCCGGCCCTCGGCGAACGGCGCCTTGCCCGCGAGCGCGCGGATCAGGGTGGTCTTGCCGGTGCCGTTGGGTCCGACGAGCGAGACGTGCTCGCCGCGCTCGAGCCACAGCTCGGCCTCGTGCAGCAGCGTCCGCGGCGACGCGGGATCGCCGACCTCGAGGCGGCCGTGCTCGAGCTCGAAGATCACGCGGCCCGAGCGCTCGGGCTTCTTGAACTGGAAGCCCAGGTCGCGCGTGTCGCGCGGGTCGCGCGTGATCCGCCCGGCCTCGAGCTTGCTCAGCTTCTTGACGCGGTCCTGCGCCTGGTTGGCCTTCGACGCCTTCGCCGCGAAGCGCTCGACGAACCGCTCCATGCGCGCGATCTCCGCCTCCTGGCGGGCGATCGCCTTGCCGAGCGCCAGCTCGCGCGCCGCCTGCTCCCGGCGCCATGCGTGCCACGGTCCCTTGAAGAAGCGCGTGCGACCGGCCTCGACCTCGAGCACGCAGGTTCCGACGGCCTCGAGGAACCAGCGGTCGTGCGCGACCAGGACGATCGCCGCGTCGAGGCCGACGAGCGTCTCCTCGAGCCATTCGAGCGACTCGATGTCGAGGTGGTTGGTCGGCTCGTCGAGCAGCAGCAGCGCCGGGCGCGACGCCAGCACGCGCGCCAGCGATCCGCGCGTCAGCTCGCCGCCGGAGAACGTCGACAGCGGCCGGTCGAGGTCGGAGTCGACGAAGCCGAGGCCGTGCACGACGTTCGTGACGCCCTCGCGCCAGGTGTAGCCGCCGACCGTCTCGAAGCGCGCCTGGACGCCGGCGTACTGCTCGATCGCGCGCTCGTCGCCCTCGCCCATCTTCTGTTCGAGCACGGCGAGCTGCGCCTCGAGCTCGATCGGCTCGCTGCAGCCGGACAGCACGTAGTCGCGCAGCGACAGGTCGCGCTCACGCGGCGGGCGCTGGTCGTGCAGCGCGATCCGCGCGCCCTTCTCGAACACCAGCTCGCCGCCGTCGATCGACGTCTGCCCGGCGAGCATCCGCAGCAGCGTCGTCTTCCCGGCGCCGTTGCGGCCGGCGATCGTCATGCGATCGCGGCGCTCGAGCTTGAACGAGACGCCGCGCAGGAGCGGTTCGCCGACCATGTCCTTGGCGAGATCTGAACTGATGAGAACGGCCACACCCCCATGCTACGGTCGGCCGCCGCCGCACCGTGGCAAACCACGGAAGGGCACCCCGCCCGAGCGGCGAACCCAGCGCTGATGAACAAACAGGACGTCACCGACAACGTCGCGACGGTCGCCGCGACACTCGCGGTCCTGCTGCAGGTGCTGCTGGCCCTGTTGCTGCTGCTGGCGATCGTCTCGCTGTTCTCGAAGAGCGCACGGCGCCTGCTCGTCGGCCTGCGCGACACGTTCGCCGGGCAGCGAGCTGTGGATCGCGTGGGTGATCGCGCTGGCCGCGGTGGCCGGCAGCCTGTTCTTCTCCGAGTACTCGAGCTTCATCCCCTGCCGGCTGTGCTGGTTTCAGCGCATCGCGATGTACCCGCTCGTGATCATCCTGCTGGTCGGCGCGATCCGCCGCGACCGCGGCGCCGTCTACTACGCGATCGTGTTCCCGATCGCCGGCCTGCTCGTCGGCGGCTACCACAAGTACATCGAGATCCATCCGGAGGACGAGCTCGCCGGCTGCAAGATCGGCGCGCCGTGCTCGACCAAGTGGATCGACAAGTTCGGCTACGTGACGATCCCGGTGCTGGCGATGTCGGCGTTCGCGACGATCCTCGCGCTGCTGCTGTTCGCCTGGTCGAGCAAACGTGCGCAGGCGCGCGCCGACGCGGCGGACGCGCCGCCGGACGCACGGCCGAGCGAGCCTGAAGTGCTGCCGGCGACCTAGGAACACCCTGCGGGAGCCCGGCGCCCTGGCGCTGGAACTCGATCGAGCAGCTCGTTCTCGTGCGCGACCCGTGCCGGCCGTCGCCGTCGAGGTCGCGGAACATCGCCTTCAGCCGCCGCAGCCCTTCGGGCGGATACGCGGCGATCTCGCGCGGCGAGCTCGAGCGCGGCGGCCTCGGCGCGCGCGGCCGGCGCGGTGCGGTTGAGCAGCCCGAGCGCGACCGCCTCCTCCATGCCGACGACGCGGCTGGTGTAGACCAGCTCCTTGGCGCGCGCGACCCCGATCAGCGGCGCGAGCCGCGCCGGGCCGACCGGGGCGCCGAGCCGCGCACCGGCCCAGGCGAGCTTCAGGTTGTCGCCGCCGACGCGCAGGTCGCTGCCCGCGACGAGCTCGGCCCCTGCGCCGACGCAGTTGCCGACGCAGACGCAGACGACCGGCGCCGGGAACGCGTCGAGCGCCGCGTAGAGCGCCGCGAACGCCTCCATGCGCGCGACGCCGCCCTCGCGGTCCAGCTCCTCGCCGACGTCGGCGCCGGCGCAGAATGCGCGCGTGCTCGTCGTCGACAGCACGAGGACGCGCAGGCCCTCGTCGGCGGCCAGCTCGGCGAGGACCGCGACCAGCTCGGCGATCGCCTGCGAGTTGAGCGCGTTGCGGACCTCGGGCCGGTCGAGCCGGACGATCTCGATCCCGTCGTCACGGCGTTCACGCTGGAGAGTTGGCATGCCGCGAGGTTCTATACGATGCGGGACGTCATGACGCGTGCGCTCGCCCTGCTGCCCACCAGCCTCGTCCTGTTCCTGCTGCTCGCCCCCGTGGCGCTCGCGACGCAGGAGCCGGTCAGCGGCGAGGGCGCCTACGGGCCGGCCGACGACAAGGTCGTCACGAACGTCGGCTTCATGATCATCATCTTCTTCCCGCTGTTCATCCTCTGCATGAGCCTCCTGCAGTGGCGCCTGGACAAGCGCAAGGAGCAGCGCAAGGCGATCAGCAAGCGCCTGAAGTCGGACTGAGCCGCTGGCAGTCCGGCTGGTGACCGTTCCTCATTAGGCTCCGCCCATGAGCGAGATCGACGAGGTGCGCTACGAGCGGGTCGGCTCGGCTGCCGTCCTGACGATCGACCGCCAGGCACGTCGCAACGCGGTCGACGGACCGACGGCAGAACGCCTGCTCGAGGCATTTCGCGCGTTCGAGGCCGACGACGACGCGCGCGTGCTCGTCGTCACCGGAGCCGGCGGCGTCAGTTTCTGCGCCGGCGCCGACCTGAAGGCGATCGAGTCGTTCGCTCCGCGCCTGAACGCGCCCGAGGGACCATTCGGGTTCACGCGACTGACGCCGTCGAAGCCGACGATCGCCGCGATCGAGGGCTGGTGCCTGGCCGGCGGACTGGAACTGGCGCTGTGGTGCGACCTGCGGATCGCGTCGGCCGGCTCGCAGCTCGGGTTCCCCGAGCGGCGCTGGGGCGTCCCGCTGATCGACGGCGGCACGCAGCGGCTGCCGCGGATCGTGGGGCTCGGGCGCGCGCTCGACCTGATCCTCACGGGACGGATCATCGACACCGCCGAAGCCCACAGCATCGGCCTCGTCAACGAGGTCGTGGCCGACGGCACGCGCGCTCGAACGCGCGCATCGCAATGGCGCAGGGAATCGCCGAGTTCCCACAGGCGACGATGCTCGCCGACCGCCGCGCGGCGCTCGAGGCCCAGGGCCTGCCGCTCGCCGACGGTCTCGCCCTCGAGGCCGAGGCCGGGCCGCAGGTCTTCGCCGACGCGGTCCACGGCGCGGGCCGCTTCGCCGGCGGCGAGGGTCGTGGCGGCGCCGGCGCCGGCGTGTAGCCACTCAGCTGGCGCCAGGCTCCGCGCTCCCTGCGAAACTGACCCGCTTGACCCGCTCCATTCTGCTCGCGGCACTGACGCTGCTCGTAGCCCTCGTCCTCCCCGCCTCCGCCCTCGCCGTCGTCAGCGCCTCGAGCGTCACGACGCCTGCGGCGAGCGTCACGCGCCTGATCGACGGCAACCTCCCGGAGAGCGATCCGTCGTCCAGGCTGCTGGTGGCGGGCACGGCGTCCGGACTGCCGGGCGACCTGGTGGACATCCGCTGCGCCTACCGCGACTCGGACGGATCGATCGACACGAGCGGCGTGTTCGGGGACGGCGCGGGCGTCGCCGTGACCGGCGGCGCCTTCTCGCAGGACGTCAGCCTGATCGGGCAGGGCGCGTGCCGGATCGTCGCCACGCCCACGCGGTCGAGCCGACCGATGTCGCGCCGTTCAGCGGCCCGCAGTACTTCGGCGCCGAGCACAGCACGCTGACGGTCGGCGGCGGGCCGAACGCCGACGTCGTCCGCAGCTTCTACGTCGGATCGACCCGCCCGACGCTCGACGCGGACTTCACGAGCATCAGCGGCGGTGCTCCGTACGACATGGCGCCGGTCGACGACAGCGGCGACCTGCCGTACTTCGCGCAGGAGCTGTGGTTCGGCAACGCCGCGCTCGGCGGGCAATCGACGAAGGCCGGCGAGACGCGATCGCAGCTGCAGGTCGACGGGATCAACGCCTTCGCCCCTGACACGGCGGCCTTCCTCTACGCGGGCGCGGCCAGCGCATCGGGGCTTCCGTCGCTCAGCGTCGACAGTCTCAGCGTCGACCAGGCGACCGGCGACATCACGCACGTCTCGACCGAGCCGTTCGTCACGCTGCCCCACCGGCGCCGGCAACCTCACGCAGTCAGCGGCCGGCCTGGCGAACTGCGGCACGTTCGTCCCATCCGGCGTCGCCGTGAAGCGCACGGTCGTCCTGCACGTCGCCACAAGCTCGATGGAGACCAAGGACCGCTGGGTCAGCACCGACGGACGCGCGCACGACATCGACGCGCTCTACAACGAGCATCAGCGCGCCGACCCGTCCGCGCAGAACGGGTACCGCTTCCCGTGGGTCGACGGGTCGACGTCGAAGGTGCGAGCCGCCGGCGAGGACGTCGCTCCGCCGCCTGGGCGCGTATCGACCGATCTACGCCAAGGCGAACGTCGACTCCCCCGACGAGCGACCCGCGCTACACGCAGGGCTCGCTGACGCTGTCCACGAAGCCGGACCTGATCCGCTTCAGCAGCGCGTCGACATTCGAGCTCGGCTACAGGCGCACGGTGCCCGCGTCCGGCGCACTCGCGATCGACCAGCGCTTCACGGTCGGCACGGAGCGCGCCGTCGGTCGAAAGCCAGGCAAGTGAGATGGAGGCGCGCGCGAACAGTGGCGCTGAGCATCGCGATCTCGAGCGCCACGCAGGTCTCGGGCTATGACCCCTTCTACACGCTCAACGGCACGTCCACCACGCAGGGCGGCGTGAAGTCGCTCGTCGTCAACGGCGCCGCCATAGCGCCCGACGCGAGCGGGGCCTGGTCGACCAGGATCCGGCTCGTGCCCGGAGCGAACGCCGTGTCGGCGACCGTGACCGACACCGCCGGAGACAACGCGTCGACCTCGGGCAGCGTCACCTTCAAGCCGGGTCCCGCACAGTCCTCGCTGCTGACCGGCGCCGTGCGCAAGGGCGTGCTCGGCGCGACCGTGCGCTGTCAGACGCTGCCCGGCACGGCCTGCTCGGGGAGGCTCAAGCTGACCGCGCGCGTGACCCGCGTGATCAGGACCAAGCGCGGCAAGAAGCACCGCAGCACGAAGACGGTGACGCTCGCGACGCGTGCGTTCCAGGTGCCGGCGGGCGACCGCGCAACGCCGACGGTGCGGCTCGGCAAGACCGTTCGCAAGCTCGTGCGCAAGTACCGCATCAAGCGCGCCACGCTGACGCTCACGCAGACGGTCGGCGGCGTGACGAAGACGACGCGGACGAGCGTCACCGTGAAGCTGTAGGTACGGCCCCCTGGCGGGACGGGGCGGCGAAGCTGCCCCGATCAATCTCACCCGCGCCCCGGAGTCGATCTCCCCCGGATAGTCTCCGCGCCATGGGAGGAGACAGAAAGACCTATTTCGTCACGGGGGCCACGGGCTTCATCGGGCGCAACCTCGTCGAGCGCCTGCTGGAGCGCGACGCCGACATCCACGTGCTGGTGCGCGAGGGATCGCGTGAGCGCCTCGACGAGCTGATCGAGGGCTGGGGCGGCAAGGACCGCGTCCACCCCGTGATCGGCGACCTGCGCCAGCCCAAGCTCGGCGTCGACGAAGGCTGGATCGACGCGCACCGCGGGAAGATCGACCACGTCTTCCACCTCGCGGCGATCTACGACATGACCGCCGGGGACGAGATCAACGAGGCGCTCAACGTCGGCGGCACGCGTGACGCTGGTCGCGCTCGCCAACGACCTGCAGCCGGGCATCCTGCACCACGTCTCCTCGGTCGCCGTCGCCGGCGCGCACAAGGGCTTCTTCCGCGAGGACATGTTCGACGAGGGCCAGAAGCTCCCGTCGGCCTACCACCGCACGAAGTTCGAGTCCGAGCGGCTCGTGCGCGAGAGGCGCGAAGGTGCCGTGGCGGGTCTACCGGCCGGCGATCGTGATCGGCGACTCGCGCACCGGCGAGATGGACAAGGTCGACGGCCCGTACTACTTCTTCAAGGCGATCCAGAAGGCGCGCAACTCGCTGCCGCAGTGGTTCCCGCTGATCGGGCCGGAGGTCGGGCTCGACGAACATCGTGCCGGTCGACTACGTCGCCGCGGCGATGGACGAGATCGCGCACAAGGACGGTCTCGACGGCCGCGCCTTCCACCTCGCCGACGCGAAGATGGTCGCCGTCCGGCGAGGTGCTCAACCACTTCGCCAAGGCCGCGCACGCGCCGCAGCTCGTGATGCGGATCGACAGCAAGCTGCTCGACGCGCTGCCCAAGGGCGTGCTCTCGATGGTGATGCAGCTGCCGCAGCTCAAGGACGTGCGCCGCGCGATCCTGGCGGACTTCCACATCCCGGACGAGATCATCGATCACGTCGGCTTCAACTGCTCGTTCGACACGCGCGACACCGAGCAGGCGCTCGAGGGGTACCGGCATCGAGGTCCCGCCGCTGCCGACGCTACGCCGAGAAGATCTGGGACTACTGGGAGCGCAACCTCGACCCCGACCTGTTCAAGGACCGCTCGCTGCGCGCGGCGCGTGAACGGCAAGACCGTCGTCATCACCGGCGCCTCGAGCGGGCATCGGCCGCGTCGGCCGCGCTGAAGATCGCCGCGGCCGGCGGGATCCCGCTGCTCGTCGCGCGCGGGATCGAGAAGCTCGAAGAGGTCAAGGCCGAGATCGAGGCCGCCGGCGGCACGTCGTACATCTACACGGCGGACCTGTCCGACATGGACTCGATCGACGACCTCGTCGAGCGGATGCTCGCCGACCACCCGGCGATCGACGTGATCGTCAACAACGCGGGCCGCTCGATCCGCCGCTCGATCTCGCTGAGCCTCGACCGCTTCCACGACTTCGAGCGCACGATGCAGCTGAACTACTTCGGCGCGATCCGGCTCGTCATGGGCCTGCTCCCGCACATGAAGGAGCGCAAGTTCGGGCACGTCGTCAACGTCAGCTCGATCGGCGTGCAGACGAACCCGCCGCGCTTCAGCGCCTACGTCGTCGTCGAAGGCGGCGCTCGACGCGTGGACGCGCGTCGTCAGCTCCGAGCTGGTCGGCGACAACATCACCTTCACGACGATCCACATGCCGCTCGTGCGCACGCCGATGATCGCGCCGACGAAGATGTACGACTCGATCCCGACGCTGTCACCCGAGGAGGCCGGCGACCTCGTCTGCGAGGCGATCCGCCGCAAGCCGAAGTCGATCAACACGCGGCTCGGCACGTTCGGCGAGGTCAGCTACGCGCTCGCGCCGAAGGCCGTCGACCAGATCCTGCACACCGCCTACAAGGTGTTCCCGGACTCGGCCGCGGCCAAGGGCGAGAAGGACCCGAACGAGAAGGCCTCGATGGAGCAGATCGCGATGGCGAACCTGATGAAGGGCGTGCACTGGTAGGGAGGTCTGCGCGGGGCCGCTTTGGCGCGTGGAGTTCGCGGAGTAGGCTCGGCTCGTGCGCTCGTCCGTCGCCCTCGCAGCGGTGGTGCTGTCCGGTCTGCTGACCGGGTCGGCGTCCGCCTCGACCTGGGTCAGCAGCGGCCCCGGGCCTGCACAGATCTCGAGCGTCGGCTTTGATGCCACACAGCCGGGTGTCGTCTATGTCGGCAGTCGCGGAGGAGGCGTCCTGCGCTCCACCGACAGTGGTCTGACCTGGGCGCGAACGGCACCGACGGGAGACGATCGGATCGCCGGGATCTCCGCGCGTGGAGGCCGCGTCATCGTGAGCCGGACGAGCGACACGTCCGGCGGGGCCGGCGGCATCCTGCGCAGCTTCGATGGCGGCGCGACGTGGGAGGCTGCCGGACCAGCGCAGGGCATCGCGAACCCCCTTGTCGACGCCGTCGCCATCGACCCGGCGACGCCGGACACGGTGCTGCTGGCGACGAACGGCGGGCTGTTCCGGTCCACGAACGCCGGTGCGAGCTGGAATCCGGTCAGCGTCCCGACCGGGACCCAGATCCACGACGTGCTGTTCGACCCGGCGGTCCCCGGCCGCGTGTTCGTGGCGAGCACCAGCGGCGTGGCGGTGAGCTCTGACCACGGCGCATCGTTCTCGCTCTACAACCAGGGCCTGGGGTCGATCCAGGACGCACATCTCGCCCTTGACGGTGGGACGCTGTACGCCGGCGGCTTCGGCCAGCTCATCCGCACGCCGACCGCCGGCGCCGCCGCCTGGGCCGACGCGACGAACGGGCTCGGACTGCTCAGCACGGACTTCGTCTTCGGGCTCAGCGTGACCGGCACGAGGCTGCTGGCAATCAAGAACGAGACGCCGTTCGGCACCGACACGTCGTTCATCAGCTGGAGTGGCCTTATCGGCCCGGGCTTCGCGGTCTCGCGCTTCGAGGCTGATCCGACGAAGACGACGCGCGTGATGGCGGCCGGCGACGGGCTCGCTCGGAGCCTCGACAGTGGCACGACCTGGGATCGCGTGGACGCAGGCATCACCGGTCTCGGCGTGACCTCGGTCACAGCGCTCGCGTCGCGCTCGACGCTGCTGGCGACACCGACGGGGGTGGTGCGCAGCGACGACCTGGGCGCGACGTTCAGCCGGTCGAGCGCCGGGTTGAGCGGCGAGATCGGTGGTCGCCCGGCGGTCGACCCGTCCGATCCGTCGCGCATCTTCGCGTTCGCGGGGAACGCGTTGTTCGCCTCGACGGACGGAGGGCGCAACTGGTCCCCCGGCAGCTACGGGACCACCAACACCGACGGGATCATCGCGGTCGCGCCGAGCGACGGCCAGCGGCTCTATGCAGCGGGCTTCAACGGCGCAGTCGGGTTCGTGAGACGCAGCATCAACGGCGGCCAGAGCTGGAGCGATGCCAACTCCAACGGAACGGGCGGCGCCGCCTTCAACTTCGCGCGTGGCCTGGCGATCGACAAGGTGGACGCGCAGATGGCGTACCTCTCGACGACGGACGGGATGCGCATCACCAGCGACGGCGGGGACCACTGGGCGACCGTCGCGGGGCTCCCCACTGACACGCGAGCGGTCACCGCCGACGCCGCAACACCCGGAATGGCATACGTCATCGCCGACGACAAGGTCTGGCGCACGACCGACCGCGGGACCTCGTGGGCTGCGACGACCGTCCTGCCGAACGGCGTCCCGAGCGACGTCCTCGTCGACCCGCGCAGCCCGGCGACGCTCTATGTCGCCACCGACGTCGGCGTGTTCCGCTCGCCGGACAGCGGCGCGACCTGGACGGCCTTCTCCGACGGCCTGCCCAACCACCACGTGCGCACGCTCGCGATCGACCGCGACCACGCCGCCCTGTACGCAGCGACCGACGCTGGCCTCGCGGTCGCCTCGCTGGTCCCGCCCGCGACGGTCACTCCCACCCCGCCGGCAACGCCGATCGCCGCCAAGCCCAAGCCGAAGCCGTTCAAGGCGACCTCGGCGTACCGCTTCCCGTCGAGTCGCCGCTGCCTCAAGCGCCCGCCCAAGCTCACCCTCACCTACCTCAGGCCCAAGGGCGTGACCGTCGACCGCTTCGAGGCGCGGATCGGGAAGAAGCGCCTGCTCAACCGCACAGGCGCGAAGGCGCGCAAATCGGTCACGCTCAAGAAGCTGCCGGCGAAGAAGTTCACGCTGTCGATCCGCGTCACGCCCCGCGGCGGCGCAACCGCCAGCGCCAAGAAGACCTACCGCGTCTGCGCGAAAAAGCGCGTCAAAACGGCTGCAACGCGCCTGAAGCACTATGCCCGCGGGATCTGGCCCGCCCGAGCGGGCTCAATCTCGACCGATTCGACCACGCCACCACCAGCCTACGTTTTCCCTCCAAAACTGACTTTGTTGCCAGTTGCACAAGGTCTCTGGTACCTTCGCCTCTAGCCCCCGGACGACGAGACACGAAGGAGCGGATATGGGCAACGCGACCCTGCCCCTGATGGCCGATGAGCTCGAGCGCACGCTGCTGCCGCTCGAACGCGCAACGCAGCTGCCACCTGCGGCGTTCACCGACCCGGCCGTCCTCGAATGGGAGCTCGAGCACCTCTTCCGGCGCGGCTGGGTCTGCGCCTGCCACACCGACCAGGTCAGCGAGCGCGGCCAGTTCGTGATGGTCGAGGTCGGCGACGACAGCGTGATGATCATCGCCGACGACGACGGCATCCCGCGCGCCTTCGTCAACCGCTGCCGCCATCGTGGCGCACGCCTCGTCGACGCCCCCGAGGGCAAGCTTCCGCGCCTGCAGTGTCCCTACCACGCGTGGACCTACGGCTTCGACGGCGCACTCAAGCACGCACCGTTCACCGAGGGCCTCGAGGACTTCGACCCCGCCTGCAACGGGCTCAAGCCCGTCCGCCTCGCCGTCGTCGAAGGGCTCGTCCTGCTCGACCTCGCGGTGACGCACCGCCGCCCGCCGAGCAGCACGTCGGCGACCTCGCCGAGCAGCTCGCCCACTACCGGCTCCCCGAGCTGCGCCGTGGTGCGCGCGTCGTCTACGACGTCGCCGCCAACTGGAAGGCGATCGCCGAGAACTACAGCGAGTGCCTGCACTGCCCCGGCGTGCACCCGGAGCTGAACAAGCTCTCGCACTACCTCAGCGGCGAGAGCGTCACCGGCGCCGGTGCCTGGTGCGGCGGCTCGATGACGCTCAGCGACGACGCCGAGACGATGGCGCGCGAGGGCGGCAAGAACCACCGGCCGCCGATCGCCGGGCTGACCGACGAGGAGGTCCGCTCGGTCTACTACTACGTCCTCTTCCCCAACACGCTCGTCTCGCTGCACCCGGACTACGTGATGCTGCACACGCTCTGGCCGCGCGCGAACAACCGCACCGAGGTCATCTGCGAGTGGCTGTTCGAGCCCTCGACGATGGAGCGCGAAGGCTTCGACCCGCAGGACGCCGTCGACTTCTGGGATCAGGTCAACAAGGAGGACTGGTACGTCTGCGGCCTCACGCAGCGCGGGCTCAGCGGCAGCGGTGCGATCGCCGGTCGCTACACCGAGCAGGAGGACGACGTGCACGAGTTCGACGGGATGGTCGCGGGTCGCTATCTCGAAGCCATCAGGACGGAGGTCGCAGGATGAGCACCACAGCCACCCCCAGCGTCAACGGAACGGCCGCGGCGCACACCGGCGGCTCGTCGTTCGACGCGATCGTCGTCGGCGCCGGCCACAACGGCCTGACCGCCGCCGCCTACCTCTCCCGCGCGGGCATGCGCGTCTGCGTCGTCGAGGCTCGCGACATCATCGGCGGCGCCTGCGTCACCGAGGAGGTCTGGCCCGGCCGCCGCGTCTCACGCGCGTCGTACGTCGTCTCGATGCTGCAGCCGAAGGTGATCAAGGAGCTCGAGCTCGAGCGCTTCGGGTACCACGCGATCCCGCTCGATCCGGAGTTCGCGACCTTCGCGGCCGACGGCTCGCCGCTGCTGCTGCCGAACGACGAGAAGGTGACCTACGACCAGGTCGCCCGCATCTCGAAGAAGGACGCCGACAACCTCGCGCCGTTCAACGCGCTCTTCGACAAGGCGGCGGCGCTCGTCAAGCCGCTGATGATCAAGCCGCCCCCGGCCGTCGGTTCAAAGCGCCCGGGTGACGTCTTCGAACTGCTGCGTGAGGCCGGCCGTGCGGCCGGGCATGAGCCGTCGCGAGGTGACGGACATCTTCCGGCTGTTCACGATGTCGGTCGGCGATCTGCTGGACGACTACTTCGAGACCGACGAGCTCAAGGGCGCATACGCCTCCAGCGGCGTCGTCGGCGTCTGGGCCGGCCCGTACACCCCGGGCACCGCCTACAACCTGCTGCACCACGCGCTCGGCGAGGTCAACGGCGTCCAGGGCGCCTGGGGCCATGTGCGCGGCGGGATGGGCGCGATCTCCGAGGCGATCGCAGCGAGCGCTCGCGCCCACGGCGCGACGATCCGCACGAGCGCCCCGGTCGCGTCGATCGACGTCTCCGGTGGTCGCGCGACGGGCGTCACGCTCGAGTCCGGCGAGAGCCTCTACGCACCGCTCGTGCTCTCGGGCGCGCACCCCAAGCGCACCGTGCTCGACCTCGTCGGGGCCGAGCACTTCCCGGCGCAGGTCGCCGAGGACATGCGCCGCTACCGCACGCGCGGCGCATCGGTGAAGGTCAACGCCGTGCTCTCCGAGCCGCCGCGCTACGTCAACGCGAGCAAGGAGGTCGGCGAGCAGCTGTGGCACGCGAGCGTCGCGATCTGCCCGTCGCTGCAGTACCTCGAGCAGGCCTGGCAGGACGCCCAGCGCGGCGTGCCGGCAGCCGGCCCGTACATCGAGGTCGAGGTCCCGACCGCCGTCGATCCGGGGCTCACCGACGACGGCACGACGATCGTCACGATGTTCACGCAGTTCGGCCCGTGGAACGAGGAGGGCTGGCCCGAGGGCTCACGCGAGGCGTACGGGAACGCCTGCTTCGACCTGCTCGCCCAGCACGCACCGAACGTCAAGGACGCGCTGATCGACTTCGAGGTGCTCGCACCGCCGGACCTGCAGCGGATCTTCGGGCTGGAGGGCGGCTCGATCTTCCAGGGCGAGCAGGACCTCGCGCAGATGGCGTTCATGCGCCCGTCGCCCGGAGCTCTCGCGCTACGCGACGCCGGTCGACGGCCTGTACCTCTGCGGCGCGGGCACGCACCCCGGCGGCGGAGTCATCGCGGCGTCCGGCCACAACGCGGCGCAGCGGGTGCTGAAGGACACGCGCGGGGGGAAGCTGCGGTCGAAGCTGCGCCCGCGCCAGGCAACAGCGGGAAACTGAGCGATCGCGTTCGTGCTTGACAGGCTTCGGGACCCACAGCTAGGAATGAGGATCTCTTGACCGACACGCCAGAACCAGGAATCTCCCGACGGTCCCTGCTGAGGCGTGCGGGCGCCGTCACGCTCGGCGGCGCAGCCGTCGCGGGGATCGCCGGTTGCGAGAACACCACGACCCCCGTGGCCGCCGAGGGCGGTGGCGGCGGCGGGAAGGGGCTGCTCGGCGATCCGACGGCCGGCGGCCCGGTCGACGCGGCCGGGATCCCGCTCGCGCGGCGCGACTATCCGGTCACGCTCCCGCGGATCGGCGACGCCGTCTCCTCCTCGGCCAAGCCCGAGCGCGGCGGCGAGCTTCGCATCTACAACTACGCCGACTACATCAACCCAGAGGTCATCAAGGCCTTCGGCAAGGCCAACGGCGTCAACGTCCGCGTGACGACGTTCGAGACGCTCGACGAGGCGTTCTCGAAGCTCAGCACCGGCGGCCTCGAGTTCGACGTGATCTTCTCGACGCCGGATCAGCTCTCACGGCTGGTCGGCCGCCAGCTGATCCAGCCGCTCAACCTCGAGCTCGTCCCGAACCTGCAGAAGAACGTCTGGCCCGAGGCGGTCAGCACGTTCTACGACGTCGGCCCGCGCTACTCGGTCCCCTACGTCGTCTACACGACGGGCATCGGCTGGCGCAACGACAAGGTCGACATCAACCCGGACGAGCTGCCGACCGTCTGGGACGCGATGTGGCGCGCGTCGGACGAGCGCGGCAAGGTCCAGCTGCTGAACGACCCGCGCGAGGCGATCGGCATGGCGATCATGCGCAGCGGCAGCGTCGACCTCAACACCGAGAACCAGGACCTGATCGACGCCGCCGTCAAGCAGCTCGAGCAGCTCGACAACGACGTCCGCGTCAAGGTCGCGATCTCCGCCTACGAGACGCTTCCCGCGGGCCGCATCTCGCTCGCGCAGATGTGGTCGGGCGACGTGCTCGCCGGCGCGATCAGCTACCTGCCCGAGGGCACGCCGGCGACGGTCCTCTCCTACGCCTACCAGGAGGTGGGCGGCCCGGTCTTCAACGACATCATCACCGTCGCGAGCGCCGCCCGGAAGCCGGTGATGGCGCACAAGTTCCTCAACTACATGCTCAACGAGAAGGTCGCGTACGACAACTTCGTCGGCTACGTCGGCTACCAGCCGCCGCAGCTGGGCATCAACGCGAAGACCCTGTTCGCGGACGAGGTGCTGCCGCCGAACCTGCGCTCGGCGATCGTGACGCGCGAGGCCTACGCGAACGGGAACGCCTACCTGACCCTCACCCCCGAGGGTCAGCGGCGCTGGGACCGCGGCTGGGCGAAGTTCAGGACGAGCTGAGGTGCGATCCCGCTGGATCTGGCGGCTGCTCGCCACGCCCGCGCTGGTCTGGCTGACGCTGTTCTTCCTCGTCGCGTTCTACGCGATCGTCGCCGTCGGGATGGGCAACGTCACGACGTTGTTCGAGCCGGTCCCGCACTGGAACCCGCTGGACTGGAACGTCGGCTACCTCTCGCAGGCGATCCAGGACGTGCTCCCGGGCGGCGTCACGTTCAAGGTCTTCGTGCGCACGATCTGGTACGTCGTCGCGGCGATGGCGATCTCGCTGGCGATCGGCTACCCGGTCGCCTACTACGCGGCGCGGTTCGCCGGCCGCTGGCGCGGACTGATCCTCGTCCTGCTCGTCCTGCCGTTCTGGATCTCGTACATCATGCGGATGTTCGCGTGGACGAACCTGCTCGCGACCGACGGCTACGCGGCGCGCGCGCTCGACGCACTCTCGATCGACACGCTGTTCAGCAAGATCGGCCTGCTCGACGGCACCGACTGGCTCGGCGGGCAGAGCATCACCGTGATCCTCGCGCTCGTCTACGGCTACGTGCCGTTCTTCATCCTGCCGCTGTACGCGTCGCTCGACCGCCTCGACCAGCGACTGATCGAGGCCGCACGCGACCTCGGCGCTCCCCCGCGCGACGCCTTCCGCCGCGTGATCCTGCCGCTCTCGCGTCCGGGCATCCTCGCCGGCATGGTGCTGATCGCACTGCCGATGTTCGGCGACTACTACACGCAGGACCTGATGTCGGGATCGCCCGAACACGACGATGATCGGCAACGCGATCAACGGCTACATCCAGGGCGGCCCGGACAAGTCGCTCGGCGCGGCGCTGACGCTGCTGCTGTCCGCGTTCCTGCTGGTCTTCATGCTCTTCTACCTGCGCAGCATGCGCCGTGAGCAGCTGGAGGCGGGCAGCTGATGCGGCGCCTACGCCGTGATCCATGGGGCCGCCCGCGCGGCCTGGCGATCGTCACCTGGGTCTACATCGCGTGGTCGATCGTGCCCGTGCTGATGGCGATCCGCTTCGCCTTCAACGAGGGGCGCTCGCGCACCGCGTTCCAGGGCTGGTCGCTGCGCTGGTTCACGCAGGACCCGAACCTCAGCGTGCTGCACGACCCGACGCTCAGCGACGCGCTCGTCCACAGCCTCGAGCTCGCGGCGCTGGCGATGCTGATCGCGACCCCGCTCGGCGTCGGCCTCGCGCTCGGCCTGCAGCGCTGGCGCGGACGCGGATCGGGCACGGCGAACGTGCTGACGCTGCTGCCGCTCGTCACGCCGGAGCTCGTCTTCGCCGTCGGCCTGTTCCTGCTGTTCACGACCGCGTTCAAGACGATCGGGCTCGGCACGACGGCGCAGGCGATCGGGCACGTCACCTTCTCGCTGTCGTTCGTCGTCGTGATCGTGCGCGGGCGATTGGCGACGATCGGGACCGACCTCGAGGAGGCCGCGGCCGACCTCGGGGCGCCGCAGTGGGACGTCGTGCGGCGCGTGCTGCTGCCGCTGCTCGCTGCCGGCGATCGCCGCGAGCGTGCTGATCGTCTTCGCGCTGTCGATCGACGACTTCGTCGTCAGCCAGTACCTCGCGTCGGGCGCCGACACGACGACCGTCCCGATGCGGATCTACGCGCAGGCGCGCGCGGCGCCGACACCCGCGCTGAACGCGCTCGCGACGATCATGCTCGCGATCACACTGCTGGCGCTCGCGCTCGCATTTCTCGTCTTCAAGATCGCGGCGCGCCGCAGCGGCACAGGCGGCTCGGCGATCGGAGCGCTCGCGTCACTCGACGCCACCATCGATGCGGGAGGAACGAAGTGAGCGACGGGGACATCCAGCTCCAGGGGCTGGTCAAGAACTACGGCGACGTGGTGGCGGTCGACGGCATCGACCTGCACATGCCGCCCGGTGAGTTCTTCACGATGCTCGGCCCGTCCGGCTGCGGCAAGACCTCGACGCTGCGGCTGATCGCCGGCTTCGAGCGCCCCGACGCCGGCGCGATCCTGCTCGACGGCGTCGACATGTCGCGCACGCCGCCGCACAAGCGCAACGTCAACACGGTCTTCCAGAGCTACGCGCTGTTCCCGCACAAGTCGGTCGCGGACAACATCGCGTTCGGCCTGCGCTACAAGCGCGTCACCAAGGACGAGCAGCAGCGCCGCGTCAACGAGGCGATGGATCTGGTGCGCCTGCAGGGCCTCGGCGAGCGCCGTCCCGCGCAGCTCTCCGGCGGCCAGCAGCAGCGCGTCGCGCTGGCGCGCGCGCTCGTGCTGGAGCCGCCCGTGCTGCTGCTCGACGAGCCGCTCGGCGCACTCGACGCACGGCTGCGGATCGACCTCCAGGTCGAGCTCAAGCGCATCCAGGAGCAGCTCGAGGTCACGTTCATCTACGTCACGCACGACCAGGACGAGGCGCTGACGATGAGCGACCGCGTCGCCGTCATGCGCGACGGCCGGATCGAGCAGTGCGCGGCACCGCAGGAGCTCTACGAGCAGCCGGAGACGGCGTTCGTCGCGAACTTCCTCGGCGCCGCGAACCTCGTGCCCGTGACCGCGCGCCCCGACGGCGACGGGCGCCGCCCTGACGCTCGGTGACTTCACGCTGCGCAGCGACGTCGGCTGCGAGATCAACGGCGACGCGCTGGCGATGATCCGCCCGGAGTACGTGCGGATCGAGGAGCACGGGACGACGGGCGAGAACCGCATCCCCGGGATGGTCGAGGCCGTCGTCTACCTCGGCTTCCACCAGGACGTGCGGGTGCGGCTGGCGACCGGCGCGCTCGTCCATGCCGACGTCCCGAACGACGGCGACGCGCCCGAGTACGCACAGGGTGACGCCGTCGCCGTGCACCTGCGCCCGCGCAACCTGCAGGTGCTCGCGGCCGACGAGGCCGGGGTCACGGCCGGGACTGCCGCCGCCGAGGAGGCCGTCGATCGACGTCGAGGTCGAGGAACCCACCGCGTGAGCTCCGTCCGCCAGGCGGCGCTCGGCCCGCGAGCGCATCCTGGACGCAGCGGTCGCGCGCATCGCCCGCGAGGGGATCGACGACGCGCGGATCGCGCGGATCGCCACCGACGCCGGCGTCTCGTCGGCGACCGTCCACTACCACTTCGCCTCACGTGAGGCACTCCTGTCGGAGGCACTCGAGCACTCCTATGAGCGCGCCGGTGACGCGCGGATCGAGGTGCCGTCGGCCGACGAGGCGAGCGCCGCCGAGCGGCTCGCCGCGATGATCGAGCAGTGCCTTCCGGAGCCCGGCCCGGTCCGCGACGACTTCGTGCTGTGGGTCGAGCTGTGGCTGCGCGCCGCGCGCGACGAGGCGCTGCGCGCCACCGGTGCGCGCCTCTACGAGCGCATGCGCGAGTGGTTCGCGGAAGTGATCGCCGAGGGCATCGCGAGCGGCGAGCTGCACGACTGCGACCCCGAGCGGCTCGCCGACCGTGCGCTGGCGCTCGTCGACGGCTACGGCGTGCGCGTCGTGACCGGCGACCCGAACATGCCGCTCGAACGCGCCCGCCAGGAGATCTGGTCGGCGCTGGCGGTCGAGCTCGGCCTGCCGGACAGCCGCCGGCGACCACCGCAGTCCTACGTCCAAGCACCAACTGAGGTTCCGATGACCACCACCCCGACACCCGCCTCGGCCGACGGCCTGACCGCGCAGGAGGCCGACGTCCAGGCGCGCGCACGCGCCTTCGTCGACGAGTTCCTGATCCCGCTGGAGGAGGAGGCCGAGCGCGCCCACGGGCACCTCCCCGCCGAGGCGATCGCGCGCGATCAAGCGCGAGTCGCTCGAGCGCGGCCTCAGCGGCGGCCTGCACTCCGCCGAGCACGGCGGCCAGGGCTGGACGCACGTCGAGTGGTTCCTCGTCGAGGAGCAGTTCGGCCGCTCGACGAACGCGATCTCGTGGCACATCCCGACCGCCTACAACGTGCTCGCGCACGGCTCACCCGAGCAGATCGACCGCTACCTGCGGCCCGGCCTGCGCGGCGAGACGCACGACGCCTACGCGGTCACCGAGGAGAACGCCGGCTCCGACCCGTCGGGCATCAGCACGACCGCCGAGCGGACCGACAGCGGCTGGCGGATCCGCGGCGACAAGTGGTTCGTCACCTACGGCGACGTCGCGTCCGTCTACATCGTGATGGCGAACGCCAAGGTCGACGGCGCGTCGCTCCCGACGCTGTTCCTCGTCGACCGCGACGCGCCCGGCATCGAGGTCATCGACGACCCGCCGTTCACGCACAGCTACCCGCACGGCCACCCGACGATCCGCTTCGACGTCGAGGTCGGCGAGGACGCCGTCATCGGCGGGCTGGGCGGCGGCGACGACCTGCAGCGCGCCTGGTTCGCCGAGGAGCGCCTCGGGCATCGCCGCGCGCTGCGGCGGCGCGATGTGGCGGCTGCTCGAGGAGACGCTCGACTGGGCCGCCACGCGCGAGCAGGGCGGCGTGCGGATCCTCGATCACCAGGGCGTCTCGTTCCCGCTCGCCGACAGCGCCGCCGACGTCACCGCCGGGCCGGCTGCTGGGCCTCGAGGTGGCGCGGCTCTACGACGCCGGCGCCGACCCGAAGGTGATCCACGCGAAGGCGTCGATCGCGAAGCTGTTCATGAGCGAGGCGGCGAACCGCTGCGCCGACCGCTGCCTGCAGATCTTCGGCGGCCGCGGCTACACCCGCATCAACGTCGCCGAGCGCTTCTGGCGCGAGCTGCGCGTGGACAAGATCTGGGAAGGCACCAGCGAGATCCAGCGGATCATCATCACGCGGTCGCTCGAGCGCCGTGGCGTTGAGC
The DNA here is from genome assembly GCA_963821685.1 of uncultured Actinomycetes bacterium. Taxonomy (GTDB): domain Bacteria; phylum Actinomycetota; class Thermoleophilia; order Solirubrobacterales; family Solirubrobacteraceae; genus F1-60-MAGs163. The sequence continues at coordinate 101,385 of CAWGEW010000003.1, read as the reverse complement.
GCGTCATTCACTAGCGGCCCGCCTGACGCTGATGGACCCCGCCCGCCTGCTGCATCCGCGCTCGATCGCCGTCGTCGGCGCGACCGAGCGCGCCGGCTCGTACGGCGGCGAGGCGCTGCTGAACCTGCGCCGGCTCGAGTTCCCCGGGAACGTCTACGGGGTCAACCCGGGCCGCGAGCAGGTGCACGGCTTCCCCTGCGTGCCGACCGTCGCGGACCTGCCGGAGGCCGTCGACGCCGTCGTCGTGGCGATTCCGGCAGCCGCGGCGCCGGCGCGCGGTCGAGGCGATCGGCGCACGCGGCTGCGGCGGCGCCGTCGTGTTCGCCGCCGGCTTCGCGGAGTCGGCCGGCGGCGGCGCGCTGCAGGACGAGCTCGTCGCGGCAGCGCGCGCGCATGACGCTGCCGGTCTGCGGGCCGAACGGCAACGGGATCGTCTCGCTGCCCGCGCGGATGGCGCTCTGGGGCGACATGGTCGCCCCGCGTGAGGCCGGGACCGGTGGCGCTGATCTCGCAGAGCGGCAACGTCGCCGTCAACGCGCTCGCCTCGCGCCGCGGCCTGCGGCTGCACACCGTCGTCTCGTGCGGCAACCAGGCGGTGCTCGAGGCCGCCGACTGGCTCGACGCGATCGCCGAGCTCGACGGCGTCCGCTCGGTCGCGCTGTACCTCGAGGCCGACGGCGACGGCGAGCGCTGGTGCGCGGCGCTGGAGCGCTGCGCGCGCGCCGGCATCGGCGTCGCCGTCCTGAAGGCCGGGACCTCGCAGGCCGGCGCCGCCGCCGCGCAGGCGCACACCGGCGCGGTCGCGGGCGACCAGCGCGTCTTCCGCGCGCTCGTCGAGGAGGCCGGCGCGTCGTGGGCCAGCGATCCGCACGAGCTGCTCGAGCTGGCGAAGGCGCTGGCGGTGCCGGGCGCGCGCGGCGTGTCGGGCGCGTGCGGCGTCGCGTGATGACCTGCTCGGGCGGCGACTCGAGCGTCGCCGCCGACCTCGCCGACGAGCTCGGCGTCACGCTTCCCGCAGCTCGCGCCCGGCGACGGTCGAGCGGCTGCGCGCGGCGCTGCCCGGGCGCGGCGACTGCGGGCAACCCGCTCGACTACACCTCGCTGCTCTGGGAGGAGCACGACCTGCTCGAGGAGCTCGTCCTCGCGCTCGCCGACGACCCGCGCGATCGCGCGGCTGCTGGTGTTCTACGACGAGCCCGACGGGCTCGACGGCGCCGCCGCCGAGTCCTGGGGCGCGCGTGCTCGACGTCGTCCGCGCGCGCCGCGCGGCGCATCGACACGCCCGTCGCGGTCGCATCGACGCTCCCGGAGCTGCTGCCCGAGCGGATCGCTCGAGATGCTGCTCGACGACGGCCTCGTCGCGGTCGCCGGCCTGCGCACCGGCGTGCGCGTCGTCGGCGCGCTCGACGGCCCCGCGCCGGACGCCGCGCGCATCGCGGCGCTGCGCGGCGCCGCGGCGGCGCGCGCCGCGCGGGTCGCTCCGGGCGACGCACGCGTGTGGCTCGCCGAGCACGAGGCGAAGGCGCTGCTCGCGGCGTCCGGCATCGCGGTTCCCGAAGGCCGGCTCGTCGACAGCGCCGACGACGCCGCCGCCTGCCAGGCGTCGCTCGGCGGCCCGGTCGCGATCAAGCTCACGAGCCCCGACCTGCGCCACAAGAGTGAGCTCGGCGCATTCGAGCTGAACGTCGACTCGCCCGAGGCGGCGCGCGCCGCCTACGCGCGGCTGCGCGCGCTCGACGCGGTCGCCGGCGCGCGACGTGCTCGTCGAGCGGATGGCCGCGCCGGGCGCCGAGCTGCTCGTGTCCGCGCGCGCCGACGCGGTCGTGCCGTCGCTCGTCGTCGGGCTCGGCGGCGTCTGGACCGAGGCGCTCAGCGACGTCGCCGTGATCCCGCTTCCCGCCGACGCCGAACGCGTCGAGCAGGCACTGCGCAGCCTGCGCGGCGCCGCGCTGCTGACCGGCCACCGCGGCCGCCCCGCGCTCGACGTCGCCGCCGCGGCGCGCCTTGCCGCGCAGGCCGGCGAGCTGCTGCTCGACGCCGGCCTGGAGCTGCTCGAGCTGAACCCCGTCATCGTCGGCGTCTCGGGAGCGGTCGCCGTCGACGCGCTCGCCGTGCGCGTGGACCGGGCGCCACCAGAGCTTTCCCCCACCCCCATCGCCACAGGAGGCACCGCATGAACCAGATCGCCGCACAGCTCGGAGAGGTCGGCCTGCCTGCGCCGCTGTCGGAGCTCGCCGCCCGCGAATGGGATGCCGTCGATCGTCGGTGGCGGGCACAACGGCCTGACGGCCGCGGCCTACCTGGCCCGCGCCGGGAAGAGCGTGCTGGTGCTGGAGGCGCGTGAGCGCCTCGGCGGAGCGTGCACGCTCGAGCGCCCGTTCGGCGGCGAGTTCCAGATCAGCCCGTGCGCCTACGTGGTCGGGCTGCTCGACGAGCTCGTGATCCAGGAGCTCGGCCTGCGCGCGCGCGGATACGAGTGCTACATCGCCGACCCGAACCTGTGGGTGCCGTTCGCGGACGGCACGTCGTTCGGGCAGTGGCTCGACGACGACAAGACGCAGGCCGGCCTCGAGGACCTCGGCGTGTCGAAGAAGGACATCGCCGGCTACTGGGCGTACGAGGAGATCTTCGACGAGACGCGCAAGAAGCTGCGCACCGGGCCGCGCGACACGTGGATCGGCGAGTCGCCGACCCGCGCCGAGCTGGAGGAGCTGCTGGCCGGCGAGCAGCTGATGCAGGACATCCTCTTCGACGCCTCGATCGCCGAGCTGCTCGACGACTACATGGACGACCAGCGGCTCAAGGACGCGCTGTTCGGCCAGGCGCGTGATCGCGTCCTGGGGCGGCCCGAAGGACAAGGGAACCGCGTCGATCAAGCTGATGCACTACCAGGGCGACCTCGAGGGCCAGGGCCCGGTCTGGGGCTACGTCAAGGGCGGCATGGGCATGATCAGCTTCGCGATCGCCGACGCCGCGCGCGAGTTCGGCGCGCAGCTCGCGACCGGCGTTCCCGTCGCGCAGATCCTGCCCGGCGAGGGCGTCGTGCTCGAGGACGGCACGACGATCCGCGCGAAGACCGTCATCTCGAACGCCGACCCGAAGATCACGATGAATCTGCTCGCCGGCCAGGACGTCCCGGCCGCCTACAGCGAGCGGATCGACGCGTGGAAGGTGCGCAGCCCGGTCGTGAAGTTCAACGCCGTGCTGAGCGCGCTGCCGGAGTTCACGGCAGCGCCGGGCGAGCGGTTCCCCGCGCAGGCGACGGTCGACCTGACGCACGGGCTCGAGGCCGCGCAGGACGCCGTCGAGGCATGTGCGCGCGGCGAGATCGCCGTCGGCTTCGGCGAGGTCTACGTGCAGACGGGCTACGACCCGACGCCCGCGCCCGAGGGCTACCACCTGCTGAGCGTGTTCGGCCAGTACGCGCCCTACGACCTGTCGGAGGGCGACTGGGACTCGCGTCGCGACGAGGCTGCGCGAGCAGTTCATCTCGCTGATCGACACGTTCGCGCCCGGATTCCGCGACATCCTCGTGCACCACGAGGTGCTCGGCCCGCCGCACATCGAGGAGCGCGTCGGCCTGACCGGCGGCAACATCTTCCAGGGCGAGGTCACGCCCGACCAGATGTGGGAGCACCGGCTGTCGTCGCGCACGCCCGTCGAGGGCGTGTACCTGTGCGGTGCCGCGACGCATCCCGCCGGGTCGGTCATCGCCCTGAACGGGCGTAACGCGGCGCAGGCCGTGCTGGAGGACGGTGGCGGTGGGCTCTAGCGCCTAAGCGCCGCCTGCTCCGGTCGCGCCGGTGCCCGTCCGCACGTGCTCGAGCACGGTCTGCGGGCTGTCGGTGCCGTTGACGCGGATGCGCGGGAGCGCGAACGGGTCGTCCTTGCTGCTCGCGATCCCGGGTTCGACGGTCGTCGCGGTCGTGAAGCCGGCGTCCTTGACCGCCGCCCGCACGCGCGCGTCGTTGCGTCCCGCGGGGTAGCAGAAGGCGGTGATCGGAACGCCGATGCGCTTGCTCAGGCAGCTTGCGTGAGCCGGCGACCTCCTGCCTCGAGCGTCGCGTCGTCGACCGTCGTCAGGTCGGGATGCGTGAGCGTGTGCGCCCCCACCTCCCAGCCCGCGGCGATCATCGTCCGGACCTGGTGCCTGGTGAGACCGCCGGGGCCGAGGTTCTTGCCCTCGAGGTAGAGCACGCCGGGCCAGCCGAGCGCACGCAGAATCGGCTTGGCGTGCGTGTACTGCGAGAGGTAGCCGTCGTCGAACGTGATCACGATCGGCTTGGACGGGAAGGCCCGGACCGCCCGCCCAGGCGCGGCGCATCTGCTCGATCGTGACGCCGTGGTAGCCGTTGCTCTCGAGCCGGTGCATCGTCGCGCTGAAGCGCCCGCGCGGCGTCCACAGCTCGGGATACGTGGTGCCCGCCTGCGGCGCGCGTGATCACGTGGTACATCAGGATCGGGACCGGGCCGCGGTAGGTGCCGGTCGCGGCAGTCGGCTTCGGCAGGCGTCGTCTGCGTGCTTGGCGGCGGGCTTCGTGCTGGGTCGTCGGCTGCCCTGCGACGGTCCCGCATGTCGTCGTCGCTCCCGAACGTGCCCGCGAGCACGGCGACGACCAGCGCGACGACCACCGCCAGCGCCCCGAGCACCCCGAACGCCGGCGCGCCGCCGCCCACGCCGGTCCTGCTCGCGTCGCTCACGGATGTGGTCAGGCGTCGGACACACCGTGAGCATCGCAGCCGCGTCAGGCGTCGCCGCAGCGGCCGCCTCACACCGACTCGATGCGGATACTGCCCGCATAGCGGGCACGATCCGCATCACGCGTCCGTTGACCGGCGTTTGAGCGCCCACGGACCCGCCGCGCGACGCGCTCCGGCGCCTCGAGCTCAGCTTCGCTCACGTGCAGCACGCGGTAGCCGAGCCGGCGCAGCGCGCGATCGCGGATCGCATCGCGGCTGCGAGCGCTCGGCGTCGCGTGGACGCCTGCGCCGTCGACCTCGACGATCAGGCACTGGTCGCGCCACAGGAGATCGGCCTCCCAGCGGCCGCTGATCCAGGCGTTGACCTCCGGCTGAGCCACGCCGTGGTCACGCACGATGTCGAGCATCCGCAGCTCGAGGCCTGGACCTGCGTCGCCTGCCAGCGTGGGTCGTAGGCACGCAGGAGCCCGCGCAGGACCGCGGGCCCGCGGCGACGGCCGGCGCGCTCGAGTGCCGCGTCGATGACGTCCATGTCGACCAGCCTCAGCTGCTCCGCGCGGATGAATGCTCGACGGACGTGCTCGGCCGGGAAGGATGTCTCCGAGGTCGATCAGCGTGCGCGCGAGGCTGGTGATGGGGATGCCGTCGCGGAGCGTCGATGTCGTCCTCGGTCAAGCACGCGCGGACGATGCACCCGCACGACGCGCGGTCGACCGAGCGCCTGATGCGCGATGCCACGACGCGTGACATGCGCGAGGCGCCCACTGTCACGACGGACGTCGAGGACTGCCGCCGCCGTCGTGTGACTCCCCACCGCCCCCTGCCCGGCGGAGAGGACTGCGCCGAGCCGCCGTCCCGACGGCGGCGATGCGTGAGTGACCAACGGCGTACACCCCGAAGTGCAGGCGGTGGAGTCGTCCTGAAGCGACCAGTCTGTCGATCGCCGAGCGGTGAACCCGAGCGTCCAGGAGCTGCTCGCACGGCGACGACCCCGTGCTGGCGGGCCGCGAGCGCCGCCAGCGCCGTCGCATCGGCATCGTGATGCGGATTCTGCCCGCATAGCGGGCACGATCCGCATCGAGTCGGCTGGTAGGAGCGGGCATCACCACCACGCTGGCGCTCTCCGTGTTGCAGCGCTACGCAGCGATTGCGGCAGACCTCAGGCGCCGCGCAGGCGCCGCGCTACAGCCGGAACACCGGCACGAGGCGCTTCTCGTGCTCGGCGTCGATCCGGGCGACCACTTCGATGTGCTTTTCGAGTGGCGTCCCGCGCAGCTTGGTTCCGAGGCCCTCGTCGACCTGGTAGATCCCGGCGCTGTTGGACATCTCGATCTCGACGCGCACCGCGGTCTCGCGGCCGGAGACGATCTTCACCGACTCGATCGCGTAGGCGGACAGCGAGTGGATGTTCGTCTCCCCCGCCTCGAACGGCAGCCGCGCGCGGCCCTTCGCCATGTCGAGCGCGTCGGCGACGCGGACGATCGCGCCTTCGATCGTGAACGGATCGCCCTTCGAGCGGTGGCTGATGATCGCGTGCAGCGACTCGGCGACGATGATCGTGCGCTCCGGCTCGTCGTAGAGGCCCTCGAGCAGGCCGGGCAGCTTGTCCGCCGCGAGGAACAGCGAGAAGCGTTCGTGGTCCTGGCGGTGGATCCCCATGCCGAGACAGTGCAGCAGCGCGCCGGCCGCGATCACGACTTCGGCGTCACGCTCGGTCATGCCGTGGTCGGTGACCATCGCCGGCTGCACGCCGCGCCGGAACAGCAGCCGGGCAAGGCGCAGCGAGATGTTCGTGACGATCTGGATGTGGACCCACGAGTGGTCGGACATCCCAAGCCGCTGCGCGTTCATGCCGGCCGCGTGCCACCAGCCCTTGATCTGCGGATCCGCGTTCACCGCATCGACGAGCGCCGCGAGCTTGCGGTTGCCACGCGTCGGAACGTTGATCTCCGCGGCGAGGATGCGCTCGCGCAGGGAGACCTCGGGAGCGCCGTCGCTCACGACGCGCCGGCCGCGTCGGCGGCCCGCCGCGCCGCCAGCGCCATCAGCTCGCGCTGCACGCCGCGCGGCTCCTCGCCCGGCGCGGGGGCGTTGCGCGTCCAGCTCCCGTCGCGCTGCAGGTCCCACGAGTGCGTGTTGTCCGCCAGACAGCGGTCAACCGTGTCCATCAGCTCCGCCTTCGCCGGCGCGTCGCGGACCGGGGCGATCAGCTCGACGCGGTTGTCGAGGTTGCGCGGCATCAGGTCGGCGGACCCGATCAGGACCTCGGACTCGTCGCCGTACTCGAACGCGTAGATGCGCGAGTGCTCGAGGAAGCGCCCGAGGATCGACACGACGCGGATGTTGTCGGAGACGCCCGGGATGCCGGGCACCAGGCAGCAGATGCCGCGCACGTTGAGGTCGACCTGCACGCCCGCCTGCGAGGCCGCGTAGAGCGACTCGATGACGCGCGGATGGACGAGCGCGTTCATCTTCAGCTTGATCCGCGCGTGCTCACCGGCCTCGTGCGCGGCGGTCACGCGATCGATCCGCTCGATCAGCCCGTCGAGCATGAAGTTCGGCGCCATCAGCACCTCGCGGTAGCGCGTCGGCCGCCCGTAGCCGGTGAGGAAGTTGAACATGTCGGCGACGTCCGCGCCGAGCCGGTCATCGCAGGTGAACAGGCCGAAGTCGGTGTAGAGCCGCGCGGTCTTACGGTGATAGTTCCCGGTCCCGATGTGCACGTAGCGGCGCACGCCGTCACCTTCGCGGCGGACGACGAGCACGCACTTGGCGTGTGTCTTCATGCCGGGGATGCCGTAGACGACGTGCACGCCCGACTCCTCCAGGCGGCGGCCCCACTGGATGTTCGCCCGCTCGTCGAAGCGCGCCTTCAGCTCCACCAGGCAGACGGCCTGCTTGCCGCGCTCGGTCGCCGTGATCAGCGACGGCACGAGCGGCGAGTCGTCGGACGTGCGGTACACGGTCTGCTTGACCGCGAGCACGTCCGGGTCCTCGACGGCCTGGGTCACGAACCGCTCGACCGAGGCCGCAAACGATTCGTACGGGTGGTGCACCAGCAGGTCGCCCTGGCGGATGACGGAGAAGATGTCGTGCTCGTCCGCGTCGGCCGCCAGGACGCGCGGGGGCGTCACCGGCGTCCACGGCTCGTCGCGCAGGCTCGTGTGACCCGGCAGACCGGCGATCTGCCAGAGGTCGTTCATGTCGAGCAGGCCCGGGATCGCGTAGACCTGACGCTCCTCGACCCGCAGCGCGTCGACGAGCTGCTCGCGGATGACCGCGCTGATCCCGTCCTGGACCTCGAGGCGCACGACCTCCCCGAACGGCCGCCGGCGCAGCTCCGCCTCGACGGCCTCGAGCAGATCGTCGGCCTCGTCGGAGATCTCGAAGTCGGCGTCGCGGGTGACGCGGAACAGGCCGTGATCGATGATCTGCATCCCCGGGAACAGCGCGGCGAGGTTGTCGGCGATCAGGTCCTCGAGCAGGACGAAGGTCTCCTCCCCCTCGACGACCGCGACGAACCGCGGCAGCATCTCCTTCGGCACCTTCACGCGCGCGAAGACCGTCTGGTCGGTCTGCGGGTCGCGCACCAGCACGGCCAGGCTGAGCGACAGGTTCGAGATGTACGGGAACGGCCGCCCGAGCCCGACGGCGAGCGGTGTCAGGACCGGCAGGACCTGCCGCATGAAGCGCTCACGCAGCGCGGGCCGCTGATCCTCGGGCACCTCGTCGAGCGGGATGATGTGGATGCCGTGCTCGGCCAGGATCGGCCGCAGCTCGCTGTCCACCATTCGCGCCTGGCGCTCGAGCTGCGGCTGGATCCGCGAGCGCAGCGCGTCGATCGTCTCGGACGGATTGAGGCCCGCGCGCCGCTTCTCGGTGATCCCGGCCTCGACCTGGTCGTGCAGGCCGGCGACGCGGATCATGAAGAACTCGTCGAGGTTCGAGGTGAAGATCGCAGCGAACTTCGCGCGCTCGAGCAGCGGCTGCTCGGGATCCTCGGCGAGCTGGAGCACGCGGTCGTTGAAGTCCGCCCACGAGACCTCGCGATTGAACGAGAGCTCCGGGTCCGCGAGGTCGAGCGACTCGCGCGGTGCGGGGAACGGATCCTCCGCGGTGGGCAGGAAGCGCGCGGACTCGGCTTCGGTGAGCGGGGGCTCGTTCACGCCGTCTCGCCGGTGGGGGCCGGCTCGTGCGCGAGTCGCGTAGGGGCCGGCGCAGGCTCGAAGGCGGTCAGCGTCACGCGCGGGACCGGCAGCGGCTCGGGTTCCGGGCGCTCGGCGATCGCGTACTCCAGGCGCGCGCGGAAGCCCTCACGCTCAAGGTCGCGCCAGAACGTCGTGAAGCGCTCGTAGAGCAGATCGCGGCGCGCGCGCAGATACGTCTCGAGCGCGATCAGCCCGCGCCACGAGTCGCCGTGCGGCAGGCGCGCTGCAAGCGACGGATCGAGGTCGGGAGCGTCGCCGGCGCGGCGGCGCAGCTCGTCGGCGTCGTCGTCGCGCAGGCTGGCGACGAGCGCCTCGACGCGCGGCAGCTGCACGTCGCAGTCGTGAATCTCGCCGAGCAGATCCTGCAGCTCCTTGGAGCGCTTGGACGCCGTCCGCGCGTACGGGCCGAAACACGGATCGGCGAGCACCTCGAGCGCGTAGCGCAGGCGCTTGGCGGCGATCCGCATGTCATGCAGCTCGCGCACGGCGCTCGGGTCGAGCACCGCCGGCACGAAGTCGCACAGCTCCTCGAGCCGCACGCTGACGATCCGCTCGGCGTTGTCGGCGAGCCCGAGCGCCGGATCGAGGTGCTTGACGCGCCGCGCCTTCACCTCACCACCCCGTGTCCCGGTTGGCGCTCGCTGGTGCGGGGCCGTTGAGGCGGCCGAGCCCGTTCGGATGCTCGCGCGCTTCGATGACCGGCGCGTGCTCGATCGACGCCTCAGCCTCGAGCACCTCAGCCTCGAGCACCTCGGCCGGCGTCTCCTCGTCCTCGGCGACATGGTTGCGCGCAACCTCGGCGAGCTCCGCCAGCCGGCCCCGCAGGTTCGTCCGCCGAGCCTCGTCAAGCGCCTCCGCGAGCCGCGCATTGCCCTCGGCCTGCTCGATGCGCGTGCGGTCGATGAAGATCTGCACGCCCGCGCGCTCGTCCGGGCCCACGGATGCGGCGAACTGCTCGAGTGCCAGCAGCTCGACATCGGGGTCGCGGCGCGCGCCGAGCGCGTCGGCCAGGTCCTTGACCTCGGCCAGCACCGGGCGCAGCACCTTGCGCGGGAAGCACGGCTCGTAGATCTCCAGCACCGCGCGGAGCCTGCGGGTCGCGACGCGCATCGCGTGGACCCGCTCGATCTCGCTCACATCGAGGACGCCCTGTTCGTGATCGAAGATCTCCTGGGCGCGCACCTCGACCGTCCGCGCGGCGGCATCGCCGTACGTCATTTCGCCGTCAAGGCCGGGGATGTCGCGTGCCTTCGCCACCAGGTGCCCTCCATTATCGCGCCTTCCCCGTTCGCGTCCAGCGGGGTTCACCGCGCGGACACCGGATCAGCTCTACCATCGCCGGGCGTGAGCTCGGGCACCCCAGCGATCCTCGTGCGCGACCTGCACAAGACCTACGGCGAGTTCGAAGCCGTCCGCGGCATCGACTTCGAGGTCGCGGCCGGCGAGGTCTTCGGTCTGCTCGGGCCCAACGGCGCGGGAAAGACGACCACGGTCGAGATCCTCGAGGGGTACCGGCAGCGCAGCAGCGGCATCGTCTCCGTGCTGGGCTTCGACCCCGGCGAGCGTCCGCGCGCGCTGCGTGAGCGGATGGGCATCGTGCTGCAGTCATCGGGCATGTACCGCCACGTGAAGGTGCACGAAGCGGTGACCTACTGGGCCGGGCTCTACCCGAACCCCCGCGACGTCGACGAGGTGATTGAGATCGTCGGCCTGGCGGAGAAGCGCGAGGCGCTGACGCGCACGCTCTCGGGCGGCCAGGCTCGGCGCCTGGACCTCGCGCTCGCGCTCGTCGGCGACCCCGAACTCGTCTTCCTCGACGAGCCGACGACCGGCTTCGACCCGGCCGCACGCCGCGCCGCCTGGGAGACGATCCGCCATCTGCAGGAGCTCGGCAAGACCGTGCTGCTGACGACGCACTACCTCGACGAGGCGCAGGCGCTGTGTGATCGCGTCGCGATCGTCAAGGACGGGCGCGTGCTCGCCGAGGGGCCGCCGGCGACGCTCGGCACGAGCGCCTCGCACTACCGCGTCAGCTGGCGCGACGAGCACGGCGAGCTGCGCACGCGTGAGGAGACCGACCCGACGCCGCTGCTGCACCAGCTCACCAGCGGTGCGCTCGCGCGCGGCGAGCCGCTCCGCGACCTGTCGGTCACCCGCCCGAGCCTGGAGGACGTCTACCTCGAGCTGACCGCCGAGATCCCGGTCGAGCAGGCCGCCGAGGAGGCCGGCAGCATGAGCGCCGGCACACTCGCCTGGCGGCACTACCGCCTCGAGCGCCGGATGTTCTGGCGCAACCCGACCGCGGCGTTCTTCAGCTTCGTCCTGCCGCTGCTGTTCCTGTTCCTGTTCGGCGCGATCTCGAGCCAGGAGAACCTGAAGATCATCGTCCCCGGCATCGCCGGGTTGTCGGTGATGGCCACGACGTTCAACGCGCTCGCCAATCAGATGACGTTCCTGCGCGACGCGGGTGTGCTGAAGCGCATGCACGGCACGCCGCTCCCCGGCCGCTCCTACCTCGCCGGCGTGCTGGGCAACGCGGCCACGAACGCCGGCGTCCAGATCGGGATCGTCGTGCTCGCGAGCCGCTTTGTCTTCGATCTCGGCTGGCCACAGAACTGGGTCGACCTGATCGTCTTCACCGTCCTCGGCGTGGTCTGCTTCGCGTCGCTCGGCGTGGCGTTCTCACACCTGATCCCGAACTTCGAGGCGGCGCCCGCCTACACGAACATCGTGTTCCTCCCGATGATCTTCATCTCCGGTGTCTTCTACGACATCGACAACGTCCCGCAGTTCATGCACGACATCGCGAACGCGCTGCCGCTGGTCCATGTGATCGACGGTTTCCAGGGCGCGCTCGTGACGGGCGTCGGCCTCGGTGACCTGCTCTCCGACATCGCCGTCCTCCTGCTCTGGACCGCGCTCGGCATCTGGGGCGCCGTGCGCGGGTTCCGCTGGGACGCCCGCAGCGGCTGAGAAGGTCTTTCGAATGAGACTGGCGCTGCGGGGTGGTGTCCCCGTGGATGGCGGGCGGTGCGTGGTTTCGCAGCCGATGCCGGTGGCATCGGCAAGAAGCCGCGTGACGATCCGTCGCCGCGGGGGCGCCGCATCCGCGCGCCCGGCTTTTTGAAAGCCCTTCTACCCGAGGAACGCGGCCGGTGGCGTGCCCTCGACGCTGACGGGCACCTGCGCGAGGCGCCCGCCGGCCCACTCGTCGCGCAGCAGGCCGAAGACGTTGACGTCGAGCCACTCCTGCTCGTGCCGGTGCCAGTGGCGCAGCACGCCCTCGTGCGTGAAGCCGACGCCCAGCAGTGCTCCGGTCGAGCGCTCGTTGGCGGGATTGGAGTACGAGCCGAGCCGGTGCATGCCGAGCACATCGAAAGCCAGGCGCATCATCATCGCCTTCGACTCGCGGTTGGCGCCGGTGCCCCAGAACTCGCGACCGAACCAGGTGCCGACCATGCAGCGCCCGTCACGCGGGCTGAACTCCGACAGTCCGGTGATGCCGGCGGGGCCGTGCTCACGGTGGACGACGAGCAGGTCGAGCTGGTCGCCGCGCTCGCGCTGCCCGGCGCAGCGCTCGATGTAGGCCTCGGGCTGGGCGAGGTCCGTGTAGGGCCCCCAGGAGAACCAGCGGGTGACCTGCGGATCGGACGCGAGCGCCAGCAGCGCGGGCGCATCCGCGGGCTCGGGCGGGCGCAAGGTCAGTGTCGGGCCTAGGAGGGTGAACATCGCCCGAGTAGATTCGCAGCCGGATGTGGGGACTGCTCTACGACGTTCACGGGAACCTCCCTGCGCTGCAGGCCGTGCTCGACGACCCCGAGGCCGCGCGCGTCGATCAGTGGCTGCTCGGCGGGGACTACTCGCTGTTCGGCGGCTGGCCGGGTGAGACGCTCGCGCTGCTGCGCTCGCTCCCGGACGCCACCTGGATCCGCGGCAACGGCGAGCGCTGGACCGCCGCGCCGCAGGACGCGCCGGAGGACGCGATCGTCCAGGGCGCGATCGCCTCGGCGCTGGCGATCGTCGGCCCCGTCGAGGTCGGCTGCGCTCGCGGCGCTGCCGGAGAGCGCTGCGATCGGCGAGGTGACCCGCGCCTGGCACGGCTCGCCCGTCAGTGACGTGCGCTCGTTCCTCGCCGATCCACATGCAGAGGACTTCGAGCTGCTCGACGGCGTGACGGAGCAGCGGCTGATCTTCGGGCACACCCACGTGCCGTTCCAGCGGTTCGCCGACCCGCCCGGCATCGAGCTCGTCAACCCGGGCAGCGTGGGAATGCCGTTCGACGGGAACCCGCGGGCGTCGTGGGCAGTGATCCACAACGACGGCACGATCGAGCATCGCCGTGTGCGCTACGACCACGCGGCCTCCGCGCGGCGCGTGCGCGCGATCGCCGGCGAGGACCGCTGGGGCGAGGTCGTCGCCCAGCGGATCGAGCGCGCGCAGTTCGTGGTGCGCTGACCGGCCCCGGTCAGTTCGGCAGGCGCAGCGAGATCGACTCGACCCGCGTCGTCCCGAGGAACGACATGATCGACCGCTTCCTGACGAGGTCGTAGCCGGTGCTGCGCGTCGGCCGACGGGTAGGCCCTCCCGACCGACCGCATCCGCGAGCCGATGCGGATGCCCTTCCTCGTCTTCCACGACCTGAAGTGCCGGCCGCGCGGCCTGCCCGTGGTCGCACTGCGGGCGGTGATGATCGCGACCAGGTAGACCCTGCCGGCGACGAACGTGATGTGCGCGTTGGCGGCCGAGGCGGCCGTGCCTCCGCGCCAGTCGCACGAGGCCGTCGCCTTCATCGTCCCCACCGCCGGGATCCTCGTGCAGCGGGCGCCGCCGCCCCACTGCCGTCGCACGTTGCGCTCGGACATGTGCAGCGATACCCCGGCGATCGACGTGCCCGGGACGATCAGCGTCGTCTTCGGCCGCGGGAGCTTCGCCGCGGCCGTGCCGGGCACGACTGCCGCGGCCAGGAGCACAAAAACAGTGACGATGATCGGAAAGCGCATTCCGAGAATCGTGGCGGGTGCCCCGCCGGAGCGCAAACAGGAACCGTCAGCCGAGCGCGAGCAGCAGGCCGGTCAGGTCGCCGGCCGGCTGGGCGGACGCGAAGTAGTGCCCCTGCGCGGCGTCGCAGCCCAGCGCGCGCAGGCGGTCGACCTGGCTGAGCGTCTCGACGCCTTCGGCGACGGCCTCGCAGCCCGAACGCGTGCGCGAGCCCGATGACGGCGGCGACGATCGCCGCCTCCTCGTGGCTCTCGGCCATGCCGGTGATGAACGAGCGGTCGATCTTGACCGTGTCGACCGGAAGCTGCTCGAGCAGCCGCAGCGAGGACTGGGTCGTGCCGAAGTCGTCGATCGCAAGGCGGCAGCCGAGGTCCTTGATCCCGCGCAGCACGCGGCCCGGCGCGGACCTGGTTGGCCATCACGGCCGCCTCGGTGAACTCCAGGCAGAGGGTCCCCGGGTCGGCGCCCGAGCTCTCGAGCGCATCCTTGATGACCGTCGACGGTGTCGTGGTGCAGGACCTGGCGCGGGCTGAGGTTGACCGACACGACAGCCGGCTCTGACGCCCTGCGCGGTCGGCCGCCCACATCGCCGCCTGACGAGCCGCGGAGTTGATCGCCCACGCCCCGATCGGGAACATCAGGCCGGCGTCCTCGGCGACTTCGAGGAACTCGCCGGGCCCGATCAGCCCGCGGCTGCGATGCGCCCAGCGCAGCAGCGCCTCGGTCGCGACGATCGAGCCCGAACGCAGCCGGAAGACCGGCTGGTAGTGCAGTGTGAACTCGCCCTCGTCAAGCCCGCGGCGCAGGTCGTCCTCGAGGTCCAGCCGCTGCTGGGCCCGTGCGCGCATCTCGTCGTCGAAGACCTCGTAGGTCGCCCCGTGCTGCTTGGCGCGGTACATCGCGGCGTCAGCGTCACGCAGCAGCGTCTCGGCCTCGGTCCCGGGGCCGTTGGCGAGTGCGATGCCGATGCTGGCGCGGACGTGCGTCTCGGCGGCGCCGGCGGAGACCGGCTCGACGAGCGCAGCGATGATGCGCTGCGCCACCGCGACGGCCTGGTGGGCGCCGCGCACGTCCTCGCAGAGGATCACGAACTCGTCGCCGCCGACGCGTGCGGCGGTGTCGCCGGAACGCAGCACGCCCGTCAGCCGGCGCGCGACCGCGATCAGCAGCAGGTCCCCGACCTCGTGCCCGAGCGCGTCGTTGACGGCCTTGAAGCCGTCGAGATCCAGGACGAGCACGCCGACGGTCTCCTTGCGGCGGCCGAGACGCCCGAGTGCCTGGTCGAGCCGGTCGCGCAGCAGGACGCGGTTCGGCAGGCCTGTGAGCGGGTCGTGCATCGCCTGCCGGGCGATCTCGTTGCCGGCGCGCTCACGTTCGACCGCGAACCCGAGCGAGCGCACGAGACCCGGCCCGTCGAGCCGGTCGCGGACGATCACGTCCTGCGCGCCACCGCGAATCGCGTTGATCGCGACGTCCTCGATGTCCTCGTCGACGAGCACGACGACGGGCACGTGCGCGACCATCGATCGCAACTCCGCGAGTGCCTGCAGCAGCGTGGTCTCGTCGGGCGCCGCCAGCAGGACCGCGTCGGCGGGAGCGTCGACCAGTTCGGTCGTCGCGTCAGCCGCACGGGCGAGCGAGCGCACATCGACGAGCCGGCCGGCCGACGCCAGCAGGTCGCCGATCATCTGACCGTCCCCCGGCCGCGCCTCGACGACGAGCAGCCGCGTGGCGGGTGCCAGGCCGGACTCGAGCGCGACGGCTGTCAATGGGGAGTGGTCGGTGTCGGTCATACGGGATCGGTGAAGCGTCTGCCGTGGGTATCGCCCCTTGCCGGCGGGCCTTGAACGCGTCCAGGTGGTTCTGGACGGACGACGCGCCGAGCGGTAGCGAAGCTGCGTTCAGGCGTCACACCGTTCTTCAGAGTGATGGCGATCGGGGAGGCGACCGGTGCTAGCGTCGCGCCCGATGTCCGAGCACGACGAAGACGCCATCGAGATCGTCGCCAGCGTCGGCGCGCTGGACGCGACCGTCGCCGTGCTGCGCGAGTTCGTGCACCGCTCGGGCGCGCTGCGCGCCGTCGGCCTCGTCGAGCGCGACCCCGGTGAGGGCCCGGCGGTCGTCGAATGCGGGCGCCTGGCGGTGATCGAGGTCGATCTCGGCGACCGCATCGTGCACATGCCGCACGGCATCGAGCTCGACGTCGCGATCCCGCTGCTGCCGAACGTGCGCCAGCTGCCGCCGTTCGACGTCGACGCCGCGACGGGCGAGGTGACCGGCACGATCGGCGGGCTCGACCACCTCGTCGAAGGTGTCTGCGGCCTGGCCGACGCGCTCGGGGGCCGCAACGTCGCGATGGCGGTCTTCGAGACGACCGCCGCTGAGACGCCGCTCGCGATCACCGCCCGCGCCGGCGGCACCGACCCCGTCGTCGTCGCGATCGGCGAGGACCAGTTCGAGCTGCAGGGCCCCGGTCAGGCCGGGGACGATCCGCCCGACACCGCGGCCTGACCGGCGACCTCGTCGAGGAAGCCGGCCACGAGCCCGGCCGTCAGCGCCGGCGCGTCGTCGAAGATGAAGTGCCCCTCGTCCTCGAGGACCACGAGCCGCGAGCCGGGCAGCTCGTCGCGCAGGATGCGGCGCGCCCTTGACCGGCGCCATCGGGTCGTCCGCCCCCCAGACGAGCAGCGCCGGGACGCCGAGTGCCGCGAGGCGCCCCTCGTAGGGAGCGAGCTTGTCGAAGTCGCCCGAGCGGTAGAGCACGAGATGCGCGGCGCGGCGCTCGTCACCGTCGAACGCCTGCCAGCAGGCGTCGATCGCCTCGTCGTCCATCCGCGAGATCCCGGCGAGCGTGGCCGCGAGCCCGTCGCGCGTGATGCCGGCCGCGAACTCCTCGCCCTGCCCGGGCGTGCGCAGCACCTGCGCGAGCCCGTGCCACTTGCCGAACGCGAAGAAGCCGGCAGCGCTGACGACGAGCCCGCGCACCAGGTCCGGGTTGTCGCAGGCCCAGCGCATCCCGATCAGCCCGCCCCAGTCGTGCACGCAGAGCACGACCGGGCCGAGCTCGAGCTCGGCGTGGAAGCGCCCGAGCGCCGCGATGTGCGCCTCCCAGGTGCCGGCCTGAGCGCCTGCCGCGCCGAGCGGCGAGTCGCCGAACCCGGGCAGGTCGGGCGCGAGCGCACGCCAGCCGGCACGCGCGGCGGCGGGCAGCACCGCCTGCCACATGTGCGAGGACTCGGGATACCCGTGCACGCACAGGAGCGTGCCCGCCGGCGTGCCGGTCGGGAGCGCCTCGCGATAGGCCAGTCCGGCGGCGGTCGCGGTCATGGCGCGCACGCTATCTCGCCGCGGATGGCGGGCCGTCATCCGTAGGGTCTGCGCGATGCGCATCATCCGCTGGCTGTTCTGCCCGGTCTTCGTCCTCGCCGGTGTCAACCACTTCGTCAACCCCCGCTTCTACCTGCGGATCATGCCGCCGTGGCTGCCGGCCCACGAGGCGATGAACGTCGCCAGCGGTGCGGCCGAGATCGTCGGCGGCGCTGCCCTGATGTCACGCAGCCGCAAGGTGCGGCGCTTCGGCGGGCTGTTCTCGATCGCGACGCTCGTGGCGATCTTCCCGGCGAACCTGCACATGGCGCTGCACCCCGAGGAGTTCCCCGAAGTGCCGGGCGGCGCCACCGCGCTCTACGCGCGACTGCCGTTCCAGGCCGTGTTCATCGCCTGGGCGCTCGCCGCGATGCGCCGCCCCGCCTAGAGCCGGGTCTACTCCTGACGCGCCAGCGGGCCGTCGAGCGCGAGCGACCCTCCGGGCTGGACGATCCGCACATCGACGTCGGGCGCGAGGTTGGCGGCGAAGCGCGCGAACTGGTGCGGCGGGTCGGCAAGCGGATCGGGGCGCACACGGTGCAGCCCGACCGGGTAGAGCGTGCCCCAGTGGATCGGCAGCGCGATCCGCGGGCGCAGCAGCGCGAGCGCCTCGGCGGCGCGGCGCGGGTCCATGTGACCCGGCCCGAGCGACGGGCCCCACCCCCACACCGGCAGCAGCGCGACGTCGAGCGGCGCGTCGCCGGTGAGCGTGCTCATGCCGTCGAAGACGTCCGTGTCGCCGGCGAAGTAGACCCGCGTCGGGCCTTCGACGACGTAGCCGATCGGATCGGCGCGCGGCCCGCCGACCGGGCCGCGGCGGTCGTCGTGCTCGGCCGGGACGGCGCGCACCCGGACTCCGGACAGTTCGACGCTCTCCCCCGCGACGACCTCGCGCACGTCGGTGAAGCCGGCCCCGGCGGCGAGCTCCCCGGCGCCGCGCGGGACGACGATCGGCGTCCAGCGCTCGAGCAGCTTCAGCGACGGCGTGTCCCAGTGGTCGCGGTGCAGATGCGAGATCAGGATGCCGTCGAGGTCGCGCTGGACGTCCTCGTCGACCGCTCGGCCGTGCCGGCGCAGGTGGATCAGCCGCGAGCGCAGGACCGGATCGGTGATCAGCCGCGCGCCGCCGGTCTCGATCATCAGCGTGGCGTGCCCGAGGAACGTGATGCGCTCGATCACGCCGCAGCACGCTACCGGCCCGCGCGGGTTCCGCGGTCGAGGCTGCCAGGATCCAGGCGATGAGCGCAGCGACTCCACCCGCCGACGTCGAGCGCACGGCCGACGGACGCGTCGTCCCCGAGCAGGAGGACGAGCATCCCGTCAGCGTGCTCGAACTGTTCTTCGACCTCGTGTTCGTGCTCGCGATCACGCAGGTCACAGCGCTGCTGGCCCACCACCTGACGACCGGCGGGCTGCTGCGCGGGCTGCTCGTGCTGGCGCTGCTGTGGTGGTCCTGGGTCGGCTACGCCTGGCTGACGAACAGCATCGACGTCGAGGATCCGAAGACGCGGATCTCGTTCTTCGTCGCGATGGCGGCGTTCACGGTCGTCGCGCTCGCGACGCCGCGGGCGTTCGGCGACGATGCGCTGGCGTTCGCGCTCGCCTACGCGGTCGTCCGCGCGATGCAGGTCGGCCTGTACTCGTACGGAACGTCTGCCGACGACCCGAACCACGGCGCGATTCTGCGGCTCGCGCCCGGGTTCCTGATCAGTACCTGCCTGATCGTCGGCGGCGCCGTGATCGGCGGCGCCGCGCAGCCGTGGATCTGGCTGCTGGCGATCACGCTTGACGTGGCGACGCCCGCGATCATGGGAAACGCCGACTTCCGCGTGCATGCCGGGCACTTCGCCGAGCGTCATGGGCTGATCATCATCATCGCGCTCGGCGAGTCGATCGTGGCGCTCGGATCCGGGGTCGAGAACTCGACGGTCGATCTGCGCCTGGTCGTCGGCTCATCACTCGGCGTCGCGATCGCCGCCGCGCTCTGGTGGCTCTACTTCGACATCGTCGCGATCGTCGCCACGCACCGGATGCAGCAGGCCCGCGGCGAGGAGCGCGCCCTACTCGCGCGCGACTCCTACAGCTACATCCACTTCTTCATGATCGCCGGCATCGTGCTGCTGGCGCTCGGCGTCAAGAAGACGCTGCTCGACACCGGCGAGCCGCTGAAGCTCGTCCCCGCGGTGGCGCTGTGCGCCGGACCGGCGGTGTACCTGCTCGGTCACATCGCGTTCCGCCTGCGCAACGTGCAGACGCTCAACAAGCAACGGCTCGTCGTCGCCATCGTGCTGCTCGCGCTGATCCCGCTCGCGCATGCGATCGACGCGCTCGCCGCGCTCGCGATCGTCGCGGCGATCCTCGTCGGCCTGATCATCTACGAGCACGTCCGCTTCCACGAGCACCGCGAGAACCTGATCATGCGGATCCGGGCGAACAGCTAACCGCAGGAGATCCGCGCCAGCGCGGCGCGGTAGGTCCGCATCGGCGCGGCCGGCCAGTCGCCGTGCGTCTGGTTCTTCAGCCGCGCGACGCGCTCGCGGTGGTAGGGCGAGGACAGGCTCTCGGCGTGCCCGATCACGTTGCGCACCGCGATGCCCTCGCGGCAGCGCAGCCACGCGGTCAGCCGCAGCGACGCGCTGCGCTGCGGCCCTGAGAGCACGTCGCGCTCGCGAAAGCCGACGTGCTCGATCCCGATCGCCGTCCAGTTCAGGCCGACCGTGTGGCGGCACATCAGGCCGATCGGCACGAGCTGGTGGATCGTCCCGTCGCGGTCGATCACGAAGTGCGCGCAGACGCCCGGCAGCTCGCCGAGCTCACCGTCGGGGACGTCCGGAGCGAAGGTGTTGAACGCCGAGCAGAACGTCGCGCTCTCGGTCATGTGCTCGACGATCACGCGTGGGTGGACCAGCCGGTAGCGGTTCAGGCCGTAGTGGCGGCGCGCGTACGCGGCCATCTCCGAACGACGGCGGGCCGGGTAGGGAATCGGCGTCCAGGCGATCGGTGGGCGGGCGGGCGCGGCGGCGGGAAAGGCCAGCGCGAGCGCTGCGAGCGCGGCGAGCATCGCTCCTGACGGTAGCCAGCGACCCCACGGCGGTGCTCCGGTCTGGTATTGAGGACGCAGCGGGAGCTATGGAGGAGACGATGTCGATCCGTGACCGGCCGGTGGCGACGTGAGCGCCTGGCGCCGCGTGGCCGCGGGCAGCGCGCTCGCGCTCGGCGGTGTCGTCGCCTACGACGTCACGCAGCGCCACCACGCGATCCTGCGCAACTTCCCGGTCGTCGGGCACCTGCGCTACATCCTCGAGACGTTCGGGCCGGAGCTGCGGCAGTACATCGTCACCTCGAACAACGAGGAGCGACCGTTCTCGCGCGACGAGCGCAGCTGGGTCTACGCCTCCGCCAAGCGCGAGACCAACACCGTCGGCTTCGGGTCCGACAACGAGATGGAGAACGGCCTCGGCTACCTGATCATCAAGCCCGACGTGTTCCCCTCCCCGCCGCCGGCGCCCGGCGCGCACGGCGCGGCGCCGGAGCACACGCTGCCCGCCGGCAAGGTGCTCGGCGCACTGCACGGCCGCCCGCACGCGTTCCGCCCGCAGTCCGTCGTCAACATCAGCGGGATGAGCTTCGGCGCGCTGTCCCCGCCGGCCGTCGAGGCGCTCAACCGCGGCGCGGCGATGTCCCCGTGCCTGCAGAACACCGGCGAGGGCGGCGTCTCGAAATACCACTGCAACGGCGGCGAGCTGATCTTCCAGATCGGCACCGCGTACTTCGGCTGCCGCGACGCAGCCGGCCACTTCAGCCTCGAGCGCCTGCTCGAGACGATCGCCAAAGGCCCGGTGCGCGCGCTCGAGATCAAGCTCTCGCAGGGCGCGAAGCCCGGTGTCGGCGGGCTCGTGCCCGCGGCGAAGATGACGCCGGAGATCGCCGACTGCCGCGGCGTCGAGCCGCACAAGGACTGCCAGAGCCCGCCGAGCCACTCCGCGTTTCGCAGCGTCGACGAACTGGTCGACTTCTGCGAGATGCTCGCCGACGCGACGGGGCTGCCCGTCGGGATCAAGTCGGCGGTCGGCGAGCAGCAGTTCTGGGACGACCTCGCTGCAGCGGATGAACGCGACCGGCCAGGGGCCCGACTTCATCACCGTCGACGGCGGCGAGGGCGGCACGGGCGCCGCGCCGCTGGCGTTCGCCGACCACGTCGCATTGCCGTTCAAGCACGCGTTCACGCGGGTCTACGCACCGTTCGCGAGTACCGGCCTGAACGAGGGGGTCGTCTTCATCGGCTCGGCGAAGCTCGGCCTCCCGCAGTCGGCGCTGTTCGCGTTCGCGCTCGGCGCCGACATGGTCAACGTCGGCCGCGAGGCGATGATGGCGATCGGCTGCATCCAGGCGCAGCGCTGCCACACCGACCGCTGCCCGACCGGCGTCACGACGCAGAACCGCTGGCTGATGCGCGGGCTCGACCCGGAGCTGAAGGCCGTGCGCACCGCGAACTACATCCGCGTGCTGCGACACGAGCTGCTGTCGCTCGCACGCACCTGCGGCGAACCCCACCCGGCACTCGTCACGCCCGACCAGCTCGAGCTGATGGAGGAGGCGGGCCGCTCGCGCACGGTCGAGGACGCGTTCGAGTACTTCCCCTCGTGGCGGCGCGTGGAGCCGCAGCGACGGGAGGAGATCGAGCTGCTGATGGCACCGTGAACCGCCCGCACACGGTCCCTGCTCCGACCGCCCCCGAGACGGTGCTGGAACACGTCGCGGCGGGCGCCGACCTGATCGTGCCGCTGGCCAACGGCGAGCCCGCGGCGCTGCTCGACGCACTCGAGGCCGGCGCCGACACGCTCGACGGCGTGCGCGTGCACCAGATGCACCCGCTGCGCACGCGCCGTTACATGGAAGGCGCATTCGGCGACCACCTGCGGCACGTGAGCTACTTCCTCTCGTCCGCCGACCGGCAGGCGTACTGGGACGGGCACTGCGACCTCGTGCCCAACCACTTCTCCGAGATGCCCGCGCTGCTGCGGGGAACGACGCAGTGCTCGCTGGTGCTCGCGGCGGCGAGCCCGCCGGACCGCCACGGCTACTTCAGCCTCGGCACGAACGCCGACTACGTCAGCTCGATGATCGGGCGCGTCCCGTTCTTCCTCGAGGCCAATGAACGGATGCCGCGCACGATCGGCGGCAACCTCGTCCACATCAGCGACGTCGCCGGCTGGTGCCACGTCGACCGCCCGCTGATCGAGGTGCCTCCGGCCCTCCCGGGCGACGACGACCGCCGCATCGCGCAGCTGATCGCCGAGCGCGTTCCCGACGGCGCGACGCTGCAGATCGGGATCGGCGCGATCCCGAACGCGGTGCTCGCCGCGCTCGCCGGCCACGAGCATCTGGGCCTGCACACGGAGCTGATCAGCGACGGCGTGATCGACCTGATCGACGGCGGCGCGATCACCGGTGCGCGCAAGCTGCACCGGCGCAACAAGCACGTTGCGACGTTCTGCCTCGGCACGCAGCGGCTGTACGACTGGCTCGACGAGAACGACGGTGTCGAGATGCTCGGCGTCGAGTGGGTCAACAACCCGATGGTGATCGGCGAGCAGCCCGACTTCGTGTCGATCAACGCGACCACCGAGATCGACCTGATCGGCCAGTGCGCGAGCGAGACGATCGCCGGGCGCTACTGGTCCTCCAGCGGCGGGCAGTCGGACTTCGCGCGTGGCGCGATGTACTCGGAGGGCGGCCAGGCGTTCGTCGTCCTGCACTCGCAGACGCGCAAGGGGCGCACGCGGATCCGCTCGCAGCTGACCCCGGGATCGGTCGTCACGACGCTGAAGAACACGGTCGACTGCGTCGTCACCGAGCATGGCCTCGTCGAGCTGCGCGGGCGATCGATCGCCGATCGTGCGCGGCTGCTGATCTCGATCGCGCATCCCGATCACCGGGAGACGCTCGAGCGCGAGGCACGCGAGCTCGGCCTGACCGGCTGAACGCGGGCGCGACGAACGGTCGTCGAGGTACGCCGGGCGGCGCTCAAGGCGTGGCGTTCGGCAGCCGATGACCGCCGCCATGGCGCGTCCAGCACGCCTTCTCCTTCTGCTGTGCACCGTCTGGCTCGTGCTCTGGCAGGCGCACGCCCTCGGGCTGTCCTGGATCCCCGTCGGACCGGTCACCTGGATCCACCTGGTCGTGATGGGCGTCGGTGCCGGTCTGTGCTTCAGCCGCGCCGCCGCGCAGCCGCGTGAGCGCCTCGCCTGGTCGCTGATCGGCCTGGGGCTCGACCTCCTGGATCGCGGGCGAGACGTACTTCACGCTCGTGCTCTGGAACGACGCCTCGCCGCCGGTCCCCTCGCCCGCCGACGCCGGCTACCTGCTGCTCCCGCCGCTGATGTTCACCGGGCATCGTGCTGCTGCTGCGCTCGCGCGTGCGCGGCCTGCCACGGACGCTCTGGGTCGACGGCATCACCGCCGCGCTGGCCGTCGGTGCGGTCTGCTCGGCGGTCGTCGTCCAGGCGGTCCTGAACGCCACGGCCGGCGGCGACCGGCTGGCCGTCGTCGACGAACCTCGCCTACCCGCGTCGCCGACCTCGTGCTGCTCGGACTGATCGTCGGCGCCGTCGCCGCGCGCGGCTGGCGCGTCGACCGCACGCTCGCGCTGATGATCGCGGGCGTCGTCAGCTTCTGGCTGTCGGACTCGCTCTACCTCGTGCTCTCCGCCAACGGGCAGTGGGAGTCCGGCGGCCCGTTCGACGTCGGCTGGTGGGTCACCGCGATCTTCTTCGGCGCCGCCGCCTGGCAGCCGGCGCCTCCGAGCACGCGATCGTCGTCGCGCGGCCGCGCGCCGGCATGATCGTCGCGCCGCTCGATCTTCGCGCTCGCCGGGCCTGCGGTGCTGATCGTCGGTCGCCAGCGTCGGCCCGCTGAACACGCTGGCGGTCGGCGCTCGCCGCCTGCTCGCTCATCGCCGTGATGGCGCGCCTGATGCTGACCTACCGCGAGAACCTGCGGATGCTCGGCGCCAGCCGCGTCGAGGCGCTGACCGACGCGCTGACCGGCCTCGGGAACCGCCGCGCGCTGACGAACGACCTCGCGAGCGTGCTCGACCCCGACGACGCCGAGGCCGCGGCGCCGAGCGTGCTCGCGCTGTTCGACCTCGACGGCTTCAAGCACTACAACGACAGCTTCGGCCACCCGTCCGGCGACGCGCTGCTCGCAGCGCCTCGGCGAGCGCCTCGCGCGCGTCGTCGACGGCCGCGGCGCGCGCCTACCGGATGGGCGGCGACGAGTTCTGCGTGCTGCTCGACGCCGCCGACGACCTGTCCGTCGCGGCCTGCGCGGTCGCGCTGCACGAGTCCGGCGAGGGCTTCACCGTCGGCTGCTCGCACGGCGCGGTGCTGCTGCCCGCCGAGGCCGACGACGCCGAGCGAGGCGCTGCGCATCGCCGACCAGCGCCTGTACGAGCACAAGCGCGGCGGCCGGCCCGACGACGCGGCACGAGACCAAGGAGGTGATGCTGCGGATCCTCGCCGAGCGCGACCCGGAGCTGAGCCACCACGTCGACCGACGTCGCCCAGCTCGCCGAGCGGGTCGCGGCAGCGCTCGGCCTGCATCCGGCGACGATCGAGCACGTGCGCATCGCCGCCGAGCTGCACGACGTCGGCAAGGTCGCGATCCCCGACGAGATCCTGCTCAAGCCCGGCCCGCTCGACGCCGGCGAGTGGCGCTTCATGGAGCGCCACACGCTGATCGGCGAGCGCATCATCGGCAGCTCGCCCGGCGCTCGCGCCGGTCGCGGCGATCGTGCGCTCCAGCCACGAGCGCTGGGACGGCCGCGGCTACCCCGACCGCCTCAGCGGCGAGGCGATCCCGCTCGGCGCGCGGATCGTCGCCGTCTGCGACGCCTTCGACGCGATGACCAAGGACCGCTCGTACCGCCCGGGGATGGACGTCGCAGGCCGCGCTCACCGAGCTGCGCCGCTGCGCCGGCTCGCAGTTCGACCCGGCCGTCGTCGACGCGTTCGAGACCGCGCTGCGCTGCACCGGTCGACGCGTCCGAGCCGCTGACTCCCGCCGCTCGGCGCGCTCGTAGGACCGTCCACCGCCGGCGGCCCGCCTCAAGCGAGCTCGCGATCGCCGACTGCACTGATGGATCGCGGCGAGGAGACCTTCACAGCCACCTGGCTCTGCCCCACGCCGCGCGACCGCGCCCGCATGCTCGACATGGAGCGGCGTCTGGCACCGGTGCGCCACCTCTGCTCTCGCAGCGATCGCCGCCGGCCTGATCGCCAGCGGCGCCGTGGGTCGGCTGGTGGACGCTCGCGCCGCTCGCGCTCGCGCTCGATCGGTTTCGTCGTGCTGGGCCGCAACCTCGAGCAGGTCGAGCGCCCGGAGTACCGCATCGCCTGCGCCTGGGTGCTCTCGCAGACGCTGATCACGATCAGCATCGCGCTGACCGGCGGACCGGAGAGCCTCGCGCTGCCGTGGCTCGCGATCCCGACCGTGACGCTGCCGGCACGCTTCGGGCCGCGCGGCGTCGTCGCCGGAGGCTCGCTCACGATCGTCGTTGCTGCTGGCCGTCACGCTCGGCATCGACGCCGGCGCGGTCGATCGACGACCCGGTCCCGACGATCATGACGCTCACGCTGATCGTCTCGGTCATGGCGCTCTCGTTCGCGCTGATGGGCTCGGACCTCGAGCACCGCAGCGAGGCGGCGATCGACCCGCTGACCGGCATGCTCAACCGCGGCTCGCTCGAGACCCGCGTCGCTCGAGCTCGAAGCGCAGGCGCGGCGCACGCCACAGCCCGTCGCGCTGCTGGTCGGCGACATCGACCGCTTCAAGAAGATCAACGACGAGCGCGGGCACGCCGTCGGCGACAAGGTGCTGGCCGAGGTGGCCGACCGCTTCCGCGAGGAGTTGCGCGCCTACGACCTCGCCTACCGGTTCGGCGGCGAGGAGTTCGTCGTCCTGCTGCCCGGCGCGGCCGAGCACGAGTGCGCCGAGCTCGCGGAGTCGCTGCGCCGCCGCATCGCGCTCGACCCGATCCTCGACATCGACGTCACGGTCTCGTTCGGCGTCAGCGCCTGGGACGGACGCGGCGAGTTCAACTTCTGCGCGCTGTTCGATCGCGCCGACGCGGCGCTCTACGTCGCCAAGAACTCCGGGCGCAACCGCGTCGCGCGGGCCGCGGACACCGCCGCGCTGCAGGCCGCCTGAGCGTTCAGCGGCGCGCGGGCGTCAGCATCCCAGCAGGTCGGCGAGGCTGCGCATGTCGGGCAGCTCGACGTCCGGCGAGGCCTGCGCCGGCGGCGTTGCGCCGCCGCCGGGGCGTCCGCCGCGCCGGTTGATCCAGACGCTCGTCAGGCCGAGCTGCTTGGCGGTGACGTGGTCGTGCCAGAGGCTCTGGGCCACATGCAGGATGCGCTCGCGCGGGACGCCCAGCCGTTCGAAGGCGAGCAGGAACGGCCGCTCGTCGGGCTTGTAGGCACCCGCCTGCTGCGCGGTGATCACGTCGTCGAAGGTGATGCCCAGCCGCGCGGCCGAGCCGGCGAACAGGTCGTCGTCGCAGTTGGTGATCGGCGTGAGGCGGTAGCGCCGCTGCAGCCGCGCCAGCGCATCGGGCGAGTCGGGAAACGCCGGCCAGTCCGGGACCGAGCCACCGAACGTCTCCTGCTGGGCGATCGTCGGCTCGACGCCGTAGCGCTCGCCGAGCTCGCGCAGCGACTGCGCCAGCACCGCGCGGTAGGGCTGGTAGGGCGACTCCGCCTCGTGCTCGACGGCGGCGAAGGCCTCGAGCAGCTCGTCGTCGGGGACGTCGGCGACCGCACCCGAGAGCTGCACGCGCAGCGCCGTCAGCAGACCGGACTCCCAGTCGATCAGGGTGCCGTACGGTCGAAGGTGAGGACGTCGAACGCGTCGGGATCCAGGGTGAAAGGCATCTTGGGAACCCTAAACGGAGGCAGCCATCCGTCCAGCGCCGCTCAGTGACCGCTCGTCGCAGGCCGATGGGTTCCTGACCCCACGTACCCCCGGAGCCCTGAAGCACATGACCGCCGACCGCCGCCTCCTCAACGCCGCCATCCTCAGCACGCTGTGTGCGCTCACGATGGCGACGTCGGCGAAGGCCGATGCGTTGAGCGACTACCGCACCGCCGTCAAGGCCGACACGCCGCTCGCCTACTGGCAGCTCGACGAGACGACCGGCACGAGCTGCGACGGACTCGAGCGGCGGCGCGGCTACACGGGAACATTCGCCGGCGGCGTCACACTCGGCGCCGCGCCGCCGTTCAGCGCGCCCGCGAACAAGGCCGTCCGCTTCGACGCCGCGGGGACGATGACCGCGCAGGTGCCGGGCACCGCCAAGGAGGTCGAGTTCTGGGTGCGGCCGAGCCAGCGCGTGCAGCAGACCTTCGTCAGCTTCGGCGACCCGGCCGCGGGCGGCTGGTCGATCGGGCTGAGCGGCTCGAAGACCACGCGCAACCAGCGCCGGCGCATCAACTTCACCTCGGGCGGCCACGTCACCAGCGCGCGCATGTCGCTCGCGATCGGCTCATGGTCGATGGTGGCGGTCAGCTGGGGGCCCGGGCAACACGCTGAAGCTTCACGATCAACGGCCGCAGCGTCACGCGCACGCCCCAGCAGAACGGCGCTGCCGACCAGCTCCGCGTCGCTCGGCGCGCTCGTCGTCGGTCCGGGCGCCGGCAGCGGCGGCACCACGGTCGACGAGGTCGCCCTGTTCGGGACGCGGCCCGACTCGCCACCCACTTCAGCCATTCGGCGCTCCCCGTCCTCGTGACGGCGCCCGCTCGTCAGCGCCCCGCCACGGTCACCGTCGGGCAGCCGATCACCGTCACTCCCGGCACGTGGAGCCCGGGCACGACCGTCACCGACGTGCTGGCAGCGCTGCGACTCGATCGGCGCCTGCCAGACGATCCCCGGCGCGACCGGCACGACGTACGTGCCGACCGATGCCGACGCGGGGTTCGTCCTTCAGCTTCAGGAGACCGCGGTCTCCGTGACCGGCGCGATCGTCGTCTACACCGACGCGACCGAGCCGATCGCCTTCGCCGACGGCTCGCAGCCGGAGAACGCCCCGCTGCTCCCGCCGGGAACCGATCCGGCCGTCCCCGCATCCGAGTCGCAGGCGGCGATCGACGCCGGCGGCGTCACCGTCGTCGACCCGGTCGCCGACGCGGCAGCAGCCGCTGCCGCTGACGCCGACGGCACGTCCGATGACGCTGACGGATTCGACGACGCGGGCGCGAGCGCCGCATCCGCGACGGTGCGCTCACGACATCCGACGTCGAGGACGGCGCCGGCGCATGCCTCGCGCACAACCTGCCCGCCGCGGCCAAGCGGCTCAAGCTGCGCAAGCTGGGCCGCCGTGGACGCGTCACCGTGAAGATGAACTCCGCCAGCGGCGTCGTGACGGTCCGCGCCAAGCGCGGCGTCGTGCAAGCGCGTGCGCTGGACGCTCGACGGCGCCAAGCTCGAAGGGCGGGCGCGGGACGGCGCTGCGGCTCCCGACGCTCGCCGCCGGCAAGCCACGTCCTGCGCGGCAAGGTGGCACCGCGCCACGGGAAGTCGGCGGTCGTGACGCTGCGCTTCGCCAGTACCTGCAACTGACCGCGGCCGCCGACATCTGGGGCGCAGGCCCCATGGCGCTCGGGCGCCGGCTCGCCGATACTGCGGGCGATGGCGCCGCTCCTCCAGAACCCGCTCCGCAAGCGCCTTCAGACCGTGAGCCGACTGCCGAGGAGCCCGCTCGAGGCCGAGGCGCGCGAGCGCGAGCAACGCCAGGCGGAGCAGCTGCGCTTCCTGCGCGAGCAGGAGCGCCGCCGCGCAGGGACGAGCGTCGGGCCTCCCGGCTCGGGCCCGCCACGGGCCGTCTCGGCGAGCCGCCGCGTTAGACTTCCCGCCGCATTCGCTATGGTCGCCCGTCTCGCCTCCGACGCGGAGGAGGAAGCCAGACATGAAGCTCGCAACGACCCGCACACACGCATGACCGCTACCGGCTGTGCCGGCTCGCCTCGTCATGCCCCGTCGCGAGCTCGCGTCCTAGGCCCTGTCACATGCCGGATCGCGGGCTTCGCCGCCCGCGACTCGAGCGCTTCATGTCGTTGCCGTCCGGGCGGTGGCTCACCACCACCACACGACCTCTGGAGGTCACCGCCCATGCATTCCCTGATTCACGAACACCTGGCCCACGCGACGGCCAGCAGCGCGCTGACAACGCCGGTCGCGGACAGCCTCCACCGGGACGCCTGCGAATTCGGGCGGCCCGGTTGTTTGCACTCGCAGCGGGCCGCCTCGATCGCGAGCAGGCCCGCCGCGTTCTGGCCTAGGAACGGCCCCCTGGCAGGACACGAATCGGCAAAGCCGTATTCGTGATGGTTCTCAGCGCCGCCACAACGACGCGCACCCCAGAACGAAGGGCCGCCACACGGCGGCCCTTCGGCGTTCAGCCGGTCGCGCGCGAGCAGCGGGTGGTTCGGCGGTGCGCCCGGCCCGGCGCTGCGCCAGACGTCACGTGCCGCCGAGCTCGGCGCCGCAGCGCTCGCAGATGCGATGCGCGCTGACCGTGCCGCCGCAGCCCTTGTGCTCGAGCACGATCGGCGGCCGCCGCGGGTTCGGGCGGTTGCGGTCGCCCCACTGCATCAGGTCGACGACGGTCGGCCACAGGTCGAGCCCCTGCTCGGTGAGCATGAACTCGTCGCGCGGCGGCTGCTCGCTGTAGCGGCGGCGCTCGAGGATCCCGTCGGCCGTCGAGCTTGTCGAGCCGCGACGGCGAGCACGTTGCGGGCGATGCCCAGATCGCGCTGCAGGTCCTCGAAGCGACGGACGCCGAGGAAGACGTCGCGGACGATCAGCAGCGTCCAGCGCTCGCCGACGAGCTCGAGTGCTCGAGCGATCGAGCAGACCTGGCTGTCGTAGCTGGACGGAAGCATCGCGACCGAGTCTAGCCGACTGCGTTTCATGACGCAACGGTATGTGCTACGGTCCGTCCTATGACGCAACGTACTCGGATCTCCGTCGTCGTCGTCTGCCTCGGCGCGTTCATGGCCGGGCTCGACCTCTTCATCGTGAACATCGCGTTCCCGGCACTCCAGGTCGCAGTTCGCCGGCACCGGCCTCGGCGGCCTCAGCTGGGTCCTCAACGCGTACACGATCGTCTTCGCCGCGCTGCTCGTCCCCGCCGGCCGCTGGGCCGACGCCTACGGGCGCAAGCGCGTCTTCCTCACCGGGCTCGCGCTCTTCACCGTCGCGAGCGCCGCCTGTGCGGCGCGCCTGGTCGGTCGAGGCGCTCGTCGCCACGCGCGTCGTGCAGGCGATCGGCGCGGCGCTGATGCTGCCGACCTCGCTCGCGCTGCTGCTGCCCGAGTTCAAGCCGCACCAGCGGTCGGTCGCCGTCGCCGGCTGGGCCGCCGTCAGCGCCGTCGCGGCCGCCGCCGGGCCGCCGATCGGAGGCCTGCTCGTCCAGGAGAGCTGGCGCTGGGTCTTCCTCGTCAACGTCCCGGTCGGCATCGGCGCCTTCCTCGTCGGCGCGCGCGTGCTGCGCGAGGCACGCGAGCCGAACGCCGCGCGCCCCGACGGCATCGGCGCGGTCCTGCTCGCCGCGGGAATCGCCGCGCTCGTCGGCGGCATCGTCGAGGGCCCGACTGGGGCTGGGGCGACCCGCGCGCG
The DNA here is from genome assembly GCA_963821685.1 of uncultured Actinomycetes bacterium. Lineage (GTDB taxonomy): Bacteria > Actinomycetota > Thermoleophilia > Solirubrobacterales > Solirubrobacteraceae > F1-60-MAGs163. The sequence goes on along the minus strand of CAWGEW010000003.1, from coordinate 70,435 downwards.
CTCGGCGCCTGGGCACTCTGCCGCCGTGCTGCTGGCGATCGTCGCGCGCCGCTGCCTGCACCACCCCGCGCCCGTCGTCGACCCGGCACTGCTGCGCATCCGCCCGTTCCGCGTGGCGGTCGCTCTCGGCGATGCTGTTCTTCGCGGCCTTCGGCGCGATGCTGCTCACGAGCGTGCTGTTCCTGACCGGCCCGTGGGGGCGCGACGTGCTGCAGGCGGGCCTCGAGATCGCTCCGGGCCCGGCGATGGCCGCCGCTCTTCAGCATCCCCGGCGCCACGGCTCGCGCGCCGGATCGGGATGGCGAAGGTCGGCGCCGCCGGCACCGCGCTCTTCGCGCTCGCGCATGCTCTGGTGGCTCACGCAGCTCGGGCCGGTGCCCGACTACGCCGGCGAGTTCCTCCCGGGCATGGTCATCTGCGGCATCGGCGTCGGGCTCGTGATCCCGACGATCACCGCGGCGGCCGCCGTCGTGCTGCCTCCGGAGCGCTTCGCCACCGGCACCGGCGTGCTGACGATGGGCCGCCAGGTCGGCGTCGCGATCGGCGTCGCCGTGCTCGTCGCGCTGCTCGGCGATCCCAAGACGGCGGCGACTTCGACTGCGGCGCTACGCGTTCATGCTCGGCATCTCCGTCGCCAGCGGGCTCGTGCTGCGCGCTGCTCGGCAACGTCGAGGCTCGCCGGTCGCCGCGCATCAGCGCGCCGCAGGCCGCGCCCGAACCGCCGCCCGCACCCGAGGCGGTGGCGGCATGACCGGCCTGGAGCTGCTCGCAGGGCATCCGGACGGGGACGATCCCGCCGCCCGGCTTCGCCGTCCTCCTCGGCCTCTCGCTCGAGGACGTCGAGGAGGGCCGGGTGACGTTCGCGATGACCCCGGGCGAGGAGCACCTGAATCCGCTCGGCACCGTCCACGGCGGCCTGCTCGCGACGATGCTCGACAGCGCGATGGGCTGCGCCGTCCAGTCGGTCCTCCCCGCCGGGCACGTCTACACGACGGTGCAGCTCGACGTGAAGTACGTCCGCTCGCCGCCGCTCGGCCGCGGCCGGATCCTCGCCGAGGGCACCGTCGTGCACGCGGGCAGGCGCACCGCGACCGCCGAGGGACGCGTGCTCGACGCGCGACGGGCGGCTGTGCGCGCACGCGACGACGACCTGCCTGGTGCTCGAGGCCTAGAGGCGTCGGGCCGCGTGCACTATGCGGCGACCGCGGGCAGCTCGTTCAGCGGCCGCAGCTCCTCGGCATACGACACCGAGTGGCGCGCGAGCTCGCCGCCGGGCTTGACCTCGTAGGCGCCCATGCGCCAGAGCGGCGGCGAATAGGCGTGGATCGTGACCGCGGGAGCGTCCCCCGCGTGCAGGACCCGGTGGATGTCGGCGGGCTCGAAGCGCAGCGATCCGCCGGCCTCGACCACGCGGGTCGAGGGCTCGCCGCCGAGCACGAGCCGGTCCTCGCGCACTGCCCCGCGGGCGACCGCCACGGCGCCGGCCGAGACGTCGTGATCGTGAAACCCGGTGTCGTGGTCGTGCATCCAGCAGATCAGCCAGACCGCGACGTGCTCGTCGCGCAGCAGCTCCTCGTAGACGCGTGCCTCGGGATCGTGCGAGACGAACCGCTCCCACAGCTCGGGCCGCGCGGCCAGCCCGGCGACGTACTGCTCGAGCTCGCCGGGCGTGAGGTCGCGCCCCTGCGGCCGCGCGATCATGCCGCGTGCTCCAGCGCGTCGCCGGAAACCGCCGCCAGCGCAGCCGCGCCGTGCAGCAACCGCGCGGGATTGGTCAGCGTGAGTGCCGACGCGACGCCGCGGCCAAGTCCGTGGGCGGGATCGAGCGGCGCTCCGATGACCGGTGCGTCGGACCCGTGCACGAGCGCGTCGACGCCTACCGCACGGATCGCGGCGTCCAGCGCGCGGTGTCCGTAGGAGCTCGTGTCGTAGAAGACGCGTGAGTCGTGCAGCGCGTCGGCGGGCCCACCGCGCGACACGACGCGCTCGGCCTGGAACGGGGCGCCGCCGGCGAGCGCCGCGAACAGGACGCGCAGCCGCGGGTGCTGCGGACGGCCCCACGTGGCGAAGGCGAGCCACGCCGCCTGCAGGTCCGCCACATACGTGGTCAGCGCCGGCCACCACGGCGCCGGGCCGCCGGGGAGCGCACGGGCGCCGCCGGGGCCAGGCCCGGGGTGCACGAACAGCGGCGCGTCGCGTGCCTCGAGCGCGGCCAGCACGGGGCCCAGGCGCCCCATCCCGTCCGGGCCGTCGAGCGCGCCGGCCGGCAGCGAGAGGCCGGCGACCCCACGGTCCAGGAGCGCGTCGACATCCGCCGCCCCGGCGCCGTCGAGCGCGACCGCACCCCAGACGGCGAACGGCGGCCCGAGGTCCAGCACCGCGTCGTGCCAGACGTCCAGCAGTGGCTCGGCCTCGTCGCGCGGCAGGCCTTCGATGCCCAGCGGGCTCGACAGCGCGAGCGCGGCGCGATGGATCCCTGCCTGGTCCATCGCGCGCGCTCGCTCCGCCGGATCGTGTGCGCCAGGGTCGAACGCGCACGACGGCTCGCCCGCCAGCACCAGCGTCCAGCTGCGCCCGTCCGGCGCAGCATCGGCGGGCGCGACCGCGCAGCCAACGCCGCGACGAACGGCTCTGGCCAGAGGTGCTGATGGAGGTCGAAACCGGGCATGAATCCCTAACTACACAAAATCGATCGGGATTAGGGGTTTTAGCATAGCGAGCGCCCGCCGTAAACAACCGGCGGACGCTCTGTGTCCCGATTTCCGGGGAGGAGTCGGGGACTGCTAGCGCAGAACGATGGTCCTGCGGACGCTCGAGACGGTCTTGGTGATCGTGCTCGCGGTCTTCGACTTCGTCGGGACGAGCCGCACGGTCGCAGTGAGCTTCAGCGGCCGCTTCTTGGCGCGGGCCTCACGCAGGCGCGCAGCGCCGCGCTTGGACAGCGACACGGTGACGTGTGCGGTCCCGGCACGCTTCAGGGTGCGCTTGGCGGCGCGCAGACCGTTGCCCGTGACGGCAAGCCTGCCCGCCGTCGGGACCTTGATCGTCAGCAGCGTGCGCCCGCCCCGCAGCGTGCGAGCACTGCTGACGGTGACCGGGCAGTTCTGAACGTCAAGCCGCACGATCTGCTGCCGCACGCGGCCGTCCTGTCCGGTGTAGTTCACGGGCATCGAGAGTCGCTTCGTGCAGATGCTCCCGGCGATGCCGAGCAGCGGCGTCTTGCTCTGCGGGATCTTGATCGTGAACGTCCTGACCGGGACGTCGGGGATGTTGTTGAACGTCGACGCGTACCCCGTGCCGTATTTGATCAGCGCGGAGAGGCCGATCTCGACACCCGAACCGTTGAGCCGGACCTCGAGCGTCGGGAGGCGCGCGTTATGTCCGACGAGCCACGCGTTCCCGGTCAGCGGCGTTGGGAGCACCGGGGACGTGGCCTCGGCGGTGCCGACGCGCGAGACCGCGGCGCACTTGTCCGGGTCAGCGACGTAGACGGCCTCGAGGCAGGCCTTGGCGACCGTCTTGCCCTGGGCGGAGAACGGCTTCGGCAGCTGGACCGAGACACGGCGCATGTTCATCTGGCCGGCCGGCTGCGTGAGCGTCACGAACAGGCTGGTCCCGCGCGCCCGCGTCGGACGACCCGAGGCCACCGCGGTGATCGTCGGTGTGAACGCCAGCTTGTCGCAGCCGGTCACGCTGATCTGCGCCGAACGCGCGACCGTCGTGCCCTGGACCGAGCCGAGGCTCGAGCCGACGGTCTGCGGGCCGCAGGATGTCCCGTTCAACAGGAACGACGCGCGGTCGATCTTCACGTCGACCTGGCGCAGTCGCAGCGGCACGCCCTTGAGGATCGTCGGCAGCGCGTCCGAGTCCACCGTCAGGTGCGCGTCGTTGCGGTCCACGCGGATACCCGCTCGAACCACGACGGTGCCGAGGTCGTACGGGCCCGCGATCGCGCGGACCACGACGGACAGGCCGTACGGGGCGCCCTTGTAGGGACCGGTGAAGTAGACCGGTCCCGAGATCTTGTACGGCTCGGACCCGGCGCCGGCCGCGACGGTCGCGGTCCCGATCCGCGAGGTCTCAGGGCAGGTGCCCGCGGCCGCTGCGGCCTCGGCACAGCGCGGCACGTTCGGGACGCGGCCGGTGAAGCCGGGCGGCGTGCTGATCTGCAGGCGCGACAGCGTCTGCTCGCCGTCCTGGCGCGTGACGCCGACCGAGAACGCGGTGTCGCCGCCGGCCTGCGTCGAGCTCGTCGATGCCGTGAAGGCCGGTGCGAAGACCGAGCCACATGCGCCGCCCGCTCCGTCACCGTCGACGGTGAACGACGCGGTCGGACTTGCCGAGGCGCCGCCCCGATAGGGGACGATCGAGCTGGACGTGAGCGCGTCGCCGCAGTTCAGCGGCGTCGCGAGTGTCGCCCGCGGGCCGCCGTTGAGCGTCAACGTGAAGTCGGTGAACGGCACCTGCGGTGTGTCGGCGAACGTCGCCGTGAGCCGCCCCGTGACGGGATCGGCCGCGATGTCGCCCTTCAGGCGGACGTCGAGGCCCATCGGCCCGGTCGCCTGCAGGAAGATGCGATACAGGTGGTCGTCGCCCTGCGGCTGGCCGACCCAGACCGAGCCGGTCAGCGGGGCCGCCAATGCGCCGGACACGATCTCGGCGGTGCCGATCTTCGAGGCTGCCGGGCAGCCGACCGGATCGTGCGTGCCCTTGGCCAGCTGGGCATCGGTGCACGCCTCGAGGCCGTTCGCCGCCGAGGGGTTGATCGACACGCCCTCAGGCAGGGTGATCGAGGTGTCCTTCACCTGTGAGCTCTCGATGCCATCGGGGTCCAGCAGGTACGGGACGTGAATGCCGACGCTCCCGCCTGTCGGGCTGTCGCGCTTGGTCGTCCCGGGCGTGACGGAGATCGTGGGGTTGAACGGCACCTGGTCGCAGCCCGTGGCACCCGTCGGCGTCGTGTCGGACTTCGTTGCCACCTGGCCGGTCTGCGACTCGACTGTGAGGTTGGTCGTGTACGGAGGTCCGCAGAACGTCGGGGTTCGTGAGGAAGGGCATCGGCGATGCGCCGACCGCGTGCTCGGACGGGACGCCGTAGAACCTGAGCGTCGAGCCCATGATCGGCACGCTGGCGGAGAGCGGCCCGATCGTGAAGAAGACCCCGTAGTCGGAGGTGTCACGCACGCCAGCCGACGATGTCGGTGCGCGGGGCGAGCGGCCCGAGCGAGAAGGCGAAGCGCGAGACCTGCCCCGGCTCCGGGACCATGTTGAAGACCGGCACGTTGGCGACCGGCGGCAGCAGCAGGCTGCCGGCGTAGATGTCGGTCTCACCGATCTGCGTGGCGACGCCGCAGGCCGCGAGGGTCGGCTCCTCGCGCGGCGCACTTCGGGCGCGGACTCGGGGTTCGGGATGACCCCCGGCGGAACGTCGACGTGAATGTTCTTCAGGACGCCGCCGTCCGGGCTGGCCCGTGTTCGTCGCGTTGAGCTTGAAGCTCGTGGTGCCGAGGAACGGATGCCCACCGGCCTGGGTGGCGAGCGTGACGCCGTCCGGCTGCGTGGTCGTCGCGCTGAAGGTCGTCACACCGAAGTCCGCCTGCGCGACGCCCGGGACCACGACCGCAAGAACCAGTGCGGCGAGACATGATTTCCGCGCAGCGCGCATCGCCCTACCGGCACTGCGAAAACCTGTTACTCGCCTGTTTCCCATGGCACTTGCCCTCCTGGCTCGAACGACCCTTGTGGCCCTCCCGATACCCGCGAGAGGCCGACGCGAAACGCCCTGGGCAGTGCTGCGGCCCGTCGCAGCCTGCGGAAATGGTCTGTCGAACGTGGACAGGTCGGCGTTGAAACCGGCGCCGCGCCATGCAGCGACTCGCTAGGTTTGCCCAATGCAGCCTCGGCTCGTCGCGACCTGGGCTGTGGTCTTGGCTCTGGCGGTCGGAGCGCTCGCGGCGGGGCTCTTCGTCTGGGGCTCCGAGCGTCGCGCCGCCGACGAGCGGCGCGTGGCGATCGCGGTGCAGGCAGCCGCCGCGACGGTCAACGCCGTCGGCGGCGCAGCGGAGAGCTTTCGCGGAGCCAGCGGCCAGGTCTCCCCCGACGGGCTGCGGCTCACGAGCTTCCAGCGCGCAGCGCCCGAGTTCGTCGCCTCCGGTGTGTTCTCGGGCATCGCGTTCGAGCCGTTCACACCCGCTGCCGACCGCGCGGCCGCGGAGGCGCGGCTGCACCGGCCGATCATCGAGCTGGCGCCGGGCGGGGGCTTCCGGACGGCCGGCGCGCGCAGCGCGTACGCGCCCGGTCACGCGTGTGTACCCCGACGACGCGGAACGGCGGGCCGTCCGCGGCTTCGACATCCTCTCCGAGCCGCGCAGGGCGCAGGCCGCACGACGCGCGATGGACACCGGGGGCGCCGCAGCTGACCGCGCCGCTGAAGCTCGCGAGCTCGCGCCAGCCCGGTTTCTCGGTCTACTACCCGCTCTACCGCGACGGCCGGATCCCGCCGACGCTCGCTGCACGCCGCTCGGCCGTGCTGGGCTGGTACACCGGCAGCGTCAACTCCGCCGGGATCGGACCGCGGCTGCGAGCCCAGCTTCCGCGCGACACGACGTTGCGCGTCGTCGACGTCGGTGACGGGAACACCCGCGTGCTCGGCTCGGCCACGCCACTCAAGGGCGCGACATCGCGGACGGTGAACATCGCCGGGCGCATCTGGCGCGTCTCCGTTGTGCCGACCGATCGCGCGAACCCGCTCGCGGCGCTCGTCGTCGGTCTCGGCGGCGTGCTGCTGGCGCTGCTCGTCGGCCTCGTGCTGATGCAGGCGCGCCGGCGTGAAGCCGCCGAGCTGGTCGCGCGGACGCTCTCCGAGCGCGACAGCGCGCGGCAGGCGGTGCTCGTGCGGGCCGCTGAATCGATGGAGCAGACGACGGGCTCCAGTGACCGGCTGCTGCGGCTCGCCTCAGCACTCGTACCGGACCTCGGAGACCTGGTGCACGTCGCCGAGGTCACCGACGGCGAGGGCGCCGTGCTGCGGCACGTCGCCACCGTCGCGATCGACGAGGAGATCGGGCGGATCGCCGCGACCCAGCCGGTGCGGGCGGACGTCCCGCCCGTCGCCGAGGCGCTGCGCAGCGGGCGCCCGCAGCTCGTCGACGCCCCCGATGCGGACCTGCTGCGCGCGGCGTCGGTCGAGGAGGGTCACGCGCAGTTCCGCGTGGACCTCGCGATCCGCGGCGTGCTCGTCGTCCCGATGATCGCCCGCGGGCGCCCGCTCGGCGTCCTCTTCGTCGTGCGGCTCGGTGAAGCGGCGCGGCAGTTCGACGAGGGTGACCTTGCACTCGCGGCGGAGCTCGGTGCGCACGCGGCGCTCGCGCTCGACAACGCGCGCTCATACGAGCTCGAGCACGACATCGCGCAGACCCTGCAGCGAGCGCTGCTCCCGCCGAAGCTGCCCGACATGCGGCCGCTCGTCGCCGCCGCGCGCTTTCGCGCCGCCGGCCGGCACGTCGAGGTCGGCGGTGACATCTACGACGTGATGCGCACCGGGGAGAAGGAGTGGGTCGTCCTGGTCGCGGACGTCTGCGGAAAGGGCCCGCGCGCCGCAGTCCTCACCGCCGCCCTGCGCTATGCGATCCGCACGCTCGCGGACGGGACCGAGCCGGCAGGGCTGCTCGATGCGGTCAACGAGCAGCTCGCAGGCGAGACGAGCGACGATCTCTTCGTCACGGTCGCGCTGGCGCGCCTGACGGTCGCCAGCGACGGCTCCGTCGCCCAGGTGCTGGTGACTGCCGGAGGCCATCCCCCGCCGCTGGTCAGGCGCAGTGACGGCAGTGTCGAGACGCTCGTGGTCTCCGGACCGCTCGTCGGGGTCGACAAGGACGCGACGTTCACGCAGGTCGCTGCCGAGCTGCACCCCGGCGACGTCCTGCTGCTGTTCACGGACGGCGTCCCCGAAGCCCGTCGAGACGGCGAGCTGTTCGGCGATCAGCGTCTGCTGGCCGCAGCAGGGGGCGCCATCGACGCAGCATCGCCAGGCAGCGGCCCCGAGCAACTCGTCGAGCGCGTCGAGAGCGACGTGCTCGAGTGGACAGCAGGGTCGCCGCAGGACGACGTCGCGCTGCTCGCGATCGGCCTACCGGGCGACTAGCGCGCCGCGCAGCGCCACCAGCGAGCGCTGGAGCAGGCGCGACACATGCATCTGCGAGATGCCGACCTGATCGGCGATCTCGCGCTGCGTGAGGCCGTTGACGTAGCGCAGCAGGACGATCCGGCGCTCACGTGGCGCCAGGACATCGAGGCCCTGCGACAGCGTCGCGCGCACGTCGGCAAGCTCGAGCTCAGGATCGTCGCTGCCGAAGCTGTCGAGCACCGCGCGGCCGTCCGGCTCGACCGACGTCTCGACCGAGACCGCCGAATAGCCGCGGCCGGCCTCCATCGCGTCGAGCACGCTCTCCTCGGAGGAGTCCAGCGCGCTTGCGAGCTCTGCGACGGTCGGGTTGCGCCCGAGGCGCGCAGCACTGCGCGTGCTCTCGCGGCGGACACGGACGTACAGCTCCTGCAGGTCGCGCGGCGGCCGCACCGTCCAGCCGTGGTCGCGGAAGTGGCGCTTGATCTCGCCGGAGATCGTCGGCGCGGCAAACGTCGAGAGGCGCAGCCCGCGGTCGAGGTCGAAGCGGTCGATCGCCTTGACGAGGCCGACGCACCCGACCTGGACGAGGTCGTCGAACGGCTCGCCGCGACCGACATAGACCTTCGCAATGTGGCGCACCAACGGCAGCATCCGCTCGATCAGCTCGGCGCGCGCTGCCTCGTCGTGCTCCCGCCGCCAGCGCTCGAGCAGTGCCCGTTCCTCTGATGCGCGCAGCGTTCGTGAGGTCGACTTGAGGGGGGTCATCACTGCTGAGACACGCTACAGCCGCGAAAGTAACGGTGGGCACGGTTTGGCACCGATCAATTGAGGGCAATCTACGTAGATGAACGGGCCGCTCCCATCGCGTCTGGACGGCCCACCACTCGGCGTCGGCGGCGATGGGATACTCCAGATCCCGGTGAACGACGATCTTCCCGCCCACGACGTCAAGCTCACGCTCGCCGCGGTTCCAGAGAACGTCGCGGTCGTCCGTTCCGTGCTGAGCGGCCTCGGTGACGCGCTCGCGCTCGGCCCTCAGGCCACCGATGATCTGCGCCTCGCTGCGAGCGAGGCGTGCACGAACGTCGTCATCCACGCGTACGCCGGCCGCGAGGACGGCGTCCTCGAGGTCGAGGCCGCGATCGACCCGCCGTTGCTGCACATCCTGGTCCGCGATCACGGCAGCGGACTTGCGCCCAGACTCGACTCCCCGGGCCTGGGCACCGGACTCCCGCTGATCGCCGCGCTGAGCGAGTCGCTCGAGCTGACGACGGTCGACGGGGCGACGGAGGTGCGCATGGCGTTCGTGATCCCCGATGCCACCTGAGCCGGGTGAAGTCCGCCTCGTCGTCGCGTGCGGGCCGCTCGCGCGGCCGTTGTTCGCACGCGTCGTCGGCATCGCCGCCGCCCGCGCCGACCTGCCGTTCGACCGTGTCGAAGATGCACTGGAGCTGGCTGACAGCATCGCCGAGCGCTCACCGGCCGAGCTCGCCGGCGAGCAGCTCGAGCTGAACGTGCGGTCTTCCGACGACGGCATCGTGCTGCGTGTCGGGTCGCTGCGTTCCGACGGCGCGCGGCGGATCGCCGGCGACGGCTCCGACGGCGGCGCACCGAGCGCGATCGCCCGCCTGGCGACGAGCTGGAGCACGGAGCACGACGCGGGAAGCGAACAGCTCGTCGTGGAGATCTCGACCCGAGCGACCCGCTAGCGTGGCGGCTCGACGATGACCGATTTCGCGGTGACCAGAGTTGAGCAGGAGGAGGATGTTGCGGTGTTCGCCGTCAGCGGCGAGCTCGACATCTCCAACGGCCGTGACCTCAAGGCCGAGGTCTGGGAGGCGCTCGACGCCGGTGCGCTGCGCGTCGTGCTCGACCTGACCGAGACGACGTTCCTGGACTCGACGGCGATCGGCGTGATCATCGCGGCCTTCAAGCGGCTGCGCCCGCTCGGCGGCAGCCTCGCGATCGTCAACGTGACGGACAGCATCGGCAGGACGTTCGCGATCACGGGACTCGACGAGATGCTCACGATCGTCCCGACGCGAAACGCTGCGATCGCAGCGATCTCCGCCAGCGGCTGAGAACCGCGGCGCAACACCACAACGGGGATGTTTCATCCCGTGACGTGACGGGAACCTCGTTGTCGGAACCCAACGACCAACGTCAGGAGCATTCCCATGGTCGGCATCATCATCACTGTTCTGGTCGCCGCACTTGTCTATGCACTGTGCGTTGCGCTGGGCCTTCCGAGCATCGTCGCGATCGTCGCGGCCATCCTGGTGCTCCTCTCGGGTTTCCCGAGAGGGATATACGGGGCCCGCGGCGGCGTGTAGTACCAGTTTTCACCCCTCCGATGGACTCATAGAAGGAGCGTTTCCCCCCTCCCCCTCAAGGAGCTCCTTCAGCACGATCAAGGCCGGCGCAACTGGACCTGCGCCGGCCTTGATCAATTCCGGCCCCACCAGCGTTGATATGTCGTGGCCGCGAAGCTCACTGTCCTGCTGGTGATCTGTGGCCTCGTCGCGGCGACGACCACCAGCGCTGCCCCGCCCCGGGCTACACACCCAGCGACGGCCGCGAAGGCGAAGAAGAAGAAGTGCAGGAAGGGCTTCGTCCGCAAGAAGGGTCACTGCGTCTGCCCCAAGGCCAAGGTCCGCAAGGGCAAGAAGTGCGTGGCGAAGAAGAAGCAGAAGGTGACGTCCAAGTCGAAGATCGTCGCGCCGACGACGCCCGGCGCCAACGTTCCCGGGACTCCCACCACTCCGGGCAAGGCCGACGGACCACCGTTCTCACCTCCCGGGCATGACATCACCGGCACCGAGGCGGCAAGCGCGATCCTGCCGTTCCTGGCGAACTCCACGTTCACCGACTGCCCTGCCGGCTTTCCCAGCTGTGCGGTCGAGGAGCGTTACGGGCACTTCGCCGACGGCACGATGTACTACTGCCGCCTCACGCCCGGGCACGGCTCCGACATCATCAACGCGGGGCATGCGTTCCAGATCATCGGAGCCGACCAGAAGGCCGACGGCTCCTGGGCGGCGACGCTGAAGGTGGTGTCCTACGACGCGCTGACCTACTACACGTGGACGGTCACGGCGGCCGGCGTCGCGACAGCCCTCTACTGGGGGCCGGGATCGAGCCCCCAGAGCGACCCGGCAAGCCAGCAGATCGGCCCGCTGCGGTGGGTCCGCGGCGCACGCAGCTGCTCGTACTGACGCACGAATCGTCCCGTACGGGATCGTCTCCCAGCAGACCATTCCCTGGTACGATCGGGTCATGGGTCAAACTGCCGCGCCTCCCGCTCCGGTGATGGCCGAGGGTCACGAGCCGCTCGCCGGCAACCTCTGCTGGCTGCTCTCGCAGGCGAGCTACGTCCTGACGACCGAGATGACGGCCGCGCTGGAAGGCCTCGGCGTCTCGCCTCGCGCGCACTCCGTCCTTGCGACCGCGATGACCGGCGCGCACACGCAGACCGAGCTCGCCGCGATCGTCGGACTCGACAAGACGACGATGGTGGTCACGCTCGATGAGCTCGAAGCCGCCGGCCTGGCCGAGCGCCGGCCGTCGACCACGGACCGTCGTGTACGCGTGATCGCCGTGACGAAGGCCGGCACGAAGAAGGTCCGCCAGGCGCAGGAGATCGCGGACCAGATCCGTGACGACGTCCTCGCCGTGCTCCCGCCGCAGGAGCGCACCGCACTGCTCGACGCGCTCACGCGCCTCGTCGCAGGCCGGCTCGCAGAGCCGGCGGTCTGCGCACAGACGGTGCGCCGCCGCGGGTCGCGCCCCGGCGGCTGATCCGCACGAGATCGTCCCGTACGGGACGATCTGCTACGGTCCGGCCCATGGCTGAGACCGCTTCCCTCCCCTCCCCTTCCTCCCCCGAGCTGACCGACCGCGACCGCTGGGTGTCGCTCGTCGTCCTCTGCGTCGGGATGCTGATGATCATTCTCGACGCGACCGTCGTGAACGTCGCGCTCCCGTCGATCCAGGACGACCTCGACTTCTCGCAGTCGAGCCTCGCCTGGGTCGTGAACGCGTACCTGATCGCCTTCGGTGGCCTGCTGCTGCTCGCCGGGCGTCTCGGCGACCTCGTCGGGCGACGGCGGATGTTCCTGCTGGGCCTGACCGTCTTCACGGCCGCATCGCTGCTCTGCGGCGTCGCACAGAGCCAGGAGATGCTGATCGGCGCCCGCTTCATCCAGGGCATCGGCGGCGCGATGACCTCTGCGGTGATCCTCGGGATGATCGTCACGATGTTCCCGAAGCCGGCCGAGCAGGCGCGCGCGATCGGCGTCTACAGCTTCGTCGCCTCCGCGGGTGCGTCGATCGGACTGCTCGCCGGCGGCGTCCTCACACAGCTGATCAACTGGCACTGGATCTTCTTCGTGAACATCCCGATCGGGATCGCCACGGCGATCGTCGCGCGCCGGCTGCTGCGTCGCGACGCCGGGATCGGGCTCGACCAGGGCGCCGACGTTCCGGGCGCCGTGCTGATCGTCAGCTCGCTGATGCTCGGCGTCTACACGATCGTCGAGGCCGCCGAGCAGGGCTGGGGCTCATCGCGCACGCTCGCCCTCGGCGCCGTGTCGCTCGCGCTGCTCGCCGGCTTCGTGCTGCGCGAGTCACGTGCGCGCCATCCGCTGATGCCACTGCGGATCTTCCGCTCGCGGATCGTCGCGACCGCGAACGTCGTGCAGGCGCTGATGGTGGCCGGCATGTTCGGCGTGTTCTTCCTCGGCGCGCTCTACATGCAGCGGGTGCTCGGGTTCGACGCGATCGAGGTCGGGCTCGCGTTCCTGCCGGTGTCGCTCGGCATCGGCGTGCTGTCGCTCGGCTTCTCGGCCCGCCTGATCACGCGCTTCGGCGCGCGCGCCACGCTGCTCCCGGGCCTGGCCTTCATCGCGATCGGACTGCTGGTCTTCCGCGCGGCGCCGCTCAACGCCGACTACGCGACCGACCTGCTTCCGGCGCTGCTGCTGCTCGGCGTGGGCGCGGGGCTGTCGTTCCCGTCGCTGATGACGCTCGCGATGTCGGCTGCGACGCCCGGCGACGCCGGCCTCGCCTCCGGGCTGGTCAACACGACGCAGCAGATGGGCGGCGCGCTCGGCCTCGCGCTGCTCGCGACGCTCTCCACGACGCGCACCGACAGCCTCGTCGCCGATGGCGTGCCGGACGCCTCGGCACTGACGCAGGGCTACGACCTTGCGTTCGCGGTCGGTGCCGGTCTCGTCCTGCTCGGACTCGCCCTCGCCATCGGCCTGCTGCGTCCGCAGGTGGCCCCGGCGCTCGAACAGGTCGAGCCGCTCGAGACCGATGATCTGCTGTACGTCGGAGGAAGCGGCCTAGGGTCGCGGGCTTCGCCTTTCACTCGCGCGCCGGTCGTGCAAGGATCGACGGCATGTCGCCGATCTCTCGCGGCTTTCATGGCCGCCCGCGCCGGGACGTCGATCCGTCGCGCATCCCACCGGGGCAGTACGTCGTCGATGACTTCCCGGTGCTGTCCGCAGGCCCGACGCCGCACGCACCGCTGGAGGAGTGGAGTTTCACCGTTCAGGGCGCCGTCGATGAGCCGGTCTCATGGCCGTGGGAGGAGTTCCTCGCGCTGCCGTCGGAGACGTTCACTGTCGACATCCACTGCGTCACGAAATGGTCGAAGCTCGGGACGACCTGGACGGGCGTGTCCGTCGACACGCTGCTCGAGGCCGTAGGCACCGAGGCCGACTTCATCACTGCATGGTGCGACGGCGGCTACACGACGAACCTTCCGCTCGAGGACCTCACCGGCGGTCGCGCGTGGATCGTGCACACGTTCGAGGATCGAGCCGCTCGAGCCCGAGCACGGCGGGCCGGCCCGGCTGCTCGTGCCGCATCTGTACTTCTGGAAGAGCGCGAAGTGGATTCGCGGCCTGACGCTGACCGTCGAGGACGAGCCGGGTTTCTGGGAGGCCGCTGGCTACCACAATCGCGGCGACCCCTGGCGCGAGCAGCGCTACTGGAACGACTGAGCGTGAACAGGGCCCCGATCGTCTGGCTGGAGGCGAGCGTCGCGGACATCGTCGACGAGACGGCCGAGCGCACGCACGCTCGACCTCGACGTCCCCGGGCTGGGCCGGCCATGTCGCAGGGCAGCACGTCGACGTGCGCCTGACCGCCGATGACGGCTATCAGGCCCAGCGCTCGTACTCGATCGCCTCGGCGCCCGAGGACGGCCGGCTGGCGCTGACGGTCGAGCGCATCGCCGACGGCGAGGTCTCGCCCATACCTCGTCGACGAGGTGCGGGCCGGTGACAGCTTCGAGGTGCGCGGACCGATCGGTGGGCACTTCACCTGGGCGGTGGACCGCGGCGGCCCGTTGCTGCTGCTGGCCGGCGGCTCGGGCCTCGTCCCGCTGATGTCGATGCTGCGCCACCGGGCCGCGCACGACAGCAACATCGACACGCGCCTGCTCGTATCCGCGCGCCGCTGGGATGACGTGCTCTACCGCGACGAGCTTGCGACGCTCAACGGTGGAGCCGGGCTGGAATTGCACTACACGCTGACGCGCGCCCAGCCGGACGGCTGGACCGGATGGGACCGGCGCGTGGACGCAGAGATGCTGACCGCGATCGGACCGGTCACGGCCGCGCGGCCGCAGATCTTCACCTGCGGTCCGACGGCGTTCGTCGAGCGCGTCGCCGACCTGCTCGTCGGGCTCGGCCATGCGCCCACCGCGATCCACGCCGAGCGCTTCGGCCCCACTGGAGGATGAGCTGACATGACGGATGCGGCGCTGTGGCTCGACGGAAACGCGCTGGCGGGAGTGCTCGCACGAGGTCTTCGGCGTCGACATGACGGGCGCGCCGCGCGCCTGCCAGTCATGCGGCGCCGTCAACGTGATCGCGGCCCATCGCCTCTACAACGGGGCCGGCGCCGTCCTGCGCTGCCCGGCGTGCGCGGACGTCGCGCTGCGGATCGTGACGCTGCCGGACCGCTACGTCGTGACGTTCAGCGGAACCTGGCGGCTGGACGTGCCCCGTTAGACCCGCCGGCCGCTGGCTCGTACCAGCAGCCAGAGCCCGCCGTACTCGCGCACGTTGTGGCACAGCGCCACACCGGGACGGTCGCTCACGTAGAAGTACAGCGGGCGCCCGGCATAGGTCACCTGGAAGCGCCCGTCGCTGCGGCGATGGCGACCGAGCAGCGAGCGCTTCACGCCGCCGCGCGCCACGGGTGTCCCCTTCGCGTACGTCACCGGCCAGGCGGTCGCGCACGCCCCGTAGCAGCGCGACGTCGCGCCTCGGTCGCGGGTGAAGTAGTAGAGCGGGAGCCCGCGCCCGTCGACGAGGACGCGGCCGAACCCGCCGACCTCGCGCGTCGTGATCGTGACGCCGCGGGTGGCGGATGCCGTCGCGGGGAGCACCGCCGCAAGCGCCGCGATGACCAGAAGGAATGAGAGCCGGCGCATGTATCGCATGTTCCGGGTCTGTCTCGGGTATCTGTCGAAGCGTTACAACGACCTCGGCGAGCCGGTCAGTGCCCCGACGAGGAGAAGTGCATGTAGTCCTTCGTATCGCCCGTCCAGCTTCCACCCCAGCCCCAGCCGATCGAGCGGAACGCGCGGATCACCGCCTTGGTCACCATGCCGCGGCGGTGGATCGAGCGGTTGAAGTACTTCTTCGCCGCCGGATCGCGGCTCTGCCCGCAGCCGACGTAGGGGTTCTCGACCGGGTTGAGGTCGACGGCCAGCCCGTAGGCATGCATCGACCAGCTCCCGGTGCCGCTCCCACCGACGCACGGCGACGGAACAGCCTGCCGGCACTCGAAGCTGCCGCTGATGTCACCGTCCTTCGGGAGCGTCCCGTAGGCGTCTCGGTGATGCTCAGGTGGCGGATCGGGAAGCGCAGGCGGTAGAGCTGCCGGAAGACCCGCCCGAGCGGCTCGGCGGCGGACGCGTTGACCACCAGATGGCCGGTCGCGCGTGCGCCCTCGAAGTCGCGATACGTGACCGTCAGCAGGCGCAGCCCCGAGAGCGCGACCGGGCACCCCTGGTGCCACGCCTCGGCCCGCAGCTCCGTGCGCAGCGGCGCCGACAGCGGCCTGCTCGATGCATGAAACGGAGCGATCGCGACTGCCAGCAGCGGGACCGCGAGGAACCGGGTCACGCCGTGAGCTTGACAGTCGTCGCGGCACTACGGCATATTCAACTCATCGGTTTATCAACCGTCCAGATGAACACGGGCCCCCGCCGATGCCCACCGATCAGCTCAGCACCACCTTCGCCGCCCTCGCCGATCCGACGCGCCGCGCGATCCTCGCGCGGCTCACGGAGGGCGAGGCGACGGTCAACGAGCTCGCCGAGCCGTTCAGCGTGAGCGTTCAGGCCGTCTCCAAGCACCTCAAGGTGCTGGAGCGCGCCGGCCTGATCTCGCGCGGCCGCGACGGCACAGCTGCGCCCGTCGCGGATCGAGGCGGCGCCGATCAAGGAGGCCGTCGACTGGCTCGAGCAGTACCGCGAGTTCTACGAGGGCCGGCTCGACCGCCTCGACGCAGCATCTCGACGCCATCCAACGAAAGGACCCACCCCATGAATGACGCACCCGCAACGACCATGGCCGAGCGGACCTCCGCAGGTCACACGAACCTTCGACGCTCCGCGCGACCTCGTCTGGACCTGCTGGACCGACCCCGAGCACTTCGCCGCCTGGTGGGGTCCGGAGCAGCTTCCACACGCCGCTGGACTCGGTCAAGATCGAGCTGCGCCCGGCGTGGCGCCTTCAACGCGACGATGGTCAGCCCCGACGGTGACGAATACCCCGGGACGATGACGATCGAGGAGGTCACGCCGAAGGAGCGCCTGGTCCTCCGCGAGGACGAGACCGATCACCCGATGATCGAGTGTCATCGCACGTCGTCACGTTCGCGGACCTCCCGGACGGCCGCACGCAGCTCACGATCGACGTGACGATGATCTGCCTCGCGGAGATGATCCCGATGTCGCAGTCGGGCTGGAACAGCACGTTCGACAAGCTCGCCGTCGTCCTCGCAAAGAGCTGAGGCGTAGCCTGCCGCAGATGTCCGACGAAGCGCAGACGACGCCGGCCTCAGCGCCGGCGACGCTCAGCGGTGGTTGCCAATGCGGCGCCTGCCGCTACGAGACGAGCGGGCCTCCCCTGTTCGGCTACGTCTGTCACTGCCACGAGTGCCAGCGTCAGAGCGGCTCCGCGTTCAGCGCATCGATCATCGTGCTCGACGACGCGCTCTCGGTGACGGGGCCGGTCACGCAGTGGCTGCGCGAAGGCCCGGACAACCCGCCGCTGGAGGCGAACCTCTGCTCGGTCTGCGGCGTGCGGCTGTTCCACCGTGCCGTGCCGCCCGAGCCGATCGTGCGGATCAAGGCCGGGACGCTCGACGACACGACGTGGTTCCGTCCCGCAGCCGAGTTCTTCACCCGGCGCCGCCTGGACTGGGTGGATCTCGGCGACGGGACGGTCGAGTGCCTCGACCGCGCCGAGGATCAGGCCGCGCTGCTCGCGGCGTGGCAGCAGCTGTTCCCGCCAGCGTGACGCACTCCGGCTCCGAGCGCGACGCCGAGCTTCAGACACTCGCGGACTGGTTCCGCGGATTCGCCGGGCACGCCCCCTCGGACCTCTACCGGCGCCTGTCGCGCCGCGGTCGCCGAGACACCCGACGTTCTCGCCCTGCTGCTCGAGGCCGCGCCACCCCAGCGCCTGCCGATGCTGCTGTTCGCCGCGGTCCATGCCGACGTGCTCGCGCGCGGCGATCCCCTACCCGCAGGATGGCGACGCGTTCGTCGCGTACTGCCGCGATCGGGCGGAGACACTGCGCCCGGTCCTGCGCAGACGCTCGACCCAGACGAACGAGGTCGGCCGCTGCGCCTATCTGCGTCCCATGCATCGCGGCCGCAGCCGACGGACGCCCGCTTGCCCTGATCGAGGTCGGCGCCAGCGCCGGGCTGAACCTGAACCTCGACCGTTATGCCTACGACTTCGGCGCCGGCACTGACGGGCGGCGACGCGTCCTCCCCGCTGACGATCACCACCGACCTGCGCGCCGGCGAGCCGCCGCTCGAGCTGCCGCCCGTCGCCTGGCGCGTCGGGATCGACCTCGCCCCCGCGCCCGACGCCGGACTGGCTGAGGGCGTGCGTCTTCGCCGATCAGCCGGACCGGCTCGCGCGGCTCGACGCGGCGCTCGCGATCGCGGCCGACCATCCGCCACGGCTCGTTGAGGGCGACGCGCTCGATCTCCTGCCCGACGTCCTCGCGCGGGTTCCGGAGGGCGCGCAGCCCGTCGTCTTCCACACGGCCGTCGCGGTCTACCTCGCCGACGACCAGCACGAGCGGCTGACGACGCTCGCGCGGGAGGCGACCCACGTGACGGCCGAGCACGGGCGCCCGGATGGCGGGTATCTGCTCGAGGTCGACGGTCGCGAGGTCGGTTCCGCGCACCCCCACGGCCGCTGGCTCAGATGGACCGGATGAGGATGGTCCTGTCACGCTGTCGCCGTTGACCAAAGCTTCCGACACAGGTGCGATCCGCGCCGTCGTGCGCGGCGCGGTGCCAGGGCGTCGGGTTTCGCGACGCGACCGTGCGGCGCGCGCGCGAGCTCGGCGTCCTGGGCTGGGTGCGCAACGGCGACGACGGCAGCGTCGCCGTCCATGCCGAGGGCGCCGCAGACGGCGGTCGACGAGCTCGTCGCGTTCCTGCGCGAAGGCCCGCCGCTCGCGCAGGTGTCCGGGCGTCGAGGTCGAGCGCGTGAAGGTCGAGGGCCACGAGCAGTTCGCGATCCGCGGCGTCAGCGCCGGGGTCTTCGTCGTCCAGGAGCACAGGCGACCGCGCACCACTTCGACCTGCGGCTCGAGGTCGACGGCGTGATGCGCTCGTGGGCGGTCCCGAAGGGCCCGTCGCTGGACCCGGCGGTCAAGCGGCTCGCCGTCGAGGTCGAGGATCACGACAAGGAGCACAACGCTTCGAGGGCGCGCTCGGCGACGGCGGCGTGATCGTCTGGGACCGCGGGACCTACGAGCAGGGCGGCCGCGTCGCCTGGCCCGAGGCGCTCGACGCGCGGCCACGCCGTCTTCGTGCTGCACGGCGAGAAGCTGCGCGGCGGCTTCGCGCTGCAGCGCACGCGGCCCGGGCGACAAGCCGCAGTGGCTGCTGATCAAGCGCCGCGACGACGAGCGCGCTGCCCGGCTCCGACGTCGTCGCCGAGCAGCCGCGTTCCGTCGTGAGCGGCCGCACGCTCGACGCCGGCGAGTGACCGGAGCGCCGGGCTCGCGCGTCGACAACGGACTGCGGGCCCCGGTCGGAACATGTCCGGCCGGGGCCCGCTCTGTCCTGGCGCCGACCCAGACGGGTCAGCTATGCGTCATCGGACTCAGGTGCCGATCGGCTGGTCGCCGAGCAGCACGTCAACGTCAAGCGGGTTGACGGTGATGTCACCCGCGACGCTGGCCTGCGACCCGTTGTACGTGACACCGGCATATGCCGGGTCCGACGGGGTCGGCAGACCGGCGACCGTGCCGGTCAGGCCGGACTGACGGATGATGTCCGCCAGCTGAGGCGTGGTGTCAGAACCACACGGAACCGTGCTGGGGGCATTGCCCTCAGTGTTGTTCGGGTAGCGCTCCGCGTTCAGTGCCGGAGCGGTCGGATGATCGCTCAGCATCAGCACGCCGCCCGGGCCGTAGTTGAAGTACGACGTCGGACCGCCGGCGACCACTTGGCCGATCGTCGGGATCTTCGCCGCGCTGGCGTCGGTCGACCCCACCTGGTACGCGTTGTACGGCTTGGCCGGGAACAGGCAGGCCGAGAGTGCAACGCGGTCGGGGTTGTTGATGTCGGACTGCACGGTCGCCTTGGCGATCCGGACCTTGCCGTCCTTGGTGATCGCCGGAGCGATACGCAGGGAGCCCGTCAGACGGACACCCGGGATGTAGTTCTGCACAGCGCCCGTGACGATCTGAGCGCAGTTGAACAGACTTGCCGGGTAGTTCTCACCCTCGATCAGTGACGGGGCCTTGAACACGTCCTGGTCCATGATCCGCACGATCGAGTTGATCTTCGTCTGCAGGTTCACCGTGACGTCGATGCCGACGTTCTTGCCCGGGATGTTCCCGAACAGGTTGGCCTGGCCACCCGAGTAACCGAGTGTGACGTCCTGCGAGCCCTGAGCGGTCGTGAGACCACCCGGAGTCGTTGCAGTACCAGTGCTCATGTTCACCGACACGCCGCCCGGAGCGATGCCCAGGGACAGAGCGTTGGTGCGCAGCACCGTGTTGCCGGCGTTGTAGATCGCCGGATTCGGCGTACCACCGAGGTGGTCGGGGCCGAGCCGGTCGGGAACGGGTTCGGGTTCGTACCGATCCAGTCGTTGTTCCCGACGACGGCACCGGCCTGGATCTTGTCCGCCGAGTTGATGTCCGGCGTGGTGATCGGGAGCCAGACGCCGTTCGGCGAGCCACCAGCGGTGTAGACCGGGTAGCCCGGGAGACCCGCGCCAGTTCCGAATCCGAGGTCCGCAGGAGCGCCGTAGCGCGAACGAGTTGTACCCCGGAGGCGTGATGCCACCGGTGTTCCCGTTGCCCGTCATCCTGTCCCAGCAGCCCTGCTGCAGGGAGTCTGCGAACGGCTGAAGCGGCGCGAGCGAGCCGCCGGGCCGGGCGGCCGACTTGAGGTTGTTCGACGTCCGAGCGGCTGCCCGTCTTCGTGATGTCCGTCGTTCCAGAGCAGCGGCACCGACGAGGTCGTCAGTGTCTTGTTGCCCGGGAGGATCTTGATGTTGACGTTGCCCAGCGCGCCTCCGTCATACGTGTCGCTGAACTCGACGACGGCCGCGAGGGCGCCACCGATGGCGACCGAACGGGTACCGAGCGACGGGCCCAGGTTGACGTTCGCCGACGGGACAGTGCGCTGGTTGAGCGCCGTGCCCTGCTGCAGGCAGTTCGTGCTCAGCGCGACGCCGACGGGGTTACCGCCGACAGTCGGAGCCGGGTTCTGGCTGTTCCTCCGCACGCATTGCGCAGACGGATCGTGATCGGCAGCTTGAAGTTGACAAGCGCCGCCTTGCGAAGGAACGACCGGCGCTTGATCGCGCTGGGGTTCTTCTTGACCTGCTTCCGGAGCGAAGCCCGGATATGTGCCTTCTGGCTCTTGCTGAGCTTCTTCGCGGACGCTGAACCAGCGAACGCTCCGAACACAAGCGCCACGGCCGTGACAAGCGCCACGACCTGAAGGACGTGCCTCTTCAGGGACACGCTACTCCTCCTTGATAGATGGACCTCTCCCCCTGCCATCAGCGAACCTATGTTACACCACCGTTAGATACAAGGAGCACATGCGCCGTAGGCCAAAACCCCCATACCGTGCTCGGCAAGAGCGGCAGATCCGCCGGGCGAATCCGGTCAGCGCAGGACCTTGAGCAGCGCCTCGGTCCGGGTACGCGCGCCGAGCTTGCCGTAGGCGCCCGAGGACGTGCTTCTCGACGGTCCGCTCGCTGATCCCGAGCTTCTGCGCGACGCCGCTGTTCGTGAGCCCGTCGAGGATCAGCGCCATCACCTCGGCCTGCCGCGCCGTCAGACCATGGGCGCGCAGGTCGCCGGCCGTCAGCCCGGCGGACGGGCGCTCGATCACGACGGGGAACTGCGTCGCGCCGGTCGGCGGTGGCAGCACGCGCGCCGACAGCGTGCGATGCCGCCGGCCGCCGGGACCCGGAACTCGATCAGCGGGACGCCGGCCTTGCCGCGCGGACGTGCGCCGGCCATCGCGACCGCCGAGCGGATCGCCGAGCCCAGCGGCTCGCGCACCTCCGCCGCGCGAGCCGTCGAGATTGCGCAGCGCGCCGTCGGTCCCGCTCGACGAGCGATCACGCGGCCGGCGAGACGCTGCGCGACGTGCGCGCCGACGCGAGCGGTCTCGCGGTCGCGGCGAACGCGGCACATCACGCTGCAGGACCCGCTGGATCTCGCCGGCGAGCGCGCGCTCGGACGCCGTGAAGCCCCAATCGGATCGCGCGATCCGCAACGTCGCCGGACCGCAGGTCCCGACGAAGCGCGATCACCAGTTCGTCCTCGATCCCGAACGCGCGGTGGTGGTCGCGGTAGACGAGGCTCGCGCGGTACGTGTCGCGCGAGATGACGTCGGAGATCGCGAGCGGCAGACCCGCGGCGCCCGGTACCGGCGTGGCGGACGCACCGGATGGAACTCCGCCCATGGATGCGGTCCGCGACGGCCTGCGCGGTCCGGAATCGCGGCACGGTCGACGCCGAGGCGACGGACGACCGCGCATGACGTCGACGTCGTCGAACGTCGTCGCGATGCTGTCGATCAGGCGTCCCGCCACCAGTGACGGCCTCGCCGAACTCCTCGCACGACGTCGTCGCGTCGAGCGCGGCGACGAGGTCGACGAGGATGGCGCCGCTCGTCGGCGTCCCATTGCCGTCGCTCACGCCCGCCGACGCGACCGGACAGTCCGGCGGCCACCGTCATGCCGACCGGCCGCCGTGTCGTGCCGCGAAAGCTGCGGAGCCCCGGCGCGCAGATGCGCTGCCGAGGCCCCGTGTCCCTGAGAGTCCTGTGACAGTAATAACGCCACGACGCTCGCCACAATGCGGAGTCCTTCGCGGGTGAATCGACGCATATATGGTGAACGAGCCGCTGCAGAACATGGCTCAATGCCTCCCGTTCTGGCCGGCCAGCCGCGATGCGAACTCCGAAACGGGGGGCGCGGCATCGCCGAAGTCGCGGCCACTCATGCCCTTGCGCAGCTGCGTGAGGATCACGCGGTCGACGAACCAGCGCGGCGCGAACCGCGAGAGCGCGTTCGTGACCTGGCCCGGTGCGCGTCGTCGTGATGTCGCGCGCCGGCGACGTGTCGAGCGCGGCGCGCGTCAGCGCCCGAACGGCGTCGTCGATGCTCTCTCGCGGCGAGGACCCCTCGAGCGTCAGTCCGAACTCGATCGAGTCACGGTGGATCGGCGTCCTGATGTACCCGGGGTACACCGTCGTCACCGAGATCTCGTCGCCGAACTCGAGACGCAGCGCGCCGGAGTAGGCGACGACGCCGTGCTTGCTCATCGCGTAGGCGGGAGCGAACGGCAGCGCGACGAACGCCATACCCGAGGCGACGTTGACGACGCGCCCGCGACTCTGGCGCAGCGCCGGGAGCGCGGCGCTGGTCACGCGCCAGGGCCCGACGAGGTTCACGTCGATGACGGCCAGGGCCCGCTCGTCCGGCGCGAGCCCGGCGCTCTGCGGTGTCGCAAGGCCGGCGTTGTTGATCAGGACGTCGAGCCCGCCGAGCTGCCGGATCGCCTCGTCGACCGCGGCGTCGACCGACGCCTGGTCGCGGACGTCGCAGCTGATCAGACCGTCCCGCCCGGCGTTGACGTCGAGACCGATCACGCGGGCGCCGCGCCGCTGCAACTCGGCCATGGTCGCCGCGCCGATCCCGCTGGCCGCGCCCGTGATGATGATGCGCCGAGCGCTCATGCGACCACCGGGCCTGCTCGCGCGCGCCGACCGCGTAGCACTCGGCACCGACCGTGGCGGCGACCTGCCTGAAGCGCCAGGTCCAGTCGGGCCAGAGCGTCGCGTTGCGTCCGGTGGCGTCGAAGTAGAAGCTCGTGCAGCCGCCCGTGTCCCAGACCGTCCCGCGCAGCCGCTCGTCGATGTCGAGGTTGTATGCCTCGAGCGCCTGGGGCCGGACCTCGATCGTCGCGGCGCCGACGCTGTCCAGGTCACCGGATGGCACGCCGCACGTGCTCGATCTGGGCCTCGATCATGTAGACCATCGAGCCGTGCCCGAGGCCGGTGTTCGGGCCGAGCAGCATGAAGAAGTTCGGGAACCCGGGAACGGACGCGCCGACGTAGGCGCGCGGGCTGCCGTTCCACACCTCGCTGAGCAGCTCCCCGTCGCGACCGCGGACCTGGTGGGCGACGGGCATGTCGGTCACCTGGAAGCCGGTGCCGAACACGATCGCGTCGACCTCGTGCTCGACGCCGTTCGCGTCGACGACCGACCTGGTGCGAACCTCGCGAAGCCCCGCATTCACGAGTTCGACGTTGTCGGCGGCGAGCGCCGGGTACCAGCGGTTCGAGGGGAGCAACCGCTTGCAGCCGAGCGTGTAGTCGGGCGTGACCTTCGCAACCAGCTCGGGGTCGGAGATCTGCTTGCGCACGTGCGAGCGCGAGAGCCGTTCGAGCAGCCCCATGAGCTTCGGCTGCTTCGCGAAGCCGAGGACGAGCAGCTCCCTGCTGAGGTAGACGCCGGCGCGCACGAGCTTCTGGGCGAGCGGGAAGCGGCGATAGAGCGTCCGCTCGCGGTCGCTGATCGGGCGGTTGCCGTGGGGCATGATCCACGGCGCGCTGCGCTGCAGCACGTAGAGCTGCTCGACCTCGCGCTGGAGCTCCGGCACGTACTGGATCGCCGAGGCGCCCGTTCCGATCGACGCGACGCGCTTGCCCGCGAAGTCGTAGTCGTGATCCCAGCGCGCGGAGTGCATCGTCTTGCCCTCGAAGCTGTCGAGGCCGGGGACGTCCGGCAGCCTGGGCTCGTTGAGCGGGCCCATGCAGTTGACGACGACGTTCGCGGTGTACGTGCCGCTGCTGGTGTCGAGCTCCCAGAGCTGGTCGGCCTCGCGCCAGGTCAGCGTCTCGACGTCGACGTTCAGGCGCAGATGCGGCCGAATCCCGAAGTCCTCAGCGCAGCGCAGCAGGTAGTCGCGAACGCCGGCCTGTGGTGAGTACGTCTGCGACCAGTCCGGATTGGGTGCAAACGAGAACGAGTAGAGATGCGACGGGATGTCGCAGCGGCACCCCGGGTACGTGTTGTGGTGCCACGCGCCGCCGATGTCGGGCGCGCGCTCGAGCACGACGAAGTCGTCGACGCCGTCCTGCTTGAGACGGATCGCCATCCCCAGCCCCGAGAACCCACCGCCGACGATGATGATCTCCGCATGCCCCTGATTCATTGCCCTCAACCTGCGCCTTTCCCTCGCTAAGTAACAGTACCGTTACTTGGAGAGGGAAAGGTAACATACGCGCGATGGCCACGGTGTCCACCGGTCGCGGGACGCCCCGGATGCGGGCTCCTGCACGTCGCGAGCAGCTGCTCGACGTGACGACGCAGATCGTCGGCGAACGCGGCTTCCACAGCGTCTCGATCGAGGCCGTCGCCCGCGAGGCCGGCATCACTCGCGCCGTCGTCTACCAGCACTTCGAGGACCTCAACGCGCTGCTCGAGGCCGTCATCGAACGCGAGATGGCCGCTGCTCGACAGCAGGTCGCCGAGACCGCCCTGCCCGACCTCGACCACGGCGACCCGCTCGAGCTGCTGCTCGAGAGCCTGCAGACGTTCCTGCGCCTGGTCGAAGCGCACCCGCTCACGTGGAGCCTCGTCCTGATGCCCCCCGAGGGCGCGCCCGAGATTCTGCGCAAGCACATCGCCGACGGACGCACCATGGTCCTCGCGCAGCTCGCGCACGCAGTGCGCCCGGCGCTCCAGCCGCAGGGCCAGTCAGGCGACGCGGAGGTGACGGCGCGGATCCTGTCGGCGATGTCCGACGAGTACGCCCGCATGGTCCTCACCGACCCGGTCCGGTTCGCGCCGGAACGACTGCTGAGCCACGCGCGCTGGATCCTCCAGCACCCCGCGCTCGGTCTCGAGGCCTAGCACGTCAGGCCGGTGCCGCCGGCCCGGCGACGCGCCGCCGCAGCACCGCCCCCAGCAGGCCGAGCCCGGCCGAGATGACGCCGAAGAGGACGCAGAGCAGGATCGGCGGATCCGGCAGTGTCGCCAGCGCCTCGCCGCCGATCAGCTCGTGTGTGACGAGGATCGTGCCGGCGAAGAGCACGCCGGCGACCAGCCCGCGCAGAGCGCCCGCGCGCGCGCTTTCATGTTCCATCCCGGCGCCGATCCCGCCGAGGATCATCACGAGCGTCCAGATCAGGTAGCCGGCCTTGGTCTCCCCCAGCAGCCAGCCACCGATGACGCCCGCAACCACCGGTCCGAGGACCACGCTGGTGATCTGCAGGGCCGGTGAACGGGAAGCGAGCAGCGGTGGCGGCCACATCAGGGCGGCGAAGCTACTCGACGACGTGACGGCGCCGCAAGCCTGAGCGCCAGGTTCATCCTTCCGGCGTACGTACGAAACCCCAGCTGGGGCGCTCGTCGCCCCGAGCGGGATCGGTGCCCGGGCGATCGACTCGCCCGGGCACCTCCCCCATCCGTTACTTGATGATGTTCCCCGGAGTCGTCGTCCGTGCGGTCGGCGAGATCACCTCGACGTCCACCTCGAGCGACTTCTTCTTCGACTTCTTCAGCTCGGCCAGCGTCTTCTTCGACGGCACGAGGTTGGCGAGCACCGCACCCTCGGACTGGATGATCAGCCGCTCACGCGTATAGACCGTGCGGACCTTGCCGGTCTTGCGCAGGCGGACGACGACCTCCTGGCCGACCGGTCCCGTGATCAGCGCGACGCCCTGGTCCGCCTTGAAGCTCGTACGCGCGAGCGAGACGGTGAGCGTGCGGTTGATCAGCGCCAGACGCGCGGCCTCGGTCGACGCGGTCTTCGCGACGGCGGCCTTGTTGTCGGCGGTCAGCTTCGTCACCTGGCCGGTGAGCGTGGCGACCTGCGTTTGGAATGGCGCGAGCGCCGCAGAGACGAAGCTCGCGGCGATGTTCGCCGGGGCGTCCGCCTTGCGGTACGTGCCGCCGATCGCGGTGCATGCGTCCGTGAAGTCCTGCAGCGAGTTCAAGGCGTCGAGGTTCACGCCACCGGCAGGTGCACCGGAGATCGTCGCGGTCGCGCTCTTCACGACGGGGATCCAGAGCTTCGGATCCTCACCGAGCAGGTTCGCGTTCGCGCCCGCAGGTGCGCCGCTGAACGTGACGCCGGTCTTCTGCCACGGGATGTAGTTGAAGTAGGGCTCGGCGGTCGGCACGCCGCCGACGGTCGTCGTCGTCGCTGCGCCCTTCTGCCACGCGAGGATGTTCGCCCCGCCGGTCGCCTCGTCGAGCTGGGGAACGTCCTCGCAGGTCGCGTGCGCCTGCAGGTCGGTCTGCGCGTCCGGGTAGGTGCGCTTCTCGTCGGCGGTCAGGTCCTTGCGGTAGTCGGCCGGCAGGACCTTGTAGTTGAGGACGCCGCCACGCGTTCCGCTGCCCGCGGTCTCGGTGAATCCGGCGGTCCAGCCGTTGTTGGTCACGACGTACTGCGTCGTGGTCGGCAGGCCGCTGCCGCTCGGGTCGTTGGCGTACGTGATGCCAGGCGCGGCGAGCCGCTGGGTGGTCGTATAGACGCCCGGCTCAGCGGACGCCGCGGCCGGGATCGTGAGCGCGCACACGGCCGCGAGGACCATGACGCGCGGCTGAATGATGCGCTTCATCGGATGACTCCTGTCGTGGGTGATGCCCGCTCCGGGGGCGGGCGGCGGAGACATTACCAATAAACTTGATCGACAATCCCTAGTTTGCCTCGATTCGTCCCCTGAGCCCAGGTGGCGACTGATTCCCTACTGACCTCGTCGGGAAGATCGGGAAGATGCTAACGTCCGATACCCGATCAGCAATCAGGTATTTAGAAACGTGTCGAAGGGAAGAGATCCAATGCACTTGAAGCACACGCGGCTGGGCGTCAGCCTGGCGGCGGTCGCCGTCGCATCGCTGCTCGCGCTGCCGACGGCGGCAGGCGCCGCCAAGGTGACTGTGCTCGGCTCCGGCTCGAGCGCAATCCAGCCGTACCTCGAAGTCCTGTTCAAGGGCTACAAGAAGGTCGAACCGAACGTCAACTTCGTCTACAACGCCAACAACGGCAACGCAGGCGTGAAGGACGTCCAGGCCTTCCGCAGCGCGTTCGCGCTGCAGACCCGCCCCCCCGTCCCCTCGGACACCGGGACCACCTACACCAAGCTGTTCCTCGACGGGCTCTGCGTCGCAGTCAACCCCTCGAACAGCCTGACCAACCTGCCGATCTCGACGGTCAAGGACATCTACACGACGAAGACCACCGCGTGGTCAGGCGTTCCGGGATCGAATCGGACGGGGACGATCTCCGTCTTCGGCCGCTTCCCGACCGCCGGTCTGTACACGTTCTTCCAGAGCGCAGTGCTCGGCGGCGAGTCGCCCGGCTCCAACGTCACGCCGCTCGACAAGGACGGCGAAGTCGCCGTCGCCGTGTCGAAGAACGACGACGCGATCGGCTACGTCGGGCTCGCCAACTCGCGCCCCGGGCAGCGGCGTCAAGCGCCTCAACCTCAACGGTCAGCCGTGCGAGGCGAAGGCGATCAAGACGCTGAAGTACCCGCTCTCGCGCTACGCCTGGTTCGTCCTCCCGACGAACAACCCGAGCCGCATCGCACAGCGCTTCGGCGACTGGGTGCGCACGAGCTACGCGGCCGGCGTGATCGTCGACAAGGCCGGCGCCGTGCCGATCTACAACGCGACCAAGAAGCCGGTCGTCAAGAAGAAGTCCAAGAAGAAGAAGTAGTCCCGGACCGCCAGTGGAGCCCGAGGCTCACAAGACTCAGGGACCGCGCCGCATCGGACCCGACCAGCGCGCCGAGCTCTCTGCTCGGCGCGCTGGCGTGCGCGGTGCTGCTGTTCGTCGCCTCGTTCGTGGTCTTCGTGGTCCGCGAGGCGTGGCCGTCGTTCGCGCACAACGGCCTCGGCTGGTTCGGCGGCGGCGGCAGCGTCGACAAGCAGATCCAGGCGATCTTCACCTCCGGTCAGCAGCTTGCCGAGCCGGTTCTGACGTTCCACGCCTGGCCGATGATCTGGAGCACGATTGCTCGTGACCGGCGGCGCGGTGCTGATCAGCTTCATCTGCGCGCTGTTCGTCGCGGTGTTCGTCGTCGAGTTCGCGCCGGAGTGGATGCGCCGCATCCTGGAGCCGGTCATCCGCCTGCTCGCGAGCGTGCCGTCGGTGATCTACGGGCTGCTCGGCGTGCTCGTGCTGGTGCCGTTCATCGGCAACCACGTGATCACCGAGGACGCGCGCAGCTCGGTCGCGTACATCGTCTCGCTCAACGGCTACAGCCTGCTCGCCGGGGTCCTGATCCTCAGCCTGATGATCGCGCCGATCATGATCGCGGTGTTCGCCGACGGGCTGCGCTCGGTTCCGCGCGGCTGGCTCGAGGGCTCGCTCGGCGCTCGGCGTCAACCGCTGGCGCACGTTCTGGAAGATCGGCGTGCGGACCGCGCGCCCGGCGCTGATCGCCGGAACCGTGCTGGCGACCGCTCGCGGCCTCGGCGAGGCGGTCATGCTCGCGATGGTCTCCGGCGGCGTCGGCTTCGCGCCGAACCCGCGCGACGGGCTGATCTTCTTCGTCGAGCCGTCGCGGCCGTTCGCCGTGACGATCCTGCAGACGTCGGAGGAGCTGACGCTCGCCGCCGATGAAGCACACGATGTTCGCGATCGCGTCGGTCCTGCTGCTCTCGGCGATGTTCCTCTCGCTCGTCGGGCTGGGCCGCGAAGCAGCCGATGAAGAAGTACGGGGTGCGCGCATGAGCTCCGCCGCGCCCATCGCCCCGCCGGCCCCAGCACCCGGGACTCCCCCGGTCCGGCGCCGCTCCGCACGCGACTCGAGCGCGTCGTGGCGCCTGACCGACCGGCTCGGCCTCGGCCTTCGCGTGGTTCCTCGGGCGTGCTGTTCCTGCGTCGTCGACGCCGGGATCGTCATCTACATGATGGTCCAGGGGATCCGCTACATCCGGCCCGAGCTGTTCGTCACGCCGCCGGCCGCCGGCTTCACCGAGAGCGAGACCGGCGGGTTCCTCGACCCGCTGATCGGGACGATCATCGTCGGCGCTGATGGCGATGGCGATCGCGCTGCCGCTCGGGATCGCGATCGCCGTCTGGCTGAGCGAGTACGCGCGCCCGTTCGCGCTGGCGCGCGTCGTCGAGTCCGCCGTCGAGATGCTCGCCGGCTCGCCGTCGATCGTGCTCGCGCTGTTCGGCGTGCTGATCTTCCAGAGTCCCGGCGATGGCGTTCTTCAGCCGCACCACCGGCGACGGCGTCGTCTACGGGCGATCGTTCTTCGCCGCGGCGGCGATGCTGTCGCTCGTCGCGCTTCCCGATCGTCGTGGCGCAACGTCCGCGAGGGGCTGCAGGCGATCCCCGGCCACGTGCGCGAGGCCGTCGTACGCGGTCGGCAAGACGAAGATCGCGACGACCCGCCGCGTCCTGCTGCCGGCTGCGCGGCCGTCGGTCGTGACCGGCGCGATGCTCGGCGTCGGCCGCGTGATCGGCGACACCGCGATCATCGTCGTGCTGCTCGGCGCGACGCTGCGGCTTGAACGCGCCGGGCGACGTCCCGATGCTCGGCACGCTGCGCGGCACCGGCAGCACGCTGACGAGCTACGTCTACCAGAACGCGCCGACCGGCGAGGGCAACCAGCCGACGAAGGCGTACGCCGCCGCGCTTCGTGCTGCTGCTCGATCGTGCTGATCCTGAACGCGATCGTCGACGTGGCCGTGCGCCGCGGAAGGAGGCTCGGATGGGGCTCATGAATCCGCCCCCGGTCCGTCGTCTCGCCGCTGACCGAGGGACACGAGGCGACGGTCGTTCCGACCGAGCCCGAGCGGCACGCAGAACGGGACCCAGAACGGGCACGCCGGTGGCGCGGCGTCGGCGTTCGTCAGCGCGCCCGCGCCGCGCCGTCGTCGGCCCGGCGCTCGCGATCGACCGGATGCAGCGTCGAGGACCTGTCGATCGCCTACGGCCCCAAGCTCGCCGTCAACTCCGTCTCGCTGCCGATCCGCCAGGGCGAGGTGCTCGCGCTGATCGGACCGTCCGGCTGCGGCAAGACGACGCTGCTGCGCTCGCTCAACCGCCTGACCGAGCTGACCAAGGGCGCGTCGATGAAGGGCCGGATCACGCTCGACGGCGACGACATCGCCACGCTCGAGCCGACCGGCCTGCGGCGGCGCGTGACGATGGTCTTCCAGCAGCCGAACCCGTTCCCGATGAGCGTGTTCGACAACATCGCGTACGTCCTGCGCGAGCAGGCCTCGCGCCGGCCCAAGCGCGCCGCGCTCAAGGACGCGGTGCACGACGCGCTCGCGCGCGCCGGCCTCTACGACGAGGTCGGCGGCCGACCTGTCGCACCCCGCGCTGCGGCTGTCCGGCGGCCAGCAGCAGCGGCTCTGCATCGCTCGCGCGCTCGCGGCCGACCCGGAGGTGCTGCTGCTCGACGAGCCGTGCTCGGCGCTCGACCCGCAGTCGACGCAGGTGATCGAGGACCTGATCGTGCAGCTGCGCGAGGAGGTCGCCGTCGTGATCGTCACGCACAACCTCCAGCAGGCCTACCGGATCGCCGACTACGTCGGCGTTCATGTACCTCGGCGAGCTCGTCGAGTACGGCCGCGCCGACCAGGTGTTCCGCGAGCCGCGCGAAGCAGAAGACACGGGAGTACCTCAGTGGTGCGTTCGGCTAGCCCGCTCATCGGCCTCGGCCTCGCCTGCCTGCTGCTGCTCGGCGGCTGCGCCGACTCGACGCAGCGCAAGAGCGAGCGCGCCGAGCTCGCGGCCAAGCGCGAGGTTGCCAGCCGCAAGGCCCAGCAGGTCACGCAGCCCAGCCCAGACGTGCACGTCCGCAACGTCGCGCTCGTGCGCGACCGGCGGTCGACCGCGATCGTCGTCGACCTGCAGAGCAGTGCGACGAAGCCGCTGACCGACGTCCCGATCGCCGTCGGCGTTCGCCGGCCCGGCGGCGCACGCCGCGCGCTCAACGCGCAGCCGGGACTGGGCTGGTTTCAGACGCACGTCCCGGCGATCCCCGCCGGCGGCCGTGCGACCTGGGTGTTCCACACAAAGCGCGCCACAGCGAAGCGCTCACAGCCGTTCGCGACCGTGGGCGCCCAGACATCGCCGGCCCTCAGCCGCGCGTCGACGCTGCCGGCGATCGAGGTCTCCCCCGCGCCCGGATCGGCCGGACGCACAGCGCGTGTGCGCGTCGAGAACGCGTCCGCCATCCCACAGTCCGCACTGCAGGTCTACGCCGTCGCCTCCGCAGGCGGGCGCTACGTCGCGGCGGGCACGGGCGGGGCTCGCGCGCCTCGCTCCCGGGGCGAGCGCGACCGTGCGCGTTCCCCTGACCGGTCGCCCCGGCGAACAGCAGATCCGATTTCTGGCGTCCCCGACGATCTTCGAATGAGGACCGACAGATGGCCATGACCGAGCACTACGCCCCCAGCGAGCCGAACGGCCCGAGCGAGCCGGACGCCGCAGCCACCACATCGCCGTGGGAGCCGTGCGACCAGTGCCAGGCGCCGCTCGACGAGCGCCAGCGCTACTGCGTGGTCTGCGGGACCCACCGTGCGAACGTCGACGACCCGGTCGCGCGCTACCTCGCGGAGGCCCGGCGCGCGCGGACGGCACCGAAGCTGCCGAGCGCGGCCTCGTCGCGCACCGTGATCGGCGGCGGCAAGCTGGCTGCCGCGATCGCGCTGATCCCGATCGCGGCTGCGCTCGGCGTGCTCGTCGGTCGCGGCGACAGCAGCGACCAGCAGGTCGTCAATGCGCTGAAGGTGCAGAAGGCGCCCGTCGTCAACGTCGTGGCCGGCGGCGCCGGCGCGGCGACGGCGGCCACGACCGGCGGCACGACGTCCTCGGCCGGCGGATCGAGCAACTCCGCCTCCTCGTCGTCCGCCCCCAAGAACGGGAAGGTGCTGGCGAAGACGAAGTACGGCACCGCCCGTCAGCTCGAGGGGTCCAAGCCGACCGCCCAGGACATCAAGGACAGCAAGCAGGCGCTGAAGACGATCGACAAGGCCAAGGGCAAGGCGTACGTCGAGTCCCAGAAGAACCTGCCCGACACGATCGTCATCCCGTGAACCCGATCCAGCGCATCCGCCGAGGGACCAAGGGCGAGGCCAGCGGCCTCCCCGACGGGATGGTGCCCGCCGACAAGGCGGCCGCGCAGGCCCGGCGCGCAACGCCCGAGCAGCCCGCGGCTCCCGCCCACCCCGAACTGGTCGCACAGCGTGACCGCCTGATCGAGCGCTTCACGGCGATGCAGACCGACCTCGGCGGGGTCTTCTACGAGATGGCGATCCGCGACCACGTGCGCATGGACGTCCTGACGCTGAAGGCCGCGGAGCTCCAGCGCGTCGACGCCGAGCTGGCCGAGGTCGAGCGCGCGCTGCGCGGTGAGGACGGTCCGCCCGCGGGCGCATGCCCGTCGTGCGGTGCCGTCCACGGACTGGATTCGCGCTTCTGCTCGCGCTGCGGCATGGCGCTGCCCGCGCGTCCCGACACCGTCCCTGAGGCGCACCCGCCGTCATGACGCGCGCCCAGCTGATCGTCCTCTCGGTGCTGTCGGGCCTCTCGACGCTCGCCGTTCTGGCGGGCGGCGCGTTCTCGTCCGACAACACGGCGTCGCTGATCAGCTCCGCCGTGCGCGGGCCGGTGACGGTGAACGCGGCCCTCCCGGTCGCCGCCACGCCCGCCGAGAGTGCGCCGGCGGACAGCGATGTGCCCGCCGACAGCAGCGCCGACGACCCGGCAACGGACACGAGCGACGTGAGCGACGTCAGCGACGAGTCGACCACCGACACCACGAGCGACACGACCACGGACACGACGGATGCGGACACGACCGACACGTCGCAGGACACGACGACGACGCCCGATCCGGCAGTGGCCAAGCCCAGCCAGATCAAGCACGTCTTCCAGATCACGCTCGCGGGCCGCGGCTTCGATGCCGCGTTCAGCACGGCCTCGGGCACGCCCTACCTCTCCCAGCAGCTGCGCCCGCAGGGGGCGCTGCTGACGAACTACAGCACGCTCGGAAGCGCGGGCCTGCCGGACCG
This sequence comes from uncultured Actinomycetes bacterium, assembly GCA_963821685.1. GTDB lineage: Bacteria > Actinomycetota > Thermoleophilia > Solirubrobacterales > Solirubrobacteraceae > F1-60-MAGs163. The sequence continues at coordinate 36,500 of CAWGEW010000003.1, read as the reverse complement.
CCTCGCGATGATCGGCGGCCAGCCGCCGAACGCGGACACCCGCTCCGACTGCCCGGCGTTCACGGAGATCCCACCCGCCGACCAAGCCGACGAAGGCCGGCGAGATCGCCGTCGCCGGCTGCGTCTTCCCGAGCTCCGTGATCACGATCGGCGACCAGCTGACGGCCTCCGGGCGCACCTGGCGCGCGTACGTCGAGGATCTCGACAAGGGCACGCCGGCGAAGGCCTCGTGCCGCCGGCCGGGCTCGAACGCGGTCGACGACACGACGCACGCGCGCCCGGGCGACGGCTACGCCACGCGCAACAACCCGTTCGTCTACTACCACTCGCTGCTCGACCTCGGCGACTGCGACGCGAACGACGGTCCGCTCGCGCGGCTGGACCAGGATCTGCAGACGGTCAAGACGACGCCGAGCTACTCGTACATCGCGCCGAACCTCTGCAACGACGGCAGCGAGTCGCCGTGCGTCGATGGCAGCGCCGGCGGTGCGCCCGCCGCCGACGCGTTCCTCGCCGCGTGGGTGCCGAAGATCCTCGCCTCGCCGGCCTACAAGGCCGACGGCCTGCTGATCGTCACGTTCGCCGGCAGCGCGGTGCCCCAGCCGGACCCGCTGAAGCCGGTGCGCAACGGCACGCTGCTCGTCTCGAAGTGGGCGACGGCCGGCAGCAGCGACGAGGTCGCGTACGACCCCTACTCGCTGCTGCGCTCGGTCCAGGACCTGTTCGCGCTGAAGCCGCTGGCCAGGTCGGCGAAGGCCAAGTCGTTCTCCGGGACCGTGCTCGCGGGCGCACGCCTGGCCCAGCCCGGAGACGACTGAAGCCGGCCGCGTCAGGCGGTCGCGAACTGCTGCGAGATCCTTCACCTGCGTCAGCCGCAGCGCGTTGCCGGACGGGTCGCGGAAGCCGGCGTCGACGCCGTAGGGGCGGTCCGTCGGCTCGTCGGTGAACTCGACGCCGCGCGCCTTCAGCTCCTCGTATGAGGCCTGGCAGTCGTCGGTGGTGAGGAACACCGTGCCGGCGAAGCCCTTGGCCATCAGCGTGCGGATCTGCTCCGCCGTCTCGTCGTCGAGCACGGGCGCGCCGGGGATGGCCATCAGCACGACCGCGAAGTCCGGCTGGCTCGCGGGGCCGACGGTCAGCCAGCGGAAGTTCCCGAGCTCGGGGACGGTGGCGTCGACGCGCACCTCCCAGCCGAGCTTCTCGCGTGTAGAACGCGAGCGCCTCGTCCTGGTCGTGCACCCAGAGCTGGGCGTTGGCGATCTTGATCATCAGGGGTCCTCCTGGTCGAACAGCGGGTCGACGGCCAAGCTAGCTCGCGGCGGCCCGGCTGTCTTCTCGAAACGTGCGGTGTTGCGGACGGCCGTAGACGCGCGTGACGCAGCTCGGGATCACGGCGTACGCGGCGGCCGGCGGATAGGCCGCGCGGTAGGCGGTCGGCGACATCCCGAACATCCGCCCGAAGCTCGTCGTGAACGAGCCGACGCTCTGCAGCCCGACCGAGAGGCAGATGTCGGCGACCGAGCGGTCGGTCGTCCGCAGCAGCGCGGCCGCGCGCTCGAGCCGGCGCGTCAGCAGGTACTGGTGCGGCGTCTCACCGAACGCGCGCCGGAACTCACGGCTGAAGTGCGCCGGCGACAGGCCGGCCGCGCGCGCGAGGTCGTCGACCGTCGAGCGGCTCGACGTAGCGGGCGTCGGCGAGGTCCTTGGCGCGCAGGAGATGGCGGGCGGGTGGGACGAACGCCACCGGGTCAGTATCGCCGGTCGAGCCCTCCGCCCTGCCTGCCGGCTCAGTAGTTCGCACGGAGGGATCTGTGCCGACTACGGATGGTCCCCGGCCTGCCGCGTCTGAAGACTTCGTCCCCCCGACCCTGCATCTGACCGGAGCGACGAATGCCCGAAGACCCACCAGTGGGACAGGCCGCCTACCCCGTCCAGCTCGACGTCGACTACCCCGACCGACCGCTCAACCGCCTGACGACGTTCTTTCGCGTGTTCACGATCATCCCGATCGCGATCGTGCTGGCTGCGGTGTCCGGAGCAACCCAGACGTACTCGAACGGGGCCGGGTCGGGGACGACCACGGTCGCGCTCGGCGCCGGCGGCCTGCTGTTCCTCGGCCCGCTGCTGATGATCCTGTTCCGCGAGAAGTATCCGCGCTGGTGGTTCGACTGGAATCGCGAGCTGCTGCGGTTCTCCTCGCGCGTGTCGGTGTACGCCCTGCTGCTCGATGACCAGTACCCGTCAACCGACGAGCAGCAGTCGCTGCATCTCGACCTCGAGTACCCCGACGTACCCAGGGACCTCAACCGCTGGTTTCCACTCTTCAAGTGGTTCCTGGCGATCCCGCACTTCATCGTGCTCACGTTCCTGTGGCTCGCCGCTTTCGTCTGCATCGTGATCGCGTGGTTCGCGATCCTGTTCACCGGGCGCTACCCGCGCGGGCTGTTCGACTTCGTCGTCGGCGTCGGCCGCTGGACCGTGCGCGTCGGGGCCTACGCGATCCTGCTCACGACAGACCGCTATCCGCCCTTCTCGCTCTCGCCCTGACAGCCGCGCGCAAGCGTCGTCGCGCTACTTCGGCGTGGCGACGCTCGTGAGGATCCGCCGGAGCACCTCGAGATCCTCGGCGTTCAGCGTCGCTGAGCGCCGGCGGCGGCGTGCCGAGGATCTCGTCGGCACGCCGCGCCAGTCCTTGCCCTTGCGCGTCGCCTCGACGAGCTTGGCGCGCCGGTCGGTCGGGATGCGGCCGGCGGCGCACGAGGCCCTGCGACTCGAGGTCGTCGACGAGCACGGTCGCGTTCGGGCGGTCGATCCCGAGCGCACGCGGCGAGCTCGCCCATCGACATCGGCCGGCGCGCGAGCCGGCGCAGCGCGCGGGTGCGGCCGAAGCTCATGCCGAGCGCGTCGGTGACCTCGCGCCGGCGCTCGTGGTCGAGCACGAGGTCGCTGACATCAGCAGCCAGACCTCGCGGGCCGGGTCGCTGCGTCGGTCCTTGGTGCGTGCGGTCATCGCGCCACCAGCCTACGACAGCGAGCGCTTCGGGGTTGAGCTCGGCCGCCGTGCGCCGCGCCGACGCGTCGGCCCGGCTGCTGGTGGCCGACGAAGCCGAGCACCAGCACCGCGCCGCCGCAGGCCGTCAGCATCCACCAGCCGGGTGGCTCGCCGACGGCAGGTCCGCGTGGGCCGACCCGCCGACGCGTGAGCGGTGACGATCGCGCCGACGATGGCCACGCCGAGCGTCTGGCCGAACTGGCGCGACGTCGTGGCGATCGCGGCGGCGACGCCCGCCTGGGCGCGCGGCATCCCGGAGACGGCGGCGTTGGTGATCGGCGCGTTGACGAAGCCGAAGCCGAGCCCGAAGACGACGTACGCCGCGAGCAGCTGCGCGAGCGGCGTCGTCGGCGTCGATGCCGGTGAGCATCGCGCAGCCGACGACCAGGCAGACGCCGGCGATCACCAGCGGCATCGCGCGGGCCGCGGCGGCCGACGATCCGGCCCGAGAGCGGCGACGCGATCGATCGTCATCAGCGCCATCGGCACGGTCGGCGAGCCCGGCCTGCGACCGGCGAGAGGCCGCGGACCTCCTGCAGGTACAGCGTGTTCAGGAAGAGGAACCCGCCGAACGCGGCGAACGCGGCGACCGAGATCACGATCGACGCGGAGAACGGGATCGAGCGGAAGAACCGCAGGTCGATCAGCGGCTCGCTCGCGGCGCGGCTCGTAGGCCAGCAGGCCGATCAGCGCGCCGGCGGCGAGCGCCGAGACGCGACGACGATGAGCGGCGAGGTCCAGCCGCGGCTCGGGCGCCTCGATGATCCCGTAGGTGAGCGCGGACGAGCAGCACGATCACCAGCGCCTGGCCGACCGGGTCGAAGCGGCGCGGCGCGCGGCGCCTTGGACTCGGGGACGAAGCGCAGCGTCAGGACGATCGCGGCGATGCCCGATCGGGATGTTGATCAGGAAGATCGACCGCCAGCCGGCCGAGGAGACGAGCGCGCCGCCGACGATCGGCCCGAGCGCCATCGAGATGCCGAACACCGCGCCCCAGACGCCGACCGCCTGGGCGCGCTCGCGCGGGTCGGTGAAGGTGTTGGTGATGATCGACATCGCGACCGGGTTCAGCATCGAGGCGCCGACCGCCTGCAGCACGCGGAACGCGACGAGCAGTCCGACGCTCGGCGCCAGGCTGCACAGCACCGAGGCGAGCGAGAAGACGCGTCAGCCCGGTCACGAAGACGCGCCTGCGGCCGAGGCGGTCGGCCGTCGAGCCCGACGAGCATCAGCAGGCTCGCCATCACGACGGTGTAGGCGTCCGACGGTCCACTGCAGGCCGGAGATGCCGGCGTCGCAGGTCCTGCCCGATCGACGGCAGGGCGACGTTCACCGCGGTGATGTCGAGCCCGACGATGAAGCAGGCTCAGGCAGCAGATCGAGCAGGACGCCGACCCTGCGGTTGCGGCTGAGCTCGTCGATGGTTAGTTGCTGATCCATAACTATTATGAATCTAGCAGGATCTAACCTCCTGTCAAGGGCGCGCTCGCCGGGCTACGCCGTCAGGCCGAGCGCCTCTGCGACCGCGGTCAGGTATTCGACGTGGGCGTCCGCGGAGTCCAGGCCGAGCCCCATCGTGAGCACCGAGATGTGCGAGCCGCCGGCCTCGCGCCAGGCGCTGATCTCCGCCACGAGATCGTCCACGCCGCCCTCGCAACGCACGATGTAGTCCCCGCCGAACTCGGCGACCGGCCGCCCGTGACCGTCCACGCGCTCCTGCAGCCGCGACCAGGCGCCGGCGGTGCGCTCGACGCCACCGCCGACGAAGATGAAGCCGTCGGCGAGCCTGGCGGCGCGGTCGAACGCCGCGTCTGAGGATCCGCCGAGCCAGATCGGTATCGAGCGCGTCGGCTTGGGGATCAGCGCTGCCCGGTCGATGCGGTCGAAGCGACCCGAGAAGTCCACCACGGGCTCCGTGAACAGGCGGCGCAGCAGACCGATCTGCTCCTCCTGCCGCGCGCCGCGGGTGCGGAAGTCCTGGCCCAGCACCTCGTACTCGACCGGGCTCCAGCCGACACCGACGCCGAGGCGCAGGCGCCCACCCGAGAACAGGTCGACATCCGCCGCCTGCCGCGCGACGAGCGCGGTCTGACGCTGCGGGAGGATCAGGATGCCCGTGGCGAACTCGATGCGATCGGTGATCGCGGCAAGGTGCGCGAACATCACGAACGGGTCGTGGAACGGGTGCTGCTCGGTGTACGGGCCGGTCAGCGCGGGGGTCCGGCCGGCGTGGACTGCGCCGAGCACGTGCTCGTAGGCGAGCAGGTGGTCAAAGCCGAGGTCCTCGACCGCACGGCCGATCCGCCGCACTGCGGCCGGATCGCCTCCGAGCTCGATCTGTGGGTAGACGACGCCGATCTGCATGGTTCGGTTCCGCGAAGGACCCTATTGGTGCCGGGCGCCCTCGTGGGCTCGAAGCCCGCCTGCGAGAGCCGCCTTCCGAGGGCGGCTCTCGCTCGCGCCCGAACGGCCGGCGACCTCAGGCCGGGATGCCGGGAGGGCCGAGGATCTCGAGGCCGTGGTCGGCGGCGGCCTGCAGCACCGGCTCCATGTCGGGCGGCGCAGTCGGCGCCGGCGGGATCTCCGCGACCGGAGCGGGCGTCCCGAGCGTGCGGACGAAGCCCTCGAACCCGGCCGCCTGCGTGACCAGCAGGAAGCGGGCCTCGTCGGAGCTGACGATGAACGTGTGCGGCACGTCGCGCGGGCCGAACACGAACGAGCCTGCCGGAGCGACGACGGTCTGTCCCGCGACCCAGATCGTGAGCTCGCCCTCGAGGACGTAGAACCACTCGTCCTCGTTGTGGTGGACGTGCAGCGGCGAGCCGGAGCCGCGCGGCGCGGTCTGCTCGGTCAGCATCATGCGGCCGCCGGTCCCCGCGCCGTCGGCCTTGATCGTCGTCAGGCCGCCGAAGAACCAGAAGTGCTCTCCCTCACCGGGACCGAGAGCGATGGGTGCGAGGGCGCCGTCCGGCGCGGTCGTCGTGGTGTCTGCTGCGTTGGTGGAGGACATGCGCTGCAGCCTGATCCTGCGCGACCGGCGCGAACCACCCCCCGCGTCGCGGGGATCTTTCCTGCGCGGCGTGCGAGACTCGCCCGCATGGGATGGACGGTCGAGCGCCTGATCGACGAGATCGAGCCGGCTCGGCTCACGGGGACTGCCGCGTGAGGAGTTCTTCGCCGAGCTGTCCCCGCGGCTGCGCAACGTCATCGACAACGACGCCAGCTGCTGGCACACGCTGGACCCGAGCACGCGGCTGCTGACCAGCGACGCGCCCAAGGAGCTCATCGAGCGCGGCGTGTTCACGCCGAACGAGACCCCGGCCGCCGGGGAGCTGATCGTCCGCAGCGAGTACATGGTCGACGACGTCAACACGTTCGCCGGCCTCGCCGCGCGGCGGGTGCCGGTCGGCATCCTCGACCACGTCACCCGCGGCGATCCCGCAGCGCAGCGCCGCGCTACCGCGACCTGCTGCTGCCGGCCGACATCCCGCACGAGCTGCGCGGCGCCTTCGTCATCCGCGGGCGCGTCTGGGGCGCCGTGCACATCGCCCGCCGCGCGAGCAGCGGCGCGTTCCAGCAGCGCGACGCCGACGCGCTCGCCGCCCTCACCGGCGCGATCGCCCGCGGCATCCGCGCGTCGCTGCGCTTCGATGCGGCCCGCCGCATCACGGGCGCCGAGGCGCCGGGGATGGTCGTGCTCGGCCCACACGACGAGGTCGAGCTGATCACCCCTCCGGCACGCGACCTGCTCGCCTCGCTGCATCCCGCGGAGTCGGGCTACACCGACGAGACGATCGCCACGCCGGTGCTCGCGCTCGCGTCGTTCGTCCGCTCCGCGCCAGACGGCGGTCAGGGCGGCGGCAACGTCGTCACCGTGCCCGGGCAGCGACGGCTGGGTGACGCTGCACGCCTCGCTGCCCGGGCCTCCGGACGACGGCCGGGTCGCGGTCGTCCTCGAGCCGGCGACGGGCGCGCGGTCCGCGACGGTCCGCCTCGAGGCGTTCGGCGCAACCGCCCGCGAGCGCGAGGTCGCGACGCTCCTGGCCCGTGGCCTGTCGCGTGCCGAGATCGCCGAGACGCTCGTCGTCTCCCCGCACACCGTCGAGGACCACGTCAAGAACCTCTACGAGAAGGTCGGCGTCGCCTCGCGACAGGAGCTCGTCGCCCGCGTCTTCCTCGACGAGTACCTCCCCGAGGTCGTGCGCCAGACACCGCTGACGTCGCGCGGGCGCTTCGACCGCGCGTAGCGGACCTGGAACTGAAGTGGAGACGGTGGGAATCGAACCCACGTCCGCAATCGCGCTGCAACAGCTTCTACGAGCATAGTCCGCACTCTGATCTCGCCCTCCGGTCGCCTTGCGGACGGGGTTCCGAAGAGCCAGCTCCCGAAAATTTCCCCAGTTTGGCGGGAGCGATCCTCCCCGGGTGAGCTGGCATTTGATCCGACACATCCCCGCGGCCAGCAGGCGAGGGGCCGGACCTCACGACTTAGCTAGTTGCTAAGCGGCGAGGGCGTACTCGTGAGAGTCCGCACGTATTGGTTTGCCGGGGTTTAACGAGGCCTCCGGCACCTCGACTCGCAACTGCCCCAGCGGAACCGACCGCGTCGAAGCCTGTCGTCCCCGGGGAACTGCAACTTCACGTCGGAAAATCCCATGCGTAACGAATGGAACCTCCATACGTCCTACAGACTAGTGGAGCCCGCCCCTTCGAGCCGATAAGGACCAGCAGCACATGTTGAAGCCCGGGCCCCTCGCTCCTCGCCGTCCTCGCGATCCTGCTCGCGGGCGCCGCTCAGCGCCGCCGTCGCAGGCGCGAACACCAGCCATAAGGGCTGGCCGCGCATCAACGGCATGCTGCTGATGAACAAGCAGGACCAGTCGCGTCCGCTCGACGCGCGGCCTGGTCACGACCCGTTCGGCGGCCAGGACTGCGACCTACTCCTGCGACGGGCTGCACGAGGACTCGACCTGCGTCGGCCAGCCGCGCAAGTGCGTCTTCCATGGCACCTGCAAGGACTCCGTCCACGTCTCGAGCGCCGCGCGGCACAACGAGCTGCTCGGCGGCCACGGGAGCGACACGATCCACGCAGGCCCGTGGGGCGACGTGATCTGGGGCGACTACAAGCCCAGTGGTCAGCCGTCGGGCCAGTTCGACCGCCTCAGCGGCGGCCCGGGACGCGACTTCATCTACGCCAGCCACGGCTACAACGTGATCCGCAGCGGCGGCGGCGCGCGACGTCATCCACGCGCACTTCGGGCGCGGGCGCATCTACTGCGGCCACGGCGACACGATCCTCTACCTCAGCCGCAAGAGCCGCAAGCGCTACAAGCTGACCAGCTGCGAGCGCATCAGCTACAAGACGCTCGGCTACTAGCCCCGCGCCCGCTCCAGCGGCGGTAGGTTGCGGGTCTGACCGCCACCCGACACCCGCTGACGCTGCTCGCGGCCGGCCTGCTGGCCGCCGTCCTGCTCGCGCCGTCCGCGGCCGTCGCGAAGCCGGCGACCGCGTCGCTGCGCGTCTCCCCGCGAGCGCCGACGCTGAAGACGCCGATCACGGTCACCTGGCGGGCCGCCGCAGGCGCGCCGGCGAGCGCCCGGCTACACGGTCACGCTGAAGACCGGCCCGCCGTCGAGCACGAAGCTCGTCTGCACGCACGTGACGGCGAAGACCGGGCTGCAGCGGCGCGCGCGACGGGCTCGTCACCGCCACGTTCCGGCCGACGGGCCGTGATGTCGAGACGCGCAAGTGGTGTCCCGGCACGGCCGTCGCATCGGTCTCGCGGCGAGCCGGCAGGCGCGGCTGCGCTGGTCGCACGGACGACGTTCACGATCCGGCGCGGCAAGGGCGAGCTCGGGCCCGGGCTCGTCGACACGCCCGGCGTCGATCCGGCTGCTCGCCGGCAGCACGATCACGCTGTCCGCCCCGGGCCACGCCGACCGCACGGCACCCGTCAACGGCGAGCTGCGCGGGTTCATCCCCTCCCCGTTCCGGCTGCACCAGGACATCCCCATCACCCGCGTGCGCGGCGCCGCTCGTCCCGGTCGCGCTCGCCACCGACCCGCTCTGCCCGGACGCGGCTCCGCCGCGCGCGATCGCCGTCACCAGCGCCACCGCGATGACGCGTCGGCGCGGGCGGGCGCGTGACGATGACCCTGAAGCTGGGCGCCGGCGCCGCGCAGATCATCCGCTGCGGCGTCGCGCCGACGAGCCCCGACGACGACGATCACCGTCAGCGGCCAGATCGCGGCGCGCGGGCTGCTCGCGCTGAACCTCGACGGCGCGGCCGACGGCATCACGCTGCACCTGCTGGTCTTCGTCGACCTCAGCGACCCGGTCTGACGCTCCGGCGCCCAGCATGAGCGCCGCGCGCACCGATCGCCGGCTGCTGCGCGAGGCTGCGCACCGCGCGCGCGCCGCTCGTCGTCGCGGTCGTCCTGGGTGTCGTCACCGCGGTGCTCGTCGTCGCCCAGGCGATCCTGCTCGGCCGCATCGTCGCGCGCGCGTTCCTCGACCAGGCAGGGCCTCTCCGAGCTCGACGACGAGCTGCTCGCGCTGGCCGTCGTCGTCGTCGCCCGCGCCGCTCTGCGCCGCCGGCTTCGAGGCGTCCGGCCGGCTCGGCGCCGGACGCGTCATGTCGGAGCTGCGCGGCACGCGCTGACCGAGCACATCCTGCGTGCGCGCCCGACCGGCCTGCGCGAGCAGCGCAGCGGCGAGCTCGTCACGACCGCGGTGCAGGGCGTCGACGCGCTCGAGGCGTACTTCGCGCGCTACCTCCCGCAGCTCGTGCTCGCGGTGCTCGTGCCGGTCGTGATCCTCGTCTACGTGATCCCGCACGACCTCGCCGCCGGGCTGATCCTGCTCGTCACCGTCCCGCTGATCCCGCTCTTCATGATCCTGATCGGCCTGGCCGCGCGCAGCGCGACGCAGACGCGCTGGAAGACGCTCTCGCTGCTGAGCGCGCACTTCGTCGACGTCGTGCGCGGGCTCGAGACGCTGCGCGCCAACGACCGCGACGGCGCGCAGGCGCAGACGCTCGCCGAGGCCGGCGAGGCCTACCGGCGCCAGACGATGGCGACGCTGCGGATCGCGTTCCTCTCGTCGCTCGTGCTCGAGCTGCTGGCGATGATCGGCACGGCGCTCGTCGCCGCGACCGTCGCGCGTGCAGCTGATCGACGGCGACCTGACGTTCGCCGTCGGGCTCGTCCGTGCTGCTGCTCGCGCCCGAGCTGTACCTCCCCGTGCGCATGGTCGGCCAGCAGTTCCACGCGAGCACCGACGGGCTGGAGGCCGCCGGCACGGCTGTTCGAGGTGCTCGACACGCCGGCGGCCGTGAGCGAGCCCGCGAGCCCGCTGCCCGCGCCGGACGTGCGCACGCGGCACGATCGAGCTCGACGACGTGCGCGTCGCCTACCCCGGTCGCGGCGCGCCCGTCCTCGACGGCGCTGAGCCTGCGGATCGAGCCGGGCGAGCTCGTCGCGCTGGTCGGGCCCGAGCGGCGAGGGCAAGAGCACGCTCGCGGCGCTGCTGCTGCGGCTGCTGGACCCCGACTCCGGGCGCGGTGCGCTGCGACGGCGCTCGACCTGCGCGAGAGCGCGCCGGAGGACTGGCGCCGGCAGGTCGCCTGGGTGCCGCAGCGCGCGACGCTGTTCGCCGGCACGCTCGAGGACAACGTGCGGCTCAGCGACCCGGGCGCGTCGACCGGCGCCGCTGCGAGCGCGCGCTCGCCGACGCCGGCCTGCGAGGAGCTCGTCGACGACGCTCCCGGACGGCGCGCGACGCGGATCGGCGACGGCGGACGGACGCTCTCGGCCGGCGAGGCGCAGCGCGTCGCGCTGGCGCGCGCGTTCCTGCGCGACGCCCCGCTCGCTGGTGCTCGACGAGCCGACCGCGCACCTCGACGCCGCGCACGGCCGCAGGACGTCGGCGCCGCGGTCGAGCGGCTCGCCGCCGGCCGCACGACGCTGCTGATCGCGCACCATCCCGCGCTCGCGCGCCGCGCGGACCGGGTGCTGCGCCTGGCGTCCGGCAGTCCTCGCAGCCGGTCGCCGCGGGAGCGGCCGTCGTGACCGCGTCGCCCCCCTCCCCGCACGCCGCGGAGCGCTGCTGCGCGCCGCCAGGCTCGTGCGCCCGCAGCGCCGCCGCGTCGCGGCCTCGATCGCGCTCGGTGCGGGCGTCGGTGCTCGCCGCGGTCGGCCTGCTCGCGGTCGCCGGCGTCCTGATCAGCAAGGCCGCGCTGCGGCCCGACATCCTCAGCCTCACGCGTCTTCACCGTCACCGTGCGCGGCCTCGCGATCACGCGCGCGGTGCTGCGCTACCTCGAGCGCCTCGTCTCGCACGACCTCGCGTTCCGCGTGCTCGCCGACCTGCGCGTGCGCTTCTTCGCGCGGCTCGCGCCGCTCGTCCCCGAAGGCCTCGCCGGCATGCGCGGCGGCGACGTCCTGAGCCGCTTCGTCGCCGACGTCGACGCGCTCCAGGACCTCTACCTGCGCGCGATCGGCCCGCCGCTGATCGCCGCGCTCGTCGTCGCCGTCGTCGGTGTGGGCCTGCTGATCGTGCTGCCCGCCGCTGCGGTGATCCTCGTCGCGGCGCTGCTGGCCGCCGGGCTCCTCGTCCCCGCGCTCGCGAGCCGCGCGACCGCCGCCTCCGGCCGCCGGCAGGCACCGGCGCGCGCCGACCTCAGCGCCGAGCTCGTCGAGATCGTCCGCGGCGCGCCCGAGCTCGCGGTCTACGGCCGCGAGGGCGACTGGGCGCTGCGGGTCGCCGCGGCGGACGAGCGGCTGCTGCGCGCGCAGCGCCGTGACGCGGTGGTCGGCGGGCTGACCACCGGTCTCGGCGTCCTGATCGCGGGCGCGGCGCTCGTCGGCGTCGCCGCCGTCGGCGTCGGACGCGACCGCCGAGCGGCGCGCTCGACGGCATCCTGCTGGCCGGCGTCGGTGTTCGTCGCGATCGGGGCCTTCGAGGCGGTCGCGCCGCTGCCCGACGCGGCGCAGCGGCTGAACGTCTGCGCGGGCGCGGCGCCGCGGCTCGAGGAGATCACGGACCGCCCGGCGCCGGTCGCGGATCCGCCGGCGCCCGCGGCCGCTCCCGGCCAGCCGGAGCGCTGGTCGCCGACGCGGTGACGGTGCGCTTCGCCGGCCGCGACGCGCCCGCGCTCGACGCGCGTGACGCTGCGCGGTCGAGCCGGGCGCGCGCGTCGCCGTCGTCGGCACGAGCGGCGCCGGGAAGACGACGCTCGCCCGCCTGCTCGTGCGCTTCCTGGATCCGCAGCGCGGGCGCGGTGCACGATCGGCGGCCAGGACATCCGCGGCGGCCGCGCAGTCGCACGTGCGCCAGACCGTGCGCCTGGCGAGCCAGGACGCCCACCTCTTCACGACGACGATCCGCCAGAACGTCGTGCTCGCCCGCCCCGACGCGACCGACGCACGAGATCCTCGCGGCGCTCGTCGCGGGTCGGCCTCGGCGACTGGATCGCCGGGCTCCCCGACGGGCTCGACACGCAGGTCGGCGAGGACGGCGACGAGGTCTCCGGCGGCCAGCGCCGGCGGATCGCCCTGGCGCGCGCGTTCCTCGCTCCGCGCGCTTCCTCGTCCTCGACGAGCCGACCGCGCACCTCGACGCTCAGGGCGCGCGCGGACCTGCTCCGCGGGCTCGCCGCGAACCGCGACGACGCCGCGCGGCATCCTCGTCGTCTCGCACACGCTCGAGGGCCTCGAGGACTGGGACGAGATCGTCGTCCTCGACGGCGGCCGCGTCGTCGAGCGCGGGACCCACGCGGCGCTCGCGGCCGCACCGGCGGCGCCTACGCCGCAGCTGCTCGCGGCGCGCTGACACCCGGATAGCCTGCGCCGCGTGCCGTCGGGGATCACGGGCGTCAGCGGCCGACATCTCGCAAGGTCGTTCGAGCGGCGTTCGCGACAGCGGCGCTGCGCCGGCTGCAGTTCGCCTGGGCTGTTCACGTCGCTCGCCCACTGGTCGTCGACGATCGTGCTCGCGGTCTACGGGTACAGCGTCGGGGGCGCCGACCGCCGTCGGCCTGATCGGCCTCGCGCAGCTGCTGCCCGGCCGCCTTCGCGGCGCCGATCACCGGCCTGATCGGCGACCGGCACTCGCGCCGTGACGTGCTGCTCGTCTGCGTCGCTGCTGCGCTGCGGGCTCGGGCCTGCTCGTCGCCGCGTGCGTGCTCGCCGGCCTGCCGCTCGCCGTGGCGGTCGCGATCGCGTCGCTGCAGACGATCGCCGGCATGGCCTACAAGCCCGCGCAGGCCGCGCTCCTCCCGCAGCTCGCCCGGACCCCGCAGCAGATGGCCGCGGCCAACGCCATGTGGTCGGCGATCGAGAGCTTCGGCTTCCTCATCGGCGCGATCGGCGGCGGGCTGCTGATCGCGGGCCTCGCCCCCGAGACCGCGCTCGCGGCGACCGCGCTGCCGTACGCGCGTCGCCGCGCTGCTGCTCGCCGGCATCGCGCGCGACCCGACGCCCGAGTACCGCCGGCGCGATCGAGGGCGTCGACGATCGGGCACGAGGCGCTGCTCGGGCTTCCGCACGGTGCTCGGCGATCGCGAGCTGCGCACGCTCGTCGGCACGCTGTCGGCGACGCACGCTCGTCGAGGGCATGGTCGACACCCTGCTCGTCGTCGTCGCGATCGACCTGCTCGACCTCGGCGACGCCGGCGTCGGGCTGCTCAACGCGATGTGGGCCATCGGCGGCATCGCTCGGCGGCGTCGTCGCGCTCGGGCTGCTCGAGCCGTGGGCGGCTCGCCGGCGGCCTGGCGATCGGCTGCCTCTGCATCGGGCTGCCGCTGATCGCGATCGCGATCGAGCCGGTCACCGGCGTCGCGCTCGCCGGCCTGCTCGTGCTCGGCGTCGGCTACACGCTCGTCGAGACCGCCGGCCTCACGCTGATGCAGCGGCTCGCCTCCGACGAGGTGCTCTCGCGCGTGTTCGGCGTCGTCGAGAGCACCTACGTCGCGAGCACCGGCATCGGCGCGGCGATCGCGCCCGCTGCTGCTCGCGCTGCTCGGCACGCGCGCGAGCGCTCGCCGTCGTCGGCGCCGCGCTGCCGCTGCTCGCGATCGTCCGCTGGCGCACGCTCGCGCGGTTCGAGGCCGGCCACGCGATCCCGGCGCGCCCGTTCGCGCTGCTGCGCGGCGTGCCGCTGTTCGCGCCGCTGCCGGTCGCGTCGGTCGAGAACCTCGCGCTGCGGATGGACGCCGTGCCCGATGGCCGGCGGTCAGGAGATCGTCCGCCAGGGCGACGGGCGAGCGCTTCTTCGTGATCGACCGAGGGCCGCGTCGAGGTGCTGATCGACGGCGAGCAGGTCCGCATCGAGGGGCCCGGCGAGTTCTTCGGCGAGATCGCGCTGCTGCACGCCGTGCCGCGCACCGCGACCGTGCGCGCGCTCGACGACGGCGTGCTGCTCGCGCTGGACAGCGACGAGTTCGTCGCCACCGTCACGGGCAACCCGCGCAGCCTGCGCGCAGCCGACGGCGTGATCGGCGAGCGGATCGAGGCGACGTCCGCCTGACCCGTAAAACGCGACACGCCCCTCATCATGAGGGGCGTGTCGTTCTTCACGGTCGCCGCGATTCGGGGGGAAGCGGCGCCCGCAGACACAACGAAAATGACGCGGTGCCGAGCCACTGCGGGACCCCTCAACCCGATGCGCGCCTCCGTGAGGAGTGCGCTTCGAGGAGGGAGGCGTGGCCTTACATCCCTGGCCTTCGCTCTTTGCGACTCGGCGCCGCGTCGAAATCGACCTTACGCAGCAGCTCACCTTCCCGGTCAAGAGCCGCGCGCGCGACGAACCCGCAATCTCCGTGGATTTTGGCCGCGGACGGGCCCGCGGACGCGTGTGTCATACGCTTCGGCGCCATGACCGATACCGCCGTCCAGGACGTCACCTGGAACCTCGAGGACCTCGTCGACGGGGGCGGTGTCGCCGCCTGCGAGACGCTGCTCGCCGAGGCCGACACCCGCGCCGGCGCGTTCGCGGCCGACCTACGCCGGGGGCGTCGCGCAGCTCGACGGCGCCGGGCCTCGCCGCCGCGATGGACGAGCTCGGCGCGATCTCCGACCTCGCCGCCCGCGCCGCCAACTACGCGCATCTGCGCTTCGCCGCCGACACCGACGACGAGGCGAACGGCGCGCTCGTCGCGAAGGTCAGCGAGCTGGCGACCGCGATCGAGACGAAGCTCGTCTTCTTCGACCTCGAGTGGGCGGAGATCGACGACGCACGTCGCAGACCGGCTGCTCGCGTCGGACGGCCTCGAGCGCGTGCGCCATCACCTGCGCAACGTGCGCCGCTACCGCCCGCACCTCCTGAGCGAGGCCGAGGAGAAGCTGATGGCCGAGAAGTCGGTCACCGGCAGCGAGGCCTGGTCGCGCCTCTTCAGCGAGCAGACGAGCGCGATCCGCGTCGATCTTCCGGGCGTCGACGAGCCGCTCCCGCTCGACGCCGCGCTGAGCCGCCTGCAGCACCCCGACCGCGAGATCGCGCCGCGCGACCGCCGAGGCGGTCAGCGCCGCGCTGGCCCCCGGCCTGCGCACGCGCGCCTACATCTTCAACACGCTCGCGCAGGACAAGGCGACCGACGACCGGCTGCGCAGCTACAGCACCTGGCTGTCGAGCCGCAACCTCAGCAACGAGGCCAGCGACGAGTCGGTGCGCGCACTGCTCGAGGCGACCGAGGGCGCCTACGACGTGCCGCAGCGCTGGTACAGGCTGAAGGCGCAGGTGCTCGGCCTCGAGCGCCTCGCCGACTACGACCGCGCCGCGCGATCGCCGACGACGAGGAGGAGTATCGCTGGGAGGACGCCACCGGCCTCGTGCAGGAGGCCTACTCGAGCTTCTCGCCGGTGCTCGGCGACCTCGTCTCGCGGTTCTTCGACGAGCGCTGGATCGACGCGCCGTCGCGGCCCGGCAAGCGCGGCGGCGCGTTCTGCGCCTACACGACGCCGAGCGTGCACCCGTACCTGATGCTCAACTGGACCTCGCGCCGGCGCGACGTGATGACCCTCGCGCACGAGCTCGGCCACGGCGCTGCACGCCGCGCTCGCGATCCCGCGCGGGATCTTCGAGCAGCACACGCCGCTGACGGTCTGCGAGACCGCGTCGGTGTTCGGCGAGGCGCTCATCTTCCGCCGGCTGCTCGAGGACACCGACACGCCCGATGTCGCGGCTCGTCGCTGCTGGCGGCGAACCTCGAGGACACGATCGCGACCGTCTTCCGCCAGACCGCGATGAACCGCTTCGAGGAGGCCGTGCACACGAGCCGCCGCGAGGAGGGCGAGCTGTCGGTCGAGCGCTTCGGCGACCTCTGGGCGCAGCAGCCAGGAGGCGCTGCTCGGCGACGCGGTCGAGCTGACCGAGGGCTACCGCTCGTGGTGGTCCTACATCCCCCACTTCATCGGCTCGCCCGGCTACGTCTACGCGTACGCCTACGGGCAGCTGCTCGCGCTGTCGGTCTACGCGCGCTACCTCGAGGAGGGCGAGGGCTTCGTCCCCGCCTACCTGGAGATGCTCGCCGCCGGCGGCTCGACGCAGCCCCGAGGAGCTGGCGGCGATCGCCGGGCTCGACCTCGCCGACCCGGGCTTCTGGGACCGCGGGCTGCAGCTCGTCCGCGGTGAGCTCGAGGAGGCCGAGGAGGCCGCCGCCGTGGTCCTCGCCGAGCGCTAGCGGTTGGCCTCGCGGAGCGCGCGATCCATGTCGCGCTTGGTCTCGCGCTCCTTGATCGACTGGCGCTTGTCGAAGCGGTCCTTGCCCTTGGCGAGCGCGATCTCGATCTTGGCGCTGGGGCCCTTGAAGTAGATCCGCGTCGGCACGATCGTCAGGCCCGCAGCCTGCTGCTTGGCGACCAGGCGCTCGATCTCGCGCCGGTGCGCGAGCAGCTTGCGCGGGCGCTCGGGCTCGTGGTTGTTGCGCGCCGCCGGACCGTACGGCGGGATGTGCAGCGTTGTAGAGCCAGAGCTCGCCGTCGCGGATCTGGGCGTAGGCGTCCTTCAGCGTCGCTCCGCCGTCGCGCAGCGCCTTGACCTCCGTCCCGTGCAGCACCATCCCGCACTCGAGCTTGTCGAGCAGCTCGAAGCGGTGGCGGGCCTGCCGGTTGGAGGCCACGTCGCCCGGGGCGACCTTCTTCTTCGCGGCCTTGGCCATCGGTGATCGAGCGTAGCGGCGCGGCCGCACGGCGCTCGCGATCGCTGATGGCAGTAATCGTCCGCATAGCTGTCCTTGCGGCCATGCGCGCGATGACCGCAAGATGGGCCTCGATGCGACGTCGCCGGATCGTCATCGTCGCCTTCCCCGATGTGCAGGCGCTCGACGTCGCCGGGCCCGCCGAGGTGTTCGCGCAGGCCGGCGGGTACGACGTGCAGGTCGCCGCGCCCGACGCGTGAGCCGCTGGCCACCGGGAGCGGCTACGCGATCGTCCCCGACCTCGCGCTCGGACGACGTCCGCGGCCCCATCGACACGCTCGTGGTCGCGGGCGGCGCGGGCACGCGGGCGGCGCACGCCGACGACGGCCTCATCGCGTGGATCGCCGCGACCGCGCCGCGGGCGCGTCGCGTCGACCTCCGTCTGCACCGGCGCGTTCCTGCTCGCGCGCGCCGGACTGCTGGACGGCCGCCGCGTGACGACCCACTGGGCCTGGTGCGACGCGCTCGCGGCCGCGTACCCGTCGGTGACCGTCGATCCGGACCCGATCTTCGTCGCCGACGGCCCGATCCGCACCTCGGCCGGCGTCACGGCCGGCATGGACCTGGCGCTCGCGCTCGTCGAGGAGGACCTCGGCCCGCAGCGGGCGCTCGAGGTCGCGCGCAACCTCGTGCTGTTCGTCCGCCGGCCCGGCGGCCAGTCGCAGTTCAGCGCCGGCCTGCGCGCGCAGGCCGCGACGCGCGCCCCGCTGCGCGAGCTGCAGGCCTGGATCGTCGGACAACCTGGACGCCGACCTCGCCGTCAGCGCGCTCGCCGAGCGCGCGCACATGAGCGAGCGCCACTTCGCCCGCGCGTTCAAGGACGAGACCGGGCTCACGCCCGCCGCCTACGTCGAGCAGCCTGCGCGTCGAGCGCGCACGGCTGCTGCTCGAGAGCACCCCGGCGTCCGGTCGACGCCGTCGCCGCCCAGTGCGGCTTCGGCACCGTCGAGACGCTGCGCCGCGCCTTCGCGCGCCGCGTCGGCGTCAGCCCCGTCGCCTACCGCGAACGCTTCGCCGCATGAGCCCCCACAACCACGAGGAGACCACCATGGACATCGCGATCCCGATGTACGACCGCTTCACCGCCCTCGACGCGATCGGGCCCTACGAGGTCCTGTCGCGCCTGCCCGACGCGCAGGTGACCTGGCTCGCGCACGAGCCCGGCCTCGTGCGCACCGACAACGGCATGCTGGCGATCGAGGCGACCGCCGCCTTCGAGGACCTGCCGCACCCCGACATCGTGCTCGTCCCGGGCGGCACCGGCACGCGCGACCTGCTCGAGGACGAGCGGCTCCTGACCTGGCTGCGCGGCGCGCACGAGACGTCCACGTGGACGACGTCGGTCTGCACCGGGTCGCTGCTGCTCGGCGCCGCCGGGCATCCTCGACGGCCTGCGCGCGACCGGGCACTGGCTCGAGCTCGAGCCGCTGCCGGACTACGGCGCGACGCCGACGCAGGAGCGCGTCGTCTTCGAGGGCAAGGTCGTCACGGCGGCCGGGCGTGTCCTCGGGGATCGACATGGGCCTCGCGCTCGCCGGGCCGGATCGCCGGCGACGACTACGCCAGGCGATCCAGCTGCTGATCGAGTACGACCCGCAGCCGCCGTACGACGCCGGCTCGACCGCGAAGGCCGGGCCGGAGCTGACCGAGCTCGTGCGCACCGCGTGGCGTCGTTCCGGTAGCCGCCGCGCCTACCGGATCGCGCAGCGTCAGGACGACCGACGTGGACCGCTTGCCGTCGATGCTGACGACGGCAAGCGTCAGGCGGTAGCGGCCGCGTCGCAGGTCCGGTCGTGACGATCGGGAAGCGGCCCGTTGGTGCCCGGCAGAGCACCTTGCGCGACAGCGCCTTGATGCGCACGGCCGCGGTGCAGCGCTTGCGCTTCGGCCGCGACGCAGGCGCCGCCGCTGCGGTGGCCGGCCTGCAGCCGCGCGACACGATCTCGAGCGTCCCGGCCTGCGCGGAGCGCGCACGCGCAGGGCCGCCGATCTTGCCGCGGCGCACGCTGCTGTGCGTCAGGCTCGCCGCTGGTGATGCGCGGACGCGCGGCGAGCGCCGCGTCGCCGAGTCGGCGAGGTGGTCGTCTTGAAGGTGACAGTCAGGCCCGTTGCTCGTGCCCTTCGCGCTCGAGCCGACGAGGCGGACGTGGTAGGTCGTCCCCTCCTTCAGCCGCTGAGGCGTCGTGCCGATCGACTGCGAGTCCGCCGGCCGGACGGGACGTCCCGCCGCTCTGCGTGGCTCCCGTAGGCGTCCGTCAGGCCGTACTCCAGTGACCACGTCGTGTCCGACCCGCGCGGCGTCACGAGACCGGTGATCGCGGCGCTCGTGTCGCCCACGACGACGGTCTGCAGCGCGACGATCGGCGGCGGCAGGTACTCGTCGGCGCCGATGTCCGAGGCCGCGCCGAAGACGCGTGGATCGCCGTCGATGTCGAGTCTCGCCCGAGGCCGGTGCCGCGCTGCCGGCGTCGATCGTCGGCGAACCGCGCAGCTGGTGGATGTCGGCGCCGCCGGGCAGGCCGGCGAGCAGCGGCGAGACGGTCGTGACGTTCGCCGTGCCGGTGGCGATCGACGTGTCGGTGCCGCGCTCGTCGAGCCGCCCGGCGCCGAAGCTCGAGCGCGTCGACGTCGAGCGACGCCGCGGTGCCGCTGACGCCGTCGTTGTCCTCGGCCACGCCGTCCCAGCCGGACACGGCGCCGCGCAGGATCGTGTTGCGGACGGTGACGGCGGCGTCGCCGCCGAAGAAGCCCGGTCGAGCTGTACAGCGCCTGCCCGCCGAGCCCGTCGGCGATCGAGCGTGCTGCTCGTGACCGTGCCCGTCACGATCGCGGCGATCGCCGCCGGCGCCGGTCGAGACGTGACGACGGAATCGCGCAGCAGCGAGGTGCGCACCGCGACGCCGGTGCCACTGCCCGCGTTGCGGACCTGCACGCGGTCGAGCGTCGCGCTGCCGACGGTCCCGCTCGTGCGCACCAGCGCGTACGGGGCGTTCACGCCGCCCTCGACGCGCAGGTTGCGCAGCGTCTGGTCGTAGGCGCTCGAAGTAGATCGCGCTCGGCGTCGGGCGAGCCGGTCCACTGCAGCAGCGGCGGCGCGCCGGCCGGGTCGCCCTGCGACCGTCAGCTCGCCGACGGTCAGGTGCAGCGGTGTCGTCGAACGTGTACGTGCCGCCGGCCAGCAGCACCGTGTCCGTCGCTGTGGCGCCGGCGAGCGCCTGCTGGATCGTGCACGGCGCGGTCGCGTCGCAAGGCCCAGAGGTCGCACCGCCGGACGGGACGGCATGACGCAGTGCCGCACTCGGCACCGGCAGGGAAGATCGAGCAGCGCAAGCGCCACCAGGAGGACCGGGAGATGGCGCATGAACACTGGATTGTCACAGCCCGAGGGCGCCATCGGCAACTGACAACCGTTCAGCGTGCGGCGTCGACGTCCACGGGGACCAGGTCGACGCGTCCGCGCGCCACCTCGACGCGCTCGACGCGCACCGTCACCGGGTCCCCGATCCGGATCGCGCCGCCCTCGTCGCTGAGCAGGATCGTGCCGGCCTCGTTGAGCTCCCACCAGCCGCCCTTGATCTTCCGCACCGGGAGGAAGCCCTCGTGCGTGGCCGGCACGCCGGCGTCGCCGAAGCGCACGAACGCGCCGCCTGCCGACGAGCCCGGTGACCTCGCCGGCGAAGTCGCGGTCGAAGCCGCCCTCGAACAGCTCGCGCTCGAGCAGGAAGCACTGCGCGACGCGGTCGGCGTCGCGCTCGATCACCATCGCCGCGCGCTCACGCGCGCTGCACCAGATGCCGCCCTCGTCCAGCGCATGCGCGACCGGGGCGTCCTCACCCGCGCCGATCGCCGACAGCAGCGCGCGGTGGCAGATCAGGTCCGGATAGCGACGGATCGGTGACGTGAAGTGGCAGTAGTGGGTCAGCCCGAGCCCCGCGTGACCGAGGTTCTGCGGGGCGTAGCGCGCCTGCTGCAGCGAGCGCAGCACGAGGAAGGTCAGCCCGGCGCGCCCGTGCCCGGTGCGGCGCACGTGCTCGTCGACGAGCACCGACGCCTGCGCGACGATCTCGGCCGCCTCGGTCTGCGTCATCCGCTCGGGTGCCGGCGGGGTCGGGACCTCGAGCGTGGACGAGCTGCTCGAGCAGGCGATCGACCGCGACCGGGTCGGGGCGCTCGTGCACGCGGTAGAGCGTCGGCACCTTGCGCTCGTCGAGCAGCCGCGCGACGGCCTGGTTGGCGGCGATCATCAGGTGCTCGATCAGCCGGTGCGACTCGGTCTGCACGCTCGCGGTCGCGTCGAGCACGTGCCCGCCGCGATCGAAGCGGAACTCCGGCTCGGAGGACTCGATCGCGAGCGCGAGACCGGCGTCGCGGCGCGCCGTCTCGAGCGCGGCCGCCGCGCCGCGCGCGACCGTCAGCGGCCCGGCCCACGGGTCCTGCGGCCTGCTCGTCACCGGCGAAGATCCGGTCGACGCGGTCGTAGTCCAGCCGCGCGTCGGAGCGGATCAGCGAGCGGTAGAACGTCGCCTTCGTCGTGTTCGGCCCGTCGAACTCCAGCTCCGCCGTCACCGCGAGCCGGTCCTTCGCCCGGCACGAGTGAGCACGCGTCGTTCGACAGCGCCTCGGGCAGCATCGCCTCGACGGCACCGGGGACGTACACGCTCGTGCCGCGGCGGTAGGCCTCACGGTCGACAGCATCGCCGGGGCGCACGTACGCGGACACGTCGGCGATGTGGACCCAGACGCGAATGCGATTCCCGTCCCCGCCGATCTCCTCGGCCGAGATCGCGTCGTCGAAGTCCTTCGCGGTCGCCGGGTCGATCGTGAACGTCGGCAGGTCGCGCAGGTCGCGGCGCGCCGCCGCCGCGTCCGGGTGCTCGACGGCCTCGCTCGCAGCCCGCGCGACGCCCGGCGGGAAGCGGCGCTCGAGCCCGCGGTCGAGCATCAGCGCCTCGATCACGTCGCGCGCCACGTGCGGCTCGCCGAGCACCTTCAGGACGTCGGCGCGTCCGCCCGCGGCGGGCTTCACGAGCGCCAGGCGCCCGGGCTTTGCCTCGCGCGGCGAGCGGCCGATCGTCACATGGCCACCGCGCTCGAAGATGCGCTCGCCGACGAGGAACCGCGCGCGACCCTCGAGCAGCACCACGAATGGCGCGTTCGGCCCGCGCCCGTCGTCGCGCTCACGCGGCGCAGCCGGCCGTCCTCCGTGACCACCCGGCCGACCGGCCGGCGGGCGGCCGCGACCGCCGCCGCCCTGGCGCCTGCGCGCGCTCACGGGGTCTTCGGCTTGACCTCGCAGCCGCCGGCCGTCCGCAGCGCGGTGCGAAGTCCCTCGTCGACGCGGGTCTTCGGGTCGTCCTTGGCGGGAACGTCGGGCTTCAGGCCCGTGCCCGTCGAGACGCCGCGACCGCCGAGGTTGCGCCCGTTCGGCGTGAAGTACTGGCCGGCAGTGATGTCGAGCGCGCCGCCGTTGGAGAGCTCGATCACCTCCTGGAAGACGCCCTTGCCGAAGGTGCGCGTGCCGACGAGCGTCGCGCGCTTGCGGTCCTGCAGCGCGCCGGCGACGATCTCGGACGCCGACGCGCTGTTGCCGTCGACGAGCACCGCGACCGGGGCGTCCTTGTCGATCACCGGTGACGCCGGTCGCGTCGAGCGTGCGCTCCGGGACGTTGCGCCCGCGCGTGGTGACGATCCGCCCGTCGGGGAGGAATGCGCTGGCGATCAGCTGCGCCTCGTCGACAAGCCCGCCGCCGTTCCCGCGCAGATCGAAGACGTAGCCCTTCGCGCCCTGCTTCTCGAGCCGCTTGAGCGCGGCGTAGACCTCGGCGTGCGCGCCCGAGCTGAACTGCGACAGCGCGACGACGCCGATCGGCTTGCCGCATGCGTGGCGCATCGTCGAGGCGACGACGGGCACGGAGACCTCGCGGCGGGTCAGCGTCTTCGTCGTGCGCTTGCCCGTCGTGCTCGACCGTCAGTCGCACGTCGGTCCCGGACGGCCCCTTGATGCGCGCGGTCGCGACGTCGCCGCTGACGCCGGCGAGCGTCTTGCCGTTCGCCGCGACGAAGATGTCACCGGCGACGATCCCGGCCTTGTCCGCGGGCGAGCCGTCGAACACCTTCGCGACGCGCAGGCCCTTGGGATCGGGCGCGACGCTCACGCCGACGCCGGTGAAGCTGCTGTTCTGCGACTGCTGGAAGCGCTTGTACTCGGCGGGCGTGAAGTAGTTGCGAGAAGCGGTCCTTGAGCTTCGCGACGACGCCGCCGATCGCGTCGTCGGCGAGCTCCGAGCGCGGGATCTTGCGGTAGTACGTGCTCTCGATCAGGTCGAGCGCCTCGTTGACGACGCGCCGGTCCTCGCTGCCGGTCAGCGACGCGCGCACCGGGCTCGGGCACCGCATCGGGATGGCGACCGCCGATCCAGACGCCGAGCGCAAGCACGCCGAGCGCCCGCGACGAGCGCGACGAGCGACGGTGAGCAGCAGGTGACGGCGACGGCGGGCGGGCATCAGCAGGGGCACGGACGAGGCCGTCCCCAGAGGGTAGACGGGCGCGGCGGCGGCTCGCCGGTCGCTCAGACGTTGAGGAAGCGGCGCAGCGAGATCGCCGAGCCGATGGCGCTGACGCCGATGCCCGCGGCGAGCAGGATCGCGACGAGCGCGCCGAAGCCGACGGTCTGCGGCGAGGCGAGCAGCGCGAAGTCGCTCACGAGCGGATCGACGAGCGCGACCTTCATCACGCCGAGCAGCAGCACCGCGAGCAGTCGCGCCGAGCGCGCCGACGATGATCCCCTCGAGCACGAACGGCCAGCGGATGAACCAGTCGGTCGCGCCGACGAGCTTCATCACCTGGACCTCGCGCCGGCGCGAGAAGAGCGACAGCCGGATCGTGTTCGAGATCAGCAGGATCGACGCGATCACGAGCAGGACCGCGAGCAGGCCGGTCGTGTACTTCACGACCTTCGTCGCCGTGAGGATCTTCTGCGTGTCGTCCTTGGAGTTCTTGACGACGTCGATCGCCGGGTCGACGGTCGTCGAGCCCGCCGCCGGGCGTCGCGGGCGCGAGCGCGGACTTCAGCGCCTCGGTCTTGTCGGGGTCCTTCGGCGTGACGCGGTAGGTGTCCGGCAGCGGGTTGGAGCCGAGCAGCTGGTAGGCCTCGGGGTTCTTGGCCTTCTCGTCGCTGAGCGCGCTCTCCTTGCTGACGAACTGCACCTTCTCGACCTGGTCGTTGCCGCTGATCAGGGCCGCCGACGCGCGCGATGTCCGCCTGCGTCGCGTTCGCCTTCAGGTAGACGTTGACGAGCACGCGGCCGCGGACCTCGTTGGCGGCGCCGGTCGTCGCCTGCACGATCGGGATGAACACGCCGAGGACGAGCAGCGTGACGAGCACCGACGCGAGCGCCGCGAAGCTCGGCACCGCGTTGCGCGTCATGCCGCGCAGCGCCTCGCGCAGGAAGAAGCCGAACTTCATCGAGTGACCATCTAGTCGCGGAAGGCGTCGTCGAAGTCGTCGCCCGGATCGTCGTGACCGGCGCGACGCGGCTCGGGCGCGGGCTCGCGCAGCAGCGCGCCGAACTCCGCGGTGCTGACGTCCGCCGGGGCGTAGCGCCCGCCGATCTCGTCGCGCACGATGCGGCCGGCGTCGAGCTCGAGGACGCGGCGGCGCATGCGGTCGACCATCGTGTTGTCGTGCGTGGCGACCAGCACCGTCGTGCCCGGTGCGGTTGATGCGGTAGAGCAGCTGCATGATCCCGATCGACGTCTCGGGATCGAGGTTGCCGGTCGGCTCGTCGGCCAGCAGCAGCGGCGGGTGGTTGACGAACGCGCGCGCGATCGAGACGCGCTGCTGCTCGCCGCCGGAGAGCTGGTCGGGGTAGTGGTGCAGCTTCGTCGACAGGCCGGTGAGGCGCAGGATGTCCGGCACCTTCGCGCGGATCTCCTTGCGCGGCTGCCGGTGACCTGGAGCGCGTAGGCGACGTTGTCGTGCACGGTGCGGTTCGGCAGCAGCTTGAAGTCCTGGAAGACGACGCCGAGGTTGCGCCGGTAGTACGGGACCTGCTTGTGCGTCAGCTCGGCGAGGTCGCGGCCGGCGACGAGGATGCGGCCCTCGTCGGGCTCGAGCTCCTTGATCAGCAGGCGCATCAGCGTCGACTTGCCCGAGCCGGTCTGGCCGACCATGAACACGAACTCGCCGCGGCGAACCGCGAAGGTGGCGTTGCGCAGGCCGGCGTTCGAGACGTCGTACGTCTTCGAGACGCCGCGCATCTCGACCGCGTTCGCCGGGTCACCGGCGCGCGTAGTACGCGGAATCGCCTGCACGCTCCTGCTCTCTCGAAGCGCGCTGGGCGGCCTGCACGTCGCGCAGGCGAAGTTCGTCCTCGGTCGCAGCCATGGCCTTCGGCGAGGTTAGCTGCGGAGGGGTGCTTCTCCTGCCGGTTGCACGGGGTCTTGCGCCGCGGCCCGCCGGCGAGCTCGGCCAGCAGCTCGTAGGAGCGCACGCGAGCGTCGTGGTCGTAGATCGCCGAGACGACCATCAGCTCGTCGGCCTGCGTCTGCTCGACGAACCGCTCGATCCCGGCGCGAACGGTCTCCGGCGACCCGACGACGGCGTAGCCGCAGCATGTGGCTCGCCTGGAGCTTCTCCTGCGGGGTCCAGTACTCGTCGATGTCGTCGATCGGCGCCTGGTAGACGCCGGGCGTCCCGCGGCGCAGGTTGACGAAGCCCTGCTGGATCGTCGTGAACAGCCGCGCCGCCTCGGCGTCGGTGTCCGCGACGACGACGTTGAGGCCGGCCATCACGTACGGCGCTCGAGCTGGTCCGACGGCTGGAAGCGCTCGCGGTAGATCGCGAGCGCCTCGTCGAGTGCGTCGGGCGCGAAGTGCGAGGCGAACGCGTACGGCAGGCCGAGCAGCGCCGCGAGCTGCGCGCCGAACGTGCTCGAGCCGAGGATCCACAGCGGCACCTCGGAGCCTGCGCCCGGGCACCGCCTGGACGCGCTGGCCCGGCTGGCCGGCGCGAGGAACGCCTGCAGCTCCTGGACCTCGCCGGGGAAGTCGTTGACGCGCGCCTCGTCGCGGCGCAGCGCGGCGGCGGTGAACTGGTCGCTCCCGGGCGCGCGGCCGAGGCCGAGGTCGATCCGGCCGGGGTACAGCGCCTCGAGCGTGCCGAACTGCTCGGCGATGACGATCGGCGCGTGGTTGGGGAGCATGACGCCGCCGGCGCCGACGCGGATCGTGGTCGTCCCGCCCGCGAGGTACCCGATCACCACCGACGTCGCGGCGCTCGCGATGCCCTTCATGTTGTGGTGCTCGGCGACCCAGTAGCGCGCGTAGCCCAGGCGCTCGGCGCGCTGCGCCAGGTCGAGGCTGCGCTCGAGTGCCTCGCGCGGCGTCCCGCCCGCGGTCACCGGCACGAGATCGAGAATCGAGAGCGGCGGAATCATCGTCCGCCAGCGTATTGCGCTCGCAGCTCAGCGCTTCAGCGTGACCGCCATCTGGCCCTTCGCGTTGAACAGCGTCAGCTGGGTCCCGGCCTGCTCGAAGCGGACGACGGACTCGAGCGCAGCGATGTAGCCGTGCTCCTGCTCGGCTGATCCCCTCGGGCTCGTGACAGGCCTTGCGGGTGGTGGCGAGCGGGCCGATCCGCAGGCTCTCGCCCTTGACCTCGTAGGACCCGTGGAACGTGTTGCAGCCCGCAGAACCGGACACGGTGGCGTCGGCGGCGAACGTCGCGGTCAGGTCCGTGCCCTTGATGACCGACCGGATCGCGTCGTCGTAGAGCACCGACGACGACGTCCCACGCGCCGCCGACACCCGGCGTGCTCGCGTGGTAGGTCAGGAGGCTGTCGCCGCCGGAGTCGCGCAGGGTCAGCGTCTTGCCGGACACGCGCGTAGCTCGCGACGCGGTCGAGCGCAGTTGGTCACCTGCTGCGCGACGTCCTGCGCAGGCCCGATGCAGGCCATCTGGGTCGAGGCCAGCGGGCCGAGCGTCAGCTTCGAGCCGTCACGCTTGTACGGGCCGCTGAACTGGTTGCAGCCGTCGGTCCCGTTGACGCGCTCGGCCTCGAAGCGGATCGTCGACGTCACCGTGTCCGCCCCGCTGACGCCGAGCGCCGCGGTGTCGAGCACCCACTGCGGGCCGACGAGTACCGGTCGACGAGCCGTCGGCCGACCCGCCGTCGTCGGAGCCGCAGGCGGCAAGGACAGCACATCGCGATCGCGCACGCGACCGCAAGCTGACGCGCTGCAGCCGCACGCTCAGGCGGCGAACCGCTTGGCGGAACGCTCGCGTGCCTTCGCGGCCTCGACCTCGCGATCCTTCGGCGGCGCGTTGCTGACAAGGTCGGCGAGCAGGTGGCCCGTGATGTGCGCGATCTCGTCGACCGCGCGATTGAAGACCTCCTCGTTGGCCTTCGAGGGCTTCGTCGAGCCGCTGATCTTGCGCACGTACTGCAGCGCCGAGGCGTGGATCTCCTCAGAGGTCGCGGCGGGCTCGAAGTTGTGGAGCGTTCGGATGTTGCGACACATGCTGCCGAGATTACCGGGCCGCGGTGCCCGACCCGAGCGCCCGATACCCTCGGCGGCATGGCCCAGATCACGTCGTCCACAGCCCCGAACGGCCTTCCCGTTCACCGGATCGCGATCCCCGGAACACGCGCCACGACGCTGCTCGTCGCCTTCGACGCCGGCGCGCGCACCGAGCGCGCCGAAGAGAACGGGATGGCGCACTTCCTCGAGCACCTCGTGTTCAAGGGCGGCGAGATCTACGACGACTACCGCAAGGTCAACGAGACCGCCGAGCGGATGGGCGGCGCGCTCAACGCGTACACGAGCCACGACCTCGTCGCCTTCCACATCACCGTGCGCGCCGAGTCCGCGATGGAGGCGATGGACCTGCTGACCGACTTCGCCGGCCGGCCGCTGATCGACGCCGAGGAGCTCGACCGCGAGCGCGGCGTCGTGATCCAGGAGATCCAGCGCTACAAGGACCAGCCGGCTGCGGTCGCCGGCGAGCTGATCGAGCGTGCCGGCTACGGCGACCATCCGCTCGGGCGCACCGTTCTCGGCCCCGAGGAGCACCTGCGCACGTTCTCGCGCGACGGCGATCGTCGCCTTCCGCGAGCGCCGCTGGTCGGGCCGCAGCGGCGGCGCGTTCATCGTCGGCAACCTCGATCACGTCGCGGCCAACGGCGCGGTCGACGAGCTGATGGGCCGCTTCCCCGACCTGCCCGAGCCGGAGGCCGCGGAGCCCGCGCCGGCCTTCGACCCCGCGATCCTCGTCGAGGAGCGCGACACCAACCAGTCGCACCTGCGGATGCTCTACCGCCCCGACATCGACGCCCGGCGACGTCGCCGCGCGCGTCGGCGTTCAGCATCTACGCGACGCTGCTCGGCGGCTCGATGGGCTCGCGCCTGTTCGACGAGATCCGCGAGCAGCGCGGCCTGGCCTACTCCGTCTTCGCGGCCGACCACAGTCGCGGCCGACCACAGCGCGCTGCTGATGGGCGCCGGCCTGGACTCGACCAAGTGCGTCGAGGCCTACACGCGGATGCGCGAGATCGTCGGCGAGCTGCGCGACGAGGGCCCGCGCGAGGAAGAGGTCGAGCGTGCCCGCGCCTACGCGGCCGGGCGGCGCGTGCTCGGCTTCGAGAACACCAACGCGGTCGCCCGCTTCGCCGCCGGCCGCACGATCGTCCACCACGAGGACATCGACCCCGACTCCGTCGATCGCCGAGCTCGACGCGGTCACCTTCGACGAGGTCGTCGAGATCGCTCGCCGCGTCGATCCGGACGACCTCGCGGTCGGGTGCGTCGGGCCGCACACGGCTGACGACTTCCGCTGAGCGCGCCGTGGCCACCGAGCCGACCCTGAACGAGCCCGAACTGGCCCGCTTCGCGAGCCGCGTGAGCGAGCGCTGGCCGCTCGAGCAGGCGCTCGTCGGCGGGCGCCCGCGTCGATGATGCCCGCGGTGTTCTGCCGCAGCGCGAGCGCGGCCCCGAATTCGTCGTGATCCTCGTCTCGGAGAAGCTTCGTCGACTATTCCCTGGCTGGAGCGGGTACACGAGGCAGCTAGCCTGTGGGATGCACGACGAGATGGGCGCGCCGGCCGAAGTGCACTGCTACACGCCGGTCGAGTTCGAGCGCAAGCACGACGCGCTGCCCGTCGTGCGCTGGGTTGCCGCCCGCGGCGTGCCGATAACTGACCTGTAGAGGATCCGTCACGTTTTGCCCGTACGGTTGTCTCAGGAACGGAGCACCGTTTGACACCACACGTCTCCACCACATTGCTGCGTACGCAGACTGATGAGCGGCTGGTCGAATTGATCGCCGCTGGTCACGACCGTGCCTTCGATGCGGTGGTTGATCGTTATCGCCGTCCCCTGCTGCGTTATGCGCGGCGTTTCCTGCACGAGGAAGCGCGCGCTGAGGACGTGGTGCAGGCGGCATTCGTCAGCGCCTGGACGGCGCTGCGTGACGGGAAACCGGTCCGAGATCTGCGGCCTTGGCTCTATCGCATCGTCCACAACGGAGCCCTGAACGTGATCAAGAAGCCCGGCCGCGAGGATGTGCCGTCCTGATCGAGGCCTCGGATCTGACTCCGGGCCCGGCGATCGCGGTCGAGCAGCGTGAGGACGTGCGCCTCGCGCTCGACACGATCGCGAGCCTCCCCGAACGCCAGCGCGCAGCGCTGCTCGCAGTCGCCTTCGACGGCCGCTCACACGCCGATGTCGGCGCCGAGCTCGGGCTGAAGGAGCCCGCGGTGCGCCAGCTCGTGTCGCGTGCACGCCGCAGCCTGCGCGTGGCCGCGACAGCCCTCACCCCGTGGCCCGCAGCCGTCTGGCTCGCCGGGATCGGCAGCTCACAGGCAGGCGACGCCGCCACCCGTGTCGGTGAGCTCGTCGGCGGCGTGGGTGCCGGAACAGTCTTCGGTGGCGGTGCGCTCAAGGCCGGCGCCGTCGTCGCCGCCGCCGGTGCCGTGGCCGTCAGCGCCCCGCAGATGGCCGAGGTCGTCCGCCACCACACGCCCAGGGCCATCTCCTCAGCCGCAGCTGCGGCGCCCGCCACGGCAAACGCCCACTCCGCCAGCACCGGCCCGAGCGCCGGCCACTCCAGCGCCACCCCGGTGTTGATCTCCTCATCCTCAGGCCGCCTGACCGCCGGCCCCGCGGTGAGCCGGAAGAGCGCCGGGACGCTCGCCGGCGGGAGCCACTCCGGCTCAACCGGTCACGGCTTCACGCCGACCACGACCTCGACGCCCGTGACGACGCCCACCGTCACCTCCGGCACGCAGGGCGACCAGTCCCGCGACCAGGCCGCCGCCGTCGTCACGACGCAGGCCGGGACCACGACCGGGCGTCGTGGCCGCCATGGCCGGCGCGACCTCAGCGAGCAGGCGACGACCACGAACGGCACGCACACGCTGCGCGACACGACACGACACTCGGGCCGCAGGCACCGCAGCGACGACGGTCGCAGGGCGCGCGGGCACCGCTCGCCGACGCCTGCGCCCGGAACCGACCCCGCGACAGACGGCGCCAGCAAGCCCGATTCGTCAAGCGGTACGGCGACACCGAAGCGGTCCGGCCGCTGGGAGCGCCGCGGATCCTCAGGCTCCGGCTCGGATTCGAGCGGTTCCGGGTCGACGACGACGCCGGACCCCGCGCCGAGCGGTTCCGGTTCGGACTCCGCTGACGCCCGGTCGAAGACCGAGACTCCGAGCCCCACGAGCCCGGCGACCGACACGCCCGACGCGAGCACCACGCCCGCCGTCGACCCCCCTTCCTGAGCACTCCTGCAACGAATCTCCCGGCCGACCGTCACGTCGGCCCGCGGGCGTTGTCGTAGAAGACGACCCACTCGACAAGGAGCGTCCCTTCCCATGTCCCGAAACTCTTTCCGCACGCTGCTCGCGTTGTTCGCCGTCGCCCTCGTGGCAGCGGTTCCCGCGATCGCCAGCGCGCACAACAAGTCGCATAAGTCGCACAAGGCCGATGTCACGGCGGTCGGAACGATCGTCTCGTACAGCGACACCGACGGCACCCTCGTGATCTCGAGCGGCGGCTGCACCTGTCAGCGCGAAGGTCACGTTCCGCACGAAGATCAAGTGGGCTCCGCGCCGCGGCCACCACTACGGCTGGTTCAAGCACCACGGCTTCGGTGCCCGTGCCGCACACCACGGCAACGGTGGCCCCGGCAAGTTCCACACCGAGGGCGGCATGCCCACCGGCGGCGGCCTTCCGAGCGGCGGCGGTCTCCCGACCGGCGGCGGCATGCCCACCAGCGGCGGCCTCCCGACCTTCCTCACGAAGGTTCTCGCGCCCGGCACCGGCGTCGCCGACGCCGACCTGAAGCTGACGTCCACCGGCCTGATCTGGAGCAAGGTCGTCCTGATCCGCCCGACGGTGACGCCGGCAACCTGACTTACCCGTAGGAAACCGGCGGCTATCCCCCCAGCCGCCGTCGGACTGCTGAGGCGCCCCTTTTTGGGGCGCCTCAGTCGTTTATGCCCCCCGCAACGCCGCAACGCACCGGTTTTGGGCGCAGAACCGAACTTTTCTCCGTGACGTTTAGGGGCTACCGTTGTCCACACGGGAAGAGCTTCTGTGAGTCCTCAGCTGCCCACTGTCCTACTTCGTGCACAGACCGACGAGCGTCTCGTCCGTCTGGCCGCGCTCGGCTCCGAGCGGGCATTCGAGGCGATCGTCGAGCGCTACCGCCGGCCGCTGATGGGCTATGCCCGCCGCATGGTTGGCGAGTCGCGCGCCGAGGATGTCGTGCAGGCGACGTTCGTCAGCGCCTGGGCCAAGCTCGAGCAGGGCTCCGAGGTCCGCGATCTGCGCGCATGGCTGTTCCGGATCGTGCACAACGGCTCGATCAACGTCCTCAAGCGCGCAAGCTCGCGCGACGTCGAGCTGTTCGAGGACACGCCGGCGCTCGAGGATCTGCACAGCGAGGTCGAGCGCCGCGAGAGCATGCGCCACACGCTCGACGGCATCGCGTCGCTGCCGCTGCAGCAGCGCGAGGCGCTGCTGGGCGTCGCCGTGCAGGGTCGCCGCCACCGTGACGTCGGCGCCGACATGGGTGTGACCGACGGCGCTGTGCGGATGCTGCTGCATCGCGCGCGCTCGAACATGCGCACGGCCGCCACCGCGCTGACACCGTGGCCACTGCTTGCGTGGCTCTCAGGTGAGCGCGGCGCCGACGCGGCCGCCGGCGGAGCCGGCGCAGGAATGCTCGCCGGTGGCGCGCTGAAGACCGCCGCGCTGCTCTCCACCGCCGCGGTCGCCGTCACCGCCGCGCCGCAGATCGCCAGTCATGTCGGCGGCAGCGCCACGCCCGCACGTGAAGGCCGGTCAGCTCCCTCCGCCGCGCGGCACGCCGCACTGCCCGCGAGCACGAGCTTCACGGCAGCCGCGGGCACCCGCTCGACGGCGACGGCCGGCGTCGGCCGGACCCGTCTGCATGTGACCAAGCGCCACGCCACGGCGCACACGGTCGCGCCGGCCACGGCGACACCCGTCGCGACTGTCGCGCCGAGCGCTCCGGCGCCGAGCACGCCGGCGGCACCTGCCAGTGGTGTCGTCGAGCAGCACGACCAGAGCACGACGCTCCCGCAGCAGCAGGTCCACAAGCAGATCGTGCGACCCGCTCGCGAGGACGAGGACGACGAGATCTCCGTCCAGGAGGAAGCGCCCGACCTCGCCGCCGGCGAGCAGCCGATCCCGCCGGGCGGCGTGCCCGACGCGATCGCCGACGCCGCGCTGCCCGAGGCACCGGCCGCCGCCGCGGATGAGGCGGAGCTC
Source organism: uncultured Actinomycetes bacterium (assembly GCA_963821685.1). Taxonomy (GTDB): domain Bacteria; phylum Actinomycetota; class Thermoleophilia; order Solirubrobacterales; family Solirubrobacteraceae; genus F1-60-MAGs163. Next base: position 3,453 of record CAWGEW010000003.1, on the reverse strand, counting down.
GCAGCCGAAGCCGATGCGCAGACGCCCAAGCAGGAGGCGTCCGCTTCTGCCTCGGCGTCGTCCGTGCCGGCCGCTGATGAGGCGCCGGTCGTGATCCCCGCCGCACCCGCGCCCTGACAGTTCGCAATTTGCGCGTGACATTCGCGCGCCGGGCCTGTCTCACCTTCTGAACGGCGCCAGCAGGTCGACTTCCCCCCCGACCTACTGATCGGCGCCGTTCACCCCCTCGGTAGGACTGGACCTCCTCCAGCCGCCCGAGCCGGTGGGGGCGGCTAGGATGCCGCCCCCACCGGGCGGGCGGATTCAGCGCCTAGGAGCCGCGTCGTCAGTCCTTGCGCGGCCCGATCGCGACCATGCGCTCGATCGGGATGCGGGCCTTCGCGGCGAGATCGACCGGCACCTTGACCTCGCCGCTCATGTCGCGCAGCGCGTCACGCAGCTTCGGCAGCGTGATCATCTTCATGTAGCGGCAGCTCGCCGCCTCGTTGGCAGCGATGAAGTTCACGTCGGGCGCCGCCTGCCGCAGCGGGTAGAGCATCCCGGTCTCGGTGGCGACGATCACCGTCGGGCGGGTGGGTCCAGAATTCTCACGCTCGGCCTTTTCCGCGAAGTCGAGCATGCCGCCGGTCGAGAGCATGTGCACCCCGTCGGCGTCGACGTCGCCGGCGGCCACGTACTCCATGACCGAGGTGACGCAGCCGCACTCGGGGTGGATCAGGAACTCCGAGCCCGGATGCGCGCCGCGCACGTCGTTGATGTCGGACGGGCGGATGCCCGCGTGCACGTGACACTCCCCGCTCCAGACGCGCATGTTGCGATGCCCGGTCGTCTTCTGCACATAGGCCCCGAGGAACATGTCGGGACCGAACAGGATCTCGACGTCCTCGCCGTGCTCGGCCCGGATGTGCTCGACGACCTGGACCGCGTTCGACGAGGTGCAGCAGTAGTCGGTGAGTGCCTTGATCGCCGCCGTCGTGTTGACGTACATCACCGTGATCGCCCCGGGATGCTCCGCCTGCCAGGCCTCCAGCTCAGGCACGGTGATCGAGTCGGCGAGCGAGCAGCCGGCATCGAGGTCCGGGATCAGGACGGTCTTCTCGGGGCACAGGATCGAGGCCGTCTCGGCCATGAAGTGCACACCGCAGAAGGCGATCACGTCGTTCTCGACGACCGCCGCACGCTGTGAGAGCCCGAGCGAGTCGCCGACGTAGTCCGCGACGTCCTGGATCTCGGGCACCTGGTAGTTGTGGGCCAGGATCACCGCGTTGCGCTTCGCGGCGAGCTCGCGCACCTCGGCGTGCATCGCCGCGACGTCGAACGGGTCCGGCTCTGTGGTTCCGGCCATCGGGAGGGAGATCGAGGTCATGCCAGCGGCTCCAGCTTCAGCGAGAGGTCCAGGGCGGGGGCCGAGTGCGTGAGTGCCCCGACCGAGACGAATTGTACGCCTGTCGCCGCGACCTCCCGGACCGTCTCGAGCGTCACACCCCCGCTGGCCTCCAGCGTCGCGCGCCCATCGACGTGCGCGACTGCCGCGCGCAACTGATCGGGCGTCATGTTGTCGAGCAGGAGCCGCGTCGCGCCGGCGCCGAGCGCAGCGTCGATCTCGGCGGTGTCACGGACCTCGACCTCCAGCGGCACGCCGGGGTATGCGTCGAGCGCGGCGCGCGTCGCCTGCGCGACGCCGCCGGCGACGTCGATGTGGTTGTTCTTCACGAGCATCTGGTCCCACAGCCCGATCCGGTGGTTGACTGCGCCACCGGCGTGGACGGCCGCCTTCTCGAGCAGCCGCAGCCCCGGAGTCGTCTTGCGCGTGTCGAGCACCTGAGCCCCCGTCCCTGCGACCGCGCGAGCGAAGCGTGCGCTCTGCGTCGCCACGCCGCTCAGGCGCTGGACGAGGTTGAGCGCCGTCCGCTCGGCGGACAGGACCGCGCGGGCGTCACCCTCCAGATGCAGCACCGCGAGCGGGAGCGCATCCGCCGCGCTCCAGACGCCTTCGGGCGCGAGCCGCTCGAGCTGCACCTGCGGATCGAGCGAGCGGAAGACCAGCTCGGCCGCATCGAGGCCGAACAGCACGCCGGGCTCCTTCTGCAGCATCGTCGCCCGCGTTCGGGCACCCTCGGGGATCGTCGCGAGCGTCGTCAGATCGCCGGCCCCGACGTCCTCGGCGAGTGCGCGCGCGACGACGTCCTCGAGCTCGGTGCGGGTCGGATCATCCATCGAGGCGGAGGATATGCGCGCCGGCCCGCCGGATGCGCGAGCATCGCCGGGATGAATCTCGACGACGAGTTCCCCGGAGCGCGCGGCTACCTCGACACCGCGACGCTCGGCCTTCCCTGCCGCGCGACGGTGGAGGGCCTGCAGACGACGATCGCCGACTGGCAGGCGGGACAGGCCGACCCGTTCGTCTACGACGATCACGTGCGCCGCAGCCGTGAGGCGTTCGCCCGCATCGCGGGCGTCCCGGCCACCTGCGTGGCGACCGCCGGGCAGGTGTCATCGCTCGTCGCGCTGGTCGCGGGCGGACTCCCGGCCGGCGCGCAGGTGCTCGCTCCCGAGGGCGAGTTCACGTCGGTGATCTTCCCGTTCATGGCGCGCGCTGACCTGAGCGTGCGTTTCGCACCGCTCGCCGGGCTCGCGGACGCGGTCACGGCGGACACCGCGCTCGTGGCGCTCAGCGCGGTGCAGTCAGCCGACGGCGCGCTCGCCGACCGCACCGCAATCCGCGAGGCGGCGACGGCCGTCGGTGCGCGTCTGCTCGTCGATGTCACGCAGGCCGCGAGCTGGCAGCCCGTCGCCGCCGCGGAGGCCGACTACGTCGTCTGCGGGACCTACAAGTGGCTGCTCTCACCGCGCGGGACCGCATTCCTCGCCGGCAGCCCGGAGCGGCTCGCGGAGCTGCCGGCCCTGCACGCCGGCTGGTACGCCGGCGAGCACCCGTGGACGTCGATCTATGGCGCTCCGCTGCGCCTTGCGAGCGATGCGCGGCGCCTCGACCTCTCGCCGGCCTGGCTCTGCTGGGCGGGACGGCGCCGGCGCTCGAGCTCATCGAGCAGGCGGGCGTCGACGCGATCGGGAAGCACGACGTCGCGCTCGCCGCGCGCCTGCGAGCCGCGGCCGGCCTGCCCGAGAACGGCTCCGCGATCGTCTCGCTGCCCACTCGACGACGCGGCCTGCGCGCGGTTGCGCGCCGCCGGCGCGCGCTTCTCGCTGCGCGACGGCCGGGCACGCCTCTCCTTCCACTTCTACAACGACGACAGCGACGTCGACCTTGTGCTCGACGCACTGGGCCTCGGGTAATGCGCGCGCTCCTCCTGCACGACACCGGCGGGCCAGAGTCGCTGAGGCTCGAGGACGTCCCGGAGCCCGCACCCGGTGACGGGCTCGCGCTGATCGAGGTCCACGCCACCGGCGTCGGCTTCGTCGACTGGCTGATCACCCGCGGCGAGTACCAGG
>CAWGEW010000002.1:0-133976 GCA_963821685.1 uncultured Actinomycetes bacterium | reverse complement strand
CTGCCGGCGTTCGGCCGGCAGCTCAAGCGAAATGGGGTTCGCAGAAGCGGCAGAGATGCCTGTCCTACGACTGTAGCCTGCGGACCAACAGTTATTTGGGCGCGCGCCCCCAGAGCAGCACCATCAGGCGCTCGAACAGCTTGCTGCGCGTGGCGGCGTTGGGGAACATCGTCGGCTCGCGCTCGCAGCGCGAACCGCGTCGTGAGGATCGTCTGCGTCTGGCAGTACTTGCGGATGCCGCCGGCGCCGTGGCGTGCGCCCAGGCCGGACTCGCGCGCGCCGCCGAACGGCGCCTCCTGCGCGAGGTAGCTCATGATCGCGTCGTTGATCCAGGTGACGCCCGCCTCCATCCGACGGGCGACGCGCTCGCCGCGCGCGATGTCGCGCGTGAAGACGCTCGAGGCCAGGCCGTAGGCGCCGTCGTTGGCGAGCCGGATCGCCTCCTCCTCGTCGGCGACCTTCATCACGGGCAGCGTCGGCCCGAACGTCTCCTCGGTCATGCAGGACATCGTGTGATCGACGTCCAGCAGCACGGTCGGCTCGAAGAACATCGCCCGGGCCGCTTCCGCGATGGCCGCCCGGGCGATCCGCGCGCCCTTGTCGACGGCGTCGCGCACGTGCGACTCGATCGTGTCGAGCTGCGGCGGGAACGTGATCGCGCCGACGTCGACCGACCCGGCGGCGCCCGGAACGCCCTGGCGCAGCGCGCTGACCTTCGCCGTCACCTTCGCGACGAACTCGTCGTAGACCGGCGCCTCGACGTAGACGCGCTCGACCGACATGCAGATCTGGCCGGAGTTGCGCATCGCCCACTCGACGGCGACGTTCGCGGCGCGCTCCAGGTCGGCGTCGGCGAGCACGATCATCGGGTCCTTGCCGCCGAGCTCCAGCGAGCACGGGATCAGCCGCTCGCCGCAGCGCGCGCCGATCTTGCGGCCGGTGCGCGGTGGAGCCGGTGAACATGATCATGTCGGCGCAGTCCACGAGCGCGGCGCCGGTCGCGCCGTCGCCGGTCGCGACGAGGAAGACGTCCTGCGGGAAGCCGACCTCGCGCGCTGCGTCGACGAGCATCGTCGTCGCCAGCGGCGTGACGTCGCTCGGCTTGATGACGACCGTGTTGCCGGCCATCAGCGCCGGCAGCGCGTCGCCGACGCCGAGCGTCAGCGGGTAGTTCCACGGCGCGATCACGCCGACGACGCCGAGCGGCCGGTTGCGCACGACGACCTTCTTGCCGAAGACGAACGGCGAGTGCGTGCGGACCTTCTCGTCGGCGAGGTACTTCTCCGCCCGCTTGGCCCAGAACCCGAGCGAGTCGGCCATGTAGAAGAGCTCGGCGAGCAGCGCGTCCTCACGCGTCTTGCCGTTCTCGGCGACGATCGTGTCGATCACCCGCGCGCGGTTGCTGACGAGCCAGTGGCGCAGGCGGTACATCAGCCGCGCGCGCTGCTCGAAGCCGATCGCGTTCCATGCCGGCTGCGCGGCACGGGCACGCGCGACGAGCGCCTGGACGCCCTCGGCGCTGGTGTTCTCGACGACCGCGATCTGCTCGCCGGTCGCCGGGTTCTCGACCCCGATCATCCCGTCCGGCGCAGGCTCGACCTCGGTCCTCGTCAGCACGTCCGTCATGACCTCTGCTCCTCGCTCTCAGGCATGAACCCCGCTCCGCTCTGGCGCGCATGATTGCACCAAGCGTGGCGCGCGGCCACTGACCGGACGACGGAGCGCCGCGGGTTCTGTAAGGCTTCGCCGCATGCCTATTGCAGCCGACTACCCGTTCCTGAACATCCTCTGGGACATGTTGATCTTCACGGCCCTGATCATGTGGATCTGGATCGCGATCGCGTGCTTTGCGGACATCTTCCGCCGCCGCGACATGGGTGGCTTCGCGAAGGCCATCTGGATCATCTTCATCATCTTCATCCCGCTGTTCGGCGTGCTGGTCTACCTGATCGCCTACCACAACGGGATCGCTGAGCGGAACGTCAAGGGCGCCCAGGCGGCGCAGGCGCAGTTCGACCAGCAGGTCCGTGAGGCAGCCGGAACCGGCGGCCCCGCGAGCGAGATCGCGACCGCTCAGTCGCTGCTCGACGCCGGCACGATCTCGCAGGCCGAGTTCGACGGCATCAAGTCGAAGGCGCTCGCCGGCGGCTGAGCCTGGAGCAGGCGCCCGGCGCGACCGCCGGGCGCACGCGGTCCACGTCTAGTTGAGGTTTCCGACGATCCCCACGCGGAAGCCTTCCCAGGGATAGCTCCTCTCGAGGCCCTGGTTGTCGCCGGGGTTGTAACCGAAGGCCGAAAACGCGAGCTGGTACGCCGGCGCATTGGCGACGCCTCCGTGGAAGTACCGCCAAGCTCGCAGGAAGTTGTACCCGGGCGGTTGCGGCGCGAGCGTGTCCAGGATCTCGACGACGTTGCCACCTTGGTCGTAGGTCCCCCACGGAGACGGCGTCCTCGCCTGCCCGACGGTGCTCACGTTCGCCATGTAGTTCTTCTGGAGATCGAGGCCCTGCGGCATGTCGGCCGGGAGCTCGTTGCATGCAGATCCGGCCTGCGCCGGGCACCAGTTCGGGGCTTTGCCGGGCGGCGCCCCCGGAGTGTCGATCGAGCTGTTGGGATCGTTCGGGTTGTACGTCGACAGCGGCTGTTTGTCGGCGTTGGTGACGTCCCCCGTCTTGGGATTCAGCACCGAGACGTTCGGCTGGTCGAACGGGCCTGTCGGGTAATTCCAGTAGGAGTGTGTGCCGCCGCCCTTGGGGTCGTAGTAGGCGGCCTTGGCCCATTCGTTGTTGCTCGCCAGGACGAATCCCGTCGACTTGGCGCGCGTTGCCGCCTGATTCGTCATGTCGTACATGCCGCGCTCGGTCTGCGGCGAGAGGCGCACGGTGTACGCGACGTACTTGAAGCCGTGCGACGACGACGGCGTCTTCGACAGCACGTCGCCGTTGGTCAGCGAGTTGACGAAGCGGGCCGCCCGGCGGAAGTCCGTGAAGGCGAACGGCTTCTCGGCCCATTCCGGATAGGCGACCGAGTAGTGCTTGCCGCGCTGGCCCGCTCCCGGCGTGTACCGGATCGAGCCGTATCGAGGCCAGACCGTCGGACTCATGTGGTCGTAGTAGAGCTGGTGGGGGTTCTTCCCCTCCGGATCCACCGTGTTCAGGAAGGTGACGTACTGGCTCACGGTCGTCTCGAACTTGCCGATCCCGTAGGTGTAGTCGACGCTCCCCACGGTCAGGCATGCCTTCCCGGGTGTTGCCGGCGCGACCTTGCAGTTCGCGTAGATCCCCGTGCCCTTCGGCGGCTGCGCGAGCTTGACTCCCTTGGCGACGCCGAACGTCTGGATCACGCCCACCGAGGGGTTCCCCGGGTCGCCGACGACCGCCATCGGGATCGTCACCACGCCGCGCTTGCCGACTTGGGGAACCGACGACGTCGCTGACGTCGAGGACGTGGTCTTCGAATCGTCGCCGCCCCCGCACGCGCTCACGCCGAGTGACAGCACCGCCAGCGCGCCGATGCACGCGATCCACTGATACCTCATGAGGAGGAGACCCCTTCGTCGTTGTTCATGGCAGCGGCACGTCGCCGGTCTTCTTCGGCCCGAGCGCGTCGAGCGGGCTTCCCGGATCCTTGCCTTCGATCCGTGCGCGGAACACGCGGTAGGTCCACGACTGGTAGAGCACGATGATCGGCAGCAGGACCGCGGTCGCGATCGTGATCACCTGCAGCGTGTAGTGCGCCGACGACGCGTTGTCGACGGTCAGGCTGTTCGCGAACGTCGGCACGGAGACCATGACGCGCGGGAACAGGCTGACGAACAGCGTCACGATCGTCGCGGCCGCGGCGAGGCTCGTCGCGATGAACGCGCGGCTCTCGCGCTCGCGCCGCGCCGACACGATCGCCACGAGGATCGCGAGCGCCGCGATCGCGGCGGCGATCGCGGGGGCGGCGTAGCCGCGCTCATTCGTGTCGTGAGCGATCACGACGGTCCAGATCAGGAACGCCGACGGCGACGATCGCCGGCGACCAGCCCGAGCGGCCACGCCAGCTCGCGTGCGCGGCGGCGCAGGTCAGCGGTCGTTCGCAGCCCGAGGAACACGGCGCCGTGGAAGGCGAACAGCACGACGAGCGTGACGCCGGCGAGCACCGTGTAGCCGCTGAACAGGTCGCCGAAGCTTCCGGCGAAGTCCTGGCTGCTGTTGATCGGCACGCCGTGCAGCAGGTTGGCGAACACGATGCCCCAGAGCAGCGGGGCGGCCGGTCGACGCGAGCGTGTTCGCCCACGTCCACCCCGACGCGCGCCCGCGGACTGGTCGACACGATCGCGCCATTCGAACGAGACGATCCGCAGGATCAGCACGAACAGCAGCAGCAGGACGAGGATGTAGAAGCCCGGAGAACATCGTCGCGTACCAGACGGGGAACGCCGCGAAGGTCGCGCCGATCGCGGTGATCAGCCAGACCTCGTTGCCGTCCCAGACCGGGCCGATCGTCTCGATCATCGCGTCGCGGTCAGCGTCGTCGCGGCCGAGCAGCCGGCAGCAGCATCCCGACGCCGAAGTCGAAGCCCTCGAGCACGAAGTAGCCCGTCCACAGGACGCAGGCCAGCCAGAACCAGAGATCCTGAAGATCCACGTCAGTACCCCATCACCGGTGTCGCGGCGGACCCGTCGCGAGCGCGGCTCGCCGTTCTCGTCCAGGTCGGGCGGATCGAGCCGCGCGTAGCGGCGCATCAGGATGAAGTCGATCGTCCCGAGGCGCGATGTAGAGCAGGACGAACGCGGTCAGGCTCAGCCGCCACCGTCGTCATGCTGACCGACGGCGAGACGGCGTCCTTGGTCTTCAGCAGACCCCACGCGACCCACGGCTGGCGGCCGGCCTCGGTCAGCACCCAGCCGGCGAAGCCGAGAGGAACGGGAACGCGATGCCCGCGACCGCGGCACGCTGGAACCACTTGTGGCCGGCCAGGCCGCCACGCCAGCGCAGCAGGAAGAACCCCCACGCGGCGAGCAGCAGCGAGAGCGTCGCGAGGTAGGCCATCACGCGCATGCTCCAGTAGGTCAGCCGCACATCCGGGATGTAGTTCCCCGATCCGAACTGCTGCTGCTCGTTGGCGTTGTTCTGCGTCAGGCCGACGACCGTGCCCTTGAAGCTGTTGGTCGCCAGGAACGACAGCAGTCCGGGTATCTCGATCGAGAACGACGGCGTCTGGTCGCTCTCGGTGAACCCGCCGATCTGGACGATCGAGAACGGCGCGGACTTCGTCGTGTTCCAGAGCGCCTCGACCGCCGGCGATCTTCATCGGCTGAGCGCGCGTCACCTCGACGCCGAACTCGCTGCCCCACCCGAGCTGGATCACCGACACCGGCAGCACGATCATGATCGCGAGCTTCGCCGCGGACGACATCAGGTCGACGTTGCGGCCCTTCAGCAGGTGCCAGCAGGAGACGCCGAGCACGAGGAACCCGCCGACCATCAGGCCCGCGAGGATCACGTGCACGTAGGCGACGAGCGCGAACCGCTGGAACAGGATCTGCCCGATGTCGGTCGCCTGCGCGCGGTCGGTCGTGGTGTTGATCGTGTACCCGACCGGATGCTGCATCCACGAGTTCGCGGCGATGATGAAGTAGGCCGACAGCCAGGTGCCGGCCCAGACGAGGTAGATCGTCAGCAGGTGCAGCTTCGGGCTGAGACGGTTCCAGCCGAAGATCCACAGCCCGATGAACGTCGACTCGAGGAAGAACGCGCCGAGGCCCTCGAGCGCCAGCGGCGAGCCGAACACGTCGCCGACGTAGCTCGAGAAGTGCGACCAGTTCATCCCGAACTCGAACTCCTGAACGAGGCCGGTGGCGGCGCCGATCGCGAAGTTGATCAGGAACAGCGCGCCGAAGAAGCGCACGAGCCGCAGCCAGCGGACGTCGCCGGTGCGGTACCAGCGCGTCTGCATGATCGCCAGGAACGGCCCGAGCCCGAGCGTCAGTGGAACGAACGTGAAGTGGAACAGCGTCGTGATCGCGAACTGCCAGCGCGCAAGGTCCAGGGCGCTGGTCGCGATCGTCGTCATGCAGTCAGACCATCCGCCAGCGTGCCGGCGAACGCGCGCGCCTCATCGAGCTGCTCCGGCCTGCAGGTTCGTCCGCGGGATCTTGAGGCCGAGGTAGCGCTCGCGGTACTCGCCCGAGCCCAGGTAGCTGATCAGCGACAGCAGCGACCGAACCTGACCACCCTCGTACTTGTAGTGCACGCCGTCGACGAACTGTCCGCCGTGCGCGGTCCCGAGCTTCCTGCACCGTCTTGTAGTTGCCGCCCCAATAGCGGCGGCAGACGACGAACGTCGTGAACTTCTTGCCCGCGAGCAGCGTGCTCGTCGACCCCGCCTTCAGGAACGAGCGGACCGGCATCGATGTCGTCAGCCACCACGTCGGTGAGCCGACCACGACGAGGTCGTAGTCGCCCGACTTCGCCGCGTCCGGGATCTTGATCTCGCCCGTCGCGCGGCGCAGCTGCGCCGGGAGCATCTTCAGCACGTCGAGGAACCCGTTGTTGAACGGGAACTTCGAGAACTGCTCGACGTAGCGCGGGTCGGTGAACTCGATCGCGGCCTTGTCGACGACGCAACCGCGGTCGACCAGCGCTTCCGCCATCGCGTCAACGATCTTCTCGGCCTGATGCGTGTACGAGTAGTAAACGAGCAGCACTCGGGGATTCGTCGCGTTCATGGGCGCGAAAGCTACGCGATGCACCGGCGAGCCGGCTCATCCGTTCGGGATGAACGACAGACTGGCGCGCGCACTAGGTTTGCGCCATGAGCCGCCGCCCGAACGTCCTGCTGGTGCTGACCGATCAGCTGCGCTACCCGCCTCCCTATGAGTCGGAGGAGCTTGCTGCGTGGCGGCGCGCGCAGTGCCCCGGTCAGGAGCGCCTGCGCGCGAACGGCGTGTCCTTCAAGTACCACTACCCGATGGCCGCGGCCTGCGCGCCGAGCCGCGCGTCGCTGTTGACTGGCCAGTACCCGTCGCTGCACGGCGTCACACAGACGGACGGCCTGGCGAAGAATGCCGAGAGCGATGACATGTTCTGGCTCGCCCCGGACACCGTGCCGACGCTGGGCGACTGGTTGCGGGCAGGCGGGTACCGCACGTACTTCAAGGGCAAGTGGCACGCCTCGCACGCGCACCTCGACGCGGACGATGGCTCGGGCCTCCTGCAATCGATCGACGACGAGGGCGACGCCGCAGCCGGAGAACATCGATCGGTACCTGCAGGCCGACCTGCTCGACGACTTCGGGTTCGCCGAGTGGGTCGGGCCCGAACCGCACGGGCTCGGCAAGCACAACATGGGAACGGTGAAGGACCCGTTCACCGCCGACGAGACGATCGAACTGCTGCAGCGCCTCGACTCGGCCGACGGCGACCAGCCCTGGCTCACGGTCTGCTCGTTCCTGAACCCACACGACATCGCGTTCTTCGGGCTGATCGGCCTGAAGGAGGGGCTGCGCTACCACCCCTCGCAGGTGCCGCACATCGAGCAGTCGCCCACGCGCCACGAGGACCTCTCGACGAAGCCGCGCTGCCAGCAGAGCATCATCGACCTGTGGAGCAGGATCGGCGCACCGCAACCATGGATCGAGACGCACCTGAAGTACTACTACCAGGTGCAGGCCACCGTCGATGAGCAGATCACGCGGGTCCTCGACGCGCTGGAGGCAAGCGGCGAGTACGAGAACACGATCGTGATCTTCAGCTCCGATCACGGCGACATGCAGGGTGCCCACGGCGGCTTTCACGAGAAGTGGCACAACGCCTACGAGGAGTCGCTGCGTGTCCCGTTCGTCGTGTCCAGCCCGCTGCTTCCCGGCGGACCGCGCGAGCTGCAGGTCCCGACGAACCACGCCGACCTGATCCCGACGATCCTGGGGCTCACGGGCATCGATCCGGTCGACGCGCTGGCCCAGCTTCAGGTTGATCACAGCGACGCGCACCCGCTCGTCGGCCGCGACCTGTCCGACGCGATCCGCTCCGCGGAGCCGCAGGCCGTTGCCCAGCCGGTCCTGTTCATGACCGACGATGAGATCAGCGAAGGCAGCGAGAAGGGCGCCAGCCCGATCACGGGCATCGCCCGGCGCCTGAAGATGATGGCGACCGTCGAGCAGCCCAATCACATCGAGACCGTCATCGCCGAGGTCGATGTCGATGGCGAGCCGCACCTCGTGAAGTTCTCCCGCTACCACGACAACCAGCAGTTCTGGACGGTGCCCGCGGAGCACGACGAGCGCCTGCGCGGACGCAAGACGCTCACGGTCACCGAGCCCGAGCCGGACGAGTACGAGCTGTACGACCTCACGCTCGACCCGATTGAGGCGATCAACCTCGCGCACCCGAGCAACGCCGACGACCGCTCACGCGCACTGCAGCAGCAGATGCTCGCGCTGCTGCACGAGCAGCTCGACTCCAAGCGCCTCACCCCGTCGGCCGGCGAGGTCCCCGGCTACCGGCCGCCGCAGCCGGCGTAGTCAGGAGCCGGCCGGCGGCGCCGGCGTCAGCATCACGGGTGGCGGGCGGACGGGCGATAAGGTCTGGAACCGGGTGATGGGCGTAGCAGCACCGGGTTCTGGACCCGAGGCGTCGCTTCTGGAGAGCACGCGGCCGTTCGAGGTCCTCGAGTCGAGGCTCCGGCCCCCGCGCATCAACGACCGGCGTGTCCTGCGCTCGGAGCTGATCGAGCGCCTCAACGGCGCTGTCGAGACGCCGATCGTGGTCGTCTGCGCAGGGCCCGGGTACGGGAAGACGACCGCGCTCGCTCAGTGGGCGGCCTCACGACCGGAGCGGCCATGCGCCTGGGTCTCGATCGACGTGGACGACAACGACCCTGTCGTGCTGCTCACCTACATCGCGGTCGCACTCGATCGGATGGCCCCGATCGACGCCGGCGTGTTCGAGGCGCTCGCGTCGCCCGAGGCCTCGATCGAGGGCAAGATCATTCCGCGGCTCGGCGCAGCGCTGTCGAGCCTCGACGACGCTGTCCTGATCGTGCTCGATGACGTCCACGCGATCGAGAACCCGCGCTGCGTCGATGCGATCGTCGCGCTTGCCGAGCACCTGCCCGAGGGCTCGCAGCTGGCGCTGTCCGCGCGCGACCACTCCGCCCTCCCGCTCGGTCTCCTGCGGGCGCGCGCGCTCACGCTCGAGCTTGGGCCCGACGACCTGCGCATGGAGCCGCTGGAGGCCCACGACCTGCTGCGGTCCGAGGCGGTCGACTGCTCCGACGAGGACCTCGCCGAGCTCGTGCGACGCACCGAGGGCTGGCCTGCGGGCCTCTATCTCGCCGCGCTCTCGACGAAGCAGCCGGCGCCACGGCCGGCGGCGTCAGCGCGCTCACCGGCAACGATCCGCTGGTCGCCGAGTTCCTGCAGTCGGAGTTCCTCCGCAGCCTGCCGCCCGACGAGCTGCGGTTCCTGACGCGGACAAGTCTGCTCGCGCAGTTCGTCCGGCCCGCTCTGCGATGCGGTGCTCGGCGCACGCGGCTCCGCTCAGGTGCTCCAATCGCTGGAGCGCTCGAACCAGTTCGTCGTGGCGCTCGATCGCGACCAGAGCTGGTACCGCTGCCACAACCTCGTGCGCGAACTGCTCGCCGCCGAGCTCGCGGCGACCGAGCCCGAGCAGGTGTCCGAGATCCTCGGTCGTGCGTCCGACTGGTGCGCCGCGAACGGCCAGGAGATCGCGGCGATCCGCTACGCCCAGGCCGATGGAGACGTCGACCGCGTCGCGTCGATCATGCTGCGGGCGGTCCAGCCGACGTACCAGAGCGGGCGGTCTGCGACCGTCGAGCAGTGGTTCGGCTGGCTCGATGCACAGGGCGCAACGAGCCGTTACCCGGCGGTCGCGGTGATCGGTGCGATGTTCCACGCCTCCGGAGGCCGGCCGACCGAGTCCGACCGCCTGGCGGCGGCAGCCGAGCAGGGCATCCACGACGGACGCGCTGCCCGACGGCAGCGCCTCGATCGCCGTCTGGCAGGCGCTCGTCCGTGCGCATCCGCTCGCGCAGCGGCATCGCGAGTCTGCAGGCGGACGCCGCGCTCGCCGTGCAGACGCTCGGGGCCGCCAGCCCGTGGCGCCCGTCAGCAGTCGTGCTGCTCGGCCTGTCCGAGCTGCTGACCGGCGCATTCGACCAGGCCGACGACCTGTTCGCCGACGCCGCCGAGCAGGCACGACACCTCGGCGCGCCGAACATGCTCCCGGTCGCCCTCGCCGAGCGCGCGATCATCAGCATCGACCGTGAGCAGTGGGTTCAGGCCGGCGTCTTTGCCGAGCAGGCGGTCGCGGCCGCGCGCCGCTCGCATCTCGAGGACACGCCGCTCAACGGCCTCGTCTACGCCGTTGCGGCACGAACGGCGCTCCGGGCCGAGCGCACGGCCGCCGCACAGGAGCTGCTCGCGCGTGCTCAGGGTCGCGTTGCGCGACTCACGTACGCGCTTCCGATCCCGGCGGTGCAGACGCGACTGCAGCTGGCGCAGATGCACCTCGCGCAGGCCGACCACGAGGCTGCGCGCGCGATGCTGGACGAGATCGACGCCGTGCTGCGACGCTGCCCCGACCTGGGAACGCTGCCCGAGCAGGCCGCGGCGCTGCGCCTGAAGCTGAGCCAGCGGTGACGACGGGCGCCGCCGTCTCGACGCTGACCGCCGCTGAGCTGCGCGTGCTGCCGCTGCTCGCGACCCACCTGAAGTTCAAGGAGATCGGCGAGCAGCTCCACCTGTCGCACAACACCGTGAAGTCGCACGCGATGTCGATCTATCGCAAGCTCGGCGTCACCTCGCGCACCGACGCCGTCGAGCAGGCCCGCGAGCTCGGGCTGCTCTAGTCGCCGGTTCACCCCGTCGGGGCGATGCCGGCCGGCCGATGGCCTGTCTAATGACCGCATCCAAGTCCAGATTGGAACGGCGGCATGATCGAGTACCAGGAGCGACTGCGCTCGCTGGCGCTCAACGACGACTGCTTCGTGCGGTCGATGCTCGAGCTGGGGCTCGACACGACCGAAGCCTCGGGGCTGCGATCCGAAGACCCACGCGCTCGTCCGGCTCGGCGCGCTGCTCGCGATCGACGCCGCGCCGAGCTCGTACCACGAGAGCGTCGAGGCGGCTCGCGCCGCCGGCGCGAGCGCCGACGAGATCGTCGGCATCCTGATCGCGCTCGCTCCGGAGATCGGCATCGCTCGCGTCGTCTCCGCAGCGCCGGGGCTGGGGCTCGCCCTTGGGTACGACGTCGACGCGGCGCTCGAGGCGTAGTCGCTACGACGCGATGTCCGCGGCGACGCGAAAGCCGATGTTGCCGGTCGCGTCGTCCGGAACGTTGGCGCCGCGGGCCGCCACGCGGTAGCGCCGGCAGTACGACGCGTGGCACGAGATAGGACCCGCCACGAGTGACGCGGCGCTCACCCGTCGCGGGTCCGGCCGGGTCGTCGCCGGGCGACGCTGCATACCACTGCGGGTCGAACCAGTCGGCGCACCACTCCCAGACGTTGCCGGTCATGTTGTACAGCCCGTAGCCGTTCGGCGCGAAGCGCGTCGACCGGGGCGGTGCCCGAGCGTAGCCGTCGGCGAGCGTGTTGCGCGCCGGGGAACTCGCCCTGCAAGACGTTCATCCGGTGCTCGCCGCTCGGGCTCGAGCTCGTCGCCCCAGGGGAACGGCCGGCCGTCGAGGCCGCCGCGGGCGGCGAACTCCCACTCCGCCTCGGTCGGCAGACGGCACGCCGGCCCAGGCGCAGTAGGCGACGGCGTCGTTGCTGCGAGACGTGCACGACCGGATGGTCGGCGCGCGCCGTCGATCGCGCGTGCGGGCCCTCCGGGTGCGCGCCAGTCCGCGCCCTCGACCTGCCGCCACCACGGCGCGGCGGCCACCGCGCGCGTCGGCTGGAAGTCGTCGGGCAGCAGACCGCCGAAGACGAACGACCAGCCCCAACCGCTCGGCGTCGGTGACGTGGCCGGTCGCGTCGGACGAACGCGGCGAAGCGCTCGTTGGTGACCGCGTGGCGGGCGATCCGGAACGGCCGCAGCTGCACCTCGTGCACCGGCCCCTCACCGTCGCCGGGGTAGGCGTAGGGCGCGTCCGATCCCATCTGGAACGTGCCACCCGGCAGCGCTACCAGCCCGTCTTCGATCTCCAGCGTCATCGCGCGCTCATGCGCGCCGCTCGATCGCAAGCAGCTCATAGCTGCCGTCGAAGATGGCGGCGCTCGGCTGGTACAGCCGCAGGATCGGGCGGAACTCGTCGGCCGGCGTCGGCAGCCAGTTCGCGCGCTCGCTCCCAGCCTCGGTTCGTCGTGCTGCAGGACGATCTCGAGCGAGCCGTCAGCGTCGTAGCGCAGCCCGGGGTGCGGTCGCCGACCGAGTAGCGGTCGATCGGATTCGCGACCAGGAAGAACTCCGGGAGGTCGTACATCGTGATCGACCAGAACGCGTCGACCGGAGGTGGCTCGGCGAAGCGCAGTGTGTACCGGTGCGCGCCGCTGAGCGCTTGCCCATCGCCGTCCTTGTAGGTCATCGCGTACGCCGCCTCGTAGCCGTGGTTGCCCCACAGTCCGCCGCGCGCGGCTGCCGCGCGCAGGACGTAGCTCGCTGGACGATCGGCCATCTTCCACTGCGGATCGTCGAGCGTCCCGAGCTCGAAGTGATCGAGGTTGTAGTCGAACATGTGGTAGGTCAACAACCAGCCGTTGACCTCCGGCGTGTCGCCGCCGCGCAGGTGCTGCTCGATCGTCGCCTTCCCTTCCGCGAGTCCCGCCGCGAGCGCCGAATCACGCTCGTCGTCCGGCCTGGCATACGACGACGTCGGTCTCGAAGAGACCGAGCGGCTTGAACCGCTCCTGGTAGGCCGCGTCGGCCGGCGCCGGCGGGAACCCCTGCATCCACACGCGCAGCTGCTCGAAGAACCGCAAGGCGTCCGGCACGGCCGTGTCGGGCCGGGGCAGGCCCGACGACGCCCCGCTGTCGCCGTGGGGCGTCAGACGCAGGCGGGCCTGCAGATCCACGACCGCGGGCATGTCGTCAGGCCCGTCGACCGCGATCCGGCCGACGATGCTGAACACACGCGTCGGCGCGCGGATCACCGTCGCCCCGCTCGGCGCGTCGCCCGACCACTCAGGCGGGACGAGCAGAAATGAGCCGGCGGCCGTACCGGTCGCCCGGCGACCGACGTAGGCGAAGTTGTTCGTCCACGCGTCGACGAACTGGAGCACGTAGTAGCGGTCGTGCATCTCGGGAACCTCGAGCAGCAGTGGCCCAGCGCCGAGGTCCACCTGCGCCATCGAATAGACGGTGTCGTTGTTGATCGAGACGAACGTGTCCTGCGGCCCCGCGAGCTGCGTCGCATGTGCGAACTCGTTGAACGGCGCGGGCGCCAATGAGCCCATCCCGCGCTCCGTGAAGCGCGCCACCTGCTCGAGGTTGAACACGAGCGCAAACCCGTAGATGTAGGCCTCGGCCGCCAGCGCCTGCAGGTCGGCTTGATCCTCGGTTGAATCCAGGCGCTCGCTCATGGCATCGCAGTCTGCCGCACGCGGCGGTGTGCCCGGTTCCCGGCGGCGCTGACGACGAACAGCGCCGCTGGGACGTTGGCCCCAACGGCGCTGTCGTGCTGCGTCCTTCCTCGTGCGCCCGGCGACTACGGCCTGGCCGGGACGCAGCGACGCGAGTGCCTTCTGCACCGTCGCGGCGTCGAGGTTCAGCGCCTTGGCGAGCGCCGCCGCCTGAGCGGTGTCACGGGCGCTGTCGCCGGCCTTGTGCGAGGCCTGCAGCTTGTCGAGCGCCGTCTGCACGGTCGCCTTGTCGATGCCCAGGCCCGTGCTCAGCGCGCTGACGAGCGCCGAGCTGTCCGGCTTCGTGCCCGCCGCCGGCTTGCGTCGTCGGCTTGGCCGGCCGGTTCGCGTCGAGGATCGGCTGCACCTTGTCGGCGCTGACGCCGAGCGCCTTGGCGATGTCGGCGGCGAAGCCGGCACCCTTGTCACCCTTGCCGGGCTTCCCCGTCGGCGGCGTCCCGGTCGGGCGCGTCGCATCGAATGCCGCCTTCAGCTGCGCCTGCGTGACGCCGAGCTTGGTGGCGAGCGCCGCGAGGTCGGGGCCGTGACCGGGGCCGCCCCTGGGCGGCAGGCCGGACTGGGTCGTGGTGGTGCTGCTGCTGCTCTGCGCGGCGGCGCTGCCGACGCCGACGGCGGCGACCGGGACGATCGCCGCGGTGGCGAGTACGGCGACGGTGCGGGAACGGCGGGACATGGACATTCTGGTCCTCCTGAGATCGGATTCCCGGGCGGGACTGCCCGGCACCGACCATGCTGCGCCCGGCCGCTGGGAGGACCCTGCGTCAAGCCTGAGAATTCGGCTGGGACCGTGACGGGCGCCGCAACGCCGAGGTCCGCCGGCAGCCGCACGGTGAAGCACGCGCCGCCGCCCGGCGCCGCGCCGGCCGCGACCTGTCCCCCGTGCGCGTCGACGATTCCCGCGACGATCGCGAGCCCCAGTCCGGCGCCGGCGCGGCCGCGCTCGCGGCCGCCCTCGGCACGCCAGAAGCGCTCGAACGGATCGCCGTCGGCATCGGGCAGGCCGGGGCCGTGGTCGCGGACCTCGAGGCGCTGGTCGGCGCCGTCGAGCGCGACGGACACCTCGATCGGTGTTCCGGCCGGTGTGTGCACGAGCGCGTTGCGCATCAGGTTGGCCAGCACCTGCCGCAGCAGCAGCGGATCGCCGACGACCGGCGCGGGGCCGGCGGTCTGGACATCGATGGCGCGGTCGGGCGCGGTGACGCGCGCGTCGTCGACGGCGTCGCGCGCGAGCGTCGCGAGGTCGACGTCCTCGCGCAGCGGCGCGCGGATCTCGTCGAGCCGCGCGAGCGTCAGCAGGTCCTCGACGAGCACGCCCATGCGCGCGGCCTCGTCCTCGATCCGCAGCATCGCGCGGCGCTGGTCGGCCTCGTCCCCGGCCGCACCGATGCGCAGCAGCTCGGCGTACCCGCGGATCGACGCGAGCGGCGTGCGCAGCTCGTGCGAGGCGTCGGCGAGGAAGCGTCCGCAGCCGGTCCTCGCTCGCCTGACGCTCCGCGAACGCGTCCTCGAGCCGGCCGAGCATCGCGTTCAGCGACAGGCCCAGACGGCCGATCTCGGTCTTCTGCGTCGCCGGCGTGACGCGGTGCGACATGTCGCCGCCGGCGATCGCGCCGGCGGTGCGGCCCATCCGCTCCAGCGGCCGCAGGCCGACGGAGACGACGATCCACGCGCCGAGCCCGAGCAGCAGCAGGACGCCGCCGATCACGAGCGCCTCGATCAGCAGCAGGCGGTCGAGCGTCTGCGAGACGTCGCGCAGCGGGACGGCGACGACGGTCGTCCCGATCCCGTGGCGGTTGGGCAGCGCGAGCGCGCGGTAGCGCAGGCCCGAGTCGCCCTGCGAGTCGACGGTGACGATCGTGCCCGGCTGCGAGGTTCGCAGGGAGCTTCGGCGCCGGCAGCTTCGTGTACGACAGCACCGTCGTCCCGAGCACCGTCCCGCTCGGCGCTGCGCAGCTGCGCGTAGGTGCCGGGCGGCAGGTTCGCGTCGGCGCCGGCCGGGCCCAGGCCGTCGCCGCCCTGCGGCGCCGCGCGGCGCGCCGCGGGCGGGCTTGTTCTCCTGCGGCGCCGACGGGTCGCTGATCCCCTGGGCCTCGAACGCGCGCGAGACGGCCGGCATCGCGCCGCGCGCCTGCTGGTCGACGCGGTCGATCAGGAACGAGCGCTGCTCGGCGTAGGTGACCGCGCCCGCGAGCACGAGGCCGACCGCCGCGAGGACGAGCAGCCCGAGGATCAGCCGCGCGCGCAGCGACTGCATCATGCGCGCGGCATCCTCAGCGCGTAGCCGACGCCGCGCACCGTGTGGATCAGCGGCGGGCCGAGCACGTCGAGCTTCTTGCGCAGGTAGCTGACGTACGTCTCGAGCACGCGCGCGTCGCCGCCGAAGTCGTAGTCCCAGACGTTGTCGAGGATCTGCGCACGCGTCAGCACGATGCGCGGGTTCAGCAGCATGTAGCGCAGCAGGCGGAACTCGGTCGCCGTCAGCTCGATCAGCGCGCCGGCGCGCGTGACCTCGTGCGTGTCCTCGTCGAGCTCGAGGTCGTCGAACTGCAGGCGCCCGGACTGTGCCTCGGCATGCCCGGTGCGACGCAGGATCACGCGGATGCGGGCGACGAGCTCCTCGAGGCTGAACGGCTTGGTCACGTAGTCGTCGCCGCCGCCGGTCAGGCCGCGCAGCTTGTCCTCGGTCGCGTCGCGCGCGGTCAGGAACACGATCGGCACCTCGGCGCGGCGGGCACCGAGCTGGCGCGCGACCTCGAAGCCCTCCATGTCGGGGAGCATCACGTCGAGCACCATCAGATCGGGCCGGAACGCGTCGACGGCGGCCAGTGCGTCGTGCCCGTTGACGGCCGACTCGACCGTGAAGCCCTGGAAGCGCAGCGCCATCGAGACGATGTCGACGATGTTCGGCTCGTCGTCGACGACGAGCACACGGCGGGATTCGAGCGTCTCGGTCATGGCTCCCAGGATGTGGGAGAACCCTGGGGGTTTCCTGAGAACTACTGGAACAGGCCGGACGGCGACCGGCGCGCCGGGACGCGTCCCGCCGGGAACGGCGAACACGGCGCTGCTGACGTGCTTGATGTACTCGTTCAGCGCGTCGCTCGATCCCGAGGCGGTCCTGGAGCGTGACGAACTGCTCTGCGGATCGTTCTGGTAGCTGATGAAGAAGAGGCCGGCGTCGAGCTGGCCGAGCTCGGGGTCGAACCCGTCGGTGAACGAGTAGCCGCGACGCAGCAGCCGCACGCCGCTGTTCGTCGCCGGAGCGGCGAGGCGCACGTGCGCGTCCGACGGGATCACGAGCCCGTCGCTGTCGCGGGCGCGCAGGTCGAGCGGGTCGTGCTCGTGCTTGCCGGTGAGCGGCGCGCCGCTGTGCTTGTGACGCCCGATCGTCACCTCCTGGTCGGTCAGGCTGGAGCGGTCCCAGACCTCGATCAGCATGCGGATGCGGCGGGTCACCAGGTACGAGCCGCCGGCCATCCACGCGGGCTCGCCGGAGCCGACCCAGACGTGCTCGTCGAGCGACTTCGGCTGCTCGGCGGTGATGTTGTTCGTGCCGTCCTTGAAGCCCATCAGGTTGCGCGGCGTCTGCTGCGCGCTGCTCGTGCTCGACGTGCGGCCGAAGCCGAGCTGCGACCAGCGCATGACGACCGTGCCGCGCCCGATCCGCGCGAGATTGCGGACCGCGTGGAAGGCCACCTGCGGATCGTCGGCGCAGGCCTGGACGCAGAGGTCCCCGCCGGAGCGCGAAGCGTCGAGCTCGTCGCCGGCGAGCGCCGGCAGCGGAGCGAGCTTCGCCGGGCGCCTGGATCCGATGCCGAAGCGGTCATGGCCGTCCTGCTCGAACAGCGTCGGGCCCAGGCCGAACGTGACGCTGAGCCGAGCCGGCGGCAGATCGTCGGCCTCGCCCGTGTCGGGCGGCGGAGCGGCGGGCGTGCCGGCCGGCGGCTCCGCCGGCAGCCCGGCGGTCATCCGGCGCGCAGCGGTCGTCCAGGCGGCGAGCAGCGCGCGCAGGTCCTCGCGGTCGGCGCCCTCGACCATGTCGAACGCGGCGAAGTGCAGCCGGTCCTGGGCGGGCGTGATGATTCCCGCCTGGTGGACGCCGTCGAACGGGACGCTGTCCGTCGACAGGCTCGGCGATCCCGCATCGGCGTCGGACAGCGCGACGAGCGTCCCGCCGGCCGCCGCTCCGACCGCCGCGCCGCCGGCAGCCGTCAGGAATCCGCGTCGGCTGACCTTCCGCCCTGCCATCAGCCCTGGAGTTCTGCGGCGACCTTCGAGAGCGGCTCGGCGAGTGCGTCGACGCCCTGACTGAGCTTGCGCCGCTCGGCCTCGCCGACCGTGTCGTACGAGACGTAGCCGTCGCCCTTGCGGTAGGGCTCGAGCTGCGCGAGCACGGTCTCGAAGCGCTTCTGGATCGTCGCCGCGAGCTCGGGGTTGCGCTTGCGCAGTGCCGGCGCCAGCAGCCCGAAGGCCGCCTGCGAGCCGAGCACGTTGGCCTCGAAGTCCGACAGGTCGGTGTGCGAGTAGCGGTCCTCCTCGCCGGTGATCTTCGACGCCGAGACCTCGCCGAGCAGGCCGTTCGCGCCGTTCGCGAGCTCCTCGGGCTCGTACTTCAGGCCCTTGACCTTCGTCGCCAGCCGGTTGACGTCGCTCATCAGACCGTCGGCGTACTTCTCCAGGCCCGCCGTGGAGTTGTTCTTCCACAGTCCCTGCTCGATGCGGTGGAAGCCCGGTCCACGGGTCGCCCTTGGCGACGTCGTTGACGCGCGCGTCGATCTCCGGGTCGAGGTTGCCGAAGCTCTCGGCGACCGGCTCGATCGCCTCGTACGGGGCCCGCGCCGAGGCGAACAGCGCCTTTGCCTTGGCGGTGTCGCCGCTCTTGACGGCCTCGGTGAACGCCGTCACGCGCTTCTGCAGCTCCGCGGCCTGTGTCTCGACGTAGCTCGTGTAGCCGGCCGTCGCCGCCGCCAGCTGCGCGTCCGCCGTCACAGCCGGAGCCTCGCCCGCGACGGTCAGCGCGCCGGTCGCCGAGGACCCGCCGCCGGGGCAGTTGATCGTGTACTGGCCGGGCTTCATGTTGAGCGTGAAGTCGCCGTCGATGCCCTCGACGACGTTCTCCTTCTCACCGATGATGCGCGTCCCGTCGAGGATCTCGAACTCGCTGACCTTCGTCGTGCCCGAGTTGGAGACCGCGAAGGTCGTCGCGCCCGGCGCGATCTTGATGCTCGACGGCGAGCAGCCGTCGTCGGTCAGCGCGACCTTGATGGTCTTCGCGCCGTCGCTGGACGCGCTGTCCGAGCTGCCGCAGGCCCCGAGCACGAGCGCGAGCGCCAGCAGAGCGGTCGCTCCGGCTGCGACGCGTGCGCCGGAGCGTGCCGGCTGCCGCTGCGGCCACAGCACGTAGATGCCCATCGGGATCGCGTACAGGAGGTAGGCGCCGGCTTCGATCACCGTCGGCTTCGGCTGCAGGCCGAGCATGCCGGTCAGCAGCGACGCCGTCCATGTGCCGGGGACGACGAGCCATGAGAGGTCGAGCGCCTGGTCCTGTCCGGCCGTGAGCCATCCGGCCTCGTGCGCGGTGTGCATCGCGCCGGCGAACAGGCCGGCGGCGACCAGCACGAGGACGAAGCCCGTGAACTTGAAGAACTTGGTGAGGTTGAGCTTCACGCCACCGGCGTAGATGCCCCAGCCGATCAGGCATGCGACCGCCGACGCCGAGCACCGCGCCGAGCCCGGCCGCCGTCGGGTTGGTCGAGCTCTGGAACGCCGCGAGCATGAACACCGCGGTCTCGAGGCCCTCGCGGATCACGGCGAAGAAGGCCATCGCGATCAGGGCGAACATCGAGCCCTCGGCCAGCGCGCTCGCAGCGGTCGTGCGCAGCTCACCGGCCAGGCCGCGAGAATGGCGGCGCATCCAGACGATCATGAAGGTGACCATGCCGACGGCGAGCAGGGCGACGATCGTCTCGAGGCCCTCCTGCTGCTTCTGCGGCAGGTCGTTGTTGAGGATCTGCAGGCCGATCGCGACGCCGAGGCAGATCAGCACCGCGACGACGACGCCCGCCCACATCCAGCGCAGGCCATCGCGACGGCCTTCCTGCACGAGGAACGCGGCGATGATCCCAACGATCAGGGCGGCTTCGACCCCTTCACGCAGACCGATGATGAACGTCGGCAGCACTGCAAGACCTCCGTGGAATTCGGCAACCCTTCTTAGGGCACCCTAATCAATTCATACCACGGGCGTCGGAATCGCGCATCGCCACGTCCAGCGCAGGTGGACGCCGGAGTGCCATGGATGATGCACCGAGATGGGGCAGATCATCCTCCTGGCCTTCGCGGCCTCGGTGTTCCCGACGCTGCTCGCGTGCGTCGCGATCATGATCTCGCGCGAGGAGCCGCGCAGGCTGCTGCTCGCGTTCTACGCCGGCGGCATGATGACGAGCATCACCGCGGGCATCATCGTGCTCGACATCTTCGACAGCGGCAAAGAGGCGCTCGGGAGTTCCTCGTCAAACCCGCACCCGGCACTGTCGATCATCGCCGGGGTGGTCGCGCTGGCGCTCGCCTGGCTGATGGCCTCCAGGCACGGCGCGGAGATCATCGCGCGGCGCCGCGCCAAGCGCGCCGAGGCTCATCCCAAGCCCGTCGAGGACAAAGGCCCGTCGTGGGCCGAGCGCCATCTCGGTCAGGCCTCCGCGAAGGTCGCGTTCGCCGTCGGCGCCGTGATCAACCTGCCCGGCCCGTTCTATCTGCTCGCGCTCGGCGACATGCACAGCGGCGGCTACACGAACCTGCAGCAGCTCGGGCTGATCCTGATGTTCAACCTGATCATGTTCCTGCTGCTCGAGATCCCGCTCGTCGGCTATCTCGTGCAGCCGGAGACGACGGCGGCGCGCGTCGCGGCGTTGTCCGCCTGGCTCAACGCCAACGGCCTGCGCGTCGTCGGCGCGCTCGTCGGGGTGATGGGCCTGAGCCTGCTCGCCCAGGGCATCGCGGCACTCGCGAGCTGACGACGCTCGCGTCCCGCCGGGGACGTGCCGGCTAGCGGCGGGACAGTGGGAGCGACGCGTGCGCGGCGTGAGCGTCACCCGGGTCGGCGAGCACGCCACGGATCTGGCGATCGCCCGCGCGCCAGGCCACCCACGACATCAGGATCACCGGCAGCGGCAGCCACCCGACCGTGCCGCCGACGACGAGCCCGAGCGCGAGCGACGCGACGATCAGCGCAAGGAGTTGCACGCGTCGTGCGACCACGTGTCTGTCATTCGATCGGGGCATGAGAAGACCTCCCCTACCCAAATTGACCCAGTCCGCGAAACGCGAAACGGCGAGCTAGCGTTCATGCCGATGGCCACCCCCAAGCTGTTGCGCGACGGCGTCACCGAGTTCTTCGGGTTCCGCTTCGAGGAGCCCGGCCTGATGCGCCTCACGATCCGCCCTGAACTGATGAACAACGCCGGCATCCTCTCGGGCGCCGTCGCCTACTCGATGGTCGACTACACGATGGGCTCGGCGCTCTGGGCCGAGCGCAACGAGGGTGAGGGGATCGCGACGCTCTCGATCTCCGTGAACTACCTCCAGAGCGCGCTCGAGGGCGACCTGATCTGCCGCGCGGTCCTCGACCGCCGCAACCGCACCGCTGCGACGCTGCGCGCGACGGTCGAGTCCGACGACGGCCGTCTGCTGATGACGGCGATCGGCAGCTTCTCGATCTTCATGCGCAAACCCGGAGCCGGAGGGCCGCCGGGAGTAACGTCCGTCAGATGAACCAGCGCACGCTCGGCCGCACCGGTGTCCACGTCAGCCCGCTCTGCCTGGGGGCGATGATGTTCGGGGCGTGGGGTGATCCCGACCACGACGCGGGCATCCGCGTCATCCACCGCGCGCTCGACGCCGGGCATCAACTTCATCGACACCGCGGACGTGTACTCGCGCGGGGAGTCGGAGGAGATCGTCGGCAAGGCGCTGGCGGGCGGGCGGCGCGACAACGTCGTGCTGGCGACGAAGTTCCACGGCACGATGGGCGACGACCCCAACGAGGCCGGGCAACTCGCGACGCTGGATCTTCCGCGAGGTCGAGGCGTCGCTGACGCGCCTGCAGACCGACTGGATCGACCTCTACCAGGTGCACCGCTGGGATCCCTGGACCGACCACGACGAGACGCTCGGCGCGCTGTCGGACCTCGTGGCGCAGGGCAAGATCCGCTACATCGGCTCGTCGACCTACCCGGCCGCGCAGATCGTCAAGGCGCAGTGGGTCGCGCGCGATCACGGCCACCAGCGCTTCATCAGCGAGCAGCCGCCGTATTCGATCCTCGCGCGCGGGATCGAGGCCGACGTGCTGCCGACGTGCCAGGAGCTCGGGCATGGGCGTGATCCCGTGGAGCCCGCTGGCCGGCGGCTGGCTGTCGGGCAAGTGGCGCAAGGGCGCCGACGACCTGACCTCACGGCGCGCGGCGATGATCCCCGCCCGCTACGACCTCTCGCTGCCGGCCAACCAGGCCAAGCTCGAAGCAGCCGACGCACTTGGCCAGCTGGCCGACGACGCGGGCATCTCGCTGATCCACATGGCGCTCGCGTTCGTGATCCGCCACCCGGCGGTGACGGCGGCGATCATCGGCCCGCGCACGCTGGAGCAGCTGGAATCCCAGCTCGGCGCGGTGGACGTGGAGCTCGACGACGCGCTGCTCGACCGCATCGACGAGATCGTCGCGCCGGGGACGACCATCAACCCGACCGACGCGGGCTGGACCAATCCCGGCGCTCGACGCCGCCGTGCGGCGCCGCTGACGCCGGCGGACGCGTCTAGGGCGAGCCGTAGAGCGTCGCGCTCCAGATCCGGTCCAGCGCGTCGACGGCCGTGCCGGGGTCGACGCCGGGAGGACCGCCGAGCGCCTCGAGCAGGTAGGACTCGACCATCCAGACCAGCGCGCGGGCGGTCTCGCGCGCATCGAGCCCGGGAGCGCGGCCCGCGGCCTGCTCCTCGCGGATGTGCCGCTCGGTCGCGTCGACGAACCCCTGGATCAGCTCGCGATAGGCGACCTCGACCTGCGCGTCGGAGCCGGACGCGTCGGACAGCGCCTTCAGGACCGGGCCGTGCTCGACGTAGACGGCGGTGACGCCTTCGAGCGCCGCGCGCAGGTCCTCGCGTGATCCGGGGCCCTCGAACCAGCGATTGGCCTCGACGAGCAGTTCCTCGCGGATCCGGTCGACGACCCGCAGCGCCAGGTCGTGGCGGTCGCGGAAATGGACGTAGAAGGCGGAACGGGCGAGGTCGGTGCGCTCCATGATCGCCTGCACGGTGACCTCCCGCCAGGGCCGCTCGCGCAGGAACTGCTCGGCCGCGTCGAGGATCTCCTGCTCGCTCTCACGCGGGTCGTGACGGGGCCTGCGCGCACCCTCGGATGGCGTTGAGCGGGTCTGAGGCATCCGCCGCAGACTATCGGCGCAGAGCGTTATTGACACAGCGTCAATACCTCGGTTACGGTGGGCAGATGTCGAGCACTCCCGCTGAACGCATCGAAACCCTCCAGGTCGCAGACGAGGCGCTGTGGACCGAAGGCCCTCCCCACGAGGTCTTCCGCGAACTGCGCAGCCAGTGCCCGGTGCACTGGAGCGCCGGCATCGCGCAGTCGCCCGACGACGCGGGCTTCTGGTCGGTGACGAAGGCCGACGACGTCTACACCGTCAGCCGCGACTGGGAGACGTACTCGTCGGCGTCGAACATCCTGATCGCCGACCACGCCGTTCCGGTCGACCTGATCCAGCGGATGTTCATCGGGATGGACCCGCCGAAGCACGACCGCGTCAAGGCGCTGTTCCAGCGCGCGTTCACGCCGAAGGCGATCGCGCAGCACGAGGAGGCGATCCGCGAGATCACCTGCCGCGTGATGGACGGGCTCGAGGGACGAGCGACCTGCGACCTCGTGACCGACGTCGCGCAGCCGGTCGTCGCCCGCGTCATCGGCAGCTTCATGGGCCTCGACCCGGAGGACGACAAGCCGTGGGCGGAGTCGATCAACACGCTGATGGGCTTCGGCGACCCGGACCTCAACCCGAAGGGGCTCGAGCAGCTGCTGACCGAGGACCTCCCGCCGATGTACGAGAAGTGCATGGCGCTCGTCGCCGACCGGCGCGCGAACCCGGGCGACGACATGCTCAGCGTGCTCGTGCACGCCGAGATCGACGGCGACATGCTCACCGACGATGAGATCTTCTCCGGCTTCGTCCTGCTGATGGCCGCCGGCAACGACTCGACGAAGGCGACCTACACGAGCACGATCCGCGCGCTGATGGAGCACCCCGATCAGCGCGACCTGCTGATCGCCGACCTGTCGCTCGTGCCCAGCGCCGTCGAGGAGGCGCTGCGGATGTTCCCGGCGTTCGCCCACTTCCGCCGCACCGCGACGAAGGACACCGAGCTCGGCGGCTGCCCGATCAAGAAGGGCGACAAGGTCGCGCTCTGGTACCCGTCGTCCAATCGCGACGAGGACCGCTACGAGAACCCCGACCAGTTCGATGTGACACGCAACCCCGAGCACCAGGCGTTCGGTGCCGGCGGCCGTCACTTCTGCCTCGGGACCGCACTCGCGCGGCTCGAGCTCTCGATCCTCGTCGAGGAGACCGTCAAGCGGTTCCCGGACATGGCCGAGGCCGGCGAGCCGACCTGGGTGCTGTCGCAGTTCTCCAGCCAGCTGAAGAGCCTCCCGGTCCGCCTGCACGGCTGAGCGGGCGACCGTCGCTAGGGTGCGCGCGGTGTCCGCCTCGCTGACCGACCCGCTCACGCTGCCCAGCGGCCTGCTGCTCGCCAACCGCCTCGGCCGGGCGGCGATGACCGAGGGGATCGCCGGGCGCCGCAACGACCCGTGCGAGCGGCACGTCCGGCTCTACGCCGCGAACGCCCGCGGCGGCGCCGGCCTGGTCCTGACCGGGAACGCGATGGTCGACCGCCGGCACCTCGAGCGCGCCGGGAACATCGTCGTCGACGCGGCCACCGACGAGGACGCGCTGCGCCGCTGGGCCGCGAGCGCGGCGGCCACCCCGACGCTCGTCCAGCTCTCGCACCCCGGGCGGCAGACCAACCGCTTCGTGCAGTCGCAGCCGGTCGCCCCGTCGGACGGGCCGGCGGTCGCCCTCGCCGGCTCGTACAAGCGCCCGCGCGCGCTGACCGTCGCCGAGATCGAGGACGTCCTGGGCCGCTTCGTCGACGCGGGCGAGCGGGTCGTCACGGCCGGCTTTGCGGGCGTCCAGATCCACGCAGCGCACGGCTACCTCATCAGCAGCTTTCTGGACCCGGCGCACAACCGCCGAACCGATGCCTACGGCGGCGACCTTCCGGGCCGCGCGCGCCTGCTGCTCGAGATCGTCGCCGGTCTGCGCGCCGTGCTGCCGGACGGCGCCGCGGTCGCCGTCAAGCTCGACG
Source organism: uncultured Actinomycetes bacterium (assembly GCA_963821685.1). GTDB lineage: Bacteria > Actinomycetota > Thermoleophilia > Solirubrobacterales > Solirubrobacteraceae > F1-60-MAGs163. The sequence continues at coordinate 108,960 of CAWGEW010000002.1, read as the reverse complement.
CACGCGACGGCGCCGACGCCGAGCTCGCGCAGCTTGCCGGGATGCTCGAGGCCGCCGGCGCGGACCTGCTCGAGATCTCGGGCGGCAGCTACGAGGCGCCGGCGATGCTGGGGTTCGACGGCGAGGGGCAGGAGCTGCAGCCCGAGCACGAGTCGCCGTTCTGGAACAGCGCCGCAGCGGTGTCCGCGGCGACGAGCCTGCCCGTGATGCTGACCGGCGGGTTCCGCACGCGCCCGGAGGTCGACACGGCGCTGGCATCGAACGTCTGCGCGATCGTCGGCGTCGGCCGCCCGCTGGCGGTGCGACCCGGCCTCGCCGGGCGCTTCGTCCACGGCCAGGTCGACGTGCTCGACCGTCCTGCGCCGCGCCTCGGCGGGCCGGCGCCCGTCCGCAAGCTGCTCGGCCCCGCCGCGGGTGCAGGCTGGCACCGGATCCAGCTCGCGCGCACCGCTGACGGCGAGGATCCGCTGCTGCGCCTGCCCGCGCTGCTCGCGGCACTCGACTACACCGCCGTGGACTCCGTCCAGTCGCTGCTCGGGCGGCGCGGGCGGATGAAGCTCGCGTCGTAGGCCTCAGCGCGGCGCGACCGCGCGCTGGCCGGCGATCCACTCGTTGATCGCACGCGAATGCGCGAGGACCGTGCCGTCCGCAAGCTTCAGCGCCGGCAACCCGGTCTGCCCGGTCGCCTCGCGCAGTTCCTCGCGCGAGCCCTTGCGCAGGAATGGGATCGGATTGCCGTGCGCAGCGATCACCTTTTCGTAGTCGATGCCGGCTTCGCGCAGAGCCTCCTGCACGCGGCGGCACGGGTGAATCCGCGGCCCGCCGTCGTCGCCATGGCACACGAACAGCGTGGGGTTGTCCATCGCGCTTCTCCTGATTCTCGGTTCCGGATGCCGTGTAGACCGCTGAGCAGCCGCGAACTCATCTCAACTCGTGAACGAGATCAGCGCGGCGACCGCGAAGCCGAATGTCGTGAACAACCCGGTTGTCCCGCCCGCCCGCCGTGTCGCGTCGGGGATCATCGTGTCGACGAGCATCACGATCAGTGCGCCGGCGGCGAAGCCCTGGATCGTCCCGACGACGTTGCCCGATGCGTTGTCGAGCAGCGCGTACCCCAGGACGGTGGCGAGCGTCGAGACGATCGCGACACCCGCCCACAGGCGCAGGATCGCGCCACGCTTCGTCCCCGACTCGCGCGCCTCCGACGCGGACCCGATCGACTCGGGGAGGTTCGAGACGAACACGGCGACGAGCAGCCCGACGCTCACGCCCGTCCCCGTCACGAGACTGAGGCCGAGCGCGAGCTGCTCCGGGATCCCGTCGAGGAAGGCCCCGAGCGCCAGTGAGGAGCCGCCGTCACCGCCGCCACGCCGCTGCATCCGGCGATTGAGGACGAAGTACGTCGCCGCGCCGGCGGCGAGGCCCGCGCAGACAGCGTCCGCGCCGCCCGCCTGGAAGCCCTCGCCGAAGAGCTCGAAGCTGATCGCCGAGAGCAGCGCACCCGCGCCGAACCCGAGCAGCTGACCAAGCGGCCGGCTGGGCCACGAGCGCAGACACCCGAGCAGTGCGCCGATCACCACGGACGACGCCGCGAGTGCACCCCAGCCGAGCGCGGAGCCCATCAGGCGTTGCCGCTGCGCGTGGTGAGCCAGCCGGCGAGCGCGCCGAGCGCGAGGCCGAGCTCCGGCGCCAACGGCAGGTCGGTCGCGACACTCACGACGATGCCGAGCACCAGCCCCGTGAGTGCACCGACCGCGATCGCTCGTCCCCCGCTCATCTGCCGGAGTCTAGGAATAGCCTTGTCTCGAGGATGACCTCCGGCTCGATCAAGCGCGATGCCATCGCCATCGGGCTGGCCACCGGCGCGTATGCGATCTCCTACGGCGTGCTCGCCGTGGCGGCCGGTCTGACGGTCGCCCAGACCTGCGCGATGTCGCTGCTGGTCTTCACCGGGGCGTCGCAATTCGCCGTCGTCGGCGTGCTCGGTGCGGGCGGCAGCGTGCTCGCCGCGATGGCGCCCGCGCTGCTGCTCGCAGCGCGCAACGGCCTCTACGGCCTGTCGCTGGTGCCCGTGCTTCGCGGCCGCCTGCCGGCCCGAGCGGCGCAGTCGCAGCTGATCATCGACGAGTCGACGGCGATGGCGCGCGCACAGCCCGACAGCCTCGCCGCGCGGCGCGCCTTCCTTGCCACCGGCGTCAGCGTGTTCATCTTCTGGAACCTCGGCACGCTGGCCGGCGCACTGGTCGGCGGAGGGCTTGGCGATCCACGCGCGCTGGGCCTCGACGCGATGTTCCCGGCCGCGTACCTTGCGCTGCTCGCGCCGCAGCTGAGCACGCCGGCCGCACGCACCGCGGCGATCTGCGGCGCACTCCTCGCGCTCGCGCTCGTCCCGTTCGTCCCCGTCGGCGTCCCGATCCTCGCTGCGGTCCTCGGAATCCTGCCCGCGATGCGCGTCCTGCGGCGGACGGCGCCGAGCACGGCATGAGCTGGACGGCGATCCTGGTTCTCGCGGCCGCGGCGTATGCCATGAAGGCCGTCGGGCCCGTCGCGGTCGGCCGCCGCACGCTGCGGCCGGGCCTGGTTGCGGTCCTCGAGCTGATCGCCGTGCCGCTGCTCGCGGCGCTCGTCCTCGTCCAGACGTTCGATGCCGGCGGGCGGCTCGTGGTCGACGCGCGAGTGCCGGCGATGTGCGTCGCCGCCCTGCTCGTCTGGCGGCGCGCACCGTTCCTCGTCGTCGTGCTGTCGGCCGCCGCCACCGCCGCCCTGCTGCGCGCGGTCGCCTAAGCGACCACCTCGGCGGCGACGACGTCGATCGTCTCGCCCACCTCGAGGATGCGCACCGGGACGCTGCGCTCGCTGGCCGCGGCGGCAAAGCGCTGCGCTGCATCCGCGGCCGGCTCGTAGACGCCGTCGATCTCATAGCCCTCGGCGTGGATCGGGATCGCGAGCCGCGCACCGAGGATCTCGGCGGCGACCGCCGCCTGAGCAGGGTCGAGCGCGACGGGCAGCGGGCTGGCGGGAACGCGGTGCGGGAAGCCGACGACCGCGCCGTTCACCGGCACGAGGACGACGTCGAATGGTCCGTGCCGCAGTGCGATGCGCCACCAGTACCCATGGAACATCGTGTCGCCGAGGTGCAGGACGCGCACCCCTTCGGCCTCGACGAGCCACGCGACCTGCGGGTCGCCGACGCCGTCGGCGGCCGGGAGCGCGGTCAGCGTGAACGGACCGACGGACACGGTGTCCCACGGCGCGACCCGCCTGCGTTCCAGGCCCGCGGCCGTCGAGCTCGTATTCGGCATGCGCGAGCGCGAGGTTCTCGAGTGCGTCGCCGCCACCGGCGGGCGGCTCCAGCACTGGGCGCTCCGGGGAGGAGCGCGGACGCGAGCGCCGTCGCATCGGCGTGATCGCGGTGGAGGTGCGTGACGAGCCCGGCGACGGCCCGGCCGGCGCTCGGCGGGACGATCGGTGGCGAGTGGCGTGCCCGCCGCCCGCTCTCCGAGCGGCGCGAAGACCGCGCTCGCGTCGTCGAGCGGATCCACCACCACCGTCGCGTCGCCGGCCTCCAGCTCCACTCCTGCCCAGCCCAGCCATGTCAGGCGCATCGTCCGTCCCTCCTGTCGTTGGTCGAGACCGGAGTTATACAGAACGATCGTTCGGTCCGTATAATGGCCGCATGCCACGCCGATCAGCCGCCGACGTCGCCGACAGCCGCGCCTCAGCGGTCGAGGCCGCTGTCGACCTCGCCTCAGTCGAGGGGCTCGAGGGCATCACGATCGGCCGGCTCGCGAACGACCTGTCGATGAGCAAGAGCGGCCTGATCGGTCGCTTCGGCGACAAGCAGACGATGCAGCGGGCGGTGCTCGCCGCCGCGATCGCGCGCTTCACCGACGCGGTCTGGCGGCCGGCCGCGCGAACGGCGCCCGGGCTCCCCCGGCTCGAGGCGATCGTCGACGCCTGGATCGCACACCTGCGCGCCGGAGTGTTTCCCGGCGGCTGCTTCGTCACCACCGCGTCGGTCGAGTACGACGCACGACCCGGGCCGCTGCACGACGACGTGGAGGCCGCCGTGCGCCGCTGGCTCGGCGTGCTCGAGGCCGAGGCGACACAGGCGCGCGACGCCGGCGACCTGCCCGCGGACCGCGACCCCGCGGACGTCGCCTTCGAGCTCCACAGCCTCGCCTCCGGCGGCGGCGTGACCGGCCGGCTGCTCGGCGACCCGACCGGCCTGGACCGAACCCGCGCGGCGATGCGCCGCGCGATCGGCCTCAGCGCTCAGCGACTCTCCTGATCAGGCGTTGTCCCCGAAGATCGTCTTCGTCTCGAGGAACTCGTGCAGCCCGTGGCTCGCCGAACTCGCGCCCGTTGCCCGACTGCTTGTAGCCGCCGAACGGGACGTCGAACATGATCGGCGCGCCGTTGATGTGGACCATGCCGGTGCGGATCTTGCGGGCCACGGCCCGCGCGCGCTCGGGGTCGCCCTGACGAAACGTAGCCGCCGAGCCCGTAGCTCGTGTCGTTGGCGATCCGCGACGGCTTCGTCCTCGTCCTCGTAGCCGATGATCGACAGCACCGGACCGAAGATCTCGTCACGCGCGATCGTCATGTCGTTGGTGACGTTGGCGAACACCGTCGGCTTGACGTAGTAGCCGGTCTCCAGCCCGTCGGGACGGCCGGGGCCGCCGACGACGAGCGTCGCGCCCTCCTCGATGCCGCGCTCGATCAGCCCCTGGATCTTGTTGAACTGCGCGAGCGAGACGACAGGTCCGACGCGGATCCCCTCGGCGTCGGGCGGGCCGACCGTCACGTCCTCGGTCGCGCGACGGGCGATCTCGATCGCCTCGTCCATGCGGGCCGCGGGGACGAGCATCCGTGTGCCGGCGTTGCACGACTGCCCGGAGTTGACGTACATGCCGGCGACGTCGCGGGCGATGACCGCCTCGAGGTCGGCGTCGTCGAGCACGATGTTGGCGGACTTGCCGCCGAGCTCCTGCGCCACGCGCTTGACCGTCGGCGCGGCGTTGCGCGCGACCTCGATGCCCGCCCGTGTCGACCCGGTGAACGACACCATGTCGACCTCGGGGTGCGCGGACAGCGCGGCGCCGACCGTCGGGCCGTCGCCCTGGACGAGGTTGAAGACACCCGGCGGGACGCCCGCCTCGGCGAGGATCTCGGCGACGATGACCGCGTTGAGCGGCGCGATCTCCGACGGCTTGAGGACGATCGTGCAGCCGGCGGCCAGCGCCGGGGCGACCTTGGCGCCGATCTGGTTCAGCGGCCAGTTCCACGGCGTGATGAACGCGCACACGCCGACCGGCTCGGAGACGACGGTCGACGTCCCGACGGTCTCCTCGAACTCGAAGCCCTTGAGGACCTCGAGCGCGACGGCGAAGTGCCCGAGCCCGGCCGGAACCTGAGCCTGCGCTGCGAGGCCGGCCGGCGCGCCCATCTCGAGGCTGACCGCGAGGGCGAGGTCGCCCGCACGCGCCATGTAGACCTCGATGATCCGGCCCAGCAGCGCGATGCGCTCCTCGCGTGAGGTCGCCGCGAAATCGTCGAACGCCGCGCGGGCGGCTGCGACGGCACGGTCGACGTCGGCCTCGGCGCCAAGTGCGATCTGCGTCACCGGCTGCTCGGTCGCCGGGTTGATGACGTCGAGCGTCGCCGGCGTCGCGGGCGCGACCCACTCACCGCCGATGAAGAACTGTCGAGCGTGCTCGAGCGTCTCGGACGGCAAGGTCGGCGTGGACTGCTGCGTGGATTCCATATCGACGTCTCCAGGTCGTGGCAATGGCGCTGCCAGGGGTCATGCGAGGTATACCGGATCGCCGCAGGTACGCGACGGAGGAGAGGACGCGCTGGTCGTCCTCTCCCCCATCGGATCTACTCGGCTGCCAGGCCCGTGGCGCCCGCTGGGATTCCAGCGATGGTCCCCGTCGGGAGCAGCGATCCGTCGAACCGCTCGCGGTAGGCGGAGATGCTGCCGTCGCCGCCGTTGCGCACGAACACCGCGCGACCGTCACCGGACTCGACGATGTCGGCCGGTGCGGCGCCCGCCGCAGCCGTCACGCCGCTCGCATCCAGCAGCGAGATCGACCCGTCCCTGGCGATGCGGAAGCCGGAGATGTCGGCGCTGCCGGTGTTCGCCACGTAGGCGTAGCGACCGCCGCCGGCGACCGTGACCCAGCAGGCGGCGCCCTGGAAGTCCGGCACCGATGCGCTGATCGAGGTGAACGCCCCGTTGCGCACGTCATAGGAGGAGACGGTGCTCGCGCCTGCCGCGCCGCCGTGTGCCTCGGACACGATCGCGTGCCCGGCGCGGTCGAACGCGAAGCCGAACGGCGTTGCGCCGTTCGAGGGCCGGCTGACCGCCGGCGCCGCGCGCCCGAAGAACCCAACGGCGAACGTGTCGATCGTGTTGGTGCCCTTCTCGGTGACCACGAGTGTCCGGCCGTCGCTGGAGAACGCGACCTGAGCAGGCCCTGCGCCGGCGAGCGGCTGAGCAGCCCCCGGGATCGGCCGCAGCAGCCCGAAGGCTCCGACGCGGAATCCGCTGACGTTGCCGGTGCCGCCGGCGTTCAGCGCGTAGAGCACATCGCGCGAGACCGTGAGGCTGATCGGCGTCGTGCCGCCTGACGCGATCCGCTGAAGCAACGCGAGGCCGTGGTGGCGGACGGCGAACACGGAGATGTCGGCGCTGCCCGCGTTGACGACGTAGAGGCGGTTGCCGTCGAGCGCGATCGCGCCCTGATTGCCGAGACCGGAGCCGGTCCCGGCACCGCCCGTCGCGAACGAGCCGGCCGGCGTGAGCGCACCCCCGGGACCGCGGTCGAACGCGAGCACCGCATTCCCGGCGGCGGCGTTCGTCGATGTGTAGATGGTGTCCGTGCCACGGTCGCCGCCGTGGTCTGCGAGCGCAGGTGCCGCGCTGAATGCGAGCGGCAGCGCAGCGGCGGCGAGGATGGAAACGGTGAGGCGCAAGGCCCTCATGAACGACTCCTTCGTCAGGGGACGGCGCCTGAACTTCGGCGCCGCGGCGAGGATCGTTCGTCGATCTTGCGAGACCCTTGCGCGGAGCGAACGAAACGGTGAACGCCAGCCCGGCTGTAACGGCCGGCGCCCGTTGCGTGACAGTCCAGGATGCGCGACGAACGGATTCTGAACAGTGTGTGAACGCACGCGCCGGAGCGCGATTTCGCGACCCGCGAGCTGCACAATGGCGCAGTGGACATGAACGCTCACAGCCGCGCCGGAGTCCTCGTCGTCGACGACGAGCAGACGATCGCCGAGGTCGTCGCGCGCTACCTCGAGCGCGCGGGCTACGAGACGAACGTCGCCCACGACGGCGAGCAGGCACTCGAGACCGCCGAGCGCGTCCGGCCCGACCTCGTCGTCCTGGATCTGATGCTGCCCCGCGTCGACGGCCTCGAGGTGATGCGGAGACTCCGTGCCGCGCGCACCGACCCGCCCGCCGTGATCCTGCTCACCGCGCGCGGGGAGGAATCCGACCGGATCTCGGGCCTGCGCCTGGGCGCTGATGACTACGTCGTGAAGCCGTTCTCCCCCGGGGAGCTCGTTGCGCGCGTCGACGCCGTCCTGCGGCGCATCGAGCCGCCGCGGCGACGGCGCCGCGCCGATCGAGGCGGGCGACCTCGTCATCGATGTCGCCGGGCGACGTGTGACGGTCGCCGGCGCCGAGGTGGCCTTGACCCAGCGCGAGTTCGACCTGCTGCTGTTCCTCGCGCGGCACCCCGGGCAGGTGTTCTCGCGTGATCAGCTGATGGATGCCGTCTGGCAGTACTCGTTCTACAGCGACACGTCCACGGTCACGGTGCACGTCCGCCGGCTGCGGGCGAAGCTCGAGCCCGACAGCGGCGAAGCCGCGCTGGATCGAGACCGTGTGGGGCGTCGGCTACCGGTTCAGCTCGTGATGCGTGCCGTCCTGATCGTCGCTGCCGGGCTGCTCGCCGTGTCGCGTGGCGATCGGCGTGATCGTCGACGCCCATGCGGCGCTTGTCACGGCCCTGATGCTTGCCGTCGTCGCGGCGGGCGCGCTCGGAGCGGCGCGGCTCGCGGCGGCTCGCCGCCGTCGCCTCGGCACGCTCGGGCGGCAGTTCGGGCTGGCTGTGGCGATCATGGTCGGTCAAGCACTGATCGCCGTCGTCGCGATCGCGCTGCTGATGTTCGTGAGCGACGAGGATGCGCTGCTCGTCTCGCTGATCGTCGCGTTCACGGGCCTCGTCGCGTTCGTCGCCGCGCAGATCCTCGCCGGCGGCGTGCTGCACGACGTCGAGCACGTGCGCGACGCACTCGTCGCTGTCGGCGAGGGGCGGCGCGACCTGCGGATCACGACCTCAGGATCTGACGAGCTCGCGCAGCTGGCGACGGCGGCAAACGACATGATCGAGCGCCTGGACCAGGAGGAGCGGGCGCGAGACGCCGCCGAGCAGGCGCGCCGCAGCCTCGTCGCCTCCGTCTCGCACGACCTGCGCACGCCGATCACCTCACTCCGCCTGCTCGCCGACGCTGTCAGCGACGAGCTCGTGGACGGCGAGACACGCGCGGAATACCTGCGCAGGATGACGACGCACCTCGGCGCCCTCAGCGCGCTGATCGACGACCTCTTCGAGCTCTCGCGGATCGAGGCGGGTGACATCCGCTGGGGCATGGAGCAGGTCGAGCTCGATGGGCTCGTCGAGGAGACCGTCAGCGCGATGCGCGCAGAGGGCGAGGTGCGCGGAGTCGAGCTCGTCACCGACATGCCCACAACGCTCGTCGCGCCGTGGGCGAACCCCGAGAAGCTGCAACGCGTGCTGTTCAACCTGATCCAGAACGCGATCCGCCACACGCCGGCCGACGGCAGCGTGACCGTGCGCGGGCGCGCCGTCGTCGCGGGCATCGAGGTCGACGTCGCCGACACCGGTGACGGCATCGCCGCGGACGAGCGCGAGCACGTCTTCGACCCGCTCTATCGCGGCGGCGAGCAGGCCTCGCGGACCGAGGACGGAGCCGGGCTGGGCCTCGCCATCTCACGCGCCATCGTCGAGGCCCATGGCGGCCGGATCTGGCTCGCCGACAACCCCGCCGGCACCTGCGTGCGCTTCAGCCTGCCCGTCTGAACGAGCGCGCGTTCACCTCACCCCGTCAGCCGCCGGCGACGTCGCGGCGAACGAACACCACCAGGCCCGCGGCGAGCGCGGGAATCGCGTACAGCGCGCAGACCCAGGCCGCGCGCGTGATCGGGTACCAGTCGATCGGCGTGCGCAACAACCCCTGCCACGAGTTGAACTGCGTGCTCAGCAGGTACGGCTGCAGACCACCCAGGCCCGGGATGATCGTCAGCAGCTGCAGCAGCAGCGAGAACATGAGCGTCCCGACGATCGCCGCAGCGCTGTTGCGGAACACCGTCGAGAACAGCAGTCCGATGCACGCGACGGCGATGATCGGCATCAGGTAGACGCCGAGGCTCGCCGCGACCAGCGTCAGTCCCTCTGGACGCGGACACCTGCGTGCCGCTGAGCGTCGTGATCGGGTTGAAGCCCGAGGCGAGCACGCCGGCGACCGTCGCGACCGTGCCGGTCACGAGGATCGCGAGCGCCGCGTAGCTGAACGCGGCGAGCGTCTTCGCCGCGAACACCTGGCTGCGCTCGACCGATCGCGTGAGGATCGTCTTCAGCGTGCCGTTGTGATCCTCGGCCGCGACGATGTCGCCGGCCACCAGCGCGGTGATCAGCGGGAACAGCCAGATCGATCCGAACAGCAGCAGGACGAGCGGGATCGCCAGACCCGTGTCGTGGACGTAGCGGCCGAACGGCACGTCCTCCGGTCCGCCGGACTGCGCCGCGACGGCGACCGCGAAGATGATCGGGACGAGCGCCGCGGCCCCGAGGCCGAGGTAGGTGCGCTTCTGCGAGCGCAGCTTGCGCAGCTCCCAGCGGTAGATCGTGCCGACGCCCGGCCGGCGCACGCGCATTGCCGACGGCGTGCTCATGAGGGCGCCGGCTCCTCGGCCATGAGTCGGCCGGGCGGCGCTCGGCGCCGGCGTCGTCACCCTCGGTCAGCTCGAAGAACAGGTCCTCGAGCGTCGCCGTGCGCGGCGTGAGCTCGAGCAGCAGCGCGCCGGCCTCGGTCAGCGCGAGCGACAGCGCCGCGATCGCCTGCTCGTCGACGGGGCGAAACGTGATCGCACCGTCGCTGCGCGGAGTCGACCGTGTCGATTCCGGGCTGCGCCGCGCAGACCTGCCGCGCGCGCTCGTCGTCGGTGGTCCGCAGCCGGTACGAGGCACCCGGCGGTCCGCCGCAGGTCCTCGAGCGCGCCCTCGTAGACGATGCTGCCCTTGCGCACGATCGCGACGCGATTGCAGAGCTCCTCGACCTCGGCCAGCAGGTGGCTCGAGAGCAGCACGGTGATCCCGTCGTCGGCCAGGCGGCGGATCAGCAGGCGCATGTCGCGCATGCCACCCGGATCAAGGCCGGTCGCGGGCTCGTCGAGCATCAGCAGCCGCGGCCGGCGCAGCAGCGCCGCGGCGAGGCCCAGGCGCTGGCGCATCCCGTGCGAGTAGCCGCCGACCTTGTCGCGCGGCGCGATCGGTCAGCTCGACGACATCGAGCACCTCGCCGATGCGCGTGTCGGCGCCGTCGCCGTCGAGCGCGGCGAGCAGGCGCAGGTTCGTGCGCCCGTCGAGGTACGGGTAGAAGCGTGGCGCCTCCACGAACCCGGCGACGCCCTCGAGCGCGGACACCGAGAGCTGCGGGTCGCGGCCGAACACGCGCACGCTGCCGGCCGTCGGGCGGATCAGCCCGAGCATCATCCGCAGCGACGTCGTCTTGCCGGCGCCGTTCGGCCCGAGGTACCCGAAGACGTCACCGCGCTCGACGGTCAGGTCGACGTCGTCGACGGCCGTGATGTCCCCGTACGTCTTGACGAGCCCGCGAACCTCCACGGGCGGGGCATCGTTCATCGTCCCGACACTAGAGCTCGCGGGCGGCCGCCTCCGACGGTCGAGGAGATCACCGACCCGAGGACGACGTAGCGGACCCCGTCGCGGCTGAAGGTCACGACCGACCCCAGCGGCGTGCCGAGCTTCTGGCCCTTGACCGACCGATCGTCACCTCGCCGAGACCGACGCCGCCCTCCGGCGACGGAGCTGCTGCCGCTCGCCGGGCTTTGCGGCGGTCTGCAGCACCGCGATGCCCGTCGAGGCCCTCGCCGTAGGTCACAAGCGCGCCGGGGTGGTCGGCTCCGCCGACGAGCCGCACCTCACTGCGCGGCATCCCCGCAAGCGTGTCGGGCGCCGTGACCGTGAACCCGACGTGCGACTGCACGTCCGCGAGGCCGGTCACCGGCGCCGGTGCCTTCGTCGGATCCTTCGGGTCCCGGGCGGTCTGCGTGCTGCACGTCGACGACCTTCGCGTCCGCGGGCGGCGCAATCGCGAACGTCGATGCCGGCACCGCGCCGAAGTCGACCGAGGTCGCCTTGATCTCGAGGACCGGGTCGCTCTGCCCCTTGGCGTAGATCGCCGCCCGCAGCGGTGCTCCGGTGACCGCGTCCCAGGCGAGCGCGGCGCCGCCGAGCAGGCCGCCGTGCCGCTTGGGCTCCATGCGCAGCGTGTACGCCGGGCGGCCGGCGACGTTGCTCGGCGTCGCGTCCGACAGGTTGGCGTACGTGCTCACGCGGGCGAGCGCGCGCCTGATCGCGGCGAGCGTCGGAGGTCCGTCTTCCTCACCCGCGGCTGGCGTCGGTCTGCGCTCTGCGCAGGAAGCGTCCCTTCGTAGACCGTGTTCGCCGCAGCGTGGTAGAGCCAGAAGCGGTCGCCGTGGAGCAGCAGCTGCGCGTCGCCGCTGCCGCCATCGGACTGCAGCTCGAGCCGGACGTCGCCGTTGGCCGAGGCCCACAGACGACCGGTCGCGCCGGCGATCACCGGGTCGCTGCCGCGTGCCACGCCCGAGCTGTCGATCAGACCGTTGGTGAAGGAGATGCGCGCGCTCACGCCATCGACCTTCGGAGCGTTCGCCGCATCGAGGAGTGCCTGCGGCAGCGCCTTGGGCCGCGGAAGGCTGATCGCCCCGGTGGCCGCCGCGACACCGCTCGCCGCGACGAGCAGGAGCAGCCCTGCAAGCAGCGGGCCGCGCAGCGCATGGCGCGCTCGCAGGCGCCACATGACGCCCGAGGGCCGGTCCATCCGTGCATCGCGCTCGGCCCGCGCGAACTGCTCGCCGAGGTCGTCGAGCATCGGCAGGTTGTGCTGGTCAGGGGGGCGTTGTCATGCCGTCACCTCTGTCTGTGGTCCGACTCCGTCAAGGGCGCCGGCGAGCTGCCGCAGTCCGCGCGAAACACGCGCGCGGGCTGTCGGCTCGGAGATCTGGAGACGCTGCGCGACCTCGCCGTAGGAGAGCTCGTCGACGATCCGCAGCTGCACCGCCGCCTGCTGTTCAGCCGACAGGCGACGGAACTCCTGCGCAACGATCGAGCGCAGGTCGGCCAGGCCGGCCAGGTCGATGACGCGCGCATGCTCGTCGGCGTCGATCGGTCCGAGCTGGATGCCGAGCCGGCGCACGGACTTCTGCTCGGCGACACCCCGGCGAACGAAGTGGCTGAGCTTGTGACGCGCGATCGCGTACAGCCAGCCCCCTGCCTCCTCTGGCGTGGAGCCGCGAAAGCGAGAACGCGTCCGGAATGCCTCAGCGAACGTCTCGGCGGTCAGGTCCCGAGCGACCTCGACCTCGAACGTCCGGCGGGCGAAGAAGACGAGCAGGTGCTCCGCGTGCTCGGCGTAGAACGCGTCGAAGCTCGCCGGAAGCGACTGACTCGGAGTGGTATTCGCAACGTCCACGGAATGAATGTGCCACGAGCGCCGCAATCTGTGACGCAGTCGCACCGCTCCTGTACGTTCCGGCCAATGAGCCCGCACCGCCTGCGGGCGCCATGGTCACCGCGGTCCTCGGCGCTCGCCGTCCTCACGGCCATCACGCTGCTCGCCGCACCCGATGCCGCGCACGCATTCGACACCGGCCCGCACTCGGACATCACGCGCGACGCGCTGACCGCCGAGGGCTTCGGCGCGACCGCCCGGGACGTCGTCGTGGTCAACAACTGGTTCGTCGACCTCTACTCGAACTCGTCGAAGGTCCCGCAGTCCGGGCACGCGGACACGGCCGTGTCGGTCCTCGGCGCGTTCTTCGAGAACGACGAGCACTGGTCCAAGGCCGTGCTCGACGGCGCGACCCGCATGCACTTCGACTCGTCGCTCTGGGACGTCTCGAACGTCGCGAAGGCGCAGGCCGAGTGGGACCGGCTGCAGCGCGCGACGACGCAGGTGCTGGGCAGCATCAAGTCGGCGGGCGGTACGAACAAGGAGCTCCAGCTGCTGTCCACGATCGGCACGGGCCTGCACGCGATTCAGGACTTCTACTCGCACTCGAACTGGATCGAGCAGCAGGGAATCGAAGGGGTCGACGGCCCGGACTGGTCGAAGCTGTCATTCGGGCTGACGCCGACGTGGTTCGACGTCAAGGACACCGACGCGCAACAAGCTGAACGTCTACATCGGTGAGTCGACGGGGCATAAGGACCGGCCGCACGGCGCCTGGAACACGGACGGCAACAGGAAGATGGTCAAGGGCGTCAACAAGGACTGGCCCGGGCGCCCGGGATACACGAACGCGTACATCGCGGCGTACTTCGCCTCGCGCCAGTGGGTGCAGGGCATCCACGCCGCGCTCGGCGATGAGGCGCTCTGGCAGCGCGCGATCCGCTACGCCAACCGCGGGGGCGGCGAGCTCGACCACGACCTCAAGGGCGCGCTCAACATCGGGATGATGACCGGCCACTGGCAGGGCCAGGGGGAGCCGTGCAACCCGTCGCTCTCGCTGACACTCTGCGACTCGCGCAACGGACTCGGCGGCGACCTGATCGGTGCACGCAGCGCCGTCAACTCGTACTTCGAGGACCGCGGCCGCACGCGTTTCCGCGGCACGTTCCAGGCGCTGCTGCCGCTGTTCGGCCAGCCGTCGCCGAACGGGAGCCTCCTCCCCATCAGCTCGACCCGCAGTGCGCAGACCGACACCCGCTTCGTCCAGCTGCGGGTCACCTCGATGAAGGGCGTCGGGCTCCGGTCACTCGGCGACCCGACGCTGCTCGACCAATCCGACAACTATTCACGCGCGACGATCGCCGGTCAGAGCTTCCAGTCCGGAGAGATCAACGGCCGCGACAGCTTCAGCTTCCCGCGACCGTACGCGCCGTTCACGTTCATCAAGGCGATCCCGGTCGGCGGCCGCTACGCCGAGCCCGTGACGAGGATGACCGTCGAGATCCGCACGAGCTCCAAGCGGTGGGCCGGTACGGACGACGACGTCTACCTGCGCATCGGGCCGAACCTGCGCTTCCCGCTCGACAAGTCGCTCTACGACGACTTCGAGCGCGGCGACCGCGACACCTACAGCGTGCCGATCGACAACGCGGTCCTGGCCGGGCTGAAGGTCGGGGACATCTCGCGCGTGCAGATCGAGAAGTCCTCCGACGGCGCCGCGGGCGGGTGGCGCCTGCGCGGCGTGAAACTCGTCGTCAACGGCCGGACGCTCTACGCCCGCGATGGCATCGAGCGCTGGCTCGAGGACGACCACCGCACGTGGCGCGCCCCCGACTTCGTCCAGAGCGGTCCGGGCGGCCCGGCGCTGCCGATCACGCTCGACCTCTGGGACGAGGACTCCAACATCTACGGCGGCGACGACCACGGCGACCTCAACAACTACGACAACCGCCGCCGACTCGCGCTCGCCTATGTCCCCAACACGGTCGTCAGTCGGCGCGCCACCGGCGGGAGCGACCTCAGCGGTCGCATCGGCGACGGTGACAAGGCATCGGTCACCTACACGATCCAGACGCTCACCCCCACGCCGGCACCCCCGCCCCCACTGCCGCCGGTGCTGGCCCCGATCGTGGAGCCGCCTCCGCCCCCACCGCCACCGCCCGCTCCGAAGCCCGACCTCGTGATCAGCGCGATGGGCTTCGACGCGCCAGTGAGCTACTTCTTCACCGTCACGAATCAGGGTGCCGCAGCCGCCGGCGCGTTCACGGTCAACGTCCCCGGGGAAGGATCGTTCGTGATCACCGGGCTGGCGCCCGGAGCCTCACAGACCCGGACGTTCCGGACGATGTGCAAGGTCGCCACGGAGACGGCGACCGCCGATTCGCTCGGGCAGAT
Organism: uncultured Actinomycetes bacterium; assembly: GCA_963821685.1. Lineage (GTDB taxonomy): Bacteria > Actinomycetota > Thermoleophilia > Solirubrobacterales > Solirubrobacteraceae > F1-60-MAGs163. The sequence continues at coordinate 93,753 of CAWGEW010000002.1, read as the reverse complement.
CGCAGAGACCGACGAGACCAACAACTCGCGCAGCTACACCGAGACGATCTGCATCTTCTAGGCGGACTCCGGGAGTTCGCACGACGCGATTGCACCGGCGCCGGCCGCACGCCCACACTGCGTACTTTCCTCGGATGAGCGGGCGTTCGAGCGGTCATACGATGACGGCACATGTCGGGTCATCTGGAGGCTCCGAGAGTCATCATCGCGGGCGGCGGTGTTGCCGCCATGGAGGCGCTGCTCGCGTTGCGCGATGTCGCCGGCGAGCTGCCGCACATCACCTTGCTCGCGCCGGACACCGACTTCGTGCTGCGAGCCAGCGCCGTCCTCGAACCGTTTGCCCGCGGCCACGCGCGACGCGTCCCGCTGCGGACGATCGTCGAGAGCAAATCGGCGGCACTGGTGCAGGATTCGCTGGAACGGGTTGACCCCGAACGGCGCGTGGTGCACACGGCCGGCGGAGAGGAGCTTTCGTACGACGCGCTGCTGGTCGTCCTCGGGGCCATCGCGCAGCAGCCATTCCCAGGCGCGCTGACCTTCAGCGGCCCGAACGACAGCCATGTGATCGCAAACGTCCTGACGGAGGCGCAGTCCGGCACGATCTCCAGCATCGCGTTCGTGGTCCCGGGGGGAGCGACCTGGCCACTCCCGCTTTACGAGCTGGCATTGCTCACGCGTGCCCACCTGTCCAGCACGGACGCGACGCGGTCGTGATCACCGTCGTCACAACCGAGGACCGCCCGCTGGATCTCTTCGGCACACGCGCTGCCGACGATCTTGAAGCCCGGCTCACGGCGCAGGGCATCGAATTGCGCACCCTCAGCCGCGCTCGCGCTCACTCGGGCGCGACACTCGCGCTCGAGGGCGGCGGACAGGTCGCCGCCGACTGCGCGATCTCGCTCCCGCAGCTCTCGGACCGGCGGTCCCCGGGCTCCCACATGATGATCTGGGGTACATCCCGACCGACGAGCACGCTCGCGTACCGGGGGTTCCCGACGTCTATGCCGCGGGTGACTGCACCGCGTTCCCGCTGAAGCAGGGCGGGATCGCAGCGCAGCAGGCCGACGCGGCGGCGCAGACGATCGCGGAGGCGATCGGCGCCGGAAACACGGCCAAGCCGTTCACACCCGTCCTGCGCGGCCTGCTCCTCACCGGTGACGAGCCGAGCTACTTCCGCGCATACCCGGGCGCGGAGCGTCGAGGCAACGAGCGTCGCGACCGAGACGCCACCGCGGCGGGGACGGCGCTCGAGTGCGCCCCAGGACGCGGCCGCACACCAGCCGTTGTGGTGGCCGCCTGCGAAGGTCGCCGGCCCCTATCTCGGCGCCTGGCTCGTGCGCCCGCACGAGCCAGGCTTGGAGAAGCTGCAGATCGAGGACCGAGACCTCGTCGCGGCAGACGACGAGGCGACGGCCCTGGAGGAACGTGAGGCGGCGCTGGACCTGGCGCTCGCAATGGCTGATGGCGAGGCGCGTTACGGCGACTGGAGGGCTGCGCTGCGCGCCCTTGACGCCGCCGAGGCACTGGCGGGTGCGCTGCCGCCGGACTACGCGCAGCGACGCGACCTGGCAGGCCGAACTCAGCGGCGTGTCGACCGAGCGCTTTCGCGGGTCCTGAAGTCGGATGCCGCGGGCGGCGCGCGGCGGGTCGCCCGGCTGGTTCACTGATCGGCGATCGGCTTTGTGGGGTTCGATGCCGTGATCTCGACGATGCAGCCGGCGATGTCCGGGGGGCGCGGCACGAACCCGGTGAGCTCCGCGTCCGAGCCGAGCGACTGCAGCACGCCCCTGGACGATCGCCGCGGTGCAGCGTGCAGACGACGGCGGGGTTCTCGCGGACGGCCTCCGCGTACGGGCATCTGCGCAGCTCGTAGCGGGTGACCGCGCCGTCGCGAGTGCCGCTGCGGCGCGAACCCGAGAGCCCCAAGGGCGTGCCCGATCGCGTCCTGCCCCTCGGCCCGCCCGGCCGCCCGATGTCGGCGGCGAGCTCCAGGCCGAGCTCGACGCCCGCCGCCTCGACCTCGCGCAGCCGGGCCGGCGTCGCCGGGATCGCGCGCGCGAGCGACCGCGCCATCGCCCAGCCCGTGTGCGGGCAGATCGGCTTCGGCGATCGCCCGCGGCGTGACGCGCCAGAGGATGCGCGGTCGGCCCACCTCGCCGTGCGCCGTCTCGCTCTCGACGAGCCCGCTGCGACCCAGGCGCTGCAGCTGCGTGCGCACCCCGTTGGGGTGCAGGCCGAGCCGGCGGCGATCGTCGCGGTGTCGAGCGGCTCGTCCGACGCGCGCAGCAGTTCGATCGATGCGCGCCTCGGTCGGGTTGTTGTGCGTCAGTAGTTTTCACGGTTTTCACAGTTCTGCGTGTGAAAACTAGTGTTGCACACGTGACCGTCTCAGACCGAGGACTCCCGCCTCCCGCGCCGCGCCACTTCCGTCGCAGCGATCAGACCGGCGACCTGACGTCGACCGCGCGACGTGGCGCACCGACTCGCGCCACTCGCGCGAGTGGGAGGAGCTCTACCGCGACCGCTGGCGCCACGACAAGGTCGTGCGCACCACCCACGGCGTCAACTGCACCGGCTCGTGCTCGTGGAAGGTCTACGTCAAGGACGGCCTGGTCACCTGGGAGACCCAGCAGACGGACTACCCCTCCAACGGCCCGGACGTCCCCGAGTACGAGCCGCGCGGCTGCCCCCGCGGCGCGTCGTTCTCCTGGTACATCTACTCGCCGATCCGCGTGCGCCACCCCTACGTGCGCGGCGCGCTGCTGCGCCTCTACCGCGAGGAGCTCGCGCGCACCGGCGACCCGGTCGACGCGTGGGCCGCGATCGTCGAGGACCCCGAGAAGGCGCGCGGCCTACAAGTCCCAGCGCGGCCTCGGCGGCTTCCTGCGGTCCTCCTGGGACGAGGTCAGCGAGATCATCGCGGCCGCCCACGTCCACACGACGAAGCAGTACGGACCGGACCGCATCGTCGGGTTCTCGCCGATCCCGGCGATGAGCGCCGTCTCCTACGCGGCCGGCACGCGCTTCCTGTCGCTGATCGGCGGCGTGTGCCTGTCCTTCTACGACTGGTACGCCGACCTGCCGCCCGCCTCGCCGCAGATCTGGGGCGATCAGACCGACGTGCCCGAGTCCGCCGACTGGTGGAACTCGAGCTACGTGATGCTCTGGGGCTCGAACGTCCCGCAGACGCGCACGCCGGACGCGCACTTCATGACCGAGGCGCGCTACCGCGGCCAGAAGGTCGTCGTCGTCTCCCCCGACTACGCCGGCCACACGAAGTTCGCCGACCACTGGCTGGACGCCGAGCCGGGCACCGACGCCGCGCTCGCGCTGGCGATGGCGCACGTCATCGTCAAGGAGCACTACGTCGAGCAAGCAGACGCCGTACTTCGACGCCTACGCCAAGAAGCGCACCGACCTGCCGTTCCTCGTCTCGCTGCGCGAGCGCGACGGCGCCTACGTCACCGACCGCTTCCTGCGCGCCTCCGACCTCGGCGAGACCTCCGAGAACGCCGAGTGGAAGACCGTCGTCCTCGACGAGGCCACCGGCGAGCCGGTCGTGCCGAACGGGTCACTCGGCTTCCGCTGGGGCGAGGAGGGCGAGGGGAAGTGGAACCTCGAGCTCGGCGAGATCGAGCCGCGGCTCTCGCTGCTCGGCGCACACGACGAGCTCGTGCCCGTCGACCTCGCGCGCTTCGAGATCGGCGACACCGAGGGCGGCGGCGTCATGCGCCGCGGCGTCCCGGCCAAGCGCATCGGCGGACAGCTCGTCACGACCGTCTTCGACCTGCTCTGCGCCCAGCTCGGCGTCGGCCGCGACGAGCTGCCCGGCGACTGGCCGACCGGCTACGACGACCCGCTGCCGTGCACGCCGGCCTGGCAGCAGGAGCACACCGGGCGTCGACGCCGCCCTCGTCACGCGGATCGCGCGCGAGTTCGCCCGCAACGCCGAGGTCACCGAAGGGCCGCTCGATGATCGTGATGGGCGCCGGGACCAACCACTGGTACCACGGCGACCAGATCTACCGGGCGATGCTGAGCCTCGTCCTGCTGTGCGGCTGCCAGGGCGTCAACGGCGGCGGCTGGGCGCACTACGTCGGCCAGGAGAAGGTCCGCCCGATCACCGGCTTCGGCGTGATGGCCTTCGCCACCGACTGGACCCGCCCGCCGCGCCAGCAGGCCACGACGTCGTTCTGGTACCTGGCGACCGACCAGTACCGCTACGAGCGCTTCGGCGTCGACGAGCTCACCAGCCCGCTCGGCCGCGGAGCGCTGAAGGGCAAGCACTTCGCCGACACGATCGCGCAGTCGGCGCGCATGGGCTGGCTGCCGAGCTACCCGACGCTGAACCGCAACCCGCTCGACGTCTGCGACGAGGCCGCAGGCGGCGGGCAAGGAGCCGGCCGAGCACGTCGTCGACGAGCTGCAGAGCGGCGGGCCTGCGCTTCGCCGCCGAGGACCCGGACGACCCGGCGAACTTCCCGCGCATCCTCACGCTGTGGCGCGCGAACCTGCTCGGCTCCTCGTCCAAGGGTCACGAGTACTTCCTGCGCCACCTGCTCGGCGTCGAGCAGAACAGCGTGACCGCCGAGGAGACCGCCGAGGGCCTGCGCCCGACCGAGGTCGAGTGGCGCGACGAGGCGCCCAAGGGCAAGCTCGATCTGTTCACCACGATCGACTTCCGCATGAACGGGTCGGCGCTCTACTCGGACATCGTCCTGCCGGCGGCCACCTGGTACGAGAAGAACGACATCTCCAGCACGGACCTGCACCCGTTCGTGCACTCGTTCAACGAGGCGGTCCCGCCGCCGTGGGAGGCGCGCACCGACTGGGACGCGTTCAACAAGGTCGCCGAGCAGTTCCAGCGCCTGGCCAAGAAGCACCTCGGCGTGCGCCGCGACCTCGTCGCCGCGCCGCTGCTGCACGACACGCCCGAGGAGCTCGCGCAGCCCGGCGGCGTCGTCCGCGACTGGAAGCACGGCGAGTGCGAGATGGTCCCCGGCCGCACGATGCCCAAGCTGATCGTGGTCGAGCGCGACTACGGCACGGTCCACGACAAGATGACCGCGCTCGGGCCCGCTCGTCGAGAGCGCGGGCATCGCGTGGAAGGGCATCTCCTGGAAGCCCGAGCAGGAGGTCGAGGAGCTGCGCCACCGCAACGGCGTCGTGCGCGGCGGCGTCGGCGACGGGCGGCCCAAGCTCACCCGCGACGTCCACGTCGCCGAGACGATCTTCCGGCTCTCGGGGACGACCAACGGGCGGCTCGCCGTCGACGGGTTCCGGACGCTCGAGAAGCGCACCGGGACGAAGCTCGCCGACCTGGCCGAGGACCGCGAGGACGAGCGGATCACGCTCGAGCAGGTCCGCGTCCAGCCGCGCAAGGTCATCACCTCACCGGAGTGGTCGGGCATCGAGAGCCGCACCCGCCGCTACTCCCCGTTCACCGTCAACGTCGACCGTGACGTCCCCTGGCGCACGCTGACCGGTCGCCAGCACTTCTACCTCGATCACGACTGGATGCTCGAGTTCGGCGAGGGCCTGCCGGCCTACCGTCCGCCGCTGGCGATCGCCCGCCACGAGCAGGGTGACCTCGACCCCGGCGCCGCGGAGGTCGCTCGTCAAGTGGATCACGCCGCACTCCAAGTGGTCGATCCACTCGGAGTTCCAGGACAACCTGCGGATGCTCGAGCTGTTCCGCGGCGGGCCGGTCGTCTGGCTCGCGCCGGCCGACGCCGAGCGCAGATCGAGGTGGCCGACAACGACTGGGTGGAGATCGTCAACCGCAACGGCGTCATCGCGTGCCGCGCGGTCGTCTCACATCGCATCCCCGCCGGGCAGCGCGTTCATGTACCACTCGCAGGACCGGCACGTGAACGTCCCGATCAGCGAGACGTCCGGGAACCGCGGCGGCACCGACAACTCGGTCACGCGGATCATGATCAAGCCGACGCACCTGATCGGCGGCTACGCGCAGCTCTCGCTACGGCTTCAACTACTACGGCGCGATCGGCTCGCAACGCGACGAGCTGACGATCGTGCGCAAGCGCAAGAGCGAGGTGACGTACTGATGCGCGTCATGGCCCAGGTCGGGATGGTCATGAACCTCGACAAGTGCATCGGCTGCCACACCTGCTCGGTGACCTGCAAGAACGTCTGGACCAACCGCAAGGGCGCGGAGTACATGTGGTTCAACGACGTCGAGACCAAGCCCGGCGTCGGCTACCCCAAGCGCTGGGAGGACCAGGACCAGTGGAAGGGCGGCTGGGAGCTCGACCGGCGCGGGAAGCTGCGCCTGAAGGCCGGCGGGAAGCTGCGCAAGCTCGCGTCGATCTTCGCCAACCCTGACCTGCCCGAGCTCGACGACTACTACGAGCCGTGGACCTACGAGTACTCCTCGCTGATCTCGTCCGGCCCGAAGAAGCACCAGCCGGTCGCCCGTCCGGTCTCCCGGGTCACCGGTGACAACCTGAGCCTGGAGTGGGGGCCGAACTGGGAGGACGACCTCGCCGGCGGCACCGAGCAGGTTCGCCTCGATCCGAACCTGCGCGACGGCGTCGAGGAGCAGGTCCGGGCCGACTACGAGTCGGTCTTCATGATGTACCTGCCGCGCATCTGCGAGCACTGCCTGAACCCGGCCTGCGTCGCCTCCTGCCCGTCGGGCGCGATGTACAAGCGCGAGGAGGACGGCATCGTCCTCGTCGACCAGGAGAAGTGCCGCGGCTGGCGCATGTGCGTCAGCGGCTGCCCGTACAAGAAGGTCTACTTCAACTGGCAGACCGGCAAGGCCGAGAAGTGCACCCTCTGCTACCCGCGCATCGAGGCCGGGATGCCGACGATCTGCTCGGAGACCTGCGTCGGGCGGATCCGCTACCTGGGCATCGTGCTCTACGACGCCGACCGCGTCGAGGCCGCCGCGTCGGTCACGGACGAGCAGGACCTGCTGAACGCGCAGCTCGACGTCTTCCTCGACCCGTCCGACCCCGCAGGTGCGGGAGCAGGCGCGCCGCGACGGCATCCCCGAGGACTGGCTCGACGCCGCGGTCCGCTCCCCCGTCTGGAAGCTGGCGATGGACTGGCGGATCGCGCTGCCGCTGCATCCGGAGTACCGGACGCTGCCGATGGTCTGGTACATCCCGCCGCTCTCGCCGGTGATGTCGCTGGTCGAGGGGCCGGGCGTCCGAAGCCGACCCGGACGACGTCTTCCCGGCGATCGACGAGCTGCGGATCCCGGTCCAGTACCTGGCGAACATGCTCAGCGCCGGCGACGAGGACGTCGTCCGCGGCGTGCTGAAGCGCCTGGCGGCGATGCGCAGCCAGATGCGCCGGGACAACCTCGGCGAGGAGCCGGACGAGGCGATCGCCGCGAGCGTCGGGATGACGCCGATCGAGATCGAGGAGATGTACCGCCTCTGCGCGATCGCCAAGTACGACGACCGCTACGTGATCCCGGCCGCGCACCGCGAGATCGCCGACAACCTCACCGAGCGCCAGGGCGGCTGCGGCCTGGACTTCGCCGGCGGCCCCGGCTCCTGCGGCCCCGGCGTCGACACGGCTGAGGGCGAGGTCGACCTCGTGGAGCTCGCCGAGCGCGGCGCCCCGGCCACGCTCAGCATCACGCGCGTCGACGGGCGCAACGGAGGCGACGCATGAGCGACGTCCTGCGCCTCGGCTCGCTGCTGCTCGAGTACCCCGACGAGCAGCTGTTCGACGCGACCCCCGCGATGCGCGCCGTCGCCGAGGATGTTCCCGGGCCGCGCCGGCCGCGACCTGCGCGACTTCCTGGACCTGCGCGCCGAGCTCGGCCGCGACCGCGCGCAGGAGGAGTACGTCGCCACCTTCGACTTCCACAAGCGCGCCTCGCTGCACCTCTCCTATTTCCGTGACGGCGACCGCCGACAGCGCGGCGCGACGCTGCTCGGCCTCAAGCGCCGCTACCGCGAAGCCGGCCTCGAGCTCCAGGGCGGCGAGCTGCCCGACTACCTCCCGGCGATCCTCGAGTTCGCCGCGCTCGCGCCGGGCGAGGACGCCGACGCCGTGCTCGCACGGATGCGGCCCGGGATCGAGCTGCTCCGGGCCTCGCTCCACGACATCGACAGCCCCTACGCGACCGTGCTCGACGCCGTCGTCTCGACGCTGCCGGCGCTGAGCGCCGAGGAGCTCGCCGAGGCGCGCCGGATCGCCCGCGAGGGCCCGCCCGACGAGGAGGTCGGCCTCGAGCCGTTCGCCCCGCCGGAGGTCATGCCGGAGGCGGTCCGATGACCCCGCTCGCCGTCAGCCGCGGGGCGACGTTCCTCTGGGTCGTCCTGCCCTACCTGGCGATCGCCTCGTTCGTCCTCGGCCACATCTGGCGCTACCGCCACGACCAGTTCACCTGGACCACGCGCTCGACGCAGCTGCTCGAGGCGCGCTGGCTGAAGATCGGCAGCCCGCTGTTCCACATCGGCCTGCTCGCCGTCATCGGCGGCCACGTGATCGGGATCCTGATTCCCAAGGCCTGGACCGACGGGCTCGGGATCAGCGAGGACACCTACCGGATCTTCTCCGCGACGATGGGCACGCTCGCCGGCGTCGCAACGCTCGCCGGTCTGGCCATCCTGATCGCCCGGCGGACTGCTGAACCACCGCGTCGCCGCGACGACCCGCGGCTGGGACGTCACCGTCATGGTGCTGCTCGGCTTCATGGTGCTCACCGGGATGTGGAACACCTCGATCCACAACCTCATCCAGGGCGGCTACGACTACCGCGAGACCGTCTCACCCTGGTTCCGCGGCCTCTTCCTCCTCGACCCCGACGCCTCGCTGATGACGGCGGCGGCCGTCCCGCTGAGCTACCAGCTCCACGCGATCGGCGGCTGGCTGCTGATCCTGATCTGGCCGTTCACCCGCCTCGTGCACGCGTGGAGCGTGCCCGTCACCTACCTGCGCCGGCCGCCGATCGTCTACCGCTCGCGCGCCCCGCGGGACGTGCGCGCCGGCGCCGGCGGCGTCGCCTCCTCTCCCTCAACCGAAAGAAGGGCCCATGTCCAGTCCTGATCCCGGCGACACCCGCGCGGCAACGCCCGTGCCCTCACGCTCGGAACGCTCGCGTTCGGCGTCTGCTTCTTCGCGTGGGCGCTGCTCGGCCCGCTCGGCCCCGACCTCCAGGACCAGCTCGGCCTGTCCGACACCGAGCTCGCGCTCACCGTGTCCATCCCCGTCGTCCTCGGCTCGCTGATGCGGATCCCGCTGGGCGTCCTGACCGACCGCTACGGCGGACGGCGTGTCTTCACCGCGCTGATGGCGTTCACGCCGCTGCCGCTGATCGGCCTCGCGCTCTTCAACGACTCCTGGACCGCCGTGCTCGTCTTCGGCTTCCTGCTCGGGTTCGCCGGCGCATCGTTCGCGGTCGGCGTCCCGTTCGTGAACGCCTGGTACCCGGCCGGCCGGCAGGGCTTCGCGCTCGGCATCTACGGCATCGGCATGGGCGGCACCGTCGTCGGAGCGCTCGCCGCACCGCGGATCGTCAAGGCGACGAGCCTCGACGTGCCGTTCTGGATCGCCGCGGCGCTCGTCGCGGTGATGGCCGTCGTGTTCTGGATGCTCGCCGAGGACGCGCCCGGATCAGCGAAGGGCGCGACCGGGCTCGATGTTCGCCGCGCTCTCGGCGTTCCGCGGGAAGGGCAGCAGCCGCGCCTGGGCGCTCACGCTCTTCTACTTCATGGCCTTCGGCGGCTTCGTGGCGATGTTCCTCTACCTGCCCAAGCTGCTGCACGGCGTGCACCACCTCAGCAAGCCGGACGCCGGCTCACGCGCCGCCGGCTTCGCGCTGCTCGCCGTCGCCGCCCGGCCCATCGGCGGCTGGCTCTCGGACAGGATCGGGGCGCGCAACGTCCTCATCGTCTCGTTCGTCGGGACGTGCACGCTCGCGCTCGTCCTCGCCGGCACCTACAAGCACATGGTCCCGCTCACCATCGCCTGCCTGACCATGGCCGTCTGCCTCGGGCTCGGCACCGGCGCCGTGTTCAAGCTCGTGCCGCAGTGGTACCCCGACCGGGTCGGCGCGGTCACCGGCGTCGTCGGCGCCGCCGGCGGGCTCGGCGGGTTCTTCCCGCCGCTCGTCATGGCGCTCGTCAAGGGACAGACCGGGTCCTACACGCTCGGGTTCGTCCTGATGGCGGCGGTCGCGGTCATCGCCTTCACGGTGCTGATCGGCGTCAGCCGCGCCGGCCCGCCGGCGCTCCCGCGGCGCGCGAGCGCGGAGCTCGTCCCGAGCTGAGCGACGTGGCAGTGCACATGACCGCAGCCGCCGTCACGTCGTACACGATCGCGCTGTTCTGCCACATCGTCGGCGTGCTGCTGTTCGTGTCCGGGATCGTCCTCGCCGGCTCGGCGCTGGAAGCCGCGCGCCGCCGCGACGACCCGGCCGAGATCTCGCTGATCCTCGGCCTCGCCCGCCTCGGTGCGCTGTTCGTCGCGGCGGGAGTCATCCTGGTGCTCGGCTTCGGCATGTGGCTCGTGCACCTCGGCCGGTTCGCCTACGGCGACGGCTGGATCGGCCGCCCGCCGGCACGTACGCGATCGCGCGCTCCGCGAGCGCCGTGATCGTCAGGCTCGGGTTGACACCCGGGTTCGCCGGCATCACCGACCCGTCGCAGATCAGCAGGTTCGCGTAGCCGAACACGCGCTGACGGGCATCGACGACACCGGTCTCCGGCGTCGCGCCGATGACGGCGCCGCCGAGGATGTGCGCCCGTCGACGGAACGCCGCGCGCGACGTCGAGGATCGTGCTCTGCGCGTAGCCGCCCATGCGCCGCGCCGCGAACTCGGCCGCCGCGCTTGGCGACCGGCAGGAAGTTCGCGGGCGGCGTTCCCGCACCGGCGGTCGTGTCCATCACCGCGCCGCGCCACAGCCGGCGCCGCCGCAGGCGCAGGCTGAGCGATGACGAGTCGACGCTCTGCATCGTCGTGAACATGATCGTCCGCCGCGACCAGCCGATCGGGTTCAGGGACCGCAGCCCGCGCAGTGGGCGACGCGCGTACGCCCCGAGCAGCTCGAGGACCCGCGCGCCGCGCGAGCCCGCGCCGACGAGCGGGACGAACAGGAGCGGCATGTCCGTCGCCGGCGGCGCCGTACGTGTTGTTCGTGATGTGCGTGTGCTCGTCCGGGTAGATCGACGCGGTGATCGTCACGTCACCGGTGTAGTCCGCGCCGGAGCGAGCGCCGTCGCCGCCGTGATCGACTCGCTGTTCGTCCGCACGAGCCCGCCGACCGCGCGCCGACAGGCGCGCGGAGCGAGCCGCGGCTCGCGGCAACGCAGCAGCAGGTCGTTCGTGCCGAGTGTCCCGCCCGCGATCACGACCCCGCGCGCCCTGACCTCACGGGTGTTCCCGCGCAGCGCCGGCGGCGTCGCGCGATGCTCCACGACCCAGCCGTCGCCGCCGTCACCGCCGCCCAGCGGACGCACGTCGACGACCCTGCGGTCCGCCTGCACGCTCGACGCCGCGGCGCTCGGCGAGCCAGAGATAGTTCTTGACCAGCGTGTTCTTCGCACCGACGCGGCAGCCGAGGATGCACTGCCCGCAGCGCGTGCAGCCGGTGCGCCGCGGCCCGCCCCGCCGAAGTAGGGATCGGCGACGTCGACGCCCGGCTCGCCCATGAACACGGCGACGGGCGCCGTCCGGTAGCTGCCGGGTACGCCGAGGTCTTCGGCGAGCCCCTGCATCAGCCGTTCGCTCGGCCCGTCGAACGGCGGCTCGGTCACGCCCAGCATCCGCTCCGCGGTCGCGTAGTGCGGCGCCAGCTCGGCCCGCCAGTCCGCCAGCTCGCCCCACTGCCGGTGCCCGTAGAAGTCGTCGGTGTGCGGCACGTACGACGTGTTCGCCCAGGTCTCGGACCCGCCGCCGACGCCGACGCCCCTCAGCACGTTGACGTCGCGGAACGGCGTGATCTGCATGATCCCGCGCATCCCGAGCCACGGCGCCCACTGCGCCTTCGCCGCCTCCCCCGCGGTCGCCGCGAAGTCCTCGTCGTCCCAGCGCCGCCCCTGCTCCAGCACCAGCACCGAGTGACCCCCTTCTCGGCCAGGCGGAGCGCGCTGACGCTGCCGCCGAACCCGGAGCCGACCACCACCCAGTCGACGTCGCCGGCCGCGCGCAGGACCATCGCCGAGGCCAGCTCGACTGCCTTCGTCCGGCTGACGCGGCCCTCGCGCGCCAGGGAGCGCCATGTGGCGAAGTCGACCGCGTGGCGCACCGCGGCCGCGACGACCGCGCGCCGCTGCCCGCGCGCGCCCCACCCCGCGGCGAGAGCGCGCGCGGCGTCTTCGACGAAGGCCCGGAACCCCGCGAGGGCGGGCTCGACACCGGGGACCAGCGCAGCGTCGCGCAGCACGTTCGCGAGCATCGCCTCGGTGCGCTCGTAGTAGGCGTAGAGCTCGTCGAGGCCGTGGGCGAGCCGCTGCTCGGGGTCGGCGATCGCGCGCCACGCGTCGGGATCCGGCCACGGGTTGCCGTCGAAGTAGTGCGCCGAGCAGGCGGCGAAGAGGTCGTCCTCGGTCGGGAAGTGGCGGTAGACCGTGTGCCGCTGCACTCCTGCCCGCTCGGCGATCGCGCTGATCGTGGTTCGCGCCGGGCCGACGCTGCCGTGCAGCTCGACCGCGGCCTCGGTGATCCGCTGCCGCGTGTCGGCCATCGTCTCGGCGCGCCGGCGCAGCTCGTACTTCCGCTTGGTCTTGTGTGTTTCAGGACACATCGCTGTGCAACGATAATGACAGACCGCTCGGCCGAGCGTAGCCTGCCCGCCTTCTATTCACTCACAGCGACGTACTACGAAAGGAAGATCGCCATGCTGACCGCCTCCACCCCCGAGCTGGACCTGATCGAGGTCTGGATCGACAGCGACCCGCGAGCGCGACGCGTCTCCGCGTGACGTTCCCGATCAACGCTCCGCCGGCGCCGCGCACAGCGCCGTCGTCTACTTCGAGGTCCAGCCCGGCGAGCGGCCTGCCGACCCACACCGACAGCGCCGAGGAGATCCTCTACATCGTCGCCGGCGAGGCCGAGGCCGCAGGTCGGCGACGAGCGCGGGCGCGTCCGCGCGGCGACCTCGCAGTCATCCCCGGCGATGGTCCCCCACGGCCTCGCGAACGTCGGCGACGAGACCGTGAAGGTCGTCGGCTTCTTCTGCCGAGAGCCGAGATCATCTCCACCTTCGGCGAGCCGGTGCAGCCGATGGGGATGACGCGCTGAACCAGGGCGCGCCGGCGCCCGTCTGAGGTTCGTGCCGCCGGCACTGCAAAGACCGCCGTCAAGCCGTGACCGGCCCGAGTCCCTGCACCGGGCCGGTCACGCTGGGGCTCCGGCTCCTCGTCCGACGTGGGAGCGAGCGACAGCGGCCATCGAGACAGCCCTCGCGCTCGCGGGTCTGCATCAGGCCGACCGCCCAGCAGGTCGGACACCCGCGCCAGGCAACCACGATGAGCAGCAGCAATGCGAGCGCCGCGGCCGAGCCTGCGGTTGCCGCGACCACAGCAGCGATCAGCGCGAGCAGCCCGAGCACGCCACGGGCGTAGTGCAGTGTCACTGACCTGCTGGCTAGGAACGGGCGGTTCATCGCTACCTCTGAACGATCCTGCCGGCCGACTGGATCAGCCGACGCCGGTCCAGTCGCCCCGGCGTCATGATCGGCGCCGCGCGCGGATCACCGCATCGACGCCCGTGCCGGCCATGGCGCGCGGACGGTCCTCGGCGACGATGACGTCCCAGTGGTCCGAGTCGAGCGCGGCAACACGGCGTCAACCGGACACCTGCACCTGACCGGCCGCGGCCGTCGCGGCTCCGGTGGCCGGGTCGATCGGGCGATGGCCGACGAGGAAGAGCGTCCCGCCCGGCGCGACCCCTGTCGCCATCCGCCGGACCATCTCCTCCACCGACCCCGCGACGTGCACGTACAGGCAGGCCACGAGGTCGTAGTGGCCGGCCGGTGGCGTCCAGTTCGCAAGGTCGCCCTCGACCCAGTCGATGCGCTCGGCGACGCCCGCCCCCAGGCTCTCGGCCGTCGACCGGGCGTGGGCCAGCGCGGTCGTCGAGAAGTCGACCGCGGTGACCTGCCAGCCACGCGCGGCGAGCCAGAGCGTGTCCGACCCGTGACCGCAGCCCGCGTCGAGAGCGATCCCGGCGCCGCATGTCCCCGACCTCGGTGCTCAGATGCGCGTTCGGAGCGCGAACCGCGTCTTGACCCGCATGCTCGCCGAGCGCCTGCGACCAGCGCGCCTTCCCAGAAGCTCCGGTCGAATGTCGTCATGTCAGGCGCGTCGCTGCTCCCCGGACTGGTTGTCTGCATGTGCTTGATGCGAGAAGCTGGGCGTGAACTCGATGGATGTGCGCTCGTGGTGCCTTGCCCAGGCCGGGGCCGTCGAGGACTTCCCTTTTGGTGCCGAGACCTCGGTCTTCAAGGTGGCGGGGAAGATCTTCGCACTGGGCGCTCTGGACCGCACGCCGCTGGAGGTCAGCGTCAAGTGCGAACCCGAGATCGCAGTCGACCTGCGCCGGGACCACGCCGCGATCCGTCCGGGCTACCACCTCAGCAAGCGTCATTGGAACACGATCACGCTTGACGGCAGCCTGCCCGACAAGCTTGTCCGTGACCTCGTCGAGGACTCATACGACCTCGTCGTCAGCGGGCTTCCCAAGCGCGTGCGAGGCGCGCTCGGCGGCAGCCGGCCGGCGACCTCGACTGACAGCGGCCGCCGAGCCCGGTCGGGCCTGCATGGGAGGATCGCCGCGTGCCGCCATCCACGGAGGACACCCCGCCCTCAGGCGGATTGGCGCGGCGGCTGCCGATCGTCGGGTGGCTGCCGCGCTATCGGCGTGACGTGGCTGCGCGGCGATCTGATCGCCGGCGTCGCCGTCACCGCGCTGATCGTCCCGAAGAACCTCGGCTACGCGGGGATCGCCGGCGTCCCGATCGAGAACGGCCTCTACGCCGCAGCCGCGGGCGCGCTGATCTACGCGCTGTTCTGCACGTCGCGGCAGATCTCGACCGGTCCCAGTTCCTCGCTCGCCGCGGTCGCCGGCGGTGCGGTGCTGGCCACGCAGGCCGGTGGCGACGAGGCCGCGCAGCTGGTGGCTGCGATCACGCTCGTCACCGGAGTGATGTTCCTCCTGATGGCGGTGTTTCGGCTCGGGCTGGATCGCGCGGTTTCTGTCCAAGGCCGTCATCACCGGGTTCCTCGCCGGCGCCGCCGTGGACGTCGTCATCGGAGAGCTGCCCAAGCTCACGGGCACCGGCGGCGACGGCGACAACGCCTGGCAGGAGCTGTCGTCCTGGCTGGGATCCGTCGGCGACGCGCACGCGACGACGGTCGCTCGTCGGGCTCGCCTCACTCGCCCTGATTCTCGGGCTGCGCTTCGCCGCGCCCGCCGTGCCGGGGGCGCTGGTCCTCGTCGTCGCGGGACTGCTGGCCTCGTCGCTGCTGGACCTCGGCGATCACGGCGTCGCGCTCGTCGGGCACCGTCCCGAGCGGGCTGCCGTCACCGGTGCTGCCGGATGCGGCGGTGTTCACCGACCACGCCGCGACGATCGTCATCGCTGCGTTTGCGCTCCTGCTGATCGGCTTCTCGCAGACGGCCGGCGACGCGCGCGCCTTCGCCGCGCGGCACGACTATCGGATCGACGTCGACCAGGAGTCGATCGCGCAGGGCATGGCGAACGCGGGCGCCGGGCTGTTCCAGGGCATGCCGGTCTCGACGAGCCTGTCGGCCAGTTCGCTCAACGAGTCCTCAGGTGCGCGCACGCCGATGGCGTCGCTGGTCACCGGCGCGCTCGTCGTGCTCACGCTGCTCGTTCTCGCGCCGCTGTTCTCCGACCTGCCGAAGGCCGTGCTCGCCGCCGTGATCATCGACGCAGTCGTGTTCGGCATGATCGACGTGCGCGAGTTGCGTCGCCTGCACCGGGTCGCGCGCGTGGACTTCGCCATCGCTGTCGCGGCGATCATCGGCGTCCTCTCGGCCGGCGTGCTCGCCGGAGTCGTCATCGGCGTCGTGCTGTCGCTCGGCTGGCTGATCTACGTCGCAAGCTCGCCGGCGATCCCCGTGCTCACGCGCCAGCCGAACACGCAGGTCTACCGCGACGCCGACGAGCATCCGGCCGACGAGGCGATCGCCGGCGTCACCGTCCTGCGCCTGGACGCCAGCCTGTTCTTCGCGACGGTCGAAGCCCTCGAAGACCGCGTCCGCGAGGTCCTCGACGACGAGCCGCAGCTACGCGGGCTCGTCCTGGACCTCGAAGCCGTCGTGTTCCTCGACTCCCAGGGCTCGGAGAAGCTCGCCGACCCTCGACGACCTCACCGAGCGCCTCCGGAGTCACGCTGCGACTGGCGCGCGTCAAGCCCGGCGTGCGCAAGATCCTCGACGCCGACGGTGTCATGGAGCGCATCGGCGAGGACCACGTTCACGGCAACGTCCACGAGGCCGTCGAAGCCCAGCTGCGCGACGGCTGAGAGATCACGCAGGACCGGCGCCGGGATACGGTCTCGGCCACCACTCGAACGAAAGGACGGTCATGGGCGACGAACTCCTGGAACTGAAGGAGAAGGACCGCGTCTCGCGCGAGCAGGCCGCTGCGCGGCTGCGAGCGATCGCCGACGAGCTCGCATCCGGCAACGACGTCATCTTCGAGCGCAACGGGATGCGGATCGTGGCGAAGGTCCCCGACGAGGTCGACCTCAAGATCGAATTCGAGATCGGTGACGACGAAACCGAGCTCGAGATCGAGCTGACCTGGGGCCGGCCGGGCTGACCTGGGGAGCTACCGCTTGAAGCGCGGGCAGGGGACCTGGATCGTCTTGTGCGATCGCAGGCCCGTCTCGTATGCGTAGTCCGCGCGGAACGTGACCTGGCCGCTGGCCGGGCAGTTCGGTGCGGTGAGCCAGAAGTCCGTGGTCGTCGTCGCCTTCGACTTCACGCATTTGCCCTTGCGCTTCACCAGACAGGTCTTCTTGACGGTCGTCCTGGTGATCCCACGCGCGGTGACCTTCAGCTCGGCGATGCTGATCCGTAGGCCCGAGCCCGTCGGCAGGACCATCTTGTAGCCGAACAGCCCGTCGTCGCTGGGCTGGTTGAAAAGGTCGGCGGCAAAGGTGAGCTTGATCGTCCCGAGCGCTCCGAGACGCTGCACCACCGGAGACGACTCGTCGAGGACCGCGAACACACCGAAGGCGCCGATCGCGCCCTTCGTGTGGGACGCCGTCATGTAGAGGTAGATCTTTGACGGCAGTGCGTCGTCGATCCCGAGCGTGCGCGCGTCGACCAGGACCCGCCCGGTGCCGACCTGTCCGCGGATACAGGCCTGCACGACCTTGCGGAACTGTGGCGTGAGGTCGTCCTTGACGAGCCTGTACGTCGCCGGAAGATTGTCCAGGCGCTTGAAGAAGTGGCCGTCCTGGTCGTCGTCCACGGACTGCAGCGCGTCGCGGAGCTTGTCCACGTCGCACTGATAGTCGCGCCCCAGGAACGCCTTCTTGATCGACAGGCCGGCAGCGAACCGGACACTGTTCGAGTCCAGCAACGGCGGCGGATCACCGGACGTGTCGAACGAGTTCGCCGTGAACACGATCGTGTAGCGACCGTCGGACTTGACGTCCTTCAGCTGCACGTTGAACTCCTCCACCGGATCCGCGACCGCAGCGGCGAGCGGGCCCACGAGCGTGAGCAGCAGAGCCAGAGCGAGGATCCTCCTCATGAAGCGTGCATCCGCGATACAAACAACCAGAGCCGCGAAATGTTTCGCCATCACGTGCGCGCGGCGAGAACCGCCGTGCGCAGCGCCTCGATCGCGCCGACGATCGCGGCACGCGCGTCGAGGTCGGCAACCGATCCGTCCTCGCCGATCATCGACCGAAGTACCGGGATGCGCACGCACGCGTCCTCCACGATCTCGGCATTGAGGTAGCCCAAGACCTTCCGCAGACTCTCGTGGGCATCGGCTCCCCCGGTCGGCGCGGCTGGCCCGGATGCGTTGATCCAGGCGACCGGCTTGCGATCCATATCCGGCGCCCCCACCGTCCAGTCGAGCAGATTCTTGAAAGCGCCGGGCAACGCACCCGCATACTCCGGAGTGCACACCAGCAACGCGTCGGCGTCCGCGATCAGGTCTCGGAGCAGCGCGACCGGACCCGGGAGAGGATCGCGGTCGTCGTCTGGATCGAACGCCGGCAGTTCGCGCATCCCGTCATATGAATCCACGGCGATGCCGGCCGGCGCAAGCTGCCGCGCCGTGTCCAACACGGCCGCGTTCACGGAACCCTCGCGCAGGCTGCCACAGAGCGTCACAACGCGTACATCCCGGCGCCCGTCAGTCGTCGAGTTCATGGGTTCGTGGTCCCGCCTCGCTCCGACGCCTCACCGATCGCAGCCTCAGCATCGGCGGGCTGCAGCGACAGCGTCAGCCAGATCCGATCGCGCAGCGGGATGCCGTCGATCGTGATCCCGTCCGGGTACCCGTTCGCCGCCGTGAAGGCGTCGCGCTCCACGCGCAGCATCCGAAAGCCCGACAGCTGGTAGAAGCGCAGGTTCCCAACGTCGGCCGTGGCCGTCGCGACGAGCAAGGTTCGGGCGCCGGCAACCCGGCACTCGGCGACGGCGCGTTCGATGAGCCCGCGCCCAACTCCTCGTCGCCGGCAACGCGGGACGACGGCCATGCTTTTCAGCTCGACGTCGCCGGTTGTGGCGCACTCGACGAGCTGAAGGTGACCGACAATCGAGTCGTCTGCGAGGGCGACGAGAACACGCCCAAGCTGCAGGTAGCCATCGAGCTGTTCAGGCGAGTCCTCTGCGAGCGCGAACAGGTCGAGCAGATCCGCGCGAGCCCCCGCGTGCCAGCGAATCTCAACGCCGGCGGGCCGACCGCGACTGCGATGAGAGCGACCGTCGTCCATCTGCGGCGCCGGGCTAGTAGTGCCCGAGCTGCTCGTTGGCGGGCCAGATGCCGCGGTCGCCGGGCATGTCGAGCCGGTCGGTGAGGGGCCGGCGCCATTCGGGGGTGTCGGTGGGCTCGCCCCAGTAGTCGGTGACGCGTACGGCCTCGCCGTCCTCGAGCTCGCCGATCGTCACGTTCCGGTACAGGCGTCCGTCGCCGTAGTTGCAGGTCCACTCGACGACGATCGTGTCATCGAGCTGCAAGCGCCTGCCGACTTCCAGGGTGAGCTCGGGGAAGTTCCCTTCGACATCGGCGACGAGCTTGCTCGTGCGCACGATCTCCCCCATCTGCGGCCATTGGCGGACGACGCTGTCGGCCAGCGGCACCCCAAGGATGTAGGCCACTCTGGTGGCGCCGTCGGACTCCTGCTGATCTGTGCTCATGCAGCTCACTTCCGTTCCTTGTCGGGTTGCGGGCTCTCGGTCTCGGTATCCACGGTGGGTCACGTCGCGGCGTCAAGATGTCCGGTCGAAGGCCGAGTGGCGCTGTGGCCTTCAGTCTCGCCCATCAACGTGAGCGCGACGAGCGGGAAGACGAGCACGGACAGCAACCCTGCCGCGATGAACGCGGCGCCGTTCGCGGCGCTCACGAGGCCGAGGTCCAGTCCGATCGCCGTCGCAGCCACGATGAACGGGAGCGACGTCGCCTGCAGCAGCCCGGCGATCAGCGCTCGGCGGCCGCCGATGTCCGGGCGGTAGAGCAGCGCGGGAAGTCCGCGGACGAGCAGTAGCGCGAGCAGAAACACAGGAACGCGCGCCAGCGTGCTCGAGCTCGAGACGAGCGCGTCGAGGTCGAAGCGCAGCCCGCTCGTGACGAAGAACACGGGGATGAAGACGCCATAGCCGACCGCCTCGAGCTTCGTGCGGAACTCGGGGTGCATCATCATCTCGTCGCGGTCACAGAGCTTCAGGATCGCGCCGGCAGCGAACGCGCCGAGGATCACCTCGAGCCCGAGTCCCTGGGCGAGCGCCACGAACGCGATCATCAGCAGGAACGCTCCGCGCACGCGGATCTGCGCGGTCGTGTTCGCCAGCCGGCCGACCGCCTCGCGGACCGGGCGCACGTGCTCGGCGCCGGCGACGACGAGGCCGGCGACGACGGCCAGCAGGAAGAACGACCCGAGCAGCAGCAGCTGCGATGCGGTCCCGGACGACTCGCGCGAAAAGAAGATCGAGAGCAGGATCACCGCGCCGAAGTCGGCGATCGAGCCGGCGGCGATGACGAGCTGCCCGAACTGCGAGCTGCTCTGCCCGGCGTCCTTGAGCAGCGGGATGATGATCCCCAGCGAGGTCGCGGACAGGATGATCGCGGCGAACAGCGGCTGCGTGACAAGCCCCGCAGCCTTGAGCGCCAGCCCGGCCGCGACGGCGAGCGCGAACGAGGCCAGAAAGCCGCCGCCGGCCAGCCGCAGCACGCGTCCGCGCAGCATGTCGAACTCGACCTCGAGGCCGGCGAGGAACAGCAGGAACGCGAGGCCGATCAGCGCGAGCACCTCGATCGGCGGGTCGATCTCGACCCACCCCAGACCGGCCGGCCCAATGACGATGCCGACGACGATCTCGAGCACGACGGCGGGTAGACGAACGCGCGGCGCCATCCCGAGCAACAGCGGAACGGTGAAGGCGGCCGCGACGACGATCAGCAGATCCGTGAAATGCAGCTCGGTCATGACGCTAGATCAGGTCCGGATCGGTCATGACCTCGACGAGCGCCGGCCCGTCGTACGCGAGCGCGCGGGCGAGCGCGTCGTCCAGGTCGCCCGCCTGCGCCACGCGAATGCCGAGCGCGCCGCAAAGCTCCGCGTACTTCGAGAAGTCGGGGTTGTGGAGCTCGGTCTGCCAGACATCCCACTCGCCGGCGCGCTGCTCCTTGCTGATCTTCCCGAGCTGGCCGTTGTTGAGCATCACGTGCGTGATGCCCATCCCGTGCTTCACCGCGGTCAGCACCTCGGCCATGTACTGGGCGAAGCCGCCGTCGCCGGTCACCGCGATCACGGGGCGCTCCCCGCCTGTCGCCGCCCACGCGCCGATCGCAGCCGGGTAGGCGAAGCCGATCGAGCCGAGGAGTCCCGACATCAGCACGTCCTGCCCGGCGCGCGACTCGTGGTAGCGACCGAAGCTGTAGGCGTGGTTGCCGACATCGACCGCGATCACGGCGTCCTCCGGCGCATGGCGATTGAGCGCGGCGAACACGGCGGCGCTGGCGACCCCCTGCCCACGGTCGTCAGCTGCCCGGCTGGCCTTCTCCGCCGCCCAGAGCGCGCGCCGCGAAGCGACGTCGGCGGCCTGGTCCGGGGCACTGTCCGCACGGGAAGGGAGAGCCTCCGCCAGTGCGCGCGCCGCAACGCCGGCGTCGGACAGCAGCGGGACAGCCACGCCCGTCGTGCGCCCGAGCTGCAGCGGGTCGCGGTCGACGTGCACGATCGGCTTGCCGGCGTAGATCCCGGTGTGGTTGGCGAACGACGCGCCGATCACGATCAGCGCGTCGGCCTCGTTCATCACCCAGGACGCGACCGGCGTCCCGCTGCGGCCGAGCGTCCCGCAGGCCAGCGGGTGGTCGTCGGCGATCAGGCCTTTGGCGCGGAAGGTCGTCATCACCGGCGCACCGAGATGCTCGGCGAGCGCGATCACCTCGACGCGCGAGGGATGGGCGCCGGTGCCGGCGATGATCACCGGGCGCTTGGCTCCCGCGAGCAGGTCGATCGCCTGCTCGAGCGCGGCCGCGGGCGGGGCGATCGCCAGGTCGGGCAGGCGCCCCGCGGGCGCCGCGGCCTTCGCGCCGTCGGCGGGAAGTGTCTGCACCTGGTCCGGGAAGATGAGGTGCGCGACGCCGCGCTCGAGCACCGCGTGACGCACGGCCAGTGCCGCGAGCTCCGCGTGGCGTGAGACGTTCAGCACGGTCTGCGACCACGTTGCAACCGTGCCGAAGGCGCCCTGAAGATCGATCTCCTGGAAGTGGCCGGCGCCGAGCACCTGCGCATCGACCTGGCCCGTGAGCGCCAGGACGGGCGCCCCGTCCATGTGCGCATCCCACAGGCCGGTCAGCAGATTCGTCGCGCCGGGACCGGCGATCGTCAGGCACGCGGCCGGGCGTCCCGTCAGCTTTCCGTAGGCGGACGCGGCGAACGCTGCAGCGCCCTCGTGCCGGATGCCGATGAACCGCAGCTCGCCGTCCTCCTCACGTCGGCGCAGCGCGTCGGCGAGACCAAGATTCGAGTGACCGACCATCCCGAAGACGTCCGTGACGCCCCAGGCGACGAGTGTCTCGGCCATCACGTCCGAGACGGTGCGCTCGTGTGGCTGCTCGGCCGGGACCGCGACCCAGACACCGCCGTCCTCGCGCAGCTCGACCTCGAACTGCTCGGCTCCGTCGCCAAACTCGCTATCGCCGGTCAGCGGGCAGTAGTCGTACCCGTGCCACGGGCATCGCAACAGCCCGTTCTCGATCGTGCCCTCGCCGAGCGGCCCGCCCTGATGCGGACAACGGTTGTCGAGCGCGCCGAAACTCCCGTCGTAGTGGGTGAGCGCGACGCTGCGGTGGCCGGCGGTCACCGTCGTGACGCGCCCCTCCGGCAGCTCGTTCGCGTCGAGGACGCGATGCCAGTCGACGTTGGACGAGATTCTCGTCGGGCTCATGTGGTGGCTGTCCCCGAGCCACCGGCGAGCGTTACGGACCGGCGAGCGTCATGACCAGCGGTCGCACCGCCCGGTCGAGCGTAATGCCCGGGTCCGTCAATGGACGGGGATGCATGGCCGCCTCCACCGATTCGCCACTTCGACCCCTACCCGCGACATTCGCCGCGACCCGCGACGAGCTGCACCGGGTAGCCGAACAGGTCGTGTCCCCTGCCCGCGTCGCCGCCACGGGGAACGAGATCGCGCTCGAGGCGACGCCCGGAGGCTTCGGCACGCCGCCGTTCCCTGACGGCGGGCGCGTGCGCGTCGACGGCGACGAGCTCGTGACCGAGGAGCGCGACGGGACCGAGCGCCGCGAGCCCCTCGCAGTTGACCGCGCCGCCGCGCGGGCGCTCGCCGCGGTCCACGCATTCGCCTGGGAGATCCTGACGGTCCTCCACGATGAGGCGCCCGACGGCGAGGACGCCTCGCCGCTGCACCTGTGGCCCGAGCACTTCGACGTCGCGTTCGAGCAGGGCCCGGAGCCCGAGGGCCGCCGCGCCGGCTACGGCGTCTCACCCGGCGATGCGGAGCATCCCGAGCCCTACCTGTACGTCGGGCCATGGGCTGAGCCGCCGAACGACCGTGGGTGGAACGCGACCGGTTTCCGCGGAGCCGAGCTCGACTACGCCGCGTTGCTCGCGGCTCCGGATCAGCGCGCCGCCGCCCTCGCATTCTTCCGCGAGCGCCGCGCGGCGCTGCAGGACTGACTTCCGAGCCGCGCGACAGCCGGCTGCGTGTAGGGTCGCTCGGTGTCGACGCAAGACTCGATGGTCGCGGCAGCTGCCGATCCGGTCTCTGGGATGCGTCTCGATGCGGTGTCGCAGGCTTGGGTTGACGGTCTCCGGGCGTCGGACGCCCGTCATGACGACTGCCTGGTGCGCTTGCACGCGCTGTTGGTTCGCGTGGCGCGCCACGAGGCGTTCCGGCGTGGCGCGATGCTCCAGCTGCAAGGCCCGGAGCTTGAAGATGTCGCGCAGCAGGCAGCTGATGATTCGCTCATGGCGATCAAGGCGAAGATCGCGGAGTTTCGTGGCAGCAGCCGCTTCACCACGTGGGCCTATCGCTTTGTGATGTTGGAGGTCTCGACCAAGATCGGCCGTCACTTCTGGCGCAATCGTCCCGCGGCGATGGACGACGACAGCTGGGAGCGGTTGCCGGACCCGCTCCCCGTCGCGCCACAGCAGGTGGCCGAGCAGCACGAGATGCTCGAAGCGCTGCGCCGAGCGATCACCGAGGACCTCACCGAGCTTCAGCGGCGGGTATTCGTGGCCGTCGCACTGAATGAGGTTCCGATGGATGCGTTCGCGCGGGAGCTCGGGTCGAACCGCAACGCGGTCTACAAGGCGCTGTTCGATGCGCGCTCCAAGCTCCGGGTGAGCCTCGACACGGCGGGATACCCGCTCGCGTCGCGGGAAGGCGCAGCATGAGCGCTCCTCGTGATGTGGATCAGCTGCTGGTCGTAGGCGACGCGGACTTCGGATGCGCGGCCGGATTCGCCGTGCTGGACCAGTACGTCGAGACCGAGCTCTCCGGTGGCGATGCCGCAGGCGACTTCCCCGGACTGGCAGCGCACCTGCGCAGCTGTCCCGCGTGCCGTGAGGACTACATCGGGCTGCTCGAGGCCGCCAAGCTCTTCGGCGCCGAGGACGCGCCGCCAAGCTAAGACGACCGTTCCCAGGAGCGGAGTCAGGAGTCCCGGATGTGGGTCAGGATTCAAGAGGTGTCGTTCCCGGTCGAGCGCAGCGACGAGCTGGTCGCGCGTTTCCGCGAGACCGCGGTCGCCCGCCACGGCGGCGACGGGTACCTGGGGTTTCGGCTCTTGCTCGACCGGGAGGATGGGCGCGCGCTTGAGGTCTCCTACTGGGAGACCGAAGCTGCGCTCCGCGCCGTCGACGCAGCGGGCGTCGTGCGCGCAGCCGATCCGTTGCTCGCGAGCACCGGACAGACGAACTACTACGAGCTCGCCATCGACGCCGCTTGAGCGGGTCTCGGGTCCAGTAGACGGACGGCATCGCCGATCCGCACAATGCCCGGTTGTGTCACGGCGGCGTTCAGCGCGAGCCGGCCGTTGAAACGCGATCGGATGTCTCGGAGGACGTCGATGTCCTGCTCAAGGGTGTCGGGATCGAACGTGGTCATGATGCACCGTTCGCGCAGCGAGTCCAGGTAGACGCCGGCGCCACCGACGCTCAGCCCGCGGCCCTCCCAGTGCCGCTCGGCGAGACCCTCGACCCCGCCGACGACGATGTTCGGGCGCAGCCGTCGACCGTCTCTCCCGAACGCCGTGATCGCCCCGTCAGTGGCCACGAGCAAGGGCAGGATGTCGAAGCGCTCGGGGCCGTCGTAGGGCTTCAGTTGCGCGTCCGGGCCTGCTGCGTCGTTCACGAGCGATGCGACGCGCGGATGCCACCACGGGTCTCCCTCGACCAGCGCTTCACCGCTCGAGTCGAGCGTCGCTTGCAGCCCCAGTAGACGCGGACGCGTCCGCGACGTGACGAGGCCACGCGCGCTCTCGACGTGAACCAGTCGATCACCGGCGATGCCATCGAGGCTGATCTCTGCCTCGTCCAGCTGCTCGCCCCGCATCGACTTGACCGGATAGCGCCACAGCTCTTTGACGTACATGTCCATTTGTGGCAACCGCCGGGCCGGTTCTTACCTGGCTCGATCGGCGCACGCGACATTTTCTTGGTCGGGGTAAGACCGGGCGGACCTCGGATGCGCAACACCTGCCACTAATCATCTGATCGTCTCGCTGAGCTGCTCGGAGGCGGTTGCGTCCAACAGGAGGTCTCCATGACCACGTTCCACACCGCTGAGGTTCAGGGACTCAACGTCTTCTACCGCGAGGCGGGCGACCCGTCGAAGCCCAAGCTGCTGCTGCTCGGCGGCTTTCCCTCGTCCTCTCACCAGTTCCGGGATCTCATCCCGGCGCTCGCCGACCGCTTCCACGTGCTGTCGCTCGACTACCCGGGCTTCGGGAACACCGACATGCCCGACCCGGCGACCTGGGCCTACACGTTCGACCACCTCGCGGACATCGTCGAGGGCCTCCTCATCGAGGTCGGCTTCACCGGCCCGATGGGGATCTACATGCAGGACTACGGCGGACCGATCGGCAACCGGATCATCGAGCGTCATCCCGACTGGCTCGAGTGGCAGGTCATCCAGAACGCCAACAGCTATGAGGAAGGCTTCACGGCTGCCTGGGACGGCATCCGCCATGCGCTCTGGGTCGACCGCAGCCCGGAGACCGAGGCGCCGCTCGAGGCGTTCCTCGAGCCGGACACCGTCAAGGCGATCTACACGACAGGCCATCCCGACCTGTCCAAGATCAGTCCCGACAACTGGAACACCGACCTGTTCTTCCTCGCGCGTCCCAACGCGCATCGCGTGCAGCTCGACCTGTTCTACGACTACCGCACGAACGCCGCGCTCTACGACACCTGGCAGGCGGGACTGCGCGAGCGCCAGCCGCTCACGCTCATCTTCTGGGGCCAGGGAGACATCTTCTTCACCCCGGAGGGCGGCGAGGCCTACCTGCGTGACCTCCCCGACGCGGAGCTCATCCGTCTCGACTCCGGGCACTTCGCCGTCGAGGACAACCTCGAAGCGATCGCCGGGCGGATCGTCGGCTTCTACGACGAGAAGGTCGTCGTCGCGCTGCAGGCGAGCGCCGCATAGCCAGACAGCGCCGGTCGTGGCGCGGGAGCAGCCCTCCCGCGCCACGCCGGCGCAGCGGCACGACGCCGCCGCAGCAACGTTCGTCGCACCTACGAGACAGGACAGGCACATGAGCCCTCAACCCGGTGACATCTTCCCCGACCTTGTGGCCCTCGACCACGCGGGCCGGTCCCGCTCGTTGAGCGAGCTCGCCGCCGGCGACCCGCTCGTCCTCACGACGTTCCGCGGCTTCTGGTGCCCGAAGGAGCAGGCGTTCATGCGCAGGCTCGTCGCGTTCCAGGACGAGGTCGAGGTGGCATACACCTCGGTCGTATCCCTGAGCGTCGATCCTCCGGAGGTGACGGCAGCCTTCCGCGCCGGGCTCGGGGCGCGCTGGACATTCCTTGCAGATCCCGACCGTGAACATCTCGACCGGCTCGATCTGCGCGAGACGACCGACACGGTGCACCATCCGTACCGGCCCACGGTCTTCGTCCTGAACCCCGATCTGACTGTTCACTCCTCCTACAACGGCTACTGGTACTGGGGACGCCCCGGTCTGGACGAGCTGCGCGCCGACCTGCGGTCGGTGACGCGCGCGATCCGGACCGACTGGGAGGTGCCACGGTGAGCAGTCGCTGCTGGCTCGCGCTCACCGACGAAGTGCCGCAGTCCGCCGACGCGGCGGCCGAGCTGCTGAACGCGGACGGCTCGCGCGCCGGCTGGCTGGCGGCGTGGCTGCGTGCGTCCAAGCCGACGCGCGACGCGCGACGAGCCGACCCGCGCGCCGTCGACCCGGCCGGCGCCGCAGCCATGGTGTCGCTCGTCCTCCCCGCCCGGGACCAATTCACGATCTTCGATGATCCGGCGGTGCAGGGCGCGCGCCGCGCGGTCCTCGCCGACGCCGAGCCGGCAGATCTGGTCACGACGCTGCTGGTGGACGCCTCGCACTTCGCCGGCTCATTGACGGTGCGGCGCGGGCCCAACGCGCTCGCCCGCCTGAGAGACGACCCATTTCTCCGCGTCAACTCCGGGCGGCTTCTGCTTGCGGGCGCCGGGCTCCTCGGGGTGGTGCCGGCGCCGCCCGGACCGGTGATCGAACGACACGGCAGCGACATTCCCTGGCCGGGCGGGACGTTCGCAGATGCCTGAACCCGACTGCGAGCTCGATCGGCGCCTGGTGCGGAGTCTGCGCGCCGGCGACGAGGCGGCGTTCATGAGGACCGTTGATGCATGGGGCCCCACGATGCTGAGGCTGGCCAGGGAGTTCACGTCGAGCACGGCTGTGGCTGAGGAAGTCGTACAGGAGACGTGGCTCGCGGTCCTCCATGGCCTTGACCGGTTCGAGGGCCGCTCGTCGCTGAAGACGTGGGTGCTGCGGATCCTCGTCAACCGCGCGAAGACGCGCGGCATCCGCGAACGCCGCACCGTCCCGTTCGCGGTCCTCGCCGGCGAGGACGCTTCCGGAGAGTTCAATGCGGTCGCCGCCGACCGCTTCCTCGCCGAGGACGCGAGCTACCCGCGCCACTGGGCTGCGCCAATGTCGCGCTGGGAGGCGCAACCCGCGACCGCAGCCGAGTCAGCGGAGACGCTCGAGCTGATCCGCGGGGCGATCGACGGGCTGCCACGAGCGCAGCGCACGGTCATCCTTCTCCGGGACGTCGAGGGCTGGGACGGCGCGCAGGTCAGCGACGCGCTCGAGATCACGGCGACCAATCAACGGGTCCTCCTTCACCGTGCCCGCTCGAAGGTCCGCGCCGCGCTCGAAGAACGGCTCGTCCCCGCGGCGTGACCCCTCTAGCCGTCGAGTGCCTTGGCTTTGAGGATCTCGAACTCGTACTGCGAGATCGTGCCGGTGTCGAGGAGCTTCTGCGCGGCCTCGATGTCGCCCGCGGGGCCGCTCGTTGCGACGGTCTCGTCAACCCGCTGGTCAAGCAGGAGCTGGTCCTGTGCCGCGCCTCTGCCGCTCCGGTCAGCGATGCCCTCGTGGTAGGCGATCAGGTACACAAGCGCGCTGATCAGCGGCACGAAGATGATGAGGACGACCCACGTCGCCTTGGCAAACCCACCGATGTCGTGACGGCGAAAGATGTCCATGAAGATCAGGATGGCGATCCAGATCCAGAGGATGAACGCGAAGAAGATCAGCGTGGACCAGAAGATCCCCATGAACGGGTAGTCGGCAGCGATTGGCATGGCGCGCACAGTTACACAGCCCGCGGGAACCGGTCGAACGATGGTCCTCCGCGACGCCTCCCGCGACGCACGGTGGTTGAGCCCGGCGTAGCTACTTCTTCTTCTTGATCTTCCTGGTGTCGTACGGCACGGAGATCACGAGCTTGGCGGTCGTCCCGAGGAACTGGTCTCCGAGGTCCTTGCGGCCCTCCGCACAGTTTTCGTCGGACCCGGCGAACGATCCCAGGCTGATCACGTGCTCATCCTTGCCCAGCTTGATGTGCGCGCGCGGCATGAAGTCGTCCGAGTAGGGCCCGCCGGTCACCGAAACCCTGTTGCCCTTCTTGTCGATCACGTAGCCCTCGGTCGAGACCGGGTACTTCGTGTTCCGCTTGACGGTGTAGCCCTTCTGCTTTGGCGGGTTGTGCTTTGGAACGGTGAAGCGCACCATCGCGTGGAGTTCACAGCCGCCATCGACCCCGGGTGCCTGGTAGATGCCGACGCTGCCTTTGGCCTTGACGTCCTTGAGGAGGTTGTAGCCCGCGCTCGCCGGCGTGGCGAACGCGCCGGCGACGGTGAGCGTGAATGCTGCGAGCAGAAGGCGGAAGCGCATCGGCGGTTTATAGACCACCGGGGCTGGTCAGAGCGCGTACCGAAACCCGCGACGCAAGCCGGCGCCCCCGGCGGGAGCATGGTCTCACCCCCTGAAGGGGTCAGGCGACAAGGTCAGGGGTCGGTTCAGGGTAGGGGCCTGATGTCCGGGGAGCGGCGTTCGGGCAGCCTCGGCGACGTGCCTTGCTACCTGCTCTGTCACCGCCATGAGCCGCAGGAATGCGGTGTGGCGTTCGCGGCCTTTCGCGGGTCCGGACCCGAGCTGCGCCTTCGGGCGTCGGTCGCGTCCTGCCTGTGGGGTGGCCACGAGCTGTGGCTGGTGGTGGACGCCGGAAGCGAGGACGAGGCGCTGGCGGCGCTGCCGTTCTTCGTCGCCCAGCGCACCACCGTCACGCGGGTGAGCAACGTCGCCATCCCGTAAATCCGCCCCGAAGGAGACCGACCATGCAGCCGTATCCGCGCCGGCGTCAGGCGCTCGTGGTGCTCAGCCTGAGCCTGCTCGCCATCACCATTGCGAACACCAGCCTGAACGTCGCGCTGCCGACGATCCGGGACAGCCTGGACGCGTCAGCGAGCCAGCAGCAGTGGATCGTCGACGCCTATCTGCTCGTGTTCACCGGGCTGCTCCTGGCCGCCGGCAGCCTGGGCGACCGCTTCGGCCGCCGACGGGCACTCATCGGAGGGCTCGTGGTCTTCGCCACGGGATCCATCTGTGCATCACTCTCGGCCGACGCAACGTCGCTGATCGTCTCGCGGGCGATCATGGGCGTCGGCGCCGCGGCGATCATGCCGACCACTCTCTCGATCCTGACGAACATCTTCCCGTCCGACGAGCGGCCGAAGGCGATCGCGGCCTGGGCGGCGGTCTCCGGCATCGGCATCGCGCTCGGCCCGATCACCGGCGGATGGCTGATCGAACACGCCGACTGGCAGACCGTCTTTCTCGTGAACCTGCCGGTGGTGATCACCTGCCTCGCTCGGCGCTCTGGTGCTCGTTCCGGAATCTCGGGATCCCGCCGCTCCGGAGCTGGACCTTCCGGGCGTCGGACTGTCGATCGCCGGACTTGCCGCTGTCGTCTGGGGCCTCATCGAGGCGCCAGAGCGTGGCTGGGGCGACCCGGTCATCCTCGGCGCGTTCGCGCTGGTGCGGTGATCCTGGCGGTCTTCATCGCCTGGGAGCGCCGCACCGAGCATCCGATGCTTGAGGTCGACGTCTTCCGCAACCCGCGCTTCAGTGGGGCGAGCGTCGCCATCACGTTCATGTTCTTCGCCCTCATGGGCGTGATGTTCCTGATGACGACCTACCTCCAGGTCGTCGTGGGTCACTCGCCTCTCGCGACCGGCGTTCGCGTGCTCGCCATCGCCGCCGGCATGATCTCGGCCACGAAGGCGTCTGTCCCGCTCGTACGCCGACTCGGCACGAAGCTCGTCGTCGTCGCCGGTCTGGTGACCGTCGCCTCGGCCTGCTGATGGTCGGGCGCCTCGGCGCGGACACGGGCGACGCCCCCCTGGCCGTCGTCTTCTTCACGATCGGGCAGGGCCTCGGGCTGGCGATGCCGCCGGCGACCGAGGCGATCATGGGTGCGCTGCCGCGCGAGAAGGCCGGCATCGGCTCTGCGATGAACGATGTTGTGCGCGAACTCGGTGGAACGCTCGGTATCGCCGTGCTCGGCAGCGTGCTGACCAGCAGCTACCGGTCGAGCATGGAGGGCACTGTCGCCGGCCTCCCGGCGCCGATCGCCGACGCCGCCTCGGACAGCGTCGGCGCCGCGCACGGAGTTGCCGCGGATATCGGTGGGGCAGTGGGCGTCCGCATCGCTCGCGGCGCCGACAGCGCCTTCGTCGATGCGCTCGGGACCACCGCGACGTTCGGCGCCGGCGCGGCCTTCGTCGGCGCGATGATCGCGCTGGCGCTGCTGCCGGCCCGAGACACCCCGCGCCGGCGTACGCGCCCAGACGCAGCCGCTGAGCCCGCGGCCTCCACCCCGATGGCGCGCAGGTCCGGGACCCCGCCGCCGGCACGGTGTACGCGTCCCGTGGCTGAGCTCGCCCGCCGCGCCTGCGCGCTCGCCGCCGCGGTCCTCGTGATCGCGGCGGCCGGCGCCACGGTGCCCATGACCGCGGTCGGCGCGACGGGTCGCGTGTGCGTCAACCGGCTCGCGGTCGTCACGAGCCCGGGCGGCTACACCGTCGGCTACGTCTTTCGCGGCGACCGCGTGCGCATCACGAGGCGTTCCGCACACCGGCGTTGGGAGCGGATCTTCTCGGCCGACGAGCTGCACGGCTGGGTCCGCACGAGCAACTCTGTGTCACCGCTGATCCGCGAGACCGGTCCGCTCGACAAGGCGCGCAAGGTCCACCCGGACGAGACGCCGAGCTTGCGGAAGATGTTCGTGAGGTGCGTCTCGACCGTCTTGGGGCTGAGGAAGAGGGCGGCGGCGATCTCGGCGTTCGTCCTGCGGTCCACGACGAGTTCGGTGATCTGCAGTTCACGCTCGGTCAGCGACGCGACGCCGTCGGCCGAGGGGCGCCCGGGTCTGCGTGCGGCGGTGCAGCGGCGACCCAGCCGTCGCAGCTCCTGTTCGGCGGCATCGCGATGCGGCAGGGCGCCGCAGGTCCCGAACACGTCGGCCGCGTGCTCCAGCTCGCGCGATCGCCCTGTCCGTCTCCCCGGCGGCAGCGAGGGCGCGTCCGGCGATCAGGCGCGACAGACCAGCCTCGACGACCGCCCCCGCGTCCTCGGCGCACCTCGCCGAGCCGAGCGCTGCCTCGGCGGCGGCCGGGTGCTCGCCCGGCGTGGTAGCGCGACGTGCGGCGGCGGCACGCTCGGCCCAGGTCCACGCCATCGGGAGGTCCGAGCTGCGCCGCGTGAGCCTCGGGCCACGGCGACCATCGGCCCGCGCCTCGTCGAGCCGCCCGGTGCTCGGCATAGGCCGTGGCCAGCGCTTCAAGCCCGATCAGCCGCCAGGCGCCCGGTACGGATCGAGCGTCGACGCTCCGTCGCTGGGAGGACGGCAATCGCGTCGTCCGGGCGGCCGGCCAGCGACGGCAGCCCTCGCCAGGGCCATCGCCGCCCACGCCGACAACACGCTCTCGTCGAGCTGCGCGGTCAGCTCGACCGCCTCCTGCGCCAGCTCGAGCGCTGCCTGCGCGTCCCCTGCCGCGGACGCCACGAACGACCGGTTTCGCACCATCCAGGAGATGGCCTGCGTCACGCCCGCCAGACGAGCCGCCTCAACTCCCTCATCGAGGATCGCCGCGGCAAGGTCGAGTCGACCGCGCATCAGATGCGCCGCCCCGAGGGCGGGCAGCAGCGTGGGATGAAGGCGGCCGGCGGCGCGCCCGACGCGCAGTGCTCGCTCGGCCACGAGGACGGCGTCGTCAAAGCGATCCAGATAGGTGGCGGCGGACGTGAGGTAGGCGGCGGCATCGACGCGCTCCGCCAGCTCGTCATCACGTCAGACCCCCTACGAGCGCCGTCGGCCTCCTCGTAGGCACTCTGCGCCCGAGGGATGTCGCCGGCGACCGCATGTCCCAGCGCGAGCATCGCAGCAGCCGACGCGATCAGCGGCCGATCGGCGATCTCCCGACTCGTGTCCAGCGCCTGTGAGGCCCAGTCCACCACGGACGGCGGATCGGCACGAAACAGCCCGTCGACCGCCAGCTCGAGCATCACCGTGACGGCATCGCGTGTCGTCCGGTCGCGTCGAGAGTCGTCGAGCGTCGTGAGGAGCCGGTCGTGCGACTCCTGGTGGCGGCCCGAGAAGCCGCTCTACGCCTGCGCAGGTCGCGGCCAGCTGGATCCTCTGCGCCGTCCGCGTCGCGCGGAATAAGTCCCAGGCAGGCCAGGAGGTCGTCGTGACTCTCCTGGAGGTGACCGTTCGCCGCCAACGCACGCGCGCGCAGCAGCAGCAGCTCCGAGCGCTGCTCGGCTGCGGCGTCACCCGGGAGCAGGCGCTCGGCCGCGCTGAACCAGCGCACGGCCGATCCTGGGGCCCGCAGCATCGCCTGCCTGACCGGCTTCGGCAAGGACCGTCACGGCGGCGAGGTCGCCACCTCGCGCCGAGAACTCCACATGGTTGGCGCGCTTGATCGCCGGCTGGCCTGCGGCCGCCAGCTCCGCTGCGCATCGGGCGTGCGCGCCGAGCACCCAGCCGCCAGGGGCATTCTCGTAGACGGCGTGACGCACCAGCGGATGGCGGAAGCGAAACCGGCGAGGGATGTCGGTTGAGCGAATCAGGCCGACGTCGAGGAGCCCATCGAGCGCGTCCATCGTCGAGGCTCATCGAGATCCGCCGCGACCGAGGCCATGTCGAGCTCGAACGGATCGCCGGCGACCGCGGCGCCCCGCAGCAGCTCCTGGGCGTGCGTCGGCGAGTAGCCCGAGACCTCCTCGTTCGAGCGAGGCCATCACCGCCGGCGGGACGCCCACCGCCTCCAAGCAGGCCCGTGATCGACAGCCGAGGCTCGCCGCGGTGCCGTCCGAGCGGGCAAGCTGCTTCAGGTAGAACGGGTTGCCGCCGGCGTGCTCGAATAGGCGGTCGACCCGCGGCTGGGCGACCTCGCGGCCCAGCAGCTCTGCCGCGGCCGAGCGGGAGAGACCCGTCAACGCGATGCGGGTGATCCCACGGCGGCGATCAGTCCATTCGAGCGCCGACCGAAGGCGCGTGCGGCACCTGGCCGAGGCGCGACGCGACGATCACGAGCACGCGCGCGTCCGGTGGGTTGCGCACGAGCGTCGTGAGGAGCTCGACGGACTCGGCGTCCGCCCAGTGGACGTCATCGAAGATCAGGACCGCCGTTCGCGTCGCCGCGAGGCGCTCGAGGAGTGTGCGCACCGCCCGGTGGGTGCGGTAGCGCTCGTCCTGGAAGACGCCGCGTGATTCGCCGTCCTGACGTGATCCTGCAGCGACGGCAAAACGAGTGCGAGCTCCGCTCGCGTGTCGTCGGGGAGCGCGCTGACGAGTCGTGGATCCTGGCCCGCCAGATACTCGTCGAGGGCATCCACGAAGAGCCAGAACGGCAGGTCACCCTCCAGCTCGCTCGCGGCACCCTCGAACACCACGCACCCGTCCTCGCCGGCCTGCGAAGCGAGTTCCCGGAGGAGGCGGCTCTTACCGATCCCGGGTTCGCCCTCCACGAGAACCGCGAGATTGGATCCAGCCGTCACATCGGCGAGAGCACGCTGGAGCTCCTCCAGTTCAGCGCTTCGTCCGACGAGTTTGTCGGGGACGTCGAGCATGGGATCCCGAGGACGGCTGACCTAACCACATTCGGACGCGGCGCGCAAAGCCGGCCGGTTTCCGGACGCGACGGATCTGATCCTGAGCGCCGATCCGGGGTCTCACGGGATTCCACCCCGGCCCACATTCAGGGGGTGAGATCAGGGACGTCCCCCGATGCCGGTCACGCAGCAGCAGAGGACCGTTGCCCCATGACCGACCTGAGTCTCGAACCACGCGCGCTGCCCCCACAGCAGGCGCCCGACCCGATTGACGATCCGGCCGACGCTCAGGGCGTGATGACGCGCCGCACGCTGCTGCGCAAGGCCAAGCTCGTCGCGGCGCTCACCGCCGTCGCCACCGCCGGAGGAATCAGCTACCGGGCCTACGACCGCGGCGTGCTCAGCGCCGAGGACGGAGTCGCATTCGACGCCTGGGAGACCTGGCGACGCGAAGATGGCCCACGAGCGCTGATTGCCAGCGCCATCCTCGCCGCGAGCGCCCACAACACGCAGCCTTGGACATTCCGCGCGACTCCCGGAGAGATCCAGGTGTTCGCTGATCGCTCGCGGTCGCTGAGCGCCGCAGACCCGCTCGGACGGGAACTCGAGATCAGCCTCGGATGCGCGCTCGAGAACCTCGCGCTCGCGGGCGCCGCCAACGGTTACCGCACGCGGATCGCCGTGTCAGGTCACAGCGACCGCATCGCCCGTGTCCACCTCGAGCCGGGTGAGCGTGCGCGCTCCCCGCTGTACGAGGCCATCCCGAACCGGCACACCAACCGCTACCCGTTCGAGCACGGACGCCCGATCACCGCTCAGCATCTCGGTGCGATGACCTCCCTGGCCCGAGGGCTCCCAGGCACCTCCGTCGCCTGGTCCGCGGACCGGCGCTCACGCCACGCGATGAGTCAGACGCTGATCGACGCCACCGAGGCGTTCACGTCCGACGACGAGCAGTCGCGTGCGGCGTTCGCCTGGTTCCGACAGGACTGGGACGCGTTCATGCACCGACGCGATGGCCTCAACGTCGACACAGCCGGGCTGCCAGACGTCGTCACCGCCATGGCGAAGCTGCTGCCGCCGCAGAGTCGGCAGGCAAGCGACAAGGCCTGGGTCGCGTCCACCCGCGACCGACAGACCGCGACGGCTGCCGCGTACGGCGTCGTCACCGTGGCCGACGCGAGCAGCACGGTCCAACGCGTCATGGGCGGGCGACTCCTGCAGCGGATGCACCTCTGGGCGACCGCCAACGGCTTGGCCTTCCAGCACATGAACCAGGTGACCGAACGAGTTGACCGAGAGCGCCAGCTGGGACTCTCGCCGCACTTCAGCCGCGCAGCCGACGCGCTGGTCGGATCCGACAGCGGCGAATGGCTCGCCGCGTTTCGCATCGGGCACCCCACGCGCGAAGCGCGACGCAGCCCGCGCCGCGAGATCGCGCAGGTCCTGCGGCCATGACCCGATTGCGGCTGACAGCCACGGCAGCTCGGGCCGGAGCGACGCTGGGACTCGCCGCAGGCGCGATCGAGCTGACGCTCGGGCCTCAGATCCGCTCGCTCGTCGGAGGGAAGGCGGATCCCACCCGGCTGGGTGTCGTCACGCTGACCCTGGCGCTCATCGCGCTGGCCGCAGCTCTGCACGTCAGCCGCGACGGCCGCCCGTCCTCCGGTGCGACGCTCGCACTCGCAGCCGGGCTGGGGATACCGGGGCTGATCGGCTTCACCACTGTCGGGTCGCTCTGGATGGTGCCCGGTCCCCTACTCCTGGCAGCCGCTGCAGGTGTGCTCTGCACGAGCGGGCATTCCACGGGCCAGCTCCTCGGGGCCCTCGAACAACGGACCAGCGTGATCCTGGCCGGCACACTGGCGCTGCTCTACGTCCTCCTGGGACTGACGGCGATCCACCACGCCGGCATCGCGGGCATCGCCGGCGGCGTCATCGTCCTGATCCTCATCGCGCGGCCCCGCCGATGGCAACCCGCCACAGCGGCGGCCGTCGTCGGCGGGGCGGTGCTTCCGTTTGCAGCACTCACCTGGTGGAGCCTCGTCGTGCCCGCCATCGGCGTCGCGCTCTTCGGGACGGCACTCGCAGTGCTGAGAAGACGACTGCTCGCCACGCGTCCAGGCTGACGGCTCCGCTCCCGCTTCCGTGCAGGACGACAGCGGTACTTTGCGGGCGCCGTCGGAGATAGTGTCGGGCGATGAGCACGGTCGGCCAGCAAGCGTGCCCGCTGCCTGCAGACCCGGTCCTCGGTGCGATGGCCGTTGCCATGCGCGATGTCGGCCAGTGGGGCGAGATCGTCGACCAGGACTGGCAGTTGGCCTACATGACTGACGATCTTCGGCTCAGCTACGGCGGTCTGCTCGAGCTTGCCGATGTCGCGCTCGGCGAGCACTACTTCGGAACCGCGGCGGTGGAGACGCGTCTGGGGTGGCGTGCTGGGCAGAACACGGTGGGTCTCGTTCGCAACACGTTCGCGGCGATGGGCGGACTGGTCCTCGCCGATACCCCTGGTGGCCGCGACGAACTGCGCGCGAAGGTCCATCCGCAGCTGGGCGACGTCGTCGACCAGCTGTCGCCCGAGCGCGTACCGGCGCTGTCCCTCAAGTGGCGCGGGATGCACAGCGGCAACGAGAGGTCGGCCCGCGTGACTGCTGTGCGCCTGTACGACGATGCGGGGAGGCTCGCCGGCACCGCGCTCACCTACAAGCCGGCCGCCAGCATGGCGGTGCTCGGGACCATCGCCGGGGCCGGCGATCTGCGGCACTTCGAACGAATGCAGAGCGTGGCGAAGCCGGCAAGGCGACCCGCCGCGATCCTGTTCGCTGACCTCGAAGCATCGTCACCGCTGGCGCGGCGCCTCTCGACTTCGAGCTACTTCGCGCTCGGCCGTCGCCTGGTCCGTGCCGCGGACCAGTGCATCATCGAAGCCGGTGGCCTGGTCGGCCGACACGTCGGAGATGGGATCGTCGCCTTCTTCCTCGCCGAGACCGCCGGATCGGAATCGGCCGCGGCCCGCGCCGGCATCACCGCGGCCCGAGCGCTCCGTGCGGCGCTCGGCGACGTGGCCGAGCGCAGCGACCTGGCGCCCGAGGACGTCGTCCTCCGGTTCGGCCTGCACTGGGGCTCCAGGCTCTACGTCGGCCAGATCACCACCGCCGGACGCTCGGAGGTCAACGCGCTCGGCGACGAGGTCAATGAGACCGCCCGCATCGAGGCCTGCGCCAGCGGCGGACGCGCGCTCGCGTCGAAGGACCTGATGGAACGACTCGGGCCCGAGGACGCCGCCGCCCTCGGCCTTGACCCCGACCGCGTGACCTACACACCACTCGGCGACCTCCGTACCTCGACCGAGAAGGCCCGACGCGACGCACCGGCGATTGCGGTCTGCGAGATCTGAGCACAAGCGATCACACAGCCCGCGCACCTGCATTCCATGCAGAGAACCGCCCGCGACGCACGGATCAAATCGGGGCGGCCGGATTCGAACC
The DNA here is from genome assembly GCA_963821685.1 of uncultured Actinomycetes bacterium. Taxonomy (GTDB): domain Bacteria; phylum Actinomycetota; class Thermoleophilia; order Solirubrobacterales; family Solirubrobacteraceae; genus F1-60-MAGs163. The sequence goes on along the minus strand of CAWGEW010000002.1, from coordinate 55,955 downwards.
GGCGAAACCTCCGCGTCCCAAACGCGGCGCTCTACCAGGCTGAGCTACGCCCCGGAGGCGACAACTGTACGCACCGGCGGCCGGCCGATCGCTACCGTGGCCGCCCCATGGCTGATGTCCAGCCCATCAGGGCTCTCCACTACGACCTCGCCGCCGTCGGCTCGCTCGACGCGGTCTGCTCGCCGCCGTACGACGTGATCGACCCGGACCAGCGCGCGGAGCTCGAGTCGCGCTCGCCGTACAACGTCGTGCGCATCGACCTTCCGGAGCCCGCCACGCCCGGCGGCGACCCGTACGCCAACGCGGCCGCCCAGTTCGCCGCCTGGCGTGAGGCCGGCGCGATCGTGCGCGACGACGAGCCCGCGATCTGGGCGCTGACCCAGGAGTACACGGGGCCTGACGGCGCGGTCCGCACCCGCAACGGTTTCCTCGCGCGTGTCCGCGTCGAGGAGTACGGCGCCGGCCGGATCCGCCCGCACGAGCGCACGCACCCCGGCCCCAAGGAGGACCGGCTGCGCCTCACGCGTGCGACGCAGGCCAACCTCTCCCCCATCTTCTCGCTCTACGGCGACCCGGCCGGCGCAGCCTGGGCGGCGCTCGCTCCGCACGTCGGCAGCGACGAGCCGTTCGGCGACCAGACCGATCCCGAGGGCACGCACAACCGCCTGTGGCGCGTGGCCGATCCCGACGCCGTCGCCGCCGTCCAGGCCGCACTGGCACCCGCAGAGCTGCTGATCGCCGACGGGCACCACCGCTACGAGACGGCCCGCGTCTACGCCGACGAGATCGGCGGCGAGGGCGAGCACCGCTACGTCCTCATGCACCTCGTCGCGCTCGAGGATCCAGGGCTGATGGTCTTCCCCACGCACCGCATGATCAGCGGCCTCGCCGGTGACACGGCACGCCAGGAGGCGCTCGCCGAGACCCTGCGCGAGTGCTTCGAGATCACGGAGCTCGCGAGCACCGACGAGCTGCCGCCGGCCTCCCCGGCCGACCCCAGCGCGCCGCTGCAGCTCGGCTATCTGGACTCCCACCTCAAGCGCCCATTCCGCCTGACCCTGAAGGACCAGGCGATCGCCGACCGGGCGCTCGCCGACTTCCCCGAGCCCTACCGCCACCTCGACACCGCGATCGTCGAGGCGCTGATCCTCACCGGCCCGCTCGGGCTGACCGAGGACGACATCTCGCACTTCCGCGGGCTCGGCTACTCGCGCAGCGACGCCGAGGCCGTCGAGCTCGTGAGCAGCGGCGCGTTCGACGCGGCGTTCTTCCTGCCCGGAGCCAGCGTCGAGCAGATCGGCGAGATCGCCGCGGCCGGCGTGAATATGCCGCCCAAGTCGACGTTCTTTGTCCCGAAGGTCCCCACCGGGCTCCTGTTCAACGCGTTGTCATAATTGAGGGACGATGAAGAAGGCCACCGCCACCCGCCAGTCCGGCTACCGCCACTCGGTCGCGATCCGTCAGCACGAGGTGATCGTCGATGAGCCGCCCGAGAAGGGCGGCACCGACGAGGGTCCCAGCCCGCAGGAGCTGCTTGCCGCCAGCCTCTCGAGCTGTGTGGCGATCACGATCGAGATGTACGCCGTCCGCAAGGGCTGGGACGTCGGCGCCATGGAGGTCGAATGCACCTTCACGCCCTCCGAGCGCGGTGCGCCGACGAAGTTCTGCCTCGTCCTGCGCCTCCCCGACCACCTCACCGACGAGCAGGTCGAGCGCCTGAGGATTATCGCGGCCAAGTGCCCGGTTCACCGCACGCTCGAGGGCGAGGTCATGTTCGACGAGCGTGTCGAGCGCGTCTCGCTCGCGAGCTGAGCTCGCGGACACGCTGCGTCCCGTCCTCCTCGACCCCGAGGAGGCCGCGGCGCTGGACGTCCACGGTCGCATCGACGCGGCCGTCCTCGTCCCGTTGTTCTGGATCGAATCCGACAGCGGTGGCGGCCTCGGCGTCGTCCTGACCAAGCGGCGCGATGACCTGCGCCGCCATGCCGGGGAGATCTCGTTCCCGGGTGGCCGCCAGGACATCGACGAGGACGATCTGCGCGAGACCGCGCTGCGCGAAGCGCGCGAGGAGATCGGCCTGCCGTCGGAGTCCGTCGACCTGATCGGGGCGCTGCAGCCGACCCCGACGATCGCCACGAACTACTCGGTCTATCCGTTCGTCGGACTGATCGAGCCGGGGCACGAATGGGCGCCGAGCGCGTTCGAGGTCGAACTCGTGCTCGAGCTGTCGCTGGCTGACCTGCGCGCCGGCTACGAGCGGCGCAGGCTGCTGCGCCGCGGTGTGCCGTTCCGCACCGACACGTACGTCGTCGGCGAGCACCTCGTCTGGGGCGCCACAGCGAGGATCCTCGCGGATCTGCTCGAGCGCCTCGACGTGGTGGGGTTGCAGTAGACCGACTTCTGGGACACTCGAGGCATGCGTTTCCTCGTTCCGGCCGCCATCTGCGCGGCCCTTCTTCTTGTTGCGGGCGGTTGTGGATCCAGCAGCGACTCCGGCACGACCGCGGCTGCCACGACGACGACGGCGGCCACGACCCCGCTCCCGACCGGCACGACGACGGCCAAGACGTCGACGACCGCGATCCTCGCCGCGCACAAGAAGTTCCTCAAGCGCGTCAACCCGATCTGCGAGGACTACAACCGCGACGCGCAGGAGGCCCAGAAGCGTCTCCTGGCGACCGAGAAGCAGATCAAGGGCGAGGGGAACGTCGATGCCTACGTGGGGCCGCTGAAGTTCGCCGCCGCCGCCGCGCACCGCGCGAGCGACCGCTTCGCCGCACAGAAGGCGCCCGCCGCCGAGGCCGCCGCAGGCAGAGCTGATCGGTCGCGCGCTCAAGGCACAGGCGAAGGGCAACGACCTGCTGCTGAAGGCCGCGCGAGCCGACGATCCTGTCGCAGTTCGGCGTCGCGAACGAAGCGCTCAAGCAGGTCGTCCCGAAGCTCCAGTCGCTGATGCGCGGCTACGGGATGACCGTCTGCGGCGCCGCGCGGCTGACCTCGCGACGCGCTAGGCCGCAGACGCGCCGCGGCCCCGCGAGCAGGCCGTCGATCGCCTCGTGCACCTGCGCGAGCCAGGCCGCGCGGTCGCCGCGGGGATCGGCGTCGACGAGCGCGAACGGGATCCCGTTGGTGCTGCCGCGCGTGCTCCATCTGCGCGACGCCGGCGGCGAGCACGTCCGGCTCGACGGTCCCGGCGGCCTCGAAGACGACGCCGCGCACCGTCGTGTCGGTCGTCTTCTCGAGCATCATCTGCAGCCGTGAGCCGTGCAGCGCGGCGACGGCCTCGCGGGATCCCCGCTCGCGGTCCCGAGCAGCCAGCACAGGATCGTGACGTTCTCGAGCGCGTAGCGCAGCGTCCCGATCACGTCCGGCGTCCCGATCCAGCACTCGCCGCCGGCCGCTTCGATCGCCGCGCGGCCCTGCTCGGTCCGCGTGACGATGCGCGCGGCGTGGCCGTCGGCCGTCGAGGTCGCGCGCGAGGTCGAGGCCGCGGCAGCCGCCGCCGACGATCAGCGCCCTCATTCGCCGAGCACCTCGCGCTCGAAGTCCTCGCGCGAGAGCGGCGGCAGGCCCTTCTTGCGCGCGGCGGGCGTTCTTGATCCCCAGCATCTGCGCGACGTCCTCCTCGGCCAGCGCGTCCTCGCGGCGAGCGGCGCTCGCGGCCAGCTCCGCCTGCACCTCGGCGCGCAGCCCGGCCTCGGTGATCTCCTCGGCGCCACGGGCGCGGCGCCGGCGATTGACGGCCTCGGTCATCTGCTCGAGGTCGTCGATCTCGTTCTCGTATTCGACCTCCGCCGACCGCGTCGGGCGCCAGTCGACCTGGTCCAGGCCCGAGCCCGGGTAGAAGATCCCGAGCAGGATGACGCCGATGAAGAGGCCCCCGAAGAGGACGATCATGACGACGACGAGCGGGTCCACGCGGACCAGCCTACGGGCGGGGGCCGGGCGGTGTCCGCCCTGCGATAGCGTCGATCGCGTGACCGAACCTGCCTCCCCCGTCGCGATCGTCGAGGCGGCCTGGCGCGAAGGCCGCCTGGCGTATCCATGCACCGCCGATGGGACACCCGTCTGGCCACCGCGGATTGCCGCGCCCGGGACCGGGGCCCCGCTGAGCTGGCGCGACAGCGCCGGCCTCGGCACGGTCTACGCGACGACCGCGCTGCACGCGCGCGACGCGCCGCCGCGCAATGTCGCGCTGATCGACCTCGACGAGGGCTCCGCGGATCATGAGCCGCGTCGAAGGCGTCACCGGCGACGCGGTCCCGATCGGCCTGCGCGTGCGCGTGCGGTTCACCGACGCGGACCCCGAGACCGGTGCGCGCCTGCCGGTGTTCGTGCCGGACGAGGGCGAGGCATGACGGCCTCGCTGCGCGGCGAGCGCCGCGATCGCCGGCGCCGCCGAGTCGGAGGTCGGCGCCGCCCCCGACGGCACCGCGGCCGATCGACCTGATGGCGCAGGCGTCGCTGCGCGCGCTCGCCGACGCGGGCCTGACGCCGGCCGACGTCGACGGCGTCTTCGCCGCGACGACGCAGCTCCCGATGGCCCGGTCGAACCTCGCGCTCGAGCTCGGGATCGACGCGCGCTACAGCGACGCGACGAACGTCGGCGGCTCGTCGTTCATGTTCCACGTCAGCCACGCGCGCGCGGCGATCGCGGCCGGCCTGTGCGACGTCGCGCTGATCGCCTACGGCAGCACCCAGCGCCTGGTCGGCCGCTCGAGCGCGAGCGTGCAGGAGCTCGATCCCGTGGGAGGCGCCGTTCCGCCCCGTGATGCCGGTGACCGCGTACGCGCTCGCCGCCTCGCGGCACATGCACGAGTTCGGCACGACGCGCGAGCAGCTTGCGAGCGTCGCCGTCGCGGCGCGCTCGTGGGCGCAGCTCAACCCGCGGCGCCTGGTCGCGCGACCCGCTGACCGTCGAGGACGTGCTCGCGAGCCGGATGATCGCCGACCCGCTGACGCTGCGCGACTGCTGCCTGGTCACCGACGGCGGCGCCGCGATCGTCGTCACGTCGGCGGAGCGGGCGGCGCACGCTGCAGCGCCCGCCCGTCCTCGTGCTCGGGCGCCGGCGAGGCGCACCGGCCACCGGCACATCACCGGCATGCCCGACGCTGACGACGACGGCCGCCGTCGGGTCGGGCGCGCGGCGTTCGCCGAGGCCGGCCTGTCGCCGGCCGACGTCGACGTCGCGCAGATCTACGACGCGTTCACGATCACCCCGATCCTGTTCCTCGAGGACCTCGGCTTCTGCGCCAAGGGCGACGGCGGCCCGTTCGCCGCGAGCGGCGCGATCGCCCACGGCGGCGCGCTCCCGATGAACACGAACGGCGGCGGGCTCTCCTACACGCACCCCGGGATGTACGGCGCTGCACGCGATCGTCGAGGCGGTCCGTCAGCTGCGCGGCGAGTGCGGCGAGCGGCAGGTCGCAGGGCTGCGAGGTCGCCGTCGCTCACGGCAACGGTGGTGTGCTTTCCACCCAGGCGACGCTCGTGCTCGGCACCGCCGCGACGCGCTGACGTGCTTTAGGCTCGATGCATGGACTTCGAGCTGACTGACGAGCAGCGACTGATCAAGCAGACCGCTGCAGAGTTCACCGACAAAGAGGTCACCCCGGTGGCCGGGCGCAACAGCCGCGAGCATCGGTTCGACACCGACCTCGTCGGCAAGATCGCCGCGCAGGGATACCTCGGCGCGATCGTGCCGCAGGAGTACGGCGGCGCGGGCCTCGACTACATCACCTACGCGCTGATCGCCGAGGAGATCGGCCGCGGCTGCTCGGGCATGCGCACCGTCATCTCCGTGCAGACCTCGCTCGTCTGCTCGACGATCCTGAAGTGGGGCACCGAGGAGCAGAAGCAGCGCTACCTGCCGAAGCTGTGCAGCGGCGAGTGGCTCGGCTGCTTCGGGCTGACCGAGCCCGACACGGGCTCCGGCGCGTCGAACCAGAAGACGCGCGCGGTGCGCTCGGCCGACGGCTGGACGATCAACGGCGCGAAGATGTGGATCTCGATGGGCAACTACGCGAAGCTCGCGCTGATCTTCGCCCAGACCGATCCGTCGCTCGGCCACAAGGGCCTCGCCTGCTTCCTCGTCGAGACCGATCAGCCCGGTTTCACGCCGACGCCGATCGAGGGCAAGATGGGCCTCTGGGCCTCCGACACCGCCGTGATCGCGCTCGACGACGTGCACGCCGGCCCCGACTCGATGCTCGGCAGCGTCGGTGACGGCTTCAAGGTCGCGATGAGCGCACTGGACTCCGGGCGCTACAGCGTCGCGGCCGGGTGCGTCGGGATCTGCCAGGCCTCGCTCGACGAGTCGGTCCGCTACGCGCAGGAGCGCACGCAGTTCGACCGGCCGATCGCCGGTTTCCAGCTCGTCCAGGCGATGATCGCCGACATGGTCGTGAAGACGCATGCCTCGCGGCTGCTCGTCTTCCAGGCCGGGGCGACGAAGGACGCGGGTCGGCCGAGCACGGTCGAGACCTCGATCTGCAAGTACTTCGCGAGCGAAGCCGCCAAGTGGTGCTCGGACGCGGCGATCCAGATCCACGGCGGCGCCGGATACGTCGACGACCACCCGGTCGAGCGTTTCTACCGCGACTCGCGCGTCACGACGATCTACGAGGGCACGAGCCAGATCCAGCAGCTGATCATCGGCCGCGACGCGACCGGCATCGACGCGCTCAAGCCGATGATCATCGAGCGCGACGCGGAGCCCGTGGGGGCGTGAGCGAGGCGGGCGGCCTGCCCGCCGTCATCGGCGTCGCCGGCGCTGGAACGATGGGCTCCGGCATCGCGCAGCTCGCGGCGACCACCGGCGCCCGGACGCTGCTGTACGACCCGCTGCCCGGTGCCGCCGAGCGCGGCGCCGCCCGCGTGCTGGAAGGCCTCGAGGGCGCGAAGGCGCGGGGCAAGCTGACCGCTGAGGAGGTGCGCAACGCGTGGGAGCGCATCGAGGCGGTCGACACCATCGACGGCCTCGCGGCGTGCGAGCTCGTGATCGAGGCGGCCCCGGAGGAGCCGCGCCTGAAGCACGCGCTGTTCGCCGAGCTCGCCGGCGCGGTCGGCCCCGACTGCATCCTCGCCTCGAACACGTCGTCGATCCCGATCACGGCGCTCGCGGCACCCGTGCCCGGCCCCGAGCGCGTCGTCGGCATGCACTTCTTCAATCCGGCGCCGGTGATGAAGCTCGTCGAGGTGATCGCCGGCGTCGACACGAGCGCGCGCACGCTGGACGTCGCGCGCGCGACCGGCGCGGCGATGGGACGACGCGTGATCGACGCCGCCGACGGCCCGGGGTTCCTCGTCAACCGCTGCGGGCGCCCGTTCGGCCTCGAGGCACTGCGCTGCGTCACCGAGGGCATCGCCGAGCCCCACCTGGTCGACCGCATCGCACGGCTCGGCGGCCGCTTTCGGATGGGACCGTTCGAGCTGCAGGACCTCGTCGGGATCGACACCGGGTTCGCCGTCTCGGAGAGCTTCTACGAGCTTAGCTTCGGCGAGCCGCGCTGGCGGCCCTCACCGCTCAGCGCCCGCATGGTCGCGAGCGGACGCCACGGGCGCAAGACCGGACGTGGCTGGTACGCCTACGACGACGCCGGCGCGATCGTCCGCGAGCCGGACCCGCCGGCTCCGCAGGCCGGCGGCGTCGCGGACGGCGCGATGGTCGTCATCGCCGGCGACCTGCAGATCGCCGACGAGCTGCGCGTGCTCGCGATCGAGGCGGGCTGGGACGTGCGCGATCCGGGCGACGCCGAGGGCGACGTCCCCCAGCTGATCGTCGACTGCGGCGGAGCGCCCGGAGATGAGCCGCTGCAGGGCGGGCCGGTCGCGCTGCTCTGCGCCGAGGGCTCACTGGCCGCACTCGACGGCGGCGGTGGCGCCGCCGGGTTCCACGCGCTCCCGCCACTGGCGAGCGGCGGCCTCGTCGAGCTGACGCGGACCGCGGGCACGAGCGCTCACGCCGCCGAACAGACCGAGAGCTTCTTCGCGACGCTCGGCCTGCACGCGGCCTGGGTCGGCGACGCACCCGGGCTGGTGCTCGGGCGGATCGTCTGCCAGCTCGTCAATGAGGCGGCTTTCGCCGTCGGCGAGGGCGTCGGCTCCACCGACGACGTCGACGCCGGCATGGTCCTTGGGCTCAACCATCCCCGCGGACCGCTGGCATGGGGCGACGAGATCGGCCTCGATCACGTCGTCGCCGTGCTCGACGCGCTGCACGCCGAGCGCGGTGATCCGGCCTACCGCACCGCACCGCTGCTGCGTGAGCTCGTCTTCACCGGGCGGCTCGGCGTCCAGACCGGCCACGGGTTTCACGAGCATCCCGAAGACTGACCGACCGACGACCCTCACGCCGCGGGCGTGGGGCGCGTTCAACCCCTGGTGACCCCGCCCCCGTTTCAGCGGTTTCTCGATGATCAGCGTGAGCCGGTCTGGCGCTTCCTGGTCGCGTCCGTCGGGCGTGAGCATGCAGACGACTGCTTCCAGGAGACCTTCATCGCCGCGCTGCGCGCCTACCCGCGCCTGCGCGACGCGGAGAACCTGCGCGGATGGGCGCTGACGATCGCGCACCGCAAGGCGCTCGACCACCATCGCGCCGTCGCGCGGCGCCCATTGCCCGTCGCGGAGCTGCCCGAGCGGCGCGGCGCCGGGGACCAACGCCTGCCGGCGCGGCGTCCGTCGAGAACGAGCTCGTGTGGTCGCGTGTCCGCACCCTTCCCAGCCGACAGCGGGCGGTGCTCGCCCTGCGCTTCGCCGGCGACATGACCCACGCACAGGTGGCGGCTGCGCTCGGCTGCTCGGAAGACGCTTCACGCCAGGCGCAGCGTGAAGGACTGCGAACCCTGCGCCGAACGATGGAGGACGACCGATGACCTCAGCGACGATTCCCGCACCGCAGACCGACCCGGCGCACGCCGCCGCTGCCGCCGCACGCTTCAGCGCCGCCGCTCACGCAGACGTGCGCTACGCGCTGCTCGACACGCCCGTCGGCAGGCTCGTCGCCGCCACGACCCGGCGCGGCCTCGTTCGGCTCGCCTACGAGGACTGGAACGGCGGGGTCGACCGCGTCGTCGAGACGCTCTCGGACCAGCTCTCACCCCGGATCCTCGAACAGCCGGCGGCGCTCGACGCCGTCGCGCGTGAGCTCGAGCAGTACTTCGCCGGGCAGCGCACGACCTTCGATCTCCGGCTCGACTGGTCGCTCACCTCGCCGTTCGCGCGGCGGGTGCTGCGAGCGACGCAGCGGATTCCGTACGGGGCCGTCGCGACATACGGCGATGTGGCAGCGCGCGCCGGAAGCCCGGGCGGCTCGCGCGCGGCGGGCAACGCGCTCGGTTCGAACCCGATGCCGATCGTCGTCCCCTGCCATCGCGTTGTGCGTGCCGGGGGTGCGATGGGCGGCTACACCGGCGGGCCCGAACGCAAGGAACTGCTGCTCGCCGTCGAGCACGCGGACGTGACCCGGCCCCTCTAGGGTGCCGCCAATGGCCCGGTCAGCGCGCGCGAACGTCGTCGACATCGACGACCCCGACGACCCCGGAACCGTCTGGCGCTTCGACATGCGCTTCATGCGCTCGAACTACCACTGCATCTGGGGCCAGGGCTGCCGCTCCGTGCGCGGCGACGGCTCCTCGCAGGGTTGCTGCAGCCACGGCGTCTACGTCGAGGGCGGCGACTGGGACGAGGCCGATCGCGGCGAGGCCGCCGAGGTCGACCTGCACGTCCAGCAGCTGACGCCGGCGGAGTGGCAGCACCACGGCGTGGCCGCCAAGCGCGGCGGCTGGGGCCGCGAGCGCGACCGCGGCAGCGTCCACACGCGTGTGCACCGCGGCGCCTGCATCTTCTTCAACGACGACACGCACGCCAACGGTCCCGGCTGCGCGCTGCACCAGGGCGCGCTGCGCCGCGGCGAGGACCCGCGCGACTGGAAGCCACGCGCCTGCTGGACCGTGCCGCTGCACGTCGAGCACGACGAGGACGCCCAGCGCTGGACCGTCCGGGCGGTGCGCCGCAGCGACTGGGGCTCCCCCGGCGCGATCGACTGGTGGTGCACGTCAGCGGCGATCGCGCAGACGGCCGACAGGCCCGTCTGGCAGACGATGGAACCGGAGCTGCGGCGCACCTGCGGCGACGGCGTCTACGAGCGGCTCGCCCGCGCCTGCCGCGCCGCCGGCTGACGACGCCGGCTACTCCTTGCCGGGCTGCTGGAACTGCGTGCGCAGAAACGCGTCCCACATACCGTCGGTCATCACCGCGCGCTGAGCGACGAGCATGTGTGCACTCGGCGTGACGCGGTAGCGGATCTTCGGGCGCTTCGTGGTGATCGCCCGCTCGATCGTCTTCGCGACGTCGTCAGGCCCGCCGCCGAGCTTGGCCATCGGGCCCTTCTCGTAGACGTCGTGCGTTGCCTCGGCGACCTGTGCGTTGAACGCGTCGTACGGGCCGTCGTCGGCCGCGCCCGCGCCCTCGTCGATCGAGGCGACGGCGGCGTCGCCGAAGCCGGTGCGGATGATTCCCGGCTGGATGACGACCACGTCGATTCCGAATGCCTTGACCTCGAAGCGCAGCGCATCGCTGATCGCCTCGAGCGCGTACTTCGTCGCGTGGTAGAAGCCGCCGCCGGGGAACGTGAAGTTCGCCCCCATCGAGCTGACGTTGACGACCTTCCCGAACTGCTGCGCGCGCATCGCCGGCAGCACGAGCTGCGTGAGGCGCACGAGACCGAAGACGTTCGTCTCGAACTGCCGGCGCACCTCGTCGATCCCGACCGACTCGATCGCACCCGACTGTGAGTAGCCGGCGTTGTTGATCAGCACGCCGACCGCACCGTGCTCAGCCTCGATCGCCGCGACGGCCGACGTCATCGACTGCTCGTCGTTGACGTCGAGCGCGAGCGTGCGACAGCCGGCCTGCTCGAGGTCGGCGATCGCCTCGGGCTTGCGGGCCGTCGCGTACACGGTCCAGCCGCGCTCGGCGAGGCGCACTGCGGTGGCACGCCCGATCCCGGACGAACAGCCGGTGACGAGGACGACCTTGGATGCATTGGGGGGATCGGAAGCCATGGGCGCAATCTACTTCCACCGGCGGGTCGCCGAGAAGCGCCCTCGGCACGACGCGTCTGCGTAGTAGCCTCGGCGCCGCATGGCCGAGCCGCAGAAGCATCTGGACCCGCTCAGTGCGCTCGACGCTGCGTTCCTCTCCCAGGAACGCCCGGAGACGCCGATGCACATCGGCAGCGTCGCCGTCTTCAACGGCCCGCCGCCCGACTGGGACGACTTCCTCGAGCACGTCCGCGTCCGGCTCGACCGCGTCCCCCGCTATCGCCAGAAGCTGGCCGAGCCACCGCTCGGGATCGGGCCCCGCCGCTGGATCGACGACCCGAACTTCAATCTCGAGTACCACGTGCTGCACCGCGCGGTGCCGAGCCCGGGTGACAACGCGACGGTGCGCCGCCTGATCGGGCGCCTGTACTCGCACCGCGTCGACCGCGCGAAGCCGCTCTGGGAGCTGCTGCTGATCGAAGGTCTGCGGAACGACCAGTTCGCCGTTCTCACGAAGACCCATCACAGCGTCGTCGACGGCATCAGCGGCGTGGACATCACCGCGGCGCTGTTCGACACGACCGCGGAGACGCCCGCCCCGCGCCGCGGCTCGAACAGCTGGGTCGCACAGCCCGAGCCGAGTCCAGCCCAGCTCGCGGCCCTGTCCGTCAATCGGACGCTGCGCGACATCCGCGAGCTGCCGCTGCGAGCGGCCGGAACGCTCAGCGATCGCCTGCGCCTGCGTCAGGCTGCCCAGGCGACGAGCGATGCAGCGATGACCTTGCTGCGCCCCGCGCCGGCCTCGCCGCTGAACGTCAAGATCGGCCCGCACCGGCGCGTCGCATTCGTGCCGACGCAGCTGGAGGACTTCAAGCGCGTCAAGAACGCCTTTGGCGGCACCGTCAACGACGTCGTGCTCGCGGTCACCGCAGGCGCGATCCGCAGCTGGATGCACGCCCGCGGACTCGAGACCGACGGCGTCGAGCTGCGCGCAGGCGTGCCCGTCTCCACGCGCGACAGCGAGGAGCACGGGGATCTCGGCAACAGGCTCACGCAGCTGATCGCTCCGCTCCCGGTCGGGGTGTCCGATCCCGCCGAGCGGCTGCGCGTGATCCAGGACGCGATGACCGGACTGAAGGAGAGCCGCCAGGCGCTCGGCGCCGAGATCATCGCCGGCGCTCAGGACTTCGCTCCGCCGACGATCCTCGCGCAGTCGACCCGCCTGGGCCTCTCCACGCGTGAGTACAACCTGCTCGTCACGAACATCCCCGGACCCCAGCAGCCGCTCTACATGATGGGCCGCCAGCTCGAGGCGATCTACCCGCTCGCGTTCCTCGCCGGTGACCGCGCGGCCGCGATCGCGGTGATGTCGTACAACGGCATGGCCTGCTTCGGGCTGATCGGGGATTTCGACAAGCTGCCCGACATCGACGTGCTCGCCCGCGGCATCACCGCGTCGCTCGCCGAGTACGTCCAGCTCGCCGACCGCCGCGTGCGCAACAGCCGCTCAGGCCGCAGCGTCCCGAAGAAGCAGGCACTTTCGCCGAAGGGCCGGTAGCGTCCGGCGACATGCAGGCAGTCGCCTTCCAGGGTCCAGAACAGGTCGAGCTCGTCGAGAAGCCCGACCCTGAGCTGATCGCGTCGGACGATGCGATCGTTCGCGTCCGCGCGACCGGGGTCTGCGGCTCCGACCTGCACATCTACCACGGGCGGGTCAAGATCGAGCCCGGCTTCACGATCGGCCACGAGTTCGTCGGTGACGTCACGGCGACGGGTGACGCGGTCACGAGCGTCGCCGTCGGCGACCGCGTGCTCGGCTGCTTCCAGGTCGCCTGCGGCACCTGCTGGTTCTGCCGGCGGTCGCTGTTCCACAAGTGCGAGAACTCGCGGACCTTCGGCCACGGCAGCGGCCTGGGCGAACCTGCAGGGCACGCAGGCCGAGCTCGCACTCGTGCCGCATGCGAACCTTGCGCTGCGCCGCGTGCCCGAGGGCCTGTCCGACGACGTCGCGCTGTTCGCCGGCGACGTGATGGGCACGGGCTACCACGCGGTCATCGACAGCGGGGTCGCCGCCGGTGACACGGTCGCCGTGCTCGGCCTCGGGCCGGTCGGCCTGTGTGCCGTCCAGTGCGCAGTCCTCGCCGGCGCCGCCCGCGTGATCGCGATCGACACCGTGGCACAGCGATTGGAGATGGCGCAGTCGTTCGGCGCGCACGCGGTGCACCTCACCGAGGAGGACCCGCGCGCCGCCGCGAAGGCCGCGACGGCCGGCCGCGGCGTCGACGTCGCGATCGACTGCGTCGGGGACCCGCGCGCGCTGGAGCTCGCGATCCGCATGGCGCGCATGTGCGGCACGGTGCAGTGCGTCGGCGTCTACGCCGAGCGCGCCGACGTCCACATGGGGCTGGCCTGGATCAAGGCGCTGACGATTCGCACCGGCCACGCAAACGTCATCAAGCATCTCGACCCCGTGCTCGAGCTGCTGCAGACCGGCCGGCTCGATCCCTCCCCGCTCGTCACGGCGCACATGCCACTCGCGCAGGCGCCCGAGGCCTACGAGCGCTACGCCGCTCGCGAAGCGCTGAAGATCGTTCTGGTTCCCTAGAACGAGACGGCGTCGCGGCATGCCCTGAGCGCCTTGCCGCTGCGATGCGCAGCGCAGCGGCGCCCCGTTCGCAGGCCGGCGAAGACGGCGCTGACGGCCTCGCTGTCGTCCACGACGAAGAAGCGCCCGGCGTACGTGTAGCGCGAGTCCCGCCACGTCGCGCGGCAGCGAACGACGATCTGCGTGTCCGCGATGCACGCCTTGTGCAGGCCCACCGGGTAACGGTCCGTCCCGGCCGTGATCGCAAGTCGCATCGCACGGTCGGCGACCGTGAGCTGCTTCGGCGTGGCGGTTGTCGCCGCAGGTGCCTCGAGCGCCGGTGCCAGGAGCAGCACCGCCACGAGCGCGGGAAGGATGAGGAGGCAGCGCGGGCGCATGAGGGCGCGAGGACCGTACCGAGCGCGGACGCAGCTCGGGCGGCCCGTGGGCCGCCCGAGGAACACTGCGTGGCTCCGTGCGCCGGGACTACTGCTCGCCGAGCAGCACGTCCACGTCGAGCGGGTTGACCGTGATGTCGCCCGCGACCGTCGCGCGGTCACCCTTGTAGTTGACGCCGGCGTAGGCCGGGTCCGTCGGCGTCGGGAGCCCGCCGACCGTGCCGGTCAGGCCCGCGTCACGCACCAGCGGGTACGGGTCCGAGCCACAGACGGCGCGCGAGCCGTACGGAGCCGGGTGTCCCGGCGACGGGTGGTCGTTGTTGAACCCCGTGTAGTACCCCGGCGTCGTGGCCGGGTCGTAGAACTCCTCGTCGTAGAAGATCGGCAACGTCAGGTTGCGGATCGGGAGCAGCCCGTTCGGCTGCTGCGGCGTTCCGCCGGCGGCCGCAATGCCACCCACGGTCGGGATCTTCGAGATGACGTTGGCGTTCGCGAAGCCCGGGTTGTTCGGTCCCGGGTTGTCGTTGTTGTACTTGAGGTAGGCCGAGCGGGCCGACAGGCACGCGGTCAGTGCGACACGGTCCGGGTTGTTCGCATCCGATGACACCGTCGCCTTGGCGATACGGACCTTGCCGTCCTTCGTGATCGCCGGAGCGATTCGCAGGGAGCCCGTCAGACGGACACCCGGGATGTAGTTCTGGACGGTGCCGGTCCACACCTGGTGACAGTTGAAGAGGCCTGCGTTCCAGGCATTCCCGGAGACCATCGGCGTGTAGAACTGGTCCTGGTCGGTGATTCGTGCGATGCCGCTGATCTCGGCAGCGAGGTTCACGGTCACGTCGATGCCGACGCTCTTGCCCGGGATGTTCCCGAACAGGTTCGCCTGGCCACCCGAGTACCCGAGCGTGACGTCCTGTGAGCCCTGAGCGGTCGGCAGGCCACCGGGGACTGCCGGGGTGCCGTCGCTCATGTTCACCGAGATGCCACCGGGCGCGATCGCCAGGTCGAGCGCGTTCGTGCGCAGCACCGTGTTGCCGGAGTTGTAGTTGAACGGCAACGGAGCGCCCGGGTTACCCGAGTTCGTCGGCGCCGAGCCGGTCGGGAACGGGTTCGGGTTGCTGCCGATCCAGTCGTTGTTGCCGACGACGCCGCCGGCCTGGATCTTGTCGAGCGCGTCAACGCCCGGGTAGTTCGGGATGTAGCCCGCCGGAGTCGTCAGCGCGCCCGGGCCGGCCGGGTCGTAGAACGGGAACCCGGGGATGCCGGCACCGGTCGGGAATGCCGGCGTGAAGTTCGGCGTCAGTCCGTGGAACACGGAGTTGTAGCCCGCCGGAGCGAGGCCGCCGTTCGACGTCGTCGTGCTCAGGAAGTCGCCGCAGCCCTGCTCGATACCGGTCTCCGACAAGCCCGTGGTCGGCGATGTGGCCTTCAGGAAGTTCGCATCGTTGCGCTTCGTCGGGTCCATGAAGTCGTCGTTCCAGAGCAGCGGAACGGACGACGTGCTGAGGAAGCGCGTGGTCGACGGGAGCAGCTTGATGTTGACGTTGCCCAGCGCGCCACCGTCGTACGTGTCGCTGAACTCGACGACCGCCGCGAGCGAACCGCCGACCGAAACCTGACGCGTGCCGAGCGACGGGCCCGAGGTTCACCGTGGCCGACGGGACAGAGCGCTGGTTCAGCGCCGTGCCCTGCGTCAGGCAGTTCGTGCTGAGTGCGACGCCCGACGGGGTTGCCGCCGACGGTCGGCGCGGGGTTCGCGCCGTTCTCCTGCGTACACGGGTTGCGCAGGCGGATCGTCACCGGCAGCTTGAAGTTCACAAGCGCGGCCTTCTTCAGGAAGGACCGATGTCGAAGCACGCTCGGGTTCTTCTTGACGGACTTGCGCAACTGCGCGCGAATCGCCTTCTTCGCCTTCGGGCTGATCGACCCCGACGCAAACGACTGCGCCGGCACGACGAACAGGCCCGTGACAACGGCCCCTACGAGCACAAAGCGCCACCGGCGCGATGCTTCAGACATCTGGACTCTCCTCCGTGACGCGGGGCACCCAGCCCCGCTCCCCTCCTGATGCGCGGCATCCTCGCACATCTGTCCACCGGAATGGGGAAGTTCGTTAGCGCAGACGCGCCAGATTGCGCAGCTGTGTTTCGACAGGAACCAGCGCCCGGACGGCCGTCCCTGTGCTTCAATGCGCGGCCGCAGCGTGTCCGGTTGGGAGGTCGGCGCGCGAAGCATCCGACTTCACACCGACAACGGAGGACATCCGGTGAACCATCAGTTCGCACGCGCGGCCGTCATCGCCGCGGCCCTGGCGGCCGTGGGCGTCGCAGGCTGCGGCGGCGACTCGGGCGATGACGCGACGGCTACGGCCACGGCGACTGCCACCCAGACCCAGGCGACCGCCACGGCGACCGCCACGCAGACCCAGGCCGACACGACGACGACGCGTACGAGCGACCAGCGCGAGGCCACCGTCAACGGCAAGGAGGAGCAGCTCCAGACCGGCGACATCGACCTGAACGTCAAGGTCGACAAGGTCGTCGACCCCGTCGACGCTCAGGTCGACGAGGCGCAGCCGGGCAACAAGCTCGTCGGCGTGTTCGTCACCGGGCAGACCAAGGGCATCATCGAGCCGACGCGCACGAGCAGCGGCACGACACTGCAGACGACCGACGGCAAGATCACCGGTATCCGCGTGATCGCCGACGGCGACTGCGCCGGCGGCTTCTCGGCCAACGAGCTCCTGATCGCAGTCAAGAAGCCCGTCACCGGATGCATCGGCTTCGAGATCCCGAAGAAGGCGACGCCGGAGTCGATCACGATCTCGCTGATCGGCCCCAAGGGCCAGCAGCAGGCGACCTGGAAGCTGCCGAAGGCGCAGTAGCCAGCTTCACGGGCGCGGGCCGCTGGCCCGCGCCCGGATGGACCAGGAGCTCAGCACTCAGGGCGTCGCGTCGGCGCCCGGGCGGCTGAGCTTTCTGCGTTGCGGGGACGTGCGACGGGCCTTCAGCCGATCCGACTGCGGCGGCTGCGCGTCACGTGCGCTGCGCAATGAAGCGCGACCCGCGCGACTCGCGCGCATCGACGTGCCTAGTTGCGGTCGCCGAGCAGGATGTCGGCGGAGAAGGTCTTCATCATCAGCGACGCCGGGAACGGCGCGGGCCCGACGGCCTCGCCGAGCGGCGG
Organism: uncultured Actinomycetes bacterium; assembly: GCA_963821685.1. GTDB lineage: Bacteria > Actinomycetota > Thermoleophilia > Solirubrobacterales > Solirubrobacteraceae > F1-60-MAGs163. Next base: position 38,744 of record CAWGEW010000002.1, on the reverse strand, counting down.
TGCGCTGGCCGACGTGCACGGCGTGCTGAGCGGCAGCCCGGCACCGGTGCATCGCCGCCTCGGGGGCGCAACCCCAGAGGTTGCCGCTCGTGACGCCCTGCGGCTGCGTCGCCGTCGACCGTCATCTTGCCGAAGCGGATCGCGCCGTCCGCCGTGATCGCCGGAGCGATCCGGAAGCTGCCGTCCCAGCGGATCCGCACGGCGGCGTTCCACGGGTCGCTCGCAACGGTCGACACCGGGACGTCGTAGTCGGCCGACGCGCCAGGGGTCCCGCACACAGATGTGGACTCGAGGACCCTCGACCTGACGCTCAACTTGAGGTCGAGATATCCGCTCGACGCTCCGCTGAACGGGTTCATGTCCACCCAGGTCTGCGCGATCGAGCTCGCGGCGATCGGTGCGCCGCCCGTCGTGCGTGGTCGCCGCCTCGACGAACGCCGGCGGCGTGGCCGCGCATCCGGCAAGCTCGGACATGACCAGCGGGCCGGCCGCGGTGATGCTGCCGCCGGGGCCGCTGCGCGCCTGGATGTTGCCCGGGCCGCCATAGCCGGGGCCTGCGTCGAAGTCGATGACCATCGGGAAGCTGCCCGCCAGGTCGAGCGACTGCTCGCCGGACGGTGCCGGGAACAGCGCGCCATCCAGCGGAGAGCGCGTCGGGACCCAGCTCACACCGAGCGTCGTCCCCTCGCGCAGCCGGACGGTGACGGGCAGGCGGAGACCCGCGATCGAGGCCCGGCGCAGGAAGTCACGGGTGCGCAGCGCATGCCGCGGGTTGCGGCGCAGGGCGCGCGTGAGGGTCGCGCGCTCACGCTTGCGCCTTGCCTCGCGCTTGCGCGCTGCAGCGCGCTTGCGCGGCAACGCGCTTGGAGTCCAGCGAGCGCGCAGACGACGCGGTGTCCCGGTTGCCGGCGGCCACGCCGGACGCAGCCGGCAGAAGCAGCAGCAGCGATCAGAAGCGCACCCACGCCGAGACTGGCAATGCGAGTTGCCCAAAGTGCTCGTGCGTGTAGCTGTGCCCTCACCGAGTCGCCTCCGTGCGCCCCGGCCCCGTAGCCCTCGCCGTCCCCCTGCACCGCCGAGGTCCCCGAACCAGGAGCTTCTCAATCGTGTCCACGGTACCCCAAACCACCGCCCGCCGCGAGAGTTGCGCCGCACATCCCGAAATTGCCCGATTCGGCGTGAGGCGCCGCAAGATCATCCAAAAGGATGAGGCGCACGTCCGCTCAGAACCTGTACCCTCTCCGGTTGGCAGGGGGGAAAGGTCCATCCATCAAGGAGGAGTAGCGTGTCCCTGAGAAGGCACGTCCTTCAGGTCGTGGCGCTTGTCACGGCCGTGGCGCTTGTGTTCGGCGCATTCGCTGGTTCAGCGACTGCAAAGAAGCTCAGCAAGAGCCAGAAGGCACATATCCGGGCTTCGCTCCGGAAGCAGGTCAAGAAGAACCCCGGCGCTGTGAAGCGTCGTTCGTTCCTTCGTAAGGCGGCGCTTGTCAACTTCAAGCTGCCGGTCACCATTCGTCTGCGCAACTGCGTGCGAGAACAGCGCAAACCCGGCTCCGACCGTCGGCGGTAACCCCGTCGGCGTCGCGCTCAGCACAGAACTGCCTGCAGCAGGGCACGGCGCTCAACCAGCGCACTGTCCCGTCGGCGAACGTCAACCTGGGCCCGTCGCTCGGTACTCGTAGTGTCGCCATCGGTGGCGCCCTCGCGGCCGTCGTCGAGTTCAGCGACACGTACGATGGCGGTGCCCTGGGCAACGTCAACATCAAGATCCTCCCGGGCAACAAGACACTGACGACTTCGTCGGTGCCGCTGCTCTGGAACGACGACATCACGCGACTCGGGCACCCGCTCGGACGTCAACTTCCTCAAGTCGGTCGCACGCCCGGGTGGCGCTCTTGCAGCTCTGCAGCCGTTCGTTGACGGCACCCCCGCGTTCAACCAGCAGGGTTGTGGAGACTGGACCGGCGCAGCAGCTACGGCTGGTGGTGGCCCCGGCTTACGCGTCTGGCAACGCTCCGTTCAGCGCCCCGACGACGTACAAGTCGCTGTTCTACAACGTGCCGGCAAACCTCGGATTCGGCACTGGTGCCGGCCTCCCGGGTTACACGTGTACACCGCGGGCGGCTCGCCGAACGGCGTGTTCCTGCCGATCTTCCCCGATGGCGATCCGTCGAAGCCTGCGGCCGGTGCCGTCGTCGGTAACAACGACTGGATCGGTACGAACCCGAACCCGTTCCCGACTGGCTCGGCCCCGACCACCGCTGGTGGTACGCCGCGATGCCGTCGATCTACAACGCACAGAACACGGTGCTCCGCACCAACGCTCTGTCCCTGGGCATCGCTCCGGGCGGCGTGTCGGTCAACATGAGCACTGGTACTGCAACGACTCCGGGTGGTCTCACGACCGCTCAGGGCTCGCAGGACGTCACACTCGGTTACTCGGGTGGCCAGGCCAACCTGTTCGGGAACATCCCGGGCAAGAACGTCGGCATTGACGTCACCGTGAACCTCGCGACGAAGATCAACTCGATCGTGCGGATCATGGACCAGGACGTGTACAAGCAGCCGTCCCTCATCGAGGGCGAGCCGTACCCTGCCGGCATCTTCAACTGCCGCCAGATCGTTACGGGCGCTGTGCAGAACTACATCCCGGGTGTCCGTCTGACGGGCTCCCTGCGTATCGCTCCGGCGATCACCAAGGACGGCAAGGTCCGCATCGCGAAGGCGACTGTGTCCTCCGACGTCAACAACCCCGACCGCGTCGCACTCTCCGCCTGCCTGTTCCCGGCGAAGAGCTACAACGCGTACACCCCGGGCAACAACGACACCGCATCGGCGACGATTCCGTCCGTCGGCAGCGGTTACTGGCGGCGGCGTGTTCTTCGGTGGACCGCCCGATCCTCGCCGGTGACGGGAACACGGCTCTGCCGGTCTCGTCTGCAGAGCGCTACCCGAACAACACTGAGGGCAACGCCCCGAGCACGGTTCCGTGTGGCGCTGACACCACGCCTGAGCTGTCGAACATCATTCGTCAGTCGGGTCTGACCGGCACCGTCAGCGGTCTGCCGACCCCGACTGACCCGGCATACGCCGGCGTCACGTACAACGGGTCGACCAGGCCAGCGTCGCGGGTGACATCACCGTCAACCCGATTGACGTTGACGTGCTCCTCGGCGACCAGCCGGTGGGCACCTGAGTCCAGTTGACTCATAGCTGATCCCTCGGGGTCAGTGCCAAGGCACAGCGGGCCCCGGCCGGACATGTTCCGACCGGGGCCCGCCGCCGTTGTGGGGTCAACGCAGAGATCCTTCGCGCGACCGAAACTTCCGCCCTTCAAGGTTGTCTACTCAAGTGATGCGCCGGTACTCTCCACTTGTGTCCCTTCGAGCACGGATGTTCCTGGGCGTGCTGCTCGCCGCGACCATCGCGGGCGGCGTGCCGCAGACTCGCGAGCGCCGACATCGCAGCACCCGTCATCGTGCCCGGCGAGCGACAGTCAGGGCTACCCCGATGTCGCCGCCCCGCCCGCGTGCTATCCCGGACACCCCCGGCGCCGTCTGGCTGATCTGCCGGCTCCCCGACCATGACGCCGTCGTCGACTGGCCGTCGATGTCCACGGAGGTCTGGCCCGCGCCGCGCTCGTTCATCCTCTCCGGCCCTGGCCAGTTCGCAACGTGGCTCGGGGAGCAGCGCACCGAGATCGGCCGTCCGCTGATCTGGTACGACGGTCGGCGACGGCCTCCCGATCGGGCGACCCAGCGGTGGCTACGAGTTCCCGCTCTCCGGCGTCTACAAGTGGGAGTGCCTCGTCTGCTCCGGCATCGAGCGGATCAAGCTGAACGGCACGATGTACGTCATCGGGCCGCGCGCGAAGATCAGCTACAAGCTCATCTCCGCCGACAACGCCGGGACGAGCATCACGTATGGCTTCGACGCGTCTGCGTCCTACGTGGTCGACTCCACGCCGCACTCGATCGTCCAGTACGCCTTCGACTTCCAGGACGACGGCACGTACGACCAGGTGACACCCGACGACCCCACGGCGCAGGCGACGTTCGCTCCAGGCCCGCACACCGATCCGCGTCAAGGTCACGGACGACATCGGGCGCACCGCCGAGTTCCCGTTCTTCTTCGAGGTCCCGTACGTCCGGCCGCCCAATCCTGATCGTCACTGTCGTGACGGACACCAAGCTCGGGAACATCAACAGCGGCGTCGCGTTCCCGAAGACGAAGATCAAGCTCACCGCGTCGAAGAAGATCAAGGTCGTCCTTCCTCCGCAGCAAGGGCCTCTCCGTCAAGATCACGGGGCTCACCAAGGGCGACCGCATCAAGGCGCGCCTGCTGAAGGGCAAGCAGTCCGTCGCGTCCGGCTCGGGCACGACCACCAAGACGACGAAGACAGTGCGCCTGCGTGTCGGCAAGAGCGGCAAGCGCATCCTCAAGTCGCATCCCAAGCGCCTGGTCATCGACATCTCCATCGAGGGCACTGATGGGTTTGCGACGACGAAGCGTGTGGCCATCCGCATCACGTAGTCGGTTCGGTCGTAGGGCGGCCTCGGACGTTGTTGGTCGGGGGGCGGTGTCGCACCGTCCTCTGGGGGATGGCCGTCCACTCCCCCGACGAACGATTCGCACCGCCCCCCACGTCGAACGCGCGCGTGGGTCCGCCTGGCGGCGACCGCCCGGAGCGGCGGCCGCGAGCTCACGGTGTGGCCTGTAGGAGTCCTCGCGCGCGCGAGCGCGGCTACCTTGGTCCCCGCTGGGCAGCGACCGGGCTTTCGACGCCGCCACCTTGGCTCGGACCTGTATTCCCTTACGATCGAGCCCGCGACGATCCTGCGGATGGACCATGTCGGCGTGGTGGTTGATGACCTCGCGGCCGCGATTGCGTTCTTCGTCGACCTTGGCCTCGAGTTGCAGGGCGAGGCGACCGTTGAGGGCCCGTGGGTCGACCGCGTCGTGGGGCTCGAGGGCGTCCGGTCGGACATCGCGATGCTGCAGACCCCGGACGGCCACTCACGACTCGAGCTGTCGAAGTTCCACACGCCGCCCGCGGAGGGTGGCGACCGGAACGCGCCGGAGAACACGCCGGGAATCCGCAACCTCACGTTCGCCGTCGACGACATCGACGCGGTCGTCGCCGCCCTGCAAGCCCACGGTGCGGAGCTCGTCGGTGAGCTTGTGCGCTACGAGGACAGCTACCGCCTCTGCTACCTCCGCGGGCCTGAGGGGATCATCGTGGAGCTGGCGGAGAAGATCGGCTGAACTCGGGCGCCGGCTAGTGCCGCGAGCGCGTCGGCTCTTGCTCGCGCCGTCGCGGTGGATCTACGCTCGTTGTCGATGGACTACTCGCACGTCTTCAACCTGCGGCGCTGGCGTCAGCGGTTTCGCAGTGAGCAGTCCGTCCGCGAAGAGTCCGTCTCGGCGGGACGGACTCCTGACGCGACGATCGATGAGGTCGGCAGCGCCCCGCCACCAGAGCGCCCCAATCACGAACAGGGGAACGGCTACGGGACGGGTGACGTCGGCGGTTCCGGTTGGGCCGGCTGGGGCTCTTAACAGCTCCGACCAGTGAGGACCGCTTCGAGGAAGCGCTGCCGGGATCGGCGAGCGCCGTATGAGCCCTAGGACATTCCGGGCCGGGGAGCCTGCGACGCGTCGTTCGAGGAGGGAGTGGACGGCCATCCCCCACAGGACGGTGCGTCGCGGGCTCCAACCAGTACGAGCCGTGCCCTAATGGTTCCTAGGGTCAGGGCGCAGACCCGGGTGCCGCCGCCCCCCGCGACGACACCGGGACCCTTAAGCCTTACTTGCCCTTCGGCGTGCAGGTCTTGAACTTGCGCGTGTAGCTGAGCACGCTTGCCGTTCGAGTACTTGACGTTGATCTTGACCTTGTACTGGCCCTTCTTCAGGCCCTTCAGGGTCACGGTCGCGGTCACGCGCTTGCCCTTGCGCGTCAGCGTCTTCTTGCCGTTGACGAACACCGTCGCCGACACGGCGTGCACGCCGCCCTTGAGCTTCTTCACGCGGATCTTGAACTGGCGGCGGCTCGTGCAGACCTTCTTCGTCCGTGCTCGACGGCGACACCGACGTGCCGGGCGTCGTCCGGCCTTCGCCTTGACGGTGTAGTGCACCGTCTTCGTCGCCTTGTTGCCCGCGAGGTCCTCGGCGTTGACCGTGAACGCGAACGTCCCACCCTTCGAGGTGTCGATCGCCCGGTCCCGCCCTGACGCACACACGACTTCAGATCGCCATCAGCATCCGCGCACGAGTACGTCGGCGGGACCACGCGCCCGGACTCATACGTCTTGCCGTCGATCGGCGACGTGATCGTGACGGTCGGCCGGACGCCGACGACCGTGTAGCTGACCGTCTTCGTGCCGACGTTGCCGGCCTGGTCGGTGCAGGTCACGGTGAACGTCTTCACGCCCAGGCGTGCTCGTGTTGATCGGGTTCCCGACGGGCACCGTCGCGACCTTCGTCTTGATGTCCGCATCACCATCGGGATCGGTGCACCCCCAGGTCGCGGGCTGCGAGGACCCGCGCTGGTACGTGCCGCCGTCGATCGGCACGGCGATCGTCACGACCGGCGGATTGCCGTCGACGTAGTACGTCACCTGCTTGGTCCCGACGTTCCCCGCGAGGTCCGTGCACGTCACGTTGAACGGCCTTCGCGATCGTCTGCCCGAGCGTCCCGCTCGTGTCGATCGGCGAGCCCACCGGCACCGTGCCGAACGTCTTGTTCTCGTCCGTGTCGATGTCCTGCGCACCGTCAGGATCGGTGCACGTCCAAGCGGCATTGACCGCCTTGTCGATCGTGAAGCGCGCTCCGTCGCCGGTGAGGTGATCGCCGCGACAGGCGGATTCTGATCGGCGACCGTGTACTGCACGGTCTTCGTGTCGAAGTTCCCGGACTGGTCGAAGCACGTGACGCGTGAACGACTTCTGGATCGGAGCGCCACCGCCCGGTAGGAGCGTGTCGATCGACTCGCCGGCCTGCTTCGTGGCGGTGATCGGGAGGACGATGTCCGTCGGGCCGTCGGGATCCGTGCAGCCCCAGTCCGCGGGCACGACCGAGCCGCGGTCGTAGGTGGCGGCGTTCACGGGCGTGGCGATCGTCACCACCGGTGGTCGCCCATCGACTATGTAGGACACGGTTTTCGTCGCCGTGTTGCCGGCGTTGTCGGTACACGAGACCGTGAAGGTCTTCGTTACCGTCTCGGCGCCGTTCGTGGTCGTGTCGATCGCCTGGCCGACCTGCTTGGTGGCCACCGTCAGCGCCGTATTGACGTCGCTGTCCGGATCCGTGCAGGTCCAGGCAGCCGGAGCGACCTGGTCCTTGTGGTAACGACCACCATCGATCGGAACGCTGATCGTGATCACGGGCGGGCTGATGTCACCGCAGACGTTCTTCGCAAGCTTGCCGTTGTCGTGGAAGGCGTAGCTGCCGCCACCCTCATCGGAGAAGACGTTCGAATCCCCGGAGTAGACGAACTTGCCGGCGCCCAGCTGCCGCAGCGCGATGAACGGCGCTGGAGCGGGGTCCGTGATGTTCATCTGGACGGTCCGCACCAGCGCAACGGCGGGAGCCGTCACCGTCAGCGTCGTCGTGCCGCCGTAGCCGACGTTCGCGACGTCCTTCGTCCAGTCCGGCGCGCTGGAGCTGTAGTCGATGACGTCGAAGGTCGTCGTCGGGCCCTGGTTGACGGTCGTGTTGAGCGCCTGGATCCCGTATGACGACGCAAGGTTGTTGAACGTCGTGACCGTCGCCGGCCCCTTCGTCTGGGTCTGGTCGGCGTTCAGGTGCTCGGCCAGCGCAACGACCGTGCCGCCACGGTTCATGTAGGCGTCGAGCGCCGCCTTCTGCGGCGTCGAGAAGGGCACCTGGGTGATCGGCAGGACCACGCACTTGTACTGGTCGAAGTCGGCCGCGTCCGCAGGGAACGTCGACGAGGTCACCGGAACTCCACGGCCCGCGGCCGCCGAGAACTGGGTGTACCCCCAGTTCTCGCACCGTTGCCCGTGTAAACGAGCAGCTTTCCAGCGGCCATCGCTGCGGACGCCGTCGACAAGCACGACGACGACCGTGATCAGCAGACCGACGAGCAGCCTCAGGCGACCCGGCCGTCGGCGTGCGTCCTTGCATTCAAGTTGCATGAGTCCCTTCCTCCTCCGGCCGCCTACCGTACAGACGCCGCCGCTGGACGACAAGGCCAATGCACGGGGACTGCCACACGGGGGCTCCCCGATGCGGCATCATCCCGTTGCGCGCGATCTCTCTGGCGCGCCACCGAAACTTCTGTCCCTCGGGGTTGTCTACTCAGTGATGCGCAACACGATCATCAGCGCGCGCTCCGTCGCCGTCGCCTTCATCCTCGCCCTGTCCCTCGTCGTCGCGATGACCGCGACGGCCGGCGCCACGTCGCCGATGGGGAAGCTCACCGCCAAGCAGCGCGTCGCCGCCGACTCGCAGGCGCTGTTCGGCAGCATCGCGGCCAAGCCGCCGACGCCGGACCCGCGCGCCGACGCCGAGCGGGCCAAGATCGCGGCCACCCAGGGCAACTGCACCGCGCTGATCCTCAGCCGCGAGGGCAAGCTCGTGACGCTCTACACGCGCGTCTACAAGTACAAGTTCGTGAAGATCAAGAAGGGCCGGAACAAGGGCAAGTTCCAGCGCAAGATCGTGCGCGTGAAGCTCGCCGTCCGGATCGCCTGCAGCAAGCAGTGCGTTCAGGTCAAGAAGAAGAAGGGCAAGTACCAGTCGATCTACACGATCAAGAAGATCAAGGTCAAGGTCAAGAAGCGCGGCAAGATCGTCACCGTCAAGCAGCGAGCGCGCGTCTACAGGTTCGGCAGCTGTAAGAACCTTCCGAGCGCCGAGGAGCTGGGTGTCCCCGTGAAGGTCACGATCCTCGCCGGCAGCTATGCGCTGCTCGACTTCGGCTCATTCACGCGCCAAGCCGCCATCAGCGGCACGCTGCGCGGCTTCATCCCCGGCCGCTTCAAGCCGAACACCGACATCCAGGTGACGCTCGACGAAGGCCGCGATCAGCATCGGCACGACGAACGTCTTCATCGACGACGCGTGCAACGGCCAGGTGTCGGCGGCCATCCGCACCGGCAATCCGACGCGCGTCCTGCTCGACTCGGGCAAGACCAGTACCACCACCCTGTTCGCGAGCGGAACCGCCACGGCGATCGTCTACACGCGCATCCAGCTACCGCTCGATCTGCGCAACGAGGACACCGGCTGCAACGACCCGTACGTCACGACCGGGTACGGCGAGTTCACGCAGACGTTCTTCTTCCGCGGCAAGGTCGGGCCGAAGGGCCTGCTCGCGCTGCAGGTCAGCTCGCCGCCGGACATCCTGAGCGTCGTCGCATGCCTCGCCCCCGGCATCCCGACACAGCCGTGCAACGGGTTCCAGGTGCCGGTCCCGATCATGGTCAGCGTCAAGACGATCGTGAACGTGGACCTCTCGGGCAAGGGCTGATGCGCAGCACACGTCTGATCCTCTCGGCGCTCACCGTCAGCGCCGCGCTCGCCGCTCCCGCGGCGGCGTCCGCCGCGCCGTCCGGCGTGCTCGCGACCGCATCGAGCCGCGCGGCGCTTCCGGGTGACCCGTCGTTCGTGACGGAGCTCTCCCCCGGCCTGCGCGTCTATGCGCTGCGACACCCCGGCAGGCACCACCGCCCAGGCATACGCGGATGAGCTCGGGAAGCGCACCGGGGTGTTCGCGACACAAATCAACCGTCACATGAAGGCCAACGGGCTGGCGCAGGCGTGCGCCGACGTGCCGGACGCCAACCAGTCACAGAAGCTCGTCAACTCGGTCGCCGCCGCGGCGATCGTCGCGCCGGAGACGACCACGCCGATCGCGATCCTCGACACCGGCGTGGATCCGAACACGAGCGAGCTGCGCGGGCGCGTCCTGCCGGGCTTCAACGCCGCCACGGGCGACGACCGACACGTCGGACGTCGACGCACACGGCACCGAGGTCGCGGCCGTCGCGGCCGCACGGGCCGGACGCTTCCAGGGCATCTCCCCGACAAGCCCGATCCTGCCGATCGAGATCTACAACCGCTCGTCCGAGACGACGGCGGCCTGGGTCGTGCGCGGCATCCAGGAAGCCGTCACGCGCGGCGCCGGCGTCATCAACCTCTCCAGCAGCAACCCGGCCGCCGACGTCGACCCCAAGGACGCCGCCGTTCTGCAGCAGGCGATCACCGCCGCGTTCGCGCAGGGCACGATCACCGTCGTCGCAGCCGGCAACGAAGGCAAGATCGACGCCTCGGTCCCGGGCAACCTGTCGCGCGTCCTCACTGTCGGCTCTGCCAGCTCCGACGGCACGCGCGATGCCTTCTCGAACTTCGGGCCCTGGATCGACCTCGTCAGCCCCGGGGCGAGCATGATCCTGCCCGCACCGCTGGACGTGTGCACCACCGGCTATGGCGTCGCATCGGGGACCTCGTTCTCCGCGCCGGCCGTCGCCGGTGCCGCAGCGCTCGATCTGGGCGCAGCGCCCGCACGCTCAACGCGCAGGGGATCTACGACGTGATGCGCATGGGCGCCGTCAAGGACCTCTACCAGGGCGGCCGTGACGACGATTCGGGCTTCGGCCTGCTCGACGTGGCGACCGGCATCAGCAGCGGCGCGCCGATCAAGCAGACGACCGAGGTCGACGACGACGTCTTCTGGCTGAAGCAGACGCCGAAGAAGCACCCCACGTACCTGAAGAAGACGCGCAACGCGACGATCAAGAGCGCGGTCGAGGTCGGAAAGGACCCGCAGGACGTCTTCCCCGTGTACCTCAAGCGCGGTCAGACACTGACCGCCAGCGCCGAGGCGAAGGGCGGCGAGGTCGGGATGGGCATCTGGCGCCCGAGCACCGGCTCGTTCGACATCGGCAACGGCCGCGACACCTACCTGGCGGACGACAGCGAGGGCATCACGCCGTCGCCGCGGACGGCGCTGCGGGTCACCAAGACCGGCACGTACTACGTCAGCATCGAGGCACCGGATCTGCCGGACCCGAAGGACGACCTCACCGCCGGCGACAAGGTCGTCCCGCAGACGACGTACACGCTCAAGCTGCACACGTCGAAGTCGCCCGCCAAGAAGAAGGCCAAGAAAAAGAAGAAGTAGCCGGGTCGGTCCGGGGAGCTACCGCGACAGCGCGTGGTAGCAGGCGACCGCTTCAGTGCGGTTCGCGACCTCGAGCTTGCGCAGCACACCGCGCACGTGCGTCTTCACGGTCGCCTGGCTGACGACGAGCGTGGCGGCGATCGAGTTGTTGCTCGCCCCGCTCGCCAGCAGCACGAGCACCTCGCGCTCACGCGGAGTCAGCTGTGCGAGCCGGTCGTCGAGGACCGGCGGCAGCTCGCGCTCCGCCCAGCCACCGGGCACGGTCGCGAGATCGTGCACGAGGCTCGCCAGGCGCGATTCGACGACGTCGCTCGGTGTCGACGCAATGCCGGACGGGGTGTCGTAGTGGTGGGCGACCGCGGCGTCGCGGAGCGCCCAGCCCAGGCCGGTCGCAAAGAGCCACAACAGCTCGCGGTCGACCTCGGTGAGCGCGATGCCCGAGCCGTAGCGATCGCCGTGCACGAGACCGACGACGCGGCCGGCGTGCACGATCGGCGCGACGACATATTCGGTCACGTCGAGCAACTCGACCACGGTCTGGATCAGCGGAGAGTCCTGGTCGGCGATGTCACGAACCAGGACCGGGAGCTGCGTCGTCACGGCCTCGAGCTCGGGGGCCGTGTCGACGAGGTCGGCACGGACCGTACGGGCGAGGCGGCGGAACTGCTCGGTCTGCATCGGGTCGTGCCTGTTGAGGCTTGTGGCCACCGCGATGTGGCCGCCGCGCACGTGGCTGACCATTGCGCGATCGAGGTCGCATGCCTCGCACGCCAGTCGCGGCGCGGCCGCGACGATGTCTGCGACTCCGCCGACGTCGGGCAGACTCAGCACGACCTGCTGAACGAGTCGCAGGCGCGTCGCCAGGTCGGCGTCGAGATCCTGCTGTGGTCGTGCTCCCGGAACGGTGGTCATGGAATCTTGCGCCTCCCTGCGCCGGACCTGGACGGCGAGCCTATCTCACCAACGGGCGGCTCGCACCAGAGCTTCCTCGACCGCGCGTACAACGGGTCTTGCGGCCCTACTCCTTTGGGGCGGCGTACTGCGCCTCGGCGAGGTCACCGTCGGGCATCCCGGGGGGTGTCGGGACCTCCGGTGTGTCGCGCAGATACCACTCTGCGTCGAGCGCTGCCTGACAGCCCGATCCGGCGGCCGTGATCGCCTGGCGATAGGTGTGATCGACGAGGTCGCCGGCGGCGAACACGCCGGGGATGCCCGTGCGCGTCGAGCGGCCGTCGACGGCGACGTAGCCCTCGTCGTCGAGCCGGACGCCCTGCCCCGCAAGGATCTCGGACTGCGGCACGTGACCGACGGCGATGAACGCGCCGGCGACCGGCAGCTCGCGCGTCTCACCCGTCTCCGCGTGGCGCAGCACAGCGTGCTGGAGCGACCCGCGCTCGTCGCCTTCGAAGCGGTCGACGACATAGGGCGTGACCCAGTCGATGTTGTCGATCGCCTGTGCCCGCTCGAGCATGATCTTCGACGCGCGGAACTCGTCGCGGCGATTGACGACGGTGACCTTCGAAGCGAACTTCGACAGGAAGATCGCCTCCTCCATCGCAGAGTCGCCACCGCCCACGATCATGCAGTCCTTGCCGGCGAAGAAGGCCGCGTCACAGGTGGCGCAGTACGAGACCCCGCGACCGCTGAGCAGCTCCTCACCCGGCGCGCCGATCTTCTTGTGCTCGGCACCCATTGCGAGGACGACGGTGCGGGCGCGAATCGTCTCGTCGCCGACGTGCACCTCGTGCACGCCACCGGGCTCGTGCGCGAGCTCGATGCTCGTCGCGAGGTCCGTGATGAAGCGCGTGCCGAAGCGCTCGGCCTGATCGCGCATCTGCTGCATCAGCTCCGGCCCCATGACCCCCTGTGGAAAGCCCGGGTAGTTCTCGACGTCGGTCGTCTGCTGCAGCAGGCCACCCCAGAGGAAGCCCTCGACGACCACCGGCTTGAGGTTGGCGCGCGATGTGTACAGCGCTGCCGTGTACCCGGCGGGCCCGCTTCCGACGATGACGACGTTCTCGATGTCACTCATGGGGTCTGCGTCCTCTGCGTGGGAATGTCACTTCACTTTGTATAGTACTCCGATCCGCGTCGAGCGTTACGGTCGCCGGCGAGCGGTCCGGCGAGCGCCGCTTCGGCGCGGCGCTCGGAGCTCCAGACCTGAACGGTCTTGCGCAGCTGCAGGTAGGCGATGGCGCCGGGGATCGTCGGCAGCCAGAACGAGAATGCACGGTACGTCAGCACGGCGACGACCGCCAGGCTCGGGTCCACGCCGAACGCGATCAGCGCGCCGATCATGCCGCCGTCGACGCCGCCGATCCCGCCCGGAAGCGGCAGCAGGTTGGCAAGCATGCCGACGTAGTAGGCCATGACCAGCTCCACGAACGGCGGCGGCTCCCCGAACGCGTGGAACGCCGCCCACAGCGTGAGGATGTCGAACAGCCACCAGACGACTGCGCCCAGGACCCCCCACTCCTTCGCCCGGATCAGCCGCAGCGCCTCGCGCACGCCGTCGCCGACGGCGGCCGGGACCTTCGACGGTCTGGGCGATCGGCCTTGCGCCACACGTCCTGAACCCTGTGCCCAACGTGCAAGGCGCCGGTCGATCTGACCCGGGATCAGCGTGAATCCGAGCGCCAGCGTCAGCACGATCGACGCCGAAGAGCGCCGGGACGATGGTCAGTGCGAAGTCGTCGCTGCCGGGAAAGATCCCGAACCACATCCCCAGGCCGCCGACGATCATCGCGAGCATGTAGACCGCGTAGAGCAGGGCGTACTGCGCGACCATCTTCGAGGCGACGGTGCGCGCACGCATCCCGGAGCGCCGCAGTGCCCAGGCCGTGAGCGCGGCGCCGCCGGCCCCGGCCGCGGCGAACAGACGCGTCGCGGCGAGGCCCGCCATCGTGATCTCGTAGCTGGCGCGCCAGTCGATCCGCGTGTTGCCGTGGACGTAGACCGCGCGGAACAGCCAGACGTACCCGCCGAACGAGACGATCTCGAAGACCAGGCAGACGAACAGCCACCATGGGTCGCCCTCGCGGACGCGCTTCAGCGTGTCGTCGAACCCGGCGAGCTTCGGCAGGCCGAAGTAGAGGAACGCCACGACGGCGACCACGAACACGCCGAACAGCACCGCCTGTCGCTGCGTGATCCGCGTGCGCGGCATCTCTCGCGTCATCGTGGTCCTCGTCGGGGAGGTTCGCGACGTCGACCGGGGCGTTGCTCATGTCGCGTGCGCCCGCTGCTCGAGCGCCTGTACGGCACGAGAGAACCGCTGGAAGATCGGCGTCGCCGCCGGCTCGAGCCTGCGCACGCCCTCCGCGAGCGCCAGACCGGCGAGCAGATCGGCCACGTAGTGCTCGCCGAGGTACACGAGCGCGAACCCGAGCGTCCCGGCATAGGCCCACCCGACCGCGCCCTCGACCGGACCCACGTCCGAGAGGACGTGCGCGGCCATCACCGACGTGGCGAAATGCAGGGAGGGCATGGCGGCAAGCGGATTCCCAGCCAGCCCATCGTAAAGACCCTCCCAGCGGTCACCCCAGAACTGCTCGCCGTAGTCGAGCATCAGCCGCCGCAGGCGCGGGCTCGTCGTCGCCGGCATCGCCTCCGAGGCGACCATGCTCGGCCGCGTACCACGGCGGCGCCGTCGGGATCAGCCAGTAACAGATGACCCCGAGGTCGAAGGTGGCGTAGATCAGCGCCGCAGAGCGCGGGAAGCGGTCGCGGTGTCGCACGAGCACGTAGATCGCGGTGCCGTGCGGAACCATGAACCAGACCCAGTGCGCCCAGGCGAGCAGCTTCTCGGGGACGGCGGACGTTCGGGGCGTCGGCAAACCGGCGCTGGAGCCGGACGCCCGGGCAGCTCCCCGAAGCCCAGGATGCGGTCGACGGACGACCGGGTAGTCGACCTTCACGCGCGCCTTCGAGCCGCTCGGGATCGTCGTTGGGCATCTCATACATCGCGACGTATGCCCACATCTGCAGCACCCCAGTCCCGACGTCGCGCGCGCGTGAACGCGGGACCGCGACGCAGAGAGCGATGGGTGCTGCCCACGCCGCGGCCGCGACCGCGGGGCGCGGCAGGCGTAGCCGCCGGCGCACGGCCGGGGCGGCGACTCCGGCGGCGACGAGCGCCCACGCCGAGACTCGGAGGGCTCTCGACAGGCGCACAGTGCGGGCGAGTATAGGTTCGCGACCGGACCTCCCTGCAATTGAGGCACGCGGCGGCGGGACCCGGTACGGTGCCGCGCCGGTATGGGAGCGGCTCCGAACAAGGCAGGCCAGACGCAGCCGCCTGCGGAGAGTCCGTGGGCTGTCTTCAAGCGCCGTACCGGCATCGAGGACCCGGAAGCCGACGCGACGCTCGCAGCAGAGGCGGAGCCGCAGGACGGTCCCCCACGCGGCCCGGCATGGCTCCCCGTCGCGCTGCTGGTCGGGCTTTACGCCTCGCCGTCCTCGTCTACATCATCCTCGGCAGCCGCCAGCCGCTGCCGCAGGTCTCGCCCGACGAGTACCAGTACTCGGCGATCGCGCGCTCGTTCGCGGACGGCAACGGCCTGACCTACAACGGCGGGTCGATCGGCGATGCGCGCCGCGCTCTACATCTACTCGATCTCGCCGGCCTGGCTGCTGACGGACTCGCTGACGCAGCGCGTACGCGATCGCGAAGATCATCAGCGCATTCATGATCTGCGCGGTCGTGTTCCCGACGTGGCTGCTCGCCCGCCGGTACACGACACCGCTCGTCGCGCTCGTCCCCGCGGTGCTGATCCTGGCCGGGTCGTGGATGACGAGTGCCGGCCAGATGATCATGGAGAACCTGGCGCTGCCGCTTGCCGCCGCGTCGCTCGCGGCACTCGTCACGGCGCTCGCGCGCCCGGGCTCGCGCTGGCTCTGGATCTCCTTCCTGTTCGCCGTGCTCGCGACCTGGGCGCGGTTCCAGCTCGCCGTCCTGATCCCGATCATCCTGGTCGCCCTGATCGTCGACATCGTGCTCCAGGGGAGCGCGTGGCGTGAGCGGCTGCGGCCGAACCGCTGGCTGCTCGGCGTCGTCGGCGTGATCACGGTCGTCGGCGGCATCATCGTGCTGGCCGACCCTTCCGTCCTCGGTGCGTACTCCGGCCTGACGACCGGCAGCGACTTCGGCCGCGGTGTACCGCTCGCGGGACGACAGGCACTCGCGTTCATCGCGATGTCGGCCGTCCTGCCGTTCATCCTCGCGCTCGCGCTCTCGCTGAGGCGGCGGGCCTGGGACGAGGATCAGCTGCGGCCACTGCTGATCGTGTTCTGGGTCTCAACGGTCACGCTCGTCATCGTCACCGGCATCCTGACGACGGCCTTCGTCGTCGACTGGAGCATCCAGCGGTACGTCGAGTACAGCCTGCCGGTGCTCTACGTCCTCGTCGTCGCGGGCATCTGGCGTGGCCTCGTCGCGACGCGCCTGGTGCTGATCGTCACCGGGCTGATCGCTGCATGGCTGCTGTTCACCCCCGCGGTGCAGAACATCCAGGAGCAGCGCGGGACGTTCGGCCTGCTGCGCCGGGCCGACCAGCTGTTCGGGATGAGCCCCGGGCTGACGATGGCGCTCGTCGCCGCTGATCGTCGGAGGCGGCACGCTGCTCGCCGTCCGCCTGGTGCGCGGGCGTTCCGCGCGCGCCGTGTTGCTCGCCGCGATGGTCGTCTTCACCGGCCTCGTGTTCGCGGTCCAGGACGAGGCGGGCTGGACCTGGCAGATCAAGCAGGCGCGTGTCTGGCGCGACGGCTTCCCCAAGGATCTCTCGTGGATCGACCATGCGACGGACAAGCCGCTCGCCCGGATCGTCGTCTACTACAACCCGTTCCGCACGCCGCAGACCGAGCTCTTCAACCGCAGGATCGTCCGCACGTACGTGCCCGAGACGCCGGTCGCCGGCGCGCCCGTCAACGGCTTCACGTGCACGTGGAGCGCGGCCACGAACGGCGCGCTGACGTTCGATCCCAAGTGTGGCCCGTCGCCGACGTCCTTCTATCTCAACGACGACCTCGCGAAGCTGACGTACTACGACCAGCGCGTGATCGCCCAGAAGCAGGACATCGGCCGCATCGTGACGGTCGACGTCAAGCCGCCGGCCAAGGTCCGGCTGAAGGCCGTCGTGAACCCGCCGTGCCTGGCGCCGATCGCGACGCAGAACCTGAAGACGGGTGGCATCAACCCGCCCGCGGCGATCTGCGGCGGGTCGACCCAGGGCACGCTCTACCTCGACAAGCCCGCGACCCTGATCCTGCGCTTCCGCGGAGGCCAGAACGAGCAGCACATCCAGCCGCAGGCGACGTGGAGCTCGTCGCTGCCCGTCACGACGCTTCCGCCGCGCACGATCACCGACGTCACGCTGCGCGCCCCGGCGGGCTCGCAGCAGTGGCAGATCGCGTTCGACTGGCAGGGCGCGCCGCCCGCCGTCCCGGCGCTCGTGTCGGTGCTGCTCAAGCAGGGCGGCACCACCACCGAGCTCCTGTACTAGTGCAGCTCGCCGGCGCTCGCATCGCCGTCACCGGCGCGGGCGGCTTCATCGGGCGGGCGGCCTGCGAGCGACTCGTCGCTGACGGCGCCGACGTCATCGGCCTCGACGTCGCGCCCAGCGCCCGCGAGCGCGTCGAAGCGACCGGAGCGGCGTTCGCGGTCTGCGACACGACGAGACGCTCGCCGCGGTCGACGCGCGGCGCTCGACGGCGCCGCCGGCGTCGTCCACACCGCCGCGATCCTCGGCGACCGCGGTGGCATGGCCGAGCAGCTGCGCGTCAACGTGCGCGGCACCCTGCTACGTGCTCGACGGCGCGCAGCCGCGCGGCGCCGGGCGGTCGTGCACGTCTCGTCGGTCGCGACCTGGGGCTACGACTTCCCGCACGATCTCGCGAGCGAGGACGCGCCGGCGCGGGTCTGCGGGGCGCCGTACGTCGACACGAAGACGGCGTCGCAGGAGCTCGCGCTGCGGCGCGGCGCCGCGGTCGTGCGCCCCGGGGACGTCTACGGCCCGGGATCGGTCCCGTGGACCGTGCGCCCGTCCAGGCGATGCGCGCCGGGACGTTCGTGCTTCCGGGCCGCGGCGAGGGGCTGCTGACGCTCGTCTACATCGACGACCTCGTCGACTGCGTCGTGCGCGCGCTCGTCACGCCCGCGGCCGCCGGGCAGGCGGTCACGGCCTGGGACGGCGTCCCCGTCACGGCGAAGGCGTACTTCGATCGCTACGCGAGCATGCTCGGCCGCGGCGAGCGTGCGCTGCGCGCCGGAACCGCTGCTGCGCGCCGCCGCGGGGCTGATGGAGCTGCGCGCGCGCGTCACGCGGCGAACCGTCCGACGTCACGCGCGAGGCGATCCGCTACATCACGCGGCGCGCCGTCTACCCGAACGATCGCGCGCGCGACCTGCTCGGCTGGGAGCCGCGCGTGGACCTCGACGACGGGCTACGCCGCACCGAGACCTGGCTGCGCGCCGAGCGTCTGATCTGACGCTGCCAGCCGCTCCGCCCGCGCGGCGGCGCAGGCGGCGCCACGAACGCGCCGATCACCTGCGAGTCCGGATCGACCTCGGGGTGCCACTGCACACCGAGCACGAAGCGCCGGCCGGGCAGCTCGACCGCCTCCGGGCAGCTCGTCGAGCGCCGACCAGCCGGTCACGACGAGGCCCTCGCCGAGTGCGTCGACGCCCTGGTGGTGATGCTGCTTGGTGAGGTGCAGCGACTCGCCGGCCGAGCGCGCCGCGAGCGACCCGTCGGTCAGCCGCACGTCGTGCTCGGAGCCCGTCGAACGACCCCGGGGTCGGGCGATGGCCGTCATGTCCGACCGACTCGGGCAGATGCTGGATCAGCGTCCCGCCGCGTGCCACGTTCAGCAGCTGCATGCCGCGGCAGATGCCGAGCACCGGCATGTCGCGCTCGATCGCCGCGCGCGTCAGCGCGATCTCGGCCTCGTCGCGCGCGGGCGAGGTTCCGATCGTCGCGGGGTGCGGCGCCGCGCCGTAGAACGAGGGATCGACGTCGGCCCCGCCGGCGAGGATCAGGCCGTCGAGCTCGTCGAGCAACTGCTCCGGGACGAGCGCCGTACTGCCGGGTCCGGCGGCGCGATCACGGCCAGGCCCCCCGGCGGCCTGCACGGCGCGCACGTAGTCGAGCGGGGTCAGGACGGCGGGCGCGTCCCAGACGCCCCAGCGCGCGGACTCGACCGCGCCGCAGATGCCGATCACAGGGCGCATTGGCGTGGCGAGCATACCTCTGGGCTCGCTGCATAGGATCTCGCGTCATGGCTCTCGCATACGACCTCGCGGCCGCCTACGACACCGTGAACCTCTGGCGCGCGGGCGGCGCCGCGAAGATCGAGCTCAACCGGCCCGACTCGCTGAACTCGTGGAACACGCAGCTCAGCACAGGACCTCTGGGCGGCGTTCGAGCGCGTCCGCGACGACGACGAGTCCGCGCGGTCCTGCTCACCGGCGCGGGACGCGCGTTCTGCTCCGGCGCCGACCTCAAGGACATGAGCGCGCGCGACTGGCGCAAGGACGACGGCAGCCCCGACCTGCAGCGCTCGCTGCGCGAGCGCTACCACCCGGTGCTCACCGGCCTGCGGCGCCTGGACAAGCCGGTCGTCTCCGCCGTCAACGGCCCGGCCGTCGGCGTCGGACTGAGCCTCGCGCTGACCGCCGACCTCGTCGTCGCGAAGCCGCGGCGTACTTCCTGCTGGCGTTCGTGAACATCGGGCTCGTGCCCGGACGGCGGGTCGTCCGCGTTCGTCACGGAGCGCATCGGCGTCACGCGCGCGACCGAGATGGCGATGCTCGGCGAGCGGGTCGGCGCCGAGACCGCGCTCGACTGGGGGCTGATCAACCGCGTCATCGGCGAGGCCGATTGGGGACCTCGCGGTCGACGCGCTGATGGAGCGGCTGGCGACCGGGCCGACGCGTTCCTACGCCGGTTCCAAGCGCCAGCTCAACGCCTGGGCGTACGAACGGCTGGACGAGCAGCTCGAGCTCGAGGCCGCGATCCAGCAGGAGATGGCCGGCGTCGGCGGACTTCGTCGAGGGCGTGTCCGCCTTCCTCCAGAAGCGCCCGGCCGCGTTCACCGGGCGCTGAGCCGCGATTCATCCCGCCTTGATCCGAGATACGATGCCGCGCGTCGTGCGAGTCCTCCTGCGCCTCCCCACCCAGCGTCGCTTTCTCGTGGCCGCTGCGCTCTCGCTGCTGGCCATCGCGGTGCTCGCGCTGGCCGCCGGTCCCGCCTTCGCCGGGCCGATCGCGCCCGACGACAGCAGCGGCTCGCCGAACGCCGAGGGCATCCGCCAGCTCTACCTGATCATCTTCGTGCTCGGCGCGATCATCTTCTTCGGCGTCGGGGGGCTGTTCCTCTACACGCTGTTCCAGTTCCGCGCCCGCAAGGGCGCCGTCGCCGCGCAGATCCACGGCAGCACGCGGATGGAGGTCTCCTGGACCGTCGGCGCAGCGCTGCTGCTCGTCGTGATCGCGTCGTGACGTTCGCCAAGCTCGGGCAGATCAACAACCCGCCGAACTCGGGCCCCGGCGGCGCGCCGGTCTCCAAGTCCGCATCGTTCTCGAACGTCGGTGCCCCGTCAGGCCCTGGCGGGAACGCCAAGCAGCGGCTCCCGCCGAACGGCAAGTCGCTGTCGATCGACGTCAACGGCCAGCAGTACATCTGGCGCTACACGTACGAGGACGGCGACGGCAACAACCTCAACAACGTGTACGCCTACGAGCAGATGATCGTGCCCGTCAACACGACGGTCACGCTCAAGATCCGCGCGCAGGACGTCGCGCACTCCTGGTGGATCCCGTCGCTCGGCGGCAAGTTCGACGCGATCCCGGGCTACACGAACTACACCTGGTTCAAGGCCTCCCACGTCGGCACGTACACCGGGCAGTGCGCCGAGCTGTGCGGCCGCAACCACGCGAACATGACGGCCCGGGTCACCGTCCTGCCGGTCGCGACCTACCAGGCCTGGTACGCGCGCCAGAAGGCGGACATCAAGGCCGCCGACCTCGCCGCCGCCGCATCGCGCGCCGCACTGCTGAAAGCCCAGAAGGCCCTCCTGAGCGGCGCCACGGCGTCGGGTACCCCGTAACCGTCGAGCAGCGAGCGACCTGAACGCCATGGCCACCACTCAGACAGCCCCCACCTCGACCGCGACGCCGGTCCCGCAGATCGTCGCGCACGAGGTATCGCGCGAGCAGACCGGCTGGGTCTCCTGGCTGACGACGACCGATCACAAGCGGCTCGGGATCATGTACCTCGTCGCCTCGTGGGTCTTCTTCATGGTCGGTGGCGTCGAGGCGCTGATGATGCGGCTGCAGCTCGCGCAGGCCGACAACACGCTCGTCAGCCCGCAGACCTACAACGCGCTCGTGACGCTGCACGGCACGACGATGGTCTTCCTCTTCCTGATGCCGATGATCGCCGGCTTCGGGAACTACCTCGTCCCGCTGATGATCGGCGCGCGCGACATGGCGTTCCCGCGCCTCAACGCGCTCTCGTTCTGGCTCTTCATCGCCGGCGGCGCCGTCTTCTGCGGCTCGATCCTGTTCAGCCCGCCCGAGTGCGGCTGGACCTGTTACGCCCCGCTCTCGGAGAAGGCGTACTCACCGACAGGTGGCGTCGACTCGTGGATCTTCATGATCCACCTGCTCGGGGTGGGCTCGTTCGTCGGCGCGCTGAACTTCTTCGTGACGATCGCGAACATGCGCGCTCCCGGCATGGGCTGGGGCCGCCTGCCGTTGTTCTGCTGGGCGATGCTGACGCAGTCGATCCTGCTGATCATCAGCCTCCCCGTGATCGCCGCCGCCGTGACGCTGCTGCTCACCGATCGCCACTTCGGGACGCACTTCTACGACGCGACGAACGGCGGCTCGCCGATCCTCTGGCAGCACCTGTTCTGGTTCTTCGGGCACCCCGAGGTCTACATCCTCGTGATCCCCGGCTTCGGCGTGATCTCCGAGGTGCTCCCCGTGTTCGCCCGCAAGCCGATCTTCGGCTACAAGGCGATCGCCGCGGCGACGGTCGGGATCGCCCTGATCGGCTCGCTCGTCTGGGCGCACCACATGTTCACGGTGCCGCTCCCCTACTTCGTGCTCGTGTTCTTCACGCTCGCGACGTACCTCGTCGCGATCCCGACCGGCGTCAAGATCTTCAACTGGATCTTCACGCTCTGGCGCGGCACGATCGAGTTCACGACGCCGATGTACTTCGCGGCCGGGTTCCTCGGCACGTTCCTGCTCGGCGGCGTCACCGGCATCTTCCTCGCGACGTTCCCGGTCGACTGGCAACTGCAGGACACGTACTTCGTCGTCGCGCACTTCCACTACACGATCGTCGGCGGCGCGGTGCTCGCGTTCTTCGCCGCGATCTACTTCTGGTTCCCGAAGATCACCGGGCGGATGCTGAGCGAGCGGATGGGCAAGGCGAGCTTCTGGCTCGTGCTCGTCGGCTTCTGGGTCACGTTCCTGATCCAGCACGCCGCAGGCCTCTCGGGCATGCCGCGCCGCGTCTACGAATACGCCGACGTGAATCACCTGCAGACGTACAACCTGATCTCCACGATCGGGTCGTTCATCCTCGCCGCCGGCGTGCTGCTGACCGCCTACAACGTCGTGCGCAGCCTGAAGAAGGGCGCGATCGCGGGCCCCGACCCGTGGAAGGCCAACACGCTCGAGTGGTTCACCACCTCGCCGCCGCCGGCCAACAACTTCGACACCGTCCCGCGTGTGCGCTCGGTCGAGCCGATGAAGGACATCCGCCGCCAGATCGAGCGCCAGTCGCGCGCACCCGAGCAGACGCCGGCGGGCGTCTGACGCGGAAGGACGAGGGTCGATGAACGCCACGCGAGCCACGACGGCCCAGGCGGCCGCGCTTGCCGGCGTGCGTCAGGTCGTCGCCGACTACTTCGCGCTGACCAAGCCGAAGGTCCAGAGCCTGCTGCTGTTCACGACCGTCTGCGCGATGTTCATCGCGGGCACGCCGTCGGCGTGGCTCGTGCTCGCGACGGTCATCGGCGGTTACCTGTCGGCCGGTGGCTCGGGCGCCATCAACCACTGGTACGACCGCGACATCGACGTCCGGATGACGCGCACGGCCGACCGTCCCGTCGCCAGCGGGCGCGTTTCGCCGCGCGCGGCGCTGACGTTCGGCCTGACCCTCGGAGCAGCGTCAGTCGTCTGGCTCGCGGTGCTCGTCAATCCGCTCGCCGCCGGGCTGTCGCTCGTCGGCTTCGTCGGCTACGCGGTCGGCTACACGATGCTGCTCAAGCGTCACACCTGGCAGAACATCATCTGGGGTGGCGCCGCCGGAGCGGTCCCGCCGCTCGTCGGCTGGGCAGCCGTCGACGGCCGCATCACGGGCATGGCCATCTTCCTCTTCTTCATCGTGTTCTTCTGGACGCCGCCGCACTTCTGGGCGCTCAGCCTGCTGATGAAGGACGAGTACGCGAAGGTCGACATCCCGATGCTGCCGGTCGTGCGCGGCGAGGATGAGACCCGGCGCCAGATCCTGCTGTACACCGTCCTGCTCTACGCCGTGACGCAGCTGCCGTTCTGTGCCGGCGGCCTCAGCGCCTTCTACCTCGTCGCGTCGCTCGGGCTCGGCATCGCCTTCATCGTCGTCTCGGTGCAGCTGCGCCGGCGTGCGGATCGCGCCTCGGCGCTGCGCGTCTATCTCTACTCGCTCGGGTACCTGGCGGCCCTGTTCGCCGCTATGGTGGCCGACGTCCACCTGTTCTGAACCCCACCACCACGGATCGATCAATGGACCGCAATCTCGCCAGGAAGAACATCCGCGGAGGGCTGATCATCACAGCGCTCGGGTTCCTCCTGTTCGGCCTGACCTTCGTCGCCGCGGCGCTCTACGTCTCATGAGCACGCCCGACCCCACCGCCCCGCCCGCCGGCGAGGAGCTGCACATCCCCGGCCCGAGCATCCAGCCGGCGCTGGTCGCCGTCGGGCTGGTGCTGCTGCTGGTCGGCCTGATCGACATGTGGCCGGTCGCGGTGCTGGGTGTGCTGCTGCTCCTGTCCGCGAGCGTGTCGTGGATCCGTGCCGCCCGGCGGGAGCTGCTCGAGCTCCCGCCCGCTCACTGACCTCGCAGCGCGTTCGCCGGCTCGACTGAGCGCAGTCCGCGCCGGCTGTCGCCTTCCGGCGCCGCCTGGGCAGCGACCGACGCGGGCAGCTCGCAGCTCGAGCCGTCGTCGGTCCAGACGCGCACGATGTCGCGCATCGACAGCACGCCGACCAGTTCGCCGACGTCCATGACGACCAGGTGGCGGAAGCCACAACGGACCATCGTGACGGCTGCCTCCTCCATCGACCAGCCCGGCGAGGCGAAGACGATGTCGGTCGACATGTGGTCAGCGACGCGAGCGCTGTCCGGGTCGTGATTCTCGCCGACGGCACGTGCCATGTCGCGCTCGGTGATGATCCCAGGAGCCTGCGTGTCGGGGTCCATCACGACGGCGGCGCCGACGCGCCGCTCGGCCATCAGGCGCGCCGCCTCGCGCAGTGTGTGCCCCGGCCCGACCACGAGCACCACCCGGCTCATTCCATCCCGTACCTGCATCGTTCCCGACGCTCCTCTCTGCCGACGCTTCGTCTGACATCGTAACGAACCGCACGATCCCGTTGTGACAATCGGCGCAATGTAACGGTCTCCCCCGGTCGCGTCCAGTGCCTGACCCGCCCAGGTGGCTGCTGCGATAAACAGCCAGGGTCATCCAAGCGGCCGTCATCGTTCGTATACCGGGCACATGCAGCGACCGACGACGATCAGCTTCCGCACCAGCCTGTACGAGGACGCCTGCGCCATCGTGCACGAGGAGTACGCCCAGGACCTGTCGCTCGACGACCTCGCGCGGCGCGTGGCCTCGTCGCGGCGCCAGCTGCAGCGCGCGTTCGCCGAGATCGGCGACACGACGTTCCGCGAGTACCTCACGGCCGTCCGGATGGACCGCGCGGCCGACCTCCTCACCGAGCGCGATCTGACCGTTCGCGAGGTCGCCCAGCGGGTCGGCTACCGGCAGCCGGCGCAGTTCGCCAAGGCGTTCCGCCGGCGCCATGGCTCGGCACCGTCGATGTTCCGCAGCCAGGCCCGTTTCGCGGCCGCCAGCCGCAGCGTTCAGGCCGCTCCGTACCGGGCCGCGTAGTCGCCGCGAGGCTCCGCGCGATGGTCCCTGCGCCGACCTCCCGGCGGCGGGCGCGCCAGCACCCCCTGACGTCGTTGCGCGTCGTCCCCGCAAGTCGATAAGTTGCTGGGCAATGGGTGAGGAAACACGGCGGGGTCCCGTTGCGGGTCGCACGTGGGTGATGCTCGTCGCGGTGGTGCTGGTCGCCAGCGCAATCGGCATCGCCCTCGGACTGGCAATCGACTGGTTCCCCGCACAGGGTTCGACGATCGCGTCGAAGATCGACACGTTCTGGGACGTGCTGATCATCGCGTCGGTCCCGATCTTCGTGCTCGTCGCGACCGTCGTGCTGTTCAGCATCTATCGCTGGCGCATGCTCCCCGGCGAGGAGGAGCTCGATGGCCCGCCCGACCCACGGCAGCACGAAGCTCGAAGTGATCTGGACGGCGCTGCCGACGATCATCATCGCCGGCCTCTGCGCCTACGCGACGGTCCTGCTGCTCGACATCCAGGACTCGCCCGCCCGCGGCACCCGCGTCGTCAACGTCACGGGACAGCAGTTCGCCTGGACGTTCGAGACGCGTGAGAACGGCAAGCGCGTGCTGAGCAACAAGCTCGTGCTGCCGAAGGGCGAGGCGGTCCAGTTCAAGGTCCGCTCGAAAGACGTGATCCACGACTTCTGGGTCCCCGAGTGGCGGCTGAAGGTCGACGCCGTGCCCGGGATCACGACGGAGTACTCGCTGACACCGTCCAAGACGGGGCGCTTCCAGGTCGTCTGCGCTGAGCTCTGCGGCCTTGGGCACGCGTTCATGCGCCAGACCGTCACCGTCGTCGAGCCCGCTGCCTATGCCGCCTACGTCAAGAAGCTGACGGCCCCCGTCACCGCAGCGGCCGGGGGCGGAGCCGGAGGCGCGGCGCCCGACGGCAAGCAGCTGTTCGTCGCCGGCAACACGCAGACCGGCGCCACGGCCTGCGGCAGCTGCCACACGCTCGCGGCAGCCGGCACGACCGGCCAGACGGGCCCGAACCTCGACAAGTCCCTCAAGCAGGACAACGCAGCCGGCATTCGCGAGATGATCGTCGACCCCGGCAAGGAGATCGCCGAGGGCTATGGCGCGAACATCATGCCGCCGAACTACGCCCAGACGCTGACGCCGCAAGAGCTGGACGCACTCGTGACCTACATCGACAAGAGTGTCCACGGAGGGTAGGCAGCAATGACCGCGAAACTCCGAGCCCCAGGCTGGTACCGGGCGGCACTCTTCATCGTGATCGGCATCGCGTTCGCGTTCGCGCTGCTGTGCGGCCTGCGCGCCGCGTTCGGCGCCGATCCCGTCTATGACGGCGAGGGCATCCTCCAGGTCGCGCTGCTGACCGTCCCACTGTGGTTCCTGGGCGGCATGGGCTGCTTCGACTACTGGCTGCGCTGGGCGCGTGGGCAGCACGTCGTCGACGATCACAAGGACCACGGCGCGCACACCTGGAAGGACTACTTCAAGGTCAACACCGACCACAAGGTCATCGGCATCCAGTACATCTGCGTGTCGGTCTTCTTCATGTTCGTCGGTGGCCTGATGGCGATGCTCGTCCGTGCGGAGCTCGCCTCACCGGGCCGGCAGTTCGTCGATGCGAGCACCTACAACGGGCTCTTCTCGGCGCACGCGTCGATCCTGATCTTCCTGTTCATCATCCCGATCTTCGCGGGCATCGCGAACTACGTGCTGCCGCTGATGATCGGCGCGCCGGACATGGCGTTCCCGCGGCTGAACGCGCTGTCCTTCTGGATGCTCCCCGCCGCGGGCGTGATGTTCCTGCTGGGCTTCCTGGCCCCGGGCGGAACGTTCGCCGCCGGCTGGACGGCCTATGCCCCACTCTCGGTGACCGCACCGATCGGGCAGTCGTTCTTCACGATCGGCGTCCAGTTCGCGGGCGCATCCTCGATCGCGACCGCGCTCAACTTCCTCGTCACGATCATCACGATGCGCGCGCCCGGGATGACGTTCTTCCGGATGCCGCTGCTCGTGTGGGCGAACTTCTCGACCTCGCTGCTGGTCGTGATCGCGACGCCGTTCATCGCCGCGTCGCAGTTCATGGTGCTGCTCGACCGCGCGCTGGGCTTCAACTTCTTCAACTACAACAACGGTGGCGATGTGCTGATGTACCAGCACATCTTCTGGTTCTACTCGCACCCGGCCGTCTACATCATGATGTTGCCGGGCTTCGGGATCGTCAGCGAGATCCTGGCCGTCAAATCGAGAAAACCGATCTTCGGCTACCGGATGATGGCGTTCTCGCTCTTAGCCATCGTCGTGCTCGGATTCACG
The DNA here is from genome assembly GCA_963821685.1 of uncultured Actinomycetes bacterium. GTDB lineage: Bacteria > Actinomycetota > Thermoleophilia > Solirubrobacterales > Solirubrobacteraceae > F1-60-MAGs163. The sequence continues at coordinate 11,126 of CAWGEW010000002.1, read as the reverse complement.
GTCTGGGCGCACCACATGTTCGTCAGCGGCATGCAGGACTGGATCCGCATACCGATGATGATCACGACGGCCCTGATCGCGATCCCAACCGGCATCAAGATCTTCTCCTGGCTGGGCACGATCTGGCAGGGCGTGCTGCATATGGACACGCCGATGCTGTTCGCGGTCGGGTTCCTGACGATGTTCACGCTCGGCGGGATCTCCGGCGTGATGCTCGCGATGGTGCCGCTCGACATCCACGTCAGCGACACGTACTTCATCGTCGCGCACATCCACTACGTGCTCTTCGGCGGGTCGTTGCTGACGATCTATGCCGGGCTCTACTACTGGTTCCCGAAGATGACGGGACGAATGTACAACGAGAAACTCGGGCGCCTGCACTTCTGGCTGACGTTCATCTTCTTCAACATCACGTTCGCGCCGATGCACCTGATCGGCGTCCAGGGCATGCCCCGCCGGGTCTCGGACTACGCCGACCAGTTCGCCACCTGGAACATGATCATCTCGATCTCGTCGTTCATCCTGGGCCTGTCGTCGCTGATCTTCCTCTACAACATGATCAGCTCCTGGCGCAGCGGCCCGCGTGCGGTCGCCAACCCGTGGCGTGCCCTGACGATCGAGTGGCAGGTGTCCTCGCCCCCGCCGATCTTCAACTTCGACGCGATCCCGTCGGTCGTCGGCGGCCCGTACGAGTACGGCGTCCCCGGCGCCGTCCACGCGGTCTTCCAGGACGCAGCGCCGCCGCCCGTACCGGCGGGCGCGGAGGCCGCAGCCGGCGGAACGGCGACCGCCGTGCTCGAAAGGGAGGAGTAGGCCATGCGCACGATCCTCGTCGTCGCAAACGAGACGCTCACGGGTCCCAAGCTCATCGCCCGCGCCCGCGAAGAGGCCTCGAAGGGGCCTGTGCGCGTGATCATCTGCGTCCCGCGCAAGAACCCCTCGCACGGCAACATCATCTACGCCGACACGGTCTTCGAGGCAGCGCAGGTCCGCGTCGACCTCGCGCGCGGAGTCCTGCGGGAGCTCGGCATCGACGCGATCGGTGAGGTCGGGGATCCCGACCCGTACACCGCCGCGATGGACATGGTCGCCGAGTACCAGCCCGACCACATCATCGTCTCGACGCTGCCGGCCGAGAGCTCCGGCTGGCTGCGACGCGACTTCGTCCAGCGCATCGAGGACGCCGTCGACGTGCCCGTTGAGCACCTGATCACCGATCCCGGCGAGGAGACCTCGCCGTTCGACACGACGCTCGTCGTCGCCAACCGCACGACCAACAGCGACGCGCTGATCAACGAGCTGCGCAGCGAGGCCGCCGCCGAGGAGCAGGGCCGCGAGCGCCTGTTCGTCTTCGTCGTCCCGCTCGAGGGCGGCGAGGGCGTCGCGCAGAAGCGCGCACGCTCGCGTCTCGACCAGGTCGTGGATCGCGCCCGCTCGAACAACCTCGTGGCCGCCGGGATGACCGGCGACCCCGACCCGTACACCGCGACGATGAACGCGCTGAGCTTCTTCGATGTCGACGACATCGTCATCTCGACGTATCCCGAGACCCGCTCGGGCTGGCTGCGCGCCGACCTGATCGACCGGGTCCGCAAGGCCACCGCCAAGCCCGTGACACACATCGTCTCCCAGCCCGAGGACGCCGGCGTCCCCGCCTAACGGCGACCGCCCAGCGCAGAGGTCAAACCATGGAAGCCGCCGCGATCCCCGCAGCCGTCGCCCATCACGACGACCACCATCACGGACCGCCGGAAGCCCACCACAGCTCGAAGGTCGAGCGCGAGCAGCTCGGGATCCTGCTGTTCATCATCTCCGAGCTCATGCTCTTCGGGGCGTTCTTCGCCGCGATGTTCTTCATCCGCGTCGTCGTCGCCGGAGCCGAGTGGCCGCCGAACGGTGACCTGCCCGTCGCCGTCGCCGCCACCAACGCCGCCGTGCTCCTGTCCTCGTCGCTGACGATGCACTGGACGGACATGTCGGCTCGCCGCAACAACAAGTTCGGCATGCGCGCGGGAATCGTCACCACCTTCCTGCTCGGCGCGACGTTCCTGTTCGTCCAGATCAACGAGTACCTGAACCTCGGGTTCAACCCGAAGACGAACGCGTCCGCATCGGCGTTCTTCGGCCTGACGGGCCTGCACGGCGCCCACGTCGTCATCGGCCTGCTGCTGCTGTTCATGTCCGGGGTGCGGATCTTCAAGGGCTCCGTCGACCCCCAGAACCTCAAGGGCCTCGAAGTCGCCGGCATCTACTGGCACTTCGTCGACGTCATGTGGATCGTCGTCTTCACGACGGTCTACATCCTCGGGTGAGCGACGAAGACAGCGGCGACGCTGAGGGCGGGGAGCCCCGCCGCGAGCCTGCCTGGCTGCGCCTGATCGCGCCGCTGCGCAGCGAGGCCGCGGCATTCCACGCCGTCCTCTGGGCCGCCGGCGCGGCGCTCGTCGTGCTGGTGATCGTGCTGCTCGTGCGGCTCGTCACCTGAGGCGACCGCTTCGCCCACCGCGCTGGCCCGTGAGGCCGGAGCTACTTGACGGTGAGCTTGCCGACCATGCCGGCCGCGCGATGGCCGGGCAGGCTGCAGAAGTACGTGTAGGTCCCCGGCGTCAGGCTGCCGGTTCCGCTCACGGTCGCGTTCGTCGCGACCGGGGTCTTGACCGAGGTTCCCTCGATGTTGATGTCGTGCGCGATCGAGGCCTTGTTGACCATCGTGAGCTTGATCGGACCGGCCGGCGCCTCGGCCTTGGTCTCGACGTACGCGAGCTGACCGCTCGGATCCGCCTCGATCGTGAGCACACCGTCCTTGGCGACGGCGGGCTTGGTGCTCGTGTTCGTCTTGACGGCGCTCGCCAGCAGCGGCGCCTCCTTGCCGGGGACGGCGGCCGACGCGGCGACATACGCCGCGACGTCCTGTGCGTCCTCACCCTGCACGAGCTTGGCGGGCATCGTCAGCCCTCGGCCCGGGTAGAGGATCTGCGGCAGCACGACGCCACGGATCGCGTCGTCGCCCCAGCCTTCCTTGCGGGCGACCTGGAAGGCATCGTCGAGATTCGGGCCGACGACACCCTTCGTTCCGGCGCGCGCGAGCGTGTGGCAGGACCCGCACTTGGCGACGAACAGCTGCTTGCCGTTGACGAGATCCGCGGACTGCTCGCTGCCGGAGTTCGCGCAGCCGGAGGCGGCGATCGCGACAGCCGCGAGCGCGGCCGGCAGCGCCGCACGCGCCATCCATGTACCAGCGTGGTTCGTCCTCCCCATGAGCGGGATGAACCCTATCCAGAGAGGCGGACCTGATGTCACGCGCCCCGCACTCCCGGCGTGCCGACAGCCGCCTGTCGCCCCCGCTAGCATCCGCGCCATGGCGCCCCAACAGCGTTACCGCCTGCGCAACCCGTCCACCGGCCACGAGATCATCGTCGAGGCCGAGCCGGATCGGATCTACCTCGATGAGACCACGGGCGAGCGCCTGGAGGTCGTCGGCAAGGTCCTGCCGCTGGCACCGAGCACGTCGAAGCTGCCCTGGGCCGTCGAGAACCTGCGCTTCTGCAACTGGTGCGACCAGCCTGCGCAGAAGGACCTGAACGACTGCCCCACCTGTGGCCGTCGCATGGGCCCGCTCGGCGGCTGACGCCGGCGTCCGTGAACGGCGCCCTGCGCGCCGCAGCCGCCCGCACCGGTACCCTGCGCGCGTGATGCGCTCCGCACTCGTCGCGACAACCTGCGTCCTCGCCCTGACCGCGAGCCTGGGCCTCAGCGCCTGTGGCGGCGGTGGCGAGCCGACCGACAAGATCCCGACGAAGGCCCCGGCCCTCGTCCCGCCGGACGACGCAAACGACCTCGCGGCCGGCGGCACGTCGACCACGGGCACGACGACGAGCACGACGCCCACCACGACGACCGACTCCAGCACGGACACCGGTGGCAGCACCGACACCGGCGCCGCGACGGACAACGGCGCCGGGACCGACACCGGGGCCGGCACGGGTGGCACGACCGACAACACCGGCGGGGCCGACACCGGCACCGGCACCGGGACCGGCGGCACCAACAACGGCGGGACCACCACGCCGAACCCCGGTGGCGTCACGCCGGACGCCACCGCCGGAGCAGGGTCCTTCCAGGGCTTCTGCGACTCGAACCCCGGCGCCTGCTGACGCCAGGCCGAAGGTCTACGCCTTCGGCTTGACCGGGTCGGTGATCAGCGTCGCGCTGTAGTTCAGGCGCGCTGTGCGGTAGAGGCAGTAGTACTGCGCGAGCTGATTGGGCTGCACCTGAGCCACCTGCTGGACGGAGTCGTTGCAGGTGCCCTTCTCACGGCTCGCGCGCCACGAGGTGTCGCTGCCCAGGCCGACCGCGAGGATCGGAGCCCAGGTCTTCGACGTCACGGCGACGATCTGACCCTTCTTGACGGGCAGGCTCTTGGCCAGCGCGAACTGGACGGTGGAGCCGAAGTAGTCGGCGACCTTGAACGCCTCGCTCTGGGCCACCGCGCGCGAGCGCAGCTTGCGCTTGGGGTCCAGGATCGTGATCTGGACCTCCGGCACGCCGTACTGCGGCGAGTTGGCGGGCGCCCCGTCACCACCGGTGAAGAAGAGCTGCTGCTTCGGGCCCGGCTTGCCGAGGGCCACCGAGAACGCGACGATGCGCCCGTCCTTGGGGGCCGCCATCAGGCCGCGGTCGGTCCCGACCTTCGCCTGGTAGCCCGTGAGGCGGGCGACCGCAAAGCACTTCGGGACGGGGCCGGGGCAGCTCGACTTGACCTGCGGGTCGAGCTTGCCGAGCTCGACGAGGTCGGCGGAAGCGAGGGCTGGGAGGGCGAGGGCCAGACCGCAGGAAACCGCGGCCGCCCGGAAGAGGCGTCGTTGCATCACATCCATTGAACACACTTCCACTCGCGTTTGTTGCGGTTCGACCGCGCTGAAAACCAGTCTATCGCCTGGGCACTGCGTTTCTCGGTGGTCTTCACGCAACGCGCTGTGCGCCGCGGATCGGGCTCAGCGACCCTCGTAGGTCGCCTTTCCGGGACCGTCCGCAAGGAACGACCGCACCGCGTTCTGCAGGTCTTCGGTGCCGAAGAGCGCGCCGCTCGCATCGGGCACGAGTGCATCCGCCGCACGCGTCCCGGAGTCACGTTGCTCACGGACGAGCCGCTTCGTCGCGGCATGGGCGACGGTCGGCCCGTCCGCCAGGCGGCGTGCGAAGGCGCGCGCCGCGTCATCGAAGCCGGCGTCCGGCAGCACGCGGTTGACGACGTTCCAGCGCTCCAGCGTCGCTGCGTCGAACAACTCGCCGCTCATCACGAGCTCGCGTGCCCGCGCGGTTCCGGCGCGCTCCGCGAGACGCTGCGGGCCGCCCATCGACGGCGTCAGGCCGACCACGACCTCCACGAGGCCGAAGCGCGCCGACTCCGCGGCGAGCAGCAGGTCGCAGGCCAGCGCGAGCTCGAACGCCGCGGTCAGGCAGAGGGCGTGCGCAGCGAAGACGACCGGGCACGGCAGGTCCTCGACGAGCTGGACCGTCGCGAGCAGGCTGCGCCACAGCTCGGCGCCCTCCTCGGGCGTCACGCCGACGAATCGCTGCACGTTGACCCCGCCGCTCACGACACGCCCCTCGGCACGGATCAGGACGCCGCGCGGCGGGTCTGCGGCGAGCCGCGCCACCGCGTCCGTCAGCGCGTCCATCATCGCCTGGTCGAAGAGGTTCAGTGGCGGCGCGTCGAGCGTCATCACGGCCAGCGGGCCGTCATGCTCGAGCCGGATCGGAGCGTTGGTGATCATTCGCCCTCCCCGCGGCGAAGCTCCGCAGCGGCGGCCGCGATCTCCCCCATGTCCCCCGCGTGCGGGGTCCACGGCAGCTTCAGCGGATCGCCCGCGTAGCGCGGGATCACGTGGATGTGGAAGTGGAAGACGGTCTGCCAGGCGGCCGGCCTGCACGAGTTGAGCAGATTGACCCCATCGGCGCCGAGCTTGTCGCGCGCCCGCAGCGCCACGCGCTGGGCCGCGATCGCGGTCGCGGCGACGTCCTCGGGGTCTGTGTCGTAGAGGTCCTCCCCATGAGTTCTGGGGATCACGAGCGCGTGCCCGCGTGTGGCCGGGTTGATGTCCATGAAGGACACGGTCCGCTCGTCCTCGTCGATGATCACGGCGGGTAGCTCGCCGGCGAGAATGCGGCAGAACAGGCATTCGGAAGCAACGGAATTCATGGTTGCGAGCCTACCCGCCAACGCTACGCTGGGGCTCATGGCGACCGGGACCGAGCACGCGAGCGACACCGCGTTGCGCGACCTCGCACAGGAGGCCGTTTACCACCTCGCCTCGTTCGATCGGCCGTCGGCCTCCGACGGGGAGCGCCGTGGCGCGGAGTGGATCGCCGACCGTCTGCGCGCAGAGGGCTGCAGCGTCGCGGTCGAGGAGGAGCGCGCGCACGGGACCTACTGGTGGCCGCTCGGGCTGATGACGCTCGTCGCGGGCCTCGCAGGCCTCCGCGGTGGGCGCCTGGTCCGGGCACTGACGGGCGCTGCGATGGCGGCCGCTGTCGCCGACGACATCTCCGGAGGGCGCATGTGGTTTCGCCGCGCGTTCCTCCCCCGGCGGTCGACCTGGAACGTCGTGGCGCAGACCGGTGACCCGGACGCTGAGCGGACCGTCGTCCTCGTCGCCCACCACGATGCGGCGCACTGGAGCCTGCTGTTCGCGCCGCAGGTGCCGGCGTTCTTCGGAGAGCGCTTCCCGGAGGCGCTCGAGCGCGCCGAGACGACGCCGCCGGTGATGTTCCCGGTGTTCGCCGGACCGGTGCTCGTCGCGCTCGGAGGCGTGACGGGATGGCGGGCGCTGCGCCGCGCCGGCACGGTCGTCTCGCTCGGTGCGGCCGCGACGTTCGCGGAGATCGGGTCGCGCTCGACGGTTCCGGGCGCGAACGACAACCTGAGTGGTGTCGCGACGCTGCTCGGCGTCGCTCGCGTGCTGCGCGAGCGGCCCGTCAGCGGGCTGCGCGTCCTGCTCGTCTCCACCGGGTCCGAGGAGTCGTTCATGGAGGGCATGCAGGCGTTTGCGCGGCGGCACTTCGCGTCGCTGCCGACCGATCGCACCCACGTCGTCTGCATCGACACGGTCGGCTCGCCGACACTGGCCCAGCTCGAGGGCGAGGGCATGTTGCGGATGCGCGACTACCCGGAGGCGTTCAAGGAGCTCGTGTCCGAGGCGGCGGCCGACGCCGGCGTGCCGCTGCGGCGCGGCATGCGCTTCCGCAACGCCACCGACGGCCTGATCGCGCTGAAGGCCGGGTATCCGACGGTGATGCTCGGCTCGATCAATCGCTACAAGGCGCCGGACAACTACCACTGGCCGACCGACACCGCGGAGAACGTGGACTACGACACGGTCGTCGGCGCGATCCGCGTGTGCGACGGCGTCGTGCGGCGGCTCGCCTAGCCGCTGCTCGCCTCGAGCACGCGCCGGCCCTCGTCGATCGCCTGCTCGGCGGTCGTGACCTCACCGGCGTACTGGGCCTCCGCGATCGCCGCGAGCAGTTCACCGAGCTGCGGGCCCGGCTCGATCTCGAGCGCGCGCGCCAGCTCGTCGCCACGCACGAGCGGCGCGGGCGGTCCCGCGGCGTGCCACGCGAGCGCGTCACCGAGCATCGGCAGTGCGACCTCGAGATGACGCTCGATCGCCTGCTCGTGTCCCTTGCCGCGTGTCGCCAGGCGGTCGGCGATGCCGAGCAGCGTGACGTCGGGAGCCACCGGGTCGCAGGCGATCAGGTAGCGGTGCACCTGACGGCGCCCCAGCGGCCGCTCGTGGACGAGGAAGCCGAGTCGCAGGTGGTTGCGGGCAAGTGCCGCCACGTGGGCGCAGAGGCGGTCGCTGGCGCGCAGCCGGCCGAGGATCGCCCGCGACATCGCCGCGCCTTCGCGGTCGTGGTGGGGAAAGCCGACGCGGCCGTCGCCCAGGTCGGTCTGCGTGAGCGGCTTGGCGATGTCGTGCAGCAGCGCTCCCCAGCGCAACGCCCCACCGCGCGACAGCCCGTCCGCCAGCGGCTCGCTGAGCAGCGCCGTCACGGACGGCGCGACGCCGGCGCCGACCACCGCGGCGGGATCGCGCTCGAGCGCGATCGCCTCGCGCAGCACCTCGCGCGTGTGTCCGTAGACGTCGAGGTGGTGGTAGACGGTCTGGTCGATCCCGCGCAGCGCCTCCAGCTCAGGCAGGACGACGGCCGTGGCACCGAGCTGGTCGAGCAGGTCCAAGCCGCTCAGGGCGTCGCGTGCCGCGACCACTCCGCGCAGCTCGGCGAAGACGCGCTCCGCCGAGACCGCGTCGAGCCGTTGAGCGCGCTCACGCGCCGCGTCGAGCGTCGCCGACTCCACCTCGAAGTCCAGTTCGACCGCCAGGCGGGCCACCCGCAGGACGCGCAGCGGATCGGCATCGAACGCCGCCGCCGCGACCATCCGCAGTCTGCGGGCGCCCAGATCCTCCAGGCCGCCTGTCGGGTCGATCGTCGGACCGCCCGCGAGCGGCTGTGCGAGCGCGTTGACGGTCAGGTCGCGCTGGCGCAGGTCGGCTTCGAGTGAGCCGCCCTGCAGCGGGCTGAGGTCGATCTGCCAGCCGCCATCCGGTCCGGTGACGCGCCACGCGCCGAACTCCTCGGAGAGCGGGAACGCCGCCGTCCCGCGCCGGGCAGCAGCGCGGATCGCCGCGGCCGCGCTCTCCGGGTCTCCCGCGACGACGAGATCGACGTCCGGGTCCGGCTGCGGCCGCTCGAGCAGGCGGTCGCGCACGGAACCGCCGACGAGCCACGCCTCGCGGCCGGCGAGCGCCGCCCGTGCGAGGTCGAGTGGATCGACCCGGTCGCTCACGCCGCGCGCACGTGCTGCCGCGGCACCCGGGCGCCGATCCCGCACGTGACCTCGTAGTTGATCGTCCCGAGCCGGCCGGCGATCTCCTCGGCGAGTACGCGTTCCTCACCGCGCGCCCCGATCAGGACCACCTCGTCGCCGACGCTCACGCCGTCTCCGCCGTCCGGGCCCAGGTCGAGCGTCACGTTGTCCATGCTGACGGTGCCCACGAGCGGGACCCGGCGACCGTTCACGAGTGCCTCAGCCGCGTTCGTCAGCCCGCGGCGCCAGCCGTCGCCGTAGCCGACCGGGACGGTGGCGATGCGCGACGGCCGCTCCGCGAACCAGCGCCGGCCATAGCCGACGCTCTCCCCCACGGCGATCGGCTTCACCGCGGCGACATAGGACACGAGCTCGAGCGCGGGCTCGAGCTCGTGCGCCGCCGGATCCTGACCGAACGGGTCCATCCCGTAGAGCGCGACACCCGGACGCACGAGATCGAAGTGCGCGGCGGGATCACGGAGGGTCGCGGCGCTGTTGGCGGCGTGCAGCAGCGCGTCCGGGTACACCGCGCGCAGCGGCTCCGCCCACGCACGGAAGCGCTCGAGCTGCTCCCCGAAGAAGGCATCGCCGGGCTCGTCGGCAGTGGCGAAATGCGTCGTCAGACCGGCGACCTGGACGCCGTCGGCGGTCGCCGCGAGCTCGCGCCACCCGCGTCGCCTGCTGCGGATCGCGCGTCCCGAGGCGCCCCATGCCCGTGTCGAGCTTGACGTGGACGCGCCCGCCCCCGAGTGCGCTGACGCGCGCGACCGTCTGCTCGTCCCAGACGACGATGTCCGACGTCCGCCGCCAGCGCCACCGCGAGCTCCTCGTCGCTGAGCGCTCCGAGGACGAGGACGCGCGCGTCGATCCCGCTGCGCGCGCAGCTCGGCAGCCTCAGCGGCAGTCGCGACGGCCAGCCAGGACGCACCGCCGGCGAGCGCCGCGCGCGCGACCGGCGACCATCCCGTGCCCGTACGCGTCCGCCTTGACCACAGCGCACAGCTGCGCCGTCGACGCGACGGCGGCCAGCCGCGCCGTGTTGCGCTGAACGGCGCCGAGGTCGACCCGTGCAAGTGCCCGCAGCACGAGTCGCCTAGCGGTCCGTCAACAGCTCGGCGAAGGCCCGGCTCACGGCGCCCAGCCTACCGGCAGCACGCGTCACGACCGGGCCCCGGGAAGCTCGGCGATCACGTCGCGAGCGATCGACGCCGTCGACGCCGACGCGCTCGGCCGCGCGAACCCCCGCGCGCGCGTGCAGCCGGACCGCGGCGGCGGCCGCGCGCTGCGGGCTCGACTCCGCGCGCGAGCAGAGCGCCCGCGACGCCGCTGAGCACGTCGCCGGTCCCGCGGTCGCGAGCGCCGCGGTCGCGCCCGGGCTGACGAGCACGACGCCGTCGGGCGTCGCGACGAGCGTGTCGTCGCCCTTCAGCACGACGACGGCGCCGGACGCGCCGCGCCGCCTCGCGGACGTGCAGCAGCCGCTGCGCCTGAACGGCCGAGCTGTCGACCTCGAGCAGCCGCGCGAGCTCACCGTCGTGCGGCGTGCAGCACGGTCGGCGCCTTGTCGCCGCGCGAGGTCCTCGAGCCGTCCGGCGTGGGCGTTGAGGCCATCCGCATCGAGCAGCAGCGGGACGTCGGCGCGCGCAGCCAGATCGCGCGCGAACGCGGCTGCGCCCGTCGCTGCGCCCAAGGCCCGGCCCGAGCACGAGCGCGCCGCCGCGAGTCGTGCAGGCTCCTCGAGCACGACGTCGACGCCTTCGGCGCGGTCAGCTGGCCATCCTCATCGGGCAGCGCAGAGCTGCATGACCTCGACGAGCTGCGCAGCTGCGACCGGCTGCAGCGAGGCGGGCAGGCAGGCCGTGACGTAGCCCGCACCGGCGCGCATCGCCGCCTCGCTGCTCAGGATCGCTGCGCCCACAGGCCGCGCGAGCCGCCGGCGACGAGCACATGGCCGCTCGTGAACTTCGTCCACCCCACCCCACGGCTCGGCAGCGTCGGCAGCAGCGCCGCGTCGTCGATCAGCCCGACATCGGGTGCGCCAAGCGGGCGCGCCGGCGCGGCATGCCGATGTCGACGAGCCGCACGAGCCCGCGTGCCGCTTCCCCGGCTCGACGAACAGCCCGGGCTTGGCGGCGTGGAACGTCGCCGTCGCGACCGCGCTCACGGCCGGGCCCTCCACAACCCCGTTCGAGGCGTCGACGCCGCTCGGGACATCACAGGCGACGACGGGCAGGCCGCTGGCCGCGATCGCCGC
>CAWGEW010000001.1:0-550110 GCA_963821685.1 uncultured Actinomycetes bacterium | reverse complement strand
CTGCAGGGCGTGAGCATTGGTGCACGAGCCGTCGTCGGAGCAGGCGCGGTGGTCATTGCGGATGTTGCCCCCGGAGTCACCGTGGTGGGCGTCCCGGCCACTCCGCTGGCGAACTAGTCCGTAGAGTGCCGGCCGTGGACCCTAAGCGCTTCGCAGCACATTCTCGTGCCGGCCGACTGCACGGTCCGCGAGGCGATCGAGGCGATCGACCGGGGCGCCGTGGAGATCGCGCTCGCCGTCGATGACACCGGGCGCCTGATCGGCACGATCTCGGACGGCGACGTGCGGCGGGCGCTGATGCGCGGGGTCGGGCTCGACTCTCCCGTCGACGGAAGTCGTGCACCCCTCACCGGTGACGGCGCCGATCGGAACCGACCGGATCGAGCTCCTCCACCTGATGACCGAGCACGGCATCGAGCAGGTGCCGCTGATCGAGGCGGATCGCGTCGTCGACGTCGCCTTCATCCGCGATCTCGTGCACGTCGCATCGCGAGCGAGAACCCGGTCGTGATCATGGCGGGCGGCGAGGGTCAACGGCTCCGCCCGCTGACGGAGGACACGCCGAAGCCGATGCTTGCCGGTCGGGGGACGGCCGCTGCTCGAGACCGTGATCGGTCAGGTGCGGCAGTCCGGCTTCTCCCGGGTCCTGATGGCCGTCAACTACCAGGCCGAGCAGATCGAGGAGCACTTCGGCGACGGTGCCGAGTTCGGCGTGGACGATCGGCTACGTCCACGAGCCGAGGCGCTCGGCTCGGCGGGGCGCTCGCGCCTGGCGCGCGAGCAGCTCGACCAGCCGTTCATCGTCATAACGCGGATCTGCTCACGAACGTCGAATCTCGCGGCGCTGATGCGCTTCCACACCGACAGCGAGAACGCGATCACCGTCGGCGTCCGCCAGTACGTGCTCGAGGTGCCGTACGGCGTCGTCGAGCTCGACGGGCACCCAGGTGACCGGCCTGCGAGGAGAAGCCGAGCTCCGAGTTCTTCGTCAACGCCGGCATCTACGCCGTCAGCCCCGAGGCGGTGCGGCTGATGCCCGAGGGACCGAGGCAGTTCGACATGACCGACCTGATCGCGGCGAGCGCTTGCCGGAGGCCGCCGCGTCGGGGCGTTCCCGGTCCACGAGTACTGGCTCGACATCGGCCAGCTCGCCGACTACGAGCGCGCGTCGACGACCACGCGACCTACTTCACGCCGCCCATGAGCGGCTGGTCCGGCAAGCGCGTGCTCGTCACGGGCGCCGGGGGGTTCATCGGCAGCCACCTCGTCGAGCCGCTGCGTCGCGGCAGGGCGCGGCGTGCGCGCGTTCGTGCACTACAACTCGCGCGGCGACTGGGGCTGCCTCGACGAGCTCGCCCGCCGACGGCGCGGCGAGATCGAGGTCGTGCCGGGCGACGTCCAGGATCCGTTCAGCGTCAGGCGCGCCGTCCGAGGCTGCGACGTCGTCTTCCACCTCGCCGCGCTGATCGGCGATCCCGTACTCGTACGTCGCGCCGCAGAGCTACGTCGAGACGAACGTCAACGGCACGCTCAACGTGCTCGAGGCGGCGCGCGCAGCGCGGGCGTCGAGCGCGTCGTCCACACCTCGACGAGCGAGGTCTACGGCACGGCGCGCTACGTGCCGATCGACGAGGCGCACCCGCTGCAGGGCCAGTCGCCGTACTGCGCGAGCAAGATCGGCGCCGACAAGCTCGCCGAGAGCTTCCACCGCTCGCTTCGGGCTCGCCGGTCACGACGCTGCGCCCGTTCAACACCTTCGGGCCGCGCCAGTCGCTGCGCGCCGTGATCCCGACGATCATCGCCCAGGCGCTCGGCGGCGGACCGAGTCGCGCCTCGGCTCGCGCACGCCCGATGCGCGACTTCACGTTCGTCGACGGACACCGCGCGCGCGTTCCTCGCCGCCGCCGAGCACCGACGGCGACCGTCGGCAAGACGCTGAACGCCGGGAACGGCAAGGGGATCACGATCGGCGAGCTCGCCGACATGATCCTCGACGCTGCTCGGCAGTCGACGCGAGATCGTCGCCGACGACGACGCGCGTCCGGCCCGACGCGAGCGAGGTCGGCGAGCTGGTCTGCGACGCATCGCGGCTGCGCGAGCTGACCGGCTGGGCGCCGCACGGTCCGGCTGCGACGAGGGGCTCGCCGCCGACGGCGGAGTGGGTCGAGCGCAACTCGGCCGCGCTGAAGCCCGGCCTCTACAACGTCTGAGCGCGGGCGGTGAGCCGCAGACGCGCATCCCGCTCTCGGTTCCGTCGCTCGGTCGAGGCGCGAGGCCGAGTACCTCCAGGAGTGCATCGCCGAGAACGAGCTCGCCGCGTGGACGGTTCGTCGTCGAGTTCGAGCGAGCTGTTCGCCGAGTTACCACGGCCGTGCGGACGCGGTCTCGACGAGCAGCGGGACCGCGGCGCTGCACCGGCGCTGGTCGAGCTCGGGCTCGGCCCCGGTGACGAGGTGATCGTCCCCGGCGCTCACGTTCGTCGCGACCGTCGAACGCCGTCCGCTACGTCGGGCGACGCCGGTCTTCGCCGACGTCGACCCCGCGACGTACTGCGCTCGACCCGAGTCCGTCGGCCGCGTATCGGCGCCGCAGACCCGGGCGATCATCGCTCGTCCATCTCTACGGCCACCCGGTCGACATGGAGCCCGATCCTCGAGCTCGCGCGCGCGCACGGGCTCGCCGGTGGTCGAGGACGCGACCGAGGCGCTCGGAGTCGCGCTACCGGGGCGGACTGTGCGGAACGATGGCCGACATCTGGCTGCTTCAGCTTCAACGGCAACAAGCTGATCACGTCGGGCGGGGGCGGCATGCTGCTCTCGCCTGACGCAGAGCGTCTCGACGCACCTGCGCTTCCTCACGCTGCAGGCCCGGGAGCCCGGCCAGCGAGTACCTCCACGGCGAGGTCGGCTTCAACTACACGCTCAGCAACGTGCAGGCAGCCATCGGCCTGGCGCAGATGGAGGGGCTCGACCAGCGCCTGCGTCGCGCAAGCGCGAGATCGCTCGCGCGCTACGCCGGCCGAGCTGGCTGACGTCGGCGGGCTGACGTGTCTTCCGTCGAGCCGGAGTGGGCCGACGGGAGCTTCTGGCTCAACTCGGTCCTCGTCGACGCCGAGGAATACGGGCGCGACCCGCGACGAGACGATCGCCGCGCTCGACCGCCGCCGGGATCGACTCGCGGCCGTTCTTCTAGCCGATCCACCTGCTCCGCGCCCTACCGCGAGTTCGCGACCGCGGCCCCTCCCGGTGAGTGAACGTCTGCACCGGCAAGCCGTGCTGCTGCCGTCGTCGCCGGGCCTCTCCGACGCAGATCAGCAGCGCGTGATCGACGTCCTGCACGAGCACTAGTGCGCGCGATCTACGCGAACTGCTTCGGCCCGCTGCTTCTCGGGCAGAGGAGCCACCCGGGCTGCTGTTGTCCGAGGAGCGTCGTGTGATCGAGCTAGCTGGGCCTGACCACGCGCGATGCTCGTTGACCGGCTCATCGACCCGGCACGGGCGACAAGCCGCCGACGTCATCGCCTGGGAGCTCGCCGTTTCGCTGGGCGAGCATCGGCGGCGACGACTCAACCCTCGTCGAAGGCATCTCGGCGGCCGACCTCGGAGGCGCGGAGGCCGTCGTCGGCATCTTCATTCCGGCCGGCCGGGGAGCGCTCGGCATGCTCGCCGCACTCGAGGCAGGCGCGCAGTTCGACGAGCTCACGACCCTCGTCGCAACTGGCGGCAACCGGGCGTATGAGCGGACGGAGACCGTGCAATGCGACGCTGCCGTTGCCGCTGCCCAGTCAAGGGTTGACGAGACCTTGAGCACACGCCGGGATCGTGTGCACGACTCGGCGAACGAGGACTTCTTTGGCAAGTATCGACGCACGAGGGACGTCGATCCGCTCGACACGGGCGAGTCGCTCCCCGTCCGCTTTGGACGCCCGATTGCCCTCGCCGGAACGAACTTTGCGGCGTCGCTGCGGCGGGGCCGACGCGGCCGCACGCTGCTGGTGTACGAGTACAACCCAACACAGGCGTTCGCGCAGCAGTATTCCCAGCTGAACGACCGGTCCTGGCGTTTAGCCAGGGCACCGTTCGGACCCGGGGACACTCCGGCCCACCATCGTTGCCGGGGATCGCGTTTCGGCCCCCCTTCCGTACCCGCGAACGCCGTCGCTGCCGGCGTTCGCCGCCGACGTCACAGCCGCACTGGCCGAGCGAGCGGCGGCGCTTGAGCAAGCGTTCACGATCGAGGGCGTGTCGCTCTGGCCGGCGGTCGGCCCCCACCTCATACACGTTGCTGAGCGCTACGCAGCCTTTGCGCGTAACGCCGTCCCGGCCGCGCGTCGCAGGCTCGAGCGCCTCGGCGTTGACGCGGTGCTCGTGCCGTTCGACACGCCGCCCGAAGCGCGAACGATCGTTCAGGTCGCACGCGCGATGGGAATCCCGACACACGTCCTGAACGATGGATACAAGGGCGATGACTTCAGCCCAGAGGGGATGACGGCAGACGTCGCGCTGAGCTGGTCGCGGTCGATCGCCTCGCGCTACTACGGCCGACGCCCAGAGCGGCGCACGGTCGTCACTGGCAATCCTCGCGCCGACCGCTCGCCGACGCCGGCCACCGATGACGCGGCGGAACGGCGCGGGGTGCTCGTCGGGACATTCACCTTTTCGGCGGTCGACATCAACTGTCGGCGGTCGGATCCCGAGTCATTCCTCGAAGCGGTCCTCACCGCGATCGCGACCAGCTCATGGGCGGCGGGCGAGCCTGTGACGATCAAGCTCCACCCGGCCGACAACCCTGGTCACTACCAGCAGATCTTCGATCGCTTCGAGGACCTGGATATGCGCGTGATGACGACGGGGGACGTGACCGGACTCTTCGCGAGGCATCGCATGTACATCACGACCTACAGCACCTCGCTGCTCGAAGCGGCTCGTGCAGGACTCCCAATCGCCTACTTCCGGGCCAACGAGCAGGAGATTCACGCCCCGTTCTCGGATGACCCGATCCTTGCCTCGCGGACCGCCGACACCCCGGAACGCCTGACCGAACTCATCGACACCGCCGCAGCGCCGAGCGCCACCGGCACCGCGCCGAACATCGAGGATTGGGTCGAGCAGTACCTCGGGCCCGCGGACGGCCGCAGCGTCGAGCGCATCATCGCGGCGATCGAGGAGACTCTCAGCGATCGCCGCTAGTTCGGCCGGTCCTGGTCGCAGTCGCCCTTCTCGACGTTTGCCGGCATGAGCGGACGACCGACCGCGTAGATCAGGTTCCCGCGCGCCTCCGGCGGGTGAAACACGCTCGGCGCATCGTCTGCGGCCAGCGCCCACCCGTCGCCGGGACTGTCGAACGACCAGGCATCGAGGACGTACGGCTGCCCGTCCGACTTGGCCTGGGCAAGCTCGCGCCCGTAGACGACAGCGACCTCGCGATGATGCCCGGCCCCCAGGCGCAGCCACGTGGGTCACGCGGCCCCACTTCAGTTGCTCTCGGTGCGCAGAACGGTTCCGTTGCGCCGCTCGTACTCGAACACCGGGTGCTGCTCGTACCGATAGCTCAGCCATTCAGATGACGGCAGGACCTCTGCGACGTCCCTGGGACTGACCACCAGTTCGCCGGAATCCGACGCGGCGCCGCTGAACACCCAGCGCCGAACGGCGCGGGCGAGGTATCCGCGCTTGAGATAGACGGGGAGCGCCTCAGGTCCCGCACCGAACGTCCCGATCCACCCGTCAGCGCCCTCGGCGCACTCCTGCATGCGCTGGAGCAGACGCCCGCCCATCCCTGTGCCCTTCAGCTCAGGCAGGACATGCCAGAGCGCCAGCCAGTAGGAGATGGGGCGCGGATACGGCGCGGTGATCGCGCCGAGGAACCCGAGCAGCCGGTCGTCGGCCGAGTACGCGCCGAGCACGCTGAGTCCCTCCGGGAACGCATCTCGGTCGACCCACGGCGTGGCGTAGGTGAACGCGAGCATGCGCGGGTCGCGCGCCAGGACGTGATCTTTCAGCCAGTACTCGTCGATGTACGCGCGAAGCTCCTCGGAGCGGCGAAGCGGCTCAAGAGAAACCTGCTCGCTCACTGCCCGCCTCCGCCGCCGGCAAGGTGCATCGCGTCGACACGTTCCTCGACCCCGAAACAGTGGGTGTAGCCGAGGCCGAGCGCGATCGGCTCCGTCTCCGCGGTGAAGCTGCCGAACGGAAAGGCGACCGGCCGCGCCATCGCGCCGCAGACGTGACTCATCGTCTCGAGGGCGCGATGCATGTCAGCTGCCTGGTCCTTGGGAGTCAGGGTCGCGTACGCGGCGTGATCGAAACCATGACCGCCGATCGCGTGTCCGGCCGACTGGATCTCGCGCAGTTCCGCCGCGCTCATGAACCAGTCCTCGGGCGCGAGGCCGACCTCGGTGTTGACGTCCGCCAGCAGCACGCGCACCTCTGGCTGCGGCAATGCGAACGCGAGCGTGTACTTCAGGCGCCGCTTCTCGGGGACCTCGTAGTGGTACAGGCGGTTCATCTCGTCGAGATCGATGGTCGTCTCGCCGATGCGGGCCACGACACGCCTGTCGAGCTCGGCCCACCCGAGCTCCTGGGCGAGCGCATGCAGGAGGTGCTGCGTCGTCCAGCCGTCGGGCTCATCCGAGTAGGGACGCATCGGCGCAAACACGACCGACGGGACGCCGAGCTGCTCGAGGATCGGGAAGGCGTAGTCGAACTGATCCGACACCGCATCGTCGAATGTGATCAGTGCCATGCCCGAGGCCGTTGCATGCGTGGCGACGTACTCCTCGACGGTCACCGGGCGATAGTGGTCTGCGATCCGGCGAACCTGATCCTCGAAGACAGCGGGCGTCACTCCTGTCACGCCGTCCGAGTTTGCGGGCCGGACGTAGTGGTACATCGCAACAAGGTTGCCCGGGAGCGTCGTCCCCGGCTCGCGGAACAGCGCGCCGCCGGCCTCCATCAGCGTCCCTCGCCGTCTGCACCCGCGAACACGCCGTCCGAGCTCGCCTCCATCCGCAGCACGAGTTCGAGCATTGCCTGGTCCTCGAGCAGTGGAAGCGGCCACGGGGCGGTTCCCTCGATTGCGGCGAGATACCCGCGCATCTCCTCGATGTACATGTTCTCGGCGACCCATTCGCCGCCGGGTCCCTGCACCGGATCGGGGTCTGGGAAGCTCTCGCCATTCACCGGTCTCGGCGCGCCACTCCCGGACGACGTGCTCGTTCCAGTCCCAGACCAGCGTGCCGACCTCACCGGCGATGCGGGCGCGGCCGAATCGCGGGCCGGCTGACGACCTCGATGACCATGCTTCCCTGCACGCGCTTCTCGAACGCGAAGACACCCGAATAGATGTCATCGATGTCGACCTCGAGGTCGCTCAGCTTTGCCGCGCAGCGCAGCGACATCCGTGACCGGGCCGAAGAGATACGTGAGCCAGTTCAGCTCGAACGGCACGATCTCGCGAGCCGCCCCGGTCTCGCGGCGGGAGACGTAGTAGGTGCGGTAGTCCTCCCACGGGTGCCAGTCCGGCAGGTACTGGCCGACGTGGTGCGTGAACGCGAGCGGACGCCCGATCGTCCCCTGCGCGAGGCGCTCGCGCATCAACTGCACGGCGGGGTGGAAGCGCATCGTGCAGGACGGAGCCGCAACTGAGCCCGAGGCCTCGACTGCCGCGATCAGCTCGTCCATCCCGTGAACGACGACGCTCGCCTCGGTGAAGAAACGGCAGGCCGTTGCGGGCCGCCGCGACCGCGATAGGTGTGTGCTGATCGGGTGGTGTCGAGATGACGAGGGCGTCCGGGGCCCACGCGAGGCCCTCGTCGAGACTCGCGAACACCTCGATGCCGAACTCGGCGCCGACCTCCGCCGCGCGATCGGCCCACGGCTCCATGCCGGCAAGCTCATGACCGCCGATGTACGTCAGGTTTCTGAGTCGGCGCCGGCCCATCGAGCCCAGCCCGACCACGAGGATCCGCATGTGAGAGTCCTGACCCCTTAGACGTCGTCGTCGTTGAAACGGCGGAAGACCGGCTTGACGGCCGGGCCTACGAGGTGGTCTGCGAGCGGCTCGCCGCCGGCGCACCCGAGCGACCGCGCAGCGCGGCGGCAGACGCCTCGAGGGTCTCGTCGACCGCGGCCTGGTCGTGGCTGAAGCTCGGCGCGATGTACGGCATCAGCACGCCGCGCGCGATCGTCTCCTGCAGGAACAGCGTCCGCAGCGCCTGCCGCCGTCGCGTCTCCGGCCGCCTGCGAAGACGAGGCCGGGCTGCAGCCGGAGCCGACGCAGGCGACGACGTCCTTGAGGCCGGCGGCATCCGCCGCCTCGTTCAGCCCATCGCTGCAGCGCGCTGCCGATCTCCCAGAGGTGACCGCGTGCCGCGCTCGCTGCACCTCCGCGATCGTCTCGCGCGCGGCGGCCAGCGCGTGCGTCTCGCCACCGTGTGTCGTCGAGAGCAGGAAGACCCGCTGGCGGTCGTGTGCGATGCCGCCGAGCTCCATGATCTCGCGGCGCCCGGCGAGCGCCGAGACCGAGAAGCCGTTGCCGATCGCCTTGCCGAACGTGGCCAGGTCGGGGTCACGCCGTAGTGGTGCTGCGCGCCCGCGCATCCCAGCGGAAGCCGGTGATCATCTCGTCGAAGACGAGCACCGTGCCCTCGCGCTCGCAGAGTCGCGGACGCCGCTCGAGGAAGCCCGGCGGGGCGGCTCGACGGTCGTCGCCGGCTCGAGGATCACGCGCGGCGATCTGGCCGGGTGCTGCGTCGAAGAGCGCGCTCGAGCGCCGTCGAGGTCGTCGTAGGGGAACCGCAACGATGAGGTCGCGGACGCCTGCGGGACGCCGGCGTCATCGCCGTCGAGCCGATGAACCAGTCGTCGACGGAGAAGAACGGATGGTCGGCGCGGAAGCGCGACGAGGTCGCGGCCGGTGGCGGCGCGCGCGAGCTTGACCGCGGCGGTCGTCACGTCCGAGCCGTTCTTGGCGAACTTCACCATCTCGGCGGCGGGGATCAGGTCGACCAGCTGCTCGGCAACCTCGCAGCTCGATGCGGCGACGGGTCGCGTGAAGTTCGTCCCGTGTGCGCAGCGCCGTCGACCGCCGCGTCCGTCACGCGCGGGTAGGCGTGGCCGAGGACGACCGAGCGCAGCCCCATCCCCCAGTCGAGGAACTCGTTGCCGTCGATGTCCCACGACGTGGCAACCGGCGCCGCTGGCGATGAACCGGGCGCGAGTCTGCGGGAACTGGTCGTCGCCCTTGCTGTAGGTGTGGCGCACCGCCGGGGATCGCGCGCTGCGCCCGATCACGAAGCGCGTCGGAGGCGGGGAACGAGCGGTGCGTGTTCCGTGTGCTGGGCGCCGTCATCGGGCTCGAAGGCTACGCGATCGGCGGGGCCACACCGGCCGCCGAGAACAGCGCGCGGAGGGCCTGCTCGGGGCCGAACCGCTCGGCGAGCAGATCGAGCGCCGCCGCGTCTGCCCCGGCAGCCTGCTCGACGGCCGGCGCCAGGTCCCCGGCGTCGCTGTACGGCACAACGGGTAGCCCGTCGAAGTCTGCGGACCACATCGGTCGCCGTACAACGATCCGCAACCCTGCCGCGAGCCCCTCGACGATCACGGTCGGCTGACCTTCGTTGCCGGTCGATGGCACGGCCAGGATGTCGATGTCCGCCAGGAACGCGTGCGCGTCCGGGACCTCGCCGGCGAACGTGATCCGGTCGCCGAGCGCCGCGTCGGCGACCGCGCGCTCGACCCGCTCGGCATAGGCCGGGTCCTGTGCCAGGCCACCGAGGATCAACCGCGACCACGTTGCGCCGCTCGAAGCCAACTCGGCGACGAACTCGGCGGTCCCCTTCTCAGGGATCAGGCGGCCGAGCACGCCGATCACCGGAGGGTCGGTGCTCGGATTCGGGCGGCGCTGCGACGCGAGCTTCGCCAGCTCGCCGGGCAGCAGGAAGTTGTTGGCCCCGGTCACCCGCGCCGCGCCGACTGCCTCGCGGTAGGCAGCCGCGGAGTTCCCCCCGACGGCGACGACACGCCCGAAGACTCTGTGCGTGAGTTGCACGCTGCGCCGGCCCGCGCTGTCCCGCTCCTGCATGAGGTTCACGAGTGGCGGGTGGTGTCGCATGGTGCCGCAGGCGAGCATCGCGACGGCCTGCGCGCGGGCGCTGTTCCCGACCAGGATCAGATCCTGCGGATCGCGTCCGCGAAGCAGACCGCGGAGTCGCCGCGCCGCGCCGCCGAGCTCGCGAAGCGCGGATGGCACAGGGTCGGGGAAGTCAAGGTCGTGCGTCGCGAGGCCCGCGTCCTGCGCCACCTGCGAGAGCTGTGAGCTTGCCGGGCAGAGGAACGTGACGTGCGTGCTCGGGTGCTGCTCGACCACGTGCTGCGCGAGCCGCAGCGCGAACCTCTGGCCGCCACCGAGGATCCGGCCGTCGTCGAGGAACCAGAGGTCAGGGCCGGTGTCGGCCGTCATCCCGCGGGCCGCAGGAACCGCTCCGCGTCCTCGGCGAAATCCGCGACGGCCGCCTCATAGTCGTCGCGGTTCCCGATATCGCGCCAGTAGCCGTCGAAGCGATACGTGCCGACCGTCTCTCCGTTGGCGATCGCACGCAGCAGCAGGTCGGGGAAGTCCACCCGCTCGCCCGGCTCGATCAACTCGATGATGCGTGGGTCGAACGCGTAGATCCCCATGCTCACGGTGAACGCAAGGCTGGGCTTCTCCTCGAGGCGCACGATGGCCCCGTCAGCGTCGGTGTGGACGACGCCGTACTCGATTCCGACCGTGCGCTCCTTGATCGCGACCGTTGCGATCGAGCCGGCCTGCTCGTGCTGCTGAACGAGGTCGGCGAACGGCAGCGTGGTCAGGATGTCGCCGTTCATCGCCAGGAACGTCCCTCCGGGGTCGGGGACGTTGCGCAGCGCGCCGGCCGTCCCGAGCGGCGTCTCCTCGTAGACGAACTCGATCGGCACGCCGTAGTCGGCGTCGTGGCGTGACCCAGGTCTCGATCAGGCCACCGAGATGACCGACCGAGATCGAGATGTGCTCGACGTCCGCGCCGACGAGCTGCCGCAGCAGGACGTCGATGATCGGGCGGTCGTCGAGCGGCATCAGCGGCTTGGGGAGCACCGTCGTCAGCGGTGCCGAGGCGGCTGCCCACGCCGCCGGCCATGATCACCGCACGCATGTCAGCCGGCCGCCGGACCGGGCTGCCGTGCAGCCACCGTCGTGCGCCACTCCGCGAGCACGTCGCCGACGCTCTCCTGCAGCGTGAAGCGCGGGCGCCAGTCCGTCGCCGATTGCAACCGGCTCACGTCGGCGACGACGAACGGCGGGATCGAGGGGCCGGCGCAACGACGCGTCGCTCTCGACGTCCACCGGTGCCGTCGCGTTTGCGGCGAGCAGGTCAACGATGTCCTGGAGCGTGACCGGCAGTCCGGAGCCGACGTTGACGACCCCTTCGACGTCGCTCTGCAACAGCGCCAGATAGGCATCCGCGACGTCGCGCACGTCGAGGAAGTCGCGCACGACCGACAGGTCACCGGTGCGGAGCTGGACACCGCCCTCGGACTCCCCCTCCGCGATCTGGCGAGCCCATGACGGGACCGGCGCGTCAAGGCCCTGACCAGGGCCGAGCAAGTTGAAGCTGCGCGCCCAGATCACGGTCGACCGGCCTCGCAGCGCGGGCGTGAGGCACGCGGTCTCCAGCGCACACTTGACGGCACCGTAGGCACTCAACGGCACCGTGGGCGCCGTCTCACTGAGCGGCTCGCCGGAGGCGATCCCGTACTGCCCCGCCGACCCGGGGATCAGGACGCGCGCGCCGGGGGCGACGTCGTCGAGCGCGCGCAGCAGGTTCCCGGCCATGCGGACCTCGTCCGCGAGCAGGTCCCATACCGCGAGGCCCGCGGCCCGCGGACAGGCCGCAAGGTGAATCACCGCGGACGGGTTCGCGTCGGCAACCACGTCGTGCGCGACCTGCGGGTCGCGCAGATCACCACTCGACGCGACGATCGGGAGCCCGAGCTCCCGGCCACGACTCATGACGTGCCCGCCAACGAAGCCGGTCGCGCCGGTGAGGAGGATCGGTCCAGCTGACATGTCGGAGCCGGACACTAGTGGACGGGTGCCAGCTCGTCGTACAGCGCGAGCAGGCCCGCGACCATCGCGTCCCGCGAGAACCGCTGCTCCCACAGACTGCGACCCGCGCGTCCCTGAGCGGCCAGCCCCGCCCGGTCGGCACAGGCCTGGTTCAGCAGCTCGGTGAGGCGCACGGCATCGCCGGGCTCGAACAAGGCCCCGGTCACGCCGTCGTCGATCGCCTCCGGAATCCCGGCGAGCCGCGAGCCGAAGACTGCACGCCCGGCGCCCATCGCCTCCAAGATCACCAGTGGGAGGCTCTCGAACTCGGTCGAGGGAACGACGAGGACATCGACCGCGTGGAGGTAGGGACCGACTTCGGGAACCCGGCCGACGACGGTCAGGCGATCGTCCACTCCGCTCAAGCGCAGGCCCGTGCGGAACTCGTCGCCCGGATCCGCGCCGATGATGACCCCGCGCACCCGCTCATCGGCGCCGGCGAGCGCTGCCGCCAGGACCGCGTGGCCCTTTCCGGGGTCTGCGGTCGCGGACACCATCCCGACAAGCAGGTCATCAGGTCCGGCGAACCGCTCGCGTATCGCGCGCCCCTCATCCGCGCCTGCCGGCGTCGCGACGCCGTAGGGGATCCGGCGGTAGAGCGCGTCCGGCATGCCCCGTAGACCGGTCAGGGCATCACCGACGACGGCGGTCGCGCCGACGACCGCGCCAAGCCGCGGCCACAGCAGCCGGTCGACGACCTGCTGCACGCGCCGCTCAGCGTGCTCCCGGCTCCAGGGAACGGAGTGCACGCTCATGACGCGGCGTGAGCCACGGGGTGTCGGCGCCGTCAACGCCGTCAGACGGACGAGATCTGACCCCGGATACCCGCCGTTATTCAGGTGAAGGACCTGCGGCCTGCCGCGGACGACCGCGGTGTCAACTGCCGCAGCGGCCGCGGCGACCCGCGCGACACGGCGGCCGACATCCGCTGCCGCCGCGTAGTGATCGCTGCCCGCCTGGACGACCGCCGCCCCAGGAGCCTCCTCCCGGATCAGCTCGAGGAGATCGGGCTGCGGAGCGATGACCTGGGCCTTATGCCCTGCCCCGACAGCACCGGCGACGACGGCGGCGAGGTACTGCTCAGCTCCGCCGATGCGCGGGGCATCGGCGACGTAGACGACGCGCACGCTCAACCACCACGCCGGGCGAAGTCTCGGAGCACCGACCGGATCAGGCGCTTCTCGTTTGGTCGCAGCCAGAGCGCGTAGAAGAGACCCCAATACGCGAACACGGGCAGGATGCATGCGGCACCCACCGCCGCGACGTTGTTCGGCAGACCGATGATCCGAACGGCTGCGAGCGCCGCCACGAGCGGGATCGCCGTAGAGAACACCGGGAGCCACACCTCGCGCGCGAAGTCAGGGACGGTGACGGTGAACGACTGGACGGACATCCGCAGGATCACGGGGACCAGCAGGATCGAGGGAATCGCGGTCCCGAGCACCACGCCCTCGAGGCCCGAGTCCCGGGGTGAGGGCGAGCGACAGTGCGAGCGACGTGCCGGCAAGCACCCAAGCGAGCACCGCGAGCGCGCGAGCACGACCGACCGCAACGAGCATCGGCCCGGCGACGGCCGTGGTGCTCGCGAACAGCCAATAGCTCACGAGAATCGTCATCGCCACCGCGCCGACGGCGAACTTCGGTCCCAGCCAGACGTGCAGGATCGGCTTCGCCAGCATCATCAGGGTGATCGTCACCGGCACGACGGCGGCCGAGACATATCGCGTCCCGCGCAGGAGCAACTCGCGCAGGCGCGCTCGATCGTCCTGCTCGACGTAGCGGGCCGCGGCCGGAAGGACCGTGAGTGCCAAGGTCCCGTTCAACTGCCGTACGAGGTTGTGGGCCCGGACGGGGCCTTCGTAGAGGCCGACGGTTGCGGTCGAGCGGAACGCCGCGAGGATCACGCGGTCGAGTGCGTAGATCACAAGGTCCGCGATGCCCATCGAGAACAGCGAGCCCGAGAGAGCCAGAAACGAGCGCATCGAGTCGCGGGTCACGGCGGCACGCCGATAGCGATACGGCAGCCGCTTCCAGACGAGGACGACGACCGCGGCGGTCAGGCCGATCAGCGGCGGGATCGTTCCGCCGACGCCGATCAGCAGCCAGCAGTGGCGCGCCGGCCGCGAGCAGGACCAGCGTGAGGACCGCGAACCCGACGTAGCCGACCACTTCAGCGCCCGCGGCGAGAACGAAGAGGTGGCCTCCGCGAAGGACATCCTGGAACGTCTTCGCCGGCCAGCCGATGATCATCACGACGCCGAGCAGTACGGCACCGATCCGGGCGTCGGACCGAAGTGCGGGGGGCACGCCGATCACGCTCACGAGCGCGGCACCGACCGCGGCCACCACCACCCCGCAGACCAGGCCGGCCGCCGCGTACAACAGAAACGCGGTCGAAAAAGCCCGGTCGCGGTCAGCTTGATCGGAGGCCTCGGCGATCGCCTTGACTGCGGCACCCTCGACGCTCGACTGCGCGAGCAGGAGGTACGTCGAGATCGAGACGAGCAGCCCATATGTGCCGAACGCCGACAGGGAGAGCGATCGTGCAACGGCGGTGACGACCACCAGCATGCTGATCGTCGTGATGACGTTCGCGACCTGCTGCGCGACCGTGCCGCTGGCAAGCAGGCGTTCGTGCTCCCCGCTCTGCTCCTCAACGGCGATCTCCACGGGGGTGAGGCTCATCGGCCGGGCGAGTATCGGCAAGCGCCGTGGCCGCCACCGGCCTCGCGTCTACGGTATGCCGCGTGCCGCGCGTCAGCGTAATCACACCGGCGTTCAACGCGGCGAACCTGATCCCGGCGACGTTCGCATCGGTTCGCGCTCAGAGGTTCGGCGACTGGGAGCACGTGTCGTCGACGACCATGTCCCCCGACGGCACGCTGGACGTAATCGAGCGTGAGGCGACCGGCGACCCGCGCCTGCACGTGATCCCGGCGACGCGGCAAGCTCGGCCCCGCGGGTGCCCGCAACCTCGCGATCGAGCATGCGAGCGGCGAACTGCTCGCGTTCCTCGACTCCGATGACCTGTGGGCGCCGGAGTACCTGGAGCGCCAGGTCGCGCGCTACGACGCGGAGCAGGCGCTGACCGGGCGACGTCGGGATCGTCGCGTGCAACGCGTACCTGCTCGGCCCCGATGGCCGCCTCGCCGAGACCTACAGGGAGCGCTTCGGCGACGCCGACGGCGTCACGCTCACCGAGCTCCTGCGCAGCAACCGCATCTTCATCAGCGCGCTCGTCCCGAAGGCGGTCGTCGATGAGGTCGGCGGCTTCTCGACCGAGACGTGGGGCTCGGAGGACCACGACCTGTGGCTGCGGATCGTGGAGACCGGTCGGCGCGTCGTCGCGACGGACGAGCTCCTCGTCGACTACCGCATCGCCGAGGGATCGGTGTCGAGCAGCATGGCCGGCATGGCGCGCACGAACCAGGCGACGTACCGGCGAGCGCTCGATCGCGGCCGGCTCACGCGCCGCCAGCGCGGCATCGCGCGGCGCCAGCTCCTGCTGTACCGCGGGGTCGAGGAGGTCGCGCGCATACGCAGCACGCGGCAGGAACGGGGGCACCTTGGCGCGGGCGAGGTGCTTCGTGCCGCGCCGGCCGTCGCGGCGGCCGCGCTCACGCATCCGGACCGCTGGTGGCGCTGGGCACGCGGTGGCCTCAGCGCCGGGACCAGCCGCGTCTGATTGGATCGCTCCGTGCCCGAGGACCAGCCCGCGAACATCGTCGACAAGTCCTTCTGGGAGGAGGAGTACTTCGGCGGTGAATCGCTTCCCTCGCGCCCCGATCCGACGATGGCGTTCGAGCGTTGCCTGATGGCCGGGCTCGAGCAGCATGCCGCGGTCACGAACGGAGCGAGCGTCATCGAGGCCGGCTGCGCCCCTGCCAAATGGCTCGCGTTCTACGCCGAGCGGTTCGGTGCCCGCGTCTCCGGCATCGAGTACAGCGCTCAGGGCGCCGCGCTGTCGCGCGAAAACCTGCGCCTCTGCGGTGTCGACGACGCGGAGATCGTCGAGGGCGACTTCTTCGAGGTCCCGCCGTCGCCGCACGACCTGGTGCTGTCGCTCGGCTTCATCGAGCATTTCGACGACCTCGAAGGCGCGTTTGCGCGGCATGTCGAGTTTCTCGCTCCGGGCGGCCGGCTCGTGATCGGCGTCCCGAACTACCGCGGCGCCAACGCACTCGTCCAGCGGTGGGCCGACCCCGAGCACCTCGCGCTGCACAACACCGATGCGATGCGCCCATCATGGCTGCGCGAGGTCGGCGCGCGGAGCGGGTTGACGGTCGAGCACGTCGGCTACCTCGGCGGCTTCGACCCGATCATCATCAAGGTGACCCGACGATCCGCGCTGCTCTGGACGATCCCGGAGGGACGGTGGAGGCGGCTCGCCGTCGCCGACCGCGTCAATCACGGGTTGCTGAGCAGCTACCTGCTGGCGGTCTACCGGCGGCCCGTCTGACCCGCGGTCACCCCTGGTCCCTACCCTCCCCGCCAATGCCTAACAAGTCCGCACTCATCACCGGGATCACCGGCCAGGACGGCTCCTACCTCGCCGAGCTGCTGCTCGAGAAGGGGTACGACGTCCATGGCATGGTGCGCCGCTCGTCGACCGAGAAGTTCGAGCGCATCGAGCATCTGCGCGATCGCGTCACGCTGCATCAGGGCGACCTGCTGGATTCGCGCTCGCTGTTCGAGACGCTGCGCGACTCCAAGCCGGACGAGATCTACAACCTCGCGGCGATGAGCTTCGTCGCGACGTCGTGGACGCAGCCGACGCTGACCGCCGAGTTCACGGGCGTCGGCGTCACGCGGCTGCTCGAGGCGATGCGCGAGGCCTGCCCCGAGGCGCGCTTCTACCAGGCGTCCTCGAGCGAGATGTTCGGCAAGGTCCTCGAGGTCCCGCAGAACGAGGACACGCCGTTCTACCCGCGCTCGCCGTACGGCGTCGCGAAGGCGTACGGTCACTTCATTACGGTGAATTACCGTGAGTCATACAATCTCCACGCGACGAGCGGCATTCTCTTTAATCACGAGTCGCCGCGCCGTGGCCTCGAGTTCGTCACCCGCAAGATCACCTGGCACGCCGCGGCGATCAAGCACGGCCTGCGCGACAAGATCTCGCTCGGCAACCTCGACGCCAAGCGCGACTGGGGCTACGCCCTGGACTACGTCGAGGCGATGTGGCTGATGCTGCAGCAGGACACCGCCGAGGACTACGTGATCGCGACGAACGAGACGCACAGCGTCCGCGAGTGCCTCGAGGTCGCCTTCGACGAGGCGGGCCTCGGCGACATCGACCAGTACGTCGAGATCGACCCGCGCTTCGTGCGCCCCGCCGAGGTCGACCTGCTGATCGGCGACTCCTCCAAGGCCGAGCGCGACCTGGGCTGGAAGCCGAAGACGACGTTCGAGGAGCTGATCCGGCTGATGACCCGGGCCGACCTCGAGCTGCTCAAGCCCTGACAGCCGGCGTCGCTCGCGGGTTGCGGGTAGCCTGCCGCACCCGTGGAAGACGCTGAGGACACAAGGACGGACCGGCGGGACGGTTTCCCGCTCCCGCGGCTGCCCGGTCGGCTCACCCAGATTGACCTCCTGAAGGGGTTCGCGATCGTCGCGGTGCTTTTCCTCCACGGGCTCCCGGTCAAGGCGCTGACAGACGGAGGCGGCGTCTTCTATATCGGCCAGGCCGTCCCCGTATTCATCGTGCTCATGGGCCTGAACGCGACCGCCTCGATGTGGCGACAGGGGCACGCCGGCCTGGAGCAGCTGTACTCGCGCCGATACGCCTTGAGCCGCATTGACCGGCTCTACGTTCCGTTCCTGTTCGTCCTCGCAATTTCGTCCTTGATCGCCTTGGCGGACGGAACGCTCACTCCCGGCGGAATCGTCTCCGGTCTCGTCAGCGGAACCTTGCCGTACAGCGGGCCTGGCAACTACTTCGTGACGTTCGCGTTCGAGTTCGCAGTCGTGTTCCCGCTCTTCTACTGGGCGTACCGGCGCGCGCCGATGCTGACCGTCGTCGTCGGGTTTGCGATTGCGGCGGCGCTCGAACTGGCGTCGTTCCACATCTCCACGTTCGATGCCAATCCGTATATCTACTCCGCCGCGCTGCCACGGTTCATCCCGTTCTTCGCGCTGGGCGCCGTCCTCGCCGACTACATGATCCACGGGCGCTCGCTGCCGCGTTGGTGGTGGGCCGCGGGGCTCGTGAGCGTCGTGTACCTCGTGATCGTGTACCGGGACGCACAGGCCTTCCCGCTTGCGGACAACGACTGGCGCCGTTGGGGGCAGACGTTCGCCAGTGCGTTCTATCCCGCCCTGCTCGTGGTCGTCGGTCTCCGCTGGCTACCGCGCGAGCTGACGAATCGTGCATGGCGACTGCTGGCCCTGCTCGGCGCGGCGTCCTACGAGATCTTCCTGCTGCAGATCCTCTGGTTCTCGCTCGTCGCACCGCCGTCGTACGCGAAGGTGATCCCGAGCATCGTGATCTGCTGTCTGGCGGGGCTTGCGTTCCACCGGGCGTTGAACAGCGTCCCGCGCCTGGCCGCCCGTGCGGCCGTCGCGAGCTAGCGCAGCTCAGCCAGCGCGCACGATCGGCACGAGCAGGTCGTACGCCAGCAGGTCCACCCCTGGGATCTGCACCTGTGGGACGGGGAGCTCCGAGAGACCGACCCGCCGAAGCACCGGGTTCATCCCGTGATTCACGATCGTGCCGAGACCGCCGACGTGAACTGGGTCGAGCGGCGTGCCGCCGCTCCGTCGCGCGAGGTCGCACAGCTCCCGTGCCGAGAACGGCACCTCAGTGCCGAGCGTCCAGGTGCCGCGCCGCTTCGCAAGCCCCATCCAAGCCCGGTAGAAGGGTGAGTACTTGTTCGGGACGTTCACCATCGCGATGCCGTCCGGGGTGAGCAGGTCGACATGCGCCGCGACCACACCGCGCCGTCGCTCGTCGAGGAAGTGCTCGCAAAGGCCGAACGACATCGAGACGTCGTAGGCGCCGAGCAGCTCCGCCGGCAGATCGAAGACATCCGCCTCGACCGTCTCGACCTCGATGTCGTGCTGCGCGAAGCGCGCGGCGGCCTGCTCGAGCGCGATCGCGGACTGGTCGAGCACCGTCGCCTTGGCGCCGTGCAGCGCGTAGAGCAGCGCATTGGTCGCGCGGCCGGCGCCGATCTCGATGATGCGGAGACCTTCGATCCCACCGCGCCGTTGCGTCACAAGATCGCGCTGGACCCGCCAGCGCAGGCCGCTCTCCTCGGCGCGCGCATCGTCGAGATCGGGATCGTCCTTGAGCCAGACCGCATCCCAATCCGCAGCCTGCTCGCTGTTGTGTTCGGTGGTCACGCGCCGACCGTATCCAACCGCGACCTCGAGCTGCTCAAGCCGTAGCGCCCAGCTCCGCCAGATCCACGGCCACCATGTCCGCGATCGTCTGCTCGAACGTGAACTCCGGGACCCACCCGAGCACCGCGCGCGCTGCGTCGTGTCGCCCGACCGGGACGACCGGCTCGGGCGGGCGCACGAACGCCGGGTCGACGCGCACCCACTGATCGACGCGCCCTCGACGCCGGCGGCGTCGAACGCCGCGTCGACGAGCTCGCGCACGGTGTGCGGGCGGCCGCTGGCGAAGACGTAGTCGCTCGGGCTCGTCGGCGCTCAGCGCGAGCGCCGCCCCGCGGACGATGTCGCGCGCGTCCGACCAGTCGCGGGCGGCGTCGAGGTCGCCGAGCACGAGCTCGCTCTGCGCCCGAGCGCGATCGCCGCGGCCCCGCGCGTGACCTTGCGCGGGAGGAAGTGCGTGCGGCCGGCGCGGCGACTCGTGGTTGTAGGTGATGCCGCTGCACGCGAACAGGCCGTGGTGCTGCGCGCATCGTCCGCACGAGGCCGTGGGCGGCGAGCTTCGCGACGCCGTACGGGGTGCGCGGGCGCATCGGCGTGTCCTCGTCCTGCGGGCTCTGCGGGCGCGTCACCGAAGATCTCGCTCGAGCTCGTGA
Source organism: uncultured Actinomycetes bacterium (assembly GCA_963821685.1). GTDB lineage: Bacteria > Actinomycetota > Thermoleophilia > Solirubrobacterales > Solirubrobacteraceae > F1-60-MAGs163. The sequence goes on along the minus strand of CAWGEW010000001.1, from coordinate 529,990 downwards.
CCCAGACGCGCGGGCTGCGGATCGGCGGCGACCGCTGCCGCGAGCACGGTGCCGGTCGCCGCCGGCGATCGCCGCCATCGTCTGCGTCGGGTCGTCCCACGAGTCGGGGACGAACGTCGGCGCGGCGAGGTGGTAGATCTCGTCGGGACGCGCGGTCGCGATCGACGCCTTCAGCGACGCGGGGTCGAGCAGGTCGCCGTCGACCGCGGTGAAGCTCGCCGCGCACGGCGTCCAGGTTCGGCGAGTCGAACGCGCCGGGCCGGTCCAGGCCGGTGACCTCGTCGCCGCGCGCCAGCAGCAGCTCGGCGAGATACGAGCCGTCCTGTCCGGCGATTCCCGTGATCAGCACTCGGCGGGCCATCGGCGGCGGACCCTACTCGATCGTTGTCGAGCGACTTGTCGTGACCGGTTCTGACGCCCCGCAGCCCCGCCGCGCCCGCCCACCGCGCCCGTCCTGGGCATCCCGCTCGCGCTCGACGGCTACGAGGGCGTGCTCGACTGGATCGACGCGCGATCGCCGCCGGCAGCCGCGAATACGTCTGCGTCGCCGCCACGCACACCGTGATGGCCTCGCAGGAGGACCCGGAGCTGCGCGACGCCGTGCTCGGCTCGAGCCTGACGGTGCCGGACGGCCAGCCGCTCGTGTGGGCGCTGCGCGCCTACGGGCACCCGCTCGGCGACCGCGTCTACGGCCCGGACGCTGATGGAGCGCGCCTGCGCGCGCGCAGCCCGCAGCGGCGCGCGGATCTTCCTCTACGGCGGACGCGACCAGGCGGCGCTCGACGACCTGACGGCGCAGCTGCGCGAGCGGCACCCGGGCCTGCAGATCGTCGGCGGCTACAAGCCGGTCTACCGGCCGCTCAGCCGCGGACGAGCAGCGCGAGGTGGCCGGCGACGATCAACGCCGCGCGCGCCGGACATCGTCTGGGTCGGGCTCGGCGTGCCGCGGCAGGAGAAGTGGATGGCGACGATGCGCGGGCAGCTCGACGCGCCGATGCTCGTCGGCGTCGGCGCCGCCTTCGACTTCCTCAGCGGGACGGTCGCGCAGGCACCGCCGCTGGATCCAGCGCGCCGGCCTGGAATGGCTCTTTCGCCTGACGCGCGAGCCACGCCGCCTGTGGCGGCGCTACACCGCGCTACAACCCGCGCTTCGTCGTCGGGTTCGCGCGCGAGTGGTGGGGCATGAAGCGCGCCGCGCGCCGCTGAGTCGCGGTCACTCGCCGGCTGCGGCGCGGCGGGCGAGGATGCGGCGATGGACGTCCGCGGTGGCCGCGGGAGCGTCTGGCGCGGTGGTGACACGATCGGGCCCGCGTGTGCGGTAGACGGTCGCGAGGATCGGCAGTCGCATCGGCTCGTCGACGCTCGTGAGCCGCTCGGTCATCTCCCAGTCGCTGCCGGCCTCGACATCGGTGAGGAAGTACGCCTCGGCCAGGCCGGCGCGGTGAGCGAGGACGTTGTTGTCGATCAGGTTCTCGTGCGCCATCTGCTCGCGATCCCACGCGGGGAGGCTGAGCCACGGGGTGCCGACGTGCTCGTGATCGGCGACCAGCGCGCCGTAGGCGACGTTCAGATCCGGATGCTCGTCGAACGCCCACGCGACCGCCCGCAGCCACAACGAGCCCATCAGGTTGTCGTCGTCCACGTAGGCGATGACGTCGCCGGTGGCGGCGGCGAGCCCGGTGTTGCGGGCGGCCGAGCTGGACCCCTCACCTTCGCGGTGCAGGACGCGCAGACGCGGGTCCTCCACGCCGGCGAGCGCGGCCTGCGCCGACCCGTCGGCGGCGTCGTCGATGACCAGCAGCTCGAACGCCGTATGGCGCTGCGCGAGCACGGACGCGACGGACTCGCGCAGCTGCTCGGGCCGCTCGAACGTGGGGGTGATGACCGAGATGCGCGTCGCGGACGGCGGCAGCCCGTCGATCAGCGCCGTCATGGCAGCGACGTCCTCGGTGCGCGCGACGCGCGCCAGGAGCTCCTGGGCCACGACCGACAGCTTCTGGATGTCGCCGCCGGCAGTGACGAGCGCGGGTGCCTCGATCGCCCGGTGGCCCTCGAGGTCCGCGATCCGCTGCTTGTGTGCTTCGAGGTGGCCGTAGGCGCCGTCGCCGGCCTCACGCAGCTGGGCGATCGTGCGCTCGAGCTCGGCGACGCGCGCCTCCAGCGCACGCGTGCGACGGCCGGGCCGGCGCATCAGCGCAGTCGCCAGCACAGCGTGCATGCCGTCGGCCAACGATGTGTCGGCGGTGAAGCCGAGCTCGTCGCGTGCGCGGGAGATGTCGAGCGAGGAGCGCTCGAGCTCGCCGAGGCGGGCCGGCTGAAACTCGGGCTGGAACTCGTCGGCGGGCAGGTCGGCCGCGCCGCGCAGCGCGTCGAGCACGTCGAGGACGGACGACTCGACGCCGGTGCCGACGTTGTAGGCGCCGCTCGCGCTCGGGTGCTCGGCGGCCGCGAGGTTCGCGGCGACGATGTCGCTGACGAACGTGTAGTCGCGGGTCTGCGTGCCGTCGCCGAAGATCGAGCGGCGCGTCGCCGTCGCAGCAGCCGCCCGGCGAAGATCGCGATCACGCCCGCCTCGCCGTGCGGGTCCTGGCGCGGGCCGTAGACGTTGCCGTAGCGCAGCGTCACCGTCGGCAGGCCGTAGAGGCGGTTCATCAGCGCGCAGTACAGCTCGGCGCCGTGCTTGCTCTGCCCGTACGCGGCCATCGGCAGCGGCGGGACGGTCTCGGGCGTCGGCATCACGTCCGTCTCGCCGTAGATCGCGCCGCCCGTCGACGTGTTGACGAAGCGATGCACGGCGTGCTCGCGCGCGGCCTCGAGGACGTTGATCGTGCCGACGACGTTGATCGCCGCGTCGAGCGCGGGGTCGGCGAGCGACTTGCGCACGTCGACCTGCGCGGCGAGGTGGAAGACGAGCTGCGGGCTGGCCGCGTCGAACGCGGCGCGGACGGCCGGCGGCGTCGCGGATGTCGACCTCGTGCAGCGTCGCGCCGCTGTCCGAGCGCGCCCGCGAGGTTCTCGCGCTTGCCGGAGCTGAGGTCGTCGACGACCGCGACGTCGTCGCCGCGGTCGACGCAGGGCATCGACGAGATTCGAGCCGATGAAGCCGGCTCCGCCGGTCACGAGTGCGCGCATGGCCGGTGCAGGGTACGGGGCGACGCCGAGCGATCGGTCGAGGTCAGGCCCGCTCAGCGGGCTTCAGCTCGACCGATCGCGGTTTAGGCGGGCGCTGCGTAGACCTGCGCGAGCGCCTGGGCGACGGCGTCCGGCGCGGCGTGCGTCGCGATGAACTCGGCGTTGCGCTCGCCGGTCGCGGTGTCGCCCCAGAGGCGCCGCACGACGCGTCGCCAGCGCGTCCGCGTCGCCCATCGGCGCGAGGTCCGCGTCGGGCAGCAGGTCGGTCAGCGCGCCGACGCGCGACGCGGCGACCGGCAGGCCGGCGGCCATCGCCTCGGCGGCCGAGAGCCCGAACGTCTCGGCGAAGCGCGAGGGGACGATCGCCAGCGCGGCGCCGGCGCGCAGCCGCGCGAGCTCGGCGTCCGGGACGCGGCCGGCGAAGCGCACGTCGGCGCCGAGCGACGCCGCGAGCGCCCGCAGCTCGCCCTCGTCCGGGCCGTGCCCGGTGACGACGAGCGGGATGCCCTCGGCGGCGCACGCGCGGATCGCGACGTCGACGCCCTTGTCGGGCGCGAGCCGCGCCGAGCAGATCGCGTACGTGCCGCTCGGCGGGCTGTGCGCGCAGCTCGGCGGCGACCGCGCGCGACGGGGTTGGCGATCACGTGCACGGCGCGCCCGCCGAGCGGCGCGCCGAGCTCCTGCAGCCGCGCGAGCGTGAAGGCGCTCGGGGTCGTCAGCGCGTCCGCCGTCGGCGACGAGCCGGCCCGACCAGCGCGCGAGCGCCGCCGCGTAGACGAGCCGCGTCGCGCGCGGCTGCCGCGGCAGTTCAGCCGCACGCCCGGGCCGCGTGTCGCGCCCGTGGCAGCGCGTGCAGTCCTGGCCCGACGGATCCAGGCACGTCCCGACCGCGCAGACCAGGCGGTACTGGTGCAGCGTGAGGACGGTCCGCGCGCCCGCGGCGCGGGCCGCGGCGAGCGCGCGCCAGCCGAACGCCGGCTGCACGTTGTGCGCGTGCACGACGCGCGCGCCGGTGCGGCGGACCGCCGCGGCGACGTCCTCGGGGTCGAGCCCGCCGCGCAGCAGCCCGCGCGCGGCGGCCGCTTCGGAGAGCGCCGTCGCTGCGGCGCTCGAGCACCTCGACGTCCTCGCCGAGTGCCTGCGGAATGATGCGCGCGAGGTCCTCGACGACACGCTCCTCGCCCCCGAGCGTGCGGTAGCGGTTGTGGAGCAGGAGGATCACGAGACGGGTGGCCGCCGCGGTGGCGGCCTGTGGCCAAGCTACCGTGAACGCGCCCGATGCCGCCGACCGCCGCCATCGTGATCCCCACTCGGGGGCGCCCGGCGTACCTCGACGTCGCGCTGTCGACGATCGCTCCTCAGGCGACCGCGCTCGGTGCCGAGATCATCGTCGTCGACGACGGCCCGGACACGCCAGACGGCCGTCGTCGCCGAGCGCTTCGGCGCGCGCTACGTCGTCCCGGCCGACGGCCGCCACGGCCTGAACATCGCGCGCAACGCGGGCATCGCGGCGACGGACGGCGGACCTGCTCGTCTTCACCGACGACGACGTGGCCGTGCGGCGACGGCTGGCTCGCCGCGCTGGTGCACGCCGCCGCCGACCTGCCGGACGACGTCGGCGTGCTCACCGGGCCGATCCACGCGCGCGTCGAGGACCACCGCTTCCCCGCTGCGGGCGCGAGCAGCGGGCCCGTCACCGAGCAGGACTTCGGCCCCGTCGACGTCGACGCCGATCACGCGTGGGGCGCGAACCTCGCGATCCGCCGCAGCGCGCTCGAGCGCGTCGGCCTGTTCGACCCCGCGCTGTCCGGCGGCGGCGACGAGGAGGAGTGGGAGCGCCGCTGGCTCGCGTCCGGCGGGCGGATCCGCTCGATCGCCGCGGCCGGCGTCGACCATCGCCGCGCGGGCGACGACGCGCGGCTGCGCTCGCTCTGCCGCGCGGCGCGTGGCCGCGGACGCGAGGCGCGCGCCTACGACGAGCGGCGCGGCGCGGCGCCGTCGGTCCTCGCGGAGCTGCGGACGCTGCTGCGCTGCGCGCTGCACGGCCCGCTGCGGCGCTGCTTCATGGGACCGGTGACGACCTGGCACAGCCTCGGCCGGCTCGAGGCGGCGCTGCGCCCCGGCCCGCCGCCGCCCGCGACCCCCGGCGTCGACGACTTCCTCTCCGGCCGCAGCGGGACCGCCGGCGGGCGGCGCGCGCAGCTCGCCGGGCTGCACGACCGCTGGCTCGACCTGCGCGCCGCGCTGTCGCCGGCGCGCCGGCGCCTGGACCGGGCGGCACGCGCGCTGCCCGCGCCGGCGCGTGCTCGTGCTGACGGTCGAGCGCGCGGATGTCGAGAACCGCGTCGCCCAGGCGCGCGCGGAGCTGGCGACCTCGCGGCACGACGTCGAGCACGTCGTCGCGCCGCGACGAGCGCCGGGAAGTTCGAGCGGCTCAACGAGCTGCTCGCCGAGCGGACGGGCGACGACGGCCTCGACGCCTACGACTGGCTGATCGTCCTCGACGACGACGTCGACCTGCCGCGCGGCTTCCTCGACCGCTTCCTCGCGGCCGCCGAGGGCGCGGGCCTCGAGCTCGCCCAGCCCGCGCACCGGCTGCGCTCGCACGCCGCCTGGCCGGTCACGCGGCGCGTCGCCGGCGCGACCGCGCGCGAGACGACGTTCGTCGAGATCGGCCCCGTGACCGCGTTCGCGCCCGCGACGTTCGACGCGCTGCTGCCGTTCCCGGCGGGGCTGCGGATGGGCTGGGGGCTCGACGCGCACTGGTCCGCGGTCGCCGCCGCAGGAGGGCTGGCCGATCGGGATCGTCGACGCCACGCCCGTCGGCCACACGCTGCGGCCGGCCGCCGCGACCTACCCGCGCGAGGCGGCGATCGCGGAGGCGCGGGAGTTCCTCGACGGGCGGCCGTATGTGACGCGCGACGAGGTTCGGACGGTCCGTACGGTGCGGTAAGATTCCTACCGGTATTACTTCTACCTGAGGGGTGCGGAACGTGCGTGTGACGACTAAGGGTCAGGTGACGATCCCGATCGAGTTGCGTCAGCAGTACGGCATCGAGCCGGGCACCGAAGTCGAGTTCGACGCCCGCGGCGACGCGATCGTCATCCGCAAGACCGCTGCGCAGACGCCCGCGCAGGAGATGATCAAGCGGCTTCGAGGCAAGGGAAAGGGCCTCGGGATGACGACGGACGAGATCTTGGCGCTCACTCGTGGCGACGACTGAGCGGCGCTCGACGCTCGTCGACACCAGCGTCCTGCTCGACCTGCTCACCGACGACAGCCGGTGGGCCGCGTGGTCGAACCGGGCGCTGTTCGACGCCGCAGCCGAAGGCCCGCTCGTCATCAATCCGATCGTCTTCGCCGAGACCTCGGCGAACTACGCCACCGTCGAGGAAGTCGACGAGTTTCTCCCCGAGACTCTGTACGCGCGTGAGCAGATCCCGTGGCCGGCGGCGTTCCTCGCCGGCAAGGCGCACGCGCACTACCGCCGGCGCGGCGGCGTACGCGCGTCGACGCTGCCGGACTTCTTCATCGGCGCCCACGCCGCCGTCGCCGGTCACCGCCTCCTCACCCGTGACACGGCGCGCCTTCGCTCGACCTTCCCGACCCTCGAGATCATCTCGCCCACGTGAAGGTCCTCGTCCTCGCCGAGTTCTACCCGCGCGCCGACGACCCGGTGCTCGGCATCTGGGCGCACGAGCAGGCACGCGCCGCGCAGGCGGCCGGCGCCGAGGTCCACGTCGTCGTGCTGCACCGGATCGTCCCGCCGGCCGCGACGCCGTGGCTGAAGCGGCCGGGCGCGGCGCTGGCGCTCGCGCGGCATCCGCGGCACCTGACGCTCGACGGCATCCCCGTGACGTACGTGCGCTACGTCTCGCCTCCGAAGAGCCGGCGCGTACGGGCGCTGGGGCGCGTGGGCGGCGCGGCCGCTGCGGCGCGCGCTGCGACGCCTGCAGCGCGAGTTCCCGTTCGACGTCGTCCACGCGCACAACGCCGTCCCCGCCGCCGACGCTGCGCTGCGCGCGGGCGTCACCGCGCCGCTGTCGTCTCCGAGCACGGCGCCGACGTCTTCCACACCGCGGTCCAGCACGCCGGACGGCCGCGAGGCGATCGAGCGCGCGTTCGGCGCGGCGACGGCTCGTGCTCGCCAACAGCGACGGGATCGCGCGCGCCGCGCAGGAGCTGGGTGCATCGCGCACGCGCGTAGTGCACCTCGGCACCGATCTTCCCCCCATGCGCACGCAGGACGGCGGACCGCTCGACGCTCGTGACCGTCGGGCACCTCGTCGCGCGCAAGCGCCACGCGGACGTCCTGCGCGCGCTGTGGGTGCTCGCCGAGCGCCGCCCCGACCTGCGCTACGTGATCATCGGCGACGGCCCCGAGCGCGAGCCGCTGACGGCGCTCGCGCGCGAGCTCGGCCTCGAGGACCGCGTCGAGTTCACCGGCCAGCTCGAGCACGCGGCCGCGCTCGAGCGCGCGCGCCGCTGCCACGCCTTCGTCATGCCGAGCGTCGACGAGGCGTTCGGCGTCGCGTACATCGAGGCGATGGCCGGCTGGGTGCCGGCGCTCGGCGCGCTCGGCGAGCCCGGGCCGGCCGAGATCGCGCGCGCCGGCGACGGCATCCGGCTCGTCCCGCCCGGGCGACGTCGAGCTGCTCGCCGCGACGATCGACGCGCTGCTCGACGACCCCGCGTTCCTCGCCGACCTGGGCCTGCCGCGCGCGGGCGACCGTCGAGGCGTCGTTCACGTGGACGGCCTGCGGCCGAGGCGACGGTCGCCGCCTACGAGGAGGTGCTGCGCGGGTGACTGACCGGCCGGTCCTGCTCGTCACGAACCTCGTGCCCGCCGACCGCGTGCCGTCGCTGCGCGCGCTGCACGAGCGCGAGGGCCTCGAGGTCGCGATCTACGACGGGCGCACCCACCACGCGACCGGCGGCGTCGACGATCCCGGGCGTCCCGTACGTGCGCGTCTCCCAGCGCGGCGTCCACGCGCTCGCCGCGAGCGGCCGCTACCGCGCCGTGATCGCGACCAGCGCCGGCCGCGTGGCGCTGCCCGCCGCGTTCTTCGGCGCGCGCCGCGCCGGCGTCCCGTTCCTCTACTGGACCGGGATCTGGGCGCAGGTCGCGACGCCCGCGCATCTGCTCGCGATCCCGCTGATGCGCTACATCGAACGTTCGGCCGACGGCACGATCGGGTACGGCGAGCACGTGGCCGCATTTGCCCGCGGGCACGGATCAAGGAATGTCGTCGTCGCGCCGCAGGCGGTCGACGGTGCGTTCTGGGGCGCTGCACTGGATCCGCGGCGAGGTCGCGGCGGCGCGGGCGCGCGCCGGCGATCCCGCGTTCCTGGCCCTCTACGCGGGCCGCGCGACGCCCGGGAAGGGCGTCGACGTCCTGCTCGACGCGTGGACGGCTTCGGGCCTGCGAGCGCCCGACGCGGCGCTCGCGCTGGCGGGTGTGGCGCCCGCCGACATCTCCGCCGGGCACGCGCCGGCCGACGGCGTCATCGCGCTCGGCCAGCTCGACGCCGGAGGAACTGCGCAACCTCTACGCCGCCGCAGACGTTGTGGTGGTGCCATCGGTGCCCACGCGAGCATTTCGCGAACCGTGGGCGCTGGTGGTCAACGAAGCCATGTCCCAGCGCACTCCCATCATCGCCACCGACGCCGTCGGCGCCGCAGCGGGCGGGCTCGTGCGCGACGGCGAGACCGGCCTCGTCGTTCCCGCGGGCGACCCCGCCGCGCTCGCCTCCGCGATCGTCGCGCTGCACAGGGACGCGGCGCTGCGCGAGCGTCTGGGCGCGGCGGGCGCCGCGGCGGTCGAGGCCTACACGCCCGCGGCGTGGGCGGATGCGGTCGCAACGGCGCTGTCGACTGCGGCGTCCGGGCGCGACGGGCCGCTAGCGTGCCGCCCGTGCTGCGCCGCCTCATCGTGCCCGTGCTGCTGCTGGCGTACCTGATCACGCCCGCGATCGCGCACGCCGGCTACCAGGAGCTCCTGAAGGACGCGTGCCGCGACGAGCGCGTCAACGGCACGTACTCGCAGAAGGACTACCGCGACGCGCTGGCCAACATCCCGGCCGACGCCGACCAGTACACGAACTGCCGCGACGTGCTGCGCGCCGCCCAGCTCGCGTCGGCCAGCGCGCAGGCCGCGGGCCACTCGGGCTCGGCCCCGGTCAGCAACAGCGACGATCGTGGCGCTGACCCAGCCCGACCCGCTGGCGAACGCCACGCCTGCCGAGAAGGCGGCCGTCACGAAGGCGGCCGAGCAGGGGTCCGGGCCGGTCACCGTCGACGGCAAGGTCGTCGAGCCGAGCACGCTCGGCGCCGGGCGCGCCGTCGCCGCCGGGCTCTCCGATCTGCCTGCCCCGCTGCTCGCCGCACTGTCCCTGATCGTGCTGCTGGGTCTCGGCGCGGTCGTCTTCGTCCTGATTCCACGTGTCCGCGACCGTCGTAAACCCTGATGCGCGGATGGAGCTGGGGCCGCTCGCCGGCCCCGGCCCCCCGCCCGCGCGCGGATGCGCGGCGCCGTCGAGCCGCTGCTGACGCTCGCGTTCGGCGCCGCGTTCGCCGCCGTCGCGCTGGGCGCCGGCGGCGGGCTGCAGCTGCAGCCCGTCACGACCGTCGAGATGGTGCTCGAGCTCGCCGCCGGCGTCCTCTGCGCGACCGCGCTGCTGATCGGGCACGGCGCGCGCCGCGCATGGGGCGGCGGCGACGCTGGGGCTGCTCGCGGCCTTCGCGGTGCTGACCGGCATCTCGATCGTGTGGGCGATCGAGCCGTCCGTCGCATGGATCGAGGGCAACCGGACGCTCACCGCCGTCGCCGTCCTCGCGAGCGGCATCGCGCTCGTGCGGATGGTCCCCGACCGCTGGCGCGCGCTGATCGGCGGCGTGCTCGTCGCGTCGCTGATCGTCAGCGGCTACGCGCTGCTGACGAAGATCTTCCCCGCCTGGCTGGCGTCCGACGAGACCTACGGGCGCCTGCGCGAGCCGTTCGAGTACTGGAACGCCGTCGGCCTGATGGCCGCGCTCGGGCTGCCGCCGGCCGTCTGGCTGGGCGCGCGTCGCGACGGCCACGCCGGGCTCGCCGCGCTCGCCTACCCGGCGACCGGCGTGCTCGTCCTGACGATCCTGCTGGCGTATTCGCGCGGGTCGCTGCTGGCCGCCGGCGTCGGCCTGGGACTGTGGTTCATCGTCGCGCCGCTGCGGCTGCGCTCGGCGATCGTGCTGCTCCCGAGCTTTGTGCTCGGCGCGATCGCGGCCTGGTGGGCGTTCGGCCAGGAGGGCCTCAGCAAGGATCAGATCCCGCTCGCGATCCGCTCCAACGCGGGCACCGAGCTCGGCGTCCTCGTCTGCGTGCTTGATCGTGCTGCTGCTGCTGGCGGGCTTCGCGGCGAGCTGGCTGCGCGACCGGCGCGCGTGGTCGCCCGAGACGCGGCGCACCTGGGGCATCGTGCTGCTGATCGGCGCTCGTGCTCGTGCCGATCGCGCTGGCCGGCCGGCCTGGCGACGACCGACCGCGGCCTCGGCGGCAGCATCTCGCACGGCTGGCGCTCGCTGACCGACCCGAACGCGAACACGCCGAGCAACGACCCGAGCCGGCTGACCGCGATCGGCAGCGTGCGCGCGCGCTACTGGCGCGACGCGATCGAGGTCTTCAAGGCGCGGCCCGCGCGTCGGCGTCGGCGCGGGCGGCTACCAGCTCGCGCGGCTGCGCTTCCGCAAGGACGACCTCGACGTGCTGCACGCGCACGGCTACCTCGTGCAGACGGCCGCCAACCTCGGCATCGTCGGCCTGGCGCTGACGCTCGCGCTGCTGGCCGCGTGGCTCGCGGCGACGATCCGCACGACCGGGCCGTGGCGCGGGCCGGGTGCGCGCGGCGAGGACGCCGAGCGCCTCGGGCATGCTGACGCTCGCGATGGTCGTGGTCGTCTTCGGCGTGCACTCGCTCGTCGACTGGACGTGGTTCATCCCCGGGACGGTCGTCCCGCCGCTGCTGTGCGCGGGCTGGGTCGTCGGGCGCGGCCCGACGCGCGAGTCGCTGCTGCCGCGCGCCGCCGCGTTGTCGGCGCCGCGGATCATCGCCGCCGTCGCGGTGCTCGCGATCGCCGGGACGGCCGCATGGTCGACCGCCCAGCCGCAGGCCGCCGTCAGCCGCACCGACGAGGCGCTCGGCCGCACTCGCCGACGGCAACGTCCCGCAGGCGCGCACGCTGGCCCAGCAGGCCGGCGACCTCGATCCGCTGTCCGTCGATCCGCTGTTCGCGCTGAGCGAGGTCGAGACCGCCGCCAAGCAGCCGGCCGCCGCGAAGACCGCGCTCGGCCGCGCCGTGCAGCTGCAGCCGGCGACGCCCGAGCCGTGGATCCGCCTCGCCCAGTTCGAGCTGCTCGCCGGCGACGCGGCCGCCGCGCGGCGCACGGTGCGCCCGGCGTTGTACCTGGACCCGCGCTCAGCACCCGCGCAGGCGATCTTCCTCGAGGCGACACGCAAGCTCGACGTCGCGCGCGAGAAGCGCGTCGCGAAGAAGCGGCCAGAAGCAGGAGCGCGCGCGAAGAAGAAGGGGTAGCGCGCGCGGGCGGGCCGCCGCGATCGGCTGCAATTCGCGCCGTGCGCACGGCGCGAATGCAGCCGATCGCGATCTGGTCGAGGTCTGAAGCCGCGCTCAGCGGGACTGATCTCGCAGCCGATCGCCGGATCTAGCGGGCGATGGCGGTGAGGGCGCGGCGCGCTCCGGGCGGCCCGCCGGTCGCGCTGCACGGTCACGATCGCCGGAAGCCGGCGTCGCTCAGGACCTCGCGCAGCGTGCCGGCGGTGAAGAAGCGCAGGTGGTCGGCGCGGGGGTCGAGCCGCTGCTCGAGCGGCGCTCCGCGAAGCGCCTCGAGCGCGACGCCGAGCCGCGGCAGGTTCGGCGTCGTCACGAGCAGCGTGCCGCCCCAGCGCAGCACGCGGCGCACCTCGGCCAGCAGCCCGACGACGTCGGCGACGTGCTCGAGCGTCTCGCCGGCCCAGACGACGATCGAACGCGTCCTCGTCGACATGGCAGGCGCGGCACCTTCGGTGACGCTCGACGCGCGCGCCCGGAGCCCGCACGCGCGCACGCCGCACCGCCTCAGCCGACACATCGACGGCCGTCACGTCCGCGCCCGCGCTCCACAAGCGCCGCCGCAAACGCCCCGTCACCGCAGCCCAGGTCGAGCACCCGGTCGCCGGCCGCGACCCGGCCGAGCAGCAACGCTCGCCGCTCCGCGAACCGCTCGGGCTCGGCGCCTTCCGGAACCGCCTTCCACACCGCGTCGCGCCAGTCGTCCACGCGCCGCAGGCTAACGCCGGGCGATCGGTCGACGTGAGGCCCGCTCAGCGGGCTTCACCTCTACCGATCCGAGAAGCGGGCCGCCCCGGGCCGCAACCGCAGCTAGAACGCGCCGCGGCGCAGCAGCACGGCGGGGATCGTCTTGACGAGGATCGAGAGATCCAGTGAGACGGACCAGTGCTCGAGGTAGAGGAAGTCGAGCCGCACGAGGTCGTCGAAGTCGAGCTCGGAGCGTCCCGAGACCTGCCACAGACCGGTGATGCCGGGCAGCACGAGGTAGCGCTTGCGGTGCCAGTCCTCGAGCTGGTCGTAGTCGCGCTGGGGCAGCGGGCGCGGCCCGACGAGTGACATCTCGCCGCGCGCGACGTTCCACAGCTGCGGCAGCTCGTCGAGCGAGAAGCGCCGCAGCGCGCGCCCGACCGGCGTGATCCGCGGGTCGTCGCGCATCTTGAAGAGCGCGCCGTCGGCCTCGTTGTGATGCTCGAGGCCGGCCTGGCGCTCGTCGGCGTCGTCGTACATCGTGCGGAACTTCAGACAGGCGAACGGCACGCCGCCGATTCCCGGGCGCATCGAGTGGTAGAGCACGTTGCCGCGTGAGGTGAGCTTCACGGCCAGCGCCATCAGCGCGAACAGCGGGCTCAGCAGGATCAGCAGCGCGACCGACCCGACGACGTCGAAGGCGCGCTTGACGAACCAGTCGAAGCCCTCGAAGACCGGGCGAGCGCAGCTCGAACAGCGGCACCGCCTCGCCCGGGACGAAGTCGGCGCGGTGGACGAGGATCTCCATCGTCGACGGCGCGATCCGCACGCGCACGCCGCGCCGGTGGCACTCGTCGACCAGCTCGACCGCCTCCTGCTGCGGGAACGCGGGGTCGGCGATGATGACCTCGTCGATCTGCTCGCGCTCGATGATCTCGCGCAGCTCGCTCAGCTGACCGAGCGACTTGAGGCCGTTGTCGGGGCGCGGCGTCAGCGAGATGAACCCGACGACGTCGATCGGCGACACCGCTCCGGGCGCCGCGTCGAGCGCGTGCGCGACCGCCTCGATGTGCTGGCCCGTCCCGACGAGCACGGCGCGGCGGTGGTAGCCGGCGGCGCGCAGCAGCACGCCGCTCGTGCGGTCGTACGCCCAGCGCAGCGCGCCGATGATCACGATGCCGAAGATCAGCGAGCCCCAGAAGATGTAGTAGCTGGAGAACTCCTGGCCGTCGACCTTCGCGTAGAGGAACGCGACGACCGTCACCGAGGTCAGCGACGAGACGACGGCGCGCAGGCCGGGCCGTGACGCGCGGTCCGCGTACAGGCCAGAACGCGCGAACAGCAGCGCGGTCAGGATGAACGAGAAGGTCGCGTAGTGGTAGGCCTGCGTCGCGTTCTCCGACAGCGACGCGCCGCCGCGCAGCGCCGACTTGAGCTCGAGCGCGCCGAGCACCGCGGCGTAGACGCCGATCGCGTCGAGCGACAGCAGCAGCACGATCCGCGAGAGCCGGCGCACCGTGTCCATCCGCAGCAGGAACGACAGCGCCGGCGGGCGGCGGCGGCGGACGTCGTGTTCGAGCTCACCGACCGGCAGTTCGGGCAGTGCCCGCGCTGACAGCGGCATCGAGTCCTTGGCGTCGCTCTCGACGCCGGGCAGATCCTCGAGTTGTCGCGGAGCGGCCATCCTCACGCAGCTTGAAACGTTCTGGAGCGCCGGAAGATGCGCCCTTACCTCCCGAGACCGAGCAGCGCCTCGGCGCCAGCCTCGTTGATCGTCCGCTGAAGGCCCTCGTTCAGGCCGACCTCGGGACGCCCAGCTGAGCAGCTCCTTCGCACGGGTGATGTCCGGGCCGGCGCTGCTGGGGATCGTCCTCGGGCAGTGCCTCGTGGATGATCTCCGACTTCGAGCCGGTCACCTCGATGACCGCCTGCGCCAGCTCCAGGAGCGTGAACTCGTCCGGGTTGCCGACGTTCACCGGCATGTGCTCGCCCGACTCGGACAGCGCGATCATGCCGCGGATCAGGTCGGTGACGTAACAGAACGAGCGTGTCTGGCTGCCGTCGCCGAAGACCGTGATCGGCCGGTCGGCGAGCGCCTGACGCAGAAAGGTCGGGATCGCGCGGCCGTCATGCGGGCGCATCCGCGGGCCGTACGTGTTGAAGATCCGGATGATCGCCGTGTCGACGCCCTGCTGGCGGTGGTAGGCCATCGTGAGCGCCTCGGCGTAGCGCTTGGCCTCGTCGTAGACGCCGCGCGGGCCGACCGAGTTGACGTGGCCCCAGTACGTCTCCTTCTGGGGGTGCTCCTTCGGGTCGCCGTAGACCTCACTCGTCGATGCGAGCAGGAAGCGCGCGCGGTGGGCCTTCGCCAGACCGAGCGTGTGATGCGTCCCGTGCGACCCCACTTTGAGCGTATGGAGCGGCAATCTGAGGTAGTCAATCGGCGACGCGGGCGACGCAAGGTGGTACACAACGTCTACCGCTTCATCGACGAAGTACGGCTCAGTGATGTCAGCGTTGATGTGGCGGTACTCCGGAACCCGAATGTGCTCGATGTTCAAGAGCGACCCCGTGTCCAGATTGTCCACGCTGATCACACGATGACCCCGATGCAACAGCTCGTCGCACAAATGCGACCCGAGAAAGCCGGCGCCGCCGGTCACAAGGCACGTGGTCATGACCATCAAGCCTACGGCCTGCGCCCGCGGCAAGGGCTCGCCGTCGGCATGCTCGCCGCGCTGCTCGCCGCACTCTGCGGGCTGCTCGTTCCGGCCACATCGCTTGGCTGGAGCTCATCGGCGGCGATCTACGGCGGCGCCCAGCCGCAGCCCTTGGCGGTCGCGGGCGACGCTGCGGGCAACGGCGCCGCGGTGCTCTCGGGCGCCACCGCCGACGCCCCGCTGCTGCTGATCCAGCGCGACTCGGTCGCCTCGATCCCCGACGGCGTCGCGTTCGCGTGGAACCCGGCGACCCCCTTCCCGGGCGGCGTTCCGACCTTCACGACGAGCACCCCGCTCGCCCAGGGCGCGGGCGCAGCGGCCGCCGGCGACGGTGCCGCCGCGCTCGTCGTGCGCTACCGCGTCGACGGCACCGACCGCTTCACCGCGCTCGTCCGCGACGCCGGTGACCGCTTCAGCGACGAGCCCGTGACGATCGTCCCGGCGAACTTCGACCGCCTCAGCGACCCGGTCGTCACGATCTCACCGGCCGGCACGACCGTGATCGGCTTCGAGGCGACGCGCTCCACCGGGCGCCGCGTGGCCTATGCGGCGCGCCTGTCCGGGAACGAGTTCGGCAAGCCGCGCGTGCTCTCGCTGACCGGGGCCGGCCACGTGACCACCGCGGTCGGGCCGCACGAGGCCGGGCTCGTCGCCTGGACCCGTGCAGGTCGCGCCGAGATGAGCATCCTCAACGACCGTGGCGACGCCGGGCACTACCGCGTGATCGGCAACGCCGCCGGCAGCGGTGAGATCGCCGGCGCCGGCGGGAAGGCCGGGGCGCTCGTCGCCTGGGAGGGCCCGCACGGCTCGGTCCGCGTGATCCGCCGCGGCACGGCCTCGACGCTGACCTTCAGCAAGACGACGACGGTGCGCCGCGCGAACAACAAGGACCTCAGCGGGATGACCGCCGCGATCGACAAGAACGGGATCTCCTACATCTTCTGGCGCGAGGGCACCGGCGGGAACACGCAGATCTTCGTCGCCCGCGGCCGGATGGGCCACAAGTTCCGCGTCGACCAGGTCGCTCGCGGCGGCGGCCTGGGCCTCCCGGCAGCGGTCTCGCGACCGCTCGGCGGCGCGCTCGTCGGCTTCGCCGCCAACGTCGGCTGGCAGGCGCGCAAGGTCCCCACGTCGGGTGGCCTGCCGCTGCAGTCGCGGGTGTCGCAGCCGATCTCCACCGCGGTCCCGCTCAGTAGACCGTTTGTCAGTGCGGGGCCCGGTGTGCGCTCCGACATGACCTGGCTGCAGCCGAGCGACGGGGGTCCCGGCTACGACGTGATGACGAGCCAGGACAACGACGGCTGACCAGACGTCCAGACGCGCCGGACGGATGTTTCACGAAGACCGGGGGCTGCCGATATACGGCACATGGCGCGCCTCCCCGCTCGCGTCGCCCCCAGGATCGGGGCGTTGCTCCTCACTGCACTCGTCGCCGCCTGCGCCGCGGCTGCCTCCGCGGGTGCCTGGTCCTCGCCCGGAGCGATCTACTCGAACGCCGCGCCGCAGGTGCTCGCCGTCGCCGGTGACCCGGCCGGCAACGCCTTCGCCGTCTACGAGGGCGGGACGCTCGACACGCCGCTGCTGCTGAGCGAGCGCAGCATCACCGGCAAGGCATCCGACGTCATGTCGCTCGCCTGGTCCGCGCCGCGCCCGCTGCCCGGCAACGTCGACGCCTTCACGAACTCCGCCCCCGCGCTGAGCGCCGCGACCGCCGCCGCGTCGGGCTACGGGGCCGGCGCGATCGCGCTGCGCTACGGCGGCTCGCTGCTGACCGCGATGGTCCGCGAGCCCGACTACGACTTCACCGAGCCGGCGGTGATCGCATCCGGCGCCGTCGGGCGGATCGACGAGCCCGCCGTCAGCATCAGCGACAACGGGACGACGCTGATCGCCTTCCATGCCGCCGGCGGCCGCTCCGGCACGGGCCGCCTGCTCTACAGCTTCCGCGCGCCGGGCGGGAAGTTCACGCCGCTGAACCCGATCGCCAGCTCCGACGGCGTCGCGCCGTCGAGCGCACAGGCCGACGACGGCTGGCCCGTCCTCGCGTGGACGAACCAGAAGACCGCGTACGTCGCGCGGATCGGTGACACCGGCCAGGCAACCGCCCCGCAGCGCATCGGCGCATCGCGCCGCGCCGGCCCGATCGTCGCCGCCGTCGGTCACGGCGGTGACGGCGTCGTCGCCTGGATCGACACCGACGGCTACCTGCGCCTCGTCCGCCGCAGCGCACCCGGCGCGTTCTCCGCCTCGCTGCCGATCCATCGCACCAAGGGCAAGAAGATGAGCGACCTCGCGGCCGCTGTCGACCCGCAGGGCCGCGCCTTCGTGACCTGGCGCGAGACGGCCGGCACGACGCGCAGCATCATGCTCGCGCAGGCGCCGATCGGCGGCTCGTTCACCGTCACCACGCTCGCCAAGGGCAGCGCGCTCGGCCGTCCCGTCGTCTCACCGCGCCCCGACAGCGGCGCCGCGGTCGCGTGGCCGGCACCCGCCGGCTGGCAGGCCGTCACCTCGCACGAAGGCGAAGTTCGGGACGATCTCGAAGGTCTCAGCGGCGCTCTCGGGCGACGACCTCGACGGCCCGCAGGCCGCACAGGCGAAGCTGATCACCGGGCCCGGCCTGCGCGTCGAACTCGTCTGGCGCCAGCTCGGCGACATCGAGCCGAACACCGGCCCGATCGTCTTCGCCTCGTCGGACCTGGGCACGTAGCCACGGGCGCGCAGGCGCCCGTTCTAGGATGCGGGGCATGCCACAGCAGCCCTTCGTCGACAAGCTCAACGAGCAGATCGCGTACGAGTACGGCGCGCATCAGCAGTACGTCGCCATCGCCGTCTGGTTCGACGCGCAGACGCTTCCGCGCCTCGCCGCGTTCTTCTACGCGCAGGCGCTCGAGGAGCGCGGCCACGCGATGATGATGGTCCAGTACCTGCTCGACCAGGGCGTCGACCCGCAGATCCCCGGCGTCGAGGCGCCGAAGAACGGCTTCGCGAACATCGTCGAGCCGGTGCAGCTGGCGCTCGACCAGGAGAAGCGCGTGACCGAGCAGATCAACGCGCTCGCCGCGTCCGCGCGCGAGCACGGCGACTTCGCGGGTGAGCAGTTCATGCAGTGGTTCATCAAGGAGCAGGTCGAAGAGGTCTCGTCGATGAGCGACCTGCTGACGGTCGTCGAGCGTTCGCTCGAGAACCCGATGCTCGCCGAGGACTGGCTCGCACGTGAGAAGTCCGGCAGCGAAGGCTCGGATCCGACCGCGCCGCCGCCCGCCGGCGGGTGAGCGGCTGGCCTGCGCCGCTGGCGCCGCTGCTCGAGGGGCCGCTCGTACGCCTCGAGCCGCTGGCGGAGCACCATCGTCAAGGGCTGCACCGCGCGGCGGCCGACCCACGGATCTGGACCTGGCTGATCGCACCGTCGCCAGTCGATGACCCGGCCGTCCTCGACCGCATGCTCGACGATGCGCTCGCCGCGTCAGCCGACGGGCGCGAGGGACCATTCGCGACCGTCGAGACCGCCACGGGCCGCCTTCTCGGCTCGACCCGGTTCCTGACACTGCGGCCCGAGCACCGCGGGCTCGAGATCGGCTGGACCTGGCTGCACCCCGATGCGTGGCATACCGGCGCCAATCCCGCTGCCAAGCTGCTGCAGCTCGAGCACGCCTTCGAGCGGCTCGGGTGCCTGCGCGTCGAGCTGAAGACGCATGCGCGAAACGAGCGCTCGCGCGGAGCGATGGAGCGCATGGGCGCGACCTTCGAGGGTGTCTTTCGCAAGTACCAGGTGACGCCCGGCATCCTCGACGGCGTGCGTGACAGCGCGTTCTACAGCGTCACGGACGACGACTGGCCGGCTGTTCGCGCCGGCCTTGAGGCGAGAATCCCTTAGCGCCTACGGCTCCGGGACCGTTCCCTCGACCCAGGTCCGCTCGCCGCCCTCGACCTCGACCTTCCAGATCGGGGCGCGCGCCTTGATCGCGTCGATGATCTCGCGGGCCCCTGCGAACGTCTCGGCACGGTGCGCGCCGCTCGCCGCGACGAGCACGCTCGGCTCACCCAGCGGGACGACGCCGACGCGATGCTCGGCGGCCGCCGCGAGCAGCCCGTGGCGCTCGATCGCGCCGTGGACGATGTCGCGCATCGCCTCGAGCGCCATCTCCGCGTAGGCCTCGTACTCGAGCTGGTCGACGTCGCGGGTGACGCCGGCGAACGTGACGACCGCGCCGGCGCGCGGGTCGCGCACGCGCTCGACGAGCTCGTCGAGTGACAGCTTTTCCGGCCGGATCGCGACGTGCGGGCCGGTCTCCAGGCTGCCGCCGCTGACCGGCGGGATCAGCGCCAGCTCGTCGCCGGCGCGCAGCACGCGGTCCGGCGGGGCGTAGTCGCGGTTGACTGCCAGGACGCAGGTGATTCCGGCCGTCACGTCGTCCAGCGCGGCGAGCGCGTCGGCCACGCTCGCGCCGTCCGGGAGCTCCAGCTCGACGGTGTCGCTCCCGGCGCGCTCGCGGAGCATGGCGAACAGGCGCACGCGCACGGTCATGCCCAGAACCTACCTGTGCCCCGCCGGGGTACGGCGCGTCGCCGTCACACGGTTCAACGTTGCGTTCCCCGCGGCCCGCTCCTATGGTCCTAGGCGTGAGGAGGATCAGGATGATCGCCGCCGTGTCAGTGCTGTCCGCGGTCGCCGTCACGCCCTCGCTCGCCTCAGCCGCGACGCCGTTCAACATCGGCGCCGGCGTGAACCCGCGCATCGTGGTGACGGCCAACGGGACGGGCCACGTCGTCTGGTCGATCCCCGAGCGCATCCTCGAAAGCTCCGCCGTCGGCTACTGCCGCATCCCTGCCGGGGCGTCCGCTTGCGACCACACGCAGGTCCTGCTGTTCCCCTCCAACGGTGGCCTTGCGAAGTCCGGCGGCGACGTCACGGTCGAGGCGGTGAGCAACTCGGCGGTCCGGATCACGTCCGCCTGTTACACCTGCGCCGTCGGCGACGCGCAGGAGGGCATTCTGCGCTGGGACAGCAACGACAGTGGATCGACGTTCCTCCCCTACGAGAGCGTCGGCGGCACGCCGACGAACGCCGGCATGGGCCCCGACGGCATCACGGTCGGTGCGAACGTCTACGTCACGCCGGCCGACGGCGACCAGATCATCGCGCGGCCCGGCACCGCCGCCACGGCCGAGGTCGACGCCGCCGCGGGCACGAACTTCATCCAGACGCCGAGCATCGTCCAGGTCCCCGGGCAGCAGCGCCTGCTCTACGCCTCGAGCGACCTCTTCAACATCCGCACGGCGATCTTCAACGGACCGGACTTCGCGGCGACGACGCTGATGAATCCGGCCAACTGGACGACCGACAAGATGCTCCCGACGCCCGAGTCGGGCGTCCGCGACACGCGGCTCAGCAGCGGCCCGAGCGGCGTCTGGCTGACCTACGCGCAGAAGGTCCCGGTCAACGACCACGTGCGCGTGCGCAAGTTCGATGCGGCGAAGAGCGTGTTCGGCGCGCCGCGCTCGATCGAGGCGAGCGCCGAGACGGACGCGGTCGTCGACGACGTCTCCTCGGGCGAGGATGCCGCCGGCCACGTGAACGTCGTCTGGCGCACCGACCTCGAGTCGAACGTGCTGCGCTACACCCGCTCGGACGCGAGCGGCGGGACGTTCGCGCCGCCCGTGACGCTCGCGACCGGCGAGTCGTTCAAGAACCCCGAGGTCGCCACCGGCGCCGACGGCTCGGGCTGGGTCGTCTGGGAGGGCAACGACGACCCGCCGATCCGCGCGCTGCACATCACGCCCGCGGTGCTCGGCGGGACGATCGGCGCCGCCACGCCGGGCGCGTCCGCGAAGACGAAGACGACGACGGTCAAGGTCTCCGGCGCGACGATCAGCTTCGGCCTTCCGGCCGGGTGCGTGAAGCGCAGCGGCACGTTCAAGGCGACGCTCACCTGGAAGCGCCAGAAGAAGAAGGGCAACCTCTTCGTGAAGATCACGCGGACCGACTTCTACATCGGTTCCAAGCGGTCCAAGATCGACAAGAAGGCACCGTTCACGCAGACGCTGCGGGTGCCCTCGACGGCGAAGCTCGGATCGACGTTGACGCTGCGCGCACGGGCGTTCATCAAGGTCAAGAAGGGCAAAGCACCGAAGAAGTCGATCAAGGCGACGATCAAGGTGTGTGCTTAGGAAGCGCCTGAAGGACTACCGTTTGGGGCATGGCCACCACCCCGGATGAGCGCCTCACGATCGCCCCGATCGTCGGGCCTGACGATCCCCGCCGCTTCACCGACTCGGGCATCGAGGTCAAGGAGCTCTACGACGAGCGCGACCTGCCGCAGGACCTCGAGCTCGGGGAGCCCGGCGGCTACCCGTACACGCGCGGCGTCCATCGCGAGATGTACCGCAAGCAGCTCTGGACGATGCGCCAGTACGCCGGCTACGCGAGCGCGAAGGAGAGCAACGAGCGCTACCGCTACCTGCTCTCACGCGGAGGCACCGGCCTGTCGATGGCGTTCGACCTGCCGACGCAGCTCGGCCTCGACTCCGACAACCCGCGCTGCCTGGGCGAGGTCGGCCGCACCGGCGTCGCGATCGACACGCTCGACGACATGCGCACCGCGTTCGACGAGATCCCGCTCGACAAGGTCTCGACGTCGATGACGATCAACGCGCCGGCCGCCGTGCTGCTGATGCTCTACGACCTCGTCGGCGAGGAGCAGGGCGTGCCGAGCGCGCAGCTGCGCGGGACGACGCAGAACGATGTGCTCAAGGAGTACATGGCGCGCGGCAACTACATCTATCCGCCGGCGCCGACGATGCGGCTGACGACCGACATCTTTGAGTACTGCGCCGAGAACATTCCGAAGTGGAACACGATCTCGATCTCCGGCTACCACTTCCGCGAGAAGGGCTGCTCGGCCGTGCAGGAGGTGGCGTTCACGCTGTCGTCCGGCATCGCGTACGTGACGGCGGCGGTCGAGCGCGGCCTCGACGTCGACGACTTCGCACCGCGCCTGGCGTTCTTCTTCAACGGTCACAACAACGTCTTCCAGGAGGTCGCGAAGTTCCGCGCGGCCCGGCGGATGTGGGCGGCGATCATGCGCGACCGCTTCGGCGCGACGAACCCGAAGTCGCAGATGCTGCGCTTCCACACGCAGACCGGCGGCGTCACGCTGACCGCCCAGCAGCCCGAGAACAACGTCGCGCGCGTGGCGCTGCAGGGCTTCGCCGCGGTCTGCGGCGGGACCCAGTCGCTGCACACGAACGGGTTCGACGAGGCGCTCGCGCTGCCGAGCGAGCGCGCCGCGAAGATCGCGCTGCGCACCCAGCAGATCATCGGTGCGGAGTCGGGCGCGACGGACACCGTCGACCCGTTCGCCGGGTCGTACTTCGTCGAGGCGCTGACCGACGAGATCGAGTCGCGCGCGCAGGAGCTGATCGCGAAGGTCGACGAGCTCGGCGGCTCGACCGAGGCGATCGCGTTCATCACCGGCGAGATCGACGAGTCGGCCTGGGGCTACCAGGAGCGCTACCGGATCGGCCAGGACGTCGTGGTCGGCGTGAACGAGTACGTCGAGGATGAGCTCGAGGTCCCGGACCTGCTGCGCGTCGATCCCGAGTCCGAGCGCGAGCAGCTCGACCGCCTGCGCGCGTTCAAGGCTGCGCGCGATGGCGCCGTCGTCGAGACGCGGCTCGAGGAGCTGCGCGGGGCTGCGCGCGGGAGCGACAACCTGATCCCGTTCATCCGCCGGGCGCTGAAGGACAGCTGCTCGATGGGCGAGGTCTGCGGCGCGATGCAGGACGTCTTCGGGAAGTACCAGCCGGTCATCTGAACCGGGGCAGGCATCGGGGGCGGCGGGTAGCGTTTCGCCCATGACTGTTCTCCCCGCGATCTTCTTCTACGACGTCGTCGTGGCGATCCACGTGATGTGCATCGTCATCGCGTTCGGCGTGACCTTCATCTACCCGGTGGTGCTGCCGTGGGCGCACTCCAAGCACCCCGAGGCGATGCCGACGATCCATGAGATGCAGGGGCGGATCGGGCGCATGATCATCACGCCGTTCGCGACGCTGGCGCTGCTGACGGGGATCTACCTCGCCCAGGATCGCGACCTCTTCAGCGAGACGTGGGTGACGATCCCGTTCGTGATCCTGATCGTGCTGCTCGGGCTCGGCGGCGCGTTCTTCAACCCGCGCGAGAAGGAGCTGGCAGTGCTCGCACGCCGCGACCTCGACGCCGGCGGGGGGTTCAGCGAGGAGTACGAGGGCCGCGCACGGATCGTCGGAATCGTCGGCGCCCTGTCCAGCCTGCTGATCCTGTTCGCCATCTTCTGCATGGTCGCCAAGCCGTTCGCGTAGGGCGCGGGGCGGCAGCGCGGGGCGCCTGCGGGTCGTCCGCGAGCCCCCGAAACGCGATCGGCTGCATCTCGCGTCACGCCCGTGACGTCGAATGCAGCCGATCACGTGAGGGCGGCCCGAATTGCCGTTGCGACCTCGTTTGGGCGGCGACGGACCTGGCGATCTGTGAAGCGCAGCACGCGATAGCCGGCGCTCGCGAGGACCGCGTCGCGTGCGCGGTCCCTCTCCATCGCCGCCCTCGTCAGGTGGAAGCCGATGCTGTCGGCCTCAGCGACGAGGCGGCCGGCGGGCCACAGGAGATCGACCTCGAAGCCGCCGACGTGCGCGTTCACCTGCGGCTCGGGTAGGCCCGACGCGGCGGACGAGTCGGAGCAGTGCGACCTCCAGCTCGCTGCGCGTGTAGACCGGCTCCCACGCGTCGAAGATCCGGCGGACGGCGTTCGCGCCGGCTCGATACTCGACGCTCGCGAGCACGGACGGAGCGTCGAGCACCTGCAGCGCCTCGGCCCGCTCGAGCGTGCGCTCGAGATCACGCGTGCCGAGCACTGCCGGCGAGGTCAGCGAGCGTTCGCGAGACCGTCGTCACCGGGATGCCAGCGACGACCGTGACCTCGTGCGCTCCGAGCCGGACGGTCTCGTGAAGGTCGATTCCCGGCCGGAGCGACGCCGCGACGCGTCGTCGTGACGTCGATCCGCTGCGGGACGACGGTCGAAGGTCGAGATGCGCCGCGGCGGCGCGATGCGAGAGCTTGTCGCCGGGACCGCACGCGAGGACCGCAGCGAGCCAGTGGCCCTCGCGGCGCAGCGCAGCGTGACCGACCGCGTAGACGCCGGGATAGCGAGCGATGTAGGTGCCCGAAGCCACGCGCCGCCCGGATCGATCGCCGAACGGCTGAACCCAAGTGCCAGCAGTGCCCGTGCGTCATCACGCCCCATTGCGCCGCCGCCAGCGCTGCAGCGCGTGCGTCGCGCGCCCGATCCCCGGCTCCCACTCCGCCGATCGGTTGCAGCTATCCCGCCAGCGGGCCGAGGTCGACCGATTCGCAGCCGATCGCTCCATGCGCGGATGCTCGCGGGTCTCGTGTGCCCTGTGGCGCTCGCTTTGCGGCGGTTGTGTTGCAAGACGGCGCCCTTTGGAGGAGGGGTGGCGGTGGGTGCCGAAACCGTCGTTTGTCATGCCCGAGAACCGTGCGCAGCGCACCCTCGTGAAGTCCCCGCCTGAACTGTGGTCGGAGATCAGCGATGCGCAGACCCTCGCCCGACGGCTGTCCGCGTTCGGTGAGGTGCGTATCACCCGGAAGGAGCCCGAGACCGCCGTCGCCTGGGAGGGCGCATTCGTACGCGGCACAGTGGAGCTCGAGGCCTCCGGGTGGGGCACGAAGGTCACGATCACGGCCGAGCGTTTCGGCGACGACGGGCAGCGACACGGTCGCGTTCGACACCGCTGCGGTCGCGGAGGTCCTGGCGGCGCAGCCGGCGCCCGAGCCCGAGTCGGCCCCCGAGACCGAGCCGGCCGCGCAGGCCGAACCGGTCGATCTCGAGCCCGCTCAGCGGGCTTCAGCTCTACCGATCCCGATTGAGGCCTCGGAGCCGGCCGTCACCACATCAGCTTCTGCCGAGCCTGAGGCGACCGGGACCGACATCCCGCCGACGGACGACGCTCCAGCGCCGCGCGAGGGGTTCCTCGCGCGGCTCTCGGGCTGGTGGCACACGGGACGCTGGGAAGCGCGTCAGGCCGAGCCGGCCCCGGCGCCCGCGGAACCTGAAGCGCCCGCGGAGCCTGCGGCGCCCGCGGAGCCTGCGACGCCCGCGGAGCCCGCGGCGATCGCGGCCCCCGAGGCAATCCAGGCCCCCGCACCCGCCCCCCAGGCCGAATCGGTCGATCTCGAGCCCGCTCAGCGGGCTTCAGCTCTACCGATCGCCGTTGAGGCGCCTGAAGTTGAGCCGACGGTGCGCTCCGAGGCAGCCGGCGACGCCCACCGCGCCGCTGCCCGAGCTCGTGCCCACGCAGCGGCCCGCGCCTGCGCCGGACCGCGAGCCGGAGCCCGATCTCGAGGGCCTGCTCGTCGCCGTCCTGGACGACCTGGGCTCCGCGCATCACCGCCCGTTCTCGCGCGCCTAGCGCGCGCCCGGCGCCCGCATCACGCCTGCCTGACCCTCGCCTGACACGGCCGCGGAGGCCGTACCTCTCGTACACTCCGCCGCCCCATGGCACGGCTCACGCATCCCGATACCTTCGAGGACAAGCTCGCTCACCTCGAGGAACTGCGCATGCAGGCGGCGCACTCCTCGCCCGAGGCTGAGGAGAAGCAGCACGCGAAGGGCAAGTACACCGCTCGCGAGCGGATCGAGAAGCTGCTCGATCCCGGCTCCTTCCAGGAGCTCGACACGTTCGTGCGGCACCGCACGCACGAGTTCGGCCTCGAGAAGAACCGTCCCTGGGGCGACGCGGTCGTCACCGGCCACGGGACGATCGACGGCCGCCGCGTCTGCGTCTTCAGCCAGGACTTCACCGTCTTCGGCGGCTCGCTCGGCGAGGTGATGGCCGAGAAGATGGTGAAGATCATGGATCTGGCCGCGAAGATCGGCTGCCCCGTGATCGGCATCAACGACTCGGGCGGCGCGCGGATCCAGGAGGGCGTCGTCTCGCTCGGCGCCTACGGCGACGTGTTCGTGCGCAACGTCCAGTGCTCCGGCGTGATCCCGCAGATCAGCCTGATCATGGGCCCGTGCGCCGGCGGCGCCGTCTACTCCCCCGCGATGACCGACTTCATCTTCATGGTGAAGGAGACCTCGCACATGTTCATCACGGGCCCCGAGGTGATCAAGACCGTCACCGGCGAGGACGTCGAGTTCGAGGCGCTCGGCGGCGCGATGACGCACAACTCGAAGTCGGGCGTCGCCCACCTCGCCGCCGAGGACGAGGACGCGCTGCTCGAGGACACGCGCTACTTCTTCGGCTTCCTGCCGCAGAACAACCTCGAGACCTCGCCGCGCGTCGTCCCGACCGACGACCCGGACCGCCAGGACGCCGAGCTCGACAGCGTCGTCCCGGACAGCCCGAACAAGCCCTACGACATGCGCGACGTGCTGCGCCTGGTGATGGACGACGGCGAGTTCTTCGAGATCCACGAGCACTGGGCGAAGAACCTGATCGTCGGCTTCTCGCGGCTCAACGGTCACGTCGTCGGCATCGTCGGCAACCAGCCCGCAGCGCTCGCCGGCGTGCTCGACATCGACGCCTCGTGCAAGGGCGCGCGGTTCGTGCGCACGTGCGACGCCTTCAACATCCCGATCATCACCTTCTGCGACGTCCCCGGGTTCCTGCCGGGCACGAACCAGGAGTGGGGCGGCATCATCCGCCACGGCGCGAAGCTGCTCTACGCGTTCACGGAGGCGACCGTCCCGAAGATCACGGTCGTCACGCGCAAGGCCTACGGCGGCGCCTACGACGTCATGTCCTCCAAGCACATGCTCGCCGACTTCAACTTCGCCTGGCCGCAGGCGGAGGTCGCGGTGATGGGCCCGGAGGGCGCCGTCAACATCATCTACCGCAAGGACCTCGCGTCATCGCCGACCCCGGACGAGCGCCGGGCCAAGCTGATCGACGACTACAAGGCGCGCTTCGCCAACCCGTACACGGCGGCCGAGCGCGGCTACATCGACGACGTGATCGTGCCGCACGAGACGCGCCCCAAGCTGATCACGGCGCTCGAGACGCTGACGACCAAGCGGGTCGCGCAGCCCCGGCGCAAGCACGGCAACATCCCGCTGTAACGACCCCCGTCGGGACAGAACGCGCCAGAGGCGTGTTCTGATGGCTCTCAACGCTGCGCCACCACGGCTACAGCGATAGCCAGATCCTGGATCGCCAGGCCGGTCGAGTCGAACAACGTCGCGCGGTCGCCCGCGCCACCGGGAACAGCGACCTCACCCGCCAGCACCGCGCCCAGATCGGTGACGTCGTCGCGCCCGCACGAGTCCCGCCTCCACGGCGCCCGTCAGCTCGCCGCCGTGCGCGGCCTGCGCCCACTCGTCGCAGTAGAGCGAGCACGCGGCGACCGCGTCGATCGTCGCCTCCGCCTTGCCCGGGCCGTCCGCGCCGAGCATGTTCAGGTGAAGCCCTGGCCGCAGATCGTCGACGGTGATGACCGGCTCCGAGCCCGGCGTCACGCAGGTGACGATGTCGCACGCCAGCGCATCCGCGAGCGAGCCGGCACGCCAGCCCTCACCGAGCTCCGCCGGCCAGCGCCTCAGCGACCTCAAGCGCGGGTCGTGACACACACCCGGCCCGTAGCCCTCGGCGACGAGGCAGCGCGCGGCCCACGCCCCGTGCAGCCCGCATCCGACGATCCCGCAGCTCCGCGCGTCCGGCGACGCCAGAGCGCGCGCCGCGACGGCGGCGACCGCGCCGGTCCGCAGCGCCGTGACCGAGCGCGCGTCGAGCAGCGCGACCGGCTCGCTCGTCTCGGCGTCCGAGAGCACGACGACGCCCATCACGGTCGGCAGCCCGCGCGCCGGGTTGCCCGGAAACGAGCTGATCCACTTCAGCATCGCGAACCCGTCGCCGCGCGCGGGCATCGCGCGGAAGTCGCCGAACGGCGGCGACTCGAGATAGACCTTCGCCGGCATCACCCAGTCGCCGGCGCGGTGGCGCAGGAACGCCTCGCGCGTGCGGGCGATCGCCTCGGCCGGCGGGACCGCGGCGAGCACCGCGTCGTAGTCGAAGATCGGGATGTCGCGCATGGCTCGGCACCCTATGACGCGTGACCGGCGGTAGCCTCCCGCCCGTGCCGAACCGTCGTCCGCAGCTGCGCATCGTCGCGCCGTCCGCCTCGCCCGAGGAGGCGGCGGCCGTCGTCGCGGCGCTCGAGCGCTTCATGCGCGAGACGGCGCCGGTGCTCGCCGCCGAGCCGCCGCGGATGAGCCCGTGGCAGCGTGCCGCGCTGCTGGAGGGCACCGGCCGCGAGCCGGACGAGCCCTCGCCGTGGGGCGACCCGAACCCCTGGTAGAGCGCCAACGCGCCACAACGGCGCCGGCTGTCGAAATCGCCGCGAGCCGCTCGTCGTCCTGTTGAATGGGCACGGCGACGAGCGTCCGCCCACAGCGACCAGGAGAACCACACCATGCCGCAGTACATGCTGCTCATCTACGGCGACCCGACCGAGGCGCCGTCGAACGAGAGCCCCGAATGGCAGGCCGAGCACGTCGAACTGGATGGGCTACACCCAGGCGATGCGCGACGCCGGCGTGTTCCTCGCCGGTGACGCGCTGCATCCCGCGGAGACCGCGAGCACCGTGCGCGTCCCGAACGGCGAGCGCGTCGTCACCGACGGGCCGTTCGCCGAGACCAAGGAGATCCTCGGCGGCTACTACCTGCTGGATCTGCCCGACCTCGACGCCGCGCTGACCTGGGCCGAGCAGGCCCCGCACGTGGCACGCGGGAGCGTCGAGGTGCGGCCGGTCGTCGTCTTCGGGTGAGCGTGGACGCGGCGGACGCCGTCGGCCGGGCCTTCCGCGAGGAGGGCCCGGCGGTGCTCGCCACGCTGGCGCGGCAGCTCGGCGGTGACCTCGCCCTCGCCGAGGACGCGCTGCAGGACGCACTCGCCGTCGCGCTCGTCACCTGGCCGCGCGACGGCATCCCGCGCGTGCCCGGCGCGTGGATCACGACGACCGCGCGCCGCCGCGCGATCGACCGCCTGCGCCGCGAGCGCGGGCTGGCCGAGCGCACGACGGCCCTGGAGCACCTGATGCGACTGGAAAGCGACCATCCCGAGGAGGACGAGGAGCCGGCCGGCCCGCTGAGCGACGACCGCCTGCGCCTCGTCTTCACCTGCTGCCACCCCGCGCTGATGATGGACGCGCGCGTCGCGCTGACGCTGCGCATGCTCGGCGGCCTGACGACGGCCGAGGTCGCGCGCGCGTTCCTGGTCCCCGAGCCGACGATGGCCCAGCGGATCGTGCGCGCCAAGCGCAAGATCAGCGCGGCGCACATCCCCTACCGCGTCCCGCGCGACGAGGATCTGCCGGACCGGCTCGCCGGCGTGCTGGCCGTCGTCTACCTCGTCTTCAACGAGGGCTACCGCGCTTCGACCGGCGAGCAGCTCGTGCGCGAGGACCTCTGCGCCGAGGCGATCCGGCTCGCGCGGCTGCTCGCGACGCTGATGCCCGACGACGCCGAGACGCTCGGCCTGCTCGCGCTGATGCTGCTGCACGACGCGCGCCGCGCTGCGCGCACCGATCCCGCCGGCACCTACGTGCCGCTCGACCGCCAGGACCGCGCGCAGCTGGGATCGCGCGCGAATCGACGAGGGCAGTGCGCTGCTCGACCGCGCAGTGCGCCTGCGGCGGCCCGGGCCCTACCAGCTGCAGGCGGCGATCTCGGCCCTGCACGCTGCAGCGCCCGACGCCGATGCGACCGACTGGCCGCAGATCGCCGCGCTCTACGCCGGCCTCGCGCGGGTCGCGCCGTCGCCGGTCGTCGAGGTCAACCGCGCCGTCGCCGTCGCCTTCGCCGAGGAGCCGCGCGCGGGCCTGGCGATCCTCGAGCCGCTGCTCGCCGACGACGGCCTCACCGGCTACCAGCCGCTGCACGCCGCCCACGCCGAGCTGCTGCGGCAGGCCGGTGACGCGAGCGGCGCCGACGCCGCCTACGGGCGCGCGATCGAGCTCACCGCGAACGCGGTCGAGCTCGACGAGCTGCGCGCGCGCCGCGATGCACTGGCGCAGCGCTAGGGCTCCGGTGCCTGCTCTCCCGGCCCCGGCTCTCCCGCGGCCTTCGCCGCCTTCCGCTCCGCCTTCTCCGCCTTCTTGCGCCGCCGCTCCGCGCGCCACGCGTCGCTCTGCTCGCGGAACTCGTCGCGGCGCTGGCGCGCGTCCGCGATCGTGGCGTCCCACTCGCGGCGCACCGCATCCGGCGGCGGGCGCTCGCCGCGGCGCAGCCGGTCGAGCTCCTCGGTGATCTCGCGCCCGACCGCCGTCATCACGACGACGACGAACATCGCGCCGAACAGCGCGGAGATGATCGCGAACGTCGCGCCGATCACGCCGTAGCGCGCGGCGTAGGTGTTGAACAGCCGCGGGATCCAGAGGTCCGAGACGACGCCGTAGATCGTCAGGCCGGCGGCAACGAGGATCGCGAACGGCAGCAGGTCGCGCGACGAGATCCGGCGCGCGCCGAGCAGCCGCCCGGTCCAGACCAGGAAGCCGACGGAGAGCACCGCGCTGACCACCAGCAGCAGGACGTGCAGCAGGCCCGAGCCCTCGGTGCCGACCCAGCCGGTCACGATCCCGTAGACGGCGAAGGCCGGCAGCCAGATCGCCGCGTTGCGGCTGTTGCGCAGGCTCAGCGACTTCAGGCCCCACGCGCGCTCGATCAGCCGCTGCAGCGCGCGCGCAAAGCTCAGCGCCGCGATCACCAGCAGCAGCCCGCCGAAGACTCCGAGTCCCGTGTCGACCCCCTCCGGCGGGGCGAACGCGTCGCGCACGGCCTGAGCCCCCTCCGCGGTCAGGCTGTAGCGCTTGATCACGCTGTCCGCCGCGTTCGAGGCATCCTGTCCAGGCGCCAGCGTCGCGAACAGGATCGCCAGCGGGAGCATGGCCGTGAACGCGCTCGAAGCCAGCGCGATCGCCCGGTCAAACCCCTCCAGCGCCTGGAATCGGCGCAGGCAGCGCAGGATGAAGTCGGGCCGCAGCCAGAAGAACAGCTCACTGACGATCCGCTCGCGGCCCAGGCGCACGACGAGCAGTCTCCCGCAACGGCGCGGCGGGCGACTGCGCGGCGTGGGTAACCTCCAGCGCCGCATGTTCAGCAAGATTCTGATCGCCAACCGCGGCGAGATCGCCATTCGCGTGATCCGCGCCTGCAAGGAACTCGGCATCCCCTCGGTGGCCGTGTACTCCGAGGTCGACCGCGACGCCCTGCACGTCAAGGCCGCCGACGAGGCCTACCTGCTCGGCCCCGGGCCCGCGGCGGAGAGCTACCTCAACGTCCCGAAGATCATGGAGGTCATCGCCGAATGCGGCGCGGACGCCGTGCATCCCGGCTACGGCTTCCTCGCCGAGAACGCCCCGTTCGCCAAGACGCTCGAGGACGCGGGCATCACCTTCATCGGCCCGCCGGCGAGCGCGATCGACGCGATGGGCTCCAAGACGATGGCGCGCGAGCTGATGCAGAAGGCGGGCGTGCCGATCGTCCCGGGCACCACCGAGACGATCGACACCGTCGAAGAGGCGATGAAGATCGCCAAGAAGGACATCGGCTTTCCGGTCGCGGTCAAGGCAGCGGGCGGCGGCGGCGGCAAGGGCTTCCGCGTCGCGCTGACCGAGGACGACCTCGCGGACGCCTTCGAGGGTGCCTCGCGTGAGGGCGAGAAGTTCTTCAGCGACGGCCGCGTCTACCTCGAGCGCTACCTGCCGGACCCGCGCCACGTCGAGGTGCAGATCATCGCCGACAAGCACGGCAACTGCATCCATCTCGGCGAGCGCGACTGCTCGATCCAGCGCCGTCACCAGAAGCTGATCGAGGAGGCCCCGGCGCCGGTCGTCGAGGCCGAGCCCGGGCTGCGCGCCCGCATCGGCGAGATCGGCGTCAACGCCGCGAAGGCCGTCGACTACGTCGGCGCCGGAACGATCGAGGGCCTGTTCCAGGACGGCGAGTACTTCTTCCTCGAGATGAACACGCGCGTCCAGGTCGAGCACTGCGTCACCGAAATGGTCACCGGCATCGACATCGTCAAGGAGGGCATCCGCGCCGCGGCCGGCCACCCGCTGTCGATCACGCAGGAGCAGGTCGAGCTGCGCGGGCACGCGATCGAGTGCCGCATCAATGCCGAGAACGCGGCGAAGAACTTTGCTCCCGCCCCCGGCAAGATCGGCAAGTACAAGGAGCCCTCGGGCCCCGGTGTGCGCGTCGACTCGGGTGTCGGCGAGAACGGCGAGGTCTCACCGACGTACGACCCGATGGTCAGCAAGCTGATCGTCTGGGACGTCGATCGCGAGGCCGCGACGAGCCGCATGCTGCGCGCGCTCGCCGAGTACGAGATCGAGGGCCTGACGACCCTGATCCCGTTCCACAGCGCGCTGCTCGCGACCGAGCAGTGGGCGAACGCCGAGACCTGCCGCGACCTCGTCGAGGACAAGGCGTGGCTGAAGTCGACCGCGCCCGATCCGGCCCCCGCCCCGCCCAGCGGTGATGACGGCGAGCCGCTGGAGACCGTCGAGCACAACTACACCGTCGAGGTGTCCGGACGGCGCTTCGACGTCAACGTCGTCGGCCCGGCGTTCGGCGGCGCGGTCGTCGCGAACGGCGCCCCGGCGGGCGGCGCGAAGAAGGCCAAGCGCAGTGAGCGCAAGGCCGGCGGCGCAGGCGGCCCCGACCTGCTCGAGGCCCCGCTGCAGGGCAACATGTGGAAGGTCGTCGTCGAGCAGGGCCAGGCGGTCGAAGAGGGCCAGCTGCTCTGCATCATCGAGGCGATGAAGATGGAGAACGAGATCACCGCCCACAAGGCCGGCGTGATCCAGGACCTGCCGATCAAGGAAGGCGCCGCGATCAACGCGGGCGACCCGATCGCCCGGATCGTCAGCGCCGCACCGCCGGCGGAGTAGCGTTCCGGACATGGACTACGTGGCACTCGCCGCCGGCTACGGACAGGCGATCCCGTTCAACATCCACATCGGGCTGCAGGTCGAGGAGCTCGGGCCCGGCTTCGGCCGCGTCGTCCTGCCCGAGGGCCCGGCGACGGCCAACCACGTGCAGTCCCAGCACGCCGGCGCGCTGTTCACGGCCGGCGAGGCGGCATCGGGCGCGGCGTTCATCAGCGCGTTCGCCGAGCGGATGGGCGACATCACGCCGCTCGCGGAGAAGGCGGACATCGCCTACCTGAAGATCGCCCGCGGCGACATCACCGCGACCGGGACATTTGCGCAGGACCCCGACAAGCTGTTCGAGGAGCTCGATCGCGAAGGTCGCGTGCGCTTCCCGATCAGCGTCGAGCTGGCGGACCCCGACGGCCAGCTCGTCGCCGAGATGACCGTCCACTGGTACGTCCGCGCCAAGGCCGCCTGACGCGCACGTGGCTGACGGTCCGCACGTCTGGGTCGCCGAGTCGCACGAGGCCGAGACCGTCGCCCGGCTGCTGGTCGGCTTTCGCGACCACCTCGGCAAGGACTGGCCGAGCGACAACGCGTTCCTGGCCGGCGTCGACAAGCTGCTCGAGGACCGCAACAGCGAGTTCGTGATCGGCGCGCCGAATGCAGACGCGCCGCCGGCGGGCGTCGTCGCGCTGCGCTACCGACACAGCCTCTGGACGGCCTCCGAGGACTGCCTGCTGGAGGACGTCTTCGTCGAGGACGACGCGCGCGGATCAGGCCTCGGACGCGCGCTCGTCGAGTTCGCGGTCGAGCGTGCGCGGGCGCGCGGCTGCCGGCGCGCCGAGCTCGACGTGAACGAGACCAACGAGCCGGCGCTGAAGCTCTACGAGTCGATCGGCTTCGGCAAGAAGTCGACGCCCTGGGACGGCCGCGACCTGTTCATCAACCTGCGCCTCGACTGAGCGCGCCGGTCAGCGCACGATCTTGAACGCCTTCGCCCGCTCCGGCGTGCTTCCGGCTCGCGCCAGCAGCAGGTAGCTCCCGGGCGCGAGCGCGTGTCCGCTGAGCCGGCCGGTGAAGCGGAACTGCGCCGGCGCCCCGGACGCGCGCGTGATGCTGCCGCGCAGCGTCACCGTCCGCGTGCACGCCTTCGCACGACGGTTGCGCCTGGTCGCGACGACGCACGACTTGCCCGACCGGCGGCCGGTGGTGCGCCGCCGCACACGCAGCTTGACCGCCGCCGGTGCGCTGAGGCCGAGCTTCACCGTCGTGCCGACCGGCGGCCGCTTCTTCTTCTTCTTCCTGGCCGCCGTGCTCGCGCCCTTTGCGGCAGCGCGGAAGCTCGTGGGCGAGAGCGAGAGCGACGTGACGGAGGGCACGACAGGCGTGCCGACCACCGTGACCCACGCGGTGGCCGCACCGGTGACGCCGGCAGAGTCGGTCGCCGTCAGCGTCGCGGTGTGCTCGCCGGTGGTGCTGAACGCATGCGTGGCATCCAGCCCGGCGGCGGTCGCGCCGTCATCGAAACGCCAGGCCAACCCGGTCACCGTCTCGCCCGGATCGGTCGTCGCGACCGCCGACCCCTTGAAGCTCACGACCTGACCGATCGCAGCGGTCATCGCCGATGCGGACACGCGCACCGCCGGCGGGCTGCGCTGGTATTCGAACGCGCCGATGTCGCGTGTCATGACGCCGTCGCCGTTGCCGTCCACGACGCGTGCGTTGCCGTTGAGATCGGTCTCGGACTCCTGCTGGCGAGACGAGGTTCGTCAGGCCCTTGTCGATCGCCGGCGAGCTGAACCGCAGCTCCTGGTCGAATCCGTTCAGGCCGGTGAACAGCGGATCGAGATTGATGTTCCCGTCACCCGGGCCGGCGGTGAGCGTCCCGGCCCCGGTCTGCGTGACCGCGGAGGGCGACAGGTCGATGTCGGAGCTGAAGACGCTGATGTTCGCCGTGCGGTTGCCGCCGCCGTAGTCGCGTATGAGTGTGGTCTTGCAGTTGCGCACGATCGTGTTGGCGATCGTGGCGTTCTCGACCGCGAAGTCGTCGGGCGCCGTGTTGATCCCGTTGGTCCCGGCCACGGCGATGCCCGATGCAACCGGGGTCCCCGCTCCCGATCACGGTCACGTTCGAGAGCACGGTGGTCCCGTGGGCGTTCACGGCCGCGTTCGGCTCGGTCGCGAGGATCGGGTTGGCCGTCGCCGCCGTGAGCACGAACAGCGAGCTCGAGACGACGAGCGAGTGGTTCTGCCCGGCGGTCCCGTACGGAGAGACGACCCGGGTCCGCCGGATGACCGTGTCGCTGGTGCCGGTGTACAGCTGTCCGCCCTTGATCTCTGAGTCTTCCAGCGTGCCGTTGATGCGAAGAACGTCCGGACCGGCGGCGCTGAGATGCCGAATGGTCCCGGAGATCGTCGAGGCGGCATTGCTGACAGTTGACGAGAGCCCGATGCGCTCGGCTGTGCCCTCGAGCCACAGCTGCCCCTGGTCCGGGACGGCGGGACTGAACTGCTTGAGTGTCAGATCCGACAGCGTCGCCCCGTTCTGCAGATCGAGGCTGTAGTCAAGGGCCGTCGAGGTCACGGACGTGACGAACGTCGCGTCGCGTCCAGCGCCCACGACCGACACCGTGTTGTCCGGGTTGGCCGAGTCGTAGGATCCGGGACCGAGCACCGTCCCCGCCGGCAGCCGCACCGTGTCGTGCCCGGCGGCCGCCAGCGCGGCGTTCAGAGCCTGCTGGATCGTCGGCTTCTGCCCTCCCGCGCAGCCGTCGGCGGGTTGCACGCAGAACTCGGTCGCGCCGGCCGGGACCGCCAGCAGGCAGCACCCTGCGAGAGCACCGGCGAGAGCACGAGCGAGCCCGGCGAATCCGTTCATCCGGCGAGCGTAGACGCGCGGGCGGCGAACGCCCGACCCGCCGCCGCAGCGGCGCGTAGCGTCCAGCCCCGATGGCCGAGCCGCCGCTCTTCAGCTTCGAGCACGTCAGCGTCGCCGGGGACGAGCGCCCGCGCCTGGACGACGTCAGCGTCGTGCTCCCGGACAGCGGGATCACCGCGCTCGCCGGGCCCTCGGGCGCCGGCAAGTCGACGCTGCTGCGCTGCTGCAACCGGCTCGAGGCGCCCGAGAGCGGGACCGTCAGCTATCGCGGCGAGGACGTCGCGACGCTCGACCCGCTCGCCCACCGGCGGGCGGTCGGGATGGTGTTCCAGGCGCCCGTCCTGTTCCCGGGGACCGTCGCCGACAACCTGCGCGTCGCCGACCCCGACGCCGGCGATGAGCGCATCGCCGAACTGCTGCGGCGCGCGGCGCTCGACCCTTCGAAGTTCGCAGAGCGCGACGCGGACACGCTCTCCGGCGGCGAGGGCCAGCGCGTCTGCCTTGCCCGCACGCTCGCGACCGATCCGGCCGTGCTGCTGATGGACGAGCCGACCTCCGCGCTCGACGCCGATGCGACGGAGCAGCTCGAAGAGCTGATGCGCGCGCTCTCCGCGGACGGCGTCCCGGTGGTGCTCGTCACGCACAACGAGGGCCAGCTCGAACGCGTCGCCGATCACGTCGTGCGTCTGCGCGAAGGACGGTTGGCCGGCGACCTGGAGCACCGCCATGGATAGCGGCGACGTCAACGCACTGGGCCTCGTCCTCTCACTCAGCCTGATCGTGATCGCGATCGGCGTGTCGCTGCGCGAGCGGCTCGGCCTCGAGCGCGACATGGTCGTCTCGGTCGTGCGCTCGGCCGCGCAGCTGCTGCTCGTCGCGCTCGCGCTGCAGCTCGTCGTCGACCCGGAAACCCCGCTGTTCTGGTCGTGGCTGTGGGTCGTGGGGATCGTCGTCTTCGCCGCGGTGACGGTGGCACGGCGTGCACCGCAGCTGCCCGGCGTGCTGCAGGTCGCGCTGACGGCGAACGCCCTGACTGCCGCCGTCGCGCTCGGCCTCACCTTCGGGCTGGGCATCTTCCCCGTCGACGGACGCACCGTCGTCCCGGTCGCCGGCATGGTCATCGGCAACTCGATGAAGTCGTGCGTCGTCGTCGTGACCGCGCTCGCCGGCCTCGTCGCCGACCGCCGTCCCGAGATCGAGGCGCGGCTCGCGCTCGGGCTGCCGGGGATCGACGCCGCACGCCCGCTCGTGCGGCGCGCGCTGCAGCTCGCGATCTCGCCGCAGATCGAGAACACGAAGGCGCTCGGGATCGTCTTCCTGCCCGGCGCGATGACCGGCCTGATCCTGGCCGGCGTCGACCCGCTCGACGCCGTGCTCGTGCAGCTCGCGCTGATGTGGATCATCCTCGGCGCCGTCGTGGTCACGACCGCGACGACCGCGCTGTCGGGAACGCGGCGGCTGTTCACCGCCGACCAGCGGCTGCTGCGGCTGAAGCGCGCGACCGACGGCGGCTAGGCCGGCGGCGGGGCCATCACCTCGACGAGGTGCCCGGCCGGCGAGTGCACCTGGGTGCGCGGGGAGCCGAAATGCTCGGTCCGCGGAGCTGCCTCGTGTCCCGCTGCGCGCAGCCGCGCGACGACCGCGTCGTAGTCGTCGACCGCGACGGCGAGATGCCCATCAGACGGGATCGCGGGCGCGTCCTTGTACACGAGATGCACCTGCACGCCGTCGCGCTGCACCCAGCGCGCGCGCTCGGCGAGCACCCCCGGCGGCGTCACCTCGTCGAACCCCAGCAGCGCCCAGAACGCGACCTCGGCCTCGACCTGCGCCGGTCGCAGCTCGAGCGACACGTGGTGGATCACCAGCGCTCCTGGTTCTCCGCGTCGATCTTGCGCTGCGCCGCTGAGCGGCGCGCCAGCGGCAGCTCGCCCGTCTCGAGGTAGTGCAGGTCCTCGCGCAGGATCGCCGCCGCGCGCGTGGAGTCGAGCGCCGCGCCGTGGCCCGGGACGATCGTGTCCGCAGCCTCGATCAGCGGCAGCAGCCGCTCGAGCGTCGCGCGGTAGGCGCTGCGCGACCCGTCCTTGCTGATCCACGGGATCTCGACCGGCGAGACGTAGTCGCCGAGCACCAGCACGCCGGCCCACGGCACGAAGATCGCCATCCCCTCCGGCACATGCCCCTCGGTCGGGTGCAGCTCGAGCTCGCCCCCGCCGACCTCGACCTTCCCGGGGACCGGCAGCGGCTGCACCTGCCCGAGCTGGAGCGGAGCGGGGCGTTCGACGTAGTTCTCGTCGTCGAACTCGCGCAGCTCGCGCACCGCCTCGCCGAACGAGCCCTTCAGTCGCGCGGCCGTCGTCTCCGCGCAGCCGAGCGCGGCGCCCGGGAACGCGAGCCGGCCGAGCAGGTGATCCCAGTCGGCGTGGGTCGCCAGCAGCCCGCTGCACGGCCAGCCGACGTGCTCGAGAACGCCCGGCAGCGCCTCGAGCTCCTCCGGCATCACCGGCGAATCGATGACGAACGCCTCGACCGCTTCGTGGTCCGGACCGCGGACGACGGTGCAGTTCGTCTGCCAGAACGACGACGTGCACAGCAGCACGTCCTCGTGGAGCGCGACGACTCGCACGGCGAGCGCGTCCTGCGCCTACGCGGCGCCGAGCAGCTTGGCGGCCTCGAGCAGGTTCTTGACCTCGGCCGTCGGCTTCTTGGCGCTCGGGTCGAGCACTTCCTTCTTGCGGTTGACCCAGATCGTCGGGACCTTCGCCTTCAGCGCCGGCTCGAGATCGGCGTGCACGCCGCTGCAGATGTGGACCCAGTTCTTCTTGCTGCCGACGCGCCGGGCGAACTCGGTGAAGTGCGCCGAGTCGGGCTTGTAGGAGCGGACCTGCTGCGCGGTGACGACGAGGTCGAAGACGTGCGGGATGTGGCGGCGCGTCTCACCGAGCAGCTTGTCGTCGACGTTCGAGATCAGGCCCGTCGAGAACTTCTTGCCGAAGCGCGTGAGCTGCGTGTTCGTCTCCTTGAAGGGACGCCAGCGCGGCATCGAGTCCGGCAGGAAGCCGCTGCGCGAGGGCTCCAGCGGCCAGCCGATCTCCTTCGCGATCGTCACGGCGCAGCGGCGCAGCACCTCGGCGTAGAGCTCGTAGGAACCGCTCTCGATCTCGTGCTCGAGCTCGAGGAACCGCGGGAAGATCTTCTCCGGCTCCTGGAGGGTGAACCCCTCGCGCTGCGCCTCGCGCTGGAAGGCGTCGAGGATGCCCGCTTCCCAGTCGATCAGCGTGCCGTAGACATCAAACGTGACCCAGGTGACCTTCGCGGGAAGCGGCATAGGCCGGTGATTGTAGGAAGGCGCCCGATCAGCAGAGTCGGTAGCTGCGCTTGGCCGTGTAGCGGCGGCCGCTCTCGAGCGTGACGGCCAGGCTGACCGTGGCCTTGCCGGACCGCGGCAGCTTCAGCGTGAACGGCCGCTGCGCACGCGATCCCTTCAGCACCAAAGCGTGTTTGCGGCCCGTCACGCGGATCGTCGCGCGCACCGGATCGACGCCCTTGATCGAGCGCAGAACGATGTTCAGCTTGCGCGTGCGGATGCAGCGATTCGTCGACGGGACGCCGACCGCGAGGGTGCCGGCGCTGACGACCTTCGCCTTCGGTGTGGCCGGCTTGGGCGCCGGCGTTGGGCGTCGTGTCGCCTCCGCCGGTGTCCGGCCCGTCGGGCGGCGGCAGGACCGTGACGGTCGACCTGGCCCTGGGTGTCGACGATCGTCGGGTCCGGACGGTCCCAGCTGGTGCTCGCGAGCACGGTGAACGGCACCCTGCTGGGTGGAGCGCAGCGTGACGAGCCGCTGGGCCGTGAGCCCGGCGCCGAGATCGCCGATCGGGCACGTGAGGCTGAGCGCCGTGCCGGTGCAGTCGTCGGGCCGCGAGACGACCTGGACCTCGGGCGGGATCGAGAGCTTGACCTGTCGTCCCGTAGGCGACCGCCGCGGCCTCCGAACCCGGCGCGGTCGTGTTCGTCACCAGCGCCTGGAGCGTGACGTTGCGCGCCGTTGGCGACGTGTCCGTGTTCGCGCTCAGGTCGAGGCTTGATGTCGGCCTTCGGCTCGACGGTGCCCTGCCAGCGCGGATACTGGGAACGGGGCCGTGATCGGCGATGCCGAACTCGCCCCCGAGGACGTCGGCGTTGGCCCCGACGGCGATCGCGATCGTGGACCCCGGGAGCGACGAGGTCGACCTGGCACGTCCACCGACTGACCCGGGGCGCAGGTTCCCGTTGACCGCACGCACGAGATCGGCGGGCGCAGGAAACGCAACTGCAGCCCGGACCCTGGCAGGTTCGGCGCATCGTCGTACCCGACGTCCGGGCTGAAGTTGACGTCGCAGCGTCGGTCGCCGTCTTGACCGGGTCGTTGTTCGTGACGCGTCGCCGTGAGCGGTCGGCGACGTCGCCGACGATCAGCCGCTACGGCGCGCCGCTGACGGTCAGGCCGAGCTCGCCGGCCGCGTGCGCCGCGGGCGCCGTCGCGCAGACCGCCGCGAGGGCGGCGACACGACCATCAAAGCTCTCAGGACACGGACCCGCACCCATCGAGCGTCACGGCCCCGCGGCCGTCTGTCAAACACCAACCGTCACGGCGGAGGCCCTCTCCGCTAGCCTCAGCCGCCGCTATGGATCTTCTCGAATATCAAGGCAAGCAGCTCTTCGCGCGCCACGGACTCGACGTTTCGGACGGCCACGCCGTCACGACCGTCGAGGACGCTGTCGCCGCCGCGAACGAGATCGGATACCCCGTCGTCGTCAAGGCGCAGGTGCTGATCGGCGGACGCGGCAAGGCCGGCGGCGTGAAGCTGGCCTCCGACGAGGACGAGGCGCGCGAGCACGCGACGAACATCCTCGGCCTCGACATCAAGCGGCCACATCGTCGCACGGCTGTGGATCGAGACACGCCTCGGACATCGAGGACGAGTACTACGCCTCGGTGCTGCTCGACCGCTCGGCGAAGAAGCCGCTGCGTGATGTTCAGCAAGGAGGGCGGCATCGACATCGAAGAGGTCGCCGAGAAGACTCCCGAGAAGCTCGATCAAGCACCACGTCGACCCGCTCGTCGGCCTGACGCAAGGACGACGCGCTCAAGATCGCCGACGCGGGGCGGCGTCGACGACGACGTTGTCGACGGCGTCGCCGACGCGCTCGTCGCGCTCTACGAGGTCTGGATCGAGGAGGACGCGACCCTCGCCGAGATCAACCCGCTGATCGTCACGCCGGACCGCAAGGTCAAGGCGCTCGACGCGAAGGTCACGCTCGACGGCAACGCGCTCTCCGCCACCCGGAGAACGCCGAGCTCGGGACCACGGCGACGCCGACCCGCAGGAGGCCAAGGCGGCCGAGCAGGGCGTCAGTACGTCAAGCTCGACGGCAACATCGGCATCCTGGGCAACGGCGCCGGCCTCGTCATGAGCACGCTCGACGTCGTCGCGCAGCACGGCGGCGAGCCCGCCAACTTCCTCGACGCCGGCGGCGGATCCGACGCCGAGAAGGTCAAGCAGGCGTCGAGCTGATCCTCAGCAACGAGAAGGTCAAGGCCGTCCTGTTCAACATCTTCGGCGGCATCACCCGCTGCGACGAGGTCGCGCAACGGCCTGATCGCCGCGTTCGCCGAGATCAGCCGACGGTCCCGTTCGTCGTGCGCCTCGACGGCACCAACGACGTCGCGGGCCGCGAGATGCTCGAGCAGGCCGCGCTGCCGAACGTGTATCGCCGCAAAGACGATGGACGAGGCGGCCGAGAAGGTCGTCGCGCTCGCGAAGGAGAAGAGCTGATGTCCGTCCTGGTCGACAACGACACCCGCCTCGCGGTCGCCGGCATCACCGGCCGCGAAGGCTCGTTCCACACGCTCAACAACCGCACGTACGGCACCAACGTCGTCGGCGGCGTCAACCCCCGGAAGGGCGGCGAGGACGTCGAGGGCATCCCGGTCTTCGCCGACTGGGCCGAGTCGTCGACGCAGCGCAGGCCGAACACGGCGATGATCTTCGTCCCGCCGCCGTTCGCCGCGCGACTCGATCCTCGAGGCGGCCGCCGCGGGCGTCGTCGCTGGTCATCGATCACCGAGGGCATCCCCGCCCACGACGAGCTGAAGCGTCTACAACACGCTCAAGCGCGACTACCCGAGCACGCGCCTCGTCGGCCCCAACTGCCCGGGCATCCTGTCGCCGGGCAAGGCGAACGTCGGCATCATCCCGGCGTCGTTCTTCAAGGAGGGCAACGTCGGCGTCGTCTCGCGCTCGGGCACGCTGACCTACCAGATCGGCAACGAGATCGCCCTGCGCGGCTTCGGCAACAGCTCGATCGTCGGCATCGGCGGCGACCCGGTTCCGGGCAGCTCGTTCATCGACATCATCGAGCTGTTCGAGGCCGACGATCAGACCGAGCTGATCGTGCTGAGCGGTGAGATCGGCGGATCGGCCGAGGAAGAGGCCGCCGACTACATCGCCGAGCACGTGACGAAGCCGGTGATCGGCTACATCGCGGGCTTCACGGCGCCTCCCGGCAAGCAGATGGGCCACGCGGGCGCGATCGTCTCGGGCTCGTCCGGCACCGCCATCGCGAAGGCCGAGGCGCTCGAGGCCAAGGGCGTGCGCGTCGGGCGCACCCCGACCGAGGTCGCCGAGATCGCCGTCGAGATCCTCGGCGGCTGAGGGCTCGCCGAGCGCGGTGCCCTCCGAGGCGCCGCGTACCGTTCGCCGATCATGACCGGCGACGGCGAACAGCGCGACGTTCGCGAGTCGCTCGGGGACCTCGAGCGACGACTGCTGGACCTCGAGCGCGAGCTGCGCACCGACGCGTCCGAGGACGCCAGCGTCGCGGCCGGTGCACCCGCGCCGCCCGGGGCGCCGCCCGAACGTGAGATCGCGACGTCCGCCGAGCCGTCATACGGCGGTGGCGGTGGTGTCGCCGCGCCGCCCGCGCCGCCGCCGGAGATCGACCTCTTCGCCCAGGACGCGCGCACGAAGCTCGCAGCGCTGCGCGAGACGCTCGACGGCCTGACCAGCGCGACCGATCGCCTGCGCGAGACCGCGCAGACCGTCGTCGAGGACCACGGCCGCGCACTGGTGCGGCTGGAACGCGCGACCGGCGCGCCGTCCGCATCGATCGTGATCCCGTCGATGCCGGCGGCCAGCCCGCCGCGGCCCGAGGTGACGCTGCCGCTGGAGCCGGAGGAGCACGAGGAGCACGAGCCTCCGCGCGCCTCCGTGCGCGGGCCCGAGGTGGAGAGTGAGCCGGAGGCGGAGAGCGAGCCGGAGGCGGCGGTCGACACCGGCGCCGCGACCGTCGACGTTGAGACCCCGGAGGACGTCGAGCAGCCCGACCAGCGCCGAGCTCGAAGCCGAGCCGGAGGCCGGCGGTCCGGTCATCCAGTCCCCGCCGGAGCTGCCGACGCTCCCGCCGCTGCCGTGGCGCCGGCTGATCGCCGTCGCGATCGTCATCGCCGTCCTCAGCATTCTCTACGCGCTCACGATCGGCGGCGGCTCGCCGCCGAAGAAGTCCACGGTGCCGACCGGCATCGCGGCCACCGACTCCGCGATCACCGCGGCGGGCGGCGGCATCAGCGCGATCCCGCAGCTGCGGACCGCCGCCAACGCCGACGTGCGCCGCGACGTCTGCCGCGGCCGGATCGCCGCCGGCATCGACGTCGTCACACCCGGCGGCGCGGTCTGGCAGTGCCCCGGCATTCAGCAGGTCGCCTCCCCCGTCCTCGTTGCCAGCGGCTTTGCGCGCAAGGGCATCCGCGGCCGCACGTGCGTGA
Organism: uncultured Actinomycetes bacterium; assembly: GCA_963821685.1. Classification (GTDB taxonomy): domain Bacteria; phylum Actinomycetota; class Thermoleophilia; order Solirubrobacterales; family Solirubrobacteraceae; genus F1-60-MAGs163. The sequence continues at coordinate 486,228 of CAWGEW010000001.1, read as the reverse complement.
GCGTTCCGGCGGCCCCCGGGCTCGACACGCGCCGCCGCGATCCCGGCCCGACCGAGCGCCGCGACGAGGCTGTCAGGCGCGCACCGCGCGACCAGGCCTTCGCCGCCGGCACCGCATTCGACAAGCGCAACGGCCTCGTCCTGCTCGCAGGCGCCGCGGCACCCGGGGAGCCGTGCATCGACCCGACGCCCTCGACGCTGCGCGACGGCAGCTACCCGCTGGCGACGCGGATCATCCTCTACGCGAGCGCCGCCGCAGCCGACAGCGACGAGGTTCGCCAGGCCGCGGCGCGGCTGAAGACCTACTTCTCCGGCACGCCGCCGCTGTACGCGATCGTGCTGCGCTGACCCGCGGGCCAGCGCCGAGACGGCGCGAGCTAGTCTGGCTGCATGGCCGAGATGATCTCCTTTGCCCGTGGCGCACCGTCGCTCGACATCGTCGATGTCGAAGGCCTGAAGACCGCCGCTGAGAACGCGTTCACCAGCGACGCCGCCGGGACGACCGCCTACGGCACGTCGATCGGGTACGTGCCGCTGCGCCGCTGGCTGGCCGAGCGCCATGGCGTCGAGGAATCGCGCGTGCTCGTCACCAACGGCTCGATGCAGGCCGACGCGTTCCTGTTCGACGCGCTCGTGCAGCCCGGCGACGCCGTGATCGTCGAGAAGCCGACCTACGACCGCACGCTGCTCGGCCTCAAGCAGCGCGGCGCCGAGATCCACATGGTCGAGCTCGAGCCCGACGGGATCGACGTCGTCGCACTGCGCAAGCTGCTCGAAGGCGGCGTGCGCCCGAAGCTCGCCCACATCATCCCGAACTTCCAGAACCCCGCCGGCTACACGCTCAGTCGCGAGAAGCGGGTCGAGCTGCTCGCGCTCGCGGCGGAGTTCGGCTTCACGATCTTCGAGGACGACCCCTACATCGAGATCCGCTTCACCGGCCATCCGCTGCCGACGATGCTGTCGCTGGATGGGGCCGACGCCAAGCACGTCGTGTACGCGTCGTCGTTCTCCAAGACGGTCTGCCCGGGCATCCGCGTCGGCTACCTCGTCGGCCCCGACGAGCTGATCGCCACGATCGCCCGCAACGCGACGAACACCTACATCTCGCCGAACATGGTCGCGCAGTCGATCGTCTACCAGTTCTGTTCGAGCGGCCGGATCAACGACGCCGTGAAGACCGTCAGCGCGGCGCTCGCCGACCGCGTGGCGGCGCTGACCGCAGCGCTCGCCGAGCACCTGCCCGACGCCCGCTTCCAGGCGCCCGAGGGCGGCTACTTCATGTGGGTCGAGCTGCCCGAGGGCACCGACGTGCACGTGCTGCTCGACAAGGCCGCCGAGCACGGCGTCACGTTCGTCAAGGGCACCGACTTCCTGCTGGAGGGCGGCGAGAACACCCTGCGGCTGGCCTATTCGGGCGTCACGCCCGACGAGATCGGCGAGGGCATCAAGCGGCTGGCAGCTGCGTACGCGGAGCTGTAGGAGCTCCGCGTCTCAGCGCCCGTAGCGCTCCGTCGCGATCACGAGCTGATCGGGGAGCGCGGTCCGCTGCGGCGGTGAGGGATCGGCGGACACGCTGACGGTCTCCGCGACGCTGGCCGTCAGGACGACGCGCTCGCCGCCGTCGCCGGCGACCACGACCTCGTCGTCGCTGCGCTCGGCGAGCGTGCCCGTCATGCCGGGCTCGGCGCCCGCGGCCTTGAGGTAGTGCAGCAGGTCCTCGGCCTCGTTCTCGAAGCGCAGGATCCGCGACGGTCGCGCCGACCTCGACGTCGGCGAGCGGGACGCCGGCGTGGCGCTGCCCGACCTCGATCGGGTGGCCGTGCGGGCAGGTCTTCGCGTCACCGATCGCGGCCATCATCCGCGCCTCGAGCACCGGGCTCATCGCGTGCTCGAGCCGCTCGGCCTCCTCGTGCACCTCGTCCCACGGGATGCCCAGGACGTCGGTGAGGAAGCGCTCGATCAGGCGGTGGCGGCGGACGATGCCCTCCGCGTGCTCGCGCCCGGTGTCCGTGAACTCGATCAGCTTGTCGTCGCCGCGCGTGATGTAGCCGTCGCGCTCGAGCCGGCGGATCATCTCGTGGACCGTCGGCGGGGACAGCTGCATCGCGCGCGCGACGTTGGCCGCGCTCATCGGAAGCCCCGCCTCGTCGAGCCAGAAGATCGTCTGCAGGTATTCCTCTTCGGCAACGGTCGCGTGCTCTTCGGACATGTGGCGATGGTACCCCTGGAGGTAGGGTCCCCGCGGTGCAGATCACACCTGGCACACGAGCCTTCGTCACCGGCGCATCACGCGGGATCGGCGCGGCGCTGACGCGCGCGCTGGCCGATCGCGGCGCGATCGTCGGTCTGGCCGCGCGCTCGACGGACGAGTCGGCTGCGCTCGCCGCGCAGCTTCCCGGCGAGCACCACGTCCTGGCATGCGACGTCGCGGACACCGAGTCTGTCCGCGTCCGCGCTCGAGACGTTCGCCGAGCAGGCCGGCGGGATCGAGCTGGTCGTCGCGAACGCCGGAATCACGCACTACGGGCCGTATCGCAGCCAGACGCTGGAGCAGCAGCTGCAGATGAGCGAGGTCAACTGGCACGGGACGCTGCGCACCGTCCACCTCGGCCTGCCGTACCTGCTCGATCGCGCGAACGGCCACGTCGTCGTCGTGTCGTCCGGCGCGGCGATGCGCTCGTTCCCGTGGGCCGCCGTCTACGGCGGGACGAAGGCCGCGCAGCGGATGTTCGCCGAGGCGCTGCGCCATGAGCTGAGCGGGACGGGCGTCTCGCTGACGACCGTCTACCCCGGCGAGATCGCGACGAACCTGCACGACCACGAGAAGGACCGCATGCCGGACTGGTACCGCGGCGGTCCGAATGCGGCGAGCCCCGACGAGCTCGCCCGGCGCGTGCTGAAGGCGATCGAGAACGACGACCGCTCCGTCTGGTTCCCGCCGCTCGTGCGGCTGCTCGGCGTGCTGCACAACATCGACTCGCGCGCCGCCGACGCGCTGCTGCGGCGTCTGCGCGGCGGGACCGCCGCTCCGCGCAAGGACTGAAGCGCGAACCCGTCAGCCGGGGTGCCCCGGCTACGTCTCCACAGCGAAGATCCGCCAGGGTCCGGGGACGCCCTTGAGGTCGTGCTCGCCGCGGTCGGCCAGGGTCTGGCCCGAGCCGACGATCAGGTCGCGGACCGTGCTGCTGACGAGCACCTCACCCGGCGCTGCGGCGCTGCTGATGCGCGCGCCGATGTGGACGGCGAGCCCACCGATGTCGTCGTCGCCGAGCAGCTCGCACTCCCCGGTGTGCAGTCCGGCGCGGATCTCGAGGCCGAGCTCGCGGACACCGTCGCGGATCGCGAGCGCGCTGTCGATGGCGCGGCTCGGACCGTCGAACGTCGCGAGCGCTCCGTCGCCGAGCGACTTCACGAAGCGTCCGCGATGACGCTCGACCTGCTCGCGCACGAGCGTGTCGTGGCGCCCCAGCAGTGATCTCCACCTGCCATCGCCGAGCTCGGCGGCGTGCTGAGTGGAACCGACGATGTCGGTGAACAGGACGGTTGCCAGCACGCGGTCGCTGGCGACCGGCCGTCGCACGCCGGTCAGGAACTGCTGGATCTCATCGGCCGTGTCGTCGGTTTCACCGTGCCAGACCGGGGAGTCCCCTGGGAGCTGGACATAGCTCGCGTTCGGGATGTGGTCGGCCACATAGAGCGAGTGGCGCTCGTCGAGGAACGTGTCGTCGGCCCGGCGCAGGATGAGCGTCGGGCACTGGACGCTCGGAAGCACGTGGCGCACGTCAACCTCCCCCGCCATCGTCTGGGCCGCGGCGACAGCGCCGGGGCTCATCGACAGGCGCTGCATCCGCGCCAGCGCCCATCGAGCGCGTTCGTCACTGCCCCACCAGCGATTCCAAGGGTTCTGCGGCGACTCGGCGCCCCAGTGCTCGACAAGCGCGGCGATGAACGCCGCCCGCTCCTCGGGCGAGTGCGCCCATTCGTAGCCGGGTCCCCGCACCAGGCGCATCGTCGGAGTCATCATCACGAGCGCTCGCACCACGTCGGGGTGGGAGGCCGCAAACAGCGCCGCCAGCGCGCTGCCCTCCAGCATCGAGATCAGTGCGGGCTGACGGGAGCCGGTCGCTCGCAGGACCGCCCGCACGTCGTCCACCTGGTCCTCGAGCGACGCCATGCCGGGCGCCCCGTCCGACATCCCCGACCCGCGCCGGTCGAACACGATCAGCCGCGAGAACGACGCGAGCCGGCGCAGGATCCGCGCGGAATCCGGGATGTCCCATATGGCCTCGATGCTCGACGCGAACAGCGGCACGAACACGATGTCGAGCGGTCCCTCGCCGGTCACCTGGTAGGCGATCCGCAGATCACCGCTGCGCGCATACAGCGTTGTCAGCCCCATCGCGGGCGGAGCCTACGCCCCACCGCCGGATGATCGCTAGGCGGGCAGCCGGCGGCGCGGGGCGTCGGCCAGCTCCTTCGTGGTCAGCCGCAGCCGCTCCTCGATCAGGTCGACCATCACGCGCGCCGCGGGCGACAGCGGTGCGTCGCGCCGCGAGACGAACGCCATCGTGATCATGATCGGGTCCGCGAACGGCACCCACCCGATCTTCTTCGACATGCGCGCGCCGCGTGAGACGAGCAGCCCGCGCTCGAGGATCGTGTCGCCGGCGCCCGCCGCGACGAGGTCCAGGACGGTGGCGACGGTCTCGACGTCGATGACCGGCTCGAGCGTCACGCCCGCGCGCTGTGCGAGCTCGGCGAGCTGCCTGCGCGTGGGGTCCTGCAGCCGGTAGCTCGCATCGCCCATGACGAGCGGCAGCTCGGCGAGCCGCTCGATCGTCATCGGCTTGCGCAGGTGGCTGGCGTCGGTGCTCGCGAAGAACAGCTCGTCGTCGACGACCGGGCGAATGTCGAGCCCCTCGGCATCCACGGGCAGCGCCACGATCGCGGCCTCCAGGCGCCCGTCGCGCACATCCTGCGCAGCCTCGGCCGAGTTCAGGCCGAGGATCCGCACGCGCACGTTCGGATGCCGCCGGCGGAACTCGGCGACGAGATTGGAGCCGAGGTAGTCGCGTGCCGTCGAGAACGTGCCGAGGCTGACCGTCCCGCCGCGCAGCTCGCGCACCTCGAGCACCGACTCGCGCGCCTCGCGCACGCCTTCCAGGACACCCTCGGCGTGGGGGCGCAGCGAGCGGCCGGCCTCCGTCAGCACGAGGCCGCGGCCGACGCGCGCGAACAGTGCGACGCCGAGCTCCGCCTCGAGCCGCCGCACCTGCTCGCTCACGGACGGCTGCGCGAGATGCAGCGAGTGGGCGGCCGCGCTGAACGAGCCGCGGTCGGCGGTGGCGAGGAAGTACTCGAGTTGCTGCAGGTTCATATCTCGAAGGCCTCCGGTGACCTCAAGGCTTTGCCTTCACATACTAGAGGGAAGTGGATGTAGTTCCTTGAGCCGGAAGGCCCTACCTTGGTGGTCGCAGGTTCCAACTCCAGCATTTCCAAAGAGGTACCACCATGATTCTCGGACTCGTCACCATCGTCACCGCCGCCGCCGTCTACGGAGGCTTCGGCTACGCCGCAGTCAAGTACGGCGTCGACTCCCGTCATCTCGACGGCCGCCCCAACTGGTAGCCGCGATGACGCCGGTCCAGCAGGGACGCGACCACTCGGTCGGCGTCTCACTGACGCTCCTGTCGGCCGTGACGTTCGGCGCCTCCGGCGTCCTCGCGAAGGTCGCGTACGCCGGAGGGTCGGGCGTCGTCACCCTGCTCGCAGGGCGCTTCGTGCTGGCCGCCGTCCTGCTCTGGGCGCTGATCGCCTGGCGCCGGCCCACGTTCCCGTCGCTGCGGATCGTGCTCGCCGCACTGCTGCTCGGCGCCGTCTGTTACGCCGGCGAGGCGAGCCTCTACTTCTCCGCGCTCGAGCGCCTCGACGCGTCGCTCGTCGCGCTGCTGCTGTCGACCTACCCGGTGCTCGTCGTCGCGGCCGCGATCGCGCTCGGCCGTGAGCGCCCCGACCGCCGCCGCGCGATCGCGCTGGCCGTCGCGCTCGCCGGCGCCGCACTCGTGCTCGGCGGCGCGCAGATCGGCGCGCTCAGCGGCCCCGGCCTGATGTTCGCCGCGTCGGCGACCGTCGCCTACGCGACCTACGTGCTGCTCGCCGACCGCTTCGCCGCGCGCGTCGACGGCCTGCTGCTCGCCGCGCTCGTGATCACCGGCGCCGCGATCGGCACCGTCACGTTCGGCACCGCGACCGGCAGCATCAACTTCGCGGCACTCGAGCCGCAGGGCTGGGCCGCGATCGGCCTGCTCGCCGTCATCTGCACCGTCGTCCCGATCGCCTCGTTCCTGCTGGCGCTGCCGCGCGTCGGCCCCGGCACCGCGAGCATCCTCTCGACGATGGAGACCGTCGTCGGCGTCGGCCTCGCCGCGCTGCTGCTGGGCGAGTCGCTCGGCGCGCTGCAGGCCGCTGGCGCCGCACTCGTGCTGGGCGCCGTGATCGCGCTTCAGCTGGGCTCGTCGCCCACTAGGGTCCGCGCTGATGCCGCTGCCGCTGGCCCCGCCGCTCCTTCCCCAGCTCGCCCGCTCACGCACCAGCCTGCCTGACGAGCCCGGCTGGGCGTTCGAGCCCAAGTGGGACGGGTTTCGCGCGATCGTCTTCGTCGACGGCGACGAAGCGGAGATCCGCTCGCGCAACGACCGTCCGCTGACGCGCTACTTCCCCGAACTGAAGTTCCCGCCCGGCCGCTACGTGATCGACGGCGAGATCATCGTCCGCGACGCGCGCGGGCGTGAGGACTTCGACGCGCTCGGCCAGCGGATCCATCCGGCCGCCTCGCGGATCACGCGGCTGAGTGAGGAGACGCCGGCGGTGTTCGTCGCGTTCGACCTGCTCGCGCGCGAGGACGAGGTGCTGATGGACCAGCCCTACGAGCAGCGCCGCGCCGCACTCGAGGCGCTCGTCACCGGCCCGATCGAGCTGACGCCGATGGTGCGCACGCCGGCCGAAGCCGAGCACTGGCTGCAGGAGGCCGAGGGTGTGATGGCCAAGCAGCTCGACGCGCCGTACACCCCGTCCAAGCGCGACGCGATGGCGAAGATCAAGCGCGTGCGCACGATCGACACCGTCGTCATGGGCTGGCGGCCCGGCAAGGCCGAGGGCACCGTCGGCGCGCTGATCCTCGGGCTCTACGAGCCGGACGGGCGGCTGCGCGAGGTCGGCCACTCGAGCGGCTTCACCGCCAAGGAGAAGCGCGAGCTCGTCGACACGCTGCAGCCCTACGAGACCGGCGAGCGCGGCAGCGCCGAGCCCTCGCGCTGGACCGCCGGCCGCGACCTGCAGTGGGTCGAGCTGCGGCCCGAGCTCGTCGTCGAGATCACGTTCGACCACACCAGCGCCGGGCGGATCCGCCACGGCGCCAAGGTGCAGCGCTGGCGCGACGACAAGCCGCCCGCCGAGTGCACGGTCGACCAGCTCGACTCGTAGGTCCCGCGGCGGCTCGCGGCGCAGCGCGGCGGGATCGGTAGAGCTGAAGCCCGCTGAGCGGGCTCGATCTCGACCGATTCCCCGGTAGGTTGCGCGCCATGGGTCGAGATCTGAAGCTGGGACTGAATACGGGTTACTGGATGGCGGGGCCGCCGCACGGTGCGGTCGAGGCGATCGCCGCCGCCGATGAGCTCGGCTTCGACTCGATCTGGACGGCCGAGGCCTACGGATCCGACGCGCTGACGCCGCTCGCCTGGTGGGGCGCGGCGACGAAGAACGTGCGTCTCGGCACGGCGATCATGCAGATGAGCGCGCGCCGGCCGACGGCGACCGCGATGGCCGCGCTGACGATGGACCACCTCAGCGGCGGGCGCTTCATCCTCGGGCTCGGCGTGTCCGGGCCGCAGGTCGTCGAGGGCTGGTACGGCGAGCCGTTCGCCAAGCCGCTCGCGCGCACCCGCGAGTACGTGCAGATCTGCCGCGAGTGCTTCGCGCGCAACCGCGTCACCAGCGACGGGCCGTTCTACAAGCTCCCGCTGACCGAGGGTGAGGGCGTCTCCGGGTTCGGCAAGGCGCTGAAGCCGACGCTGCATCCCGTCCGCGAGGACATCCCGATCTACATCGCGGCCGAAGGGCCGAAGAACATCGCGCTGACCGCCGAGATCGCCGACGGCTGGATGGCGCTGTTCTACTCACCGCACCACGAGGACCTCTACCGGCCACGTCTGGAGGAGGGCTTCGCGCGCGAGGGCGCGCGGCGCTCGTGGGACGACTTCGAGGTGACCGCGACCGTCCCCGTGATCATCAACGACGACATCGAGGCAGCCGCCGACATGGTGCGCCCGATGTACGCGCTCTACTTCGGCGGGATGGGCGCGCGCGGCGCGAACTTCCATCACGACGTCCCGGTGCGGATGGGCTACGAGGCCGAGATGAAGGTCGTCCAGGACCTCTATCTCGACGGCAAGAAGGACGAGGCCGCGGCGGCCGTCCCCACGAAGCTCGTCGAGCAGCTCGCGCTGATCGGGCCGCGCGACAAGATCGCGCATGACCTCGAGGCCTGGCGCGACTCCGCGGTGTCGACGATGCTGATCGCCGGCGACGCGGCGACCGTGCGCAGCGTCGCGGAGATCGTGCTCGGCTAGGACGTCGACGCGGCGTGCGCGCCGTTGGTGCGCGTCGCGGGCGCGGCGTCGCCGAGGCGCTCGTGCAGGCGGTCGCGCAGCTCGTCGGGGTCGTACTCCACCTGGTCGCGCCGCTTGCGCGCGACCACGACGCCGGTGGCGGCGACTCCCGCCAGCCCGGCGAGGCCGAGGAGCTTCCAATGGCGTCGCAGCATGCACGTAGGTTACGACCGTGCCCGGCACCACGCTGACCCTCGCCGAGGCCGTCGCCGAGGCCTCGACCGGTGACATCTGGCTGTTCCGCGGACGCTCCGTCGCGGACATGGCGATCCGGACGCTGACGAACGCGCCGGTGAACCACGTCGGCATGGTCGTCGCGCTCGACGATCTGCCGCCGCTGCTGTGGCACGCCGAGATGGGCCGCTCGCTGCCCGACGTGTGGACCGGCGAGCACCAGCGCGGCGTGCAGCTGCACCGTCTCGCCGACGCGGTGCGCACCTGGGACGAGCGCTACGACCAGCGCGCCTGGACGCGCCGGCTGAGCGGCACGATCGAGCGCCGGCACGAGGACGCGCTGATGGCCGTGATCCAGGACTTCGACGGGCGCGCGTTCCCGAAGACGCTCGGGCTCGCACGCGGATGGGTGACGGGCCGCTTTCGCAATCGCGAGTCCTCGCTCGAGACGATCTACTGCGCCGAGCTCGTCGCGACCACCTATCAGGCGATGGGCATCCTCCCGAGCCGGCGGCCCGCGAGCTGGTACGACCCGGGCCGCTTCTGGAGCGGCGACCAGATCGACCTCGTCCCGCCGTTCGAGCTGGGCGGGGAGATCGCGGTCGCGGAGTGACGGCCGGCCTGCAGATATGAGGCGCGGGGCCTGCGCCGTCCCGCGCAGGCCCCGCCCCCTCCACCGGCGATCGGCTGCATTTCGCGCCACCCCGTGGCGCTATCTGCAGCCGATCGCTGGAGAGCCTGGTTTACGTGCCCGCCGAGCGCAGTGCGTCTGCCTTGCCGGCGCAGTCGTAGAGCGTCGTCGCGGCAGTGGTTGTCGTGGTGGTGGTGGTCGTCGCAGCGGTCGTGGCGGCGGTCGAGTCCAGCGACACCGCGGTGCACGCCTTGGCGGCCGCGCTCATGACGGTCGTCGAGCCGGTGCGACCGTCACGCGGGACGCCACCGGAGTCCGAGCCACCGAGCACCCAGCGGATGCGGCCGTCGGCGACCGCGTTGGCGAGCCACGCGACGCTGACCTCGCTCTCGCGCCCGGAGAAGCCGCCGATGCCGGCCACGTCGGCGCCGGAGCGAATGATCGCGGTGGCGGCTCCCGACTGGCTGGAGACGCCGATCGTGCCGCCACCGTGAGCCTTGGCGTAGGCGATCGCGCTGGTCAGCGACTGGCTGTTGCCGCCGCCGAAGCCACCGCCGCCGCCCATGGCACCCATGCCGCCGGCCGCAGGCGTCCCGGTCGGCTGTGCGCCGGTGCCGGCGGTCGCGCCGGGCGGTGTGAAGCCACCGGTCGGAGCCGCGCCGCCGGACGGCGGGCCGCCCTGGCCTGCCGCCGGGACCGCCGCCGCCCGGACCGCCCATGCCGCCACCCGGACCGCCACCACCCGGGCCACCCATGCCCATGCTGACGCTCGTGCCGCCGCCCATCGGGAACGTCCCGCTGGTCGCGTGCCCGAGTGTCTGGAAGGCCCACGAGGCCGGGGCGAGCAGCAGCGCGCCGAATGCGACGGCGACGACGATCGCGCGGGCCTTCGCGGGGAGCCCGAACGCGAGCGCGGTCGCGCCGCCGATTCCGAGCAGCAGCATCAGCGGCTTGGTCCACGCCGCGCCGCCGGCACCGTTGCCGAGGACGACGAGCTCGCACACGATGCCCGCGACGATCGCGAGCGGGGCGACGATCCGCGCGGTCAGGCCGTCCTTGAGGACGATGCCGACGGTCGCGCCGACGAGCGCCGCCGTGAACGGCGCGAGCAGCGAGACGTAGTACGGGTGGAAGATTCCCGAGGCGTTGCTGAACGCGATCGCGGTCACGAGGAACGCTCCGCCGATGGCGATCAGCCAGCCGGTGCGGGCGTCGGTCCGGCGCAGGCGCGTCTGCACGAGCACGGCCGCGCCGCCGACGAGCGCGAAGCCGAGCAGCCAGCCGGCCTGGCCGCCGAGCGCCTGGTTGAGCAGCCGCAGCATGCCCGGCTCACCGCCGAACAGGCCGCCACCGCCGCCGCCGCCCGGACCCCGGCGCCGCCACCCGGGCCGCCGCTCTGTCCGAACAGGCGGCCGAGGCCGTTGTAGCCGAAGATCAGCGACCAGATGCTGTTGTCGCTCCGTGCCCGAGATCCACGGGCCGGCTCGCCGCGGGCGTGAGCCACATCAGCAGCGGCCAGGCGAGCCCGCTGACGAGCAGCGTCGCGCCGCCGGCGAGCAGCTGCGCGCACGGCAGCCCAGCCGCCGCGCGGCGCGACCCACAGCCAGGCGGCGGCGATCGCCCGGGACGATCAGCAGCGCCGCGGCCATCTTCGTCTCGAAGCCGAGGCCGATCGCGAGGCCGGCCGCACGACCAGCCAGCGCGTGCGGCCGTCCTCGAGCGCCGCGGACCGATGAACCACAGCGCGGCGACCGAGCAGAGGACCAGCAGCGCGTCCGGGTTGTTGTGCCGCGAGATCGCGACGGTCATCGGCGTCAGCGCGAGCGCGAGGCCGCCGGCGAAGCCCGGCCGCGCGGCCGAAGCGCCGGCGCGTCAGGTCGTAGATCAGGCCGACGGTCGCGATGCCCATCAGCGCCTGCGGCACGAGCATGCTCCAGCGAGCTGAAGCCGAACGCGCGAACCGACAGCGCCTGGACCCAGAGCGCGAGCGGCGGCTTGTCGACCGTCATCAGCGCCGCCGGAGTCGAACGAGCCGTAGAGGAAGTCGTGCCAGCTGCCGGCCATCGAGCGGACGGCGGCGGCGTAGTACTCGTTGGCGTAGCCGTTCTGGCCGAGGCCCCAGAGGTAGAGCACGGCGGCCAGCAGCGAGCAGGCCGATCAGCTCCGGGCTGCGGGCGCGCGATCGCGAAGCGTGCGCGTGCGCGGCGCGTGAGCGCTGGTCGGGGCGGGAAGCGGCACGTGAGGAGGTTGACATCGTGATCGTCCTGGTCGTTGGGATGGGCAGGTCAGGAGCCGGGCGTCTGGCCGGCACGGGCGAGGACAGCGATCGCGCGGTCGGTGAGGCCGGGACCGCTGCGGTGTGGCGAAGACCCACGAGCGCAGCGCGACGTAGCGCGTCGCCGTGGCGGCAAGGCTCGAGGTGACGAGGACGAAGACCTCGGTCGACGCGCGAGGGGTCGGGGTCGATGCCGCTGCAGCAGCGCGAGCGCGCCCGCTGGTCAGCCCGAGCGTCAGCGCGAAGACGACGGCGCCCCCGGCGTACTGGCGCACACGGTCGCTGGCGGCCGCGCACGCCGAAGGTGAAGCGGCGGTTGGCGGCCGTGTTGCCGACCGCGGTGATCGCGAGCGCGAGCGGCGTTGGCAGCCTGCGCGCCGAGCGGCTCGCGCAGCAGCAGGAAGAGCAGCGCGTAGGCGAGCGTCGAGCAGACGCCGACCGTCAGGAAGCGCGTGAGGCGTGCGGCCGCCAGCAGCCGCACGATCGCCGCGCAGGTCGGTCGAGCGCCGTGCGCGACGATGTCGACGCGCGAGTCGGGGTCGTCGACCCAGTCGACCGGCACCTCGTGGATCCGCAGGCCCTCGCGCTGGGCGAGCACGAGCAGCTCGGTGTCGAAGAACCAGCCGTCGTCGTGGACCTGCGGCAGCAGCCGCTGCGCGACGTCGCCGCGGACGGCCTTGAAGCCGCACTGCGCGTCGGTGAAGCGCGACGAGCAGGCTGATGCGCAGCAGCCGGTTGTAGATGCGCGAGATCAGCTCGCGCTTGGGCCCGCGGACGACGTGCGCGCTGTGCGTCAGCCGCGTGCCGATCGCGACGTCGCTGTGTCCGGAGACGCAGCGGCGCGACCAGCGGCAGCAGCGCGCGCAGGTCGGTCGAGAGGTCGACGTCCATGTAACAGACGACGTCGGCGTCGCTGCGCGACCAGGCCGCCCGCAGCGCGCGGCCGCGGCCCTTCTGCTCGAGCTGCAGCAGCTCGACGCCGGGCAGCTCGTCGCGCGAGTGCGCGGCCGATCGCGGCCGTCCCGTCGGTGCTCGCGTTGTCGGCGATCGACGATCTGCCAGTCGAACGGGAAGCTGTCGCGTGAGGTACTCGTGCAGCCGCCGGATCGACGCGCTCGAGCACGTGCTCCTCGTTGTAGACGGGCACGACGATCGTCACCGACGCGGGCGGGGCGTGCAGCTGCGCGTCGAGCTCGCTGGGGCGCTGGAGATCGGTGGAAGGCATGTCGAGCAGCCTTCCGTCGAAGCGTGTGGGGATTCCAAGAGAACGCTGAGAACTCTCTGAGAGCCCGGCGGTCTACTCGTCCGTCGGGTCCTCCTTCGCGCGGCTCGGCGCAACCCGCTTGGGCTCGCCGCGCTGCTTGCGGAAATGCGGTGGCCAGGGCGCGTCGCCGAGGCCCTGCTCCTCGTCACGCCGAGCGAGGTCGAGCAGCGGCGTCAGGTCGTGTGCGACGTCGTCGATCGCCGCCAGCGGGTCACCCATGCTCGCCAGCCGCGCGGGCACCGTGAAGAACGTCAGGTCGCCGAGCTCGACGTCCGGGACCTCGTCCCACTGCAGCCCGCACGACACCTGCGCAGCCGGAACCGGGCGCACGCTGTACGCGCTCGCGACGGTGCGGTCGCGCGCGTTCTGGTTGTAGTCGAGGAAGACGCCGACGCGCTCCTCCTTCCACCACTTCGACGTCGCCTTCCCGGGCATCCGGCGCTCGACCTCACGCGCGAGCGCGAGCGCGGCGCGGCGCACCTCGGTGAAGTCCCAGTCCGGCCTGATCCGCACGTTGATGTGGATCCCGCGCGAGCCGCTCGTCTTCGGGAAGCCGAGCATCGCGTGCTCGCCGAGCACCTCGTGCACCGTCATCGCGACCTCGCGCACGGTCTCGAAGCCGACGCCGTCGGACGGGTCCAGATCGACGCGCAGCTCATCCGGATGGTCGAGGTCGGCGCGCCGCACCGCCCACGGGTTCCAGTCGATGTTGTTGAGGTTCGCGGCCCAGGCGAGGTGCGCGGCGTCGACCGGGACGAGCTCCTGCGCGCTGCGCCCGGAGGGAAAGCTGACGGTCGCGGTCTGCAGCCAGTCGGGCGGCGACTGCACGCGCTTGTTGAAGAACGGCTTGCCGGTGATGCCCGTGTTCCAGCGCTTGAGCACCGTCGGCCGCTCCTGCACGCCGAGCAGCACGGCGTCGGCGTGCTCGACGTAGAAACGCACGAGCTCGAGCTTGGCGATCGGGGGGTTGCCCGCGTGCGCCGGGAACAGCTCCTTGGAAGGGCTCGTGATGCGCACGTCGCGCCCCGCAGCCTCGATGGTGGTCTCGTCCTTGGCCATGCCGATGCGAGGATGCCGGAACGTGCCGACGTCCGCAGCCCCCGCAACGCCGATCACGGACCTCCGACCGATGCTCGTCGCGCCGGATTCGTTCAAGGGAACCCTGCGCGCCGCCGAGGTCGCGGGCGCGATCGGCCGCGGCCTCGAGCGCGGTGGTCTCGTCCCGCCCGACCTGATGCCGGTCGCCGACGGCGGCGAAGGGACGATGGAGACGCTGCTGCTGGCGCTCGGCGGGGAGACGCGCGCCGCGACGGTCCGCGGCCCGCTCGGCGCGCCGGTCTCGGCCGGCTTTGGGCTGCTGTCGGACGGTGATGCGGCGGTCGTCGAGATGGCGCAGGCGAGCGGCCTGGGTCTCGTGCCCGAGGCTGAGCGCGACGCCGAGGCGGCCACGACGCACGGCACCGGCGAGCTGATCATCGCCGCCGTCGATGCCGGCGCACAGGTGATCCTCGTCGGCCTCGGCGGCAGCGCGACCACCGACGGTGGAGCGGGCGCGCTCGAGGCGATCGCCGACGGCGGCGGACTGCGCGGCGCGCGGCTCGTCGCGCTCTGTGATGTGCGGACGACGTTCACGGACGCCGCCAAGCGCTTCGGCCCGCAGAAGGGCGCAGACCCCGCGGCGGTCAAGCGCCTGACCCGCCGCCTGGAGCGGCTCGCCGCGTCCTGGTCGCGTGACCCGCGCGAGCAGCCGATGACCGGCGCGGCCGGCGGCCTTGCGGGCGGGCTCTGGGCGACGCTGGGCGCCGAGCTGAAGCCCGGCGCGCGCTTCATCCTCGACGCGATGGACGCCGGCACGCGGATGCGAGCGGCGCGCGCGGTGATCGTCGGCGAGGGGCGCCTGGACCCGACGACGCTCGAGGGCAAGGCCGCGGGCGAGCTCGCGACCGACGCGCGCCAGGCCGGCGTGCCGTGCCACGCGATCGTCGGCGAGGACGCGCTCGGCGCGTTCGAGCGACGGATCATCGACCTGCAGACCGTCCGTCAGGCCGGGACGCTCGCGGCACTCGAGCAGGCGGGCGAGGACCTCGCAAGGTCGGGGGTCCTGTGATGGGCAGCGCAGAGCGGTCGGCGGTGATCATCGGCGGCGGCCACAACGGCCTCGTGGCGGCGACGCTGCTCGCGCGCGCGGGCGTCGAGACGACGCTGCTCGAGCGGCTCGACCGCCTCGGCGGGGCGGCGGCATCCGAGCGCCCCTTCCCCGGCGTCGACGTGCGGCTCTCGCGCTACGCGTATCTCGTCAGCCTGTTCCCGCGTGCGCTCGCGCGCGAGCTCGGCATCGAGCTGCCGCTGCTGCGCCGGCGGATCTCCTCGTACACGCCCGACGGAGACGACGGCGGGCTGCTGATCGACGACGGCGACGCGGCGCGAACGTCCGCGTCGATGGCGCGCGTCACCGGCGACCCGGCGGCGTTCGACGCCTGGCAGCGCCTGTACTCGGACACCCGCCGGCTGGCCCAGGCGCTCGCGCCGACCTTGCTGGAGCCGCTGGTCACGCGTGCCGCCGCGCGCGCACTGGTCGCTGACGACGCCCTCTGGGACGCCTTCATGGAGCGCCCGCTGAGCGCGACCCTCGAGGCGCGGCTGCCGGATGACCTCACGCGCGGCGTCGCGCTGACCGACGGTCTCGTCGGCACGTTCGCCGATCCCGGCGACGCGACGCTGCTCGCCAACCGCTGCTTCCTCTACCACGTGATCGGCAACGGAACCGGCGACTGGGACGTCCCGGTCGGCGGCATGGGCGCGGTCAGCGCGGCGCTCGTCGAGGTGGCGCGCGCGGCCGGAGCCGACCTGCGCACGAGCGCCGAGGTCGTCCAGCTCGACAGCGATGGGACGCGCGCGACCGTGCACCTCGCCGATGGCACACGCGTCGAGGCCGACCACGTCCTCTGCGGCGCCGCGCCGGCCGTCCTGGATCGCCTGCTGGACCGCGCGCCGGTCGAGCCGCGGCCTGAGGGCTCGCAGCTGAAGGTCAACATGGTCCTGCAGCGGCTGCCGGCATTGCGCGACCCCGATATGGCGGCGGCCGACGCGTTCGCCGGCACCTTCCATGTGAACGAGCGCGCGTCGCAGTTCGCGACCGCCTACGCCGAGGCGGCCGGCGGCGCGATCCCGTCGGTCCCGCCGCTCGAGCTCTACTGCCACTCGCTCGCCGACCCGTCGATCGTGGGGCCCGAGCTGCGCGCGCGCGGCGTCCAGGCGCTGACGCTGTTCGGATTCCACATGCCCGCGCGGCTGTTCGCGGGCGACCATGACGCGGCGAAGGAGACCGCGCTCCAGCGCACGCTCGCCTCGCTCGACAGCGTGCTCGCCGAGTCGATCGAAGACTGCCTGCTGCGCACGCCCGACGGCATCCCGTGCATCGAGGCGCGCACCCCCGTCGAGCTCGAGCGCGACCTCGCACTGCCCGGCGGGAACATCTTCCATCGCGACCTGCAGTGGCCGTTCGCCGACGACGATGCGCAGGCCGGCAGCTGGGGCGTCGAGACGGATATCGCCAACGTCTGGCTGTGCGGTGCGGGCGCCCGTCGCGGCGGCGGCGTGAGCGGGATCCCCGGGCACAATGCCGCGCGCGCCGTGCTCGCCGCGGCCGGCACCCGAAACCGCCGGACGACGGGCGGGTAGTAGCCCACGTGGCCGACCGTCCCCGCTCAGCATTCGCCCGCGCCGGCGCCCGCCGCGCCGTCGTCGTGGGCGCCGGCTCGTTCGGCACGGCCGTCGCCGTGCTGCTCGCGCGTGGCGGGCTGCGCACGACGCTGCAGACGCGCACCGAGGAGCAGGCCGACCGTCTGCGCGCGCACCGCGAGAACCGCGAGTACCTCCCCGACGTCGCGTTCCCCGCCGACCTGCGGATCGAAGCTGCGAGCGCGGGCCTTGCCAAGTACGACCTCGTCTTCCTCGGCGTTCCCTCGCGCGGCCTGGACGAGGTGATCGCCACGCTGCCCGCCCGCGGGCTCGGTCCGCGCGCGTCCGTGATCTCGCTGGCGAAGGGCCTCGTGCCGCCGGACGGCCAGGCGCCGTCGTGGCATCTGCGCCACCTCTTCGGCCCGCACCGGATCGCCGTCGTCGGCGGCCCGGCCCACGCGCGTGAGATGGTCAACGAGGGCGCCGGCCTCGTCGCGGCATCCGAGAGCGAGGACCTCGCGCACGCGATCGCGCTGACGTTCAACCGCGCGGGCGTCGTCTGCGAGGAGTCCAACGATCCTGTGGGCGTGGAACTCGCCGGCGCGGCCAAGAACGCCGCGGCGCTCGCGAGCGGCGCGACCGAGGGTCAGGGACTGAACGCCGCCGGCGGCGCGGCGGGACACATCTTCGCCGAGGTCTGGCGCTATGCCGAGGCGCAGGGCGCGCGGCCCGAATCGATGATCGGCCTCGCGGGAACCGGTGATCTCGTGGCGACCGCGCTCGCCCCCGGAAGCCGCAACCGCCGCGCCGGCGAGCTGCTCGCCCAGGGCGTGCCTGCGGCGCAGATCCCCGAGCAGATCGGGCAGGCCGTCGAATCGCTGGACCTCGTGCCGCTGCTCGCACTCGCGCTCCACCGTGCCGGCGTCGAGGCGCCGGTGACGAGCGGGCTCGCGCGGCTGATCTCCGGCGATCTGCCGCTCGACGAATGGGTCGCGCTCGTCCGCACGACCGTCCCGCCGCGCGCACGCTGGCGGCGCCGCGACCGCGCGCACCAGCGCGAAGGTTTCTGGGCGCGCTGGCGAGCACGCCGGGCAGCGCGCCGCGCGGCCGCGGCCGACTGAGGCACGGCGTCTGTGGTCGTCGGGGTGGCTCGACGAGCCGCGACAGTCTCGGTGTGGATCTTGCCCGCATAGCGGGCACGAAGCGCATCGAGACTTTGAGGTCGTTCCAGTGATGCGCATCCTGCCCGCATAGCGGGCACGATCCACACCGAGTCTCCGCGACGCCCCCGCACACCGGTCACGCCCCGGCGTGACGGATCTGTTCCGGTAATCGAGCCGTATCCGCCACGCCGCCGCGACGAACGAGCCGCCAGCCCGAGCGTGGCGGATCGTGCACGATCATCGAAGCACCATCCGCCACGCGGCGCAAGGGTCGATCCAGCGTGGCGGATCATGCACGAGCACCAAGCACTATCCGCCACGCGGCCGGTGCTCGCCACGCGGCCGGTGCTCGCCGCTCCCCTGGCCAGCCCCGTCCCGGCGCCCGTCACGCAGCCGACCACCAGGCGCCGCCAACCGCCGGCTACCCCGCCGCCAGCGCCAGCACCGCGCGCGCATGTACATCCGCCCCGGCGCGCCGCAGCGCCACAACCCCAGACAGCTCGACCACGAACGAACTGCCTGGGCGCACGCGCTCGTTGACCCAGCGCGACAGCGACCCCGGGTACGCCGGCAGCGGATCGACGCGCTTGCCGATCAGGCGCGCGTAGCGGCGCGCGCGACCGTCCCAGCCCGTCTCCGGAACGTCGATGCGTGAGAGCGGCTGGTGGTACCAGATGACGATGTCGGGCCGGACGCCGAGGATCAGCGTGCGGATCGCCTGAGACTCGGGCTCCGACCACGCGCGCGGGCCAGCGTAGAACCGCGACCCGGGAGGCCCAAGGTCCGTCCAGCCCACGGAGCCGTTGCGGTTCAGGTCCACCCCGCGCGCGTTCTGCCGGCGCCCGAGCGCGCGGCCGTCCGGGTTCAGGTTGCGAACGAGCAGCAGCTCGGCGTGCGCGGGCAACTCGCCGCGCAGCGCACGCTCGCGCAGGCGGTCGACGATCGCGCGGCCGGCGCACTCGTCACCGTGGATGCAGCCGACGACGAGCACGCGCCGCCGAACGACATCGCCGGCGGCCGTGATCCGCGTCACCCCGATCGGCCGGCCCTGCACGGAGCGGCCGATCAGCGACTGCTTGATGACGAGCGTCGCCGCCGCCGGCGGAGTCTGCGCCCCGGCCCCCGCACCGACAACCCACAGCACGGCGATCGTCGCCGCCACGGCGGCAGCGACAACGGCACGGCGGCGCATCAGAGCCGGTGAGCCAGCGTTCCGACGATCGCCTCGTACACACCCTCGCCGTGGGCACCCTCGGTGACCGTGACGTTCGGGTGACCGGCGAGCGAATCCATCAGCGCGGGGTCGCGCTCGAGCGCATTGGCGACCAGGAAGAAGCTGCCGACGGTCCCGGCGACGCCGAGGTCCTCGCGCGAGTCGCCGATCGCGACGCAGTCGTCGGGCGAGTACCCGCGCATGCGCTGGTGCGCGGCCACGGCGTTCGCCTTCGACACCCCGCGCGGACGCAGGTGGTAGGCGTGCACCGCGGGCAGCGCGGCGAGTGCCGGTGAGCGCCGGCGGACGGCGCCGTTGTCGGTCAGCTCGAGGCCCTCGAAGCCGTTCTGGGCCAGCATCTCGTTCGCGTCCTTGGTGTCGAGGAGGCCGCGCAGCAGATGGCTGACCTCGCGTCCGGTGTGCCACGGGCTGTGAACCTCGAGGCAGCCGCTGTACTCCTCGAGCAGGAACTGCGGGGCACCGGACTTCGCGATCTGCTCGTGGATCGTCAGGCCCTTCGGCGTCCACGATCCGGTCAGCCAGTGCGTCTCGCCCTCGAGCACCAGGCCGGCGCCGATCTCGAAGATGCAGGACCCCTGGCCGAACAGCCGCGCGTCCTCGATCGCGACGTCACGACGGCGGCCCGACATGACCACGACCTCGACGTCGGCACGCAGGCACGCCTCGAGCGCGCGGGGGCCGAAGAGCGAGACCTCGCCGTCGATCCCGGCGAACAGCCCGCCTCCAGGGCCGAGCAACGTTCCGTCCATGTCCACGTACGCACACCGCACCTCGTCCGAGGGTAGCCGTGCCGGATTCCGGGGCGGATTTGACAGTCGCTATGCTCGTATTTAGTCTAATCCGGACTGGATTTCATGTCTTTTCCTGACGCCGTCGACACCAGCCACCCTTCGCCGCTGCCGCGACCGGCCTCGCGCCCACGCCCAGTCACGATCGTCGGGCCTGATGAGCCGGCCGACGCGGAGGGCCTCGTCGCGCAGCTGATCGACCGCGGCCCGGGGATTCGCGTTGAGCTGCTGCTCGACGATGGCGCGAACGCCGTCGCGTTCCTGCCGAAGCTCGACGTGTCGTGGCTCGACCTGCGAGCCGGCGACATCGTGCCCGTGCAGCGCGTCTCGAGCTGACCTCGACGACGGCGATTCGCGCAGGGTGCGGCAAGGCTGCGAGCGCCATCGCCGGCCGGGTCTAGCATCGAGGTCGATGGCGACCGCGCACACCACCGAGCCCTGGACGGGCCTGCTCGAGCATGGGCGCTCCGACGGGCGGCTGGTGCGCGAGGCGTTCGAGGGCGCGCGCGAGCCGACCTACGCCGAGATCCCGCACGATCTGCACCCCAAGCTCCACGGCGCGCTCGCCGCGGCCGGCATCGAGCGCCTCTACGCCCATCAGGCGCAGGCGCTCGAGAGCGCCTGGAAGGGCACGACGATCGTCACGACGGGGACGGCGTCGGGCAAGTCGCTGTGCTTCCAGCTGCCGACGCTCGAGACGCTGCTCGCCGACCCGCACGCCCGCGCGCTCTACCTCTATCCGACCAAGGCGCTCGCGCAGGACCAGGCGCGGGCACTGCATCGCTTCGGGCTGCACAAGGAGCTGCGGCCCGCGATCTACGACGGCGACACCGCGCGCGAGGAGCGCGCCCAGATCCGCCGCCGCTCGAATCTGATCCTGACCAATCCGGACATGCTGCACGTCGGCGTGCTGCCCCACCACGCGCGCTGGGGCGAGCTGTTCGCCAACCTCGCGATCGTCGTCGTCGACGAGGCACACGTCTACCGCGGCGTCTTCGGCAGCCACGTCGCGAACGTCCTGCGGCGGCTGCGGCGCGTCGCGAACGCGTACGGAACGACCCCGCGCATCCTGCTCGCGAGCGCCACGATCGCCAATCCCGTCGAGCTTGCCGAGCGGCTCACCGGCCTGGACGACGTCCAGCTCATCGACACCGATGCCTCGCCCGGCGCGCGGCGGCAGATCGCGATGTGGAACCCACCACTCGAGGACGAGGTCCTGCAGACCCGCCGCAGCGTGCTGGCGGAAGCCTCCGAGCTCGTCGCGCGGCTCGTGCGCGAAGGCGCGCGGACGATCTGCTTCATGAAGTCGCGCAAGGGCGTCGAGCTCGTCGCGAAGCTGGCCTCCGACGACCTGACCAAGAGCGGCCACCACGAGCTCGCGAGCCGCGTCGCGCCCTACCGCGCCGGCTACACGCCGCAGCAGCGCCGCGAGCTGGAGCGGCGGCTGACCGAGGGCGAGCTGCTCGCCGTCGTGACGACCGACGCGCTCGAGCTCGGCATCGACATCGGCGCGCTCGACGCGGCCGTCTGCGTCACGTTCCCGGGGACGGTCGCCTCGCTGCGTCAGATGTGGGGTCGCGCCGGGCGCCGCGGACGCGGGCTCGCCGTCTACGTCGCCGGCGAGGACGCGCTCGACCAGTTCTTCTGCCGTCACCCCGACGAGTTCCTGGACCGCCCGGTCGAGGCCGCGATCCTGCATCACGAGAACGAGCAGATCCACCTGCCGCACCTCGTCTGCGCCGCCCATGAGGGACCGATCGACCCGGACACCGACGCGGAGATCCTCGGACCGCGGGTGCGTGCGCACTGCGAGGCGCTGACCGCGCAGGGCACGCTGATCGAGCGGCGTGGGCGCTTCACACTGCGCGCGCCGGAGGACTTCCCGGCCGCGCGCGTGCCGCTGCGCTCGGCGTCGCCGGACAACATCCAGGTCGTCGACGTCCAGCAGGGCGAGCTGCTCGGCACCGTCGAGCTGGCGCGCGCGTGCTCGACCGTGCACGAGGGCGCGGTCTACCTGCACCAGGGGCGCCAGTACGAGGTAGGAGAGCTAAACCTCGACACTCGACGCGCGTTCGTCGAGCCGTTCACGGGCGACTGGTACACGCAGCCCAAGCGCGAGATCGACACCGAGATCGAGCGGCTGCTCGACCGCCGCGAGTGCTGCGGCGTGACGCTGAGCTTCGGCCGCGTGAACGTCAGCGAGCAGGTGCTCGCGTTCCAGCGCAAGCGGATGGGCACGCGCGAGGTGCTCGACGTGCGCGCGCTCGACCTGCCGCGCACCGAGTACTCGACGCAGGCGCTCTGGTACGAGCTGGCCGACGGTCCGACGCTCGACGACGTGCCGCTCGAAGCGCTGCTCGGCGCGCTGCACGCGACCGAGCACGCGCAGATCGCGGTGCTCCCGCTGCTGGCGATGTGCGATCGCTGGGACATCGGCGGGCTCTCGACCAACGCGCACCCGCAGACGGGCGGGCCGACGATCTTCATCTACGACGGGCACCCCGGCGGCGTGGGCATCACGCGCCAGGGATTCCTGCGCTTCGAGGACCTCGCGCGCGATGCGCACGCCCTCATCAACGAGTGCCCGTGCGCAAGCGGCTGCCCGTCGTGCGTGCAGTCGCCGAAGTGCGGAAACCTCAACGAGCCGCTGCACAAGGCCGCGGCGCTCGAGGTGCTCACCGCGATGCTCTCCGCTCCGTAGTTCGTACGCAGCTGCGAGTCGCTTTGCATAGGTTCGCGCAGCTCCGTGGAGCTTCGCGTGTTGGAACCCGTGCAGCGACGACCCGTTCTCGCTGAGCACCTGCCCGATGCCGATTCTCCCAGCGATGAGACTTTCCCTCCGAGGCCTCATCGCCTGTACCGCAGGGACCCTCCTCCTCCTCACGCCCACAGCCTCCGTCGCGAACGCGGCGGGGGCGGGCGGTGTGGAAGCGGATCCGGGCTCGGTCTCCAGTCATCCGGCAGGCGGCGCCGAGTACGGCTCGGCGTCGCTCCGGCCGGCGGTGCGCGTCCGTTCCCTGCGCCTGACCCGCGCCCGCGTACTGCGCGGAAGCACCCCACGGCTCGCCGTGCGGATCGAGCGCCGCGGCGCGAGCACCGTGCGCGTGCGGGTCACGCTGCGCGGCGCCGGCACCACCCGCACGCTCCCGCTGCGTCAGATCGCGACCGGCAGGACGGTCGTGCTGCACCTGCCGGCGACACTGCGTCCCGGCCACTACCGCGTGGGCCTCGTCGCGCGCGGCCTGCGTGGTGACAAGCCCGTCCGTGCGCGCTCGGTTCAGCTGACCGTCCGCCCGCGGCCGAAGGTCAAGGCCAAGCCGAAGCCCAAGCCGCAACCGACGACTCCAGCGCCGACCACGCCGACGAACGCGCCCACGACGCCGGTGCCGCCGAGCCTCGGCGGGACGAGCGGCGTGTTCCCCGTCCGCGGCACCTATTCGCTCGGCGGCGACGACGCGCGCTTCGGCGCCGGCCGCACCGGCCACAAGCACGAGGGCCAGGACATCAGCGCCGCGTCGGGCACCCCCGTCGTCGCTCCGCTCGCGGGCGAGATCCTCTTCAACGACTACCAGGCGCACGGCGCCGGGCGCTACATCGTGCTGCACGCGACCAACGGCTGGGACATGATGTTCGCGCACTGCCTGGCCGGCAGCGCGACGCTCGATCCGGGCGCCCAGGTCGCGGCCGGCGACCAGCTCTGCCTGGTCGGCGCGACCGGCGACGCGAGCGGCCCGCACCTGCATTTCGAGCTCTGGCCGAACGGCTGGCGGCACCTCAAGGGCACGCGCCCGATCGACCCGCTGCCGCAGCTCCGCAGCTGGGCCGCCGGCTGAGTCGCACCAGCCCTTTAAACCAGAGGTGCATTGGGCTACACTCCGCTTGCCGGTTGCTCAAGATTCCTTGAGTTATTGCCCGGCGCGGGGATGCCGACCACCCGACCGCGGGCCGGTAGGAGCGCGTACTGCGCGCTGCACCGGTGTGACCGGTGCAGGGAATCGGCATGGTTGCCAACCTGAGCAGGACCCCTCTGAAGTCACCCGGCGCAACACGGCGCGTGTTGGTCGTCGACGACTCGCCGCTGATGCTCTCCGCCGTCCGGCTCGGCCTCGGCTGCGTCCCCGGTTGGGACATCGCCACCGCCCCCTGCGGCCGCGACGGCATCGAGCTCGCTGAGACATTCCTCCCCGACGCAATCCTGCTCGACGTGATCATGCCGGGCCTCGACGGCCTGGCCACGATGCGTGCGCTGCGCCGGCAGGCGGCGACGAAGACGACGCCGATCGTCTTCCTGACCGCCGGCCACAACGACCGCGACCACCTGATCGAGCTCGGTGCGACCGGCGTGATCGCCAAGCCGTTCCAGCCCGCGGAGCTCGCGGGGCAACTGACGGAGGCGCTCGGGTGGCCGAGCTAGAGACCGAGCTGCAACGACTCTGGGGCACGCACCGCCCGGAGATCGACGCGCGCGTCGCCACGATCGAGACCGCCGTCACCGAGCTGCAGGGCGGCGCGCTCAGCGACGCCGCGCGCGAGGCGGCGACGCGGGCCGCACATCAGCTTGCCGGGACCGCCGGAACCTTCGGCTTCAGCCAAGCGTCGGAGCACGCGGCAGCGCTCGAGGAGTGCCTCGCCGGCGGTCAGGCCAATGACGACGCAGACCGCCTCGGGCAGCTCGTGCTCGAGCTGCGAGCCGCACTGCCGGACGCATCTTGATGACGAATCGGAGCCCAGAATGAAACGTCCCCGCACCCAGAACCCAGCCCGTGTCGTCGCGATCAGCGGCGCCCTGATCGTCGCGCTGATCATCATTGCGGTCGCCTCATCGGTCGGACGCTTCGGTGAAGCGCAGCACAGCTACGACCGCGCCACGAGCCAGGGCGCACAGAGCCGTGCCGTGCTCGGCGCCCTGCGCACGAACCTGCTCGACCGCCAGACGGCCGTGATCACCTACTTCACCGGGGGCCAGACAGACCCGACGCAGCTGGCGAAGCTGGCGCCGCTCCAGTCCGGATTCGACGCGCGCGTCATCGCGGCGCAGCGATCCTCGGAAAAGCTGCCGGGGCACGCCGGCGCGGCTCGCGACACTGCTGCGGCTCAACCGCAGGATCTCGCGCATCGGGGACGCCCTCTTCGCCGCCGATCGGGCCCGCCCCGATCTCGGGACCGGTCAATGCGGCGACGTTCGCGCTCCAGACCGCGCTGACGGCCTCCTCGGCAGCCGAGACCCGCGAAGTCGCAGCGCTCGCCGCGAGCGCACGCAGCGACGCGCGTGCGGCGCGCCTGTTCGCGATCATCGCGGGCGTTGTCGCGGCGCTGCTGACGCTCGGCCTCGTCCTCTATGTGACGCGGATGCTGCGTCACCTGCTCCGCAGCGTCCGTCGCAGCGCCGACACGCTCACCGACGCTGCGGTCGCGATGCGCGGCGCCGCACAGGAGTCCTCGCTGGCGCTCGCGGAACAGTCGGCCGCGGTCGCCGAGGTCGCCGCCACGGCCGACGAGCTGAGCTCGACCGCGGCCGCGATCGCGTCCGGCGCCGAGACGATGTCCAGCGCCGCGCAGCAGACCGCCGTGACGGTCGAGGACATGCGCGAGCAGGCATCCAAGATCGCCGAGCGTTCGCTGGAACTCGGCCGCTCGAGCCAGGAGATCGGCGAGATCCTGACACTGCTCACCGAAATCGCCGAGCGCACCGACCTGCTCGCGCTGAACGCCGCAATTGAAGCCGCGCACGCCGGCGACGCCGGCCGCGGCTTCGCCGTCGTCGCAGCCGAGATTCGCAAGCTCGCCGAACGCTCCGGGCGCTCGACCGAGTCGATTCGCGAAGTCATCACGCGCGTCCAGGACGCCACGAACTCGACGATCCTTTCGAACGAACGCGGAGCCAGCCAGGCCGACGAGATCGCCGACCTGATGCAGCGCTCGACCTCGGATCTCGAGGACAGCCGGCTCGCCGCCGAGCAACAGCGCGCAGCCGCCGAGCAGGTCGCCGAAGCACTCGGCGGCATCCGCAGCGCCGTGCAGAAACTCTCGACCGAGGAGCAGGGACGCGTCGCCACGACCCAGCAGGTCGAAGACCTCACCACCGATCTCTCCCGCCTGCTCGAAGACCACGGGGTCACGGTCAACCACAACGGCAACGGCCACCCCGTGATCGCAGCATGAGCCGCGCCCGGACGCAGAACCCCGCGCGTGCAGTCGGGATCGCGGGCGCGCTGATCGTCGTCCTGATCGTGATCGCAGTCGGCGCCTCGGTCTGGCGCTTCGCCGATGCCGAGAACAGTTACGACAGCGTCGCCATGGAGGCCGCGCAGAACCTGCAGGTGATCGGTGCGCTGCGCCAGAACATCCTCGACCGCCAGACGGCCGTCATCACGTTCTACGCCAGCGGCGATCCGGCGCCGTTGGCACTTCTGCCGCCGCTCGAGCAGCAGTTCGACGCGCAGATCGCCGACGCCCTGCGCATCCCCGAATCGTTCGACAGCACACCACCGCGACTGATCGAGATGCGGCGCATCAATCAGACGATGGCGCGGCTCGGGAGGGGGCTCAGGACCGCAAACGTGACACGCCCGGATCTGGGACCGATCAACGCCGCGACGGCCGCGCTCGAACGCACCATCACCGGCTATTCGAACGCCGAAGGCGATGAGCTGGCCGAGCTTGTCGCGACTGCGCGCAATGAAGCGCACTCCGCGCGGCTGTTCGCGATCATCGCCGGACTGATCGCGGCGCTGCTGACGCTCGGCCTCGTGCTCTACGTGCAGCGGATGCTGCGGGGCCTGCTCCGCAGTGTCCGTCGCAGCGCCGACACACTCGCCGACGCTGCGGTCGCGATGCGCGCCACCGCGCAGGAGTCCTCGTCGGCGCTGGCCGAGCAGTCGGCCGCGGTCGCCGAGGTCGCTGCCACGGCCGACGAGCTGAGCTCGACCGCGGCCGCGATCGCGTCCGGCGCGGAGACGATGTCGAGTGCCGCACAGCAGACCGCGGTGACTGTTGAGGACATGCGCGAGCAGGCATCGCGGATCGCCGAGCGCTCGCTCGAGCTCGGGCGCTCGAGCCAGGAGATCGGCGAGATCCTGACGCTGCTCACCGAAATTGCCGAGCGCACCGACCTGCTCGCGCTCAACGCCGCCATCGAGGCCGCGCACGCCGGCGACGCCGGCCGCGGCTTCGCCGTCGTAGCAGCCGAGATTCGCAAGCTGGCGGAGCGCTCCGGGCGTTCGACGGAATCGATCCGCGAAGTCATCACGCGCGGTGCAGGACGCGACCAACGCCACGATCCTCTCCACGAGCGCGGGTCCAGCGCAGGCCGACGAGATCGCCGACCTGATGCAGCGCTCGACCGCCGACCTGGAGGACAGCCGGCTCGCCGCCGAACAGCAGCGCGCGGCCGCCGAGCAGGTCGCCGAAGCGCTCGGCGGCATCCGCAGCGCCGTGCAGAAGCTTTCGACCGAGGAGCAGGGACGCGTCGCCACGACCCAGCAGGTCGAGGATCTCACCAACGACCTGTCGCAGCTGCTCGAGCACCACGGCGTCACCGTCAATGGCAACGGGAACGGCCACGCGGAGCCGGTCGCATGAACGCCCACGTCTGCATCGAGCTCGGCAGCGAGCGCTACGCCGTCGGCATCGAACACGTCAGCGAGGTGACGGAGGCGGGCGGCATCGTGCCCGTCCCCGGCGCCGGGCCGCTGATCGCCGGCGTGTTCGACCTGCGCGGCGAGATCGTCCCGGTCGTGCGCCTGCGCGAGCTGATCGGCGCGCCCGCGGGCGAGGCACGGCGGACCGTCGTCGTGCGCGCGGGCGACCGCTGCGCAGGGCTCGCCGTCGACCGTGCGGACTACGTCGAGGACCTTCCCGAGCCGGACGCCCCGGGCGAGCCGCTGATGCTCGGCTCCGTCCTGCTCGACGGCGACATCGTCGGGGTCCTGGACGTCCTTGCCGTGTTCGACGCCGTCCGCGTGGTGAACTGATGGACGCTGTCCTGCTCGGCATCTTTCGCGAGGAGTCGCTGGAGCGCGTCGACCGCATGTCGGCGACGCTGCTCGCCGCCGAGGCCGGCGGCGGCGACGCGGATTCGATCGCCCAGCTGTTCCGCGAGGTGCACTCGATCAAGGGCAGCGCGGGCATGTTCGGCCTCGACCAGATCAGTGCGCTCGCCAGCACGATCGAGGACGTTCTGGCCCGCTCGCGCGACCGCAGCGAGCTGTCGCCACGCGCGATTCCGGCGCTGCTGGCGGCCGTCGACGCGATCCGCGACGCCGTCACCGACGACCTCGGCGGGCTGGAGCCCGCAGCCGAGGGGTTGCGGGCGCTCAACGGTGATGAGAACAGCTCCGGGAACGGCGACGCGAACGGCGCCGGCAACGGCGCTGCGCCGGCAGTCGTCGCGCCGGCTCCGCTGCCGGCACCACTTGCGGCTCCCTCGCTTCCGCCCGAGCGCACCCTGCGCGTGCGGGCCGAGAAGATCGACAAGCTGCTCGCCAGCGTCGGCGAGACCGCCCTGCACCGCCGCCGCCTGGAGCATCTGACGAACGGGAGTGCACAGGACGACGAGCGCCTGCGCGAGGAGCTCGAGCACGGTCAGGTGCTGATCGACGACCTTCGCGACGAGGTCCTCGACCTGCGGATGCTGCCGCTCGAGACGATCGCCGGCGGGCTGACGCGCGCGGTGCGCGACACGGCCGCGCAGGCCGGGCGCGACGTCGAGCTGAAGCTCTCGGGGACGACGACGCCACTGGACCGGACGATCCTCGACGGCATCTCCGATGCGCTCGTGCACCTGCTGCGCAACGCCGTCTCGCACGGCATCGAAGCCGCCCGAGGAACGCGAGGCGGCCGGCAAGCCGCGGACGGGGACCGTCGCGCATCTCGGCAGCGCAGCGCGGTGGACTGGTCGCGTTGACGTGTGCGGACGACGGCCGCGGCGTGTCACAGCAGGTGCTCGACCGCGTGCCCGCCGGCGGGTCGCTCGGCGACGTGCTCGCCGAAGCGGGCTTCTCCACCGCGGAGGGCGTGTCGCAGCTCGCCGGCCGCGGTGTCGGGCTCGACGCCGTCAAGCGCCACGTCGAGGGGCTCGGCGGCGTCCTGGAGGTCTTCAGCGAGCCCGGCGAGGGCACGACGGTCACGCTGCTCGTCCCGCTGACCCTGGCGGTCGTCACGGTCCTGCTGCTCGAGCGCGCAGGACAGGTCTTCGGGATCCCGCTCTCGGGCGTCCACGGCGCGCTGCGCGGCGAACGCGAGCTGCAGCTCGGCGGGCGCCGCGCGCTCGAGCTCGACGGCGCCGTGGTGCCGCTCACGGACCTCGCCGACGCGCTCGACATGGACGCTCCCGCGCTGTGCCCCGACGCACGGTGGTCGTCCTCGTGAGCGGATCACGGCGCACGGCGGTCGAGTGCGACCGCCTGCTCGACGACCGCGAGGTCGTCGTCAAGAGCCTGGGCCCGCTGCTCGCCCCGTCCCCGGCTACCTCGGCGCGGCGATCCTCGACGACGGCGGCATCGCCCTGCTGCTCGATCCCGCGCAGCTCGTGCGCAACGCCGACGTCGACGACGCAGGCCGAGCGCATCGCCGACGCGCCGCACGCTGAAGCCTGCGCCGAAGATCCTCGTCGTCGACGACCAGTTCACGATCCGCGAGCTCGCGCGCACGATCCTCGAGTCCGCCGGCTACCGCGTGCAGACCGCCGAGGACGGAGCGCGCCGCGCTCGCCGTGCTCGACGCCGAGAGCGACATCGAGTGCGTCGTCAGCGACATCGAGATGCCGCGGCATGGACGGCCTCGAGCTGCTCGAGACGATCCGCGCGCGTCCGGCGCGCGCCATCGCTGCCGGTCGATCATGGTCACCTCGCGCGACGACGACGAGTCCCTCCAGCGCGGCGCCGACGCCGGCGCCGACGCCTGGCTCGTCAAGTCGCGGTTCGAGCAGCAGGCGCTGCTGGACACCGTCGGCAGTCTGATCGGGACGCCGTGAACAGCAGCCCGATCCGCGTCGCGATCTGCTCCGACTCGCGCTCCTACGCGGCCGGCCTGCGGCACTTCCTCGAGACCGACCGCCGGCTCGAGGTCGTGACGATCGCCAGCTCCGGCGAGCAGCTGCTCGGCGAGCTGTAGCGCGTGCAGCCGGACCTGATCACGATGGACCTCGAGCTTCCCGGCGCTCGACGGCGTCGAGGCGATCCGTCAGGTGATGGCGACGATGCCGATGCCGATCGTCGTGATCAGCGACGCGCACGGCGAGCGGCAGCGACGGGCTCGTCTCGGCCGCGCTCGCCGGCGGGGCGGTGCGAGGTGCTGCCGAAGGGCGAGGTGCGCCATCGACCGCCGCCTGAGCCCGCGCGCGGTCGAGCTGCGCCGGCGCCTCTGGACCCGCCTGGTTCGCGCCGAGGCTCCGGGAGCCACGGCGCGGCGCCCGTCGTCTCCGCACCGCTGCTTCCGCAGCGGTCGGTCGCGACGGTCGTCGGGGTCGGCGCCTCCGCCGGCGGTCCGGCCGCGCTCGACGAGGTCCTCGGCGCGCTGCCGGCCGACTTCGAGCTGCCGGTGCTCGTCGTCCAGCACATCGCGGAGGGCTTCGACGGACGGGCTCGCGACCTGGCTGGACAGCGTCGATCGCGCTGCCGGTCCGCCTGGCGGTCGACGGCGAGCTGGCCGGCCCCGGCGTCACGATCGCGCCCGACGGCGCGCACCTGCTGCTCGACAACGACCGCCGCCTGCGGCTCGACCGGCTGACGGCGTCGGCGGGCCGCACCGCCCGTCGGCCGACGTGCTGCTGATGTCGCTCGCGGCCGTCGCTGCGCGCGGCGTCGTGGCGGTCGTGCTGCCGGGCATGGGCCAGGACGGCGCGGCCGGCGTCGCCGCGGTGCGCAAGCGCGGGCGGCGTGGCGCTCGTCGAGCGCTCCGCAGCACGCGCGGCTGCCGAGCATGCCGCGACGCCGCGCCGCGAAGGCCGGCGCGACACCGCTGGAGCGCGCCGAGCTCGGCAGCGTGCTCGCCGTCACTCACCCGGAGCGCCGTGCGATGACCGACGACCTGCGCGCGCTCGCCGGGCTCGTTCACACCATCAGCGGGATCGTCGTCGCCGACGGGCAGCTGGCGTCACTGGCTGCTCGCCGCGCTCGGCGCGGGTCGACCCGTGGCTCACCCCGCGGGCGTCCTGCAGCCGACGTCGACCCGGCCGAGCTCGAGCGCCTGATCGACGAGGTCGCGATCAAGGAGACGTTCTTCCTGCGTCACCCGGAGGAGCTCGAGTGCATCGACTGGCGCGCGCAAGGCGGCGCGCGCGACCGCGGCGGGCCGGCCGCTGCGGATCTGGAGCGCCGGCTGCTCGACCGGCGAGGAGGCCTACTCGCTCGCGCTGCTGGCGCTCGAGAGCCTGCGCGACGCACCGGTGGCGCCGATCGACGTGCTCGGCACCGACCTCTCGGCGTCGGCGCTCGCGCATCGCCGAGCGCGGCCTGCTACGGCACGCGCTCCACGCGCCTCGTCGACGACGCGCGCCGCGCTCGCTGGTTCGTGACCGACGGCGCGCGCGCAGCGTGTCGGCGCCGACCTGCGCCGCCGCGTGCGCTTCGCCCGGCACAACCTGATCCGCGACCCGTTCCCGCCGGCCGGCGAGGCCCCGTTCGACCTGATCGTCTGCCGCAACGTCCTGATCTACTTCGACGCGGCCGACCGTCGCGCGCGTCACCGCCGCACTGCGGACCGCGCTCGCGCCGGGCGGGCGGCTGCTGCTGGGAACGGTCGACCGGCTGGGGGGCGCGCCGCCGATCGCCGTCAAGACCCCGCCGCAGCCGGCCGCGGCCAGGCACGACGCGCCGATCCTGCACCCCGGCAAGGCACCGATCGAATGGTCCGCCGGCGTTGCGCATGCCGCGTTCGAGACCGGCTCGCGCGCGCTCAGCGCGGGCG
Source organism: uncultured Actinomycetes bacterium (assembly GCA_963821685.1). Lineage (GTDB taxonomy): Bacteria > Actinomycetota > Thermoleophilia > Solirubrobacterales > Solirubrobacteraceae > F1-60-MAGs163. The sequence continues at coordinate 454,446 of CAWGEW010000001.1, read as the reverse complement.
ACGCGACGGCCGCCGTCAGCGCCCTGCGACGTGCGCTGTACCTCGACCCGCAGCGCGCGGTCGTCGCACTCCAGCTCGCCCGTGCGCACGAGGCGCTCGACGACGTCGACGCCGCCCGCCACACCTACCGGCAGGCGCTCAGCCTCGTCGACGACGCGCCCGATCCACGCGCGCCGCTGTACGACCACATCGCGGCCGGCGACGTCGCCGCCGCGTGCCGCGCGCGGCTCGCGGCCCTGCCGGAGCAGGCACAGGAGCTCCCCATGGTGAACCGACCCGCAAGCGTCCTGCTCGTCGAGGACGACGAGGTCCTCGCGAGCGCCCTGATCGCCGTCCTCGGCGCCGTCGGCGAGGTCCAGTGGACGACGACCGCCGAGCACGCGATGACGCTCGCCGCCGCCCGCGACTGGGACCTGCTCGTCGCCGACATCGAGCTGCCGGCGATGAACGGCCTCGAGCTGATCCGCGAGATCCGCAGCACCGAGACGACGATCGCCACGCTCGTGCTCTCCGGGCACGCGAGCTTCGACTACGCCGTCGCGGCGCTGCGCGCCGGCGCCGACGACTACATGCGCAAGCCGGTCGAGCCCGACGAGCTGGTCGCGAAGGCCGAGGGCCTGATCGCGCTCACGCGCGAGCGCCGGCGCAAGGGCAGCGAGATCGTGCTCGCGGTCGGCGCGCATCCCGACGACGTCGAGATCGGCATCGGCGGCCTCCTGCTGCGCCACGTCGCGCAGGGCCACACGGTCACGATCCTGACGCTGACCGACGGCGAGTTCGGCGGCGCCGCGGCCGAGCGGCTGGCGGAGTCCCAGCGCGCCGCCGACCTGATGTCGGCGCGCCTCGTCCACGCCGACCTGCAGGACACGAGCATCAGCGAGGGCGGCGCGACGATCGCGACGATCAAGAAGGTCTGCGAGGAGATCCAGCCGTCGACGCTCTACACGCACACGTTCCAGCGACGTGCACCAGGACCACCGCAACGTCCACCGCGCGTCGCTCGTCGCGGCGCGCAAGGTCCCGCAGGTCTTCTGCTACCAGGCGCCGTCGACGACGGTCGACTTCCATCCCACGCGCTTCGTCGCGATCGACGAGTACCTCGAGCGCAAGCTCGAGGTGATCCAGGCCTACACCTCGCAGGTCAAGATCCGCGACTACCTCGACGAGGAGCTGCTGCGCGCGACCGCCCGCTACTGGGCGCGCTTCTCGCAGGCGCGCTACGTCGAGCCGCTCGAGGTCGTCCGTGACAGCGACGCCTACGGCGTCGCCGCGGCCCGCGAGTCCGGCCCGATCGCCCTACCCGACGAGGTGACCGTCGATGTCTCCTGACCTCCCCCGCGTGCTCGTGACCGGCGCCGGCGGCCCGTCCGGCGTCGCGATCCTGCAGGCGATGGAGCCGGCGCCGGTGACGCTCTACGCCGCCGACATCGACCCCTACGGCGCCGGCCTCTACCTCGTCGCCTCGGCGCGCCGCGCGATCCTCCCGCGCGGCGAGGACCCGCGCTTCGCCGACGCGCTGCTGGAGATCTGCGTGCGCGAGCAGGTCGACGTCGTGGTGCCGACCGTCGACACCGAGCTGCTGCCGCTCGCCGCCGCGCGCGAGCGCTTCGCCGAGGCCGGCGTGCGGCTCGTGCTCGCCTCCGACGCGACGCTCAGCGTCTGCCTGGACAAGTGGCTGCTGGCCGAGCGCTGCCGCGGCAGTCGTGCGCGTGCCGCGCGACGGCCGTCGTCGACGACGTGCTGCGACGCCGTCCGCGTGGGCGCTGCCGGTGATCGTCAAGCCGCGCTCGGGCAGCGGCTCGCGCGGCATCCGCCTGCTCGAGCGCCGCGAGCAGCTCGAGGCGCTCGAGCGCGACGGCACGCTGCTCGTCCAGGAGCACCTCCCCGGCCCGGAGTACTCGCTCGACGTGCTCGCGCGCGCCGACGGCCACGTCGCGGCGGTCGTGCCGCGCGAGCGGCTGAAGGTCGACTCCGGCATCGCCGTCACCGGCCGCACGCTGCACGACGAGCGGCTCGACGCGTTCGCGCGCGAGACCGCGCGGCTGATCGGCCTGACGACCGTCGCCAACGTCCAGGTCAAGGAGGACGTGACCGGCGAGCCCGCGCTGCTCGAGGTCAACCCGCGCTTCCCGGGCACGATGCCGCTGACGATCGCCAGCGGCGTCGACATGCCGCGGCTCGCGATCGCCGAGGCGCTCGGCGACGCCGATCCCCGACGGCCCGATGCCGTTCGACGACATCGCGATGGTGCGCTTCTTCCAGGAGCGCTTCTTCGCCGTCGACGAGATCGCCGACCTGCAGCGCCACGAGGCGCTGCTCAGCGCATGAACCTCCACCAGGACATGCACGTCCACTCGACGTTCTCCGACGGCAAGGACACGATCGAGGCGAACGTCGCCGAGGCGGAGGCGCTCGGGCTGACGCAGCTGACGTGCGTCGACCACGTGCGCGCCGACACCGCCTGGGTGCCGGAGTACGTCGCCGCGGTGCGCGCGCAACCAGGAGGAGACCGACGTCGAGCTGTTCTGCGGCATCGAGGCGAAGCTGCTGGACACGAGCGGCGCGCTCGACCTGCCCGGACCGATCGAGGGCGTCGACGTGATCTTCGCGGCCGACCACCAGGTCCCGCTCGCCGACGGCCCGAACCATCCGCGCGACGTGCGCGCGCGGCTCGAGCGCGGCGAGCTGACCGCCGAGGAGGTGATCGAGGCGATCCTGACCGCGACGGCGAAGGCGCTCGACCGGCCCGAGCCGGTCGTGATCGCGCACTTCCTCAGCATCCTGCCGAAGATCGGGCTCGAGGAATCGGACGTCCCGCCCGACATGCTCAACGAGCTCGCGGCCGAGACGCAGCGGACCGGGCAGCGGATCGAGATCTCCGAGCGCTGGCGCTGCCCGTCGGCGCGACGCTGCGCCCGTTCGCGCGCCGCGGCGTGCCGATCCTGCTCAGCACCGACAGCCACCGGCGCGAGACGATCGGCCGCTACGACTACTGCCTGTCCGTCGATCAGCGAGCTGAACCTGTCGCGCAGCGGCGTCTGAGGCGGGCGCGTGCGCGCGCTCGAACTGGGCGCTCTCGGTGATCGTGCTGCTCGGTGCGCTGCCGCTCGTCGCCGGGTGCTACCAGTCGGCGGTCGGCGCGCTGCACCGCTTCCGCTACCGCGACAGTCCCGCGCTCGCGCAGGAGCCGCGCGTCGCGGTCCTCGTGCCCGCCTGGAACGAGGCGGCGGTGATCGGCCGCACGATCGACACGCTGATCGGACTGGACTATCCCGGCGACCGGCTGCGCGTCTACGTCGTCGACGACGCGAGCACCGACGAGACGCCCGCCATCGTCCGGGCGAAGGCGGTCGAGTACCCGGGCCGCGTCTTCCACCTGCGGCGCGAGCGCGGCGGCGAGGGCAAGGCGCACACGCTCAACCACGGCCTGCGCAGCATCCACGCCGAGGGCTGGTTCGAGGCGGTGCTGATCATCGACGCCGACGTGATCTTCACGGCGCGCTCGCTGCGCATGATGGTGCGGCACTTCGGCGATCCGCAGGTCGGCGCGGTGACCGCCTACATCAAGGAGGGCAGCCGGCCGGCGAACTACCTCAACCGCTTCATCGCCTACGAGTACGTCAACGCGCAGGCCGGCGCGCGCCGCGCGCAGAACATGCTCGGCGCGCACGCGTGCCTCGCCGGCGGCGCGCAGCTGATCCGTCGCGAGACCCTGGAGGCGATCGGCGGCGTCATCGACACGACGTCGCTCGCCGAGGACACCGTCACGACGCTGAACATCCAGCTGCAGGGCCAGCGCGTCGTCTTCGAGCCGCACGCGATCGTCTGGGCCGAGGAGCCGCGCGACATCCCGGCGCTGTGGAAGCAGCGGCTGCGCTGGGCGCGCGGCAACGTGCAGGTGACGCGCCGCTTCCGCAACATCTGGCTGCGCGGCCGCCGCGTCGGGCGGCTGGGCAGCGTGTCGTTCGCGCTGATCTGGTTCTCGACGCTGCTGATGCCGGTGTTCATGATCACCGCGTCGGGCTCGCTGATCGCGCTGTTCTTCATCGACCGCGACTTCTCGCTGGAGCTGTTCCGGACGCTCTGGGCGATCAACCTCGCCGCGTACCTGTTCGTGACGCTGTCGACGTTCTCGTTCGACCCGCAGGCCGCCCGCGCGAGCTGGCTGCAGGGGCTCGCGTTCCCCGGCCTGATCAGCCTGGCGATCATCCTCTACGCGTTCGATCCGCCGTTCGCCAACGACCACGGCGGCGACCTCGTGCGCCATCTCGGGGTCGATCCGACCTCGGGCCTGGGGACCGCGCTGCTGCTGTTCGCCTACGTCTGGCTCGCCGCGTCGATGCTCGCCGCGTTCGCGATGAAGCTCGTCGCCGGGCGGCCCAGGCTGGCCTGGCTGGCGCACCCGCTGCTCTACGTCGTCGGCTTCGGCCCGCTGCTCTGCTCGATCGCCGCGACCGCCTTCGTCGAGGAGGCGCGGGGCAGCGCACTGGTCTGGGAGAAGACCGAGAAGCTCGGCGCCGTCGGTGACCTCGCATGAGCGACGAGCTCGACCGCGATGTCGCCGAGGGTGAGCGCTTCGAGCGGCGGCTGTTCTGGCGTTCGCCGCTGATCCTCGTCGTGATCGCCGGCGTGATCACGGCGCGCGCGCTCTGGGGCTGACGGCTGGACGGGACTGCCCGCTCCCCCGCTACCCTGCGTGCCCGCGGCGAGATAGCTCAGTTGGTAGAGCACACGACTGAAAATCGTGGTGTCCCCGGTTCGAGTCCGGGTCTCGCCATTGCCGGTGGTGACGGGCATCCAGCCACCATCATCGGCGGCTTTGGTCTGGCCTTCGGCCGAGCTAACAGCCCGACTGGACCGAACAACGGGGGCCGACACGGACTAAAGCTGGCAATATCGGGGCGATGGTCCTTCGTGCAGCCCTGACCGGGTTGATTCTGACCGTCGCTTTGGGATTGGCGCCGGGCGCTCAGGCGGCCGACCTCCTGGAACCGAGCTCGCCCGTTGCCAACGGGATCTGCGGCACCGATGTCGCCACCGGCGATGTCAACGGTGACGGTAAGGACGACGTTGTGATCGGCTGTCCCGGGATGGGCACGAACAAGTCGGGCGTCGCCCAGCTGTTCATCCGCTCAGCCGACAACACCGGGTTCGAGGCACCAGTGACGCTGACGCCACCCGCGCCACCGGCGAGCTTCGACTACTGCGGCCGGTCGGTCGGCATCGGGGACGTGAACGCTGACGGCAAGGACGACGTGGCAGTCGGCTGCGGCGAGCTTGACTCCGCAGGGGCGAGCAGCAACGAGGGCGGCTTCGTCATCTTCCGGCGCAACTCCGGCAACACCGGCTTCGACGCCGGCGTCGAGACCTTTGCAACCGGCGCCCAGGCCGATGAGCTCTGCGGCGGCAGCATGGCGATGGGTGACGTCTCGGGCGACGGCAAAGCCGACATCGTGCTCGGCTGCCGCGAATACAGCGCCGGGGCCGGAAAGGCGCGAGCCGGCCGGGCGATCCTGCACACCAGCACCGGCAGCGGCTTTGCCTCGACCTCGCTCGTCAGCGCGACAACCACTGACTTCGAGTACTGCGGCGACAGCGTCGCGATCGGTGACGTCACCGGCGGCGCGGTCGACGTGGTTGTCGGCTGCACCGGCACCGACGTGCAGGGGGCCGTCGTATTCCCCAGCGGCAACGGCAGTGGCTCCTACGAGGTCACGCCGGGAGCAGGAGGCGGCTGCGGCGAGAGTGTGGACGTCGGCGACGTCAACGGGGATGGCAAGGGAGATATCGCCCTCGGATGCCCGGATACGGATGCGCCAGGCGCCGTCACCTTCACGGGCGCCGGGGTTGTGTTGACCAACAACGGCAGTGGCACCAGCTTTACGCCAACGTGGCTGTACCACCCGACGCCGGGCAACGGTGACTCCTGCGGAACGTCGATCGAGATCGCCGAGGTCCTTGGTGACGCACGCCAGGACGTGGTGATGGGCTGCCACCAGGACGACCTTCCCGCGGTGGACGCGGGAAGCGTCGTGTCCTACCGGCGCCTGACCGGCAACGATGGTTTCGCCGAAGGCATCGTCACGACGCATCCGTCCTTCGCAGCAGGCGATCAATGTGGCTACCGCGTGGCTGTCGGGGATGTCAACGGCGACACAGGTGGGGACACCGTGATCGGCTGCTCCACCCGCTTTGTCACCGCGGGCGCTGCCGGAAGCGCCTTTGTGACGCTGGGCTCGCCACCCTCGGCGATCACGACGCCCGATCCGCCCGCGGAAACGCCGCGAACGCCCGACCCGCCGGCGCCGCCGGCGCCGCCAACGCCGCCGGCGCCGAACCCGGACAAGACTCCGACCTCGGTCAATGCCAGCTTCCCCACGATCCCGGCGATCCCGGTCAACCCCGACGGCTCGTACAACTCGCCGCAAATGGCTTGCGGTGAGACGCAGTGCACGATCGTCGTCGATCCGGGCACAAAGGGGTACGCCGCCACATTCGGGTACGGCGCTTTCGCGTCCGCGGCAGCGAAGAAGAAGCCGAAGCCGTTCGCAGTCAGCGCCAGGAAGACCTACACGCTGAAGCAGGGCCAGAAGGGCTCGGTCAAACTGACGCTCAACCGCAAGGCCAAGGCGCTGCTGAAGAAGCAGAAGAAGCTGGTCGTGACGTTCAAGATCAGGGTCACTGATCCGTCGAACAACGTGAAGATCTTCACCAAGACGGCCACGCTCAGCCCGAAGGCGAAGAAGAAGAAGTAGAAGTAGAAGTAAGGCGTAGCGGCCGTAGATCACGCCGCTGTCAACAGATGGCACTCGTCGACGAGTCCGGCCGCAAACGCGTGTGCCGCGAGCGTTGGTCCGCTGATCGCCAGATCCTGGGCGCCCGCCTCCTTGCGGCCGCGCATGTCGGCGGCGCCGAACACCCGCTCAAGCGTGGCCAGTGGGGTGGAGACGGCATCGAGCGACGACGAGTAGACAACCTTTGTCCGTGGCACGCCAGCCGACGGCGCGATCAGGTCGTTCGAGGGCAACGGCGATTCCACTTCGGCTGGCGAGAACGTGCCCTTCTCCTGGCCGGAGAGCTTCCATTTTCCTTCGTCGCCGTCCCGCCGGCGTTGGCCTCGACGCGGGCGGCGATCGTCCCGGGCTTGCCCTTCGGCGCCTTGATCGTCGGCCTGAGGGTCGAACACGACCTTTGCGCAGGCGCCCGGTTCAGCGACCCCTCTGCGCCAGGAAATCCGCCTCGGCCCTCCCGAGCTCGGTGGCGGGTGGCTCGCCGTGGAGGTACTCCGCGGCAATCGCGCCCCAGTCCGCTCCGGCGCGCAGCTGCGACAGCACGACCGCGACGAGCCCGTGCATCCGGCGGATGAGGATCGACTCGGGCGGCAGCGTGAACTGGTTGATCTGATCGCGGGACGCGGTGCGCTGCGCCGCGTCCGGTGGCTCGCGGTCCGAGGTGCCGCGGCCGGTGCTCCGGTGAGAAGCGCCTGCCCCCGGGGACGGCGTACCAGCCGATTGCGAAACGCATGAGGCGCAGGGCCCACTCCGCGTCGATGGCCTCGGCGCGGTCGCCGGGGAGATAGTCGCCGTCGCGCAGCGCCGCCTTCAGCGCGGCAGCATCGTCGTCGCGCACGGCGCGCGCAATCGCGCGCTCCTTGTCGGCACGCCGCACGTCGATGTCGCGCAGGAGGCCGAAGTCGAGGAAGCAGACACGCCCGTCCGGGCACAGCAGGTAGTTGCCCGGGTGCGGATCGCCGAGGGCGATGCGATCGCGGTAGAGCAGCCCGAAGAAGAAGCGGAAGACGATCTCCCCATAACGGTCGCGGGTCGCCTCCTCGTCGCGGCGCACCTCCTCGAAGCGCTCGCCGTCGACGAACTCGGACACCAGGACGCGCCGGGTCGACAGATCGGTGTGGACGTGCGGTACACGGACGAATGGATGGCCGCGCATCAGCCGCTCGATGCGCCGGTGGTGCTGCGCCTCGAGCTCGTAGTCCAGCTCGTCCGCGATGCGCTCGCGCAGCTCCGAGGCGAGCGCGCGGCCGTCGAGCCCCGGCGCCAGGCGCCTGACGAGCGGCAGCAGCAGCATCGCGTTGCGCATGTCGGTGTCGACGGCCTCGGCGACCCCGGGGTACTGGATCTTCACCGCGACCTCGTCGCCGCCGACCGTGATCGCGCGATGGACCTGCCCGATCGATGCCGCTGCGAACGCGCGCTCGTCGAAGTCCGCGAAGACGCGCCCGAGCGGACCGCCGAGCTCCTCGCGCAGGAGCTTCTCGAGGTCGGCGAACGCGACCGGAGCGACGTCGTCTCGCAGCGCCGCAAGCTTGCGCTGCAGCTCCTCCTGCTGATCCTCGGGCAGCCCGTCGAACTCGACCATCGAGATGAGCTGCCCGACCTTCATCGCCGCGCCGCGCATCTGCCCGAGCTGCTCGACCAGCTGACCGACAAGCGCGCTGGTTCGCTCGCGCTCGGCGGCGGCTGCGCGCTCCGGCGTCCGCACCCGGTTGGCGGTGCGCATCCCCGCCCAGCGCAGGCCCTGCCCGGTCACGAGCCCGCCGACACGGGCCGTGCGGGCCAGCCGGCCGGTCGGCAGCTTCCCGGCCTCTGGCGGATCCTCGTCGTCCGCCTCCGCGCCCATACGTCCGAGGCTAGCGACGACGTCCGGGTCTCACCATCGCCGGGGGAAAGGCCTGAGGTGCTTCTCAGCGCCGGCGCTCGCGCTTCAGCTTCGGGGTGAGGGTCTTGCGCACCGTCCGGTTGTGGCCGGCCGGATCCTTTACCCGGACGGTCAGGCGCAGAGACAGCTTGCCCTTGCGGCTCAGCAGCCTGCGCAGGACCCTCGGGAGCGTCAGGTTGATGGTCGTCCGGCGCTTGGCGCCGATCCGGAGCGTCTTGGCCTTGAGCGAGATTCGGCGGGTGCGCGACGTCGAAACGGGCTTCGTCGTCTGGCCCGAGATCGAGCCGGTGATCGCGAACCCGTTGCCGTTTGCCACTCGGACCTTCAGTGGCCCGGCGGACGCGATGCGGGTCGCGGCCAGCGTGATCGTGACGAGCGTCTTGGCGCTGAACGCCGGCGTCGTGGTCGCGCCGCTGCCACCACCACCCGGTGGCGCTGGCGGCGCCGCCGGCACCCGGTGGCGCGGCCGGAGCCTGAAGCTCGACCGCGCCGATGTCCGCTCCGTCGCCGGCGTTGACGATTGCGGCGAAGTCCGACGGCCGGGCGAGGCCGCGTTGATCGGTGGAGAGCCCCAGAGCCGACCCCCGGTCGACGACCGGGCTGTTGGCTGCGGGCGCGAGCGTCGGTGTGGGGCCGCCGTTGTTCTGCAGGGGGCCGAGCAGCGGATTGACGGTCAGCGGAGAGCCGGTCAGATCGCCAGTGCCCCGGGTCTCTGCCGCACGCACCAGATCGAACTCGCCGGCTGCACCGCTCGCGGCTCCGAGGTTCGTCCCGGCCGTCGTGGACGCGGGATGGTCGATGGTCAGGTCGAACGGCCCGAGGTCCCCCCAGACGATGGTGTTCCGCAGCGTCGTCTGCGCCTGGCGGGCGGTCGCGCTGTCGTAGGACAGGCCGTAGATGGCGTTCCCGTTGCCGCCGGCGTCGTTGCCGGCGAAGGTCGAGCCCACCACGTCGAGTGTCCCGTTCAGGTTGAACACCGCGCCGCCCAACCCGTTGCCCTCGGCGCCCCCGCCGGCTCCCCCGGTTGCGCTGTCCTGCACGAAGGTGGAGTTCCGGATCGTGAGATCCCCCTGCATGTTGAAGATCGCGCCGCCCATGCCGGCGCCGCCGCCCCCGGATACGCCGGTCCCGCCCGTGCCGCCGCCGCCGAACCCGCCGGTCCCGGCCTGGTCGACGGCGCCGCCGCCCCCGCCGCCGAAGCCGCCGTCACCGCCGTCGCCGTCGGGGCCGAAGCCGAAGCCGCCACCGCCGCCGAATCCTCCTCCTCCACCGGCGGCACCTTTGCCGCCGCCGCCCCCGACACCGCCCCCGCCGGCACCGATGTTCGCGCCGGCACCGCCTCCGCCGGCACCGAAGGGCCCGCCGAAGATGGCGCCCCCGGCTACGGAGTAGCGCCCGCCTCCGCCACCGCCGTCTCCGCTCAGGCTCGCGCCGGCCGAGCACGCGGCTGTGCAGGCCCCGTCGCCGCCCAACCCAGCCCGCGGCCCGCCAGCGGCCGACGGTGCGCTGCCGGCACCGCCGTCGTGGCCGGTTTCCCCGGCGGCGAAGCCGCCCCCGCCACCGCCCAGGGAGCCGGAACCGTTGAACGTCCCGCCACCACCGGCCGGGCCACCGAAGCCGCCGGGTGGTGCCGGTCCGAACCCTCCGCCCACTCCGTCGCCGCCGCTGGCGCCGATGCCGCCCCCGGCCGGGCCGGAGCCTCCGCCACCGCTGGACGACCCGCCGATGGCGGTGTTCCGCTCCAGCGTGCTGCTCTCGATGACGACGACGCCCTGGCTGAAGATCGCGCCGCCCATGCCGGCGCCGCCGCCCCCGCCGGCCGAGGCGCCGCCCCGGACGCGACCGTCCGCGAGCGTCACCTCTCGGAGGGTGAGCCGGCCGGGGCCGGGGGATGTGTAGCCGGCGGTCCGGGCGCTGGCGGAGTCTGCCCCGACGAAGAAGAAGCGGAAGTTCGGGGAGGACGTGTCGCGACCGATCGTGGCGCCGGCGCCCTCGATCGTGATGTCGCTCTTGATCGCGGGAAGCCCGTTGGGCCCGTACCAGTTGTTGTCCACCGCCGTCAGCGTGTACACGCAGCCGGGACCGAGCTGGATCGCGTCGGGCTCGATGGTCGTATTCGCCTGGTTGAGCTTGTCCACCAGCGAGGCGGCATTGCCCACCGTGCCGAAGCAGGAGGCTGTGAACGTCTCGGCCGAGGCGGCGACAGGACAGACAAGGGCAACCAACGCGAACACCGCGAAGTTCCGACAAACCGGTCCTGCGTGCACCAGGTGCCCCCTACGTCCTCCGAATTCCTGCCGCGCCGACTCTACCCGCAGGCTCCTGGAATCGCGAACGATTCGGCGTTCTGATTGCGCTACGCCAAGGCGCCCAGACGCTCGCCCAGGAACGCGGCGAACCGGTTGCGGGCCGCCGCGGCCTCGGGGGTCTCCGGGGCGAAGGCCTCGAAGCCGTGGATCGCGCCCTCGGTGCGGGTGAGCGTGGCGGCGTTGCCGGCGGCGCGGAGCGCGTCGTAGAGGGCGAGCGCGTCGCTCTGGATCGCGTCGCGCTCGGCCAGCTCGACGTGGATCGGGGGCAGGCCGTGGAGGTCAGCGTGGATCGGCGAGGCGAGCGGGTGCCGGGGGTCGGCGCCGTTCAGGTAGAACGCGGCCATCGACTCGGCAAGCGGGCGGCCCTCCGGGTTCGGGTCGCCGATGGTCGGATCGTCGATGCTCGCCCCCGTCACCTCGAGGTCGGTCCACGGGCACATCGACAGGCCGCCCGCCGGCAGCGGGTCGCCCGCATCGCGCAGCGCGACCATCGTCGAGACGAGCAGGCCGCCGCCGGCGGACCCGCCCCCAAACACGATGTGCTCCGGCGCGAGGCCCTCGGCCAGCAGCCAGCGGTACGCGGCGACCGCGTCGTCGACCGCGGCGGGGAACGGATGCTCGGGCGCGAGCCGGTAGTCGAAGTTGAGCAGCCGCACGCCGGCGGCACGGGACAGCCTGCCGCCGAACTGCCGCCAGGAGGACGGGCGGCCGATCACGTAGCCGCCGCCGTGGAGGTAGAGCAGCACGCGCTCGGCCGGAACGCCCTCCCACCACTGCCACTCGCTGTGCGGGCCGCCGGCGCCGCCGACCGCGGTCGCCTCCCAGCGCGCCTCGGGATCCGGCGGCAGCAGGTCGGCGAGCGCGTCGTACGCCGCACGGCCTTCAGCGGGATCGAGCGGGAACGGGCCCGCGAAGCTGGCCGCGACGGCATCCATCTCAGGGCTGGGCATGGCTCCGAGCCTCGCCGCGCCACGCCGCGCGGGAAACTGACCGAACTGCCAGTCCGGAGACAGCCGCACCTGCCGGCCCCGCCCCGGCTGAGCCGCTGAGGGCCGGCCGGTAACGTCTGCGAGGTCGTACGGAACTTCGGAGCAAGGAGACACGATGAGTGATCAGACCGAGACCGCAATCCTCGCGGGAGGCTGCTTCTGGGGTGTCGAGGAACTGCTGCGCCAACGCGACGGAGTCATCTCCACCAGGGTCGGATACACCGGCGGGGAGAACGACAACCCGACCTACGGCAACCACCCCGGTCACGCCGAGGCCGTCGAGATCGTCTTCGACCCGGAGCGCATCTCCTACCGGGACATCCTCGAGTTCTTCTTCCAGATCCACGACCCGACGACCAAGGACCGCCAGGGCAACGACGTCGGCTCCAGCTACCGGTCCGAGATCTTCTACACGAGCGACGAGCAGCGCCAGGTCGCGCAGGACACGATCGCCGACGTCGAAGCCTCAGGCCTGTGGCCCGGCAAGGTCGTGACCGAGATCAGCGAGGCCGTCCCGTTCTGGGAGGCCGAGCCCGAGCACCAGGACTACCTCCAGAACTACCCGGGCGGCTACACCTGCCACTTCCCACGGCCGGGCTGGAAGCTGCCACACCGCGAGACCGCTGCCTGAGCGGGCGGGCCCTAGGGCCTTAGGTCAGCCGGGCCTTCGACGTCTTCGCCTCAGCCGCGAGCAGGCCGGCGTTGCCGGCGAAGGAGGCGGTGATCGACGCGGTCTTCGCCGTCTTTCGCGCCTTGGCGCTGATCGTGAGCGTGCCGGCGTACTCGCAGGCGCCGTCCGTCAGCTTGAGCGCGACCGTGCGCGTCGCCAGCGTGCGCTTACCGGCCTTGGCGGCCAGCTTGATGTTCCCGCGACAGGCGGTCTTCAGCGAGCCGTCGAGGTTGGCGAGCACGAGCCGGCCGGACACCTTGAACGCGTGCGGCGCCTTCGCGTCACGGCTCTTCGCGAGCTTCAGTGTGAGCCGGTCCGGCTTCGCCTTCGCGGCTGCTGGGATCGCTGCCGGCGTGACCGTTTTCGGCGCAGGCGGCCGGTCGATGATCGTGAGCGTCGCGTCCGCCAGCCCGCCGACCGTCCCGCCGGTCGGGTTCGAGAGCGCGAGCTTCACGGTCTCGTCGCCCTCGGTCGCGTCATCCGCAGCGAGCGGGACGCTGACCGTCTTGACGGTCTCGTCCAGCCCGAAGGTCACGGTCTGCGAGACCGCGGTGTAGTCGCTGCCCGAGGTCGCCGATCCGTTGCTGGTCGCGAGATCGACGCTGCCCGGTCCGCGGCCGGTCCGGACGATCGACACATTCGCCTCGCCGCCCTCGACGCCGGTGATGGCGGCGTCGCCGAAGCGGAACTCGCTCGGGTCGGCCTGCGGCTCGCCGTAGATGAAGTCATCGAGCGCGACAACGTCGATCCCGGCGGTGCCATCGATGTTCCCGGACTGCAGTTCGGCGGTGCCGAGCCGCATCTGCACGCGCGCGACCCGCTCGCCGGCGGTGAACGACGTGCCGTTGAACGAGAGGCCGTTGTTCGTGACATTCAGCGAGCTGCCGGAGAGCTTCTTGCCATCGGCGCCATAGAACTCGATGAAGGTGTTGAAGGTGTCGACGTCGGCGAACACGGCGCCGAAGCCCTTCACCGTGGCCGGGATGCTCGTCCCCGGGACGTAGAAGAAGACGTCGATGACGTTGGCGAAGCGCGCGGCGAAGAGCCGCTCGGCGCTGAAGGTCTGGAAGATCGTCGAGTAGGTCGGGTCGATGTTGCCGAACCGCGCGGCGATCCCCGAACCCGCCTTGGCGCTCACCCGGAACTGGTGCTGCCCGCCGATGTTCGCGACCGACTCGAACACGACCCCGCGCGGCGAGTTGACGTTGAAGAAGTTGAACGGGAACGCGTTCGGCTCGGCCACGTTGTCCGGAACGCCGTCCCAGTTGATCTCGCGACGACCCGACAGGAATGCACCGCCAACACCGTTGTTGGGGGCGCCGAGGTCGGCGCGGAACTGATCGACGAGGGGCTGGATCGCCGCGGCGTTCGCGCCGGCGCCGGAGCGTGTGACAGTCTCCGCGTCGGCAGTCCCCGCCGGCAGCAAGGCGCCGATCGCCACCAGCCATGCCCAGCGTCCGGTCCTCCGCATGCGCGCACGGTACGCGCGCGGTGCATCAAGGTCAATCCAGCTGCCGGCCGCAGCGCCTCAGTGAGGCACGAGCACCGTCGGCTGGTCGAACGAGCATTCGACGGTCGACCCGAGCGCCCCGTCGCCGCCGTGCCTCGCCCCGAGGTCCAGGCTGTACTGCTCCCCTGCGGTCAGGACGGCGCTGACGGTCTTCTGCCCGGCTTCGACCTGGTTACCCAGCGTCTCCTCGAGCCTGACGTAGGCCGTGCCGTGCCCGGAGACGCTCAGCGTGCAGGTGAGCGTGGCGCCGGAGGCCGGCACCTTCAGGTCCACGCCGAAGTCCGACGTCACGTTCGTCGATCCGGTCCCGCTGTCGTCGTTGATCGAGCCGGCCCCCACGAAGTCGGTGCGCAGGACGACCGCCGGGCTCCCTGCCGCGACGGCGAACATCGACGTGTCCTGGACCGTCGTGCCGCTCGGCGACCCGCACCCCGCGCTGGCCGCGGTGGTGACGCTCTGCCGGAAGAGGCCCCCGGGATCGACGTCCGGGCCCGATACCGACTCCTCGTCGAACCCGCTCGGGGGCTCCGTGCATCCGACGCTCGATTTCTGGTCGAGCTTCGCGAACCGGAACAGCTCGATCTCGACCGCGTTTCCGACGGTCACCGTGGCGGTGGCGCTGACCGTGGGGAACTGCAGCGACGACACCGTGACGGTGAAGGACCCGACGGTCTGGCCGGCCGTGAAGAGCCCGCCCGCGTCGGAGCCGCTCGCCTGCGTGATCGTCCCGGGGCCGTTCTCGGACCACGTCACGCGCGTGTCGGGTGTTCCCTGGACCGTTGCGGTGAACCGCTGCGCGGCGCCCGGATCGAGCGCGACCTTCGTCGGACTGATCTCGATGGTGACCGTCTTGCACGTGCCGCCGTCGTCGACCTCACCATCCGGGCAGGTGATCGTGACGAGCGCGCGGCCCTCACGGTCGGGATGTGCCGCCGAGGAGGCGATGACGGTCACGGTCCCCGGCTTGCCCGGGACGGTGAGATGACCGGCGGCGTCGATCTTCGCGTCGTTTCGGGAGGTCGCCCAGGTGAAGGACGAGTCCGACGGGTCCTTGCCCTTGGCGGTGAAGTCGGCGGTCTTGCCGACCTCGACGCTCACCGCCGAGGGGGTGACCGTGATCCGCACGCACTCTTCCAGCGCCGCGTCGAACTCGGCGGTCAGCAACGCGTGCGGCGCGGCGTTGGCCGCGCCCTGGCGCAGCAGCCGCAGACCATCGGCGAAGGCGCCCGGGGCGTCGCACTTGGGCCCGTTGTCCGCGATGACCTTGCGCAGGCCGGCCACCGCGGCGTCCTGCGCCTTGGCCTGGAGGTCGGCGAACCCCTGCTGCGCGGCGATCGCGCCCACGGCGATGGCGCATTCCACGTCGCGCGTCTGCCCGTCGCCGTCGGCGTCGCCGAGCCCGCTCGCGCAGGCACCGGACACCCCGAGGGGGTCGCTGCGGGCCGGCCCGTCGGTGAGCGAGACCATGTGGGCGACGATGCGTCGCCGGCAGTCCCCACCGCTGGGCTTCAACCCCTCGGCCTGCTCGGTTGCCTCGATCGCAAGGACGCGCCGCACGGCCTCGGCCAGCGGCGGGATCGTCGACGCCAGCGACCCGCCGCAGGTCCGCTCGACGTCGCGGTCCAGCGCGTCCAGCGCCCGCTCGCGCGTGTAGCGGCAGGTCGGGTCGGCCAGGCACCAGCCGCGGCCCAGGACGGCGTCGGCGGCGGGCTTGGTGTCGAAGAAGTCCTCGGCGTCCTCGACGGTCAGCTGCGGCTTGGCCGCCAGTTCGGTGAGCACGACGAGGAAGTTCGCGAGCGTGGCGGGCAGCGTTCCTCCGCCGGAGAAGTGCTCGACGGTCGTCGTGACCACGCGGCCCTTGCGGGTCGCCCGCCGCAGCGCGAAGCCGTGCCCGGATCCGCGGTAGGACACGCCCAGCAGCGGGCGCCCGGGCGCCCGCTTGAACGTGACGCGCAGCGTGGCCGGTTTCAGAAGCTTCAGGCCGTCGGGCCCGAACTGGACGGTCGTGGGTGTGCCGGCGAAGGGTTCCCCCTTCAGCCTGGTGACCGGGGTCATCGTGATCGCGGTCACGCGCTCCAGGGCGCCGCCGGCACCGTCAGCTCGAAGGCCGTCCCGTCGGCCGCGCGGGCGCGGACCACCCCGCCGGCGGGGCCGATCGACGCGACGCTCGCCCGCTTCGACTCGAGCACAGGCTGCACGCGCGCGGGCAGGCCGCGGCCGATGCGCAGCCGCCCGCTGCTCCGCCGCCGGCCGCTGCGCACCAGCACCCGACTCGTCCCCGCGGGGAGGCTCGGAACGAGCACCTGCAGGCGCCCGCGAGCACGGCCCACGACCTTCGCCTTCCGGCCGCCGATCGTGACGGCGGCGCCCCGGCGGACGACCCCGGGCCCGCTGATCCGCACGACCTGACCGGGCAGCGCCCTGTCCACGTCGATCTCGACACGCGATTCCGCTCGCCGCGGCGACGCCCGCCATGACCCAGAGCACACCCCAGGTCACCAGGCACGCCGACCGAGGCGCCGAGCAGTACGCGAGACCGGCCGGCTCCCCACGGCGTCGTCATCTCGCCGGCGAACCTAACCGCTCTCGAAACCCGATGAAGGGCAGCGCGGCTTCTGGAGCGTGGGATACTCGTCGCATGGACGGACCGCACGGCGCCGGCCGGCTCGCGGAGGGATGGCGCGCCCTCGATGACGCGCAGTGGGACAGCGCGCGCGCGTCGTTCGAAGCGTCACTCGCCGACGCAGGAGACCCCGGACTGCGCTCGAGGGCCTCGGCCTGGCGGTCTGGTTCCTGGGCGATGTGAAGCAGGGCATCGCGCTGCGCGAGCAGGCGTTCGAGGGCTACGCGCAGGCGAAGCGCTGTGACGATGCCGCGCGGATCGCCGTCTGGGTGTCCCACCAGCACCTGATCGCCGGCCGGTCGTCGGCCGCGCGCGGCTGGCTGGCGCGGGCCGAGCGCGCGGTCGAGGGCAGCGGCAGCTGTTCGGGGCAGGGGTGGGTCGCCGTCGAGCGCGCGCGCCACGCCGAAACCGTGGAGGAGTGCGTCGCGCACGCCGGGCGGGCGATGGCGACCGCGCGCGAGCACGGTGACGGCGACCTCGAGGTCTTCGCGCTCAGCCTGCTCGGGCGAGCGGAGGTCGATGCCGGACGCCGGCAGCACGGGATGGAGCTGCTCGAGGAGGCGCTCGCGGCGGCGTCCGCCGGACGGATCCGCAACGTTCACACGCTCGCCGAGGCGTACTGCAACCTGATCACGGCGTCGACCGCGGCCGGGGATTGGGAACGCTCGACCGAGTGGTGCGAGCTCGTCGACGAGTTCGCGCGCGAGCACGGGACGACACCGCTGCTGGGGGCCTGCCGCACGATCCACGCCGACGTGCTCGTCGCCACCGGTCGCTGGGCCGACGCCGAGCGCGCCCTGCAGGACGCGCTGGAGATGCACGACCGCTTTGTCCCGGCGATGGGCGCGCCGACGCTCGCCGCGCTGGCCGAGCTGCGCGTGCTCCAGGGCCGCATGCCGGAGGCCGAGCAGCTGCTCGCGGGCCGCGAGGAGCATCCGGGCTCGCTGCGGGCGCTGGCGCACCTGCGGATCGTCCAGGGCCAGCCGCAGGTTGCGGCCGCGCTGCTGGAGCGCGGTCTCGCCGGCGCCGACGACGACGTCGTGCGAACGATGCAGCTGCTCGCGCCGCTCGTCGATGCGCGCCTGGCCTGCGGGCAGATCGAGCAGGCCGAGGAGGCCGCCGCGCGGCTCGACCGCCTGGCCGCCGAGTCGGGCGTCAGGCTCGGCGCCGCACGCGCCGACCTCGCCGCCGCCCGTATCGCCCTGGCCCGCGGTGACGGCGACCGCGCCGCCGAGGCGGCCCGTCGCGCGCTGGCCGCGTTCGGTGAGCTCGGCATGCCGCTCGAAGCCGGCGAGGCGCGCCTCGAGCTTGCCCGCGCGGTCGCCGCGACGCAGCCGGAGATCGCGCGCGAGGAGGCACGGGCGGCGTTCGAGGCGTTCCGCGAGCTCGGCGCGGCGCGCGCGATGGACATGGCCGCCGCAGTCATGCGCGAGCTGGGCTCGGGAACGGCGGTGCGCTCACGCGGATCAGGCGAGCTCACGGCCCGCGAGAGCGAGGTTCTCGAGCTGCTCCCGCAGGGGATGTCCAACGCGCAGATCGCCCAGGCGCTGTTCATCTCCGAGAAGACCGCCGGGCACCACGTCAGCTCGATCCTCGCGAAGCTCGGCGTGCGCAATCGCGCCGAGGCCGCCGCCTACGCCACGCGGCTCCAGCGCCCGGCGCCGGTCGAGTAGCTCATCTAGGGCGTAGATAGGGAGGTCGCCCGATGTGCGCGGCGGCGCGTCGGTGGATGCTGCGGCGACACCACCGATTTGGAGGACATCACCATGAGCTGTTGACACCGCAGACTCCGAGCTGAAGACCCGCCACCGCGCGATGTGGGCGTCGGGCGACTACCCGCTGATGGTCGAGACGTTCCTGCTGCCGCTCGGTCCGCGGCTCGTGGATGCGTGCGGGATCGGCGCCGGGACGAGGGTCCTCGACGTCGCGTCCGGCACCGGCAACGCGGCGATCCCGGCGGCGCAGCGCGGCGCCACGGTCACCGCGAGCGACCTCACGCCCGGCGCTGCTGGAGGCGGGCGCCGCCCGGCCCGAGGCGCAGGGGCTCGAGCTCGACTGGGTCGAGGCCGACGCCGAGAACCTGCCGTTCGCGGACGAGTCCTTCGACGTCGTCATGTCGTCGATCGGCGTGATGTTCGCGCCGCATCACCAGGCGGCGGCGGACGAGCTCGTGCGCACCTGCCGCCCGGGTGGCACGATCGGGCTGCTGAGCTGGACGCCGGAGGGCATGCTCGGCGCGCTCTTCGCGACGATCAAGCCGTTCGCGCCGCCGCCGCCCCCCGGCGCCTCATCGCCGCCGCTGTGGGGCAGCGAGGCGCACCTGCGCGAGCTGTTCGGCGACCGCGTCGACTTCCACACCGTCACGCGCGACGTCCTGGAGATCACCGCGTTCGATCGCCCGCGCGACTACGCCGAGCACTTCAAGGCCTACTACGGGCCGACGATCGCGGCGCGCGCCAACGCCGTGCGCAACGGCGTGGAGGCCGAGTTCGACGCCGCGCTCGACGCGTTCTGCGACGAGTGGAGCCACGGGACCTCGTCGCCGGCGCGGTTCGAGAAGGAGTACCTGGTGGCCGTCGGCACGCGACGCTGACGCTGACCCACGCTCGAGCTGGCCGGCCTGCGCCGGTCAGCTCGAGGACTGGGTGAAATACACCCAACACATCGACGCTGAAGCGCAGTAGCTTTTCGGCGGTGACGAACACGCTGATCCGCGCCCTGCTCGTTACCGCGTGTGTGGCGCTCGCCGCGCCCGCAGCCGCCGGCGCCGCGGACCTGCAGTTCGGCGCGATCCAGCAGGTCTCGCCCGACGGCCTGGTCGCCGACTCGCCGCAGGTCGACGTGGATCCAAGCGGCAACGCGATCGCCGGCTGGCGCGAGTCGGTCGGCGGCAAGTGGGAGTTCCACGTCGCCTACCGGGCCGCGGGCGGGTTCTTCTCCACGCCGTCGGTGCGCCTGTCGCCGCAGGGCGCCGACGCCACCTCACCGCTGGTCGCGATCGCGCGCGACGGCACCGCCATCGCCGTCTGGGGCCAGCCGCAGGCGGCCGCTCCGGCCGGCCGGGTCGACGTCGTCGCCGCGGTGCGGCCGCCCGGCGGGGCGTTCGGCGCCCCGTACCTCCTCTCCCCCGGGACCGACAGCGCCTACCCCGGAGCGCTCAAGATCGACGACAGCGGCAACGCGATCGTCATGATCACGACCGACCTACGGCAACGGGGACGTCGGCAAGCAGCGCGCCGAGCTGATCTACCGGCCGGCCGGCGGCGGCTGGAGCGCTCCGACGCCGATCTACACGACGCTCGGCGACCCGAATCTCAACCAGGACGGGCAGCTCGGCCTGTACGACATCGCCTTCGACGCCGCCGGCAACGCCGTGATCGCGTTCGCCGTGAACTCCTACGCGTTCAACCAGGACCGCGACTGGTCGGATATGTACGGATTCGGCCGCAGCGCGAACGGGACGATCGAGCTGCCGGGGAAGCGCATCGGAGGTCGCAACAGCGACCGCAGCGTCAACTCGCTGCAGGTGAGCATGTCCGGGTCGCGCCAGGTCGCCACGTGGGTGCGCGAAGTCGGGGCCGGGACCAACGATCTCGAGTACGTCACGCGCGTGAACTCGGGCGACGAGTGGAGCGGATACCGGGTCCTCTCCGGCGACCGAAGCGACCCGCAGAAGGCCACGACGGCGGGCAACCTGTCGACCGACGCAGCGGGCAACGCGATCATCGGCGCCACCGACGTGCAGCCGCCGCCGGGCACCGCGCCGGTCCCGCGCGAGTTCTTCCTGCCAGCGGCCGACCGCCTCTTCTCCGGGCCGCGCCCCTTCCCGGCGGGCGTCGCCGGCACGCGTGCGCAGCTGAAGGACGCCGGAGACGGCCAGCGCTACTGGACGACCCAGGTGGGCGCCGCCACCCACCTCTGGTTCGCGAGCCGCAGCGCCGGCGCCGCGCCCACCTACGGCACCCCACAGGACATCGGCTCCTACAACGGCGGCACCGCTGCGGTCGCCGTCGGCCCGAACGGCCACACGGCCGTCCTCTGGCTGGTCCAGCAGGGCCTCGACACCAAGGTCCAGGCGCTCTTCGGCGCCGAGCCGCCCGCCGCCCGGCATGCCCGCCCCGCCGCCGGCTCCCGCGCCCCCGCCACCGCCCCCGGTGACCAACGCGATCGACGCGGTCGGCAAGGTCGAGTCCGGCCGCCCCGGTCGTCCTGTCGGTCGCCGTCACCGGCGTCGTGTCGCGCATCGAGTGGCGCATCGGCAACAGCGGCCCGTACGTCGGCGACGCAGTCGAGCGGGCGATCCGGCTGCGCGTCAACGGCACCCAGACGGTCAGGGCCAAGCTGATCGGCCCGGGCGGGACGAAGGAGGTCTCGCGAACGATCAACGGGCCGAAGGCGCCGACCGACGCCGACGCCCGGCGCGTCGCGTCCGGCGAGCCGAGCAGCGCGTCCGCCGTCATCGCCACCGGCCGTCCCGGCGTGCTCAGCGGCAAGGACGCGGGCTGCGCGCAGACGACGGTCTACGCCGGGGGACGAACGCTGGTCGGGTGCATGCGCCCGATCGACGAGCTCACCGACATCCCGGCCGGCGAGCGCGGGGTGCTCGATCCGCTCGCGTCCGCGTACAAGCTGACCCGCAGTGACGCGCCGCTGATGGACCGCGCCGTGCAGCTCACCGACGGGTACCTGATCTCGAACACGCTCACCCTCGACGGCCTCTGGCCGGTGGTCCCGTCCGGCGGGGCGAAGCTCGTCGCCTTCACACAGGCGCAGGCGCTGACCTCGAGCAACGCCGCCTTCCGCGTCGCCGGACAGGCGCTGAAGCCCGCCGGCAGCGGCTTCAACCTCAAGCTGAGCTCGTCGGCGGGCGCGATCGCGCTCGGCAGCGTGCCGCGCCCCGCGGCGTTCAAGTACCTCGGCGGTCTCGCCTACGCCGGGAACTTCGACGTCACGCTCGGCGGCGGCTACGCGACGATCGAGACGAACCTGCGCTTCCCGGGGTTCATCAGCCGCAACGGGATCAGCGTCCAGCCGCGGCTGCGGATCTACGCCTCACCGGACCGGATCCTCACCGAGAACCTCCCGACGATGGGGCCCTACGACCGCGTCGACTTCGGCCCGGTCCCGATGATCGGCCTCAAGCTCAGCTACGACGCGGCCGCCGACGAGTGGACCGGCGGCGGCAGCGCGTGCATCTTCGGCGCCGGCTGCCTCGAGTTCCAGCCGCCCGTCGGGGGGCTGCGCTTCGGCGGTGCCGGCGAGCTCGTCTATGCGAAGACGGCGCTGAACTACGGCGACCCCGGGCGGCTGATCGCGCCGGGCGTCTTCCTGGAGAACGCCGGCTTCGGCTTCGGCCTCAACCCGTCGCGCGTCTTCGGCAGCGCGCGGATCAACGTGGGCACGTTCGTGAAGCTCGACGGCCGCGAGGTGTTCGCCTTCCCGAGCAGCGCGGCGCCGTACCAGCTGCGACGTGACGAGGTCGGCGATTCGTTCCCGGCCGACCTCTACGCGAAGCGGTTCATCAACCCGCTGATCGCGGCGGGCGCGGACGTCCTGATCAAGCTCCCGGTGATCGGCGAGCAGCGGCTCGGCGGCGGCTACATGCTGTTCGAGTCCGGCGGCTACGTGGCGGTGGGCGGCGGCGCCGTCGATCGACGTGCTCGGGATCGTCCGCATCTCCGGGTCGATCAACGGCGAGTACAACCTCGTCGGGCAGCGCTACAACCTCCACGGCGACATCCGCGCCTGCCTGATCGCGGTCGACGACGACCTCTGCGCGAGCGCCGTCGCGCATACGTCGCGCGGGCCCGGCCTGGAGGGCGGCGCCGGCGCCTGCCTGACGGTCGGGCCGGTGAGCGTCGGCGGCGGCGTGCTCTGGGCCGAGCCGGGCAAGCCGAAGATCTGGCCGCTCGACGGGTGCAAGTGGTCGCCCTTCCGCGTCGCGATCGCCGCGCAGGGCGCGCACGCCGCGCAGGCGCCGACGAGCTTCACGATGTCCGTGAAAACCGGTGCCCCGAGCCCGGTGCTGCGCCTGGACGGCGCGGGCGCGGCGCCGCGGGTGAAGGTCACCGGCCCCGGCGGTCAGACGCTCAGCTCCGGCGACGGCGGGCTGGCGTATTCGCCCGACGGCAAGATCCGCCTCGTCCACGTCAACACGACTGCGGCGCACACGACGTACGTCGGCCTGCAGGATGCGGCGGCCGGCACCTGGCGCGTCGAGCTGCTGCCCGGCTCCGCGGCCGTGACGGGCAGCGCCCGCGCCACCGACCCGCCGCCCGCGCGCGTCACCGGCTCGATCTCCGGGAGCGAGTCCGCGCGCGTCCTGAGCTACGAGATCGGCGCCCGCCCCGCGCAGCGCGTGACCTTCTACGACGTCTCGCCGACCGGCGCGCGCAAGGCGATCGGCACCGCGACGTCCGGCAAGGGGACGATCCGCTTCACTCCCGCGCCGGGCGGCGGGGCGCACAAGATCCTCGCCGCGTTCGAGCTCGACGGGATCGCCGCCGAGGAGAAGACCGTCGGCCGCTTCACCCCGCCGCCGGCGACGTTGCCGACCCCGAACGGCCTCAAGGTCGCGCGCTCCGGCTCGCGGCTCGCGGTCTCGTGGGGCGGCGTGCGCGGGGCGACGAGCTACGAGGTCGCCGTCACGGTCGCCGGCGGCCGGCAGATCTTCAGGACGGTGAAGGCGAGCCGGACGACGATCGCCGGCATCGCGAAGACGACATCGGGCACCGTGACCGTGCGCGCGGCCGCGACGCTGCGCCACAGCCGCACCGCCCGCCGGCCGTTCAAGGCCACGCAGGCAACGAAGCGCAAGCTCAGCTCGCTGCGCAAGTGCTCGGTGAAGGGCAAGCGGGTCAGCTGCCGGCGATGACGTCCCTGCGAGCGCTTGGCGGCGTGATCCTGATCAGTCTGCTCGGAGCGCTCGCGCCCGCAGCCGCGCATGCGGATGGGGGCTGGGTCACGGTGCACTACACGGGCACGGTCGACCAGGCGTTCATCTACCAGCCGAAGGACCCGAGCGTGTGGCAGGAGGCGCTGCACTTCACCTGGGACGAGAGTCAGCTCTTCCACCTCGACGGCGCCGTACAAGGTCACGGCGGAGCCCGCCAAGGTCGAGGTCGGCGGCAAGTTCAGCGCGACCTTCGCCCCGCCGAACACGCTCCGCAACTGCAGCTTCGGGATCGCGCCTCGTCCCAAGGCGCCCTCGCCGATGAGCGTCTACTGGTCGGGCACCGCGATCGGTCGGCGCCAAGGCGACGATGCCGATCATCGGCACCTACATCCAGGCGGTGTCGCCGACAGTGGTCTCTGATGCCTGCACTGTGCACGAGACCGGCGGGGCGGGCGCGTCGGGGACGCCTCCCGACGAGGCGATCAAGTACTACGAGCAGGCGTTCATCGTCGACGTCGCGGCTCAGCTCGACGGGCCGACGGTCACCCGCAACTTCCCCAGCAAGACGTTCAAGTCGGCGGACGGCGGCTACAGCACCACCATCAGCGCGAAGATGACCGTGGAGAACAGCGCGCGCCGGCCAGTCAGCCCCGGCGGCTCGCTGCCGAGCGACTGGACAGCGGCGCGCCAGCGGGCCAAGCTGGCCGCCCTCGAAGCGCTCGCGCGACACGATGCAGCGCGCGCTCTATCCCTGTGGCGTCGCACGCTGTCGCCACGGCGCTGATCGCCGCTCCGCCGATCGGCACGGTGATCGGCGGCGGGATGAGCGCGCTCCTCACGCCCCTGTGTCTGTCGTACGTGAAGACGATCAGGGACGAGGCCGACACCGTCCGCGACCCGCCGCGCGCGGATTTCCGAACCGCCGCGAAGATCAAGCCGGTTCGCGCGCGCCCTGTCCGCCTGCCTGCCTGCGCGGCGTCGACGGGCGCCGGCTCAGCCGGGGATGTGTGCCGGCGGTTCTCGTCCGCAGCCCAGAAGGTGCTGCGGACGGCGCGCGAGACGGGCGCCGCCGCCACGGCGATCGACACCACGATCGCTCGCGGAACGGCCGCGCTGAAGGCCAAGGACCGCGCGGCGAGCGCGCTCCAGGACCGCACGCTGACGACGCTCGGCCGAAGCTTCGCCGCACGCAGGCGGGCGGAGACGGCGGCCGCCCGCAGTCTCGCGCAGATCATTCGCGCAGCGGGCCTCAACGTGCCGCTCGACGCGCCCGCGGCGGCGACCGCGCTCTCGAAGCTCCAGGCGAAGCTCGTCGCCGGCGGAACGCCGGCCGCGAAGCTGACCAAGGCGCTCGGCAGCGCACCGCAGGTGACTGCCTTCGACCTCCTGACCGCGCTCGACGGCTGAGCGACGTAGTCCACCACCAGCGCGCCGTAGTCCGCGCGGATGGCCTGGCGGCGAGCACGGACTAGCGTCGTGCGATGGGCCAAAGATACATTGGACTGCTCGCCAGTGGGCTGCTGACCGCCGCACTCGGACTGGGCGCCTCGCCCGCCGTCGCCGCTCCCACGGGCATGGTCGATCTCGGTGCGGCATCGACCTATGCCGTGCTGAGCGGCGCCTCGGTCGGCAACACCGTCGGCGCCCCAGGCGCGCCCCACACCAAGCTGCGCGGCGACCTCGGCGTCAAGGCCAACGCCCAGCCGACCGGCTTTCCCCCCGGGGTCGTGACCGGGGCCGTCAACATCGGCAACGTCGCTGCGGCACAGGCGCATGCCGCGCTCGTCGCCGCCTACACCGCGGTCGCCGCGCGCACCGGCGGCGACCCCCTCGCCGGCGCGCTCGCCGGCATGACCATCGCCCCTGGGCTGCACACGATCACCGGCGCCGCGTCGAACGCCGGAACGGTGACGCTCGACGGTGGCGGCGACCCGAACGCGGTCTTCGTCTTCCAGGTGGGCGGCGCCCTCGCCGTGGCCGCCGGAAGCCACGTCGTGCTGAGCAACGGCGCGCGCGCCTCGCGCGTGTTCTGGCAGGTCAACGGCGCCGGCTCGGTCGGCGCGAACGCCGACTTCGCCGGCACGCTGCTGGCGCTCGACGCGATCGCCGTGGGGAACGGCAGCGCCGTCAACGGCCGCGCGCTCGCTCGCAACGGCGCCGTCACGCTGGACGCCGACGAGGTCTACAGCGCACCGCCCGTGGTGACCGTCAACGGTGGACCGGCGACGAGCACGACCGACACGACCCCGACGATCAGCGGCACCACGGACATCGAGTCGCCGGGGATCGTCACCGTGACGATCAACGGGCAGAGCCTCAGCGCCACACCCTTCGGCGGGGCGTGGTCGGTGACCTCGGCGCTGCTCGCGAACGGCGGCTACCCGGTCCTCGCATCCGTCGTCGACGGGGCCGGCAACCTGGCGACCACGAGCCAGCAGCTGACCGTCGACACGGTCCTCCCCATCGTCACGATCGACGGCGGGCCGTCGCTCACGACCAACGACGCGACGCCGACGCTCGCGGGCGCCAGCGACGCCGCGCCCGGAACCGTCGTCCGCGTGAGCGTCGGCGGGCAGGACCTGACCGCGCTCGTGCAGGCGGACGGCAGGTGGAACGTGACCGCGGGCGCGCTCAGCGACGGGACCCGCGGCGTGAGCGCGTCCGTCATTGATCCAGCGGGCAACAGCGGGACCGGCAACCTCGTCCTGACCGTCGACACCGCGGCCCCCGTCCTGACGATCGCGGGCGGCGCAACCGCGCTGACCAATGACGCGACGCCGGTCCTCTCCGGGACGGCCGGCGTCACTGCCGGCACGACCGTGTCCGTGACCCTTGCCGACGAGACGCTGACGGCCCCCGTCGACGGCGCCGGCGCCTGGTCGGTGACGTCGGCGGCGCTCAGTGACGGCCCACATCGCATCGTCGTCTCCGCGTCCGACGGCGCCGGAAACCCCGCCTCCTCGAGCCAGCTGCTGACCGTCGACACGAGCGCGCCCGCCGTTGCGATCGCGGGCGGGTCGAAGGCGACGACGAGCGACCTGAGCCCGACGATCAAGGGCACGTCGAACGCCGCTCCCGGCACGACCGTCACCGTGTCGATCGCAGGCCGAAGCATGACGACGCTGCTGCAGGCCAACGGCAGCTGGAACGTGACGCCGGCCGTCGTCGGCGTCGGCGCGTGGCGCGTCGTCGCCGCTGCCGCCGATCCCGCCGGCAACACCGGGACTGCCAGACAGACCCTCACGATCAGCCGCTCGTTCAACGCGGCGGACGCGACCGCGGTCGCCGGCTCCGCGCGCCAGAAGGTCAGGCGCTCGTCACTCTCGATCGCGACGAAGGTCACCGCCCCGAGCGGTGGCTCGGTCACCGCCACGGCGACCGGCACGGTGAAGATCGCCGGCGTGAAGCAGGCGATCAAGCTCACGCGTGCGACCGCGACGATCGCCGCGGGACGGTCCGCGACGCTGAAGCTCAGGCCGAGCGGCGGCGGCAAGGCGATCGGCGCAGCGCGTGGGCGGGTCAGCAGGGCGGCGAAGCGCGGCAGGACGGTGACCGCGACGATCACGGTCACGATCAGCGACGTCGCCGGTCACACGCGTGCGGTCAAGCGCAGCGTGAAACTCACGGCGTAGGGCTCACCGAAAATCCTCTCCACGCCGCACAGCGCCGGTGGTAGCTTTGACCAGGAGCGATCATCACACTGCGGCGGAAGGAGCCAAGATGACTGAGACGCTCAAGGGCGCCTGCCTGTGCGGCGGCGTCGAGTACGAGGTGCAGGACCCCGAAGCCCTGGGTTACTGCCACTGCACACGCTGCCAGCGGTGGACCGGCGAGAGCCTCGCCGGCGTGGTCGTGGCCAAGGAGAACTTCAGGTTCACCAAGGGCGCGGATCTGGTGAAGCGCTACGAGAGCGAGTTCGCTCCGCGCAACTTCTGCAGCAACTGCGGATCGAGCCTGTATGACGACCTCGGCGAGAAGTACTTCGTCGCCGCGGGACTGATGCGCGAGCTTGACCTCGAGCCGAGCTTCCACCTGCAGGTCGCGTACAAGGCGAACTGGCACGTGATCGGCGGCGACGCGCCGCAGTTCGCGGAGGCCCCGCCGGGCTGACACACGGGAATCAGGCCGGGCCTGCGGCCCGCTCCAGCCGCGCCGCCAACGCGCGTAGGTGCTCGGCGAGCTCGGGCGGCTCGTGGACGTCGAAGTCGACGCCGAGCATCGCGATGCGCAGCGCAAGCCAGGCGAGGTCGTCGTCCCCGGTGCGCAGCTCACAGCGATCCGGGCCGGCAGGCGTGACCGTCCCCCAACGCCCCGGGGCGCTGCGGGCGATCTCGGCGGCGGGGGCATGCAGCGTGACCCGCGCCTCGTAGCGACCGGGCGCGCCGCTGATGCTCTGCTGCACGTAGGCGGCGGCGTCGCCACCCGGCGGACGGCGCTCCGTGAAGCGCGGGCCGCTCGCGGCCGGGCGGGACATCCGGTCGATCCGGAAGCTGCGCCAGTCCTCCCGGCGCCTGTCCCAGGCTGCGAGATACCAGCGCCGGCCGAGGTTGACGAGTGCGTGCGGCTCGACCTCACGCCGGCTGGCGGTGCCATCGCGGGCGGTGTAGTCGAAGCGCAGGCACTCGGTGTCGCGACACGCGGCGGCGATCACCGTCAGGTGCTGGGGGTCGACGGTCGGGCCGCCGACCGCCGGCGCGATCGTCGCCGAGCCCAGTGCCTCGACGCGCCGGCGCAGGTGGGCGGGCAGGACCTGCTCGAGCTTGACGAGCGCGCGCACCGCGGACTCCTCGATGCCCGTCACCGATGCGCGCGCCGCCGTACCCAGCCCGACCGCGATCGCGATCGCCTCGTCGTCGTCGAGCAGCAGCGGCGGCATCGCCGTGCCCGCACGCAGCTGATAGCTGCCGGCCGGGCCTGTCAGCGACTCGACCGGATAGCCGAGCGCCCGCAGCCGCGCGATGTCGCGGCGGACCGTCCGCCCGGAGACCTCGAGACGCTCGGCGAGCTCGTCACCGTGCCATTCGCGCCGTGTCTGGAGCAGCGCCAGGAGGCTCAGAAGCCGGCTCGAGGTCGTCTCGGTCATGTCTTTCATGATCGCCGGTATTGAGGACAGATCCTGACCTAAACAGTCCATAGCGTCCCCACGACACTCGACGAAAGGAACACCATGAGCGAGCAGGACCGCTACATCCCGGGCGTGCCGTGTTGGATCGACACGAGTCAGCCCGACCCCCAGGCCGCGGCCGAGTTCTACGGCTCGTTGTTCGGGTGGGAATCCGAAGACGTGATGCCGGCCGACTCGCCGATGCGCTACCTGATGGCCACGCTCCCGGGCGGGAGCGTCGGCGCCATCGGCGGCCTGCCTCCGGGCGCGCCGCAGCAGTCGGCGGTCTGGAACACGTACATCCGGGTGCAGGACGCCGACGAGACCACCGCGAAGGTCCGCGCTGCCGGCGGGACGGTGGCAATGGAGCCGGGTGCCGTCGGCGACGCCGGCCGGATGGCGGTCTTCACCGACCCCGAGGGCGCGGCGTTCTCGGTCTGGGAGGCGGGCGAGAACCGCGGCGCGGCCGTCGTCAACGAGCCCGGCTCGCTGAACTTCAACAACCTCAACGTCCGCGACCTGGACGTGGCGCGCGCGTTCTACGGCGCGGTCTTCGGCTGGGAGGCGATCGACATCGGCGGCGGTCTCGGCTGGGCGCTGCCCGGCTACGGCGACTTCCTCGAAGCGCGCAATCCCGGGATGCGCGAGGGCATGGCCGCGATGGGCGCCCCCGACCGCTTCGAGGACGTCGTCGCGAGCCTCGTCGCGATCCCGTCCGATCAGCCGGACACGCCCGCGCACTGGAGCGTGACCTTCGGTGTCGGCGACGCCGACGCAATCGCCGCGCAGGCCATCGAGCTCGGCGGACGGGTCGACGTCGAGCCGTTCGACGCGCCGTGGGTGCGGATGACCGTCATCACCGACCCGCAGGGAGCGACGTTCACCGCGAGCAAGTTCGTGCCCGAGAACAAGGACGTGGATATTGCCGCCGGCGCCCGGGCCGAGGGCTAACGGCCCGTAGGGGAACTACGGCGCCGGCGTCAGCCCGTGACGACGCATCACGTCCATGACAGCCTCGAGGTCGGGCGGGCCGCCGGCGGCCGCCTTCACGACATCGCCGACCTCGCGGAAATAGTCGGGTCCGAGCAGACCGGGGGTCGTCACCGCGAGGAAGCGAGCGTCGGCGTCACCGTGGTTGACGAAGCCATGGACGGCGCCGCGTGGGATGAAGACGGCCGCGCCGGCGCCGATGTCGTGGTCGGCGCCCTCGACGGTGAACGTGATGGTGCCGGCGAGCCCGTAGATCGTCTCCTCGAAGGCATCGTGGCTGTGCGGCGCCGGGACTTTGGCGGCAGCCGGCACGAGGCATTCGAAGGCCGTCAGCGCGCCGCCCGTCTGTCCGGCCTCGAGCAGGAAGGTGATCCCGATCGGGCCGGCCTGGATGGTTTCGGACATGACGATGTCACCGTAATCCGTTTGCTCGGCCGGCGCGAGTGAATGCGGCGGCTACTTGGCCCTCGGCGATGCCGTGCGCCAATCAGTCGCCGCGCAGCGCGATGAACCCGTCGCTCAGGGCGGGAGCGCCGGACGCCAGCCGCGCCTCGAAGTGCAGCTGCCGGGCTGGCCTCGTCATAGGCCGTCGCGACGGTCACGACCTCCCCCGTCGGCACCCCCTCCGTGAACCGGCAGCCGAGGCGCGCGACGCCGTCCGCGACGTCCACCGCGTGATGGGCGAGCGCGACGCTGACCGAGCGTGCGAGCGTCGCCGTCCCGTGGAAGATCGGCGCGGCAAGCCCCTTCGACCGCGCGACCCGTGGGTCGGTGTGGATCGGGTTCCAGATCCGTGCGCACTCCGTGTAGATCGCCGGGTCCTCCGGCAGCACCTCGAAGCGCCCGATCTCGCGCAGAGCGTCGACAGTCTGCGGCGGCGTGATCGCGAACGCGGAGTCACCGTCAGCAGCCGGCTCCCTGGCCGGAAGCTCGACGCCGAGATAGATGACGCCCTGACGGGTCGAGACGACCGGCTCGCCGGCTGCCGTCGTGGTCTCGAACCGGGTCACGACGTAGGCGCCGATCGAACGCCGGTCGATGAGGTCGATGGACGCGGACGTCACGAGCTCCTGGTCGCCGCGGATCTGCCGGTGCCAGGTGATCTCGTGACTCACATGAATCCCGCCATGAGCGTCGTCGTCACTCATCTCAAGGCCCGGCTGACCGTGCTCGAACAGCGGGTATTCCAGGCAGACCGGGAAGACCGGGTGCGCCGTGACGCCGCCCGGGCGATCGAGATCGAAGAGCGCGGGGCTCGTGTCGTGGATCGCAGCGGCGTATGCCACGAGGCGCCGCTCGTCGACGAACTCGGTGCGGCTCGTCGCGGTCGACGCGGCGCTCACGCGCAGTAGCCGCCGTCGACCGTCAAGACGGTGCCCGTCGTGTAGGTCGCGTCCTCGGACAGGTAGACGACGCCCTTCGCGACCTCCTCGGCGCTGCCGAAGCGGCGGATGATGCTGCGCTGCAGCAGGCGCTCGCGATTCTTCTCCGTGACGTTGGCCGTCGCGTCCGACTCGACGAAGCCCGGCGCGAGCACGTTGACGCGCGTCCCGCTCGACGCGAGCTCGCGCGCCAGCGACTTGCCGAAGCCGACCAGCGCGGCCTTCGAGCTCGCGTAGGCCGTGTCGCCCGGGAAGCCCGCGAGGCCGATGACCGAGGAGATCAGGGTGACGCTGCCGTTCGGGCTCTCGTTCAGCGCCGGGACCGCGGCCCGGGCCGCGCGATAGACGCCACCGAGGTTGATCTCGATCACGTTCCACCAGTCCTCCGGGCTGAACTCGGTGATCCGGCCGCCCTGCCACATGCCGGCGTTCAGCACGAGGCTGTCGAGTCGCCCCCACTCGTCCAGGATCGTCTTGACGACGTCGCCCGCGTCGTCCGCGGCCTGGTCGAACTGTGCGATCAGCTGGCGTCCGTCACCGAGCGCGGCGGCCTCGTCACGCACCTTCTCCGCGAGGTCCCCGCGCTCTCTGTAGGTGAGTGCGACGTCGAGGCCGCGCGCTGCGAGCGCGTGCACCATCGAGCGGCCGAGACCGCGCGAGCCGCCGGTCACCAGCGCGACGCGCCGGCCCTCCTCAGTCGCGGGAGCCACGGCTACCAGACCGTCTCGAGCAGGTCGTTGATCGCCCGCTCGTCGACCTTGCGCGGTGACTCGCGAACGACGATGTCGCCGAGCGCCGCGCTCGCCACGCCGGCCATCTTGTCGCGCGGCACGCCGTAGTCGCTGACGCGCCGTGGCACGCCGAGCTGGTCGAACAGCCGCTCCATCAGGTCCGCTGCGCTCGCGCCGTCCTCGGTGTCGCCCTGAGCTTCGGCGAGCACGACCGCCATCGACGCCTGCTGCTCCTGGGTCACCGGCTCGAGGAACCGCATGACGTGCGGCAGCATGATGCAGGAGGTGACCCCGTGCGGGATGCCGACGGCGCCGAGCTGGTGGCCGATCGCGTGCGAGAGCCCGAGCGACACGTTGTGCACGCCGGTGATCGACATCCACGCGGCGATCTGGCACTGCAGCGCCGCCTCGTAGTCCTGCGGGTCGGCCACCGATCTCGGCAGGTTCTCGGCGAGGATCCCGAGCGCGCCGTTGGCCAGGCACGTCGTGTACGGGTGCGCGTTCTTGGCATACGCGGTCTCGACCGCGTGGTCGAGTGCGCGCACACCCGTCTGAGCCCACAGATCGCGCGGCGTGTGCGACGCGAACTCGGGGTCGAGGATCACCGTTATCGGCGTGATCGCCAGGTACGCGGTGATCAGCTTGAGATCGCGCTCGTGGTCGACCGACCCGGCGAAGCCGTCCCACTCCGCTGCCGACAACGTCGTGGGCACCGCGATCGTCGGCCCCGGCGTCCCGGTCAGCGGCTTGATGCGGACGATGTCGGGGTATTCGAACTGGACGGCGAGGTCCGCCAGCTCCTCCGCCGAGGACACGTCCTCCGCGACGCCGAGTGCGGCGAGCTTCGCGGCGTCGATCGGCGAGCCGCCGCCGATGCCGATCAGCACGTCGGCGTCGGATGCGCGGACGAGCTCGATCAGGTCCATCAGGATCGCGGTCGGGTTGTGCGCCTTGACCCCGGTGAACATGGCCACGACGCGGTCGCCGAGGTCCTCGACGAGGGCCGCGAAGGCGTCCGTTGAGCTGACGGAGTTGCCGGTCACGATCAGCGCTCGCGAGAGCCCCCGCTGGTCGAGCTCGGCCGCCAGCTGACCGACCGCTCCCGGCCCCTGAATGACGCGCTCGGTGCGCGGCATCTCGAACGTCCTGACGTCCATCTCCGCCTCCATCGTCGACCCTGATCTGCTCTGTACCAGTCGCTCGATACGACACCAGTGCCACGGCCCGCGGTCAATCGCCCGAAGCGATAGCCGAGCGCCGCTGCTCGACGGGCGGCGTGCGGCCCCAGGAGCCGGCCCCGGAAGCAGCGCCAGCGGTCAGTCGGTCGGGTTCAGCACGAGCTGCATGAACACGTCTGCGCGGGCGTAGGGCATGTGCAGCGTCTCCGGCGCGACGTGCTCGAAGCCCGCTGACTCGTACAGATGCACGGCGTTCGGCGAGCTTCGTCGAGCTGCCGAGGAAGAGCGACGTCGCACCGGCCTGGCGGGCGTATGCGATCGCGGCTTCGATCAGCCGGCGGCCCGCACCCTGCCCGCGCAGCTCCGGCGCGACCGCCATCTTCGAGAGCTCGTAGGCGCCGGCGCCGTCGGGCACGAGCGCGACGCACCCCACGCGGCGGCCCGCGGATTCGGCGATCAGGATCTGGCCGCCGGTCGTGATGTAGGCCGCGACCGGGTCGTCGAGCTGCCGTCGGTCCTGGTCCTCGACCGTGAAGAGCCGGCCGATCCACTCCTCGTTGAGCGTGCGGAAGGCATCCGCATCGTCGGCGTTCTCGAGCGGGCGGATCGTCAGCTCCACGCCCTTCATTGTCGTCTACATCGCCGGCCGGCGACGATCCGGGCGGTCCCAGACGCGCTCGATCCGCCGCATCAGCGCCGGGTAGACGATCCAGAGCCGGAACGGCTTGATCAGCTCCATGTAGCCGCTGCCCCAGCCGGCCGCGCGGCTTGACGTAGACGGCCATCTGGCCCTGGTAGCGGCCGTCGCCCTGATCGACCCAGGCGAGGTGCATCACGGCGTGCACGGTCTGGTTTGAGATCTCCGCCGCGAACTCGTCGTCGGTGCGGTAGACGGGCTCGAACGGCAGCGAGCGGAACTGCATGCCGGTCGCGCGTGCCGCGCAGATCGGCCGGGCAGCCGGCCGGTCAGCGACGTCTCGGTCGTCCCGGGAATCGGCAGCGGGCCGGCGGCGTCGTCATCGCCGTGGCCGGAGATCCGGCCGAGCCCGAACACCTTGCCGAGCAGGTCGCGCACGACCCAGAGGACGCGCGTCGGGGAGACGCCCGTGTCGGTCGGAGCGGACGACAGCGTCTGGTCGAGCAGTCGCTGAAAGTCGTCCGCGTCGCCGTAGGCGGGGAGCGCCCAGACGTCCTCGAGCGTGAAGTCCGGCGTGATCTCACGGATCCGCCACGGGTGCGCTTCGATGACGGAGTTCGGAAGCCTCATCGTGATCATCTCATTTCCATACGCTGTCGTATGGATCGTATGAGGCTGACTTGTGTCTGTCAATACGGTGCCGTATAGATACGTCGATGGCCAAGGTCCGGACACCGCGCAGCGCATGGGTCGACGCCGGGCTGCAGGCACTCGCGGCCGGGGGGCCGGACGCCGTGCGGGTCGAGGCGCTGGCCGCGAGCCTCGGGGTGACCAAGGGCGGCTTCTACTGGCACTTCGACGACCGCCAGGCGCTGCTCGACGAGATGCTCGACCGCTGGGAGCAGGCGGGGACCGATGACGTCATGGCACGCGTCGACAGCCGATGCGGACGACCCGCGCGACAAGGTGCGCCGGCTGTTCGACCTGGCTCCGTCGGCGAATCAGCTGTTCGCCGTCGAGCTCGCACTGCGCGACTGGTCGCGCCGCGACGGCGACGTCGCCAAGCGCCTGCGCCGCGTCGACAGCCGGCGCCTGAAATACCTGCGCGGCGCTGTTCGCGCAGATCTGCGCCGACGACGACGAGGTCGAGGCGCGCAGCATGCTGGCCTACTCGCTGTTCATCGGCGGCTACTTCATCGCGTCGCAGCACTCCGGCAGATCACGGTCCCAGGTGCTGGGGCTCGCCGTCGACCGGCTGCTGACATGACCCGCCGCGCCGTGCTCGTGTTCGACGGGGACTGCGCGTTCTGCACGAGTTGTGCGCGCCTCCTCGAGCGGATCGGGCCGGACGCGGACATCGTCGCGTGGCAGCTCGCGGATCTCGCCGCACTCGGCATCACCGAAGCGCAGGCGACCGCCGCGGTCCAGTGGGTCGCCGCCGACGGCACCACCCGATCAGGGCACGAAGCGATCGCCGCGGCGTTGATCAGCGCCGGGGGTTTCTGGGCGCTCATCGGCCGCACGCTGCTGCTGCCCGGGATCTCGTGGATCGCCGCCAAGACCTACACGCTCGTCGCGAACAACCGCCACCGGTTGCCCGGTGGCACACCGGCCTGCGAGATCCGGCCGGACTGAGGGCGCTCGACCCAGTCGATATCTTGCCCGGATGGCAAGCCGCCCTGTCCCGTCCAGCGACCTCGCGACGCCGTTTCGCGCAGCCCGCCCGGACGTCATCGACGAGATCTTCGACGGCGAGGTCACGCTGATCAATCTCGCGTCGGGCATGTTCTACGGCCTCGACGGGCCTGCCAGTGCGGTCTGGATTCAGGTGCGTGACGGGCGCACACCGGCTGCCGTCGTGGACGCGCTCGCGGAGCGCGTTCGACGTCCCCGGCGACGAGCTGGAGCCGGTCGTGATCGCGTTCCTGGACCGGCTGGCCGAGGAGCAGCTGCTGACGCCCGCGGAGGTCGAGGCGCCGCCGCCGGCCGCGCCAGGGCCTGTCGGCGACTGGGCCGAGCCGCAGCTGCAGTCCTTCTCGGACATGCAGGAGCTGCTGCTGCTCGACCCCGTGCACGAGATCGAGCTCGACGCGAACGGCTGGCCGATCCCGCGCGCCCAGACCGCCGACGCCGGCGGCTGAGGGCCGCGATGGACGACGCGCTCGCTCGCGGCGTTCCTCGACGCCGCGCTCGAGGCCCACGCCGAGGCCGCCGCGCGGATCGGCACGATCGACACGGACATCGACCTCGGTCGCGCGCGCGCGCGACTGCGCGCGTGCGGGGTGCCGATGCACGAGCGCCTGACCGACATGCTGGTGCTCGCCGACGGCCCGGCGCCGGCCGGCCTGCCCGTCGTCGAGATCGTCGGCGTTCGACACGGCGACGAGCGGCGTGCCGATGCCCGCCCCGCCGTGGACGCCGGACGCCTACCGGCCCGGGCTGGAGATCGACGGCCTGCGCCACGGCCGCTTCCTGGCCAGCTACATGGTCGACTTCGGAGCGCTGACGTTCTACGACCGCGAGCGTCGGGCTGGGCTCTACTGGGCGGCCGACGCGCCGGCCCTGGCGGCCTGCCAGGAGGCCGCGCCGCTGCGCAACGTGCTGCGCTGGATCGCCGTCGACCACGGCGGCGAGATCGTCCACGCGGCCGCCGTCGGCCGCGGCGAGGACGGTGTGCTGATCCTCGGCGCCAAGGGCGCCGGCAAGTCGACCACGAGCCTCGCCTGCATGCTCGAGGGCCTGGACTTCGTCGCCGACGACTTCTGCCTGCTCGACCAGCAGGACGGCACCTGGCTCGCGACCCCGCTGACCCACACCGCGCGGGCCGAGGAGGGCACGCTGGCGCTGCTTCCGCAGCTGCGCGAGCGGATCACGAACCACGGCGCGCCGGCCGACCACAAGGCCGAGCTGACCGTCGCCGACCGCCTCGCCCGAGGCCTGCGGATCCGCGCGCTGACCACGCCGGAGCGCGCGACGCGCACCGCTCCCGCCCGCCGCGTCGACCGCACGACCTTCGTCCGCTCGGTCCTCGCCGGCACCGTCGGCGTCTTCCCCGGGAATGTCCGAGGAGGCGTTGCGGCTGCTCGTGCGACTCAGCGCAGGAGCTCCCCTGTTACGTCCTGCCGATCGGCCCGCAACTGGCCGGTGCAGGCGACAGCGATCGCAGCGCTCGTCGAGGATCGAGCGGGCGGTGGCCGCATGAGCGCAGCAGACGTCAGCGTGATCATGCCCGCCTACAACACCGAGCAGTACATCGGCGAGGCGATCGCGAGCGTGCTCGAGAGCGCCGACCGGCTGCTCGAGCTGATCGTCGTCGACGACGGGTCCACGGACGGCACGGCCGCGATCGCCGAGTCGTTCGGCGAGCCGGTCCGTGTGATCCGCCAGGAGAACCGCGGGCCCTCGGCGGCCCGCAACGTGGCGATGGCCGCGGCGCGCGGGACGTACCTCGGCTTCCTGGACTCCGACGACATCTGGGCCGCCGACGCGCCCGGACCCACGGCTCGCTGCGCTGGACGCCGACCCCGTCGATGGCCGGCGTCACCGGCTTCTGCCGGTTCTTCGTCGCCGGCGACGACGGGAGCCGGAACATCGTCCTCGAGCCGATGACCGCGGCCGAGATGGCCGCGATGATCCTGCGGCGCACCGTGCTCGACACCGTCCCGGGCTTCGACGAGGCATTCACGATCGCGCGAGGACGTGGACTTCGTGAGTCGTGTGCGCGAAGCCGGCTTTCGCATAGACCGGATCGACGAGCTGACCTTCCTCGACCGGCTGCGACCGGGGAGCCTCACGCGCGACCGCGAAGCGGTCCTCAGCGGCTGGATGCAGGCCGGGCGCGCGCGATGCAGCGTCAGCGCGCCCGCGAGGCGAGCGACGCGTGAGTGCCGAGATCACCGTGGTCGTGCCCGGTCCGCAACGGGGCGCGCTATCTCGGCGCCGCGATCGAGAGCCTGACGACCCAGACCGTTCCACCGGTGGCGATCGTCGTCGTCGACGACGGCTCGAGCGACGGGAGCGGTGACATCGCCCGCCGCGCCGGCGCAGAGGTCGTGCGCGTCGGCACGGACGCCGCCGGCATCGGCGTCGGCGCGGCGCGCAACGAGGGCGTCCGGCACGCCCGCACCGATCTGCTCTCGTTCATGGACGCCGACGACCTGAGCGTTCCCGAGCGCTTTGCGCTGC
The DNA here is from genome assembly GCA_963821685.1 of uncultured Actinomycetes bacterium. GTDB lineage: Bacteria > Actinomycetota > Thermoleophilia > Solirubrobacterales > Solirubrobacteraceae > F1-60-MAGs163. The sequence continues at coordinate 416,567 of CAWGEW010000001.1, read as the reverse complement.
AGAGCGCCGCGCTCGAGGCCGACCCGTCGCTGGACGGGGTCCTCGGCCACGTCCAGCAATTCCTGTCGCCCGACCGCGAAGCCGAGCTGGCCGGGCACCACGTCCCGGCCGCAGCCGCTCCCGGGCGGCACGCGCGGCGCGCTGCTGATCGAGCGTGAGCGCTTCGCCGCGACCGGCGGCTGGAGCGACGACCGCGCACCTGCACGACGCGTTCGACTGGTTCGCCGTCGCCCGCGAGCGCGGCATGCGCCTGCACGTGCTCGACGACGTCGTCGTCCGGCGCCGCGTCCACGGCGGCAACCTCAGCCTGCGGGCGCACGGACCTGCACGCGCGCTACCTGCGGTCCGCGCGCGCTGCCGTCCAGCGGCGGAGGGCCGGCGCATGAGCGCGCCGGCCGGCGGGCGCCTGCGGCCCGAGGAGCGCTACGACCTGCTGCTGCGCGCCGTGCTCGGGCCGCTCGACGGCGCAGCCGACGCGCTGCGGCGGTGGCGGGCCGGCGAGGACCTGAGCGATCCGGACATGGGCGTCCTGCGGCTGCTGCCGCTGCTGGGCGAGCGTGTCGCCGAGCTCGCGCCCGACGACGAGGAGCTGCGCCGACGCGTCGCGCACGTGAGCCGGTTCGCATGGCTGCGCGGGCAGCTGATGCTGACGAAGACCGCCCCCGGGGTCGCGGCGCTCCAGGACGCGGGCATCCGGGTGATGCTGATCAAGGGCGCAGCGCTGATCCAGATCCCTGGGGTCGAGCGGCGGCTGCGGATGATGGACGACCTCGACGTCCTCGTGCACCCAGAGGACGTCCGCGCGGCATCCCAGGTCCTGCACGACGCCGGCTACGCGCGGCGGCTCGAGCCCGGCGTCCGACGACGAGCTGCAGCGGCTGCTGCTCGGCGCGCACGCGCTGCCGTTCGGCGACCACGGCAGCGAGATCGACCTGCACTGGCATGCGCTGCACACACGGCGCCACCCCGAATTCGACCGCGCGTGGTGGCCGGAAGCGGTTCCCGCGCGCCTGCTCGAGCTCGACACGCTCGCGGCCGCCCCGTCCGACGTGCTCGTGCAGTCGATCGCGCACGGGAGCAGCTGGGCCCAGGACGCGGCGCCGCGCTGGGTCGTCGACGTCGCGATGCTGCTGCAGGCCGCCGGCGACACGCTCGACTGGGACCGCGTGGCCGACCGCGCCGCCAAGGCCCGCCTGGCGCCGGTCGTCGCGGACGCGCTCGAGTACGTCGAGGAGGCGACCGGTCTCGCCGCCCCGCCGACGGCGCTCGCCGCGCTGCGCGCAGCACCGGTCCCGCTGGCCGAGCGACTGCGCGCGCGCCGACCGACGGACCCCGCCGACGGCGGCCCGCTGCCGCCGGGTGCCGTCGGGCGTCTCGTCGAGGCGTATGAGACTCGGGTCTGCGTCGACGTGCCTCCGGGCGCGCGCACCGGCCCGATGGACGCGGCCCGGATGCTCGCCCGCGAGTGGTGGCTGCCGACCGTGCGCAGCGTCCCCGCCGAGGCGGCGTTCCTCGCCGCCGGACGGCCCTGGCCGCTGCGCCGGCTCGCGCGCCGCGCGGTCGGCGCGCCGACGCGCGAGGTTCCGGGCATCCCGCCGTACGAGATCGGCCGCGTGCTGTCGTTCGACGCCGGCGGCGACGGCGGCGCGTTCCTGCGTGGTGGCTGGTGTCACCCGGAGGGCTTCGGCACCTGGACGCAGGGCACGCCGAGCCACGTCGTGCTCCCGCTGGCCGAGCCGGTCGACCGTGACGTCGACCTGGAGCTGCAGCTGATCGGCTTCACGACGCCGTACGTCGGGCCGCTGCGCGCGGAGCTCGCCGTCAACGACGTGTGCGTCGCGCGAATGCGGTTCTGGGACCCCGACAAGCAGATCGTCATCGTCCGCAGGCGGATCCCCGCGGCCGCGCTGCGCGGCTGGAACCGGCTGGAGCTGACGTTCGTGGCACACCACCCGGTGACGCCGGCGGAAGCGCGCGAGGGCAGCGACGTGCGGCGCCTCGCGCTCGGGCTCGTGAAGCTCGGGACCGCCTGAGCCGGCTCAGGCGTCCTCTCCCGCAGCCTCGGCGAGCCGCTTGACCGCGGCAAGGCGGGCGTCCCACGTGGTCGCCAGCTGCGCGAGCAGCCCGGCGGTCTCCGCAAGCGGCTGGCTGCGGACCGCGAAGCGCACCTCGCGGCCGCGGCGCTCACCGGCGACGAGCCCGGCGCGGTCGAGCACCCCGAGGTGCTTGACGACCGCGACGCGACTCACGGGCAGGTCTGCCGCGAGGCTCGTCGCGGTGGCCTCCCCGCGCGCGGCGAGCAGGTCCAGGACCTGCCACCGCGTCGGGTCGGCCAGCGCAGCGAAGACCGCCGGGGGTGCCGCTGTGCTCACGCGAGAACCTGAGCTGCGTGCTCGGCTGCGTGGCCGAGCTCGATCGGCCAGCCACCCGTGTGGCTCGCGTAGCGCTGACGGCGATCGGCCTCCGAGAGGGCGAGCCCCGCAAAGCCGGTCTCGACGACCGACAGGCGCGTCCCGCCGGCGGCGTCGGCGAGCGTGAACTCGACCAGCGTCGAGGTCTCCTCGTCGGTCCCGCCTGCAGGTGCCTCCGGGACGAGCCAGCGGAAGGCGAAGCGCGTCGGCTCCTCGACGGCGACGATGCGACCGACGGTCTCGCCGTGCTCCTCCCAGCGCAGCCGCAGCTCGCCGCCGGGCCGCAGGTCGATGTCGGCGCCCGCGTCGCCGAACCAGGTGCCGAGGTGCTCGGCCTCCGTCACGAGTGCCCACACGCGCTCGACGGGCGCGTCGATGACGACGTCGCGTTCGATCCGATCCTCCATGGTGCTGCCTCCTGAGTCCTTGATTGATATGTAACCGTAGAGTTACACATCTTGCCGCGAGACGCAACCGTTAGGTTACTCCTGGCGGGGACTAACCCAGTGTCAGCGGCGCTGATGTCGCCAGCGGCTGGCGCGTCGTGTCGACCAGTCCGGGCAGCTCCGGTTCGTCGCCGACGAGGTCGACGACGAACGGCGCCGTCAGACACGGTGACGCGAGGACCACCGAGGAGCCGGTGTAGCTCGCGCCGTTCACGCTGTCGCTCAGCAGCCGCACGCGTGGCGACCCGTCGGGGCATGCCCCGCCAGATGCCGGTCGCGCGAACAGCCGGAACCCGCCGCCGGGGAAGTTCGAGATCGTCACGCCCTGGACCGAGGCCCTCGGGCCTGCCGAAACGACGCGGTCGATCGTGACCGTCGGCCGAACGAGGCTCATCGAGACCTTCTTGCTGACCACTGGCCTGAACACGATGCCCTTCTTGCCGTAGACCTTCAGCGTGAGCGAGAGCGTCGCGCTGACGGACGTCGCGCCTACCGGAGCGCTCGTCAGGACGTACTGGCTGACCGCGTACCCACCGAGCTGTGCGGCCGGCGGCGTCAGCTTGATCTTGGTCGACTTTGCCGGGAAGGCCCGCGTCATCCCGACGACGTCGATCGCCTTCGATGCGCCGATCTTCATCGTCAGGCCGTACTCCGACTTGCGCTTCACACCCAAAGCGGTGACCGTGAACCCAGCGCCCGGCCCGGCCTGTTGCACAAATGTGAGCTTGGGCGTTGGCTTCTTCGCTGCGACCGCCGACGCCGGAAGCGCCGCCGACGCGACGCAGCCGACGATCGCGACGAGGGCGCGAAATGGTGCAACAGGGGTTCTCGACATGGTGTGACTCTTATCCGGTGCGGTGTGAGATATCAAGTGCCCGCCCCAACGACCCGCCGCAGCGCCTCCACGTCACGCATCAGCCGCTCCTCCGGCATCGGCCCCGGGTCGGGATCGGGGAACGGGAATGGCCAGCCCGGCCGGGGGTCGTCGGCGTAGCGCGGGACGATGTGGGTGTGCAGGTGCGGGACGCTGTTCCCGAGCACGTCGTAGTTCAGCTTCACCGGCTGCAGGACCGTCTCGAGCGCGCGGCCGACCTGGAGCACCTCGCGGCCGTACGCCGCCGCCTCGGCGTCGGTGAGCTCCGTCGGCTCGGCGACGTGGCGCCCGCGCCAGACGACGAACGACAGGCCGCGCTGGATGTCGGCGCGGACCAGATACGCGTCGGACACCGCGCCCTCGAAGAACCGCACTGCGCCGCCGGCGGTGACCTCGGGCCGGCCCTCGTCGCACGCTGGGCAGCCGTCGCCGGCGCGCCACGCGTAGAAGTCGTCCGGCCACTCCACAGGGCCGAAAACTACCGTGAGTAGTCTCCGGCCCATGCCGGAAAACGCTGATCAGTTCCACGCGCGCGTGGCCGCTGCGCTGCAGGCGCCCGAGGTCGAAGGCTGGGACTCGTGGCCGTTCAAGGGTCCCGTCGAGCCTCGAGCACTCCGCCCGCCTGGGGCGGAACTCGTCCGCGACGGGGAGGGCGGTGTCGACTGCTCAGCCTGCGCCAAGCCCGACAGCGACTACCTCTGGAGCGACGCGAACTGGCGACTGCTGGCGCTCCCGCCGACGGGGCTGCCGCTCGTCCTGATCCTCGAGCCACGCGCCCACCACGACAACCCGGCCGGGCTGCCGGATGACCTCGCGCGCGAGCAGGGGCTGATGCTCGGCCGCGTCGAGCGCGCAGTGCTCTCGATCGGCGAGGTTGGGCGCGTGCACATCGGCCGCTGGGGCGAGGGCGCCGCGCACCTGCACTGGTGGTTCTTTGCGCGGCCCGCCGGCTTCCCGCAGCTCGCGAGCAACATGTGCGAGATCTGGGACGACGTCCTGCCGCCCACGCCGCAGGACGTCTGGGCCGGAAACGTCGCGCGCGTCGCCGAGGCGATGCGGCAGGGCTGACGCAGCGACAGCGGCGCGGCGAGCATGCAGCCCGCCGCGCCGTGCCTGCGATCTCTCAGCCGCTGACGCCGAACTGCGCCAGCGTGTGCTTGACGAGCGTCGCGCGGTTGCCGGACCCGGTCACACCCTCGAGGCCGAAGCCCCAGTAGACGGAGTGGCTGGTCGCGACGCCGGGACCGTCGACGTAGCCGACCGATCCGGACTGGATCCAGTCGTTTGCGTTGCCGGGGCTCCCCTCGGGTGCGCCCGGAACGCTCCAGCCGCCGAGCCCATCCTCGAACGAGGTGGAGTCGATGACCGCGCCGTCCGCCGTCACCTTCGCGTCGTCGACGAAGACGCCCAGACCCTGAACGCCGACGTCGCTGATGTAGGTGATCGACACCTCGACCTGCTTGCCCGCGTAGGCGCTCAGGTCAACCTGCCACGGGACGAAGCCACCCGAGTTGCCGGTGAACCCGTTCCACCCGCCGACGGGGTTGCCGATCGTCCCGACCGGGTCGCACGTCGCGTCCGGGTCGCCGCCCACGGGACCGGTGTAGGTCTCGTAGTGCTGGACGAACGGATGCAGCTCGACCATCGGGATCTGCGGGCAGCTGAGCCCGACGTCCTCCGACGTGTGGCCGTTGACATCCGGCAGCGTCGTCCAGTCGTCCTGGCCGACGGTGTGCGCCTCGACCGCCACGAAGTCCCAGTCGGGCTCGGTGTCGGCCGAGATCTGGAACTGCAGATCGGCGGCGGTCTTGCCGGTCAGGTCGATCGTCTTTGCCAGGCGCTTGTACGAGCTGTCTGACGCCTGCGAGAACACGTACTTCGAGCCGTCCGGCGGATCGAATGCGGCCGGCCGGTCGATCGTGATCGCCTTGTCGCTCTTGAACTGCGGGTACGTGTCCGGCTTCAGGATGCTCGACGTCGTCAGCATCGAATAGACGTTGTCCTGGTTCTCGGCCGAGTCCGGGCCGTTGAGACCGAACGCGGTCGTGCCGAACGGGGGCACCTCGAGCAGCGGCAGTGCAGCCGCCGGCTCGATGTCGTCCGCGACGGCGATCGGCAGGTAGGCCCCCAGCCAGTACTGCTGGAAGTCGTTCGACGCCGCCACGCAGTTGAACACCTGGCCCTCCGGCACGTCGCCGTCACCGGCTGTCTGGTTGTTCGCGCAGAACGGATTCGGCGGAGCGCCGAGCGGGTTGAACAGGAACTGGTCCCACCCACCCTGCAGCGCGAACTTGCCGTTGATCAGTGCGTGCCCACCCTCGTTGAGGTAGTCGCGCACGTTCAGGATCTCGTCGTCGAAGAGCTTCGACGTGCCCGTGCCTCCGGGCTGTCCGGGCTCACGCACGTAGAGGTCCTCGCCGGTGTACCAGACGATCGCCTTGTAGTGACTGAGCACGCCGAGCGCGTCCGGTGCGGTGCGATTCTCGGCATCGACGTTGTAGACGTCGTACCCGATCCCCGCGTCGTCGAGTGCCTGCTTGAACGTGTCGAGATAGAGCGGCCCGTCGTAGGGCGTCGAGCTGACGTCCGAGCTGGGCCCCGTGTAGTCCTCGGCCGCCATCAGCAGCACCTTGTTGCGGCTGCGCGACCTGACGGTGAACGTGAACGGATCCGATGCCTTGCGGCCCGCCGTGAACCAGACCTTCACCTGGTCACCGGCTGCAATGCCCGGGATCTGCGCACGCAGCCGGTGGTAGTACACACCCGGCTTGCCGTAACGGTCGCCGCCGGCGAACTCGCTCGTGTTGAGCGTGCGCGTCCGCCCACCGTTGACCTTGTAGTTGGCCTGCACGCGTCCGACGGAGCGCTTGGCGTTGACCTCGACGGTCTGCGGCGTTCCGTACGACGTCGGGAACGCGGCAGGGACGAAGTCCGGCGCCGTGTTGCCCAGGTGCGAGTCCGGCGTGTCCGGGTGACCGGCCGTCTTGGCAAGGTCGAGCGCGAACTGCAGGTTCTTGTCGAACTCCGCCTTGACCGCTGCCTCGCTGTCCTCGAACACGAAGCCACCGGGCGAGAACGAGTCCGGCCCGCTGACGGTGCCGCCGACATCGTCGCCCTCGCCGCCGGACAGCTCGACCGTGACGGCCTCGGTGCCGGTGTTGGCAAGTGCGTCGTCGGTGATGTCGCCGTTGGTGGTGTAGAGCTCGGCAGACACGTCGGGATCGAAGCCCTCGATCGCCGGGTTGTCGTCGTCGCCGGAGAGCGCCTCCATCAGCGGCGCGTCGGTGCCGGGCGTCTCGACCTGCCAGCCCTCGGGGTAGAGGATCAGCTTGGCGAACGAGTGGTAGTCGATCTGGAACTTCGCATCGATGCGCCGCTCGAGCGCGCGGTACGAGCGAACCTCCGGCTCCGAAGCGGGGCCGGCGCCGTGGTAGACCTCGGTCGTCGGGTCGTCCGACGCGCCCTCGAGGTCGTAGTTCCACTTCTCCGGCCAGTTGCGATTCGTGTCGACGCCGTCGCCGGAGCCGATCGTGCCGTCGCCGTCGACGTCGTGCAGGTTCTTGCGCCACAGGCGCGTCGCCTTTGAGGTGAACGTGTAGTCGTAGCCGTCAGGATTGACGATCGGGACGAACCACAGCTCGCGCGTCTTCAGCAGCTGCGGGATCCCGCTCGAGCGGTCGCTCCGGTGCTGCAGCACGTACTCGAAGAGCCGCCGGTTGACCTCCGCGGCGATCCACTCACGAGCGTGCTGAACGGAGTTGTAGAGGACGGCGGGCTTGCCCTTGCCGCCCTTGTCGCCCTTGTCGCCGTGCCCATCATCGGCGGTGATGCGATAGGCGACCAGATCCTGGCCGAGCACCGACTTGCCGTAGACGACCTCGTTCACGATGTCGCGGTTGGCGCGGAACTTGTTGTGGTACCAGGTCTTCAGGTTGACGTTCGGCGTCGCGCAGGTGGTCGGGCATGGAGCCGGGGTGAGGCTCCAGGGCCGGAACACGTCGTAGCCGTGGGTCGGGGGCGTCAGCGGCGACGACGGGCGAGCCATCGAGCGTGCGAGCCCGAACGGCGCGACCACCGTGGCGCCCTTGGCGCTCAGCTCGGCGGCCTGCTTCGGCGTGGCGACGACGGAGAACGCTCCATGCGCACCCGGCGTAACGGCCTCGCGCATGTCGAAGCCCTTGCGGGCCAGGTCGTCACCGGAAATCTTGCCGGAGACGAGGTATTGGTTCAGTGGCTCGACCTGGTGGCTCTTGGCCAGCGCAGATGGGGCGAACATGAGTGCTGTGATCGCCAGCGCAGTCCATGCGTGCGCGAGCGGGCGAAGGCGGTGCATCCGGTCTACCTCCCAGAAGTCGGAATGCTGATGGTGGATGGTATGCCCGCCTTCAAACCTCGTGCGGCGCGACCGATGCGCCCTGCTCCGGCATAGGCTGAGGAATGGCCGACCACCGCCACGAGCCCGGCATCGACGGCGCCCCGATCGCCGCCGTCCCGACGCCGGACGACGGCCGGCGCCTGAGCAGTGAGCAGGCCTGGGACGAGTCGACCCGCCCGACCGGCCCAGTGCCCGATCCTGCGCGTGTCTACACCGCGGAGGAGCAGGCCGCCGGCCGGCACCTGATCGACGTCCACGACCACCTTCGCGCCGAGCTCGATCAGCTCCGCAACCTCGTCGAGCAGGTCGCGGCGGGCGACACGAACGCCGCCGCCGTGCGCTCGTACATCAACCGGATGACGATCCGCCAGAACAACTGGACGCTGGGGACGTTCTGCGAGACCTACTGCCGCACGGTCACGATGCACCACACGCTCGAGGACCGCAGCGTCTTCCCCCACCTGCGGCACAGCGACGAGCAGCTGGCGCCCGTCATCGACCGGCTGGAGGAGGAGCACCGGCAGATCCACGACCTGCTCGAGCGCGTCGACCGCGCGCTCGTCGCGCTCGTCGCGGACGAGGACGACGGGATCGACCGCGTCGACAGCGCCATGAACCTGCTCACCGACGCCCTGCTCTCACACTTCTCCTACGAGGAACGCGAGCTGATCGAGCCGCTCGCGCGGCACGGCTTCTACTAGCTCGACCGCGGCGCGAACCACGGCGCTTGTCTCGACGTCCGTCGGATGCGAACATATGTTCGCCTTGGAACCGACGATCCTCCACGCCGATCTCGACGCCTTCTTCGCCTCCGTCGAGCAGCGCGATGACCCGGCGCTGCGCGGGAAGCCCGTGATCGTCGGCGGCGGCGTGGTGCTCGCCGCGAGCTACGAGGCCCGCGCGATGGGCGTGCGCAGCGCGATGGGCGGACGCCGTGCGCGAGCGCTCTGCCCGCAGGCGATCGTGGTCCGCCCGCGCATGGATGCCTACAGCGCCGCGAGCAAGGCGGTGTTCGCCGTGTTCCGCGACACGTCGCCGGTCGTCGAGGGCATCTCGATCGACGAGGCGTTCATCGACGTGCGCGGGATGCAGGCGATCGCCTGGCCGCCGGCTGAGATCGCCGCGCGCCTACGCGCGCGCGTGCGAGAAGACGTCGGGCTGCCGCTGACCGTCGGCGTCGCGCGAACCAAGCACCTCGCGAAGATCGCCAGCGCGGTGGCCAAGCCCGACGGCCTGCTGGTGGTCGGCGCCGACCCGGACAGCGAGCGCGGGTTCCTGCATCCGCTCACCGTCGAGCACATCTGGGGCGTCGGGCCGAAGACCGCGACGGTGCTGCACGGCGTCGGCCTGCACACCGTCGGGCAGCTCGCCGCAGCCGACGAGGGCGCGCTCGTCGCGCTGCTCGGCCGCCACAGCGGCCGGCGCCTGCACGCGCTGGCGAACAACCGCGACACGCGCCCGGTCCGGTCCGGGCGACGGCGGCGCTCGATCGGCTCGCAGTCGGCGCTCGGCCGCCGCGCGCGCAGCGCGGCCGAGCTCGACGCGATCCTGCTCGCGCTCGTCGACCGGATCACCAGGCGGCTGCGCGCCGCGGACCTCGCGTGCCGGACGGTCGTGCTGCGCCTGCGCTTCGCCGACTACACGCGCGCGACCCGCTCGGCGTCGCTCGACCGCTCGACGCGGCGGACCGACACCGTCCTGGCGGTCGCACGCGAGTTGCTCGCGCAGGCACAATCGCTGATCGCCGAGCGCGGGATCACCTTGCTCGGCATCGCGCTGACAAACCTCGGTGACGACGATGGCGGCCAGCTCGAGCTGCCGTTCGAGCGCGGCACCAGCACGCTTGACGACACGCTCGACGAGGTCCGCGAGCGCTTCGGCTCGAACGCGATCCGTCGCGCCGTGCTCGTGAATCGCGACATCGGACCGGCGATGCCGACGCTGCCCGACAGGCCGGACTGAGCGGGCCGGTGGTCCGGTGGTCCGGCAACCACGCGAAATATCCTGACCGACCCGTCGAGCCGCAATGATGTCGCCATCACGAGGAGAGGGAACTAGGTGTCTGGTGACATGGCGGAGCGCGTTGCGGGGCTGATGCCGCAGCTGCGGCAGGACCTCGAGGATCTCGTCCGGATCCCGTCGGTCTCGGTTCCCGGCGTCATCGACGCGCCACTGCTGGAGGCCTTCGAGCTGACCTCGAAGCTGTTCGCCGGCGCCGGTGTCGAGGTCGGGCGGCTGGACCTGCCGGACACCGCACCGGTCGTCGTCGGCCACATCCCGGCGCCGCCCGGCGCGCCGACCGTGCTGCTCTACAGCCACTACGACGTGGTGCCCGCCGGCGACGAAGCCGAGTGGAACTCGCCGCCGTTCGAGCCGACCGAGCGCGACGGCGCGCTCTTCGGGCGCGGCGCGGCCGACACGAAGTCGAACGTCATCGCGCACGTCGGCGCGCTGCGCGCCTGGGACGGACGGCCGCCGGTCGGCATCAAGATCTGCATCGAGGGCTACGAGGAGATCGGCAGCGGCGCGCTCACCAGCTACCCGCCGAACGACCCCGACCTGTTCCGCGCGGACGCGCTGATCATCGGCGACATGGGCAGCATCAGCCCGGGCGTGCCGACGCTGACGACGGCGCTGCGCGGCATGGGCAACGTGACGCTCGAGGTGCGCACGCTCGAGTCCGGCAAGCACAGCGGGCAGTACGGCGGCGCCGCCCCCGACGCGCTGCTCGCGCTGCTGCACGCGATCGCCACGCTGCACGACGAGAACGGCGACGTCGCCGTCGCCGGGCTGCGGCGCAACGAGTGGGACGGCCCGGCGCAGAGCGAGGAGCAGTTCCGCGACCTCGGCACGGTCCTCGACGGCATGCCGCTGATCGGCACGGGCGGCCTGGGCTCGCGCGTCTGGTCGGGGCCGGCGATCACCGTCATCGGCATCGACGTGCCCTCCGTCGACGGCGCGGTCAACGCCGTCTCGCCGCACGCGCGCGCCGTGCTCAACGTGCGCGTGCATCCCGAGCAGGACGCCGTCGAGGCGCAGGCCGCCGTGATCGAGCACCTGCGCGCGGTGCAGCCGTTCGGGATCGAGATCGACGTGCAGCCCGGGCCGACCGGCAACGGGTTCTCCGCCGCCACCACGGGCCCCGCCTACGCGGCCGCGCGCGAGGCCTGGGCGCAGGCCTGGGGCGCCGAGGTCATGACCGCCGGCAGCGGCGGATCGATCCCGATCGTCAGCGCGCTGTCCGGTGCGCTGCCCGACGCCGAGGCGCTGCTCGTCGGCACCACCGACGGCTACGCGAACATCCACGGGCCGAACGAGCGCGTGCTGCTCGACGAGTTCGAGACGTGCGACCGTCGCCGAGGCGGACTTCTTCGGCGCGCTACGCCGAGACGTTCAAGCAGGCGCGGGCATGAGCGGTGAGGCGTTCACCGCGTCGGCGCCGGAGAGCGGCGGGCGCGCGGAGCGGGCGCTCGCCTGGATCGAGCGCGCCGGCAACAAGGTCCCGAGCCCGGCCGATCCTGTTCATCGGGCTGATCGTCGGCGTGATCCTGCTCTCGCAGGTCCTCGACTGGCTCGACGTCGGCGTCACGCAACTCGTCGCCGCGCCGGCCGACGGCTCGCTGCCGACCGACCAGCTGTCCGGCGACCCGCAGAGCGCGGAGGCGTACAAGCTCGCGACCGAGCACATCGAGCGTGCATGGGCTGCTGACCGTCGAGGGCATCCGCTTCATGTTCACGTCGTTCGTGCCGAACTTCCTCGGCTTCCACGGCGATCGGCGTGATCCTCGTCGCGATGATCGGCGTCGGCGTCGCGGAGTACTCCGGCCTCGTCGGCGCCCTGATCCGCAAGCTCGTCGCGGTCTCCACGCCCGGCTCGCTGACCTACATCATCGTCTTCGTCGGGATCCTCTCGAGCGTCGCCGCGGACGCCGGCTACCTCGTCCTGATACCCGCTGGCGGCGGTCGCGTTCCTCAGCGTGGGGAGACATCCGCTCGCCGGCATCGCGGCCGGTTTCGGCGCGGTCAGCGCCGCCTTCGGGGTCAACATCCTGATCACGCCGGCCGACGGCGTCCTCACCGACATCACCAACGAGTCCGCGCAGCTCGTCGACCCGAGCGTGCACCTCGATCTGCGTCGCGAACCTCTGGTACGGCATCGGCGCGACGATCTTCCTGACGATCGTGATCGCGCAGATCACGACCCGCATCATCGAGCCGCGCCTCGGCACGTGGAACCGCAGCGACGGCGACGCCGAGGAGCTCGAGCGCGAGGAGGGACCGGGGATCGACGCGGCCGCCGAGGCCAAGGGCCTGCGCTGGGCGCTCTATGCGCTGCTCGGCGTGATCGCCGTCATCCTGCTGCTGACGCTGCCCTCCGGCGCGCCGCTGCGCAACCCGGAGACCGGTGACATCGTCGGCGACTCGCCGTTCATGAGCAGCCTGATCGTGATCATCTCGGCGACCTTCCTGGTCACCGGCATCGCGTTCGGCAGAGCCACCGGCACGATCAAGGGCAGCGACGACACGCTCGGCATGATCACGAAGGCGTGGGCGAGCCTTGCGAGCCTGCTGTTCCTGTTCCTGCTGATCGCGCAGTTCATCGCGTACTTCGACTTCAGCAACATCGCCCGCGTCGTCGCGATCTCGCTCGGCGACGTGCTCGAGGACATGGATCTCGGGAAGGGCCTGCTGCTGCTCGGCATCATCATCCTGACCGCGTTCGTGAACTTCCTGATCCCCGCGAAGATCGCGAAGTGGGCGATCGTCGCGCCGATCTTCGTCCCGCTGATGCTGCGCCTCGGCGTCGAGCCGCAGACCGTGCTCGCGGCCTACCGCACCGGCGACTCGCCGACGAACGTGCTGACGCCGCTGATGCCGTACTTCCCGCTGATGGTCGTCTTCGCCGCCCGCTACCAGAAGGACTCCGGCATCGGGACGGTGATCGCGCTGATGCTGCCCTACGCGATCATCCTCAGCGTCGTCTGGACGATCTTCTTCATGCTCTGGTTCCTGCTCGGGATACCGCTCGGCCCGGGCTGGCCGGTGTGAGCCGACCGCCCCGCCCGCGCCGCTAGGCGGCCCGCGTGGACGACGCGACGATCACCTTTGCGGTCCTGGGCGCGGCGGTCGCGCTGTTCATCTGGAACCGCCTGCCCGTCGGGGTCGTCGCCGTCGGCGCGGCGCTCGCGCTCTATGGCGCGGGGGTGATCTCGGTCGAGCAGGCGTTCGCCGGCTTCGGCGACCCGACGGTGATCTTCATCGCGTCGCTGTTCATCGTCAGCGAGGGCCTCGACGCCGCGGGCGTGACGACCTGGGCGGGCCAGCGACTCGTCGCCGCGGCAGGTGCAGATGAGCGGCGGCTCGCCGTCTCGATCCTGCTGCTCGTCGCCGTCTTCTCCGCGATCATCACGGTCAACGGGGCCGTCGCGGCGCTCGTCCCGATGACGGTCGTCGTGGCCGTCCGCCTTGCGCGCTCGCCGTCAGCGTTGTTGATGCCGCTTGCGTTCGCCGGCCACGCCGGATCGCTGCTCGCGCTGACCGGGACGCCGGTGAACATCCTCGTCTCGGACGCCGGCGACGGTGCGGGCGTCGGGCGGTTCGGCTACTTCGAGTTCGCGCTCGCGGGCATCCCGCTGACGCTGGGCGCGATTGCGATCCTGACGCTGCTCGGCCCGCGGCTGCTGCCCGACCGTCGCGCACGTTCGATCCCGCCCGACCTCAGCGGCCACGCACGCACGCTCGCCGAGCAGTACGAGCTCGACCCCGCGACGCTCGCCCGGCACGAAGTGCCCGAGTCGCTGTTCACGCGCGGCTCCGGTGTGGCCGAGGTCATCCTGCCGCCGCGGTCGGCGCTGATCGGCGAGACCGTCTTCCCCGGGATGGCGACCGACAGCGGCGACCTGATCGTGCTCGCGATCCAGCGCCAGGGCGAGGACGCCGGACCCGGCGAGGTGACGCTCGCGGCCGGGGACACGCTGCTGCTCGAAGGCCCGTGGGTCGCGCTCGACGAGCACCTCGACGACCCCGGCGTGCTCGTCGTCGACGCGCCCGACGCGGTCCGCCGCCAGGTCGTCCCGCTGGGCCTCGGCGCGAAGCGCGCGCTCGCCGTGCTCGCCGTGATGGTCGTGCTGCTCGCCACCGGCGCCGTCCCGGCCGCCGTCGCCGGCGCGCTCGCGGCGGGCGCGATCGTCGTGCTGCGCGTGCTCAGCGTCGAGCAGGCGCACCGCGCGGTCGCGTGGAGCACGGTCATCCTGATCGCCGGGATGATCCCGGTCTCGACCGCGATCCAGACGACGGGTGCGGCGGACGACGTCGCCAACGCGCTCGTCGACGTCGTCGGCGGCGCCGGCCCGCACGTGCTGCTGATCGGGCTGTTCGTGATCACCGCGGCGTTCGGCCAGGCGATCAGCAACACGGCGACCGCGCTGATCATGATCCCGATCGCGGTGTCGGCGGCCGCCGAGCTCGACGTGTCCGCCAAGCCCGTGCTGATGAGCCTGGCGGTGACGTCCGCCGCGGCATTCATCACGCCGATCGCGACGCCCGCGAACCTGATGGTCCAGGGGCCCGGTGGCTACCGCTTCGGCGACTACTGGAAGCTCGGGCTGCCGATGCTCGCCCTGTTCTTCGTCGTCGCGGTGTTCCTCGTGCCCGTGATCTGGGCGTTCTGAGCAGCCCGGTCGGCTACGCCGAGGCGGGTACGCGCAGGCCGTCGAGTGCGACGGCGAGGATGCGGTCGACCTGGCCCGGCTCGGGGTTCGGGATCGTCGCGATCCCGCCGACCATCCGCATCACGTCGATCAGGATCACGTCCGGCGCGCACGTCGCCGGCCTGCTGGGCGCGCTCGAGCAGCGGCGTGCCGGCGGCCATGATCGACTGACGGCACTGCAGGAACATCGGCGCGTCGCCGTCGAGGTAGGCCATCAGCTCGGCGGCGAGTGCCTTCTTGGTCGTCGCGTAGTCGGCGAAGCTGCGCAGCCAGCCGACGAGCGCATCCCATGGCGCGAGCCCGGCGAGCTGATCGGCCGCGGCGCAGATCGTCTCGATCTCCTCGACGTAGACCGCCTCGAGCAGCTCCTGGCGCGTGGCGAAGTTGCGGTAGAGCGTCCCGATCCCGACGCCGGCGCGGCGGGCGATGTCCTCGAGCGATGCGTCGGCGCCATCGGCCGTGAACGCATCGCGCGCCGCCGCCAGCAGCTTGGCGCGGTTGCGCGCCGCGTCCGCGCGCATCGGGCGCGGGGCGAATGACTCGGTCGCTGCTGCTGTGGGTGTGGTGGACATGGCCTCGGTCGGTGAACGGCGTGGAGGTCCGGCCTTGACAAACCGGAGGGTCCCTCCGTATAGTTCCCGAAGGAAGCGGAGGCATCCTCCATATGTTCCGGAGGACGCCTCCAGTCTACCGCGTTTCGCACCAGAAGAAAAGGACGTACCCCCGCATGTCGCTCTCACTCCCCTCTCGTCTCAACCTCCGTCCGAGCACCGCCACGATGGTGCTCGCGATCATCCTCACCTGCCAGCTGATGATCGTCCTCGACGCCTCGATCGTCATCACCGCACTGCCCGAGATCCACACCGAGCTCGGCTTCTCCCCGACCGGCCTGTCGTGGGTTCAGAACGCCTACGCGCTGACCTTCGGCGGCCTGCTGCTGCTCGGCGCGCGCGCCGGCGATCTGCTCGGCCGCCGCCGCGTCTTCATGGCCGGCCTCGCGCTCTTCACCTTCGCCTCGCTGCTCGGCGGGCTCGCGCAGTCGTCGACCTGGCTGCTCGCCGCACGCGCCCTGCAGGGCGTCGGCGCGGCGATCGCCGCCCCGTCGACGCTGGCACTGCTCACGACGACCTTCTCCGAAGGCGCCGCACGCACCCGCGCGATCGCGATGTACAGCTCGGCCTCGGCAGCCGGCGCCAGCATCGGCCTGCTGCTCGGTGGCCTGCTGACCGACCTCATCTCATGGCGCTGGGGGCTCTTCATCAACGTGCCGATCGGCATCGCGATCGTCGCGCTCGCCCCGCGCTACCTGCCGGACACCGAGCCGCGTCACGGGCACTTCGACCTCGCCGGCGCCGCGACCTCGGTGCTCGCCATGTCCACGATCGTCTACGGCTTCGTCCGCGCGGCGTCCGAGGGCTGGGGCGACAGCGTCACCGTCGCCGCGTTCAGCGCCGGCATCCTGCTGCTCGTCTCGTTCCTGATGATCGAGCGGCGCGCCGAGCAGCCGATCACGCCGCTGCGGCTGTTCTCCGACCGCAGGCGGTCCGGCGCCTACGCCGCACGGATGCTGACCGTCGCCGGGATGTTCTCGATGTTCTTCTTCCTGACCCAGTTCATGCAGGGCGTCCTGCACTACTCGCCGCTCGCAGGCCGGCCTCGCGTTCCTGCCGATGAGCATGGTGCTGTTCGCGCTCGTGCGCGTCGTGCCGCGCGTCGCCGCGCGGATCGGTGAGGTGCCGCTGCTGATCGGTGGACTCGCGCTCGCGCTGATCGGGCTCGGGCTGGCTGAGCCAGGTCAACCCGGACACGACGTTCCTCCCGGGCATCGGCGTGCCGCTGCTGATCATGGGCGTCGGGATGGGCGCGGCGTTCACGCCGCTGACGACCGCCGGCATCGCAGGCGTCGCGCAGAGTGACGCCGGCGCAGCCTCGGGCCTGGTCAACGTCGCCCACCAGCTCGGCGGCGCGATCGGCGTCGCCGTGCTCGTGACCGTCTTCACCGGCGCGGGCGGGGACAGTGGCACCGAGGTGGCGCTCGCCCACGGCGTCAGCGTCGCGCTCACCGGATCAGTGGTGTCCGTGGCACTCGCGCTGGCAGTCGTGATCGCCGTGATGTGGCGGCCGTGGGTCGCCGCGACCGTCGAGCCGCTGCTGGCAGGCCCCGCGCTCGCGGTGGACGGGTCCGTGCCCGCAACCGACCGGCACGAGCACGTCGCCGTTCCGGCCCGCTCGCACGTGACCTCGCGCCGCCGGCACGCGGTCTCCGACGCGGCCGTGATGGCACGCGCGGTGCGCAGGCCGCGCGGGTCACGGCCGGCGCGGCGATCGGTCGAGACCGAGCCCGCTGAGCGGGACTGAGCGGGACCGATCGTCCCGGCACCTGCGCGGCGTCGCTACGACAGCGCGCCGCGCAGCACCGAGCGATTCGAATGCTCGGTTCCCGGCCGCGGTCTGCTGGAGTGAGACGTCGATGTAGCGGTAGTCGCTCGCGGACGCGGGCAGCGGGACGTCGATGCGCGCCTCACCGGAGTCGTTGACCGCGAAGGAGGCAAGCGGGACCAGGTGCTTGCCGTCGCTCATCAGCCACGCCTCGTAGTAGGTGCCGGGCTTGGCCGGCGGCAGGCCCTTCACGGTCAGGAGCATGTGTCCGCCGCCCGTCATCCGCGCGAGCGCCGACGAGCTCGCGGGCGTCCCGTCGACGGCGCTGAGCGCGACGGTCGGGCCCTGCGGAGAGGAGTCGCCGCCGTCGGCCAGCAGCCCACCGGCGACGCCGACGGCCAGCAGCGCGGCCGCCGCCCCAGCAGCCACGAGCGGGCGCAGCGTCAGGACGCGGCGCCGGCGACGCGGCGCCGCAGGAGCGACCGCGGCCTCCGCGGGCACCGCCTCCCACGCGTCCTGTGGCATCGCCGCGAGCTGCCCGACAAGCGGGCGCAGCCGTTCGGCGCGGGCCTGCAGCGCGGCGTCCTCGCGCAGGCGCTGCTCGAAGCTCGCGTTCGTCTCGGCGTCGAGCTCGCCGAGCAGGTAGTCACTGAGTTCGTGCTCGTCGGTCATACGCTCGCCCCCTCCGCGTCGAGGAGGTCGCGCAGACGCTCGAGCGCCTGCACCATCCGCATTTTGACGGTTCCGAGCGGGAGGTCCATCCGCGCGGCGATCTCCCGCTGCGACAGCTCGCCGTAGAAGCGCATCCGCAGGATCTCGGCCTGCTCCAGCGGCAGCCGCCCCAGCAGGTGCGCCATCCGCCACTGCTCGAGCAGCGCGTCCGCCTGCTCAGTCCCGTCGGGCCCGCCGCCGTCGATCAGCGTGGCGGTCGTGACCGGGTCGCGGGGCTCGGGAACACGACGGCGCATCTGATCGATCGCCCGCGAGCGCGCGATCATCATCACCCAGGTCAGCAGCGAGGAGCGCTTCGGGTCGTAGGTCTCCGCGCGCTGCCAGACCTCAAGCAACGTGACCTGCAGGACATCCTCGGCGCTCGCGCGGTCACCGAGAACGCCGCGCAGGTAGCCGAGGACGACCCCGCCGTACTCGGCCTGGATCACGGCGAGCGCATCGGAATCGTGGCGACGCAACGCCGCGGCGAGCTTGCGCTCGTGCCGGTGCTGGGCGCGTGGGCGCTGCGCGGTCATCTGGTGACGAGCGCCGAAACGTGGCCGTGCCGCCGGGGCGATGGTCGCGTGCGAGGGCATTCAGCACGTGTACGTACGCCGCCGCCGAACGGTTGGAAATCTCTTTCCAACCGCTCCTGCCGACAGCTGCGTATCGAGTCCTGACCACCAACCATCCACCCCACCGTAGGAGGCTCACATGAAGCGCATCCTCGTCGTGATGGTCGCCGCAGCAATGCTGGCAGCCGTCCCATTCACCGCCGTCGCGAAGGCGCCGAGCAAGAACATCGTCGAGACCGCCGCCGGCGCCGGGCAGTTCAAGACGCTCGTCAAGCTCGTCAAGTCCGCCGGCCTCGCCGGCGCGCTGTCCGGCAAGCAGAAGCTGACCGTCTTCGCACCGACCGACGCCGCGTTCGCGAAGCTGCCGAAGTCGACGCTCACGGCGCTCGGCAAGGACAAGGCGCAGCTGAAGAAGGTCCTGCTCTACCACGTCGTCAAGGGCGAGGTGAAGGCCGCGAAGGTCGTCAAGCTCAAGAGCGCGAAGACGCTCGAGGGCGCGAGCGTGAAGATCGCGGTCAAGAACGGGAAGGTCTACGTCAACAAGGCGCGCGTGACGAAGGCCGACGTGCTCGCCAGCAACGGCGTGATCCACGTGATCAACCAGGTGCTGATCCCGCCGAGCTGATCCCGACATCGCGGGGGCAGGTCATCCCCCCGGCCTGCCCCCGCGATGATTCTTCGTCCCGTGTCCGGTCTATGCATGTACTGACGACGATCCGGAAAGGACGACGAGATGAGCACGATCACTCCATGCCTGTGGTTCGACACCGAGAGCGAGGAGGCCGCCGCCTTCTACGTGTCGATCTTCAAGAACTCCCGCGTCACGGACGTCGGCTACTACACCGAGGGCGGGATGCGCGAGGCCGGCAGCGTGCTGGCCGTCTCGTTCGAGCTCGACGGCCAGAGCTTCACGGCGATCAACGGCGGGCCGCAGTTCCCGCACTCGGAGGCGATCTCGTTCCAGGTTCCGTGTGATACCCAGGAGGAGGTCGACGAGTACTGGGCCAAGCTCACCGACGGCGGTGAGGAGAGCGTCTGCGGCTGGCTGAAGGACCGCTTCGGCGTGTCATGGCAGGTCTTCCCGAAGCGGCTGATCGAGCTGCTGAGCGACTCCGATCCCGCGAAGGCGGCGCGTGCCAACCAGGCGATGATGGGGATGCGGAAGATCGACCTGGCGGCGATCGAGGAAGCGGCGGCCACGCCGGCGTAGGACGCGCGCCTGCGGCCGCGCTGTGACCGCGACCGCAGGCTGGGAGTGCGCGCTACAGCTGTGACTAACCGACGATGTACCCCAGGCCCTTCACTGCCGCGAGCACCTTCTGTGCGGTGAGCGGCGTGTCGAACGGGCCGTCGGGCGTGATGCTCTTGCCGAGGATGCTGTTGATCTCAGCGGCGTGACGGGCCTCGATCGTCGCGATCGCGCCGGCTGTGCTGAGCACCTTCACGCTCTTGACGTTCCCGAGCTGGCCGAGGTACGCGTGCACGCCGGTGTTCTCGAGCACCGACGCGGTCGCCTTGAACTTGTCCGGGTCGCTCGTCGTGCCCATGAAGTCGAACTTCGGCAGCTTCGCGGCCTTGGCTCCGAGCGCCTTCTTCAGCGCCTTGACGTGGGCATTCTCGTCGCGCGTGGTGATCTTGAGGAACGTCTCCGTGCGCGCGTCGAGCTTGCCGGTGAGGTTCTTCGTCGCCTCGTTGTAGAACGCGGCCTCCAGGTACTCGAGCGTCAGCGCGTAGTTGAGGATCGCGATGTCGCCCTTGCCGAAGCTCTTCGGCGGTGCGCCGCCCGCCATCGCGGCAGCCGGTGCGAGGGTGCTGAGGATCGCTCCGCCGCCGGCGAGCGCGCCGGCGCCGAGCGCGCCCTTCTTGAGGAAGTCCAGGCGCGTGTCGCCGGCGGTCGCGGCCGCCGCTTCCTGAATCGCTTCGTCGCGATCAACGTCGGTGAGGATGAGGTCGTCGAGCATGCGGGTGACTCCTGTCGGGTTGGTCTCGTTGTGCACGGAAAGGGCTCAGCGCACGACCACGCGGCCGGTCATCCCGACGTGGATCGTGCACTCGTAGCGGTAGGTGCCGGCGCTTGGTGAAGCGCCGCGTGGCGGCGCCGTGATCACGCGTCGACAGCCGAGCGAAACCGCAGGCGCCCGACGCTCGTGACGTTGTGCGAGATCGCGTCGACGCCGGAGGTCGCCCCGTCACGCCACGCCAGGTGACGCGTCCGCCACGCGCGGATGACGACGCGTGCGCTGATGGAAGGCGATGTCGCGCAGGACGACCGTCGCGCTTGACGGTGCGCTCGCGGCCGTCGCTGCCCTCGCCGGCGCCACGAGCGCGCAGACCACCAGCGCGAGCGCGAGTCGCACGTTGCGTGAGCCTCTGGCGACGGTCGTCACACGGCTGCAACGCTCACCCCGCAGCCGCTGGATCATGGCCTGGCGTGCCGCCGCTCGCGTATCGTCGTGCCGTGCTCTGCGACGACGTTCTCCGCGGCTCGGCGATCACCGCGGTGGGTGAGCAGGCCGCGCATGTCGAAGCGCTCGGGTTCGCCGGCGTCGGCGTCACCGAGACGAACGGCAACCCGTTCCTGGCCGCCGCGCAGGCCGCGCAGGCGACCGACGAGCATCCGCGTGTCGACGGCGATCGCACTCGCGTTCCCGCGCACGCCGATGGACGTCGCCTACACGGCCTGGGACCTGCAGGCGCTGTCCGGCGGGCGCTTCGCGCTCGGGCTCGGGACGCAGGTCCGCGCGCACGTCGAGCGCCGCTACGGCGCCGTCTGGTCACACCCCGCCGCGCGCATGCGCGAGTACGTGCTCGCGCTGCACGCGATCTGGGATGCGTGGGAGACCGGCGGCGAGCTGCGCTTCGAGGGCGAGCACTACACGCACACGCTGATGCCGCCGAACTTCCGCCCGCCGCCCGCCGAGCACCCGCGCCCGCCCGTGCTGCTGGCGGCCGTGCGCGAGCGCATGACCGAGGTCGCCGGCGAGGTCGCCGACGGGCTGCTCGGTCACGCCTTCTGCACCGCTGACGTGCTGCGCGAGGTGACGCTGCCGGCGCTCGAGCGCGGGCTCGAACGCGGCGGCCGCGCGCGCGACGACGTCGAGCTGACCGCGTCGGTCTTCGTCGCGACTCTCTGACGAGGACTGGGAGGCGAACCGCCGGCGCGTCGCGTTCTACGGCTCGACGCCCGGCTACCGCCACGTGCTCGACCACCACGGTCTCGGCGCGTTGTTCGAGGCGCTGCACGAGCGCTCGCGCGCGGGCGACTGGGCGGCGACTGCCCGGCGCTGATCGACGACGACGTGCTCGCGCTGTTCGTCGCACGCGCGGATGACGCCGACGCGCTCGCAGCCGCCGTGCGCGAGCGCGTCGGCGGGCTCGCCGACCGTGTCTGCCTGGTCGCGGAGGCCGCCGACCCGGCCGTGCTCGCACCGGTCGCCGCCGCGCTGTAGCGTCGCCGAGGCCTGATGACCACCGTCGACGCCGTAGCCGAGCAGGAGACCGAGCGCCAGGGCGGCGCGCTCTACGCGGTCATCGGCGGGCTGATGCTCGTCATGCTGATGGCGGCGCTGGACTCGACGATCGTGTCGACCGCGCTGCCGACGATCGTCGGCGACCTCGGCGGGCTGGAGCACATCTCGTGGGTCGTCACCGCCTACCTGCTCGCGCAGACCGTCGTGATGCCGCTGTACGGGAAGTTCGGCGACCTCTACGGGCGCAAGCTCGTGCTGCAGGTCGCGCTGACGATCTTCCTGATCGGGTCCGTCCTCTGCGGGCAGGCGAACTCGATGACCGAGCTGATCGCGTTCCGCGCGATCCAGGGCATCGGCGGCGGCGGACTGATGGTCAGCGCGCAGGCCGCGCTCGGCGACGTCGTCTCCCCGCGTGAGCGCGGGCGCTACTCCGGGCTGTTCGGCGCAGTCTTCGGCGTCGCGACGGTCGTCGGGCCCGCTGCTCGGCGGCTTCCTCACGAGCCAGTTCGACTGGCGCTGGATCTTCTACGTGAACGTGCCCGTCGGCGCGGTCGCGTTCATCGTCCTGCAGCGCACGCTGCCGGCCCACACCGAGCGGATCAAGCACACCGTCGACTACCTCGGCACCGCGCTGCTGGCGATCGCGCTCACGTCGCTCGTCCTGCTCACCACGCTCGGCGGCAACCAGTACGACTGGGGCTCGGCGTTCATCGTCGGGCTCGGCGCGCTCGCTGTCGTCTCGATCATCGGCTTCGTCTTCGCCGAGTCGCGCGCCGCCGAGCCGGTGCTGCCGAACGCGCTGTGGCGCAACCCCGTCTTCGCCGTCTCGAGCGCGATGGGCTTCATCGTCGGCTTCGCGCTGTTCGGCGCAACGACCTACCTGCCGCTGTTCCAGCAGGTCGTGCGCGGCCTGACGCCGACCGAGTCCGGACTCGCGCTGCTGCCGCTGATGCTGGGCCTGCTGATCACCTCGATCGGCTCCGGACAGCTGATCTCGCGCACCGGGCGCTACCGGATCTACCCGATCGTCGGCAGCGCACTGCTGGTGATCGGGCTGTTCCTGTTCTCGTCGCTCTCGACGACGACCTCGACGCTCGACCTCTCACTCGAGATGTTCCTCGTCGGCGCGGGCCTCGGCTTCATCATGCAGGTGCTCGTGCTGGCCGTGCAGAACGCGGTCGAGTACGAGCTGCTTGGTGTCGCGACGTCCGGCGCGACGCTGTTCCGCACGATCGGCGGCTCGCTGGGGACGGCGATCCTGGGCGCGGTCTTCACCGCCCAGCTGACGGACAACCTGCACGCCGCGTTCCCGGCCGGGGCAGGTGCGGGCAAGCTCGCCAGCGGGCGGGATCCAGCCGGGCCAGGTCGCCGCTCTGCCGGAGGCCGTCAAGCAGCCCTACCTGCAGGCGTTCACCGACGCCCTTGACACCGTCTTCCTCGCCGCCGCCGGCGTCGCCGTGCTCGCCTTCGCGCTGTCCTGGTTCATCCAGGAGCGCAAGCTGCGCGAGACGGTCATGACCGGTGGGGTCGGCGAGACCTTCGCGGCGCCGGCGCCGGCGGACTCGCTACGCGAGATCGGGCTCGCGCTCAGCCGGCTCGCCGGCCGTGACAGGACGCGGCAGTTCATCGAGAAGGTCGCAGCCGACGTCGGTGTCGATCTGTCGCCGGCGGCCTGCTGGCTGCTGTTCCGCTACCGCGAGGATCCCTCGCGCACGCTCGCCGATCTGCAGGCGCTGCGACCGATCCCGCTCGACGTGCTCGAGAGCGGGCGCGCGCAGCTGCTCGAGCGCGGCTATGCCGAGGACGGGCCGGACGGTGACGACCGTCGTCACCGGGCCGGGCGTCGCGGTCGCCGAACAACTGCGCGCCGGAGCACGCGCAGCGCCTCGTCGCGTTCCTCGACGGGTGGTCGCCCGAGCAGTACCCGGACCTGCAGAAGCTGCTCACGCGGCTGGCCGACGACATCGCGGAAGGACCGCCGGAGCAGCTGCGGCTGCCACGACCGCCGCAGCCCGTGGGTTAGCGCTCAGCGTGTTCGCGCTACCGCCGGTAGCGCGAACTGACGACCTGCAGCTGGTCCCACGGAATGCCCTCGGTGACGCTGTACTGGCCGGGACGCAGCAACGCGTCGTACGGGTCCGGTTGCCCGGCGCGGATCAGCGGCGACGGATCCTGCGCCGACAGTGAGACGGCGCCCGACGTGTCGCTGACGATCATCCCGTAGCGCTGGATCGCGGTCGCGATCTGCAGGCCGGCAGGGTGCAGGCGCAGCTTCGTCAGGTCGAGCCCGGCGCGCAGCCGCAGGCGCGTCCCCTCGGGGATTGCGTCGGGTGCGTCGGAGGTGCCGTCGTCGCGATTTGCCGGCCAGACGCGGCCGCGCGCCGTGTGCGGAAGTCCGACGATCAGCGCGTGGTCGATGTGGTGTTGCCGCAGATCCTCGAGATGGATCTGGCCGGCGAGGATCGAGAGTCCCGAGGCGGACACGCCGAACGGCCGCGGGAAGATGCCGCTGCTCGTGCGCGCGTTCGCAAAGCGGCCGCCCCAGCACGCCGACCACTGCGCGCCCGACCCGGCCGCGCGCCAGAGCTCCCAGAGACGGCCCGTCGACGGCTGCCAGATGATCAGGTCCGCATCGGTCCCAGCGGCAGGCACGGCGTCGGGGGGGATCGGGACCGCCGCGATCTGCCGGGCGAACGGCGCGAAGATGCCCTCGGGGCGCGGGCAGCCGAGATTGCGGCCGCTGACCGCGACGAGCGGGGCGTCCGGACCTACGACGTAGACGGGTGCGCTCCACTGCGTCGTGTTGACGACGACATGGCCGTCGTGGTCACGCACCTGGCTCGTGAACGCGCGCACGATGCGCCCCGAGTGGGGGTTGAGCGGCGTCCGTGCCGGCAGCCTGCGGTTGAAGATGCTGTGCGGCGCGAACAGCTTCAGGCTGGTGGCCGCCGCCTGTGCTGTGGAGGTCCCCACGGACGTCCCGGCGAGCGTCGAGACCACCAGTGCACCGACAAGCAGGGCGTTGCCCGTCCAGAAACGCCGCGACCGGCTGGATAGGTCGACGTCCCGAATACTGGACCGATCGCACATCGCGCTGACGATACAAGCGCACATAGGGTCGTCTAGACCTTGATCTTCACGTCAACGAGTGGCCGTTTTGCGGTCCGGGGGGAAGTTGGCGCTGCAGTTGTGCTCACCTGCGCGGCCGTGGCAGCTCTGCCCTGCGCTGCCGTGGGCGCGGCTGCCCCAGCGACCGCGGCGAAGCCCAAGAACCTGATCGTCGACCCTGCGATCGCGCAGCGCCACCGCGGCGTTCCGCGCTGCTACGGCCTGGCGACGATCGCCCGCGGGAAGGTCAGGTTCAGCGCGCTGCCACGCGGCGACGGAGACGTGCTGACGCTCACGGCAGGCCCCGTCGCGGCGCTGATCAGCCAGAGCCCGGCCTGCGCCCCGCGCGTCGTCGTCGGCCACCCCTACGTCGCGTCGCTGCAGTACCGGGCGCGCCCGGGGACCATTGCCAGCCTGCAGGTCCTGCGTCATACGCGAGCGGGCTGGAGCCCCTGGTATGTCGCGCGCACGTCGCTCAAGCCGCGGACGGCATTCGGGAAGGTGGCGGTGCTGCTGCGCCCGATCCAGGGCAACGTCGACCGGATCGCATTCGGGCTGCTCGTGCGCGGACGCGGACGCGTCGGAACGACGCGCTTCTCGCTCGTCGACGCGTCGCGGACGCCGTCAGCCGCGGCGACGCCGGCGATCACGTCCACGACCACGCCGGCGCCCGCATCGCCGCCGGCCGAGACCCCGGCTGACCCGGTCGTCCCGACCGACCCGTCGCACGCCGGGCAGTGGACCGTTCGGCCGGCCCCCGCGCCGGTCCGCTCGGTCCACGCGATCCTGCTGCAGAACGGCAAGGTGCTGCTGATGGCCGGGTCCGGGAACGACGCCTCGGCGTTCGCGGCAGGGACGTTCAAGTCCTACCTCTACGACCCGGTCGCCGACACCTTCGAGCTGATCGAGACACCAAAGGACGTGTTCTGCTCCGGCCATGTCCAGCTCGCCAACGGCAACGTGCTGGTCATCGGCGGGACCGCCGCCTACCCGGACCCGCCGGCGCCCGGGCAGCCGCCCAGCACGGCCTACAAGGGACAGAACGCCGCCTGGATCTTCGACATCCACACGAACACGTACACGCCGGTCACGCGGCACGGCCTCGCCGGCCCGCCACTGCTCAGCGGCGCCTGGTACCCGAGCGCGACGGAGCTCGGCAACGGCGACGTGATCGCCTTCGGCGGGATCGACGAGACCGGCGCGGGGCGCACCAAGACCGACTACTTCACCGACCCGGCGAACCCGGGCACGAACGGCGACCTGCCCGGCGAGTTCGTCGGCTTCGGCAGCGGCAAGCTGCAACAGACGTTCCCCTGGTACTGGGGCGAGTACCCGTCGATGATCCTCGCCGCGGACGGGCGGCTGTTCTTCTCCGGCAGCCACGTCTTCGGCGGTGGCATCGAAGGCTCCGAGCAGGCGCCGAGCGGCAGCTCGCTCTACAACTTCCTCTGCAATCCGAACGCGGACCGCGAGTACGTCGCGCAGCACCCGGGGACCGACGTCGCCTTCCGCGTGCAGGACACGCCCGGCCTGCGCGACACCGACCATCGCGACCAGTCGGCCTCGCTGCTGCTCCCTCCCGCGCAGGATCAGAAGGTGATGATCCTCGGCGGCGGCGACACGTACACGACGCTCGCCGGGACGGACAAGAGCGCGATCAACCTCACGGATGTGATCGACCTCGACGCGCCGAACCCCCACTGGGCGCCCGGCCCCGACCTGCCGCGCGGCCGCATGGATGACGGCTCGATGCAGACGATGGGCACGGGCAAGATGTACGTCTCCGCGGTCGCGCTCCCCGACGGGACCGTGCTCGAGACCGGTGGCAGCCAGCACACCCGCGCGGACAACGTGCACGAGGCGAGCATCTTCGACCCCGCGACGAGCACGTTCGCACCGGTCGCCCCCGACCCGGTCGGCCGCAACTACCACAGCGAAGCGCTGCTGCTGCCCGACGGCCGGGTGCTGGCACTCGGCTCGAACCCGCTGGACGGCTCGTTCGAGATGCGCGTCTCGATCTACAAGCCGCCGTACCTGTTCAAGGGCGCGCGGCCGGTGCTGACCACGCTCGACGGACAGGCGAACAGCGTCCGCCAGGACGGCACAAACCTGACAACCCAGTGGTCCTACGGGAGCTCACACGTGCTCGGATTCACCTCGTCATCCACCATCAGGTCGGCCGTGCTGATTCGCCCGGCGGCCGTGACGCACTCGTCCGACCCCAATCAGCGCGAGCTGGCGCTGCCGATCTCCGCGCACGGTGACGGCGAGTTGACCGTCGACCTCACGAGCAACAGCAACCTCGCGCCGCCCGGGTACTACATGGTGTTCCTGGTGAACTCCGAGGGCGTGCCGTCCGTCGCCCAGTGGGTCCACATCGGCCCGCAGGGAGCGCCGGCGCCATGAGCAGCAGCTCGACACGGAGCGCGCTCGCGCTGCTGCTCATCGCCGTGCTCGCGGCGCCCGCGAGCGCCGCGGCCAACCCGCTGCGCAAGGGCGACGGCGCCGGAATTCCGGGCGGCTCGGAGCGCGTTCTGCAGCTCCAGCAGCTGTTCACCGCGCTCGGCTACCCGCTCGGCCGCGAGCGTGGCAGCGGCGTCTTCGGCGTGCGCACGGAAGGCGCTGTGCGCTACTTCCAGAGCCACCACGGCCTGACGCCGACCGGTCGCGCGAACCACCGCACGCTCGTCCTGATGCGCGCGCAGGGCGCCGCGCTGGCGACCGTCGCCTCGGCGGAGTCCGAGCCGGTGAAGGGCGGCGTCGGTGCGCAGCTGCGCGCACGGCTGCCGGAGGTCGGCGCACTGCTGCTGCTGCTCCTGATCATCGCGCTGGCCGCCGGCCCGCACGTCACCGGGCGCGCGCGGCGGCGCGCACGTACGGCCCCGCGGCCGGCGACGCTGATCGGGGATGCGACGGCGTTCGACCCCGTCACGACCGGCTCGACGCTCGGGAGCGTGCTCGTCGGAGCCGGCGCCCTCCCGCCTGCCGCGATCACCTCGGCGCTGACCGAGCAGCGGGACGCAGGCGGGCGGATCGGCGAGATCCTGCACGCGCGCGGAGTCATCGACGCGTCCACGCTGCGCGGGGCGCGGGCCGCGCAGCTCGGTCTCGAGCCGGTCGGCGCCGGCGCAACGGGTGTGCCGCTGCTGTCACGCGCCTACGCCAGCTCGGTCGGCGCCGTTGCGCTCGCGGACGCGCAGGCCGACCCGCCGAGCGACCGCTCGACACCTGTCGCGATCGCGTTCACCGACCCATATCCCGACGTCGTGCGCCGCGTCGAATCGGTGATCGGACGGTCCGTCACGCCGCAGGTCGTCGACGAGCCGACGTTCGCGGTCCTGCTCCACGACGCCTACCGCGACGACGCCGCGCACGACATCGGCCAGACGCTCGCGCGCAAGGCCAACCGCGGTCGCTCGCGCGGCTTGCTCGCCGGCCTCGCGGTGCTGGTCGCGGTGGCGCTGGTCACGCTCGGCGCATGGGTCGCGCTGGTCGCGCTGACCCTCGTCATCGCAACGTCCCAGTTCATGCGAGCAGCACAGGCCCTGCATCAGGGCCGAGCCTCGAGGGCCGGCCGGGAGGACCCGGAGCTGCGCTCCGAGACCGACCCGGAGCTGCCCCGCTACACGCTGGTCGTGCCGCTGCGCGGCGAGCGCCGCAACACGATCCGCGGCTGCTGGGCGGCGCTCGAGGCGCTGCGCTACCCGGTGGCCAAGCTGCAGGGCCTCGCGGTGATCGCCGAGGACGACACCGAGACGCTGCGCGCGTTCCACGCCGTCGCGCGACCGCCATGGCTGCAGCTGCTGATCGCACCGGCCGACGATGGCCGCGCCGCGCTCGCGCTCCACGGCGCGCGCAACGCCGACGGCGCGCTGACCGCGATGATCGACGTGCGCGTACCGCCGCGCCCTGACCATCTGATGCAGGCCGCGACGCAGCTGGCGACGGTCGACAACGTCGCGATGTCGACGACCCGCAGCGGCAGCGCCGACGTCAGCGTCGCGACGCTGCCACGCCGCTGGGCGCGCCGGTCGGCCGCGACCGACCACGTCGTCACCGCGGAGCTGCACGCCGCGGTCGGGTGGGAGCCGCACGGCTCGCTCACCGGCCCGCGCCGGCCGATCACCTCCGGCGACGACCCGGTCTGGGTCTGCGTCCCGACCTACAACGAGGCCGAGCAGGTCGAGCAGCTCTGCGGTGCCGTGCTCGCCGAGCTCAGCGCGGCCGGCATCGACGGCCACGTGCTCGTGATCGACGACGCGTCGCCCGACGGCACCGGCGAGATCGCTCAACGCCTCGCCGACGCGGACCCGCGCATGCACGTCCTGCACCGCGCCGCGAAGGAGGGCATCGGGCCTGCCTACATGGCGGGCTTCCGTCACGCGCTCGACGCGGGAGCGGCGTTCGTCGTCGAGATGGACTGCGATTTCTCGCACGACCCGGCGGAGCTCCCGGCGCTGCTCGCGGCGACCCGCGACGCCGATCTCGTGCTCGGCTCGCGCTACGTCGCGGGCGGCCGTGTCGAGCGCTGGGGCATCGTGCGGCGCGTCGTCAGCAGGACCGGGTGCTGGTATGCGCGCAAGGCGCTCGACCTTCCCGTTCGCGACCTCACCGGCGGCTTCAAGTGCTTCCACGCGACCGTCCTGGACCGGCTCCTGCGTGAGCAGATCCAGACGAGTGGATACGGCTTCCAGGTCGAGATGACCTACCGCGCCGAGCTCGCCGGCTTCCGCATTCGCGAGGTGCCGATCGTGTTTCGCGATCGGACGGTCGGCCAGTCGAAGATGTCGCTCGCGATCACCATCGAGGCAGCGCGAGCGGTCCTGCGACTGCGCAGTGCGCGCGTGACGGCGGCGCGCGCCCCGGAGCACGTCACCGACCAGCACGAGCTCACCGCTGCGGCCGAGGCGATCGCCTGATGTCAGCGCACGCACAGGTCGCCGGCGGCTTCACCGCGCCGCGCCGAATCGCCGTCATCGCGCGGCCGACGCTCGTCAGCTGGATGCTGCTCGGCGGCTTCTTCGCGCTCCAGGTCGCGATCATCCTGAGTGAGCTGACCGGCCCGTTCGTCGACGAGAGCATCTACATCGCCGCCGGCCGGCGCACGCTCGAGGGCCATGGCGTCGGCGACTACTACCTGACCTGGTTCGCCGGGTCGCTGCTGTGGCCGACGATCGCCGGTGCGGCGGATGCCGTCGGCGGCCTCAACGGCGCGCGCATCGCGGCGGCCGTCTGCGTGACGCTCGGGATCTGGGGCGCGGTGCGCGCCTCTGCGAGCTTCTTCGGCGACGCGGTGCGGCCGTGGACGGCGGTCGCCGCGCTGCTCTGCGGGGCGATCGTGCAGCTCGGCCACCTTGCCGTCTACGACGCGCTCGCCTTCGGCGCGCTCGGGATGGCGCTCGCGGCGGTTGCCGAGCTGGCGCGAACCGGCGAGCGGGGCTGGGTGATCCTCGCGGCGCTGGCGCTCGCGGTCGCGGGGCTCGCGAAGTACCCGGTGCTCGTCTTCGGCGGCGTCCCGCTCGTCGCGCTGATCCTCACGACGCGCCGCCGGCGCGGGCTCTTCGACGTCGCGGTGCTGGCGTTCATCGTCGCAGCGGTGCTGCTCGTCTTCTTCCTGCCGTTCCGTAATCAGCTCGCCGAATTCCTCCAGTTCCGCACGGTCAACAATCCGTCGTTCGGCGTCACGACCGCGATGGTCGGCTACCAGTACGTCTACTTCCTCGCGGTGCCGTTCGCGCTGGCGCTGGTGGGCTGGGCGTGCGCGACAGGCCAGCGGCAGGCGACCGCGCCGCTGTTGCTCGGCCCGCTGATGCCGGCGATCTACCACCTCGGCTCGCACACCGCGGTCGGGCTCGAGAAGCACGCGGCGATCGCTGCGCTGCCCGCGCTGCCGCTCGCGGGGAAGGCGCTCGCCCAGGCCTGGGACCGCCGCTGGATCGCACGCGGCGCACTCGTCGCCTCGCTCGCCGGGCTGCTCGCGTTCTCGGCGCTGCAGGTCACGCGCCTTGACCGCTCATGGCTCGACGTGCGCCCCGCCGTGACCTACATGGAGCAGCACGTCCGGCCGGGCCAGTTCGTGCTGGCCGACACGTCGTGGCCCTACATCCAATACCTCTACCCAAGTCAGATCCACAGCCCCGCGGACGTCTACGACATCTACCGGATGCGCAACGACCCGCCGCCGGGCGGCGCGTGCTCGGCGACCTGGTACGTCGTCTCGTCCGGCGCGTCCTCGTGGCCGAGCGCGGTCCGTGACCAGATCGCCGGCTGCCGCACCTTCCGGCCCGTCTACACCGAGGCCGCCCACACCGACATCGGGCTCAGCAGCGGCCTGCGCTTCTTCCACTTCCCCGAGAGCGTCACGATCTACCGCAACAGCAAGGTGACCCGATGACCGTCAGGCTGATCCGGCTCACAGGCATCGCCGTGATCCTGACTGCGCTCTGGTACGTCCCATGGCTCGTCACGCACACGAATCCGGACGCGCTCTGGTTCGCGATCCCGTTCGTCGCCGCGAACCTGCTGCTGGTCCTCGCGACCGTGATCTCGATCATCAACCGCTGGCAGCGCTCGGAGCCGGCCGACATGCTGACGCTGCCGGGCACCGAGCCGCTCGTGGCCGTCGCACTGACGACCGCCGGCGAGGCGACGGCCCAGGTCCGCGCGACCGCCCGCTCGCTGCTCGTCCAGCAGTGGCCGATCGACCGCCTCTGGGTGATCGTCAGCGACGACGCACACGACGACGAGATGCGCGCGATGGTCGAGCGCCTCGCCGCGGACCATCCCGACGCGCGGCTCACCTACCACCGGCCGCCCCCGCGCGGTACGGACGAGCGCCACGGCGAGGCGAAGGCCGGGAACCTCAACTCCGTGCTCGAGCTGGTGCGCGCCGCGCCGCAGCCGATCGACTTCCTCGAGACGCGCGACGCCGACGACGAGGTCGGCGACCCGCTGTTCCTGTCGCGCTGCATCGCCCAGCTGCGCAGCGACGAGGGCCTCGCCTACGTGCAGACGATCAAGGACGCGCGCGTCAGCGTCGGCGATCCGTTCGACAACCGCCAGCCGCACTTCTACCGCGCCGCGATGAGCTCGCGACACGCCGCCAACGCGGTCTTCCCGTGTGGCTCGGGACTCGTCTGGCGGCTGGCCGCGGTCGAGGACATCGGCGGCTTCCCGGCCTGGAATCTCGTCGAGGACCTGCAGTCCGGTGTCGAGGCGCTGCGCCGCGGCTGGCGCGGCGCGTTCCTGCCGATCGTCGGCGCGCTCGGGCAGCACGCGCCCGAGGACATCCCGAATGCCTACAAGCAGCGCGGGACCTGGGCGCTCGACACGACGCGGCTGCTGCTCTGGCGCTCACTCAGCGGCCTCAACATCCGTCAGCGCCTGCAGTTCGCCGAGCTCGGGCTGTTCTACGTCCAGGGACTGACGACGCTGATCTTCATCGTCAGTCCGACGATCGGCTTCATCTGGGAGCTCTATCCACTGCGCACCGACCTCGGCGGCTACCTGCTGCACTTCTGGCCGTTCGCGATCGGGCTCGAGATCCTGCTCGCGCTGTTCAACCGCCCCAACAGCTACGAGTCGCTCTGGCGTGCGCGGCAGATGTGGGTCGGGCTGGCGCCCGTGTACTCCAAGGCGGTCCTGCTCGCCGTCGCCGGCGGCCCCAATCGCAAGCCCGCCTATCGGGTGACGCGCAAGTCCGATGCCTTCGCCTGGTACTGGCGCGAGACCGCGCCGCAGGCGTTGCTGCTGCTGCTGATCTGCGGCTCGATCGTCTACGGCGCCGCGACGAGCGCCGTGCTCACGAGCTTCGACCTCGGCTCGGCCTACTGGACCGTGCTCTACGCGGTGCTGCTGACGGGGTTCCTGCGCAAGAGCTGGTTCGGCTCGCACTCACCGTTCCAGCTGCTGCGCCGGCGACTCAGCCGCGCGCGCTGGCTGCTGCCGGCGACGATGGCGATGGCCGGCGCGGCAGCGCTGGTCGCGGCCGTCGCCGCGCTCGAGTCCCACGGGGCGATCACTGCGACGACGGTGGACCTGGGCCTGCTCGCCGCAGCGGCCGGCGCGTGCGCGCTCGCACTGACGACGCGGCCACGGCTGCAGGGCTCGGTCGCGGCCGTCGCCGCGGGCAACACCGCCGCCACGGCCGCGTTCGTCGCGGCCGCCGTCCTCGTGGCGTCGTGAGGGCGCGGGCTAGTTCGTGAGCGCGATGATCAGCAACACGATCGCGATGATCCCGGCGAGCGCGACGATCGACCGCGTTGACCACGAGACCCGGAGTCCAGGTCCGCGCGGCGGCCGCCGCCGGCGCGCCGGGCTGATCACGGCCCGAGCCGACGGTGCCGCGCCAGCGCACCGCCCCGGCCAGCGCGTTGCTGACGAACTGATTGAGGCTGACGTCCTCGCGCTCGGCGGCGTGCGCCAGCTCGGCGTGCAGCGAGGGCTCCATCCGCAGCAGCAGCCGGCCGCTGTGGGTCGCGGCCGCGCGCGGGGCCGGCACCGCCTGGCCGCGCGCCAGCGCCAGCGCGATCCAGGACTCGAGTGCCTGACGGACGTTCGCCACGGCGACCTCGGGCGTGCTGCCGCGCGCCTCGCAGCCGTCGAGCTCTTCAACGGTCGCGACCCAGGCCTCGTCACCCGACGCCGCGTCATCGCGCGCGATCGTGAGGTGGTAGGGCAGATCGATGTACTCGTCCAGCGAACGAGCAGGCGGGCTCGCCATGGACGCGATGGTAGGCACGGACCGCTCAGAGGCCAAATCCTGCCGTCCGGCGCCCGCTTCTCGCCGCGATACTGGTGCCGGGGCCGGTGATATCGCGGTGGTATCCGGGGTTTTCGCCGCGGCGCCGGCGGACCCCTCGCCGAGCTGGTCGCGCAGCTTTGCGAGCGCGTCGCGAATGATCCGTGAGATGTGCGCCTGGGAGACCCCGACCTGCGCGGCGATCTGGGTCTGGCTGAGCCCCCCGAAGAAGCGCAGATGCAACACGCGCCGCTCGCGCTCGTCGAGCGTGGCGAAGCCGCCTGCGAGCAGCGCGCGGTCCTCGCTCTCGCCAAGGTGATCGTCGACCGCTCCCGGCTCGCCGGAAGCCCCGTTTCCGTTCTCGGTGAGCGACGCCGGCGCCATCGCGGACCCGGCCTGAAGCGCCGCCGCGACGGCCTCCGGCGGCAGGCCCAAGGCGGCACCGAGCTCCTCATCCGTCGGTGCACGGCCGAGCTGCGCGGCGAGCTCGTCGCGCTTGTGCAGAACGCTGCTGCGCGCCTCCTGGACACTGCGCGGAAGCCTGATCGTGCCGCTGCGATCGCGCAGCTCCCGGCGGATCTCACCCTCGATCGTGGGGATCGCGAACGACGAGAGCTGCGTCCCGCGCGCCGGATCGAAGCGGTCGATCGCGTGGATCAGCCCGATCGCTCCGACCTGCACGAGGTCCTCGAGCGGCTCGCCGCAGTTCTCGTAGCGGCGGGCGATCGTGATCACGAGCGGCAGGTAGTGCTCGACGAGATCGTCCCGCGCAGCCGGGTCGCCCGTCGCCAGATATGCACGAAGCGCGGCGGCCGCCGAAGCCGCACTCCCCGTCCGGCTCGGCCTGGCTCCCGCTCCCATCCCCGGGGCGTGCAATGTCTGCGACACAGCGGTACCTCCGCGACGCATCGTAGACCTCTGCGACGCATGTATGGGGAAATCGCGTGTATGGCTGATCACCGTCACAGCTGGGTACCTGCTGGGCGATGCTCCGGACTCTCACCGAAAAGCGACGGACCTGGCTGCTGACCGTTATCTGTGCACTGGTGCTCGGTCTCAGCCAGGCGCCGGGGCAGCACTGGCGCAGGACGAAGGGGCATCGACATCAGGGGCGCCCGCCCCGGTCGCCACGGCCACTGCGCCGGCGCAGGCAGTCGCACCAGCGACGCCCGTGGAGCAGGTCGCAGATGCCGTGGCCGAGACCGTCCAGCAGGCGCCGGCGAACATCGCGATCGCGGTCAACGTGCTGAGCCCCGGGAACTCCGGGCCCGTCACGCAGACGAACGCCGCGACCGCCGTGGCCGACGCGGTCAACGTGGCGGCGAACGATGCGGGCGCCGCGGTCGGAGGCGCAGGGCAGACGGCATCGGCGATCGCGCAGACGACGCAGATCGCTCCGGCGAACATCTACATCCCCGTCAGCATCCTCAGCCCGGGCGACCACGGCGCCGTGACGCAGACGAACGTCGCGTCGGCGCAGGCGCTCGCCACGAACGTGTCCCAGACAGCCCCCGGGACGAGCGCCGGCCAGGCCGCCGGCGCGGCCGGTGCCGCGAACCAGCTGACCCCGCAGAACGTCGCGGCGCCGGTCACGATCGGCGGCTCGCAGGTCGATCACCCGACCTCCGAGCCGTGGAAGTGGTCCTGGGTCTGGGAGCTCGACTGCAACTCGGTCGCGCCGCCATCGATGGCGGCGATCGGCCCGCTCATCGCCCAGCTCACGGGCGGAGCGTGGGACTGGGACTGGACATGGACGTGCAGCCCAGGGGGGGTCGGCAACGCGCCTGCGCCCGCCGCGGAGGCCGGGTCTGGGACTGAGCCTGGCACGTCGCATGGCGGTGTCTCCGGCGCAGAGCCGGGCGCCGTCAGCGGCAGTCGCTCCGCGACGGCGCAGGCGCCGCGCCAGGCAGGCGCGCCGGCAGCGCCGATCGCCCCCGAGTCCGCGACCCCGTCGAGCTCGAACCGGCACCCGCGCGCGCACGCACGCACCGGCGCGGGAACGGGAACCGGTGGCCTGGCGTTCGCTGCGAGCGCAGCGACGACGACCGCACGCCTGCCGTTGATCGCCGGCCTCAGCACGCTCGACGCCGTGTCGGCGACCGACAGCACGACACCGCGGCCGCGCCCCCACCGCGACGGCCGTCCAGCGGCACCACGCGCTCCCGAGCGGCCGCCCGCCTCCCCGCCTGGCCCCGCGCCCACACTCTTCGCCGCCGGCGCGTCCGGCGGCTCCGGTCCAGGCCCTCTTTCCGTCGGCTTCGCGGCCCTGATCGGGGCGTTCTGCCTCAGCGTGCCGAGACTCGGCACGCGTGCGCGGACGCAGCTGGTCCACCGATCGCCGCAGGCCGTCCCCGGCCGCAAGCGGCGCCCGGGGTAACTGATTCGAGCGGTTTCAGCGCAGTGCGGCTCCGGGCGCCCGCCCGGGGTCATCCGAAATCGATTCGAACAGGAGATCATCATGAAGACAGCACTCCAAGCAGTGCTGGCGAGCCTGCTGCTCGTCCTCGCCCTGGGGACGACCACAGCGATGGCGAACCCGCCGGCCGTGCCCGCACCGGACACGCAGACGGCAGGACAGTCCAACGGGAGCGACCAGTCGGCGACGTCCGACGCGACGTCGACCCAGACCTCGCCCAGCAACGTGAACATCCCGGTCCGGGTTCTCAGCCCGGGCAACGACGGCTCCGTGAGCCAGTCCAACGATTCGACCGCGGCATCGGTCGCGGCGAACCTCAACGCGACCGACCAGTCGATCGGCCAGAAGCAGGCCGGTTCGGGTGGTGGAGCGGACGTGCAGGCCGCCGGCCAGGAGAACGGGAGCGACCAGTCCGCGGATTCGACCGCGACGTCGACCCAGGATCACGCGACGAACTACAACATCCCCGTTCGCGTGCTGAGCCCCGGTGACGA
The DNA here is from genome assembly GCA_963821685.1 of uncultured Actinomycetes bacterium. Classification (GTDB taxonomy): domain Bacteria; phylum Actinomycetota; class Thermoleophilia; order Solirubrobacterales; family Solirubrobacteraceae; genus F1-60-MAGs163. The sequence continues at coordinate 379,858 of CAWGEW010000001.1, read as the reverse complement.
CGGCTCGGTCGAGCAGAGCAACAGCTCGACTGCCGTGTCCGGCGCGATCAACGCCAACCTGACCGGGCAGGACATCGGTCAGAAGCAGATCGGCGGCGGTGGGTATGGAGCGCCGTACGTCCAGGCCGCAGGCCAGGCGAACGACAGCTCGCAGACCGCTGACTCGACCGCCACATCGACCCAGTCCGGCGCGACGAACTACAACATCCCCGTTCGCGTGCTGAGCCCTGGGAACGGCGGCTCGGTCGAGCAGTCGAACGCCTCGACGGCATTGTCGCTCGCGGCGAACCTGAACAAGACGGACCAGTCGATCCACCAGAAGCAGCTGGGAGCAGGCCCGTCCCACGCCGCGCTCGTCCAGGCCGCCGGCCAGGACGCCTACAACGACCAGGACGCGACCTCGACGGCGACGTCCACGCAGCGCCACCCGAGCAACACGAACGTGCCGGTGAGCGTTCTGAGCCCGGGCAACGCCGGGTCGGTCTCACAGTCGAACAGCTCGTTCGCGGGCTCGCTCGCGCTGAACGCGAACCTGCTGTGCCAGTCGATCTGGCAGCAGCAGGGAGGGCTGATGCCGGTGCGTCTGTAGACGCTCGCGCAATCACCCTGCACTGAGCAGTGATTGACCGCGTCACGCCGGACGGCCCCTGGACCTGGGTCGGCCGGCGGGCCGCGGGTTGACACCCCTTCGGGGCAGGACTACGTTGCTTTTCAGGACCCAAACTTTTCGGGGATGGTGCCTCGTGTCGGATCGATTGATCTGCCCGGCGAGCCCAGCAACCACTCGCCGCTTCGCGTCGCACGCGGCCTTCACCGCGTGGCTGGCGGTCCTCGCCCTCGCCGCGGTCCCCGGCGCCGCACATGCGTCACAGCCATCGCCGGCGCCCGACCCGGCCCCCGCTCGCTCCGGGCCCGCGCCGGACCCCGCGCCCGTGAAGCCGACCGTGACCCGCGCGCGCAAGGCGGCACCGGTCGCGCCGCTGCCCGCCGCCAGCGAGCGCTCGCCGGCCCCGGCCGTCAGCGCCACAGGTGCCACCGCCCCATCCCGGAGCGTCCCGACCCGGCGCACGACCGCCCGGAGCCGGACCCACCGGCGTGCACATGCGACAACTGCGCACCCGCCCTCGCGCGTCGCCGTCCCGGTTGCGCGAACGACGGCTCCGGCGCGCCCCAACAGGGTCGTCGCGATCGCCAGGGCCGCGCGCGACAACGGAGCGCTCGCCCGCGGCGGGCTCGCCCTGCTGGTCCTGGCACTCGCCAGCGCGGCGCTGCTGGACCGGGTCGTGCGGCTGCGCCGCGAATCGGCGCGAGGCTGACGGGGTGGTGAGGGGCGATGGCGGTACGAGCACTCGCTCTGCTCACCGCGTGCGGCGCGCTTGCGCTCGCTCCTGCGGCCGCGCTCGCCAACCCACCGGTCATCACGGCCAAGCTGTTCGGCACCGCCGGGCAGGGCGGCTGGTTCACGAGCGACGTGACCGTCAACTGGGAGATCCTGCCGCCGGGGTTCACCTCGTCGGGCTGCGACGCGGTCCTGCTCGACACGGAGTCGAAGGGCACGCCGATCACCTGCCACGCGAAGAACGCGGATGGTGAGAGCCAGTCGACCGCGATCGTGAAGATCGACAAGACCGCGCCGCAGTCGCTGACCGCTGCGCCGGCACGCCCGCCGGACCGTGACGGCTGGTACGTCCAGCCGCTGACGGTCGCCTTCTCGGGCACCGACCCGATCTCGGGCGTGAGCTCGTGCACGACGGGCACCTATGCCGGGCCCGACGCGAGCGGGCCGTCGGTCTCCGGGACCTGCCGCGACAACGCCGGCAACGTCAGCTCGCCGCTGCCGTTCGCGTTCCGCTACGACTCGACGCCGCCGGCGGTCGCCGCCCTGACGTCGCAGCCCGGCGACGCGAGCGCGACGCTGAGCTGGACCCCGTCGGCGGACACGACGCGTGTGCAGCTGACGCGCTCGCCCGGCGTCGACGGTGCGCCGAGCACCGCGATGTACACCGGCAGCGAGCGCAGCTTCAGCGACTCGAAGCTCACCAACGGCGTCGACTATCGCTACACGCTCACGGCATTCGATGACGCCGGCAACTCGTCGAACGCCAACACCGTCGCCACCCCCGTCGCGCCGCCGGTCGTGACGCTCGCGTCGAAGACGGCCAATCGCCGGCTGTCGAAGCCGCCCGAGCTGCGCTGGCGCCTGATCCGCGGAGCGACCTATTACAACGTCCAGGTCTTCCGCGGCAAGCACAAGATCCTCAGCGCCTGGCCGCGCAAGCCGCGGATGCATGTGCGCACCAGTTGGCTGTACCGCGGAAAGCGCCAGCGGCTGCTCGCCGGCCACTACACGTGGTACGTCTGGGCGGGCTACGGGCACCTCGGCGCGCGCCGCTACGGGCACCTGCTCGGCCGCAACGCCTTCGTCATCGTTGCGCAGCAGTAAACGCTGCGCTGAACGGGTGTCCAGGCGCGTTGAGCGGCTTCTCAAGCTGGGGCCCGCGTGGGACGACAACGCACATATGCGAAGTGTCTCGACGTACGCCCGGTCCGTCGCGGTCCTCGGCGTGCTCATCGCCGTCGTGCTGCCGGGCGTCGCCTCCGCGCACGATCCTGAGCCGCCGCGCGTGAAGGCGCCGTCTTCGGCGTTCAGCGGCATCACCGCGACGCTGGCCAAGCTCTCGGCGATCGTCGACCCGCGCGACAGCGCGACGACCGTCCACTTCGAGATCGGCCGGACGACCAGCTACGGGTTCACCACGCAGGAGAAGTCGATCCCGTACGTCACCGACCCGGTTCAGGTCTGGATCAGCATCTACGGCCTTGCGCCGCTCACGCGCTACCACTTCCGCGCGGTCGCCAAGAACGCCAACGGCACGACCGTCGGGCCCGACCAGTCGTTCATCACGCTGCTCGGCACGGGGGCCGAGGCGCTCACCGACCTCGCGCCCGGCGCGACCGCCACATCGCCGCTGGACACGACCACCCCCTTCGACACGCCGGCGACCGACCCGCTGACCACGACCGCGCTGCCGGGCGCCGCCACAACCGCGGGCGCCCCGACCGGCACGACCACCAGCTCAGCCGCGACCGGCGTCGTGCCGGTGCTGGTCCCCGAGCAGTCGCAGACCGTCGTCGTCCAGGAACTGACCGGCGCGATCACCTGGCGCCGGCCCGGCGGCACGACCTTCCAGGGCATGACCGGCGTCGACACGATCCCCGTCGGCGCCGTCGTCGACGCGCGCAACGGCACCGTCGGCCTGTCGGTCGATGCCGGCTCCGGGATCGACAGCGGCAAGTTCTGGGGCGCGATCTTCGAGGTCCGCCAGTCGAAGCAGACCGGCGGCGTGACCGAGCTCGCGCTGCGCAGCGGGCGCCCGAAGAACTGCAGGCGCGGCGGCAAGACCGCGCGCTCCGCGGCCTCGCGCGACAAGAAGGGACTCTGGGGGAAGGACCGCGGCGGCCACTTCCGCACGCGCGGCCGCAACAGCGTCGCCGCCGTGCGCGGGACCGTCTGGTACGTCGCCGAGCGCTGCGCGGGAACGCTCACGCGCGTCGTCGAGGGCGCCGTCGAGGTCCGCGACGTGCACCGCGGCACCAAGGTGCTCGTCAAGGCCGGGCACCACGTGATGGTTCGCGACCGGTGAGCTGATGAGCGTTCAGCGCCGACGCGGGCTCGCTGTGGCGCTGGCAGGTGTGCTGGCGTGCATCGCGGCGCTCTGCATCGGCGCGACCGGCATCACCGAGCGCGTCGACGGTGACGCGATCGACCGCGGTTTCAGCCATCGCGAGCGCGTCGTCCCGCGGGACGTCGCCGTCGTCGGGATCGACACCCGCACGCTCGACGCGCTGCCGTGGCGCTGGCCCTACCCGCGCACCGCGCACGCCCGCCTCGTCGATCGCCTGCACGCGGCGGGCGTTCGGCAGATCGTCTTCGACGTCGAGTTCACGCAGCCGACGCCCGGCAAGCCGTGGGAGGACCAGGCGCTGTTCGACGCGCTCGGGCGCGCCGGCGGCGGCGTCCTGGCGACGACCGAGACGGACGCCGACGGCGGGACCGACGTGCTCGGCGGCGACGAGAACCTGCGCAGCATCAACGCGCGCGCCGGCGCTGCGGCAGTCGACGTCGATCGCGGCGGCGTCGCACGCAGGCTGCCGCTTGAGGACGGCGGCCTGCCGACGATGGCGGTGACCGTCGCGCGGCGGCTCGGCGTCAGTGTCCCGCGCGACGCCTTCACCGGCCAGGGCGCATGGATCGACTTCGCCGGACCGCCCGGGACGGTTCCGACGTACTCCTACTCGGACGTCTACCGCGGCCACGTCGATCCTGCGGCGCTGCGCGGCCGCGTCGTCGTGGTCGGCGCCACCTCGCCGCTGCTGCACGACCTGCACAGCGTCCCGACGAGCGACGGCACACTGATGTCGGGCGCCGAGCTGCAGGCGAACGCGGTCCACACCGCGCTGGCCGGGTTCCCGCTGCGGTCGGCGGGCGGCTGGGTCCTCGTGCTGATGTCACTGCTGCTGGCCGCGAGCGCCGCGCTGCTCGTGCTGCTGATGCGACCGCTGCGCGCCGCGGGGAGCGCGCTGGTGATCGCCGTCGCCTACGCGATCGCGACCCAGCTGCTGTTCGACGCCGGCTGGATCGTGCCCGTCGTCACGCCGCTGATCGCGCTCGGCCTGAGCGTCTGGTGGTCGGTCACCGCCGTCCTGATCATCGAGCGCGGGGAGCGCCGTCGCGTCACGCGCGAGAACGCCGAGCTCGAGCGCGCAGTGCAGGACCGCACGGCCGAGCTGCACCGCGCGCACCTCGAGATCGTGCGCCGGCTGGCGTACGCGGTCGAGTCGCGCGACGGCGAGACCGGCGCGCACGTCGACCGCATGAGCACGCTCTGCGAGCGCCTTGCGCTGGCGATCGGCATGCCCGCCGATGAGGCCGACCTGCTGCGCCACGCAAGCGTGCTGCACGACATCGGCAAGCTCTCGGTGCCGGACGCGATCCTGCTCAAGCGCGGCAAGCTCGACGACGAGGAGCGCGAGGCGATGCGCGCGCACGCGCTCGCCGGAGCCGCGATCCTGCGCGACTCCGACTCGCGCCTGCTGCAGACCGGCGAGGTGATCGCGCGCACGCACCACGAGCGCTGGGACGGCGGCGGCTACCCGGCCGGATTGCGCGCCGAGGAGATCCCGGTCGAGGGCCGGATCGCCGCGATCTGCGACGTCTTCGACGCGCTCGTCTCCGAGCGCCCCTACAAGCGCAGCTGGTCGATCGACGAGGCGATCACCGAGATCGCCTCCGAGCGCGGCCGGCACTTCGACCCGGTGCTGGTCGATGCGTTCGTCGCGATGGCCGACGACCTGCGCGCGATGTACGCCCTGAGCGAGCCGCAGTGTCCCCCGGGGACTGTCGATGCCACGCCGCGCGTCAGCGAGCAGCCGGCGTCAGCGTGAAGCCGGTCTGCAGCACGCGCTGCTCGGACGACCGGCGCGCGAGCTCGAGGATCTCGAGGACACGCAGACTGTCCGCGGGATCCACGGGCGGCGGCGCCTCGCCTGTCGCCCAGTCGCGCACGCCGGCGTAGAACCGCTCGTAGCACCCGCGCTCGAGTTCGAGCGGCTGGTCGCCCAGGCGTCCCGGGCGGGGCGACGCCGTAGCCCGGGTCGCCCGGGCGCATCCCGTCGGCGAGCTGCTCCTCCTGCACGTCGAGCCCGTCCGAGACGAAGCCGGTGCGAAGGCCGCTGAGGCGCAGGCGCGGTCCGGGCGCCGGCGCGGTCGCGCTCATCCACAGGTGGGAGCGCACCCCAGCCCTCGTGCTCGAGCGCGATGAACACATCGTCGTCCACCCGCGCGCCGGGCCGGCGCGCGTGCAGCTCGCCGTAGACGCTGAGCGGCGGCCCGAACAGCTGCACCGCCTGGTCGACGAGGTGCGTCCCCAGATCGAGCAGCAGGCCACCGCCCGCGTCCGGATCCGGCGGCCTCGCGCCAGCGCTCCGGCTCGACCTCGGGACGAAAGCGCTCGAAGCGCGATTCCAGCCGCGTGATCGGCCCGAGCGTGCCCTCGTCGCGCAGGCGCCGGAGCGTCAGGAAATCGCCGTCCCAGCGGCGGTTCTGGAACACCGTCAGGCGACCGCCGGCGTCCAGCAGGAGCTGCGCCTGAGCGACCGTCGGGGCGACCGGCTTGTCGACGACGACAGCCAGCCCCCGCTCGAGCCCCGCGAGCGCGATCTCCACGTGAGAGCTGTTCGACGTGGCGACCACCAGGACGTCGATGTCCGTCGAGCAGCGCGCCGAGCTCGGCGACGACGCGCGCGCCCGGGTACTGGGAGCGCGCCTGCGCCGCGCGCTCCGGCGAGCGCGTGAGCACGGCGGACACGTCGAGCCCCTCGACGGCGTCGACGAGCGGGGCGTGGAACACGGCGCCCGCCAGCCCGAAGCCGGCGATCCCGACGCGCAGGCTCATCCCCACGAGCCTTCGATGACCGGCCGGTAGCTCATCGTCAGCACGCGCCAGCTGCGCGGTCGCGTGATGCAGTAGAGCACGGTGTCGGCGACATCCTCGGCCGTCATCATCCCCTCGGTCGAGCCCTCGCTGCGACCGGTGCCCATCGCGAAGTCCGTCGCGATCCCGCCCGGGGCCAGGTTGGTGGCGCGCACCCCGTGCTCGCGCAGCTCGTGATCCAGCGCGCGCGTGAAGCCGAGCTGCCCGAACTTCGACGCGTTGTAGACGGCCTCACCGGGGAACGCGCGCAGCCCGGCGACCGAGGCGACCGACACGAAGTCGCCGGCGCCCGATGCGATCAGGTGCGGCAGCGTCGCCGCGGCGGTGTAGAGCGTCCCCTTGAGGTTGACGTCGATCATCGCGTCGAGGTGCTCGGGGTCGAGTTCGAGGAACGACCCGTACATCCCGACGCCGGCGTTCGCGATGACGCAGTCCAGGCGCGCCGAACTCCGCGACCGCCGCGCTCGGCCGCGGCGAAGACCTGCGCGCGGTCGGCACGTCGCACGTGATCCCGAGCGCGCCGTCCAGCCCGAGGTCGTCGCCGCTGCGCGAGGCGAGCGCGACCGACGCGCCCGCCCGGTGGAGCGCGCGGCCGACGGCCGCGCCGACGCCGCGGCTGGCGCCGGTGACCAGGGCGCGTCTGCCATCGAGCAACTGGTCGGCCTGCATCTGTGACTCCTTCGTGACGGACGTGCGCGGACTCGTGTCAATAGTCGCATGAGCCGCGCGGATGACGACGGCGAGGTTCTTCCGGAGTACGGCAGAACCTGTTCAGGTTTCGCACGGATTCTTGACAGAGCCTTGACAAAGGTCCTTCGGATGGAGGAGGCTCGCAACCTGATGAGTTCCCAGAATGGGTCGCTGGAGGGCTTGCGCTACCACAACCGGGAGCGCGTCGTTCAGGCGCTGAAACGCAGTGGTCTTGCGAGCCGCGCGGATCTGACGCGCGCCACCGGCCTCAGCCGGACGACGGTCTCGAGCCTTGTGAGTGAGCTGCTCGAGACCGGACTGGTCACCGAGCGCGAGGAGGCCTCGACAGCGCCCGGACCGGGCTCCGGCGGCGGCCGTCCGCCCGTGCTGCTCGCGCTCGACCGTTCGGCCGGCGCCGCCGTCGGACTGGACTTCGGGCACAGCCACATCCGCGTCGCGATCGCGGACCTCTCGCACACGATCCTCGCCGAGCAGGAGGTCGAGTTCGACGTCGACGGCCACGCGGCCGGAGGCGCTGGACTGCGCCTGCGAGCTGATCGACGACGTCATCGAGCGCTCGGGCGTGCCGCGCCGCGCGATCGTCGGCGTCGGCGTCGCGCGTCTCCGGGCCGATCCGGCTCGACTCGCAGATGCTCGGCTCGCCGACGATCCTGCCGGCGTGGGCCGGGATCCGCCTGGCCGACGTGCTGCAGGAGCGCCTCGGGATGGACGTGCTGCTCGAGAACGACGCGAACCTCGGGGCGCTGGCCGAGCTCTCCTTCGGCGCGGCGCGCGGGCAGGAGTTCGTCGCCTACATCCGCGCCTACTCCGGCATCGGCGCCGGCCTGATCGTCGGACGGCAGGCTGTATCCGCGGCGCCGGCGGGACGGCCGGCGAGATCGGCCACGTGACGATCGACGAGAACGGGCCGCTCTGCAGCTGCGGCGCGCGCGGCTGCCTCGAGACGGTCGCCGCCGAGGGCGCGATCCTCGAGCTCCTGCGCCGCACGCACGGCGACGACCTGACGATCCACCGCGCGCTCGAGCTGGCCGCCGACGGCGACGCGCCGTGTCGCCGGGCGATCGCCGACGCCGGCCATCACATCGGGGTCGTCGTCGCGAACCTCTGCAACATCTTCAACCCCGGCATGGTCGTCGTCGGCGGAACGCTCGCCGGCGCCGGCGACGTGCTGCTCGATCCGCTGCGCGCCGCGGTGCGCCGCTACGCGATCGCGGGCGCCGCCGAGGACGTCACGATCGTCGGGGGTGTGTCTGGGTGAGCGCGCCGAGGTTCTCGGTGCGCTCGCCCTCGTCTTCGCAGAGGGTGAAGGTGCGCTCCCTCTGCTCGCCGGAGTCGGGGTCTCGTGATGAGCTCCGCCTCCCGCGATTGTCGGTGCACCGTTCCAACATCATCAAGGGCGGTCCGCCGCCAAAGAGGAGGAGAGGCATGTCCCGATTGCGACCACGCAGTGATGTTGGTCCTCGTCGCACTGGTCGTAGCCGCGCGTGGCGCTCGTCGCCGCCGGTTGCGGTAGCGACGACAACAACAGCTCGTCGAGCTCGACCACCAGCTCGTCCACGGCAAAGGCCGGCAAGGTCGCCGTGCTGCTGCCGGACTCGAAGTCATCGGTCCGCTGGGAGACCCAGGACCGCAAGTACCTCGATCAGGCCTTCACCAAGGCGGGCGTCGATCACACGATCGTCAACGCCGAGGGTGACACCTCGACCCAGCTGACGCAGGCAGAGCAGGCGCTGACCAACGGCGCGAAGGTGCTGCTGCTCGTCGACCTCGACGCGGGCTCCGGCTCGGCGATCATCAAGAAGGCTCACGCGGCCGGCGCGAAGGTCATCGACTACGACCGCCTGACGCTCGGCGGCGGCGCCGACTACTACGTCTCGTTCGACAACGAGAAGGTCGGCAAGCTGCAGGGCGAGGGCCTCGTCAAGTGCCTCGGCAAGGCGCCAGCAAGCCGGTCGTCGCGAGGCTCAACGGCTCACCGACGGACAACAACGCGACGCTGTTCGCCAAGGGCTACAACAGCGTCCTCGACCCGAAGTACGCCGACGGCACCTACGTCAAGGGCCCGAACCAGTCCGTGCCGGAGTGGGACAACCAGAAGGCGCTGACGATCTTCGAGCAGATGCTGCAGAAGACGAACAACAAGATCGACGGCGTGCTGGCGGCCAACGACGGCCTCGGCAACGCGGCGATCTCGGCGCTCAAGGCGCGCAAGCTGAAGCAGATCCCGGTCACCGGGCAGGATGCCACCGCGCAGGGGATCCAGAACATCCTCGCCGGCGATCAGTGCATGACGGTCTACAAGGCCGTCAAGGCGCAGGCCGCGGCAGCCGCCGCGCTCGCGATCACGCTGGCGAAGGGCAAGACGCCGACCGACGGCGACCGGCTCGACGGAGAACCAGGGCACGCAGACGCCGTCGGTCCTGCTGGACCCGGTCGCGGTGACCAAGGACAACATCAACGACACGGTCATCAAGGACGGGTTCCTGACCGCCAGCGACATCTGCACGGGCAAGTACAAGCAGCTTTGCACCGATGCCGGTATCAGCTAGCAACGGGTCTGACCCACTGACGCTCGACACGGGAGGGGCGCCGCCGGCGTCCCTCCCGGAGCGTCGCGATCCACAAGAGGAGGAGTGGTCGTGTCGGAGGCAGCCGCTGCTCGAGCTCAGAGGAGTCTCGAAGACGTTCGGTGCCGTGCACGCGCTGACGCGCGTCGACATGAAGTCCTACGAGGGCGAGGTCGTCGCGCTCGTCGGCGACAACGGCGCCGGCAAGTCGACGCTGATCAAGGGCATCGCCGGGATCCACACGTTCGACGAGGGCGAGATCCTCTGGAACGGCTCGCCCGTGAGCATCACCGGGCCCAAGGACGCCGCGCGCCTGGGCATCGAGGTCGTCTACCAGGACCTCGCGCTGTGCGACAACCTCGACGTCGTCCAGAACATGTACCTCGGCCGCGAGGCGCTCAGCTCGCTTCCAGCGGCTCGACGAGACCACGATGGAGCGCAAGGCGCGCGAGACGCTCGCGAGCCTCTCCGTCACGACGCTCCAATCCGTCCGCACGCCCGTCGCATCGCTCTCCGGCGGCCAGCGCCAGTCCGTCGCGGTCGCCAAGGCCGTGATGTGGAACTCCAAGCTCGTGATCCTCGACGAGCCGACCGCCGCGCTCGGCGTCGCGCAGACGCGCCAGGTGCTCGACCTCGTTCGCCGCCTCGCCGAGAGCGGGCTCGCCGTGATCCTGATCTCGCACAACCTGCACGACGTCTTCGAGGTCGCCGACCGCATCACGGTGCTGCGCCTCGGCCAGAACGTCGCCGACCTGAAGGTCAGCGAGACGACCCAGCAGGAGGTCGTCCAGGAGATCACCGCCGGCAAGCTCGCGCACGTGCCCGGCCAGGCGGAGGTGGTCGCATGACCACGCCCCACAGCCGCCCATCGACGACACCGCCGCGCACGAGCGTCATCGCCGATCCCGGCGACCGTCGACCAGGAGACGCTCGCCGACCACGTGCGCGCGCGCATCGTCGGGCATCCGCGCCGGCGAGCTCGGCAGCCTCCCGATCATCGTCGGGATCATCCTGATCGCGATCTACTTCCAGTCGCGCAACGACAACTTCCTCACCGCCGGGCAACTTCGTCAACCTGATCGTGCAGATGTCCCCGATCGCGATCATCGGGATGGGCATCGTGTTCGTCCTGCTGCTCGGTGAGATCGACCTCTCCGTCGGCTTCGTCAGCGGCGTCGGCGGCGTCATCTGCGCGCTGCTGCTGATCCCCGACGGCAACCAGGTGTCGCCCGCCGTCGCGATCGCCGCGGCGATCGGCGCCGGCCTCGTGATCGGGATCGATTCACGGGGTGCTGTTCGCGAAGGTCGGGATCCCGTCGTTCGTCGTCACGCTGGCCGGCCTGCTCGCGTGGAACGGCGTCGTGCTGCAGCTGATCGGCGCGCGCGGGACCGTCGTGATCCAGGACAACTTCGTCAACGGGATCGCCAACGACTATCTCTCCCCGGCCGCGGCCTGGCTCGTCGTCGAGGGCTCCGTGCTGCTGTATGCGGGAAGTCAGTTCGCGGCCGTGCGCAGTCGCAACAAGGCCGGCCTGCCGAACGTCCCGATGTCGCTGATCCTGCTGCGGATCGCCGGCGCTCGCGATCGCCGGCGCGCTCGTCGTGATGGTCGTCAACTCGAGCCGCGGCCTCCCGTACGTCGGCGTTCTGATCATCGTGCTGATGCTGTTCTGGACGTTCATCACCGACCGCACGCGCTTCGGCCGCCACGTCTACGCGGTCGGCGGCAACGCCGAAGCGGCGCGGCGAGCCGGCATCGGAGTCGACGGCGTCCGCATCGCCGTGTTCGCGATCTCCAGCTCGATGGCGGCGCTCGGCGGCATCGTGCTCGCCTCGCGTCTGAGCTCGGTCGACACGAACGCCGGCGGCGGCTCGATCCTGCTGTACTCGATCGCGGCGCCGGTCATCGGCGGCACGAGCCTGTTCGGCGGCCGCGGCACGATCCGCAGCGCGATCCTCGGCGCGATCGTGATCGCGAGCATCGACAACGGCCTCGGCCTGCACGAACGTGTCCGCGGGCACGAAGTTCATCGTCACCGGCCTGGTGCTGCTCGCCGCGGTGACCGTCGACTCGCTGTCGCGCAAGGGCCGGGCCGCCTCGGGACGCGCCTGACGGAGCGCCGTCAGCCGGCAACGAAAGGATCGAGCGTGAACAGCGTCGACGCGAGGGCGACCGCATGACGGTGCGATGGGGGCTGCTCTCGACGGCGCGGATCAACACGGCCGATCCTCGCCGGCGCGCGCGCGTCGGACGAGGTCGAGGTCGTCGCGGTCGGCTCGCGCGACCAGGCCCGCGCCGACGCGTACGCGCGCGAGCACGGGATCGAGACGCGCGCACGGCAGCTACGAGGCGCTGCTCGAGGACCCGGACGTCGACGCGATCTACATCTCGCTGCCCAACGGCCCGCACGTGGAGTGGTCGATCCGGGCGCTCGAGGCCGGCAAGCACGTGCTCTGCGAGAAGCCGCTGACGCGGCGCGTCGCGGACGCCGAGCGGGCGTTCGACGCCGCGGACGCCGCGGGGCGCCTGCTGATGGAGGCGTTCATGTGGCGCCACAACCCGCAGACGCAGATGCTCGCCGAGCTCGTCGCGCGACGGCGCGATCGGCCAGCTGCGGCTCGTGCGCACGTGGTTCTCGTTTCTGCTCGAGGACCCCGGTGACGTGCGCCTGGATCGCGGCGCTCGACGGCGGGGCGCTGATGGACCTCGGGTGCTACTGCGTGAGCGCGGCGCGCCTGCTGGCCGGCGAGCCGCTGCGCGTGTCGGGGCAGGCGGTCACCGCGCGCCGACGGCGTCGACACGCGGTTCGCGGCAACGCTGCGCCACGCCGGCGACGTGCTCACGACGATGGACTGCGGCTTCGACCTCCCGCCGCGCCGCGGGCTGCAGGCGATCGGGGCCGACGGGCGTGCTGTCGACCGACGACCCGTGGCACTGCGCGAGCGCGCGCATCGACATCCGCCGGCCCGGACGGCAGCGTCGAGACGATCACGGTGACGCCGCAGGACAGCTACCGGCTCGAACTGGAGAACTTCGGCGCGGCGATCCCGGGGACGCGCCAGCCGCTGCTCGGGCGGGCCGACGCGCTCGGGCAGGCGCGAACGATCGAGGCGCTCTACGCCTCAGCCGCCGCCGGCGGCGGCGCCATGACCATCTGATGACGACGGGAGCACGATGAGCGAGCCGACTGAAGACGAGCCTTGGGCATCTGGGCGCTGGGCGGCATGGTGACGCGCTTCGTCCCGGGCGGGTACCAGCCCGAGCACGGTCGCGAGACGACGGCGCAGAAGGTCGAGCGCGCCGTCGAGGGCCTCGGCGACCTGATGGACGGCTACGAGTTCCACTACCCGGCGGAGGTCTCCGAGGACAACCTCGACGAGGTCCGCACGGCGCTCGCCGGTCACGACATCTACACGATCTGCGGCGGGCTGCATCTCGACGAGCGCTTCGGCAAGGGCGGCTTCTGCTCGCCGGACGACGCGACGCGCCAGGAGGCGCTGGACATCACCTTCCGCGCGATCGACCTCGCCGGCGAGGTCGGCGCGCACATGATCATCTGGCCGGGGATCGAGGGCTACAACTACCCGTTCCAGACGCCCTACCGGGAGAGCTGGTCGCGGCTCGATCGACGGGTTCGCCCAGTGCGCGCAGCGCTGCGCCGACCAGGGCACGACGCTGCTGCTCGAGCACAAGAACTCCGAGCCCGCGATGAAGATCCACATGGGCAACATCGGGATGACGCTGCACATCATCCACAAGCTCCGCGTCCAGGGCCTGACGAACGTCAAGATCAACATGGACTGGCAGCACCTGATCATGAACGGCGAGAACCTCGGCGAGTACGCCGCGCTGCTCTCGCTCGAGGGCATCCTCGGCCACCAGCACGCGAACTCGGGCTGGGGCACGTTCGACGACGACAACATGGTCGGCACGACGGCGTTCATGGAGACGCTCGAGCTGGCGCTGGAGCTGCGCCGCGCGGGCTACGGCGACGGCGGCGAGCGGCTCGGGCTTCGACCTGTACCCGTACACCGAGGACCAGGTCGGCGCGGTCAAGCGCAGCGTGCTGCAGTGGCGGTTCATCGACGGCGTCGCCGCGCGCATCGACGAGCCGGCGCTGCGCGAGGCGCAGCAGCGCAAGGACGCGTCCGCGCCTACGAGCTGGTGTACGCGGCGCTCGGAGCATGAGCGGGCCGCGAGCTCGCAGCCGCGATGACCGCGCTCGTCGGGCTCGACGTCGGCACGACTGCGGTCAAGGCGATCGCGATCGCCCCGGACGGCGCGGTGCTCGCGCGCGCCGAGGTCGGCTACCCGCTGTCGACGCCGCGGCCCGGCTGGGCCGAGCAGGATCCCGAGCTCTGGTGGGAGGCCGCGGAGCGGCGCGCGGGCGCAGCTCGGCGTCTCCGACGTCGCGGGCATCGGGCTGTCCGGTCAGATGCACGGCCTCGTCGCGCTCGACGACGGCCGATCGCGTGATCCGGCCCGGCGCTGCTCTGGAACGACCAGCGGACCGCTGCCCAGTGCGCGGCGATCGAGGAGCGGGTCGGGCGCGAGCGCCTGATCGCGCTGACGGGCAACGGCGCGCTGACGGGGTTCACGGCGCCGAAGCTGCTCTGGCTGCGCGACGAGGAGCCCGACGTCCTACGACGCGCATCGCGGGCGTGATGCTGCCCAAGGACTTCGTGCGGCTGCGCCTGACGGGCGAGCACGCGACCGACGTGACCGACGCGTCGGGAACGCTGCTGTTCGACGTCGCCCGCCGGCGCTGGAGCGACGCGGTGCTCGACCGCGCTCGACATCCCGGCGGCGTTGCATGCCGCCGGCGCTCGAGTCCGCCGCGGTCAGCGGCCACACACGCGACGGCGTCCCCGTCGCGGCCGGCGCCGGGGATCAGGCGGCCGGGGCGCTCGGCGTCGGCGTCGTGGAGGCCGGGCGGCGCGGTCTCCATCGTCCTGGGCACCTCGGGCGTCGTCTTCGGCGCGCTGCCCGCGTTCGCCGCCGACGACCGCGGCCGTCTCCAGGCGGCCTGCCACGCCGTCGCCGGCGACGTGGCACCTGATGGGCGTGATGCTCTCGGCCGCCGGATCGCTGCAGTGGCTGCGCGACACGATCGCGCCGGGCGTGCCGTTCGACGTGCTCGTCGCCGAGGCGGCGGCCTGGCCGCCCGGCGCCGAGGGTCTCCTGTTCCTGCCCTACCTCGCCGGCGAGCGGGCACCGCACGCCGACCCGGACTGCGCGCGGCGCGTTCACCGGGCTCGCGCTGCGTCACGACCGCGGCGCGCTCGTGCGCGCCGTGCTCGAAGGCGTCGCCCATGGGCTGCGCGAGATCCTCGACCTGCTCGGCGAGCTGGGCGTCCGCCCCGACGCTGGGCCGGGTCTCCGGCGGCGGCAGCCCGCAGCGACCTCTGGCTCGAGATCCTCGCGTCGATCCTGGACCTGCCGCTCGAGCGCACCGCCGTCGAGGAGGGTGCCGCGTACGGCGCGGCGCTGCTCGGCGGTGTCGCCGCCGGTGTCTTCGCCGACGAGCAGGCCGCCGTCGCGGCATGCGTGCGCCCCGCCGGACGGGATCGTGCCCGCGCGCCGACTGGGTCGCGGCCTACGCCGAGCAGCACGGCCGCTACCGCGGTCTCTATCCGGCGCTGCGCGACGTCTGAGAGCGGACTCGATCAGCGCGAGGCGGCGAGCTTGCGGAAGCGCCACGCGGTGCCGGCCGTCACGAAGATCCCGAGCAGCGGCAGGCCCCAGCCGATCACGCCGACGACCGCCAGGATCAGGCCGACGACGGTGATCGTTGCGGCGATGCCACCGGCGACGACGAGCTGGAAGCCGCGGTCTTCGCGCTGCTTGCGCGAGAGCCGGGAGCCCCCGCGCGGTGTGAGGTCATTGCTCATACAGAGACGGTAGCTACGAGCCGAGCTTGACCGACTTGGACTTCGCCGTGCGCTTGCCGGCCGCGTCCTTCACGCTGACCTTCAGCGTCGCCGCCACCTTCTTCGCGTGCCTCAGCTTCGCGCGCGCCTTGCGCGAGAGCTTGACGGTGACCTTCTTGCTCCCGGCCTTCAGCAGCGCGCCGCGCACGGTGCCGACGGTGATCGACTTGCGGCCGAGCCCGTAGCTGCGCGCCGTCTTCGCCGAGAGCACGACGGACACGGTGAAGCTGCACGCACCCGGGCACTTCACGGTCACGCGCACGCCCTTGCCGATGCTCAGCTCCTTGGCCTTGCCGACGGTGAACGTCGGGCCTGCGGCAGCCGGCGGCGTCAGCGGCGTCCCGCCCGTCTGCGAGCCGTCGACGTTCTTCGTGTCGACCGACGCGCAGAACGCCACGACGTCGAGGGGGTCGACCTGTGCGGTGTCCGCGCCGCCGCCGCAGTCGACGGCGTCGCGCTGCCCGTCGCGTGCGAGCAGGACGTCGGCGTCGAACGAGCACGAGATCGAGCAGGCGCCGATGTCGCCGTAGATCTGATCGGTTCCGGAGCCGCCGTCGACGGTGTCGGCGCCGTTCGCACCCTGGACCTTGTCGTTGCCGTCGTCGCCATAGACCTTGTCGTCGCCGCCGCCGCCGTAGAGGTCGTCGTCGCCGGCGCCGCCGTGGATCGTGTCGTCGCCGGCGTTGCCCTCGAACTTGTCGACGCCCGGACCGCCGTTGAACACGTCGTTCTTGTTCGTGGCGCGGATCAGCTCGATGTCGTTGTGGACGTTGTCGGCCTCGCCGGAGGAGCCGTCGTTGGCGATCTCGTCGATCGAGATCGCCATGCCGGCCGCGTGGCCGTCGAGCACGAGCGTGTCGGAGCCCGTGCCGCCGCGATAGTCGTCGTCGCCGGGATCGTCGTCGTTGGTGACGCCCTTCGTCAGGCCGATGACGTCGTCGCCGGCGCCGCCGTCGTACTTGTCGTTGCCGGCGTGGCCGAGGAACGTGTCGTTGCCGTCGTCGCCGAACAGCGTGTCGTTGCCGGCAGCGCCGACGAGGTAGTCGTTGCCGCCGCCGCCGTGGACGACGCTCGGACCTTCACCGCCGAAGAACTCGTCGTCGCCGCCGCCGAGGTTGCCCGTGATGGCGATCCGGGCCGTCGAGCCCGACCCCGGCGGATCGGCCGTGAGGTTGTCCTGCCCGGCGCCCGACGTGAAGCTGAAGCTGCCCGTGTCGCAGGCCGGGACGCGTGTCTGGTTGTTGCCCTCGCCGGCATCGATCGTGACCGAGTCGAAGCATTCCTGGACGCCGGGGTGATCGTTCCCGGCGTCGAGGTTCACCACCAGCGAGGTGATCAGCGGCTTGTCCCCGCCGTCCTCACAGAGCGCGACGTTCCCGACGGGCTGGCCCTCGGGGTCCGGAGCGGGGCGATAGCACGGTGGGGACGGGTCGACGACGCCGCCGCTCGAGTCCCAGACCCGCGTGTACCCGGTCGGCTGCATTCCGCCGCCGGGGTAGTAGTTGAACTGCGGCTCGTCCGGCCCGTTGCTGCCGGTCACGGTGAGCACGCCCCCTGTGACCGACACGCTGACAGTCGCGTGCGCCGCGCCTGCCCCGATCAGACCGATCGCGAGTGCGGTCGTCGTCGCTGCGGCCAGTGTGCGGCGCCAGGCTCCGCCGATCCGTGACGCTCGCATGCGGCGACCCTACTCCTGCGCGGACGCGCGGTGGACCGAGGTTGCGGCAGCCCGGGGTCAGTCGGGCAGGGCGGCGCGGCGAAGTTCTTCGTAGCGGGTGAGCTTCACCCGCGGGCGGCCGCTGTCCGCACCGAGGCTGGTCTCGTGCTCGTCGATGCGGCGCCAGCCCTCCCACGAGATCGGCTCGACGCCGCGCTCGGCCAGCAGATCCGCGATGTCGCCACTGTCGCCCGGCGTGTTCAGCAGGCCCGCGGCCTCGTCCTCGAGAATGCTGCCCGCGGCCTCGTACCCGTCCTTCTTGTTCGTCCCGATCACGCCGCTCGGCCCGCGGCGGATCCAGCCCGTCACGTACTCGCCGGTCACGTGGTGCTCGCCGTCGAGCACACGGCCCGCGACGTTCGGGACGATCCCGCGATCCTCGTCGAACGGGACCTCCGGGATCGCGATCCCCTTGTAGCCGATCGAGCGCAGCACGAGACCGCAATCAATCGTCTCCCGCTCTCCCGTCGGCCGCGCCGCGAGCGACCCATCCTCGCGTGCCTCGAGACGGTTGCGCTCGACCACGATCTGCTGCACCCGGCCCTCACCGAGCAGCTCGACCGGCGACGTCAGGAACCGCAGCACGATCCGCTTGGGACGGCCTGACGGCGGGCGCGCCGCGTAGTCGCGCAGCATCAGCACGTTCTCGCGCGTCGTCTTGTCGGCCTCGTCGGACTCCAGGAACGCGGCAGACGCCGCGATCGAGCTCGAGATCGGCGGGGTCGACGATGATGTCGGCCCGCTCGAGCTCGCCCAGCTCGCGCAGCTCGGGGTTCGTGAACGCCGCCTGCACCGGGCCGCGCCGGCCGAGCACGATGATCTCCTTGCACCGCGTCGGAGGCGAGGATGTCGATCGCGTGGTCCGCCGTGTCGGTCGCGCGCAGCTCGTCCCCGCTCAGCGCCAGCATCCGCGCGCAGTCGACCGCGACGTTGCCGTTGCCGACGACGACGACGCGCTCGCAGTCCAGGTCGAACTCGCGGTCCGGATGGTCGGGGTGGCCGTTGTACCAGCCGACGAACGTCGTCGCCGCCTCCGATCCGGGCAGGTCCTCGCCGGGAATGCCGAGCCGGCGGTCGGTCGCCGCGCCGATCGCGTAGAGCACCGCGTCGTAGCGCTCGAGCAGATCGCTGCGATGCAGATCGCGCCCGAGCTCGACGCCGCCGAAGAAGCGGAAGCCCGGCTTCGCGGCGATCTTCTCGTACACGCGCGTGACCGACTTGATCTTCGGATGGTCCGGAGCCACGCCCGCGCGGACGAGCCCGAACGGCGTCGGCAGACGGTCGAACAGATCGACCTGCACGTCGGTCTCCGATGCCAGCAGGTGGCCGGCGGCGTAGAACGCCGGCCGGGCCCGCCCCGATGATCGCTACACGCATGGGTGCTCCTGGGCTCGCTGCGGCATTCCGACAGATATAGCGCGCACGGGCCGCGCGCCGAGCGCGCCGGTCAGTGGACCGTGAAGGTGATCGCCTTCGACGCCGAAGCCGCATACGGCGTCTTCGCGTCGTAGGCCACCCGCACGCGCCAGCGGCCCTTGCCGGCCAGCCGCTGCGGCAGCGTGTACGGCAGGGCCGCGTCCGCAGAGTCCTTGTGGCGCACCTTGAAGCGCCCGTTGCTGAGGATCTCCCAGGTGACGCGGACCTTGCCCGCGAGCGGGAACGCCTCCAGCGGGAAGGTCGCCGCCGGGACGCTGACCTTGCCCGTCACCGTCCGCTTCAGGCCGCTGCCCGAGAGCGCGATGCTGACCTTCGTCGCCGCCTTCGCGAGTGTCGAGGCATCGACGTGGCGCACCTTGACGCTGACCTGCGCCGTGTTCTCCAGGCCGGTCACCGGGTTGCTCGCGTGGCGGTCGACCGCGACGACGGTGATCGTGTGCTCGCCGAACGACAGCTCGCGGGCGCGCTTCCAGACCAGACCGACCGGCTCGCCGTTCTTGAGGCCCTTGGTGAAGCTGCGGATCGGCTTGCCGTCGGCCAGGAACGTGATCCGGCCGAGCCCGTCGGGGTCCTGCGCGGACGCCTCGAACCGGCAGCTGGTCGCCGAAGATCGCGTCCGCGGCCGGGGCGCCGACCGTGATCACCGGCGCTGCGGTGTCGGCGATCACGGCGGGCGAGAGCAGCAGCGACACGACGGCTCCGGCGACGAGCGCAAGCGCCACGACAGGCCCACGTAGACGTCTGATCTGCCGGCACGGAGCGATCGTACGCCCGCGCGGCCACGCGCGCGAGCGGGGAGACCGTCCGACGGCGGTCTCAAGATTCCCACGTATGGGTGGCGATGCTCCCCGGAGTCAGGTCTGGACCTGACTCGAATCCTGCATCCGCGGGTCCGTATTCGCCCGGCGGCAGGCCCTGCGCGCCCAGCGGAGGGCTGCGCTAGGTGATGCGTCCAGTGGTCCCCCGCCGACCCAGATGTGCAGTCAACGTGCCGATCTCACCGAGCGGAGGCGACGTCATTCACCTTTTCACCACCCCAACCGGCCGGCATCGCCGGAGTGCCCGCGCAGCGACGCTGATCGCCTGCGCGATGCTCGAGCGCGCTCGCGCTCGCGCCGGCCGCACACGCCGCCGACCTGCTGGTGCTCGACAGCGAGCAGGCGACGATCTCGGGGAACCAGAACCACGGCTTCGTCTACGTCGACGGCGAGCTGCGCCTCACCGGTGACACGACGATCACGGCGGGCTCGATCTACTTCGGTCCCGAACGCCAGCCTGCGCACCTGCTTCGTCGACGGCTCAGGCCCCGGCACGGGCAACGGCGGCTGCACCACCGGCCGCTCGCTCACGCTGCGCTCGACCGGGCAGCTGACGCTCGTCGCCGGGCATCGACCTGACGCCAGCACGGGCACGATCCGCAACGCCGGCAACCTCACGCTCGCAGGGCGCACAGGTCGCCGTCGGCGGCGACGTCAACACGACCGGCAGCGGCGGCGGCAGCTCGGGCGCCGTCTCGATCTCCTCCGGCGGCCCGCTCAGCGTCGGCGCGATCTACGCCTACGGCGCGCGCGGTGAACCTCGGCGCGGCGGCGCGATCGACGTCGGCGGCGACATCCAGGCGCAGGGCACGAACACGATCGCCCAGCCCGACCCGCTGCGCGTGCAGAGCGGCGGCCCCGTGACGGTCGCCTCGTCCGCGCGGCGACGTGCGGATCACCGGCAACGTCAACTCCTCGGGCCGTGACGCGCCGGCCAACGCCGGCGCCGGGCTCGCCGGCGGCTCGGCGCGGACATCTCGATCAGCGGCTCCGACGTGCGCACCGCGAGCCTCGACGCGACCGGCGGCTCCAGCGCGGACAGCGCGGCCGGCGCGTCGGGGCGCATCACCGTCAACGCGCGCGGCGCGTTCCACGCGCTCGGGCGCCTCGACGCCAGCGGCCAGAACAGCAACCTCGTCGCAGGCGACGGCCGGCGCGCCGATCAGCGCCACGGCGGGCGGCTCGCTGATCCTCGCCGGCGGCGCCTACAGCGGCGGCGGGCAGGGCTCGGTCGGCGGCATGCCCGGCGGCGAGATCGTCGTCACCGGCCAGACCGTCACGACCGGACCGCTGTTCGTCGCCGGCGCCAACGCCCCGAACTCGGGCACCCCCGGTGACGGCGGGCAGGGTGGCTCGGTCTCGCGTGACCTCGGCCGGCAACGCGTCGATCTCGTCGATCCAGTCCTACGGCGGCAACGGCGCGACTCGCGCGGGGCGCCGGCCACGGCGGTCCGATCACGGTGACCAGCAGCGCGCGGCTCGATCGCGACCGGCCGGGCTCAGCTCGCAGGCCGGCCAGGCGAACCAGGCCCCGGCGCCGACGGCGGCCCCGTCTCGCTCTCGGCGCAGACCGACCTCACCGTCGCGACGCGCTGACACCAGCGGCTCGAACGCCAGCGGCGACGTCACACCCGCCGCGGTCCGGCGGCAACGCCGGCGACGTGCTGCTGCGCGCCGCGACCGGCGCGCTGACGCTCGGTGACGCCGTGCGCGCCGACGGTGGCTGCGGTGGCGGGCAACCCGAACGACGGCGAGTTCGGCGGCCGCGGTGGCAACGGCGGCCACATCGACATCGTCACCGGCACGCTCGGGCCGATCGTCTCGCTCTCCAGCCACGGCGGCGGCGGCGGCGACGGCGGCGACGACCGCGGCCCCGGCGGCGCGGGCGGCGCCGTGTTCGCCTGGACCGACGCGCCGCTGTTCGACGACCAGCGCGTCGTCGACACCGACGGCGGCGACGGCAACCCGACGGGCGGCGCCGGCGCCAAGACCGCTGAGCTCTCACCGAGCGCACCGTGGCGATCGACCCCGCGACCGGCGTGCTGAGCTTCACCTCGCGCAGCCCGGACGCCGAGAAGTACCGCGTCCTGCGCAGCGTCGGCGGCGCCGCCCCGGTGGTCGCCCTCGACGCGACGGCGACCTCGGGCTGAAGCCCGCGGCGCCCGCGTGCGTGCCGGTCACGTTCACCGTCGTCGCGGTGCAGCGCGGCGCTCGGCTGGACGTCAGCGCCGTCCGCCGGCGGTCACGCTACACCCGGCCCGCCTCGGCCACGCAGGCCTGCAGCGACGCGCCGGCGCTGAGCGCCGCGAAGAAGCTGCGCTTCTCCAAGCGCAAGCTGCGCAAGGCGAAGTGGCGCGCCAACGTCGCGCTGCGCTCGAGCGGCATCGGGACCGCTCAAGGTCACGCTGCTGCGCGCCCCGCGCAAGGGACACAAGACCTCGTACCCGCGCACTCGCGAAGGTCACCGCCACGTGGACGAGCCCGGAAGCCAGAACGTGCGGATCACACTGCCGAAGTCGGCACGCAGGACCGGGCGCTACCTGCTGCGGCTGGTGGCGACCGCGCCCGACGGCAAGGGTCACCGAACGACCACGCTCAAGCTGGAGGTCAGACGATGAGAACGGTTCGCTGTGCGGGGGTCGCCGTGCTGACGGCGCTGGTGCTCGCGCCGGCCGCGACGGCGCCGCGCCCTGTGTGCGCGTCGGCGTCTACCAGGACGACCCGGGCAAGGGCCTGCCCGCGCTGAAGAAGCAGGTCGGCAAGGGGGTCACCGCGATCTCGACGTACATGACCGCCGGCCGGCCGCTCTCGCCGAGCCTGATCCAGGCCGCCAACAAGAACAAGGCGAGCCTCGTCGTCACCTGGCAGCCGGACGCGCGGTCGCGACGGCTCCGAGCAGCCCAAGTACCGGCTGAAGACGGTCGCGAAGGGCAAGTACGACAAGTCGCTGAAGGCGCTGGTGAAGCAGCTGCGCAAGGTCAAGAAGGGCGCGGTGCTGCGCCCGATGCCGGAGATGAACACGCCCTGGTACCCGTGGTCGGGCACCGCCAACAAGAACACCCCGGCCGACTACGTCGAAGCGCCTGGAAGCGCGTGCGCAAGGCTGTCCGCGCGGCGATCCGGCGGCAAGCGCGTGAAGCTGCTCTGGTCGCCCTACGCGCGCAGCATCCCCGACACCGGCGCCAACGCGATCCGCGCCTACTTCCCCGGCGCCGACCAGGTCGACCTGGTCGGCGCCAGCGGCTACAACTTCGGCGCTCGCCCGCCGCTGCTCTGGAGTGAGCCGGGCGCGCTGTTCGGCTCCGCCTACACGACGATCGAGGCGCTCGCCGCCGAAGCCGTTCTGGCTCGCTGAGACCGGCTCCGGCGCGGCCGGCGGCGACAAGGCCGGGCTGGATCCGCACCCTGGCCACGCTGCAGTCCACCTCGATGCCCAAGCTGGCGGGCGTCCTCTGGTACGACGTCAAGGACTCGTTCGGGGACTTCCGCCTGCGCACCCGCCCGGTCACGAGCGCGTTCAGCACGCTGCTGAAGGGAGCTTGTCGATGAGCCCGCTGGTCAGCCGCAAGCGCAAGAAGCCGGCGAAGGCCGCCGCCGGCAAGCCGCGCCGCCACCGCCTGAAGCTGCCCGGCGCGCCCGGCATCGACGAGGGCATCGACCTCTCGTCGATGAGCCCGGCGATGGTCGACCGCCTGTTCTGGCGCGCCGGCTTCGGCCCGAGCGCGGCGGACCGCGCCGCCTGGACCGGCAAGCCCGTCAGCGACGGCCGTCGCGTCGCTGCTGTCGGCCCCGGCGGGCCTCGGCGGGACGCGCCGGCACGCGCGACGGCAAGGCGCTCGATCCGACCGGCGACGACACCGACCTCGTGCTCAGCTGGGTCGACCGGATGGCGCGCGGGACGAACCCGTTCGTGGAGCGCATGGGCTTCTTCTGGCACCGGCACTTCGCCAACTCGCGCGCCTCGGTCTCGCCGCCGCAGCTGATGCTGAAGCAGGGCGACCTGTTCCGCCGCTACTCCGACTTCGGCGCCAACCCCGGCGCGTCGTTCCGCGACCTCGCCTACGAGGTCACCGTCGACCCGTCGATGCTGCGCTACCTCACCGGTGAGTACAACGTGAAGGGCGCGCCGAACGAGAACTACGCGCGTGAGCTCATGGAGCTGTTCGGGCTCGGCGTGCTCGACGCGAGCGGCAAGCCGACCTACAGCGAGAACGACGTGCGCCAGCTTGCGAAGGCGTTCTCCGGCTGGCAGATCAACGACACCAACCCGGACGACGCGAAGAGCTACTTCACCCAGGACCGCTGGTACAACGGCCCGAAGATCGTCTTCGGCAAGTTCGGCAACTACAAGCAGAACGACGCCGTCGACCTGGTGCTGAACGCACCCCGCGCACGCGCCGTACTTCGTCACGAAGCTGTGGAACGAGTTCGTCGCCGCGCCGCCGGACGCCGCGACGCTCGCGGACCTCGTCGCCACCTACACCGGCAGCGGCCTGAAGCTCAAGCCGGTGCTCGAGAAGATCCTCGGCCACCCCGCGCTGTTCGCCTCGCTCGGCGAGCCGACGATGGTGAAGCCGCCGATCGTCTTCGTCGTCGGCACGCTGCGCACGCTCGGCGTCGCGATCACCGACACGGCAGCGGCCGATCACCTCGACGCGATGGGCCAGCTCCCCTACTTCCCGCCGACCGTCGCGGGCTGGGAAGGCGGCCTGTCGTGGCTGAACACGAACACCGCGCTCGCGCGCTTCGCCTTCACCGGCGAGGTGCTCGGCGGCGTGAAGATCGACGACGTCCCGAACGAGACCGCGTCGGCGGCCTATGACCGCGCGTACGCCGCGGTCGGGCAGCCCTGGCTCGCGGCCGGCACACAGACAGCGATCCGCGACTACGCAGCGCGCGCCGGATCGAGCAACCAGAAGCTCCGCAAGGAGCGCCAGCTGATGCTTCGCACGCTGATGCTGGCCGGCCCCGACGGACAGGTGATGTGATGAACGACGAGACCCAGAACACAGACCATGAAGCAGCCACGCAACGGCGCCGACGTCAGCGCGCTGCGCTGCGCCGACTGCGCCCGCTCGGACAGCCTCGTCACCGACCTGGCGCCGACCTCGTCGCTGCCGATCCCGGTCGAGGCGATGGACGGGCTTCCGCGACGGCATCCCGCACCGCCAGGACCGACGCGCGCGGCGGCCTGGACCGGCGCCAGTTCCTGCGCAACGGCCTCGTCGGCGTCGCGTCCGTCTACTCCGCGACGCAGCTCGACTGGAGCTCGATCTGGGAGGCCGCCGTCGCCGAGGCCGCCGAGCCGATGCAGAAGAGCATCGTCTGCATCTTCCTCAACGGCGGCAACGACGGCCTGAACACGATCGTGCCCGTCGAGGCCAGCGAGTTCACCGCCTACCGGCGGCGCGCACGAACATCGCCCGCGTGCTCGGCCCGTCGACCGGGACGCAGGTCGGCACGACGGTGATGCCCGGGACCGGCGAGCACGCTCGCGTTCGGCAACCCCGGCGTCTCCGGCACCGGGAACAACGGCGACACGATGGGCTTCGACACGCTCTACGGCGACGGGACCGGCGGCGCCGGCTCCGACCTCGCGGTCTTCCCCGCCGCGGACTACACGCCCGCCAACCGCTCGCACTTCGACAGCCGCGACTACTGGTTCGCCGGTGCGCTGCAGAAGATGCAGACCGGCTGGCTCGGACGCTGGCTCGACACCTACGGCTCGCAGGTCAACCCGCTGCAGGCGATCTCGCTCGACTCCTCGCTGTCGAAGCAGATCCGCTCGATGCGCGGCGCCCGGTGTGCGCGATCCAGAACCTCGGCGGCGCGCGCTTCGCCGTCCCGAACGTCGGCGGCGACGCGAACGCCGAGGTCGCGCAAGCTCGCCGGCGTCGCCGCCGGCGCGGGCAACGACGGGCCTCGCCCGCGCGCGCTCGATCTACGGCCTGACGGTCGACGTCTCCAACCGCCTCGGCGGCCTGCGCACCGTGCAGCCCGGCGCCGGCTACCCGCCGAACACCGACCTGTCGCGCAAGCTGCAGCTCGCGGCGACGCTGCTCGGCGCGAACCTCGGCACGCGCGTCATCACCGTCGACTGGGGCTCGTTCGACACGCACGGCGGCCAGATCACCTCGCAGGACCCGCAGCTCTCGGTCCTCTCGCGCGCGCTCGCCGCGTTCAAGGCCGACCTCGCCACGCGCGGGATCGAGGACAAGGTCGTGACGATGGTCTTCTCCGAGTTCGGCCGGCGGATCATGTCCAACGACTCCGGCGGCACCGACCACGGCGCCGGCGGCATGATGCTCGTCAGCGGCTCGGGCGTGCGCGGCGGCCTGGCCGGCGAGCACCCCGGCGTGAAGGTCGACGACGACGGCGACCTCGTCGTCAAGACCGACTTCCGCAGCGTCTACCAGTCGCTGATCTCGGAGTGGCTCGGCGGCGACCCGGCCGCGATCCTGCCCGGCGGCCCGTTCCCGGCGCTGCACCGCTACGACGGCGGCACCGCGCTGATGAAGTGATGCGCCGGCTCGCCGCGATCGCTGCTGCTCGGCGACGCTCGCGCCGCGTTCTCGGCTCGCCGGCGGCGGGCGCCGAGCGCCGCCACCGCGTCCAGCTGCCCGCGCCGCAGCTGCCGAGCGCGCTGACGGTCGACGAGTCGGAGTTCAAGCTGCGCCCGTCGAAGACGCTCGTCGCCGCCGGCGACGGTGCGGCTGCGCGTCTACAACCGCGGCGAGGACGACCACAACCTCGTCATCCACGAGCGCAACGGGACGCCGCACATCGTCTCGCTGAAGCCGGCCGAGGCGGGCGACGATCAGCGTCCGCCTCGCGCCCGGGACCTACACGCTCGTCTGCAACCTGTTCGCCGGCACGCCCGACTCGCACGAGGCGCTCGGGCATGAAGACGACGCTGACCGTGCGCTGAGCGCGCTGCGCAGCAGCGGCTGCTCGGACGGGGCGAGGGCCCCGCTCGCTAGGGTCCGCAGCGATGCCCGCTGACGACAACGCGGTCCTCGTCGAGGATCTCGTCCGCACCTACCCGGGCGGCCTGCGGGCCGTCGACGGCGTCAACCTCGAGGTCGCGCCCGGCGAGATCTACGGCTTCCTCGGCCCGAACGGCGCCGGCAAGTCGACGACCGTCCGCATCCTCACGACGCTGCTGCGCCCGACCTCCGGCCGCGCGCTCGTCGCCGGCTACGACGTCGTCGCGCAGACGCCGCGAAGGTGCGCCGGACGATCGGCGTCGCGCTGCAGGAGGCGGCGCTCGACCCGCTGATGACCGGCCGCGAGCTGCTGCGGCCTGCAGGGCGCGCTGCACGGCCTGCGGCGCGGCGACGGCGCGCGAGCGCGGCGACGAGCTGCTCGAGCGCGTCGAGCTCGTCGACGCCGCCGACCGCCGCCTCGGCACCTACTCGGGCGGCATGCGCCGCCGGCTCGACCTCGCGATGGCGCTCGTCCACCGGCCGCGCGTCCTCTTCCTCGACGAGCCGACGACCGGCCTGGATCCCGCGAGCCGCGCCGCGCTGTGGCGCGAGGTGCGGCTGCTCAACGACGACGGGACGACGGTCTTCCTGACGACGCAGTACCTCGAGGAGGCCGAGCAGCTCGCCGACCGCGTCGGGATCATCGACCGCGGGCACATCGTCGCCGAGGGCACGCCCGACGAGCTGAAGGCGCCGCGTCGGCGAGCCGTCGCTGCACGTCGAGCT
Source organism: uncultured Actinomycetes bacterium (assembly GCA_963821685.1). Classification (GTDB taxonomy): domain Bacteria; phylum Actinomycetota; class Thermoleophilia; order Solirubrobacterales; family Solirubrobacteraceae; genus F1-60-MAGs163. The sequence goes on along the minus strand of CAWGEW010000001.1, from coordinate 352,471 downwards.
GATCGACCCCGCCGCGCAACGCCGACGCGATCGCGGCGATCTCCGCGCACGGGCACTGCAGCCGAGCGCGACGGCGGCGGCCTGATCGTGCGCACGCCCGAGGGCGCGCGCGCGATCGCGCCGGTCATCCGCTCGCTCGACGAGGCCGGCATCGAGGTCGACGCGATCGAGGTCGAGGAGCCGACCCTCGACGACGTCTTCCTCGCCGTCACCGGCCACACCGCGGCCGAGGCCGAGGCCGCAGGCCCAGGCGGCGCCCGCGCGTGAGCACCGCGGCGACGATCGACCGCGCACCCGGCGACGCAGGCGCGCGTGATCGGCGCGCTCGCCTCGCGCGCGCTGCGCGTGCAGTTCCGCCGCGCGCAGTTCCTGATGCCCTCGTTCGTGCTCCCGCTCGTCCTGCTCGCCGTGATCGCGAGCGGCACCTCGTCGGCGCGCCACCTGCCGGGCTTCCCGTCGACCGGCGCGTACGTCGGCTTCGTCGTCGGCGGCACGCTGATGCAGGGCGCGCTGCTCGCCGGGATCACCGCCGGCATCGCGCTCGCCGTCGACATCGAGGGCGGCTTCTTCGACCGGCTGCTGAGCGCGCCGATCCATCGCGTCAGCATCGTGCTCGGCCGCGTCGCCGCCGGCGGGCGCGCTCGGCGTCGTGCAGGCGACGGTGTTCCTCACGCGTCGCGTTCATCTTCGGCGCGCGCTACCAGGGCGGCGTCCCCGGGGTCGCGTTCGCGATCCTGCTGACCGCGCTGATGGCCGGCGGCATGGCCGCGCTCGCGGCGTCGATCGCGCTGCGCACCGGGTCGCTGTCGCTGCTGCAGAACCTCTTCCCGATCGTCTTCGTCCTGCTGTTCACCGCGCCCGCGTTCTTCCCGCGCGACCTGCTGAACGGGACGATGCGCTCGATCGCGCAGTACAACCCGCTGACCTACGTCGTCGAGGCGATCCGCGCGGCGCTGCACGACAACGCGGCGCTCGGCGACCCGCTGCAACGGGCTGCTCGCGGCGCTCGGCGCTGCTGATCGGCGCGACCGCGATCGCCGTCTGGGCGATGCGCGCGAGGTTGCGGACGTCATGAGCAGCCAGGCGCTGAGCCGCCCCGCCTACGCCTTCGCGCTGAGCCGCGCGATGTGGCACCGCTCGCTGCTCGAGATCGCGCGCGTGCGCGGCGCGCTGCTGCCGACGACCGTCGCGCCGATGATCTTCCTGCTCGGCACGACCGGGCAGTTCGGCGCTCGCCGACCTCTCCGGCTTCCCGACGACGTCGTACCTGGCCTGGATCCTGCCGCTGTCCTGCCTGCAGGGCGCGGGCTTCGCGGGCGGCGCGGCCGGCGCGAACCTCGCGCGCGACATCGAGCAGGGCTGGTTCGACCGGCATGCTCACCTCGCCGGCGCCGCGCGTGCTGCTGCTCGCCGGCCCGGTGCTCGCCGCGATGACGCGCGCCGCCGTCCCGACGACCGTGATCCTGACGACCGGGCCTCGTCCTGGGCAGCGGGCTCAGCGGCGGCATCGTCGGGCTCTGATCATGCTCTACGTCGCCGCGATCTGGTTCTGCATGATCGCCGCGCTCTGGGGCTCGGCGATGGCGCTGCGCGCACGCACCCAGCAGGTCGGCCCGCTGATCCAGAACGGCGTCTTCCTCGCCGTCTTCCTCTCGACCGCCTACACGCCGCTCGGGCTGCTCGGCGGCTGGCTCGGCGCGCTCGCCCCCTACAACCCGGTCACCTACGTGCTCGAGATGGCGCGCCAGGCGACGGTGACGGGCATCGAGCCGAGCTGGGCGCACACCTGGCCCGGCCTGCTCGCGCTGATCGGCATGACGATCGTGCTCGGGCTGTTCGCGCTGCGCGAGCTCGGGCGCACCGGCGCGCTGATCAGGCGTAGCTGATCGGGCCCGCCGGCGGCCTTCTTCGTCTTCGACTTCTTCGCGGAGCCCGGCGTCCTGACCGTGCGTGAGACGAGCGCCGCCGCGGTCGGCGCGCTGCGCGTGTTGAAGCGCAGCAGGTAGGTCGTGCCCGGCTGCGGGCTTGGCGAGCGGAAGCTGCCGCGTGCGCACCGTCAGCGCGCCGCACGGCCCGGTCAGCGTGCCGAGCTTCAGCGTCCGCACCGTGACCGTCTTGCCGGACGCGTTGCGGCGCGCGACGTGGAGGTAGGCCGTGCCCGGCGCCGAAGCCGCTGAGACGCCACGTCACGAGCGCCGTGAGCTTCGCGCTCGCACGGGCTCATCTTCACCTCGGTCGCCGTCACCCGGTAGGTCGTCTGCGCGCGTGATCACCGGCGACGTGTTCGAGTCGGTCGCGATCAGCGTCTCGCTCGACGTCGCCCGTGTCCGGCGACGCCAGCGGCGTGAACGGCGCGCGTCGCGACGCCCGAGCCGTCGGGCAGCAGGTTGACCACCGGCTGCGCCGTCGACGAGCGTGTCGACCGTCGAGCCGGGCCGGAACCCGTCGACCTTGACCGTCCCGGCCTCGCCCGCCTTGTAACAGGCCTTGTCGGTCGTCACCGTGGCCGCGCTCGCAGCCGCAGGCAACGCCAGCAGCGCCGCCGCAACGATCACCCCAGACCACCTCACCGGACTCCCCATCCCGCCGCGAGAATATCCGACGGCGCGTAGGATCGCGCCTGTTGCCGCTCTCGCTGCCACCGGTGCGCCGCGCGACCGGCGCCGACGTCCCGGCGCTCGCCGCGATGCTCGCGCGCGCCTTCCACGATGACCCCGTGCTGTCGTGGGCGTGCCCGAGCGAGCGCCGCCGGCCCGCACACGCCGAGCGCTTCTTCGCCGCGCGCCTGCGCCAGCTGCTGCCGACACGAGGACATCTGGACGACCGACGCGCTGCGACGGCGCCGCGCTGTGGGCGCCGCCCGGCGGCTGGCACACGACCTGGCGCGAGACCGCCGACTTCCTGCCCGCGACGTTCGCCGGGCGTGCGATCCACCGGCTCCCGATCGTGCTGCCCGGCCTCATGCGCATCGACGCGCGCCACCCGACGTCCCCGCACATGTACCTCGCCGTGCTCGGCACCGACCCGTCGGCGCAGGGCCGGGGCATCGGCTCTGCGCTCCTGGCGCCGGTGCTGCGCCAGTGCGACGAGGACGGCGTCCCCGCGTACCTGGAGAGCTCGAAGGAGCGCAACGTCGCGTTCTACGCGCGGCACGGATTCCGCGTCCGCGAAGAGCTGCCGCTGCCGCGCGGCCCGCGGATGTGGCTGATGTGGCGCGAGCCGCGCTCGTGACTCCCGGCGACCTCCCCGAGCGTGCAGCGCGCCGCCGCGATCCTGCGCTCGGGCGGCCTCGTCGCGTTCCCGACCGAGACCGTCTACGGCCTCGGCGCGAGCGCGCGCGACGCGGCCGCGATCGCACGCCTCTATGCCGTCAAGGGGCGCCCCGCCGACCATCCGGTGATCGTGCATCTCGCATCCGCCGGCGAGCTCGGCGCGTGGGCGGCCGACGTCCCGCCGGCGGCGCTCGAGCTCGCCGGCCGCTTCTGGCCCGGGCCGCTCACGCTCGTGCTGCGGCGCGCGCCCGGTGTGCTCGACGCCGTGACGGGCGGCCACCCGACGATCGGCCTGCGCGTCCCCGACCAGCCGCTCGCGCTCGCGCTGCTGCGCGCATTCGGCGACGGGATCGCGGCGCCGAGCGCCAACCGCTTCGGCGCCGTCTCGCCGACGACGGCCGAGCACGTTCGCGCGAGCCTCGGCGACGACGTCGACCTGATCCTCGACGGCGGTCCCGTGCGCGGTCGGCGTCGAGTCGACGATCGTCGACCTCAGCGATCCCGGCGAGCCGCGCCTGCTGCGCGCCGGCGGAACGCCGGTCGAGGAGCTGACGGCGGCGCTCGGAGCCGTCCCGCTGACGGACCGCGGCCCGGCGCGCGCACCGGGAATGCTCGCCGCGCACTACGCGCCGCGAGCGCGCGTCGAGCTGTGCGCCGACGCGACCGCGCTGCAGGCGCGGGCGCGCGGCGCTGCTGGCCGCGGGCGAGCGCACGATCGGGGCGATCCTGCCGCCGGCGGGCGGCGCCGAGGCACTGCCACCGGATGTCGTCGTGCTCGCCCGGCCCGCCGACGCCGCGCGCCTACGCACACGACCTCTACGCGCTGCTGCGCGAGGCCGACGCGCGCGCGATCACGACGCTGCTCGTCGTCCCGCCGGACGCCGCCGGCGTCGGCCTCGCCGTGCGCGACCGGCTCGCGCGGGCTGCCACGGACGGCGACTGCGCCGAGCGGAGCTAGCGCGTGGGCGCCGCGAACGGCAACGGCTCCGAGCACGTCCGCGTGGCGATCATCGGCGCGGGCTTCGCAGGCCTGGGCCTGGCGATCCGCCTGCGCCAGGAGGGCATCGACGACATCGCGGTCCTCGAGAAGGCCGACGAGGTCGGCGGCACCTGGCGTGAGAACACCTACCCCGGCGTCGCCTGTGACGTCCCGTCGCGCCTCTACTCGCTGTCGTTCGCGCCAGAACCCGGGCTGGTCGCGGATGTTCGCTCCGGGAGCCGAGATCCAGGACTACCTCGTCGGGCTCTCGCACAGCTCCGGCGTCCGGCCGCTGATCCGCTTCGGCCACGAGGTGACCGGCGCCGACTGGGACGAGGCCGCGCGCCGCTGGCGGATCCGGACGAGCCGCGGCGCGCTCAGCGCCCAGGTCCTCGTCTCGGCGCCCGGGCCGCTGCACGAGCCGGCGCTGCCCGACGTGCCCGGGCCTCGAGCGCTTCGAGGGCACCGCGTTCCACTCGGCCACGCTGGGACCACGACCACGACCTCAGCGGCGAGCGCGTCGCCGTCATCGGGACCGGCGCGTCGGCGATCCAGTTCGTCCCCGAGATCCAGCCGCGCGTCGCGACGCCTGACCGATCTTCCAGCGCACCGCCCCATGGGTCGCTTCCGCGGGTCGACCACGCGATCGCCGCCGAGGACCCGCGCGCTCTACCGCGACGGTCCCGCAGCTGCAGAGCGCGATGCGCGGCTGGATCTACGGCTCGCGCGAGGTCGCCGTCGCTCGGGTTCATGCACCCGCGGCTGCTGCGCGCTGCCGCAGCGCGCGGCGCTGCGCGCACCTCACGCGCCAGGTCCCGACCCGGCGCTGCGCGCGAAGCTCGTGCCCGGACTACACGCTGGGCTGCAAGCGCGTCGTGCCGTCGAACGACTGGTACCCAGCGCTGCAGCAGCCGAACGTCGAGCTGGTCGCGAGCGGCGTGCGCGAGATCCGCGAGCGCTCGGTCGTCGCGGCCGACGGCAGCGAGCACGAGGTCGACACGATCATCTTCGGCACCGGCTTCCGCGTCTTCGAGATGCCGATCGGCCGCCACGTGCGCGGCCGCGGCGGGCAGGTGCTCGCCGAGCGCTGGAACGGCTCGCCGCACGCCTATCTCGGCACGACCGTCGCGGGCTTCCCGAACCTGTTCCTGATGGTCGGCCCGAACACCGGGCCTCGGCCACACCTCGATCGTGCTGATGATCGAGTCGCAGATCAGCTACATCCTCGACGCGCTGCGCCTGATGGACGCGGCGCGGCGTCGACTCGATCGAGGTCGCGCCGCGCGCCGAGGCGGCGTTCAACGACGACCTCGACGCATCGCCTCGCGTCGAGCGTCTGGAATGCCGGCGGCTGCGCCAGCTACTACCTCGACGACACGGGCCGCAACTCGAGCATCTGGCCGGGATCGACGCTCGCGCTACCGGCTGCGCACGCGCCGCTTCGACGCCGCGTCGCTACCGCGCGACGCGCGCCGCGTCCGCGGCGCTCTGAGCCGCGTCCGCGCCGGCCCTGCGCCACCGGGCGCCGACGGGTCCGGCGCGACCGAGCGAGCGCACGCCCCAGAGCCGGACCGTCGTCGCTGCGCCCGCGGATCGCCAGGTCCTCGAAGAACTCGATGTCGCCGGGGCGATCGGCCAGCGCGTCGACGGTCGTCTGCGCCATCAGCAGGCCGTAGGGCGTGCCCTTCGTCATGCCCTCGATCCGCGACGCGGTGTTGACGGTGTCGCCGATCGTCGTGTACTCCAGGCGCCGCTCGGACCCGACGTTGCCGGAGATCACCTCGCCGGTGTTCAGCCCGACGCCCATCCGGAACGGCGGCTGGCCCGCGCAGCTCGACCTCGTTGAAGCGCTCGAGCCGCGCGCATCATGTTGCGCGCGGTCCGCAGCGCGCGGTCGGCGTGATCGGCCTGATCGAGCGGCGCGCCGAACACGGCCATGATCCCGTCGCCCATGTAGGCGACGAGCGTGCCGCCCTCGTCGAGGATCGCGTCGGTCATCTCGCCGAGGTAGCCGTTGAGCACGTCGATGACGTCGGCCGGCGGGCGCGACTCGGAGTACGTCGTGAACCCGCGCAGGTCGCTGAACAGCACCGTGCAGGAGCGCTGCTCGCCGCCGAGGCGCAGTTCCTCGTCGGCGTTCGCGACGACCTGGTCGACGACCTGCTCGGGCACGAAGCGCGCGAACAGGTCGTGGATCCGCCGGCGATCGGAGGCCTCGGCGAGCAGCAGCGCCGCGAGCGTGAAGATCGCCGACAGGAGCAGCGCGGTCAGCGGCAGCGCGACGGGCAGCACGCGCCCGTTGTTGAACGCGACCTGCGCCACGACGAGGTAGATCGCGCCGAGCCCGAGCGCGACGGCGAACCCGAGCAGCGGCGGCAGCCGGAAGTGCGTGAACGGGAGCCGCCGCACGCCGAGCGCCGGCGGGATCAGCGCGAACAGCGACCATCAGGACGATCGCCAGCCAGCCGGGCGTGCGGCGCAGCGGGAAGTCGTCGATGATCGTCTGGATCGCCGCCGCCTGCAGCTCGGGACCCGGCATCAGCCCGCTGCCCGAGGTCGACGTCGCCGACAGGTCCTGCAGGCTCGGTGCGACCGCGCCGACGACGACGACCTTGTGGTTGAACGTCCCGCGCCGGGAAGCGGCCCGTCGCGACGTCGGAGAACGAGTACGTCGGGATCGTCCCGGGCGGGCCCGGGAAGTCGATCAGCGGCCCCTTGCCCTCGAACTGCGAGCGCGACGGCTGACGGCCCTCCACGGCCCGCGCGCGTCGACACCGCGAACGAGCGCAGCCCGTCGTGCGAGTAGGAGACGCGCCGCACGACCCCGCCGGGATCGCCGGGCATGATCGCGTTGCCCACGCCGGCGCCGACCGAGCGCCGCGTCTCGTCGCCGCCGAGCACGGCCGGTGCCGCCGCCCGGGATCGACCTCGGTCGTCGCGAGCACGACCGGATGGCCGGCGTGCACCGCCTCGAAGATCGACTGCAGCAGACGCTCGTCGTCGGACTGCTTGCCCGGTCGGCGAGGGCTCGGTGAACTGCACGTCGTAGGCGATCACGCGGGCGCCGTCGCGCACGAGCTGGTCGATCACCTGCGCATGCCGGCGGCGGGCGAACGGCCACTGCTCGCCGATGCCGCCGTCCACCGGCGAGCGGAACGTCTTCGCGTCGACGCCGACGACGACGACGTCCTTCGGCGCGCCCTGCGAGCCGCGGACCGAGAAGCGCGTGTCGATCGCCTGGTTCTCGAGCCGCTCGACGGCGCCGGCCGCGGTCAGGCCGATCGCGCCCGCCGATCGCCGCGAGCGTCGCGACGAGCAGCAGCGCGGAGCGCCGGCGCCGGCGCGCCGCGGCGCTCAGCCGCGACTGCGCCATGGCTCACCCGGTGCCCGGCTCACAGCTTCGGCGGCGTGCCGCTGCTGCGGCGCGGCGTGCACGTCTTGTACTCGCGGACGCCGTTGCAGCGTCTCGCCCGTCGCCAGCCGCAGCTTGATCCGCACGCGGATCCGCTGCTTCGGGCGGCCGCGCAGATCGACCCGCACGCGTCGGTCGCGCGCCGGAGCGCACGCGCACGAGCTTGCCGTTCACGCGGACCTCGGTCGCGGCGATCGTCTGGCCGACCGGCACGAGCAGCCGGATGTCGAAGTTGCGACGGCTGGCGCACGGGACGCGCGCCAGGTAGCGCTGGCCGGCCTTGACCTGGACGACCGCGCTGCGGCCGAAGTCCTTGACGTCGACCTGGCCCTCGCGCGTGCGGAAGAGCGTCCCGTCGCAGCGGTCCTCGGTGTACCAGTAGGTGCCGCGAACGGTCGCCGCGCCGTTGTTGCCGGTCGTGCGGAAGCGGCCCTTGGCCTTGCCCCAGACGAAGCGCGCCGAGGACTTCGTCTTGGACTTCGACTTCGTCTTCGCCGAGGTCTGCGCGCCCGGTTGTCCGTGCAGTCGGGCTGGTCGCCGGTCAGGATGACGTCGACGAGCGATCCGCTGGCCGCCTGGAAGAAGCGGAACTGGCCGCCCCAGAAGTCACCGGTCTGCGTCGGGCCGTAGATCGGGACGTCCTCGGGCGCCGTGGCGAACGTGATCCGCACGACGCCGTTCGTGACGTCGACGGTCGTGCCGACCGGCAGCTTGGAGCGGCGGCGCAGCTCGGCTGAACGCGCGGTCGCCGGGCTTCTGCACGAGGACCGTCCCGGACACCGGCTCACCGACGCCGCTGGCGCCGAGCGTCGGCTCGGGCGAGGCCTCGCTGATGCCGGCGACCTGGATCTGCGGCTCGGGCGGCGGCGCGGCGGCCGCCGCCGGCGGCGGCGGGCGGCACGACCGGCGCGGGCGGCACGACGCACGGCGGGGCTGCGAGGCCGGCGTCGCCGAACACGTGCACGCGCAGGTCCGAGCGGTCCGTCACGTAGACGGCGCCGCGGCAGTCGGTCGCGACCGCGTCGGGCGGTCAGGCGCTCGCCGGGCTGCGTCTCGGCCGCATGCCCGCGCCGAGGCTGCCGAGCGGCGCGCCGTCGAGCGTCGTGCGGCGCACGACGTCGCGTGCTCGTCGGTGGCGAGCACCGAGCCGTCGGGCGCGACGGCGACGCCGACGACGCCGGAGGCGGGCCAGGTCGTGACCGCGCCGTCCGGGCGCGACACGCGCGACGAACTCCTGCTCGTTCTCGGCGACGAGCACCGATCCGTCGGCGGCGACGGCGACGCCGCGCGGGTCATCGAGGTCGATGCCGTGACCGTGACCGTGGCCGTGGGCGCACGACGATGCGCAGGAAGACGCCGTCCGAGGTGAAGGCCTGCACGCGGCGGTTGCCGCGATCGGCGACGTAGACCGTGCCGTCGGGTGCGACGGCGATGCCGGTCGCGTCGCGCAGCTTGCCGGGGCTCGTGCCCCAGCCGCCGAAGCGGCCCTTGAACGTCGCCGTCGTGGGAGAAACGCTGCACCGAGGTCGCGTCGCGTCGCGTAGACGTCGCCATCGGGGCCGATCGCGATGCGCGAGAGCCCCGCGAACGCCGACGGGCCGTCGCCCGGTCCGCCCCAGGAGCGCAGCTTGCGCGCCGTCGCGCGTGAAGACCGAGATCCGCGAGGTCGCGGGATCGGCGACGTAGACGTCGCCCGCCGGCGTCGACGGCGATGCCGCGCACCTCGTGCGACACGACGCTCGAGTCGCCCCAGTTCGCCAGCACGTCAGCGTGTGCGACACCCGGTAGCGACCAGCCAACGCCAGACCTGCGAGAACCCCCGTCAACCGTGCCGGGACCCCATTCTCAACACCTTCCCGCACCTTCTCCCTCTCAGGCGACTGTCCGGTGCCCCCAGCACCAGATCCACGGCGATCATCCTGATCACCACGAGTCGCGCAGGAGAGCATCATCACACATCCGGTGCGACGTATGTCACAGATCCGGTCCTTGCCGCTGCCGCGCCCCAGGACATAGGGTGGGCGTGTCACCCCGACGGAGGTTCAGGTCACGTGAATATGAGACGTCTCGCGGAGCTCCCGCTCTTCGAAGGACTGGATGAGGACGCGCTGAAGGCGATCGGCGGCGCGGTCACCGAGGAGAGCGTCGAAGCCGGCCGCGTGATCGTGCGCGAGGGCGACTTCTCGCAGGACCTGACGATCATCGACGAGGGCTCCGCGCGCGTCGAGCGCGAAGGCGAAGAGCTCGCGCTCGCTCGGGCCCGGCGACACGTTCGGCGAGCAGGGCCTGATCGCCAAGACCCAGCGCAACGCCACCGTCGTCGCCGCCGAGGACATGCGCCTGATCCACCTGACGAAGTTCGACCTCAACCGCATCAAGGGCTCACACCCCGAGCTCGTCGAGCGGATCGACCGGATCGCCGCAGCGCGCACCGAGGGCTGAGGGCGAGGGCCGGGTGGCAGAGGTGGTCGGCTCCGCCGACCCCCTCCCCCAACGCCTACGGGTCCAGCTACCTCAACCCGGCAGCGCGATCCACGGAAAGCGAGCACCACACGCTTGAGCGAGAGATCGTGGATGCATGGGGTGGCGGGTGGATCGGGGCCAGTACATGTGTACGGCCCCGGTTCACACGGCGCGCCAGGCGCCACGAGATCCGCGAACACAGCACCCAGGCGCCGCGAGGTCCGCGACCAATCAGCGCTCGCGCGTTGACGTGCCGAACACGCGATCCCACCACGGCGCACGAGACCCCATACCCCGACGTGTGGTCCTGAAAGTGATGGCGCATGTGCAGCTCACGCAGCCGCCGCGCGACCGCACTCCGGGGCCGCCGGTGATGCACGTAGTAGTGGGTCATGTCGTATCCGAGGTACCCGCCGAGGAACCCGGCGATCGAGCGCCCAGGCGACATCGGTCGGCAGCAACAGCTGGAACAGCCCGACGAACAGCAGCGCGAGCGGGATCGACGCCGACGGCGGCATGACGAGCCGCAGCGGATCGTTGGGATGGTCGTGATGAACGCCGTGGATGATCCAGTGCAGCCGCAGCCCGACGCCCTGCTCGGGCTCGAAGTGGAAGACGATGCGGTGCAGCCAGTACTCGGTCAGCGTCCAGACGACGTATCCGGCACCCATCGTCAGCAGCAGCTGCCACCAGGCGAGGCCTTGCAGCGCGAGCACGATCGAACCCGCGATCGCCGGGCACGTAGATCAGCGGGACGACCCACACGGGCACGCGCGTGACGCGCATCGACGAGGCGCGACTCGAACATCGGCGGGCGACGCGCGCAGGTACTCCTGCCGTGGCATCACCGGCAGGATTCGGGCGCGGTGGGTCCTTCAGCGCATCAAGCATCATCCATCCCCTGCCTATGGGATACCACACGCGCCCGGCGGCGTGCAGAAAACGCGGATTTCAGCCGATGACGACGGTCGTCCCGACGGGGACGAGCGGGTACAGCGCCTTGACGTCGGCGACGTGCATGCGCACGCAGCCGTGTGAGGCGGCCGAGCCGATCGACCAGTCCTCGCCGGTGCCGTGGATGCCGACGCCGTCGGCGAGGCCCATCCAGCGGGCCTTCAGCGGGTTCGCGGCCGAGCCGCCGGCGACGGTGGTGCCGCCGAGCTCGCCGGCCCAGGGACTGTTCGGCACCGACCAGACCGGATCGACCTGCTTGTTGCCGACGTGGAACGTGCCTTCGGGCGTCGGGTAGGCGGGCTGCCCGACGGCGACGCCGTAGGTCTTGCGCAGCTTCAGGTTCTTCCAGAGGCGCAGCTTGAACTCGCTCTTGCTGACGGTGATGACGGTGCGGTACTGCGCGCGCAGGTCGTCGGCGTTCGTCTGCGGGTAGACCTTTGACGCGCGCTGCTGGATCAGTCGCGAGGCCGCCGGAGCGTCGAGCGCGGCGTCGACCTTGGCCGCGAGTGCGGTGGCGTCGACGCCGACGCCGAGCTTCGCGCGGCGGACCCGCAGCCGCTTGATGCCGATCGTGAGCTTGGCGTCCTGCGGCGCGCGCGCGACGGCGCTTGCGACGCGCGCGGCGAACGCCTTCACCGCGAGCCGCGCGTGGCGGATCGCCAGCGGGGTGTCCCCGCCGAACGCGGTCCCGCCGGCTTCCGGCGTCGTCGACGGCTTGGCCACCTTGAGTGCGCGCTTCGCGGTCGTGAGCGCGTCGAACGTCGATCTTTGCGTCGGCGGCCTCGAGCGTGAAGCGTTTGCCGGCGACGCGCACGACGACCGGCTGTGCGACGCGCGCCTTCAGCGCGCCGTCGAGCTTCGCCGCGGCCTCGTCGACCGTCAGGCCCGAGAGATCGACACCGCCCGCGCCGACGCTCGCGCGCGATGCGCGGCGGATCCTGCGCGGCCGCCGTTGCGACGGGCAGGCAGGCGAGGACGAGAAGGCCGGCGGCGGCGAGCCGGCTGACGCGACGGAGGCGGGACATCGAACTCCGAGGATAGGCGGGAAATTCGAGAACTGCGCAAGTACCCGTTCAGGCTAAGACGGTCTAGACGAGCAGCGACGCGCCGATCGCGCCCCCGTCGTCGCCGAGCGCGCTCGGCAGCAGCTCCGGCGGGTCGCCGGCACGGAACAGGTTGCGGTGGACGAACTGGCCGAGCTGCGCACCGTGCGTGGGAAAGAAGCGCTCGCCCATGCCGCCGCCGACGATCACGGCCGGCAGGTCGAGCAGGTTCACGGCCGAGGCGATGCCCGCTCCCAGCGCCTTCAGCGCACGCTCGACCGCGTGCAGCGCGAGCGCGTCCTCCTCCTGCACGGCCCGCCACCAGACCCCGCTGGTGAGCCGGTCACGGTCGCGCTTCTCCATGATCTTGAAGAGGTCGGTGTGGTGTCCCGCGGCCTGCCGCTCGCGCACCCACGCCTCCATCATCTTGCGCCCGGCGTAGGCCTCGACGCAGCCGCGGTTGCCGCAGCCGCAGAGGTCGCCGCGGCGCATGATCACCTGGTGGCCGAACTCGCCGGCGTACCCGCGCCCGTGCCACATCTCGCCGTGCAGCACGAGCCCGCCGCCGACCCCGGTGCCCCACCAGACACCGAGGATCGAGTCGTGTCCGCGGCCCGCGCCGAGCTGGTACTCGCCGTCGATCGCCACGTTGACGTCGTTGCCCGAGCTGGACGGGCACGTCCGCCAGGCGCTTCGACAGCTCCGGCGCGAGCGGGAACGGATCGATCCAGTCCGGCAGGTTGCGGGCGTTGGCGACGGTCCCGTTGGCCGCGTCGACCGCCCCGGGCGTGCCGACGCCGATCCCGGTGAGCTCGCCCGCCTGCGCCCCGGCGTCCTCGAGCGCCGTCTCCATCGTCGCGACGAGCGCGTCGACGACGGCCTGCGGCCCGCCCTCGCGCGGCGTCTCCTGGCGGCCACGGCCGAGCACCGCGTGCTTGTCGTCGAGGACCAGCGCCTGGATCTTCGTCCCGCCGAGGTCGATCCCGCCGCGCAGTTTGCGCGGCGGTCCTGCGTCGGTGGCGAGCGGCTGTGCCATGGCTCAGGCCCTTCCGTAGACGGGGACGTGGGCGCCGCTGGTGGCGGCGGTCTGCGGCCCGCACAGCGCCGCGATCGTCGCGGCGATCTGCGCGGCCGTGACCCATGTCGCGGGGTCGGCATCCGGCATCGAGGCGCGATTGGCGGGCGTGTCGATGATCGACGGGAGGACGGCGTTCGTGCGGATCCCGTCCTGGACGTACTCGACGTGCAGCGCGTCGACGAACGCCAGGACCGCGGCCTTCGCGACCGCGTACGCCGCGCCACCGGAGAACGGCTGCAGCGCGGTGCGCGACGACACGCAGACGATCGCGCCCTCACCGGCGGCGAGCATCGCGGGCAGCGCCGCGCCGCTGACGAGCCAGGCGGGCTCGAGGTTCACGCGCAGCTGGTCCTGCAGGTCGGAGACCGGCGACTCGTGCACGCGCCCGCCCGCGTGGAAGCCGCCGACGAGGTTGACGACGGCGCGTGTCGATGTCGCCGGCGACGGCGGCGACCTGCGCGGGCGGCGTCCGGGTCGAACAGGTCGGCCTGCACGAGCTCGAGTCCGTCGCGGCGCTCGACGCGCTCCAGCTCGCGCTCGCTGCACCCATGGGACGACGGCGCGCCAGCCGTCGTCCAGGAACTGCCGGGTGACCGCGGCGCCGAGGCCGCCGGTCCCTCCCGTGATGATCGCTGTGCGCATGTCAGATCCTTCGCTCTGCGGGGCGACCCGAGCATATGCGCATCGCCTCTGAAACGTCCGGCCTTCGTGCCACCGTAGTTCCCGTGTTCGTCCGCGACCTCACCGACGGCCAGCAGCTCGATCAGGTGCTGCTCGTCCGCGCGAGCGAGACTGCGCACGAAGAAGGACGGCGGGACGTTCCTGAAGCTCACGGTCGGGGACCGCACCGGCGCGCTGACGGTCAACGTCTGGGACGACGTCGAGGCCCATCGCGAGCTCTGCGCGCAGGGTCGTCCCGTCCACGTGCGCGGCATCTACGAGGTGCATCCGAAGTGGGGCGCGCAGGCGAAGGCCCGGTTCAGCCCGGCCGAGCCCGGGACCTACGACGAGGCCGACCTGCTCGACGGCCCGCCGCGTGGCGCACAGGCGATGGAGGCCGACCTGCGCCAGCTGCTGTCGACGGTCCAGAACCCGCACCTGCGCCGCCTGCTCGACCGCGTGCTCGGCGAAGGCACGCCCACCTGGGCCGCCTACCGCGACGCGCCGGCCGCCAAGCACTACCACCAGGCCTACGCGCACGGACTGCTCGAGCACTCGCTCGGCGTCGCGCAGGCGGTCAGCGCGATCAGCGCGACGTTCCCCGGCATCGACCGCGACGTCGCCGTGACCGGGGCGCTGCTGCACGACATCGGCAAGCTCGAGGCCTACGCCCAGGACGGCGGCGCGATCGATCTGACCGACGCCGGCAAGCTGCTCGGCGAGATCCCGCTCGGCTACTACCGGATCCGGCGCGAGATCGAGGACCTCGGCGGCTTCCCGCCCGAGACCGCTCAGGCGGTCCTGCACATCATCCTCAGCCATCACGGCTCGCTCGAGCACGGAAGCCCCGTCGTTCCCGCCACGCGCGAGGCGACGCTCGTGCACATGATCGACAATCTCGGCGGGCGGCTGGGCAGCTTCGACCGGCTCGAGAAGGAGCTCGCACCCGGCGCCGTCTGGTCGAACTTCGACCGCGCGATCAGCGGCGGAGCGTACTTCGGGCCCGTGGGCGTTCCCGCAGCCGACGAGCGCGCTGCAGCGTAAGCAGCTGAATTCCCGCAAAGACCGCGGCGAAGCAGCACACGGCGCACCACCCTCGCCTCGCCACGGCTACCGTTGAAGGTCGATGGCGAAGGACACCGAGAAGCTCATCCGGCAGCTCTCGCTGATCTCGTACCTCATGGCCGAGCGTCGGCCCGTGACGGCACTCGAGATCCGGCGGGACGTCGAGGGATACAGCGGGATGAACGAGGACGCGTTCGCGCGGCGCTTCTACGCGGACCGCGCCGAGCTCGACGCGCTCGGCATCAACCTGACCGTCGACAAGCCGGCCGACGGCGCCGCCGAGCAGGAGAACTACTCGCTGCGGCCGGAGAACTTCCACCTCCCCGCGATCGCGTTCACCGACGAGGAGCTGGCGTCGCTGCAGTTCGCGCTGAGCCTGCTCGACGGCGAGTTCGCGTACGCCGAGCCGCTGCGCCTCGCGCTGCAGCAGATCTCGTGGGGCCGCCCGAGCCCGCTGGAGTCGCCCGACCAGCGCGGGCTCGCACTCGGCATCACCGCCTCGGCCGGCGGCCACGATCTCTCGCAGCGGCTGGCCAAGGTCGAGACCGCGATCTTCCGCCAGAAGACGATCACCTTCGACTACTTCACGATGGAGCGCGACGCGACCGGCGCGCGCAAGGTCGACCCGTACCACCTGCTGTTCCGCGGCGGGCAGTTCTACCTGCTCGGCTGGTCACACGAGCGCCAGGCGATCCGCGTCTTCCGGCTCTCGCGGATGCGCGGCAAGGTCGCCTACGCGACGAAGGCCGAGCACGACTTCAAGCGGCCGACCGACTTCGACCCGCGTGCCTACGCGAAGCGCTCCGACTGGCAGTTCGGCGATGACCAGGGCGTCGCCGAGATCGCCGTCGGCGAGCGCCTCGCCTGGCAGGTCGAGCGCCACTTCGGGCGCTTCGGCGAGATCCGCGCAGGTGCAGGCGACGGCGACATCATCTTCGCGACGCCGTACGCGTCGGCACGCCAGCTCGTCTCGTTCGTGCTCGGGCTCGGCGAGCACGCGCACGTCTCCGGCCCGGACGAGCTCGTCGCCGAGGCGGAAGAGCGGATCGCGCTGATCGAGCAGCTGCACGACGGTGAGTTCGAGCTGGCGCGCGTGGTCACCGGCAAGCCCGCCGCCGAGCCGGCCGAGCGCGAGGACGACGAGCTGCGCCGCCGCGACACCGCGATCCGTCCCGAGCGCTTCGCGCGACTGGTCACGCTCGCGTCGATCCTGATCCAGGCCGGCCGCGCCGGCGAGCGGCTCGACGTCGTCGAGCTGTGCGAGGCGATCCAGGTCACCGAGGCCGAACTGCGCGAGGACGTCAACGTCCTCAACGTCGTCAACTTCGGCGGCGGCTCGTACGTGCTCTACGCGGAGATCCACGACGACGGCACGATCGAGGTCGACCCCGAGCCGTATGCCGACAACTTCGACCGCCCGGCGCGCCTGCTGCCGGTCGAGGCGAAGGCGCTGATCGCCGCGATCGACCTGATCGGCGATCACCTTCCGCAGGGCGCGCTCACGGGCGCGCGCGAGAAGATCGTCGCCGCGCTCGGCGCCGACCCGCTCGAGCAGGGCCTGCAGGTCGCCGATGCCGGCGCCGACGACTCGGGCATCGCCCGCGTCGTCTCGAAGGCGATCTCCGGCCGCAAGCTGCTGAAGCTCGACTACTACAAGGCCAACGAGGACGAGTTCAGCGAGCGGATCGTCGAGCCGTACGCGCTGGTCAACGGGCGCGAGGGCTGGTACGTCGCGACGTTCGACCCCGAGAAGGACGACGTGCGGCACTTCCGCCTCGACCGCGTGCGCCACGCCGAGGTGCAGCGCAAGGGCTTCACGCCGCGGCCCGAGGTCGACCCGGCCGCCGACGTCGAGGGCTGGCCGAAGACCGGCGAGGTCGCGGCATCGCGGACCGCCCGCGTCTGGATCAGCCCCGAGCGCGCGCGCTGGGCGCGCGAGGACCGGACGGTCTCGCAGACGCTCGCCGACGGCTCGCTGATCGTCGAGCTGAGCTTCGCCGGGACCGACTGGCTCGTGCGCGAAGTGCTCAAGGAGGCCGGCGACGCCGCGATCCTCGAGCCCCAGGACGCCCGCGATGGCGTGCTCGCCGCGGTGCGCCGGCTGCGCAAGCCCGCCGCCGCCTAGCGCTCCGGCGCCTTCCAGTCCGCTTCCAGCGAACTTCCAGCGGCCGGCGGGATGGTCCTCGTGCGATGCGGCATCGGGCCGCGTCCGGACACGGGAGATCATCGATGTCACATGCCGCATTCGTGCGCCGTCTCGCCGGCGCCGCCCTGATCGCGACCGCAGCGCTGGCGCCGGCGGCGCCCGCGCTCGCGACCACGCCGACAACCGTCGCCGTCCACGGGCGACAGGTCGTCGTCGACGAGGCCAAGGGCACCTACAAGATGACCGGCAGCCTGCGCGGCGACTGGACGACGACCTCGTTCAAGGAGCTCGCCACGTCGCCGCTCTACCGCGCCGAGGGGAGCGAGAGCTTCAGCGGCTGTCTCGACCTTCGCCGCGACGGCTCCTGCGCCGGCGACCCAGCAGGGACGCTCACGTTCACGTTCCTCTACTGGGGGCAGTTCTCCGGCGAGACGCTGATCTGGGGCTCCTGCTGGCATCCCGTCAAGAGCGGCACCGGCAGCTTCGCCGGCGCCGACGGCGTGCTCACGATGGTCGACACGCCGACGGCCACGGGCGTCAAGACGAGCTACATCGGCAACCTCACCCTGAAGGCCCGCAGCGCGCGACGGTCAAGAGCAGCGAGCCGCGCGGCGCAGGCCTCGCCCGCCTGCCGGCCGGCGGCGCTGAGTCCAGTAGCGCGCGCACCGGGGCGGCAGCGCGTCCGCGTGCTGCCTCCCCACCGGCGCCTGTTGCGCCGACGGCCCGGGTCGGGCAGGCTAGGGCGGCGGAGCACCACACACCATGAACGAGCGACAGCTGCTGTCGGGGTCCAGACTCGCCGGCTACCGCATCGAGCGTCCGATCGGGCGCGGCGGGATGGGCGAGGTCTATCTCGCGCGCGATGAGCGGCTCGGGCGCCCGGTCGCGCTGAAGGTGCTGCCGGAGCGGTTCGCCGAGGACGAGCGGTTCCGCGAGCGGCTGCTGCGCGAGTCGCGGCTCGCCGCGAGCCTCGACCACCCGAACGTGGTCCCGATCTACGAGGCGGGCGAAGCCGACGGGCGGCTGTTCATCGCGATGCGCTTCGTCGACGGGCACCGACCTGAAGGCGCTGCTGCGCCGCGAGGCGCGCGCTGGCGCCCGAGCGCGGCTGCTCGCGATCATCGACGCCAGCTCGCCGACGCGCTCGACGCCGCGCACCGGCGCGGCCTCGTGCACCGCGACGTCAAGCCGAGCAACGTCCTGCTGGACCAGCAGGACGGGCGCGAGCACTCCTACCTCGCCGACTTCGGGCTCACGCAGAGCGCCGCCGACCGCGGGCCCGCGGACGGGCAGCTCATGGGCACCGTCGACTACGTCGCGCCCGAGCAGATCCGCGGCGACGCCGTCGACGGTCGCGCCGACCAGTACGCGCTCGGCTGCCTGATGTTCGAATGGCTGACCGGGACGCTGCCGTTCCGCGACGGCTCCGAGGTGGCAGCGATCTTCGCCCACCTCGAGGAGCCGCCGCCGGTCGGCGAGCGAGCGCCGGCCGGCGCTGCCGCGCGCCGGTCGACGCGGTCCTCGCGCGCGCGATGGCGAAGGACGCCGGAGCGAGCGCTATTCGAGCTGCGCGCGAGCTCGTCGCGGCGGCCGCGCGACGCGCTCGGGCTCGCCGCTGCCGGCGACGCGTCGCCGCGGCGCGCGCGCAGTGCTCGGCTGGTGGCTCGCGGTCGCGGTCGTCGTCCTGCTCGCGGTCGCCGCCGTCGCGCTGCCGTCGGCCGCGGCGGGAGCGCGGCGCGCGGACGCGCCGACGCGGCGGCGCTCGTGCGGCTCGATCCCAGCGACGGGCCGCGTGCGCGCCCGGACGCCGGTCCCGGGCTACCCCGGCGCCGTCGCGGTGACGCCCGGCGGGATCTGGATGGCCGACTTCCAGCGAGGGCGTCCTCTGGCGCTACGAGCCGGGCGCCGGGAGCCTGGAGCCGATCACGTCGAACGGCGAGCCGCGCGACATCGCCGCGCTCGGCGGCAAGGTCTACGTCGCGGCCGACGGCGCGCTGGTCACCGGGCGTCGTCGCGCGCTACGACGCGCAGACGGCGGTCGGCGTGAGACGGACATCGACCTGCTCGCCTGCGCGCTGGCATCCGGCGACGGTGTCGTCTGGGCGGCGGGCTGTCCGTTCGTGCAGCGCCTCAGCACCGGCACACGGGCCGCTGCGCATGCTGCACGAGGTCTTCCTGCCGTTCCGGGCACCGGCGACCGTCTCCAACTCCGCGTGCAGTTCCGCGAGATGGCGGTCGGCGCCGGCTCGCTGATCGTGCTCGGTGACGCGCTCGACCGCCGCGTCTGGCGGCTCGACGCGCGCAGCGGCCGCATCCTGGCGACGATCACGCTCGGCTTCCCGCCGTTCGCGGTCGCGGTCGCGGCCGGGCCGCGCATGGATCACCGACGGCGTCCACGACCGGGTCGTCCCGATCGACGTGCGCACGAACCGCGCTCGGCAGACCGCTGCGCGCTCGGCCGCGGCGCGAGCGGCATCGCCGCGGGCGCCGGCGCGGCTGTGGGTCGCCAACACGATCGACGGCACCGTCTCGCGGATCGATCCGCGGCGCGGCGCGTGACCGCGACCGTCCACGTCGGTGGGCTGCCGCGGCAGCTCGCGGTCGGGCACGGCTCGGTCTGGGTGACGACGTATGCGCACTAGACGCGCTCCGCAGTCGCGGCGAGCGCGCGTGTCGTCGCGGTGCGCTGATCGCCGCGGGCTGCGGCGGTGAGGAGCAGCGACCGTACCGGATCGGCGTCATCGCCGACTGCGCGGGCATCCTGCACACGCTTCGCGGTCCACAGCTGGCCGGCGCGCAGCTGCCACTGATGGGCCACGGCGGGCCGACTGCGCGACGGCAACCCGCTCGCGGGCGTCACCGGCGCGAGCGTCGCCGGGCGGACCCGTCGAGATCGTCCCCGGGCTGCACCGAGACGCTCGAGTTCAGCACGCTCGACGCAGGAGGCGCGGCGGCTGATCGAGAACGAGCACGTCGACGCGCTCGTCGCCGGATCGCTCGGAGCCGACGAGATGGTCCTGCGCGACATCGCCCGCGCCCACCCCCGCGTCAGCGTGCTCGCCGCCGCGTCGCGGTCCGCGCGAGCTGACGGCGGCGACGCGCGCCGCGAACTTCCGCCGCGTCGTCGCTGACGAGAGCCAGAGCGTCGCCGGCCTCGGCACCTACGCGCGTCGTGAGCTGGGCTGGCGAACGGCCGGCGTCGTGTACCTCGACTGGGACGCCGGCTGGGACGGGCGCGACGCATTCACCGCCGAGTTCTGCTCGCTCGGCGGACGGGTCGTGCGCGCCCTTCCGAGCCCCGAGTTCACCGAGGGCGCTGACGCTGGCCGCGAAGGTCCCGCGGAGCGTCGACGGCGTCGTCGTCTTCGCGACCCAGCCGTTCGATCCGTCCGGCGTTCCTCGGCGCGCTCGCGCGGCGACTGCCGGACCCGCCGCGCCAGCTGCTCGTCGGTGCCGGGGATCACCGCCGACGCCTCGTCGCTGCGAACCATCGCCGCGGGCGCTCGACGGCGTTGTCGGCAGCAGCGTCCTGCCCGCCCCGGCCGTCGCCGGGCGTGCGGCCTACCGGCGCGCCTATGCGAGGGCGTTCCCGCTCGCTCCCGCGCGGCGCCGGCGGACGGCGCATTCGTCAGCGGATACCGAGCGCGGTCGGCGCGCTGCTCGGCGGCGCTCGCAGCAGGCGGACGGGCGACCGGGCGGCGGTCCTGCCGGCGCTGCAGCAGACGACGACCGAGCTGATCGGCGTGCCGACGCGGACGGTCGCCACCGGCCAGGCGACGGTCGACGTCCACCTGGTCCGCATCCGTCGGCCCGCCGTTCCCGGGGCTCCGGCCCGGCTCGAGCCGGTGCGGACGGTTCCGGCGGTCGACCAGTCGATCGGTGGGCTGCTCGCCGCCGCGACATGTGCCCAACGGGCACGCCGCTGCAGTGCACGCGCCGCACGCCGCCGCCCTGGGCGAGCTGATCAGCCGCCGCGTGCCGCGATCGTCCAGGTGAAGCGGGTGTCGCTGTCACGCGGCGCGAGCCCGCCCGGGCGCAGGCCGCGACGCACCAGCAGCGTCGGTCGCCGCGTGCGCGGTCGCCAGCGCCGTCCGCGCGCTGCCCAGGCCCTCGCGGCGCCAGCGATCGGTCAGTCCGACGACGACGACGCCCGCGTCGCCCGCCGCCTCGACGAGCGCGGCCGGGGCGGGATCGACGATCAGTGGCTCGGCCGCGACGCCGAGGCCGCGCTGCACCGCCAGCGACGCGCTCGCGAGCAGCCGGCTCGCGTCGCGCCCGCTCGCGCCGGTGCTCGCTCCGGCAAGGCGCAGCGGGCGTCCGAGCGCGCGGGCGAGCCAGGCGCCGAGCTCGACCGCCGCCCAGTCGTGTGTGCCACCGCCGAACGGCACGAGCACCGGTCCGTCGCCGATGCGCCTCGTCGCCGACCGCGACGGCGACGTCGCACGGCGCGTCCTCGAGCAGCGCGAGCAGCCGTGCGTCCTCGAGCAGGCCCTGCGGGCGCGTCGACGAGCAGCAGGTCGGCCTCCTGCTCAGCGGCGAGTCGGACGAGATCGGCGCCCGGCATCAGCGACGTGAAGGCACCGGCCCGGGCGACCGCGCCCCCGGCGACGAGGTCTGCGCGCAGCGCCTCGAGTTCGCGCACGGCCCCGTCGAGCTCGTCAGCTCCCGGCACCGTCATCGCCAGGACGATCTCGTGCGGGAGCGCCGACGCGAGCGGCCGGGCGAGCGCCGCCAGCGCCGGCAGCGCGGCGCCGGCGAAGGCCGCGACGAGCACGGTGCGCAGCGCGGCGCCGAGTCCGGCGGCGTGGCGGGCAGGCCCTCGAGGGCTGGATCCTGGCGCAGGATCGCGGCTTCCAGCTCGCGCAGCCCCGGCCCGGGCTCGATGCCGATCTGCTCCTGCATCGTCGCGCGGGCATCGCGATAGGCAGCGAGCGCGTCCGCCTGGCGCCCGCAGCGGTACAGCGCGCGCATCTGCAGCGCGCGGAGCCCCTCGCGCAGCGGGTGGCGGGAGACCAGATCCTCAAGTTCGGCCACGACGGCCCCCGCGCGGCCGCACGCGAGATCGGCCTCGATGGCGTGCTCGGTCGCCGCCAGCCGCAGCTCGTCCAGGCGCCCGGCGACGGAGCGCGCAAACGACTCGTCGGCGAGATCGGCGAGTGCGGGGCCGCGCCACAGCGCGAGCGCGGCACGCAGGTCGGCCGCAGCCTCCTCGGGGCGATCGGACTCCAACGCCCGTACCCCGGCCCTCGTGCGCCGCTCGAACACGTGCAGGTCCAGCGCCTCGTCCTCGACGACGAGGGCATACCCCCGCCCGCGCGTGACGATCGCGTCCTTGCCAAGCACCCGCCGCAGACGCGAGACGTAGCCCTGCAGGACGTTCCCGGCCGTCTCCGGGGGCTCGTCCGCCCAGACCTCGTCGACCAGCCGGGTGACCGGAACCGCCTCTCCACCCGCCGCCAGCAGGATCGCGAGCACCGCCCGCTGGCGAGGGCCGCCCAGCCCCACCTCGCGCCCGTCGGCGAGTGCTTCGAGTGGCCCGAGCATGCGGTATTCCACGCCCACGACGCGACGCTACCAGCAGGCATCGGTCGACTATCGTGGGTTGCCGATGGCCTCCAAGCGCGACCTGATCAAGCTGACCGACGACGAGGTCGCCGCCTTCCTCGACGAGCAGCGTGTCGTCGTCGTCGCGACCAACGGCAAGGACGGCTGGCCGCACCTGATGCCGCTCTGGTACGTCGTGCGTCCCAGCGGCCCGGACGGGTCGCCGGAGCTGTGGGCCTGGACGTTCGCGAAGGCCCAGAAGGTCCGCAACCTCGAGCGCGACCCGCGCGCGACGCTGCAGATCGAGGCCGGCGAGGAGTACCAGGAGCTGCGCGGCGTGATGTTCGAGACCGAGGTCGTGATCCATCGCGACGTCGACGACGTGCTCGACCGTCGGCATGGACGTCTTCAAGCGCTACACGCCGGTGACTGATGGCCCGCCCACCCCACTCGCCGACGAGGTCGTCGCGATGGTCCGCAAGCAGGCGGAGAAGCGCGTCGCGTTCCAGTTCGTCGAGCGCCGGCGTGCAACCTGGGACCACCGCAAGCTCGGTGGCGTCTACTAAGTACATCGCCCTGCTGCGGGCGATCAACGTCGGAGGCAATCGCAAGGTCCCGATGGCCGACCTGCGCGCACTGGTCGCCGAGGCCGGCGCGACAGATGTCCAGACCTACATCCAGAGCGGCAACGTGGTCTTCGAGCACGCGCAGACGGATGACGACGTGCTGCGCGACGACCTCGAGCGGCGACTGGCCGGCACGTTCGGGTTCGACGTCCCGGTGATCCTGCGGCGGGCCGCCGCGTGGGATGCGGTCGTCGCCGGCAATCCCTTCCCGGACGCCGAGCCGACGCGGCTGCTGGTCTCGTTCCTGCGCGACAGCCCACCGGCCGGCGCGCTCGATGACGTTGACGCGGTCGCGTTCGCGCCGGAGCAGTTCGTGCTGTCCGGGCGCGAGGTCTATCTGCACCTCCCGGAGGGTTTCGGTAACGCGAAGCTGCCACGTGCACTGCAGCGCGCACTGAATAACCAGGAAACCGCTCGCAATTGGCGCACTGTGCTGAAGCTGGCCGAGATGGGGCGTTAGGTCCAGATCCGGAAGTTCCGGGCGGTGGCCGGCGTTCGTACCCCAGCAGGCCCGGCGTTGCCGAAAACCCGCAGAACTCTGGACCGCTCGGACCTCTAGCCTCAACACTTCATGGCGACCCTCAAGGGCCTCATTCTCTCCGGCGGCAAGGGCACCCGCCTGCAGCCGATCACGTTCACGAGCGCTAAGCAGCTCGTGCCCGTCGCCAACCGCCCGGTGCTGTTCTACGGCATCCAGGCCATGGCCGACGCCGGAATCGAGGAGATCGGGATCATCATCGCGCCCGAGACGGGCGACGAGATCCGCGAGACCGTCGGCGACGGATCGCTGTTCGGCGTGAAGATCACCTACATCGTCCAGGACGAGCCCGCGGGCCTCGCGCACGCCGTGTTGACCGCCGAGCCGTTCCTCGCGGCCGACCCATTCGTGATGTACCTCGGTGACAACCTGCTCCAGGGCGGAATCACCGATCTCGTCCAGGCGTTCAAGACCGACGAGCCCGACGCGCTGATCCTGCTGACCCCGGTGCCCGATCCCGAGCACTACGGAGTCGCCGAGCTGCACGACGGCCGCGTCACCAGCCTGCAGGAGAAGCCCGCCAAGCCGAAGACCGACCTCGCGCTCGTCGGCGTCTACATGTTCACCGCGGGCATCCACGACGCCGCGCGTGCGATCGAGCCCTCCCCGCGCGGCGAGCTCGAGATCACCGACGCGATCCAGTACCTCGTCGACCAGGGCCGCCGCGTGGAGCCGCACATCGTGCAGGGATGGTGGAAGGACACCGGCCGGCTCGACGACATGCTCGAGGCCAACCGGCTCGTGCTCGACACGATCGAGCGGCGCATCGACGGCACCGTCACCGATTCGACGGTCGACGGCCGCGTGATCATCGAGGAGGGCGCCGTGCTCGAGCGCTCGAGCGTTCGCGGGCCGGCGATCATCGGCGCCGGCGCGCGGGTGATCGACGCCTACATCGGCCCGTACACGGCGGTCGGCGAACGCTGCGTCATCGAGCATGCCGAGGTCGAGCACGCGATCATGCTCGAAGGCTCGAGCGTGAGAAACCTCGACGCGCGCATGGAGTCCTCACTGCTCGGCCGCGACGTCACGATCGCGCGCTCGCTCGGACAGCCGCGCGCCTACCGCTTCCTCGTCGGCGACCGCTCCGACATCGGCATCGTCTGATCGTGAAACTGCTCGTCGTCGGCGCCTACGGAATGCTCGGCCGCGAGGTCGTTGCCGCGGCCACCGCCGCCGGTCACACCGTGATCGAGCGCGACGTCGACTCGATCGACATCGTCGACGCCGAGTTCACGTCCGAGGTCGTGGCGGGTGACACGCCCGACGTCGTCATCAACTGCGCCGCGTTCACCGATGTCGACGGCGCCGAGGACCAGGAGGACATCGCGCTCGAGGTCAACGGCGACGGCGCCGGGAACCTCGCCGCAGCCGCAGCCGCGGTCGGCGCGAGGATCATCCACATCTCGACCGACTACGTCTTCCCGGGCGACGCCACCGACCCGTACGTCGAGTCCGATGCGACCGGGCCGCGCACGGCCTACGGGCGCACGAAGCTCGCCGGTGAGCGAGCGGTCGCCCACGCCAACCCGAACCACGCGATCGCTCGCACATCCTGGCTGTTCGGCGTGCACGGCAAGAACTTCGTCGACACGATCCTGCGGCTCGCCGCCGAGCGCGACACGCTGCAGGTCGTCAACGACCAGGAGGGCTGCCCGACCTGGGCCGGGCACCTCGCGCCCGCGCTCGTCACGCTCGCCGAGAGCAGCGCGACGGGCATCTTCCACGCGGGCGGCGGCGGTCGCTGCACCTGGTTCGACCTCGCCACCGCGGCGGTCGAGGCGACCGGCACGGCCTGCCGCGTCGAGCCGACGACGAGCGAGGCCTTCCCCTCTCCCACGCCGCGCCCGGCGATGAGCGTGCTCATCAGCGAGCGCGGCGCCGACGCCGTCAGCCTGCCGCCGTGGGAGGAGGGCCTGGCCGGCTTCCTCGCCGGTCGCCCGGTCGCCGGCACCGACATCACGACCACAGGAGATCCGCGATGAAGCTGCTCGTCTGCGGCGGTGCCGGGTTCATCGGCTCCACCTTCGTCCGCCAACGCGTGGAGGCCGGCGACGAGATCGTCGTGCTCGACAAGCTCACCTACGCGGGCCGCCGCGAGAACCTGCAGGACGTCGAGCACAGCTTCGTCCACGGCGCGATCGAGGACCCCGAGGCCGTCGCCACGGCGATGGCGGACGTCGAAGCGGTCGTCAACTTCGCCGCCGAGACGCACGTCGACCGCTCGATCGCCGAGCCCGACGCCTTCGTCAAGACTCACGCGGTTGGGACGTTCGTCCTGCTCGAGGCCGCGCGGGAGCGTGAGCTGCGCTACCTGCAGGTCTCCACCGACGAGGTCTACGGCTCGATCGAGGAGGGCTCGTTCACCGAGGACAGCCCGCTGCGCCCGTCCTCGCCCTACAGCGCGACGAAGACCGGCGCCGACCTGCTCGTGCAGTCCTACGCGCACACGTACGACATGCCGACGGTGATCTGCCGCGGGTCGAACAACTACGGCCCGCGCCAGTACCCCGAGAAGCTGATCCCGCTGATGGTGCTGAATGCGCTGCACAAGGACCCGCTGCCGGTCTACGGCGACGGGATGCAGGTGCGCAACTGGATCCACGCGCGCGACTTCAGCTCCGCGATCGCACACGTCCTCGAACATGGCGTCGCCGGCGAGGTCTACAACGCCGGTGGCCCGGACGAGTGCGCCAACATCGACGTCGTCCGGCGCGTGATCGAGCTCAGCGGCGGCGACGAGTCGCTGATCGAGTACGTCACCGACCGCCCGGGTCACGACCGCCGCTACTCGCTGTCGTCCGACAAGGTGCGCGCGCTCGGCTGGGAGCCGCAGGTGCGCTTCGACGAGGGCCTCGAGGAGACGGTCAGCTGGTTCCGCGACAACGCCTGGTGGTGGGAACCGATCCGCTCGGGCGCCTACCGCGAGTACTACGCGCGCCAGTACGGGCGCGAGTTGAAGTCCTAGACCGCTAGGACTGCGGCAGCTGCGAGATCCGCCAGCGCCCGGCGGCCTTCTCGAAGTTCAGCGTCTTCGTGCGGTGCGACCCGTCGCCGGTCTTCTCGTTGACCTGCGCGACGGCCGTGTCGCCCGTGACCGTGACGGTCTTCACCGTCAGGTCGGACTCGTCGGTGTCGCGAATCGCGTCCTTGACGACCTTCGAGCAGTTCGTCCCGCTGATCTTGTCGCGCAGCTCAGCCGTGATCAGGTCCGCACAGATCGTCGTGCCCTTGCGATCCTTCGCGGCCGTCTGAAGGTCCTCGACGGTCACCGCCACGGCCTTCTGGTCGCCGGTGAAGTCCTTCGAGCTGTCGGTGTCCTTCGTGCCGCTCTGGGCGCAGCCGGACAGGACGACACAGGCGATCAGGGCTATCAGTGCGGAGAGGCGGCGCATTCGGGCTGGAGCGTAGCGGTGGCGGGCACGCCTACGATCGCCGCGTGAGGGCGCTGGACGAACTCGAGCGTGAGGTGATCGCGTGCCGGCGCTGCCCGCGGCTTGTCGACTGGCGCGAGCAGGTGGCGCGCGAGCGGCGCGCGGCGTTTGCCGAGGAGCAGTACTGGGGCCGTCCGATCCCGGGATTCGGCGACCCGCACGCGTCGCTGATGATCCTCGGCCTCGCACCCGCCGCGCACGGCGCCAACCGGACCGGGCGCGTGTTCACCGGCGACCGCTCGGGCGACTTCCTGTTCGCGGCGCTGCACCGGGCCGGCCTGGCCAGCAGTCCGCGCAGCGACCACGCCGATGACGGGTTGCGGCTGACCGGTGCCTGGATCTCAGCGGCAGTCCGCTGCGCCCCACCCGCCAACCGCCCGACGCCGCAGGAGCGCGACGCCTGCCTGCCGTACACCGGACGCGAGCTGGCGCTGCTTCCCGGCGTACGCACGATCCTCTGCCTCGGCGCGTTCGCGTGGGCGGCCGCGCTGCGGCTGCGCCGGCTCGAGGGCCAGGCGGTGCCGACGCCGCAGCCGCGGTTCGGGCATGCCGTTCTCTGGGATCCCGGTGCGCTCGGCGGACCCGTCCTCGCCGGCAGCTTTCACCCCAGTCAGCAGAACACGTTCACCGGGAAGCTGACCCCGGCGATGCTCGACGAGGCGATCCGGCGGGCAGTCCAGGCCGTACCCGCGGAGTAGGCTCGAAGGCGCCGCCGATGCCGCTCTCCCCGTTCACTCCGCAGGTCCGCGACTGGTTCACGCGCGCGTTCGCCGAGCCGACCGCTGCGCAGGCGCAGGCGTGGCCCGCGATCGCATCGGGGGAGCACGCGCTGATCAGCGCCCCGACGGGATCGGGCAAGACGCTCGCGGCCTTCCTGTGGGGCATCGACCGGCTCGTCGCCGACCCGACGCCGTCCGGGGAGAAGCGCACGCGGATCGTCTACGTCTCGCCGCTGAAGGCACTCGCCTACGACGTCGACCGCAACCTGGTCGCTCCTATCCGAGGCGTCGGAGCCGACGTCACGATCGGCGTGCGCACCGGCGACACGCCGCAGAAGGAGCGCGCTGCGATGCGCCGGCACCCGCCGGACATCCTGATCACGACGCCCGAGTCGCTCTACCTGATGCTCACGAGCGGCGCCCGCGAGATTCTCACGGCCGTCGACGCGGTGATCGTCGATGAGATCCACGCCGTCGCCGGGACCAAGCGCGGGTCCCACCTCGCGCTGACGCTCGAGCGGCTCAGCGCCAACCAGGAGGACGGTCACGAGCCGCAGCGCATCGGCCTGTCGGCGACGCAGAACCCGCTCGAGGAGATCGGCCGCTTCCTCGTCGGCCCCAGGCGCACCTGCCGGGTGATCGACGCCGGTGTGCGCAAGGAGCTCGACCTGCACATTCACGTCCCGGTCGAGTCGATGCTCGAGCCCGACCAGGGTCGCCCGGACGACGGGGTCGAGCTCGCGCCGATCCTCGACGGGGCGGCGACGCGGCGCTCGATCTGGCCGGCGATCTACCCGGAGATCCTGCGGCTCGTCGAGGAGCACACGTCGACCATCGTGTTCGTCAACAGCCGCCGCGGGGCGGAGCGGCTGGCGCTCAGACTCAACGAGCTGGCGAATGACAACTCGGAAGCGGGACCCACCTCCGACGGCCATCTGGCCGCCTCCGGCGCCCGCAGGGAAGATGACGCCCCACCCCGCGACATCGCACGCGCCCACCATGGCTCGCTCGCGCGCGAGGAGCGCACGGTCATCGAGGAGCTGCTGAAGGCCGGCGAGCTGCCGTGCCTGGTCGCCACGTCGTCACTGGAGCTCGGAATCGACATGGGCGCGGTCGACCTCGTGATCCAGGTCGAGTCGCCGAAATCGGTCAGCCGCGGGCTGCAGCGGATCGGGCGCGCGGGCCACGGCGTCGGCGAGCGCAGCGAAGGACGGATCTTCCCGAAATTCCGCGCCGATCTGCTCGAGTGCGCCGTCGTCACGCGGCTGATGCGCGAGGGGCGGATCGAGCCGACCGTCGTCCCGCGCAACGCACTCGACGTGCTCGCCCAGCAGATCGTCGCGATCGCGGCGGCCGAAGGCGAGGACGAGACGGTCAGCGTCGACGAGCTGTTCGCGCTCGTCACGCGCACGCACTCGTACTCCGAACTGCCGCGCGAGCTGCTCGAGAACGTCCTCGACATGCTCGACGGGCGCTACCCGTCGGCCGAGTTCGGCGAGCTGCGACCGCGGATCGTCTGGGACCGCGTCGCCGGAACGATCCGCGCGCGCAAGGGCGCGGGACGCCTGGCGATCACGAACGCCGGGACGATCCCCGACCGCGGGCTCTACGCCGTCGTCCTGCCCGACGGCCGGCGCGTCGGCGAGCTCGACGAGGAGATGGTCTACGAGGCCCGGCCCGGCCAGACGTTCCTGCTCGGCGCCTCGACCTGGCGCATCGAGGAGATCGGGCGCGACCGCGTGATCGTCACGCCCGCACCCGGCGCTCCGGGCGCCGTCCCGTTCTGGAGGGGCGACAGCGTCGGGCGGCCGAAGGAGCTCGGCATCGAGATCGGCGCGTTCGCCAGGACCGCGCTGGAGCGCTCGCCGCAGGAGCTCGAGGAGCAGTACCACCTCGATCCGCTCGCGACCCGCAACCTGCTCGAGTTCCTGCGCGAGCAGCAGGACGCCACGCGCGTCATCCCGAGCGACCGCACGATCGTCGTCGAGCGCTTCCGTGACGAGATCGGCGACTGGCGCCTGTGCGTGCTCTCGCCCTACGGCGGCCGCGTGCACGCCGCCTGGGCGCTTGCACTGTCCGCGCGCCTGCGCGACGAGCTCGGCCTGGAGTCCGACGCGATCTGGTCGGACGAGGGGATCATCGTCCACCTGCCCGATGCGGACGACCCGCCGGGGGCCGACACCGTGCTGCTCGACCCCGAGACGATCGAGGACCAGGTCGTCGCCGAGCTCGCATCGAGCGCCCTGTTCGGGGCGCGCTTCCGCGAGAACGCCGCGCGTGCGCTGCTGATCCCGCGCGCGTATCCGGGCCGCCGCACGCCGCTCTGGCAGCAGCGCCTGAAGGCGCAGTCGCTGCTCGAGGTCGCCAAGCGCTACGCCGACTTCCCGATCATTCTCGAGACCTACCGCGAATGCCTGCGCGACGTGCTCGACGTCCCCGGCCTGCAGGAGCTGCTGACGCGGCTGCACACGCGCGAGCTCTCGCTGGTCGAGGTCGAGACGCCGACCGCCTCGCCGTTCGCGAGCGCGCTGCTGTTCGACTACG
This sequence comes from uncultured Actinomycetes bacterium, assembly GCA_963821685.1. Classification (GTDB taxonomy): domain Bacteria; phylum Actinomycetota; class Thermoleophilia; order Solirubrobacterales; family Solirubrobacteraceae; genus F1-60-MAGs163. The sequence goes on along the minus strand of CAWGEW010000001.1, from coordinate 321,994 downwards.
TCGCGACGTACATGTACGAGGGCGACACGCCGAACGCCGAGCGGCGCGCCGCGGCGCTGTCGCTCGACCGCGACCTGCTGCGTGAGCTGCTCGGCCAGGAGGAGCTGCGCGACCTGATCGATCCCGGTGCGCTCGACGCGCTCGAGGCCGACCTGCAGCATCGCTCCGACCGCACGCGGGCAGCATCGAGCGATGCGCTCGGCGACGTGCTGCGGCGCGTCGGCGATCTCACCACCGAGGAGGCGCAGGACCGCGTGCTCGCCGGGCTCGACGCCGAAGCCTTCCTCGACACGCTGCGCCGCGAGCGCCGCGCGGTGCGCGTGCGGATCGCCGGCGAGGAGCGCTGGATCGCCGCCGATGACGCGGGTCTCTTCCGCGACGCGGTCGGCGCCGTCCCGCCCGGCGGGCTGCCCGAGGTGTTCCTCGCCGCAACCGAGCGTCCGCTCGAGGAGCTGCTGCGCCGCTATGCGAGCACGCACGGGCCGTTCACCACCGCCGATGTCCGCGCGCGCTACGGCGTCGACGTGTCCAGCGCACTCGACGCGCTCGAGACGCGCGGCGAGCTCGTGCGCGGCGAGCTGCGTCCCAACCCGCAGACGCCCGGCCGCGAGTGGTGCGACCCCGACGTGCTGCGGCGGATCCGGCGCGCATCGCTCGCGGTGCTGCGCCAGGAGATCGAGGCGGTCGACCGATCGGCACTCGCCGCGTTCCTGCCGGGCTGGCAGGGCGTCGACCGCCATCCGCCGGCGGGCGCAGGAATCGACCGTCTGCGCGAGACGCTCGTGCCGCTGCAGGGGCTCGCGCTGCCGGCCGACGTCTGGGAGCGCGACGTGCTCCCGCGGCGGGTCGGCGCGTACTCGCAGGCGTGGATGGACCAGCTGACCGCGAGCGGCGAGGTCGTCTGGGTCGGTGCGGGTGCGATCGGGCGCAACAGCGGACGCGTCGCGCTGTACTTCCGTGACGACGCGGCCGCGATCGGCCGGCCGGGGACACGCGGTCCGGCGGCCGAGCCGCCGGCGGACCCGATCCACGCGGCGATCCGCGAGCGGCTCGGCGCAGCACCCTGCTTCTTCACCGACCTGCTCGCCGAGCTCGCGGCCTTCTCGCCGGAAGAGCTGCAGGAGGGCCTCTGGGATCTCGCGTGGGCCGGCGAGGTGACGAACGACGCGTTCGCGCCGCTGCGGGCGCCCCGGCTCACGCTCGCGCGGGCGCAGCGCGCGCACGCGGCAGGGCGCACCGGAGCGCGATCGGGGCGACGGTTCGGTGCGCGCCGCGGCGCCGGAGCGCAGGCGCAGGTCCAGGGGCGCTGGTCGCTCGCGGCCCCGCTGTTCGCCGCGGGGTGGGCGGGGTCCGAGTCTCGTGACCAGCGCCGCACCGTCGCGGAGCTGCTGCTCGAGCGCTACGGGATCGTCACCCGCGAACAGGTGCTGGCGGAGGCCGTGACGGGCGGTTTCTCTGCGCTCTACAACGCACTCAGCGACCTCGAGACGCTCGGTGTCTGCCGTCGCGGGTACTTCGTCGAAGGCCTCGGAGGTGCGCAGTTCGCGCTGCCCGGCGCCGTCGAGCGCCTGCGCGCACGCGTCGGCGAGGGCGAGGAGCCGGCACTGGTGCTCGCGGCGACCGACCCCGCGCAGCCCTACGGCGCGGTGCTGCGCTGGCCCGAGCGTGGCGGCCCCGACAGCGTCCGCACGCGCGGCCCACAGCGCGTCTCCGGCGCCTACGTGGTGCTCGTCGGCGCAGAGCCGGTGCTCTACGTCGAGCGCGGCGGTCGCGGGCTGCTGGTCCTGGCCGAGCCCGCCGACGCGCGGGTGCCAGCGGCGCTCGACGCTCTCGCCGCGTTCGTGACCGCCGGCGGGACGCGACTCAAGCTCGCCGTCGAGCGCGTCGACGGCGAGCCCGTCGTCGGCTCGGACTGGGAGTCGCTGCTCGTCGAGGCCGGCTTCCGCCAGGGCCCGCGCAAGCTGACGCTCAGCGCCTAGGGCAGCTTCTTCCCGGGATTGAAGAGCCCCTGCGGGTCGAGCGCAGTCTTGACCGCGTTGTGCGCGGCGACTGCGGCCGGCGACCACTGCCTGCTCAGCCAGCCGTTCTTCAGCACGCCGATGCCGTGCTCGCCGCTGATCGTCCCGCCCATCGCGATCGCCATCGCCAGCAGCTCGTCGGCGGCGTGTCGCGCGCGCTGAACCGCGAGGTCGTCGCGCGGGTCCAGCAGGAAGGTCGCGTGCAGGTTGCCGTCGCCGGCGTGCCCCCAGGAGCAGGACTGAAGACGGTGCCGCTCACCGATCGCCGCGACCTCGGCGACCGCGTCGGCGAGCCGCTCGACGGGCACGGCGATGTCATCCGAGAGCTTGCCCCCGAGCACTGCCGTCACCGCCGGGCCGACGCCGTCGCGCCAGCGCCACAGCGCGCCGCTGTCGGGCGGACGTACGACGCCCCCGATCGCGCCCGGGGCGAGCGCCTCGGCGAGCGCGTCGCAGTCCTCCTCGCCGGTGTCGCTCTCGGCGATCACGAGGAAGCCGGCCTCGGCCGGGGCGCCCGCGGGGAAGCCGCCGCCGACGATGCCCAGCGCCCCCGCGTCGAGATACTCGATCGCGGCGGCGATCGGGCCGGCGGCCATCACGCGCGTCACCGCTTCACCACCGGCCTCGGCGTCGCGGTAGAACGCGCAGGCCGGCCACGAACCGGCAGGCGCCGGAATCAGCTTCAGCCATGCCGCGGTGATGATCCCCAGGGTGCCTTCGGATCCCGCGAGCAGCGCACGCAGGTCGTAGCCCGCGACGTCCTTGCGCGTCGCCCCGCCGACGCTGACGACCTCACCGGGCGACAGGACCGCCTCGATGCCCGTGACCCAGGCACCGGTGACGCCGTACTTGAAGCAGTGCGGCCCGCCCGCGTTCGTCGCGATGTTGCCGCCGATCTGCGACTGCTCGGCCGCGCCCGGGTCCGGCGGGAAGCAGAGGCCGTTCTCGCGCGCGAGCCGCCGCACGGTCGCGGTGCTCACGCCGGCCTCGACCTCGATCCGCCACTGCAGCGGATCGAGCGAACGCACGCGCGTCAGCCGCTCCAGCGCGACGACGACGCCCGACCCCAGCGGCACTGCGCCGCCCGCCCAGCCGGTCCCGCCGCCGCGCGGGACCACCGGGACTCCGTGCTCGTGACACCAGGCCACGACCTGCGCGACCTCGGCCGCGTCTTTCGGGAGCACCACCGCGTCGGCGGCGCCGCGCACGGCGCTGAACGCGGTCTGGTCGGACAGATATCGCGGGTCGTCGCCGGCGAGGACGTGGGCGTCACCGACGATGCGGGCGAGGTCCGCGTGCATTCCGGCACCGTACTCTCGGAAGGCGGATGCCTGAAGGCGACACCATTCACTACGCGGCACACCGGATGCGTCCGATTCTGGCCGGCCACGTCCCCGACGAGATCCGCACGCCGCAGCCGCGCTTCGCGCGCGACCGCTGGCCCGAGCGGCTCGCCGGCCGCACACTCGAGCGCATCGACGTCCACGGCAAGCACCTGTTCCTGCGCTTCGAGGGCGACCTGACGCTGCATTCGCACCTGCGGATGACGGGCGCCTGGGGCTCGTACCGGCGCGGCGGCACCTGGCGCCGGCACCCCCGCCGCGCCTGGCTCGTGATCAGCCGCGGGGATCACGACGTCGTCGAGTTCGACGGTCCGGTGCTCGAGCTGACGACCGACTCGCGCACGCGCCTGGATCCACAGATCGCCGGCCTGGGACCGGACATCCTGGCCCCGGAGCTGGACGAGCAGCGCATCCTGCAGCGCCTGCGCGAGGACGATCCGACGCGCCCGATCGGGGACGCGCTGCTCGACCAGCGGACGGTCGCCGGGATCGGGAACCTGTGGAAGTGCGAGGCCTGCTGGGAGGCGCGCATCGATCCCTGGCGAAGGACGCGGGACGTGACCGACGAGGAGCTCCAGCTGATGTTGCGCGCCGTGCGCCCGCGCATGCAGGAGAGTGCCCTGCACGGGATGCGCGCCCGCCGTCAGCGCGTCTACGGGCGCGCCGGCAAGCCGTGCCCGCGCTGCCGCACGACGATCGTCGTGCGCGGCCAGGGCGACGGCAACCGGCCGACATCGTGGTGCCCGGGGTGCCAGACGTGAGCACGCGCGCGCTCCCGGGCCAGCCCGTTCCCGTGCGCCGCGCCAAGCGCGTCGGGCACAAGGGCGCCCACCACCTCGCTCATGGCAACACCCTCGACAGCTTCCGTGCTGCGCTCGCCCAGCGCGTGGACATGATCGAGTTCGACGTGCTCCCCGAGCACCTCGACGGGACCGGAGCGCTGCTGCTCGCGCACGACTACGAGGACGTCTCGCGGCGCACGCCGTCGACCCTCGACGAGGGCCTGGCCCATCTCGCCGGCCCGGAGTACGCCGGCGTCGAGCTGGACGTCGACCTCAAGCTGCCCGGCTACGAGGAGCGCGCGATCGCGGCGCTGCGTCAGCACGGTCTCGCGGAGCGCACGCTGATCTCCACGATGGAGCCCTCCTCACTCACGCTGATCCGCTCGCTCGCACCCGACATCCGCCTCGGCCGGTCGTTCCCTCGCGTGCGTGATGACCCGATGAAGCATCCGCTCAAGCGCTGGCCGGCATACGGGCTGATCGCCTACTGGCGCAGGGCGCTCCCGCGACGGATCGCCGACCAGCTGCGGCGCGGCGAGATCGACGCCCTGATGTGCCACTGGGCGTTCGTGACCGAGCGGCTCGCCGAGTCCGTCCACGGCGCCGGCGGCGAGCTGTACGTCTGGACGGTGGACGACGCCGAGCGGATCGCAGCGCTCGAGCTGCTCGGCGCCGACGGCATCATCACCAACGATCCACGTCTGTTCGAGCAGCACGCCGGAGCCCGCCCGGCGACCCAATAGGGTGATCTGGAATGGCCACGACCGACGGCGATCTACGTGATCTGCTCCGCCGCGTGCCCGCGTTCGAGACGCTGGGAGAGAACGACCTGCAGCGCGTCGCCGAGGTTGCGGTCCCCCGCAGCTTCGGGCGCCAGGAAGTGATCTTCCGCGAGGGCGACGACAGCGAGACGTGTTACATCGTCCGCACCGGCCAGGCACGCGCCGTGCGCGAACACCCTGACGGCCGCACGATCACGCTGGCGCGGTTCGGCCCGGGCGACATCTTCGGCGAGCTCGCGATGTTCGACGACGAGAAGCGCTCGGCGACGGTCGAATGCGTCGAGGACACCGAAGTCGTCGGCATCCTCGGGACCGACATGCGGCGACTGATGCGCGAGCATCCGGATATCGCGCCGAAGCTCGTGATCTCGCTCGGCCGGCGCCTGCGCGTCGCCAACGAGCGCCTCGCGCGCCAGTCGTTCCAAACTGTGCAGAGCCGCGTCGCCGTCGTGCTCAGCGACCTCGTCGAGCAGGCCGATGAGGGCGAAGACGGCCGCGCGCGTGACGTGCTGCTGCGCATCACCCAGGCGGACATCGCCCAGCTCGCCGGCTCATCACGGGAGTCCGCGAGCCGCTTCCTCGCCACGCTCGAGCGCGCGGGCGTGCTGACGCAGGGCCGCGGGCGGATCGTCGTTCACGACCCCGGCGCACTCGCCGGCTACGTGTACTGAAGGTGCCGCCCGCCCGTCGCCGCGCGCCCGAGCGCGAGTTCTCAGCCGGCGGAGTCGTCGTTCGCGGCGGGGCGGACGGGTCTGAGCATGAGTGCGTCGTGATCGTGCCGTCACGACCGGCAGCCAATGGCGCAAAGATCCTCGCGCTGCCGAAGGGGCATCCCGACGGCCAGGAGACCCCGCTCGAGGCGGCCCTGCGCGAGGTCCGCGAGGAGACCGGCGTGGAGGCGCACCTCGTCGACCGCCTCGGCGACGTGCGCTACTGGTACCAGCGCGACGGGCGGCGGATCGTCAAGGTCGTCGCGTTCTTCCTGCTCGAGCATGTGGCGGGCGACCCCGAAAAGCATGTCGATCACGAGATCGACGAGGCGCGCTGGATGCCCCTGAAGCAGGCCGCCCGCGAGCTGACGCACGCCGGGGAACGTGGCATCGCCGAACTCGCGCTGTCGCGGCTGGCCTCCGGCCGGTAGGGTTGCCGCCGCACGTGCAGGTCCTCAACTTCTACTCGACGATCTTCGCCGACCAGCTTCGCCGCGGGCGTAAGACCGCGACGATCCGGCTCGGCGACAAGTCGCACAAGTACCGCAAGAACCAGGCGGTGCTGGTCACGATCGGCTACCAGTTCTCGCCGCGCGAGAAGATCTTCGAGGCCGTGATCGACGCCGTCGAGGTCAAGCGGGTCCGCGATCTCAGCCCGCGCGACATCGAGCATGACAACCCCGAGTTCCGCCGCCACGACGAGCTGATCCACTTCCTCGAGCAGATCTATGGCCGCCCCGTGACGATGGACGACATCGTCACCGTCGTGAAGTTCTCGCAGATCATCGAGAACCCGCAGAGCTACACCGACGCCCGCCTGGGCATCGGTGGCGCGCAGAACTAACTGCGCGCCACCGATCCAGACGTGATGGTCAGCTGCAGCGGACGACTGCCGTGACCTTCAGCTGGCCGCTGCGCTTCGGAGCGCGGACGCTGAAGGCGCCGTCGAACCGGACGTGCACGCGCCGGCTGACGAGCAGGCGCCAGCGGCCATGCGAGCGGATGCTCACGCGGACGCGGGCGTTGACACCATCGACGGCCAGCTCCGGGACCTTGCCGCGGATCTTCAGCGACTTGCCGCCGCGTGAGACCGAGGAGCCCTTGAGCCGGACCGCGAGGCGGTCACGCGATGACGGCACGAGGGCACATGCGCCCTCGAGCGAGTCGGCCTGCACGGAGTCCGTGCTCTTGCCGTTCGACAGCGTCTCGAACGAGTAGGTCCCGCTCCAGCGCCTGACGATCGACCAGCGGTACTCCGCCGGTGTCGCGTCGACGTTGCCGGCGCTGTCGGTCGACCGCACGCGGAACACGTGCCTGCCGCGGTCCAGGCCGGTGTACGTCTTCGGTCCGGTGCAGCCGCGCCACGAACGCCCGTCGAGGCTGCAGTCGAGCTTTGCGGGTGTCTCCGTCGCAGCGAAGGCGAATGCCGCGCTGCGGGAGCTCGTGATCGTCGCCGGGCCGGAGCTGATCGACGTGTCCGGGCTCGTCGTGTCGCCTGCCGGCGGCGTCGGATCCGGGTCGGGAACGCTCAGGATCGTCCAGCTGCGCGATGCCGGGGAGGCATCGGCGTTGCCGGCCGCGTCGGTGGCGCGAACCTCGATCGTGTGCGCACCGGCCGCGAGGCTCGAGAAGCCCTCCGGCGATGCACACGGAGCCCACGCACCACCGTCAACCCGGCATGCGAACGACGAGCCGTCCTCGGTGGAGGTGAACGAGACCGATGCGGTCGTGTCCGTCGTGGACCCGCTCGGGCCGGTGGTGATCACCGTGTCGGGCGCGGTCGTGTCGGGCGCCGGAGCGACGACGGTCCAGGACCGTGTCGCGGGCGAGGCATCGACGTTGCCGGAGCCATCCGTGGCGCGCACGTCGAACGTGTGCCCGCCGACCGCCAGGCTGCTGTAGCCCGTCGGTGAGCTGCACGAGTCCCAGTTCCCGCCATCGACGCGGCACTGGAAGGTCGAGCCGGACTCGGTGGAGGTGAACGCCAGCGACGCAGACGTTGCACTCGTGGTGCCTGCGGGGCCGGAGGTGATCGAGGTGTCGGGCGGGGTCGTGTCGGCCGCGGCCGTCACGGTCCAGCCACGCGATGCCGGTGAGGCATCGACGTTGCCGGCCGCATCGGTGGCACGCACGTTGAACGTGTGCGCACCGACCGCCACGGCGCTGTAGGCCTTCGGCGATGAGCAGGTGCCCCACGAGCCACCGTCGAGACGGCACTCGAACGTCGCGGACTCCGTCGCCGAGAACACGAACGACGCGGTCGTCGACGTCGTCGACGTCGCCGGACCCGACGTGATCGTCGTGTCAGGCGGCGTCGTGTCGGTTGTCGCCGTCACGGTCCAGCTGCGTGACGCCGGCGTGGCGTCGACGTTGCCGGCCGGATCGGTGGCGCGAACGTCAAACGTGTGCGCGCCGACGGCCAGCCCGCTGTACCCCTTCGGTGAAGTGCACGCGGACCAGGCGCCGCCGTCGAGGCGGCACTCGTAGGTCACGGACTCGGTCGCCGAGAAGACCAGCGACGCGGACGTCGATGCGGTCGAGGCGGCCGGACCAGAGGTGATCGTCGTGTCCGGTGGTGTCGTGTCGGTTGCGACGGGGCAGCCGTCGAGCGTTCCCGGAGCCGCCACTGTCGGGCAGGCGTCCACGAGGTCCGAGACGCCGTCACCGTCGGTGTCGGCCGGGGGAACGGTGCCGTCGGTGCGGATTCCGGCGTTGGTTCCGTCGCTCGCCGCGCCGATGCCGGGACTGCCGGCCGCCAGGGCGAAGCCGGCCCACGTCGTGGGGTTCGCGCCGCCGGCGAAGACCGGGGTGCCGTTGAAGTCGCCGCTCGCCGCGCCGGAGCGCACCATGTTGTGATCGCGCCGGCTGATGGTGGAGCCGTTGCTGGCGTTGATCGAGGTGACGACGTTGTCGTACACCTGCGTGTTGACGCCTGCCGCGTCGGCGGGCTTGCGGTTGATGTCGATCTGGCCGCACGGGATGTTGAAGTCGCACGCGTTCGAGGCGTACCAGCGCAGCGTGTTGTGCCTGACGATCGATCCGTTGTCTCCGTAGAGCTCGATGCCCCACGGCCGGCGGATGTCGACCACGTTGTCCTCGAAGGTGATGCCCTTCGTGCCGCCGTCATAGCTCGAGATGCCCTGCGTGGCACAGCCGGACGCCGCGAACACGTAGTTCCCGGCGATGCGGCCGCCCTGGCCACCCTCGTACTGGATGTTGTCGGTGTGGTTGGAGCCGACGTCGCAGAGGTTGGAGAAGGTGTTGCCGATCGAGTTGAACCCCGCGCCGGCGTGGATGCCGTCGAGGTCGCCGTTACGGAACGTCGAGTTCTGCACGGTCACGCCGGAGAAGGCGCTGTTCGGCGAGAAGATCCGGACCTTGCCGTTGTCGCCGCCGCTGTACTTGGCGTTCCAGTCGTGCGAGTTGTGGTCCAGAAGGATGTTCGCGTTGGTGAGACCGTCGATGGTCAACGAGCTCGTGAACGTCGAGTTCTTGATCGTGACGTCGCGCGAGGAGCCGACGATCGACCCGCCGCCGATGGTGAGGCCGTCGAGCGTGATGAACTTTGCCGAGCTGTACGCGACGGACAGGCTTGCCGACGCGCCGTCCTGCTCGCCGACGGTGACCATCCCGGTCTTCGAGGCGCCGGCGAAGTTTCCGTAGCTGCCGGACGCGAGCAGGACCGTGTCGCCCGCGGCTGCACCGCTGACGCCGGTGCTCAATGTGCACGGACTGGCCTGGCTACATGTCGAGCCGCTGCCCGATGTCGCTGCGTAGCGTGTGGCCGCGAGGGCCGAGCCGGCGCCGAGCGCCGAGGAGACGAGGACTGCAAACAACACTGCGGTGAACAGGGCCGTCCGGCGCGGGGGGACACGCGGGACCTGGAGGACGACTGCACGTTGACTGTGTGGCATGGGGGAAGGGACTCCGTTCCTGGGGGGGATCCGAGCTAGCGCGCTGAGGGGATGCGGATGCGCGGGATGACCAGGGGGGACGACATGTCATCCGCGTTCTGCGGTGCGCGACAGCTCAAGGGGTCGTTGCACGTCATGGGTGTCTCGGTTCGAGGCCTGATGGCGCCGCACGGAGAACCCGTGGCCTGCGCATCGTGTGCCGTGTCATCGGCGAGTGCCAAGGGCCATGAGAGACCCTCGGTGTGCGCCGATACACCGGTAAACCAAGTCGCGAGGGGAACGCGCCGGTTTGTGATCCGAGCGGTCGCCGAAGGACGGTGGGCGGCAGATCCCGCTTTCCGTCCAGATGGTGGACGAACGTTCGATCGGCCTAGGGCGGACGAGCCTGGCTCGCCACTCACGAATCTAGCAGGGGGACATAACAACACTCCCCCTACGACAACGAGATTCGGGGTTCGTTACGACACCGCTACGAGGTTTCCATCAAATCGACGGTCTGGAAACCTGACGGTTCCGCCCCGTCCGGACCGGGCCTGAGTCAGACGGCGCCGGTCCAGCCGGGCGGCGGAATCGACACGCCGGCCGGACGTGGAACCGACGGCTCCGATGCCGCGCTAGCGACGTGCTCAGGCTCAAGTTCAGGCTCAGATGACGGGGTCGGTGTGCTGAACCCGCTCCAGTCGGGGACCGCCGGGCCGCTGTCGACCGGCGCGGCGGGCTCGACCGGATCCGCGAACGGATCGGGAGCTGCGCCGTAGGCAGGCTCGACCGGATCCGCGAACGGATCGGGAGCTGCGCCGTAGGCAGGCTCAACGGGATCCGCGAACGGGTCGGGCGTCGCGCCGTATGCAGGCTCGACCGGATCCGCGAACGGATCAGGCGCAGCGCCGTAGGCCGGCTCGGGAGGTGCCGCGTACGACGGCTCGACGGGATCCGCGAACGGATCTGGCGCCGCGCTGTACGCAGGCTCAACCGGATCCGCGAACGGATCGGGCGCCGCGCTGTACGCAGGCTCAACCGGATCCGCGAACGGATCAGGCGCCGCGCTGTACGCAGGCTCGACCGGATCCGCGAACGGATCGGGCGCCGCGCTGTACGCAGGCTCGGGAGGTGCCGCGTACGACGGCTCGACCGGATCCGCGAACGGATCATGAGCGGGCGCCGTCTCGGTGATGGGCGCAGCGAAGGGATCAGGCGCAGCGAACGGATCGGGTGCGGATTCGGCCTGCGGCGGCTCGAACTCCGGCGCCACCGTGGTCTCGATCGCGGCAGCCTTCGGCGGGCGTGCGGTCATCAGACCGCCGATGATCATTGCCAGCCCGCCGGCTGTGGCGATCCAGACGCCGATCTTGACGGTGACCAGCGGAGAGAAGCTCTCGGCACCCGCCCCCGGCTTGCTGACGACGTGGTACACCGCGATGCCGGCCACGACGAGCCCGGCCAGCGCGATCAGCTTTCCAGCGACGCTGTGATCGATGCGGACGCCCGAAAAGCCGCCCGCGATCGAGAGGACCAGCAGCAGCGCGGCACACGCAGCCACGGCGAGTGCGACGTCGCCGCCGCTCATCACCTGCCAGCCCTTGCCCGTGACCTCCGTGGGAAGGACGGCCGCAAGGCCCTTGAACAGGCCTGCGAAGGCATCACCTGCTGAGCCGGCGGTCGAGCCGGTGGAACCGGTCCCGCCTGATCCGATGTTTCCGAGCGCCTCGCGGAACGAGTCGGGGAACTTGATCGTGTACCAGGGGAGCCAGAGCGAGGCGAGGGCGACAAACGCGCCGACGCCGGCCATGAGCACGCCGCGCGGCGCAGGGGAACGAGTGGACATGCCCCAGTCGTCGGCCCGGCGAGCCAATTGCAGGCGCATCGCTCCGGAGTCTGGACGGATGGCCGATGTTCCGGCACTCCTCGTGTACGAGTGCCAGAAGCCTTGCAGCGGAACTCAGGCGGGCGCTATGATCCTGGAGCTCGTTGGCACTCCCCGGAGTCGAGTGCCAACACTTGCTCAGCAGGACTTCGAAGCACATCACACGACCCCCCTTTCCGGAGGTTCCATCAATATGAAGCTCAAGCCCCTTGGCGATCGGCTGATCGTGCGGGCGATCGATGAGGAGGAGAAGACGGCCAGTGGCCTCGTCCTCCCCGACACCGCGAAGGAAAAGCCCCAGAAGGGCACCGTCGTCGCAGCCGGCGACGGCAACTGGGACAAGGACGGCGCGAAGCGCATCCCGCTCGACGTCTCCACCGGCGACGTCGTCCTCTACAGCAAGTACGGCGGCACCGAGATCAAGGTCGACGGCGAGGACCTGCTGGTCCTGCGCGAGTCCGACGTACTCGCAGTCGTCTCGTCCTAACCCGCCCGAACCAGGAGACCTGACACAACATGGCTCATAAGGAATTGAAGTTCGACGCTGCGGCACGCAAGGCCCTCGAGGCCGGCGTCGACGCCGTCGCCAACGCCGTCAAGGTGACGCTCGGCCCCAAGGGTCGCTACGTCGTCATCGACAAGAAGTTCGGCGCCCCCACGATCACGAACGACGGCGTCACCATCGCCCGTGAGATCGAGGTCGAGGACGCGTTCGAGAACCAGGGCGCACAGCTCGTCCGCGAGGTCGCGACCGCGACCAACGACGTCGCCGGTGACGGCACGACGACCGCGACCGTGCTCGCCCAGGCGATCGTTCGCACCGGCCTGAAGAACGTCGCCGCCGGCGCACAGCCGCTCCAGCTCAAGCGCGGCATCGAGATCGCCGTCAACGCGATCGTCGAAGGCATCGAGAAGCAGTCGAAGGACGTCACCGGCAAGGACCAGATCGCGCGCGTTGCGACGATCTCGGCCGGCGACGAGGAGATCGGCGACGTCATCGCCGACGCGATCGAGAAGGTCGGCAAGGACGGCGTCGTGAACGTCGAGGAGGGCCAGACGTTCGGCATGGACCTCGAGTTCACCGAGGGCATGCAGTTCGACAAGGGCTACATCTCGCCGTACATGGTCACCGATCAGGACCGCATGGAGGCCGTGCTCGAGGATCCGTACATCCTCATCGCCAACCAGAAGATCGGCTCCGTCCGTGACGTGCTGCCGGTCCTCGAGGCCGTCATCCAGTCCGGCAAGTCGATCCTCATCATCGCCGAGGACGTCGAGGGCGAGGCCCTCGCGACGCTCGTCGTGAACAAGCTGCGCGGCACCTTCACCGGTGTCGCGGTCAAGGCGCCGGGCTTCGGCGACCGCCGCAAGCGCATGCTCGAGGACATCGCCATCCTGTCGGGCGGCGAGGTCATCACCGAGGAGATGGGCCTGAAGCTCGAGAACACACAGATCTCGCAGCTCGGGCGCGCACGTCGCGTCGTCGTCAGCAAGGACACGACGACGATCGTCGACGGCAACGGTGAGGCCGCAGCCATCAAGGGCCGCATCAACCAGATCAAGGCCGAGGTCGAGAACACCGACTCCGACTTCGATCGCGAGAAGCTCCAGGAGCGCCTCGCCAAGCTCTCCGGCGGCGTTGCCGTCGTGAAGGTCGGCGCGGCCACCGAGACGGAGATGAAGGAGAAGAAGCACCGTGTCGAGGACGCCCTCCAGGCGACCCGCGCGGCGCTCGAAGAGGGCATCGTCCCCGGTGGGGGCCTGGCACTGCTGCAGGCCGCCAAGGGCTTCAACGTCCTCAGCATCGAGGACGAGGACGAGCGCACCGGGGCGAAGATCGTCCTGCGCGCCGTCGAGGAGCCGCTCCGTCAGATCGCGGAGAACTCGGGCTACGAGGGCTCGGTCGTCATCGCCGACGTCGCGAAGGCCAAGAAGGGCTTCGGCCTGAACGCCGCAACCGGCGAGATCGTCGACCTCGTCGAGGCCGGCGTCATCGACCCGGCGATGGTCACGCGCTCCGCGCTGCAGAACGCAGCGTCGATCGCGAAGAACATCCTCACCACCGAGGTCATCATCGCTGAGATCGCCGACAAGGAGTCCGGCGGCGGCGGGATGCCCGACATGGGTGGCATGGGCGGAATGATGTAAGCAGTCGGCCTCACGGCCGACGACTCGAAAAGGGCCCGGCTGATGCCGGGCCCTTTTTCGTTCCGGCCCGTCATTTCTTTCTTCGAGGACTCAGAATCCAAGAATGGGTCACGAAGAGCAGGTATCTCAAGCTGGGCCTCCAGCGGGGGCCAAAGCATCAGCCGTTCAGAGGCTTGAGGACCTCGGAGTTGTTCGCGGAATCCTCCGGCAGCTCGCCCAGCACGGCCAGATCGTCGACGTGCGCTGCGAGATGCCCCAGTGCTACTGCTCTCGGGGTCGTGTGCACTTCGATCCGAGATCGACGGCGGGGTCCGACTGGGAGCCGACTGCCGACCACTATCCGAGGCTCAAGATGCACGGTGGTCACCTCACCCCCGACAACGTCCGGCTTGCGCATCGACTCTGCAACCGACGTGACTACACATGGCGTAAGCAGATCGACGCGATGCTCGGGAAGCGGATGTCGCTCGACGAGATCGCCGAACGACTAAACGCCGCAGAAGGTACCGACGATCCACGGGACGAACCGGTGGACTGCCTCCTCCGTTCGCAAGGCATTCGTCTCGTAGTACGGCCAGGCCATGGGTGGGGGCTACGGGATTTCCGCGAGGCGCACAGCGATCAGTCTCTTCACGATCTCCTCTGGGAGCGGACGGTCGACTGGGAAATGGAGAGCGCTCTTGGTCATCGTGTAATCGCGAAGGTCATCGCCGATCCGCCCTAGGACCGAGCCGCTGAACGGCAAGTAACTGAGGTGGTCCTTGAACGCGGCGAAGCCCGCCACGACCTTGCCGCGAACGCGAAATGCCGGGACCTGGTACGAGATGCACTGTTCAGCGTCCGGGACGATTTCGAGAATCGTGCCGCGCAGCGCCTCGAGGGTTCCGCGCTTCGGCTCGCCCACAGCGCGCAGGTACGCGTCGATCTCTGCAGCGGACATGACCGCAGTCTAGGTTTCTGCCCGTGTCGACTGCGACCGGCCGCGTCCTCAGCCTGCACCGCCACCCCGTCAAGTCGATGGCGGGCGAGCCTGTCGATGCGCTGCGGATCGACCGCCGCGGCGCCGGCGGCGACCGCACGCACGCGCTGATCTGGACGGGGACGAACAAGCGCCTGACGGTGCGACAGGCGCCCCGGATGCTCGCCTGGAACGCGCGCTACGACGTCTCCGGCGCCGACCTGGATCCGGCCGACCCGCCGCTCCCGCTGCTGACCGCACCGGACGGCCGCCGAGCTGCGGTGGGACGACCCGGAGCTGCCGGCGATCCTCGAAGCGGACCTCGGCTGGCCGGTCACCCTGCGCCGCGATGTCAGCGGGCAGCAGGACCTCGACGAGACGCTGCTCGTGACCGTCCAGTCCTCACTGGAGGCGCTCGGCGCGGCGCTGGAGATCCCGGCCGATCTGCGCCGCTTCCGGCCGAACATCCACGTCCAGCTCGACGCCGAGCCGTTCGCCGAGGAGGGCTGGGAAGGTCGCCGGCTGCGGATCGGGGACGCCGAGGTCAAGCTGATCGAACCGTGCGAGCGCTGCGTCATCCCCACGCGCGACCCGGACACGCAGGAGCGCGACCCGCGCGTCCTGATGTGGCTGATGCGTGAACACCGCGAGCTGTTCGGCATCAACGCCGAGGTCCCGGCAGCGGGCCTGATCCGCGCCGGCGACGTGGTCGAGCTGCTGCCGCGCTGAGTAGGGGCGGCAGTGCTCAGGCCACGCCGGCCTCGGCGCGCCGCAGCTGGCGGATCGCCCAGATCCACATCAGCCCGGCGAGCGCGAGCGAGGCCGCGAACGCGTACAGCACCTTCGTCGGGTCGCCGGTGATGAACCCGCGGCCCGCGTCGATCATCAGCGTCACCGGGTTGATCGATGCGGCGCCCTTGAGCCAGCCGGTCAGCAGCGCGAGCGGGACGTAGACCGGTGCGAGGAACAGCAGGATGAACACCGGCGTCTGCATGAACGATCCGATGTCGACCGACTGGTAGCGGAACGCGAGCCCGATCGTCCACAGCGAGCAGGTGATGTTCAGCAGCGCGCCGAGCGCGACCAGGCCGACGAGGTCGACCACGCCGCCGCGGACGTCCATCCCGGTGAGCAGCGCGAGCGTCCACAGCAGCACGCCGACGACGGTGAAGCGCACGAGCCCTGCGAGCACGTAGCCGAACACGATCCCCAGACGTTGCGGCGCGCCCAGCATCAGCCGTCGGGCGAACCCGCTCTCGTAGTCCTCGGCGAGCCGGTAGCCGGTGAAGATCCCGCCGAACGCGGCCATCTGGAGAAAGACGAAGACGAACTGGAAGGCCGTGTAGCCGGCGGCGAAGTTGAATCCGGGAACCTCCGACACCGCGGACAGGCCACCCGCGAACGCGAGCAGGAAGACGAGCGGGAACGCCAGCGACGGGATGATGATCGCCGGGTTCTTGTACGTGTGGATCACGGTTCGCCGCAACACCGCCACCGCCACCTGCCGGCCACCGCTGGTCATGCTCACGTGCGCTGCACCCGCTTGCGCAGCCCGCGCGCCGCGAGCCCGAAGAAGAGGACGAGGATGCCGGTGGCGACCGCGATGCACGGCAGCAGCGTGCTCATGTCCCAGCCGCCGATGATCAGGCCGCGCATGCCATCGATCAGGAAGCTGATCGGGTTCGCCTGCGCGATCGCGCGGAACCAGTCCTTCTGGATGAAGTCGGCGGGCAGGCTCATCGTCGAGAGGAAGAACAGGACGAACAGCAGCGGGAACATCCCCTGCACGGCCTCCGGCGAGCCGGTCTGGATCGCCAGCCAGGCGCCGATGCCGGCGAACGCGAGCGCGATGTAGACCGACAGCACGAGCAGCACGAACGCACCGAGCACCCCGGTCTCGATGTGCACGCCGAAGGCGAGCCCGACGAGCAGGTAGACGACCGACCCGACGATCGACACGGCAGTCCCGCCGAAGGTCGCCCCGACGAGCACGGTCCAGCGCCGCGCGGGCGTCAGCGAGAGCCGGTCGAGGAACCCCTTCTGGATGTCGGACGCAAGCTCGGTGCCGGCGGTGATCGACGCGAACAGCGCGCCCTGGACGAAGCACACGACGATCGCGAAGTTGATGTAGCTGTCGGTCGGGAAGCCCGGCAGCTTGGTGACCGACTGCAGGCCGGCCGCGTTCACGGCGAGCAGGATCAGCGGGAACATGATCACGGGGATCACGAGCTCGAGCTGGCGGAACGTGCGGCTCACCGACCGCCGCGCGATCAGCCTGATCTGGTGCAGCGGGGCGGCTTCGGGGATGGCCGCGCGCGCCGTGACCGGGACGCTCGTCACAGCGCCGCGGGCTCCGGCACGACCGGCGCGACGTCGCCTTCGTCGTCACCGTCGTCCGCGCCCTCGAGCGAGCGGCCCGTCTTCTCGAGGAAGACGTCGTCGAGCGAGGGCTGGTGCAGCTGCAGATCCGACACGCTGATGCCGTCGGCGTCGAGCGCGCGCACCACGTCGGCCAGCGCCTCTGCCCCGCCCGTGAGCCGCACGGCGACGCTCTTCGGGTTGCCGGCCGCCGGCTCGCCGAAGGCCGCCAGCGCGGCGGCCAGGCGCTCCTTGTCGTTCGGGTTGGCCGGCGTCGCCTCGAGCGAGACACCGCCGATCTCGGCCTTCAGCGCCGACGGCGTGCCCTCGGCGACGATCACGCCGTGGTCGATGATCCCGACGCGGTCGGCGAGCACGTCGGCCTCCTCGAGGTACTGCGTCGTGAGGAAGACGGTGACGCCGTCCTCACGCGCGAGCCGCTCGACCTCCGCCCACAGCGCGGTGCGGCTCTGCGGGTCCAGGCCCGTCGTCGGCTCGTCGAGGAACAGCACGCGCGGGCCGTGCAGCAGCGCCAGCGCGAGGTCCAGGCGGCGCTTCATGCCGCCCGAGTAGCCGCCGACCTTGCGGCTCGCCGCGTCGCTCAGTCCGACGCGCTCGAGCAGCGCGTCACCGCGGGTGTGGCACTCGGAGCGCGACAGGCCGTGGAGCCCGCCCTGCAGCTCGATGTGCTCCCAGCCGGTGAGGAAGTCGTCGAGCGCCGCCTCCTGCAGCGCCGCGCCGATCGTGCGCCGGATCTCGCCGCCCTGGGTCAGAACGTCGAGCCCGGCGACCGTCGCGCGACCGCCGGTCGGCGGCAGCAGCGTGACGAGCATCAGGACCGTCGTCGACTTGCCGGCGCCGTTTGGCCCGAGGAAGCCGTAGATCTCACCGGGAGCGACGTGCAGGTCGATCCCGTCGACGGCCTTGATGCCGCCCTTGAACTCGCGCCGCAGCCCCTCGACGACGATGCCGTTGTCGCCGCTCACGCGCCGTCGACCGCGGAGACCGGGCGCGGGCCGGGACCGACGTAGTCCGCGCTCGGGCGGATCAGCCGTCCTTCGCGCTTCTGCTCGAGGATGTGCGCCGACCAGCCCGCGACGCGCGCGCAGGTGAACATCGACGTGAAGAGGTCCGCCGGGATGTCCGCCATGTCGAGCACGACCGCCGACCAGAACTCGACGTTCGTCGCAAGCACGCGGTCGGGCCGGCGCGCCTTCAGCTCGGCGAGCGCCGCGACCTCGAGCGACTCGGCGACCTCGTAGCGCTCGGCGCCCAGCTCCTTCGCGGTGCGCCGCAGCACGCGTGCACGCGGGTCCTCGGCGCGGTAGACGCGGTGGCCGAAGCCCATGAGGCGGTCGCCGCGATCGAGCGCGTCCTTGACCCATGCGTCGGCGTCCCCGCGCTCGGCGACCTCGTCGAGCATCTGCAGCACGCGCGAGGGCGCGCCGCCATGCAGCGGGCCGCTGAGCGCGCCGACGGCGCTGGACAGCGCCGCTGCGCAGTCGGCACCTGTCGAGGCGACGACACGCGCGGTGAACGTCGAGGCGTTCATGCCGTGCTCGGCCGCGGAGATCCAGTAGGCGTCGATCGCCTTGACGTGCTTCGGGTCGGCCTCGCCGCGCCAGCGCAGCAGGAAGCGCTCGGCGATCGTCTTGCCGGAGTCGATCGTCGACTGCGGCACCCACGGCTGGCCGAGTCCGCGAGCGGACTGCGCGACGAAGCTCAGCGCCATCACGGACGCGCGCGCGAGATCCAGGCGCGCCTGTTCGTCGCTGATGTCGAGCAGCTGGCCCATCCCCCACTCAGGCGCGAGCATCGCGAGCCCGGCCTGCACGTCGACGCGCGGGTCGCCCGAGCGGACCATCAGCGCGTGCGGCTCGGCCGGCATCAGCCCCGGCTCGAAGGTCCCGTCGACAAGCAGACCCCAGACCTTTCCGAACGGCACCTGCCCGACGAGGTCCTCGATGTCCACCCCGCGATAGCGAAGCGCGCCGCCGGCCTTGTCGGGCTCGGCGATCTCGGTGGCGAAGGCTACGACGCCTTCCAGTCCAGACTGGACCTCGGTCACGTGCTTCTCCTGAGGGGTGGGGGTTCGGGCGAGAGCGAGTGGCGAAATCTAGCGTGCCGGGCATCCCGGCCTGGCGGGCCACCCGCGCGGTGGCGGTAGATTTCGCGCACCCTCAGGAGGAGCCGACGATGACCGATGCCGCAACTGCAGCCGACCTGATGTTCCGCCCCGCGAGCGAGCTCGCGGACCTCGTGCGGTCCGGCGAGATCACCGCCCGCGAGCTCGTCGAGGCATCGCTCTCGCGAATCGATGCGCTGAACCCGGCCTACAACGCCTTCATCGACGTGTTCCACGACGAGGCGCTGATGGCCGCCGAGGCGATCAAGCCCGGCGACGACCGACCGCTCGCCGGCGTCCCGATCGCGATCAAGAACAACCGGCCCGTGCTCGGCAAGCGCCTGACGTTCTCGTCCTCGTTCTTCGGGGACTTCGAGGCGCCGCTCGAGTGGGTCGGCGTCACGCGTCTGCGCGAGGCCGGGGCGATCATCGTCGGCACGACGAACCTGCCGGAGTTCGGCATCGTCGCCACGACCGAGTCGCGGCGCTTCGGCGCGGCACGCAACCCGTGGAACCCGGAGCGCACCACGGGCGGCTCGTCGGGAGGTGCCGCCGCCGCGGTCTCCGCCGGCATGGTGCCGATCGCGCACGCGAACGACGGTGGCGGCTCAACACGCATTCCCGCGGCGTGCTGCGGCCTCGTCGGGCTGAAGGTCCAGCGCGGGCGCATCAGCCAGGCGCCGTTCCTGGGCTACTCGCTGCTCGTCGTCGACGGCGTCGTCTCACGCACGACGCAGGACACCGCCGTTGCGCTCGACGTGCTCGCCGGGCACGCGCTCGGGGACGCGTCGTGGGCCACGCCGTCGCGCACGCCGTTCACGACGCAGGCCGGCGAAGAGCCGCGCGCGCTGCGGATCGCGATGACCTCGCTCACGCCGCTCGACACGTCGATCCCCGACCCCGAGGTCCTCGACAGCCTCCAGGAGGCCGCCGAGCTCCTGCGCGAGCTCGGGCACGAGGTGATCGAGGACGACCCGCCGTGGCGGATCCCAGGGATCTTCGAGCAGTTCGGAGCGCTCTGGGCCCCGATGGTCTCGTCGTCGATCGCGTTCGGCGCCCAGCTCGCGGGACGCGAGCCGACGGCCGACGACATCGAGCCGCTGAGCATGGCGCTGTACGAGGCCGCCAAGGGCATCAGCGGGACGACCTACCTCGGCGCCGAGATGCTGCTGCTGGGTGTTGCGCGCGCGATGGTGCAGTGGACCGCGCAGTACGACGCCGTCATCTGCCCGTCGCTCGCCAACCTGCCCGTTCCGCTCGGGACGATCGACGCCTGCGACCAGGCCGACCCGATGTCGGCATTCATGGTTGCCGCCAACTTCACGCCCTACGCCGCAATCTCCAACCTCACCGGCTCCCCCGCAATCAGCGTCCCGCTCTCCCACGACGAAGAGACCGGCCTGCCGATCGGCGTCCAGATCATCGGCCAGCCCGAAGGCGAAGGCGCGCTGCTGGCGCTGAGCGAGCAGCTCGAGGCGGCGAGGCCGTGGACAGCACGCCGAGCACCGGTCGAGGGCGCGTAACGCGGACCGCCGAGTGCAAGTGCTGAACGTCGAGTGCGCGCTGCGGCGCGTCACCATCCTGATCCTGCTCGTCGTCGCGTTCGCGGCCGTGCCCTCCGGCGCGGGAGCGGCGGCGTCGAAGCGCTGCCCCGCCGGTACCACGCAGGCGACCTTCAAGAAGGGCGTCAAGCCGGTGCGGCTGTGTCTGCGCAAAGCCGGCGCCACGAGCCTCGCCTCGGCATCGCTCGGTGTCCTGCGCGCCCTTCGCCATCCCGCCTTCCTCTCGCGCGGCGCTCGCCGGCGCCTTGCGAACCCGGCGCTCAAGCGGGCAGAGAAGAAGGTTCGCCCGATCCAGGAGGCGTGGCTCCGCGGCCGCCTCGCAGGCGCGCGGTCGGCGCGGGCGGAGAAGATCGTGGAGTCCAAGACCGAGAAGACGAAGAACGGGACGGTGCACAACGAGGAGCGGGCGACGGTGCCCGATGAGGGAGAGGCCGGGGAGGGCGTGACGATCGTCTCCGAGGCGGACATCACCGCCAACGATCCGAACAACCGCAATGCGACCACGCGGCTCCAGCGCAACGTCACCTACGCAGGCAACGGGTTCCTCGACTCGTGCCCCGACGCCTCGGGCATCTCCAACGGGACGCTCGACCTGATCACGCGCCAAGAGACGGCGATGACGGCCCGCGGGCTGCGGCAGGTCGTCTCCATGGAATCGCATTTCAAGGGGAAGGTGCGACTGACGGTCGGGGACGACGCGGAACGGACGTCGATGAAATGGGACGGGGAGGTCGTGTTCACCGTCATGAGCCGCACGGAGCGGGCCGTGACGGGCAAGGTGGTCGCACGCGACGGGACCCAGACCACACGTCTGGGCCTCGAGAACGAGTTCAGCCGCGAGGAACTCGCGCGAGGCCCCAAGGACATCGCTCGCGCGAACCTCACCGGAGGCGTCGCCGCCAAGGGCGTCACCGGTATCGGAGACATCTTCAGGATGGAGGCGTTGCAGGTCAACTTCTTGGCGCTCGGCGCTCAGCGTGCTGCGTATCGGCACTTCAACCAGGACGCCGCCTGCCTGAAAGTCGATGCGACCCCGGAACCGTTGAGCGTCCCGGTCAACGGGACGCGTCAGATCAAGGCCAGCGTCACGAGCATCGCCGACCACCAAGAGGTGGCCGTGTCCCTGACGCCCGGGTACTTCAGTGGGTGGCTGAACATCGCACCGGCCACGGCGCCGTCAAACCCCGGTGCCCCGGCCACGTTCGAGGTGACGCTCCTGAAGCGACCCTCGACGACGTACGACTACACGCTGGACGGCAGGAGCCGTCGCGGCAAGGTCGCGGGGCGCTTCTACGTCAAGCCGATCGATCCCACCTACGACATCCGCTTCGACGGGCAGGGAACGGCGAGCGATTCGGTGAGCGAGACGCCCGGCGGCGCCGGCAGCGTCACCGCCGACGAGTGGACGTATGAGTGGCACCAGACCTGGACCGACATCCCGGTCTTCGCACCCGGGACGGAGGGGTACTCCGTCAAGGCGGCCGACCCGTCCGCCGCGACGATCACGGGGACGTGGTCGGGCACCTACGACGATCCGACCCCGACGCACGTCGAGTGCGCCGGGCCGATCCACGGCTCTCAACCCCACCCGAACGGAACCCTGGGCTCCTCGGTCACGGACGGCGCTTCGCAGATCTTCTTCGTCATGCCGCCGTTCATCGCGTTGCCGGGCGATCCCGGTGTGACGTGTTCGGGCCCAACGGAATTCCTGGCCCCCAACGCACCCGGCCTCGACGACGACTACTTCTACACCCACACCCTGCCGATCAAGGAGCTGCCGACGAAGGCAACGACCTTCAACGTCAGCTCACGGCCGCTGGACGGGACGGCGTGCGGATCGGTCTCGGGCCCATTCACCTGCACCCGGGCAATCAACTGGACCGGGACGATCACGATCACACCGAGGTCGTGACGCCCGCGCAGCCCGCGTAAGGGCACGGACGCCCTCCCGAGCGCGCCCAACGCCGAAGGGTCCAGCTACTTCAACCCGGCACCGCGATCACAGACAGCAGGCACCACACGCTTGAGCGAGAGATCGTGGATGCATGGGGTGGTCGGGCGGATTGGGGCCAGTACACGTGTACGGCCCCTGCCCGACGGGCGCCCCAGGCGCCGCGAGATCCGCGAACGTCACGGCCGCCAGCGCGAGACTGCGCCACTCCCAAAACATCCCCCATAGCCCGCGGCAGAACACCCAAAGACACCGCATCCCGCAACCCCACGAGACGTCGTCGACGACACCTCGAGCAACTCGGCCTCATCCCAAACCGCCGGCGCCTGGGTCCCAAGCAGCGTCTCACCGAGCCGCAACGCGTTCCGCACAACCGGCACGGGGATCTTCAGAAGCGGCCGGTCATGCCCGGCGGCCTGCAGGATCAGCCGGACGACGGCCGCGTGACTCAGCGTCTCGGGCCCCGCCAGCTCAAACCGCTCATGGCGCTCCGCAGAGTCCCGCGCCAGAGCCGCCTCAACACAGGCCGCAACATCCTGCGCCCAGATCGGCTGGAACAGGGCGCGCCCACTGCCGGACATCAGGCCGCGGGCAAGCAGCGACAGGCGCTCGACGAGCGTCAGCCACGCATCCCCGGGGGCGTAGACGACCGAGCAGGCGAACGTCGTCGACGCGATCCCCGCCGAGCGTGACGGCATCCTCGGCCAGCGCCTTGGCGCGCAGAAACCGCGTGCGGTCGTGGGCGGTCGCGCCGAGCGCCGAGAAGAAGACGAACCGCTCGACGCCGGCGCGCTCGGCCGCTTCGACCATCCGCCAGGTGGCGATGCCGTTGAGCTCCTCGATCGACCCGGCGGGCTGGTCGCGGATCGCCGCGGCGAGGTGCACGACGGTCTTGACGCCGCGCATCGCGTTGCGAAACGACGGCGGGTCGGACAGGTCGCCGAGCGCGATCTGCACGCGCACGCGCTCGCCTCCGAGGCCGCGCGGATCACGCACGAGACAGCGGACCGGCGTGCCTCCGGCGACCAGGCGCGGAAGCAACGCCGAGCCGATCAGCCCGGTTGCGCCGGTGAGCAGGAGCATCGCGCCCGGCAGCGTATCGCGGTCCTACGGGGCCGCCCGGTATTCTCCGGGCCCGCCGTTTCCCCGTACACAGACCCGAGGAACCGCTTTCCCACTATGGCCTACGTGATCGCTGAACCCTGCGTCGGAGTGAAGGACAACTCCTGCGTCGAGGTCTGCCCCGTCGACTGCATCCATCCGACGCCCGGACGAGCCCGACTACGACAAGGTCGATCAGCTCTTCATCGACCCGGAGGAGTGCATCGACTGCGACGCCTGCGTCGAGGCCTGCCCGGTCGACGCGTGCTTCGCGGAGGACCAGCTGCCGGACGAGTGGCAGCGCTTCGCGCAGGTCAACGTGGAGTACTACACGAGCCGCTGAGCTCGCGCTGTGCCCGACTTCGACGACCTCGTCCGCAGCGCCGAGGCGTACGCAGCGGTCTTCGAGCGCAGGCGGCTGCAAGCGTTCGCCGCGGCGCAAGCTGGCGGTCGTCACGTGCATGGACTCGCGGATCGACCCGTACGGGCTGCTCGGCCTGCGCGAGGGCGACGCGCACGTGATCCGCAACGCCGGCGGCGTGATCACCGATGACGAGATCCGCTCGCTGGCGATCTCGCAGCGGCTGATGGGCACCGAGGGGATCATCCTGATCCACCACACCGATTGCGGGATGCAGTTCTTCAGCGACGCGCGAGTTCCGCGCCGAGCTCGAGGCCGAGACGGGCGTGCCGGTCCCGTGGGACACCGAGGCGTTCGCCGACGTCGACCTCGACGTGCGCAAGTCGGTCGCGCGGATCCTCGACAGCCCGTTCATCCCGCACCGCGACCAGGTGCACGGCTTCGTCTACGAGGTCGAGACCGGGCGTCCTGCGCCACGTCCCGCAGGACCGCCTGAGCTCAGCTCGCGGCCTGGACGTCGCGCGGCGTCGTTGACCGATGCGCACGTGCTGCGCGTCGCGCAGGCCGCGCAGCGCCTCGGGCGTCAGCAGCCGCAGGACCGGCTCGACGTGACGCAGGTCGCCGGTGCGCGCGTCGCCGCCGATCTCGGCGATCCAGGTGCCGCTCGGTGCCGACGCGGTCAGCACGAGCAGCGTCTCGAGCGACGTGCGCATCATGCACTCGCGCAGCAGGCCGGTGAGCTGCGCATCGGAGCGGTCGACGACGACGCAGCGTGAGCCCGAGCCGGCGGCCGCCATCCGCAGCGCGAGCAGGTCGCGGCCTTCGAGCCAGGCGCCGCGGCGCGCGATGCCGGCGACGGTGCCGGGGCGGCCGGCGACGACGAGCGCCTCCGGCTCGCGGCCGGCGGGCGCGAACGCGACGGTCCAGCCGAGCGCGTCGGTGGCCTCACCGGTGCGGCGCAGGACGCCGCCGAGGCGCTCAGCGGGCGGCGCGCCGGCGAGCGGGCCGTCGAGCACGCCGAGCGTCTCCTTGAGCAGGCGGCCGAGGTCGAGGACCGGCGCGTCGCGCAGCGCGCGGTGGCGTCCGGGCACGATGCCGGCGAGCTCCGCGGCGTCGACGGCGCCCATCGGGCCGGCGACGTAGACGCGTCCGCGGCCGCCGCGCTTGGCGGCGTACTGGGCGGCGTCCGCGGCGCGCAGCAGGTCGGCCGGGCGGCCCTCGCCGGCGCGCAGCATCGCGACGCCGCAGGAGACGCCGACCGGCGGGTGCGAGCTGCGCAGGCGGCGCAGGATGCTCTCGGCGATCTCGCGGCCGCGCTGGTCGTCGGAGTTGTGCAGGACGATCGCGAACTCGTCGCCGCCGACGCGGCAGACCAGCGAGCCCTCGACGATCGCCGCGGACTTGCGCAGCGCATCGCCGACCGTGCGCAGCGCGGCGTCGCCGGCCTCGTGGCCGCTGTGGTCGTTGATGTCCTTGAGGTTGTCCATGTCGCACAGCAGCAGCGCGAGGTCGTTGCCGGTGCGCCGCGCCTCGAGCACGGCGACTTCGAGCGCCTCGTCGAACGCGCGCCGGTTGGCGAGGCCGGTCAGGCCGTCGCTGTGCGCCAGCTCGGACACGCGCGAGAACACTTCGGCGCGCCCGATCGCCGATCCGACCTGTCCGCTGATCGCGTGCAGGAAGCGCGCGTCGCGCTCGCTGAAGGCCTGCTGGTCGGCGGTCCGCGCTGCCCAGATCTGGCCCCAGGTCTCGCCGCCGAAGGTGATCGGCACGGCGACGGAGGAGTGCTTGCCGAGCGCACGCAGGAGCTCGGCCTCGATGTCGGCGATCTCCGGGTCGTCGAGCGAGGCAGTAGTACGAGCCGCCCTCCTCGAGCACGCGACGCAGGTCGCGGTCGCCGGCCACCTGGTAGATCTCGTCGACGGGGTGGCGCTCCTCGCCGGGGGCGAGCTCGCCGACGTTGACGAGCGTGCGCAGGATGCCCTGGTCCGGGGACCAGCGCTCGATCGACAGCGACGCGGCGTCGATCGCGCCGCGCGCCTCCTCGGCGGCGATCTCGATGACCTCTTCGAGCTTGTGCGCGGCGGCGACCGCGGAGGCGACCGCGATCAGCGCGATCAGCTCGCGCTCGAGGCTCGCGCTGCCGCCGACGACGTCGGCGACGATCGCGCCGGGGTCGGGGCGACCGCTGCCGTCCTCGGCGGTCGTCGGGGCTCTCGAGCAGGTCGAGCAGCGCCGCGACGACCGTGCGGGTCGAACTGCGTGCCGGAGCAGCGGCGCAGCTCGGCGAGCGCATCCTCGCGCGGCAGCGCCGCGCGGTAGGGGCGGTCGCTCTGAAGCGCGTTCCAGGCGTCGCAGGCCAGCACGATCCGCGAGGCGAGCGGGATCTCGGCGCCGACGAGGCCGTCGGGGTAGCCGTCGCCGTCCCAGCGCTCGTGCTCGTGGCGCACGGCGAGCGCGACGGCTTCCAGGCCGGGCACGTTGGCGAGGATCCGCTCGCCGATCACGGGGTGCTCGCGCATCACCTTCCACTCCTCGTCGGAGAGCGGGCCGGCCTTGTGCAGCAGCTCGTCCGGGATGCCGATCTTGCCGACGTCGTGCAGCAGCGCGACGGCGGCGAGCTCGGCCATCGCCTGCGGCTTCAGGCCCGAGGCGTGCGCCGACGGCGACGGAGAGGTCGTGGACGGCGTCGGCGTGATCGCCGGTGTAGCCGTCGCGCGCCTGCAGCGTCGCGGCGAGCGCCTGGACGACGGACCGCACCGACTGGGTCGCGCGACCGCGCTCGCGCTCGAGGTCGCGGAGCACCGCGACCAGCGCGTCGTCGCCCTCGGTCAGCCCACGCGCAGCCGCGAGCGCCTCTTGGCGCAGCTTCAGGCGTGACGAGGACACGTCGGGCATCACCCGGGGTATCGGCCGTGCTGGTGGGCGACTTCACCGACTGGGCGCCCGTCTGGACGCCTTGGACGCGGGCCTTTAGACCGGTTTCCGGCGAACCAGGTCTTCTAGGCCATCGGGAGTGTCATGCCGGCGGGCTCGGGCGCGTCGCCCTGCTCGAGCGGCCCGGGGCCGGCTGCGCCGACGCCCGCGAGCTGCAGCACCGGAAGCTCGCGCGGGAACATCGCGATCAGGCCGCGCGCGACCTGGCGGATGCCCTGCGCGGCCGGGTCGTCGGGGTCGGTGACGACGAGCGGCACGCCGGCGTCGGCCTGCTCGCGCAGCGGCATCGTCAGCGGCACCTTGCCGAGCAGCGGCACGTCGAGCTCGTCGGCGAGGTCCTGGCCGCCGCCCTCGCCGAAGATCGCGAAGCGCTCACCGGACGGCGTCACGAAGCCGGTCATGTTCTCGATCACGCCGGCGATCTCGAGGTCGACCTTGTGCGCCATCTCGGCGGAGCGGCGGGCGACCTTCTGCGCGGTCGCCTGCGGCGTCGTGACGATCACGAAGCGCGCCTGCGGCAGCAGCTGTGCGAGCGTCATCGAGACGTCGCCGGTGCCCGGCGGCAGGTCGACGAGCAGGAAGTCCAGCTCGCCCCAGTCGACGTCCTCGAGGAACTGCGTCAGCGCCTTGTGCAGCATCGGGCCGCGCCAGACGACGGCCGCGTCCTCCTCGACGAAGAAGCCGATCGACATGATCTTCACGCCGCCGGCCTCCAGCGGGACGATCTTGCGCTCGGGCGAGACCGGCGGGCGGCCCGAGACGCCGAACATGCGCGGGATCGAGTAGCCCCAGACGTCGGCGTCGAGCACGCCGACCTTGCGGCCCTCGGCGGCGAGCGCCGCGGCGAGGTTGGCGGTGATCGTCGACTTGCCGACGCCGCCCTTGCCGGAGCCGATGCAGACGACGTTCGAGACCTGGGCCAGCGCGCCCTCGGGCAGCGAGCCGCGGCCGAGCTTCTTCTGCAGCTCGCCCTTCTCCTGATCGGTGAGCACGTCGAACGCGACGGTGACCCGCGTGACGCCCTCGAGCGCGCCGACGGCCTTCGCGACGGCGTCCTCGAAGTGGCTGCGGATCGGGCAGCCGGGGGTCGTCAGCGAGACCACGACGTCGACGACGCCGCCGCCCGGCTGCTCGATCGAGCGGACCATGCCGAGCTCGACGATCGAGCTGCGCAGCTCCGGGTCGATCACGGCCTCGAGCGACTTCAGGATCTCGTCATGCGTGGGCATGCCGTCATTCTCGCAAACCCGACCGGCCGGCTCGGGATGCACGACGGGCCGCCGGTGAGGGCGGCCCGTCGCAGGAGGAGAGGGACTGCTTTCAACCGGCGGGGTATGAGGCCGGAAGACTGACCGCCGGCCCGGCCCCTCTCCAGGGCCCGGCTGGCGGGGAAGGCGTACTTACGCCGCGAAGCGCTCCACGACCGGCTTGACGGCCTCACGCACGGGGGTGACGACGTCCGGCACCTGCGGAACCTGCAGGATCTGGATGTCGCGCACCTGGGCGCGGACGTCCTTGATCTGCTGCTGGGCGTCCTTGCGCAGCGAACGGACCTCGCGCTCGACGCGCGTGCGGTTGCGCTTCACGTCGCGGGTGACGCGGGTGCGACGCTGACGCAGCTCACGCTCGACGCGCGTGCGGGCCTTCTTGACCTCACGGGTGGCGCGGACGCGGGCAACCTCGCCACGCTTCTCGAGCTTCTTGAGCTCCTTCTCGGCCGAGTCGCGGTCCGAGATGCGGCCGCGGAGATCGACGATCGTCGCGGTGGCGGTGTCACGGGCGGTCAGGACGGCACCGACCTGCACGTAGGCGACGCGCTCGGCGTAGTTGCCGGCGAGCAGCACGGCCGAACGGCCGGTCGAGACTGCGGCGTCGGTGGTCGCGCCGGTGTCGGTCTTGACGTTCTTCGCGGCGGCCTTCGTCTTGTTGACGCCACGCGTCGTTGCACCCTTGCGCGCGCTCGTCGAGCGTGCAGCGGCGGTGCGGGGCTTGGTGGTGCGCTTCGCGGTGGAGCGCTTCTTCGGGGTGGTGGCTGTCAGCCATGAGATTCGTCCTCGCTCTGTATGTACCTTAGAAGTATGGACCGTCAGTGTAGCACGCGATGCGAACGGTTGTTCGTCGCACACCTGTTCGTAGTACGCCCCCGCGCGCGCTGGGTTACAGCGCGATCAGCGGTCGACGGGGAGCGTCGACGCGCGCTCCAGCCCATCGGCCGTGCGTGCGGCGACGACCGGCGAGCAGCCCGGCCAGATCCGCGAGCGGAGCGCCCAGCGGGGTTGCGCACGACGGAAACGCGACCAGGCCACCGGCCTCGCGCACGATCAGCTGCGCTGCGGCGGCGTCGACCGAGCGGCAACGGCCGAGTGACGCCATCGCGTCGACGCGTCCCGCCGCCACCTGGCACAGCGAGATCGCGATCGACCCGATCGCGCGCACGCGGTGGGCCGTCTCCTGGAGCGCCTGCGCGGCCGCCGCGAGGCGATGCGGCGCCGCCGACTCGACTGCGACGACCTCCAGCAGTCCGTCGGAGGTGCGGCGTTCCGGCGGGACGTCGGTGAGCAACACGTCGTTGAGGTACGCCCCGCCGCCACGCTCCGCACGCCACTCCTCGCGCGTGCCGACGTCGTAGACGTAGCCGAGCAGGACGTCGGCCATCGTCGGCCCGTCGGCGACGGCGATCGAGACCGCATGGTGGGCGAGGCCGCGCTTGGCGTTGAGTGACCCGTCGATCGGATCGATGACGACGAGCAGCGACGGGTCGCCGAAGTCGACGATGCCGCGTTCCTCCGAGACGGCCGTGAAGCGGGCGCCCCCGTCGTGCAGCACCCGCAGCTGCTCGAAGACGACGTCCTCGGCGAGGCTGTCGATCACGAGCGTGCGGTCGCCGCCCTCGCCGACGAGCCCGGTCTCGGCCACGCGCTCACGGCTCGTCGGCGCCTGGTCGAGCACCGCCCGCAGCCCCTCGGCCGACCGGCGGCAGAGCCCCAGCCAGTCGTGATCGAGGAGGACGGTGGATGGCGGCATCCCCGTAATCTAGGCACGTGGAGGAACTGCTCGAGGGCCTGACGGAACGCCAGCGCGAGATCGTCGTGCAGCAGAGCGGCCCGCTCGTCGTGCTCGGCGCCGCGGGCACCGGCAAGACCCACGCGCTCGGTGCGCGCCACACCTGGCTGGCGACCGACGGCGGGCTCGAGCCCGAGCACGTGCTCTCGCTGACCCATGGCGTGCCGGCGGTCGACGAGCTGCGCGGCCAGGTCGAGGCGGGGATCGGGCACGGATTCGACGAGCTGCACGTGCACACGGTCCAGGGGTTCTGCGCGCGGCTGCTGCGCGACGAGGCCGACGAGGCGGGCCTGGACCCGTTCGTCGTGACCGTCTCGCACGCCGACCGCCTCGCGATGCTGCTCGAGCGCGTCGACGAGCTGACGCTGCGCCTGCACGACTTCCGCGGCGACCCGGCGTCGATGCTGGCCGGCGTGCTCGGCCGGATCGACCGGCTGAAGGATGCGCTCGTCACCGCCGACGAGGTCGCGGCCTGGGCCGCCGGACTTCCGGCCGGCGACGAGCGCGCCGAGCGCGAGCGCGAGTTCGCGCAGGTCTACCGCACGCACGACCGGATGCTGCGCGAGCAGGGCGCGATGGACGCCGGCGACCTCGTGCTGCTGTCGCTGCAGCTGCTCGAGCGCCCGCACGTGCGCGCGCGCGTCGCCGATCGCCACCGCCACGTGCTCGTCGACGACGTCCCGGACCTCGCGTACGCGCACACGCGCCTGGTGCTCGCGCTCGTCGCCGAGCACCGCGGCCTGACGGCCGCCGGCGACCCGGACCAGGCGATCCAGCGCGCGCGCGGCGCGGCCGGCAAGAACCTGCGCGACATCGCGACCGAGCTGCCCGAGGCGCGCACCGTGCGCCTGGAGCAGTCGCTGCGGGCACCGCGCGTGATCCTCGATGCCGCGCTCGCCGTCGTCGCGCCGAACCCGGGGCGCCTGAACGCGCCGACCGAGGCTCCGGCCGGCGGGCGCGTCGCGTTCTGGCGCTGCGCGAGTGAGCGCGCGCAGGCGCAGGCGGCGGCCGCCGAGATCGAGCGGCTCGTCCGCGGCGGTGCCGACCCTGGGCGCATCGCCGTGCTCGTGCGCTCGGTCCGCGTCGAGGGGCAGGCGGTCGCGGCGGCGCTCGACGAGCGCGCGGTCCCCTACCGCCTCGCCGGTGCGGCCGCACTGCTGGACCGTGCCGAGGTCAAGGACGTGCTCGCCTGGCTGCGCCTGCTCGTCGACCCCGGCGATGCCGGCGCGGTCGTGCGCGCGCTCTCGCGTCCGCCTGTCGAGCTGCGCGCCGTCGACGTCGCGCGCGTCGTGCACATCGCCCGCCGCCGCAAGCTCGACATGGTCGCGGCACTCGCTGCAGCGACCGAGTCACCGCAGATCCCGCCGGAGGCGCGCGACCGGATCCTCGGCTTCCTCAAGCTCCACCGTCAGGTCGCCGCGCAGCTCGACACGCGCCCGGACCTGTTCGTGCACCGCCTGATCGACCGCCTCGGCCTGCGCCGCCAGCAGCTGTTCAGCGCGCAGGCAGACGTCGTCGAGCGGCTCGTCGCGCTCGCGAAGGTCGGCGACCTCGCGGCGCAGGAGGCGCGGCGGGCGCCGCAGGCGACGGGGCGCGAGTTCGCGCGGCACTTCTCTGCCGTCGCCAAAGCTGGGCTGCGCGAGGAGGAGGGCCCGGCCGACATCGTGCGCGCCGGCGCCGTCCAGGTGATGGCGCTGCACATGACGAAGGGGCGCGAGTTCGACCACGTGCTCGTGCTCGGGCTGCAGTCCTCGCGGATGCCGGGGGCGCGCCGCGTCGCGCTCGAGCCGATCCCCGACGCACTGCTGCACGAGCAGCTCCCGCCGGACACGCGTGACGCGCACATCGCCGAGATGCGCCGCCTGCTGCACCTGGGGATGACGCGTGCGCGCGACGGCCTGGTGCTCGCGTACGTGGCGCGCACCGAGCGCGGCGCGCTGCAGCCGCCGTCGCCGTTCGCCGACGACGCCCGGACCGCGGTGAACGGCTCCTGGGAGGACCGCGAGGAGGAGCTGTTCGGGCCGGACGAGGCGCTGCACGCCGCGTACACCGAGCTGCGCGACGAGCTGCTGCGCGACGTTCCGCGCCTAGCGGGAACACTCGGCGAGCTGCGCCTGGATGCCGACCTCGAGATCACGCACGGCGTCGTGCGCTACCTCGAGATGGTGAAGCTCGCGGCGCTGCTGAACCGCAGCGACGCGCTGCCCGTCGCCGATGCGCTCGCCGCAGGTCAACGCGGTGCTCGCGCTGACCACGACGGCCCAGCAGCGCGAGGTCCTCGAGACCAGCCCGCTCGACGAGCTGATCCTCGCCGCCGAGCGTGACGTGCGCACGCGCGCCGCCGCGATCGCTCGCCGCGGCGAGCCGTCGCTCGAGGCGTTCCTGCCGCGCCGCGGCGAGGGGCTCGTCCTGCAGCGCGTCGGACATCGACACGTATCGGACCTGCCCGCTGAAGTACAAGTTCGCGCGCGTCTTCCGGATCCCGAACGAGCCGACGCTGAACCAGCGCTTCGGGATCGTCGTCCACCAGGTGCTCGAGCGCTACCACCAGTCGGGCGGCGGGACCGTCGACGAGCTGCTCGGCCTGCTCGACGCGAGCTGGCGCCGCGGCGGCCTGGGCAACGGCGACCAGGAGCGGCAACTCCGCGTCAAAGCCGAGACGGCGCTGCGCAAGTACGAGGAGCGCTGCCGCGCCGAGGACGGCGAGCCGGTGTGGTTCGAGCGCTCGTTCCAGTTCCGCCTCGGGCCGCACACGCTGCGCGGGCGCGTCGACCGCGTCGACCGTCTGCCCGATGGCGGCTACGAGCTGATCGACTACAAGACCGGCCGGCCGCGCAGCGCCGCGCAGTTGCGCGACGACGTGCAGCTGACGCTCTACGCGCTCGCCGCGCGCGAGGCCTGGGACGTCGAGTCGCCGGTGCAGTCCTACCTCTACGTGCTCGACGACGAGAAGGTGCCGCTGCCCAACAGCAACGTCGACACGGCCAGGATCGGGGAGACGGTCCTCGAGGTCGCAGACGGCATCGAGGGTCAGGGATTTGAGCCGACGCCGAGCTATGCGGCCTGCGCGATCTGCGACTACCGGATCGCCTGCCCCGCGGCCGAGCGCTGATTACGCGGGCGCTGAACCGGGTACCGTCGGGGTATGGAACAGCGCCTGAGTCTGGTCACGCTCGGCGTGGCTGATCTGGGCCGCGCGCGGAGCTTCTACGAACGGCTTGGCTGGACGCCCACCGGCGATCCGCCGGGTGTCGTGTTCTTCCAGGCCGGCGGGATCGTGGTCGCGCTGTGGGACCGCGCAGCGCTCGCCGCCGACAGCACCGTGCACCGACGGTGGCGGCTGGGGCGGCGTGACCGTCGCCCACAACGTCGCCTCACCGGCTGAGGTCGACGCCGTGATCGAGGAGGCCCGCGCGGCGGGAGCGAGCATCGGCCGCGAGCCCGCCGAGACGTTCTGGGGCGGCTACTCGGGCGTCTTCATCGATCCCGACGGCCACCCATGGGAGATCGCCCACAACCCGCGGCTGGACGATCGACGCCGACGGCAGCGTCCGGCTCTGAGAACGTGCCGCGCCGCAGTGCAGCGATCGACGGAATCCGCGGGCTCGCCGCGCTCTCCGTCCTGGGCTTTCACGTCTGGCTCTACCGCGAGAACCGGCCGAAGGGGCACCGCACGCTGCTGTTCGACCAGGTCGGCTTCGCGCTGCACCTCGGTCTCGTCTGCTTCTTCGTCCTCTCCGGCTTCCTGCTCTACCGCGCGTTCGCGCGCGCCGCGCTGAGCGGCCGGCCCGCCGACATCGGCGCCTACGGCGTGCGGCGCTTCGCGCGGATCGTCCCGGCCTACTACGTCGCGATCGCCGGCGTGATCGTCCTCTACGCGCTCACCGGCGTCGACAACATCACGCCGACGCTGCGCGAGATCCCGCTGTTCCTCGCGTTCGCCCAGAACTATTCGATGGACTCGATCATGGAGCTGATCCCGGTCACGTGGACGCTCGTCGTCGAGGCCGCGTTCTACGTCGTGCTGCCGCTGATCGGGCTGCTCGCACTGAAGATCGGCGCGCGCCCGAAGGTGCAGGCCGCGATGCTCATCAGCATCGCAGTGCTCGCGACGGCCTGGAACCGCGTCGTCGTCGTTCACGGCTGGAACGACGTCGTTCAGAAGGCGCTGCCGACG
This sequence comes from uncultured Actinomycetes bacterium, assembly GCA_963821685.1. Taxonomy (GTDB): domain Bacteria; phylum Actinomycetota; class Thermoleophilia; order Solirubrobacterales; family Solirubrobacteraceae; genus F1-60-MAGs163. Next base: position 287,843 of record CAWGEW010000001.1, on the reverse strand, counting down.
TTCATGGGCGTGTTCGCGTGCGGGATGCTCGCGGCGCTCTGGATCGAGACGCGCAAGCGCAACGACGCACGCGTCCTGTCGGCGCGCGTGACGACCGGCCTCGCGCTGACCGGGCTGGCCTTCGTCATCGCACACGCGGCATGGATGGAGACGCCGCGAGTTCTTCGGCGACGTGGCGTCCACCGCTGCGCGATCTTCCGGCCGCCGCGGGCTTCGCGATGGTGATCGCGGCGGTCGCCGCCGGCCGCGGACCGGTGCTGCACGGCCTCGCCTGGCGTCCGCTCGCAGGCGCCGGCATGGTCTCGTACGGCCTCTACCTCTGGCACCTGCCGATCCTGCTCGCGGTCCGCAGTGTCGGCCTGCTGCCGGAGCCGTTCGCGCCGCGCCTGGCGGTCGTCCTCACGCTCTCGTTCCTCGCCGCCTGGCTCAGCTGGCGGTTCGTCGAGCAGCCCGCGATCGCGTGGTCGCACCGGCGCGTCGGACACCGCGGCCGCGCGGTGTCACCGGCGCCCGCGACGGCCACCGCCGGCTCCTAGTCGTCCTCCGGTGGCGTTGCCTTGCTGATCCGCGCTGCAACAGCTGAGGACTGGCCCGCCCTGTGGCCGATCCTGCAACCGATCATTGCGGCCGGGGACACGTTCACCTACGACCCGCAGATGACCGAGGGTCAGGCCCGTGAGGCCTGGCTGCTCGATCCTCCGGGCCGCACGGTCGTCGCGGTCGCGGACGACCAGACCCTCGTCGGCACCGCGAAGATGAACCCCAACCAGGGCGGTCCCGGCGCCCATGTCGCCAGCGCGAGCTTCATGGTCGCTGCGAAGCAGGCGGGCAAGGGAGTCGGGCGGACGCTGGTCGAGGATGCCCTCGCCTGGGCGCGCGATCAGGGGTACCGCGCGATGCAGTTCAACGCCGTGGCGGAGTCGAACACCCACGCCGTGCGGCTCTACAGGTCGCTCGGCTTCGAGATCCTCGGGACGGTCCCGGGAGGCTTCAACCATCCGGCACTCGGCTTCGTGGGCCTGCACATCATGCACCGCCCGCTCTGAGCGCCCGAAGCTCCTAGCCGGCGATCGCGCGGCGCAGATCGGCGACGAGGTCCTCCGCGGCCTCGACGCCGCATGACAGCCGCACGAGGTCCGGCGGGACCGCGGCGTCGCTGCCCTCGACCGAGCCGTGGGTCATCGCCTGCGGCACCTCGATCAGCGACTCGACGCCGCCGAGCGACTCGGCGAGCGTGAAGATCCGCGTGCGCGTGCAGATGCCGTGCGCGTCGGCGTGGCGGAAGCTGACCATGCCGCTGAAGCCCGGCCAGCGAACCTCGCTGACGCCGGGCGCCTGAGCGAGGAACTCGCACACCGCCTGCGCGTTCTCGGCGCTCGCGGCCATCCGCAGGTGCAGCGTGCGCAGCCCGCGGTGGACGAGGAAGCAGTCCATCGGGCCGGGGATCGCGCCGACGGCGTTCTGCACGAACCGCACCTGCTCGTGCAGCTCCGGGTCGCTGACGACGACCGCGCCGAGGACGGTGTCGGAGTGCCCGCCGAGGTACTTCGTCGCCGAGTGGATCACGGCGTCCGCGCCGAGCGCGAGCGGCTGCTGGTTGACGGGCGTGGCGAACGTGTTGTCGACGACGACGAGCGCGCCGGCCTTGCGCGCGACGACGCCCGCGATGTCGACGACGTCGAGGCGCGGGTTCGTCGGCGTCTCGACCCAGATCAGCTTCGTCTGCGGCGTGACGGCGGCCGCGAGCGCGTCGAGATCGGTCTGGTCGACCATCGTGTACTGCAGGCCCCAGCGGGTCAGGATCTTGTCGACGAGCCGGTAGGTCCCGCCGTAGAGATCGTGCGGCAGCACGACGTGATCGCCGGCCTCGCAGACCGCCGTGATCAGCGCGTGCTCGGCTGCCAGGCCGGAGGCGAACGCCGTCGCCTGACCGCCCTCGAGCATGCCGAGCGCCTCCTCCAGCGCGCGTCGCGTCGGGTTGGCGGTGCGCGCGTAGTCGTACTCCTCGAGGTACTCGCCGGGCGCGGGCTGCGCGAACGTCGAGGTCTGGTGGATCGCCGGGATCACCGAGCGGAAGTGCGGGTCGGGCCGCAGCCCCGCGTGCACCGCGCGCGTGGCGAAGTGCGCGTCCTCCGGCAGCTCGTGCGCGCTCACCGCGCGAGCGCTTCCAGCAGGTCGGTGCGCGTCACGATCCCGACCGGGCGCCCGTGCTCGGTGACCATCAGCGCCTGGCGGTCGCCGCTGAGCAGCTCGGTCGCCTCGCGCACCTCGTCGTCGACGGACACGGCGGGGAACGGCGCCTCCATCACATCGACGATCTGCGCGCGCGAGCAGCGCCGGCTCGTCGACCGCGTGGCGCAGCAGCCCGCGCTCGCCGATCGAGCCGACGACGCTCGCGGCGTCGTGCCCGCTGACGACGGGGAGCTGCGAGACGGAATGCTCGTGCAGCAGCGCGATCGCGTCCTTGACGAGGTCGTTGGCGCGCACGCTGACGAGCGTCGGGATCGCGCCGCCCTCGGTCTTGCGGCGCAGCACCTCGCCGACCGTCTGCGCGCCGGTGCGCTCGAGGAAGCCGTGCTGCGTCATCCACGCGTCGTTGAAGACCTTCGACAGGTAGCTGCGCCCGCCGTCGGGCAGGATCACGCAGACCATCGCCTCGGGATCGGTGAGCTCCTGCGCGACGACGAGCGCCGCGTGCAGCGCCGTTCCGCACGACCCGCCGGCGAGGATCCCCTCGTCCATCGCGAGCCGGCGCGCGGCGAGGAACGACTCCTTGTCGGAGACCGTCACGTAGCGGTCGACGATCGCCGGATCGAACGTCGCCGGCCAGAAGTCCTCGCCGACACCCTCGACGAGATAGGGCTTGATGCCCTCCTCGCCCTGGGAGTAGATCGAGCCCACCGGGTCGGCGCCGATCACCTGCAGCGCGGGGTTCTTCTCCTTCAGGTAGCGGCCGGCACCGGTGATCGTGCCGCCGGTGCCGACGCCGACGACGAGGTGCGTGATCGCGCCGCCGCTCTGCTGCCACAGCTCCGGACCGGTCGTCGCGTAATGCGACTCGGGATTCGCCGGGTTGAAGTACTGGTTGGGCTGGAATGCCCCTGGGATCTCCTCGGTCAGGCGATCGGCGACGCGGTAGTAGGACTCCGGCGAGTCGGGAGCGACCGCGGTCGGTGCGACGACGACCTCGGCGCCGTAGGCGCGCAGCAGGTCGATCTTCTCCTTGCTCATCTTGTCCGGCATCACCGCGATCACGCGGTAGCCCTTCAGACGGGCGGCGATCGCGAGGCCCGTGCCGGTGTTGCCGGAGGTCGGCTCGACGATCGTGCCGCCGGGCTTCAGCTTGCCCTCGCGCTCGGCGGCCTCGACCATCGCGATCGCCGGACGGTCCTTGATCGAGCCGCCCGGATTCATGTACTCGACCTTCGCGACGAGCTGCGGGGTCAGGCCCTCGCCGAGCCGGCTCAATCGCACCAGCGGGGTGTCACCGACCGCGTCGAGGATCGAGTCCTTGATGTCGCGGTCAGTCATCGCGCGGCGGGCGCTGACTGAGGAAGCGCTGGAACTCGCGCGCGAGCACGTCCCCCGACGGCACGTCCTGCGCTTCGGCCGACGGTGCCTCGGCGTCGGCTTCCTGCTCGAGCCGCTCGACGAACTGGCGCACGTCGTCGTCACCGGACACGGCCTGGGTCACGCGCCGCTCGTACTCGTCAGCGCCGGTCTCGAGCTCGCTCGCGTCGACGCTCACGCCGACGACCGACTCGAGCTTGCGCACGAGCGCGAGCGAGGCCTTCGGGTTCGGGGCCGCCGCGACGTAGTGCGGGACGCTCGCCCACAGCGAGGCCGCCGGGAGGCCGGCGTTCTGGAACGCCGTGTAGAGCACGCCGGTGATGCCGGTCGGGCCCTCGTACGAGGACTGCGAGAGGCCATGACGCTCGACCAGCACGTCGTCGCTCGCCAGCCCGACGAGCGGCACCGGCCGGGTGTGCGCGACGTCGGCCAGCAGCGACCCGAGCGTGACGGCGAGCTGCACGCCGAGCGCCTCGGACAGCTCGAGGATGCCCTCGCAGAAGGTGCGCCAGCGCATCGACGGCTCGGGGCCGGAGACGAGCACGAGGTCGCGCGGGGCGCGCGGGGCGTGCGCGGCCCAGACCTCGACTTCGGGCCACTCGACCGAGCGGGTCCGTCCCTCGACGAGGCGAATCGTCGGCCGCGTCGCCTGAAAGTCGAAGAACTCCTCGGGATCGAGCTGCGCGAAGCGCGTCGCGCCGAGCTGCGATCCCATGAACGACAGCGCCGACGACGCAGCCTCGCCCGCGTCGTTCCACCCCGTGAAGGCACACACGAGTGCGGGGGCCCGGAGGCCGTCGGGACGGCTCTCCCAGATCAGCGGCGGCATCCGGTTCACGGTACATCATGGACCCGTGCCATCAACCGATTCAGCCCCTTCCGCGCAGGCCGCGACCGCGCCGCGCGCCGGGGCGATCGCGACGCTCCGCGATGGCGACACGCTCGATGGCGTCTACGCCTGCACACGCAAGGACCGGCTGATGGCGCGCACCGGAACGCCGTACCTCGTCGTCGAGTTGCGCGACCGCACGGGTGCGCTGCCGGGCCGGCTGTTCCGTGATGCGGACCTGCACATGACGCGCTTCGATCGCGGCGACCTCGTGCGCGCCGGCGGCCGCGTCGTCCGCTTCCGCGGCGACCTCCAGGCCGAGCTCACGAGCATCGCGCGGGTCGCTCCGGGCACCGCGGACCCTGCCGCCTTCCTGCCCGTCGCCTACCGCGATCTCGATGAGCTCGACGGCTTCCTCGACGCACTCGCCGGTGAAGTGCGGCAGGCGGGTTTCCGCGCGCTGCTCGACGAAGCTGCTGGGCGACGACAAGCTGCGCGCGGCGCTGCGCGGGGCGCCCGCGACACGCGCCCAGCACCACGCCTACCTCGGCGGCCTGCTCGAGCACACGGTTGCGGTCGCGACGCTCGCCGTCGAGTCCTGCACGCTGCATCAGAAGCTCGACCAGGATCTGCTGCTGACCGCCGCGCTCGTGCACGACCTGGGCCGCATCCGCGAGCTGACGCTCGGGGCCGAGATCGGACTGAGCGACGAGGGCCGTCTGCTCGGCCACGTAGAGCTCGGCCTGCGGATGGTCGAACAGGCAGCGCTCGCGACCGGCCTCGACGAGGCGCGCGGGCTCGCGCTCGGCCACTGCGTGCTCGGCCACCACGGCGCCGACGCGCTACCCGGTCGTCGCTTCGCGCTGCCCGAGGCGCTCGCGCTCTATCGCCTGAACGCGCTTGACGCCGGCGTCAAGGCCGCGATCGAGCACGGCATGGGCCACGACGCTCCGGCGCCGGACGGTCGTTAGGGCCTTCCTACCCGTCACTGCTCGGTGGGGCTCCCAGCACCGCCGAGTGCGCTGTAGTCCGTGCTGATTCGGCCGAATGGCTCGTGCGTGGTGACCGGGAGGTCTCAGCCGCGCCGCTTGGGCTGCGACGTGAGGTGCCACCCAGCGCAATGCGGACATGCGTACACGCGCCGCTCGCGCCGCCGCCGTCGCCCGCGCACGTACCGGTCCCACCAGATGTTCCAAAGAGCCCAGCGGGCGCCGGCAGCTGTGCGGTAGCGGATCTTCTCCTCGCAGCGCTTCATCTTGCTGATGTCCTCAACAGGCACTCAGTGCCGGGTCTCGTACCTGGTCAGCACCACGCCGCCGGGAAACGTCCGGGTCTCCACCAGGTTCAGGCTCACCCACGCGTCCAGGGCGGTGAAGAACGGCGTGCCGCCGCCCACCAGGACGGGATGGGTGACGACCGCGTACTCGTCGATCAGCCCGGCCCGCATGGCCGCCGAGGCGAGTGTGGCTCCGGCAATGTCCATGGAGGCGCCGTCGTCGGCCTTGAGCCGGGTGATCTCGGTGACCGCGTCGCCGGTGACCAGACGGGTGTTCCAGTCGACCGTGCTGGTCGTCGAGGAGAACACCACCTTCGGCATGTCCCGCCAGCGGCCGGCGAACTCGATCTGCGCCGGTGTGGCGCCCGGCTGCTGGTCGGCGGTCGGCCAGTGGGCGCTCATTCCCTCCCACAGCCGGCGCCCGTACAGCGCCAACCCCGTCGCCCCCACCCGGTCGGACCACCACTGGAACAGCTCATCGCTCATCACGCTCCAGCCGAGGTCGTCGCCGGGCGCGGCGATGTAGCCGTCCAGGCTCAGGTTCATTCCGAAGGTCAGTTTCCTCATTCGTGAGTCTCCCGTGAGTCGGTACCTGGCGTACAGACGAGCCCCCGCGCGAAAATCATCGGTCAGGCCGCCGACGACCAGGGTGCTGCTTTGCATGGGTCGCAGGCGTGTTCGCGGGTTATCGCAGGCGGGGGAGCGCGTCGCGGGCGCCGTGGCTGAGGAGGCGAAGGTCCTCGACGAACTGGAGGCGGTGCTCCTCGGGAAGCGGTTCGATGAAGAAGCGCTGAACGTTCTCGACGTGGAGGCGTGCGGCGCGGACGGCGGTCTCCTGGCCGGCAGTGGTCAGTTTGACGCGGCGGCCGCGGCGGTCTTCGGCGTCGGCGGTTCGGGTCACCAGGCCTGCGGTCTCCATGCGGTCGATGAGCCGGCTCGCGCCGCCGGTGGACAGCACGCGTTCCTGGGCGATGGCGCGCATCGAAATCCCTTCGGGGCCGGCGCGCCCGACGATCATGAGCACCTCGAACGTGAGGTGGTTGATGCCGCAGTGCTCTTCCAAGGCCTGCCCGAGCAGGTAGGCGAGTCGGTTGGCGGCGCCCTGCAGGTGCCCGAATGCGAGCACGAGTTCGTCTGTTGACGCGTCTTGGGCGGTGGCGATCCGGGTCTTGGTGCTCTTCGGCGGGGTCATGGTCGAGAGACGGTATCTGACTTGACAGTATCTGCGTACGCAGATACTTTGGCGACTCCCCGATCAAGGACCCGTGATGAGCGCACTCGACATCAAGATCATCGACCTCGACTTCCCCGTCGGCGCCAAGAACAAGACGGCGACGCTCATCACCGGCGAGCAGGAGGCGCTGCTCGATCGACGCGGGCTTCACGCGCGCCGACGGCCATCGCCTGGCCGCGGAGGTCCTGGACTCCGGCAAACAGCTGACCAACGCTGTTCATCAGCCACGCCGACCCCGACTACTACTGGGGCGCTGAAGTGATCGCCGACGCCTTCCCCGACGCCGAGCTGGTCGCCACGCCCCTGGTCATCGAGCACATCCGAGACGCGTACGAAGGCAAGCTCAAGGCGTGGGAGCCCGTCGGGGACAACCGCCCGACCCGCCTGGTCGACCTCGCCCCGCTCACCGGCGACATCATCCTCGAGGGCCACCGCTTCGAGCTGCGCGGCGGACACCCGACGCATCCCAGACCGCCACTACCTCTGGCAGGCCGAACAGCAGGCCATCGTCGGCGGCGTGCTGGTGTTCAGCAACGAGCACGTCTGGACAGCCGACACCGCAACCCCCGAGCAGCGCGCCGCGTGGATCGCCGTCCTCGACGAGATGGAAGCGCTCGAGCCCAAGCTCGTCGTCCCCGGACACCGCCTCCCGGACGCACCCGCCGACGTCAGCGCCATCCACTACACGCGCGACTACCTCAACGCCTTCGAAGAGATCCTCGCCTCAGCGCCTGACGGTGCCGCAGCGACGGAGGCCTTGGTCGCGCGCTACCCGAACTCCGGGATGCTGATCGCCGCGCAGATCGGACCCAAAGTCGCCAAGGGCGAGATGAACTGGGGCTGACATGACCAGCGAGCTTGCAGTCCTCGACCGCGCCGGCGGACGTCGTCCGCCGCCAGTACCTCGCCTCAGCCAACGGCGACCTGGAAGCCCTGCGCGCAACGCTCGCCGACGACGTGGAATGGACCGAGATGGCCGGCTTCCCGCTCGCCGGCACCTACCGCACCCCCAACGCCGTCACCACGAACGTCATGGAAACCCTCGCCCGCGACTGGAACGACTGGGTCGCCCACGACGACACCTACCTCGTCGACGGCGAAAACGTCGTCGTCCTCGCCCGCTACACCGCCACCAACAAGACGACCGGCAAGGACATCAACGTGCGCGTCGCCCACCACTTCGTCGTCCGCGGCGGCACGATCGTCCGCTTCGAACAGTTCGTCGACACCGCCCTCGTGCGCGACGCGATGCCAGCGCCGACCTAGGCGACGAACCCTGCAACGACGTCCAGCGGCCGCAGTGCAGGACGCTCCCGCAACGGACGAAAAGCAGCAGCGCCCTCCTCTGCGATCGGCTGCAATAAGCGCCACCCCCTGGCGCGATATGCAGCCGATCGGGTGAGCCCTGCGCCTTTCGGGCCGGGGCCCCGCGACGTGCCGTTCGAGGAGGGAGTGGACGACCTTCTAGGCGGCGGCGCCGCGGTCCGCCTGAGCGCCCTGCTCATTCAGCGCACGCGCAACCGCACCCAGCAGCGTGTCGCGGGTGAAGGGCTTCTGCACGAACGCGATCTCGCGCTCGCGCGCGCCGTCCAGCAGCACGACGTCCTCGGTGTGGCCGGACATGAAGACGACGGGCAGGCCCGGGGCCAGCTCGGTCGCCCGCTTCGCGAGCTCGTGGCCGGTCATGCCGGGCATCACGACGTCGGTCACGAGCACGTCGACGGGCTGCCAGTCGGAGAGTGCCGCGTCGCCGCTGGCGGCCTGCCGCACCTCGTAGCCGTGGCGCTCGAGGATGCGAACGGCCTGGCGGCGGACGGGATCCTGGTCCTCGACGATCAGGACGCGCGCGGACCCGGCGTCGGCCGCCTGCGGAGCCGGCTGGCTCGCAGGCGCGACCGTCAGCTCCTCGCGTGCGACGGGAAGCGTGAAGCGCACGACGGTGCCGGCGCCCGGCGCCGAGTCGATCGCGATCTCGCCACCGGAGTCGGTGACGATGCCGTGCACGGTCGCGAGACCGAGCCCGGTCCCCTCGCCGGCCGGCTTGGTCGTGAAGAACGGCTCGAACGCGCGATCGGCGACCGCGGCGTCCATCCCGGTGCCCTCGTCGGCGACGCGCACCTCGACGTCGTTGCCGTCGTGCCGTGACGGAGATCCGCAGGCCGCCACCCTGCGGCATCGCGTCACGTGCGTTGACGGCGAGGTTGACGAGCACCTGCTCGAGTCGCGAGCGGTCGGCGAGCACGGGCGGCAGCTGCGGCTCGCAGGTGATCTCCAGGTCGACGAGCTCGCCGAGCGAGCGTGACAGCAGCGATTCGAGGTCGAGCACGAGCGCGCCGAGATCGAGGACCTCGGGGTGCACGACCTCGCGGCGGCTGAACATCAGCAGCTGCCGGGTCAGCGCCGCGGCGCGCTCGGCGGCGCGGCCGATCTCGTCGACGTCCTCGCGGATCGGCGAGTCCTCGTCGAGCTCGTCGCGCGCGAACGTGACGCAGGAGAGGATCACCGACAGCAGATTGTTGAAGTCGTGGGCGACACCGCCGGCGAGCTGGCCGACGCTCTCCAGGCGCTGTGCCTGAGCGAGGCGGTGCTCGAGCTCGGTGCGGTCGCGCTCGGCGCGGCGACGGTCGGTCAGGTCCGTCGCGATCGTGCAGACCGCGGCGATGTGACCGTCGGTGTCGAGCAGCGGGAACTTGACGAGCAACAGCTCGTGTTCCTCGCCGGTGCTGGCGGCGCGCAGCGTCAGCTCGGTCTGGCGCGCCTCGCCGGTGCGCACGACCTCGCGCTCGAGGTCGTCGTCGGACGCATCGACCCGATCGAGCGGCAGCGCCTCGGCGGCGGTGCGGCCCAGGACGGCGTCCGCCTCGACACCGATCGCGTCCTCGAAGCGGCGGTTGACGAGCAGGAAGCGCTGGCGCGCGTCCTTGACGGAGATCAGCGCCGGCGCGTTGTCGATGATCGCCTGCAGCCGCTGCTCGCCGGCGCGGCGCTCGGCCTCGGCGCGGCGGCGCTCGCTGAGGTCGATCAGCTGGACGAGGAAGTAGAGCGGGCGCTCGCCGTCGCCGTGCATCAGCGAGACGTGCGTCAGCAGGTGCAGCACGCGCCCGTCGGCGTGCATCATGCGCTTCTCGATCGCGTAGCTGCGGCGGCGGCCGGCGAGCAGCTCGCGCACCAGCGGACGGTCGAGCTCGGTGTCCTCGGGGTGGCTCAGCGCGCCGAGCGTCGTCGAGCGCAGGTCGGCCTCGGTGCGGCCGGCCATCTGCGCGAGCGCGCGGTTCAGGCGCAGCCAGCGGCCTTCGAGGTCGACGAGCGCCATGCCGATCGGCGAGTCGTCGAACGCGCGCCGGAAGAGTTGCTCGGCGGCGCGCAGCGCGTCCTCGACGCCGCGCGACTCGGTGACGTCCTGGCAGGTCCCGTGGACGGCGACGGCATGTCCTTCGGCGTCGTGGGCGACCTCGCCGCGGGCGTGCACGAGGCGCACATCGCCGTCGGGGCGCAGGATCCGGTGGTCCAGGCTCCAGGCGTGGCCGTCGGCGACACCCTGCTCGATCGTCCGCGCGACGCGGGCACGATCCTCGGGGTGCACGCGCTCCAGGTGGCGTGCCCAGCTCTGTGACGTGGCTTCGGGGCGCAGGCCGTGGATCCGGTAGAGCTCGTCCGACCAGGTGACCCGGTCGGCCTCCATCAGCCACTCCCAGCTGCCGAGCCGCGCGACCTGCTGCGCCTCGGCGAGCTTGGACTCGTTGGCGGCGAGGGCGTCCTGGGCGGCGATGCGCTCGGTGACGTCGAGCCACTGGACGAGGTAGTGCAGCGGCTGGCCCGCGGGGTCGCGGACGAGCGTCCCGCTGACGAGCGCGACGACGGGGCGGCCGTCGCCGGTGCGCATTCGCGCTTCGAGCTGGAACGAGCCGGGCTCACCGTCGCCCCATTGGCCGGCGACCCACTGCTCGGCGGCGGCGGGGCTTTCGGCGAGCTCCAGCGCGCCCATCAGCAGCAGCTCGTCCTCGGTCCGCCCGAGCAGCTTGCAGAGCGCGCCGTTGACGCGGCTGAAGCGGCCGTCCGGCTGGACGATCGCCATGCCGGTGGGCGCGTCGCGGAACGCCTCGCTGAGTCGTTCGGCGTCGTCCTCGTCACGACCGGTGATGTCGCGCGCGACGATGTGGCAGAGGCCGGCGTCGTGATCGACGACGGCGCGGACCTCGGCCCAGCGAACCTCGGCGCCCGGCCGCACGATCCGCACGCGGAACTCCTCGTCGCGGACCTGGCCGTCGGGCGAGACGACCTCGAAGACGTGGCGCACGCTCGCCAGGTCATCGGGGTGGACGACGTCCCAGAGCATGCCGGTCAGCGGGGCGTTCTCGTCACCGAGCAGCAGCCGCGCGGCCGCAGGATTCGCCCGCCGAATCGTCCCGTCGACACGACACACGACGAGGGCGTCGGTGGCGAGTGCGAACAGGCGCTGTTCGAACGCGTCCTGCGGTATGTCAGGAAGGTGGTGCACCGGTGGTCGTCGCCCCCTGGAGTGGAGCGTCCGAGGGTACGTATCGGCAGATTCGCTCACAACAGTTGAGCGCCTGCACCCGTGACTGTCACGCGCCGGACGGCGCAGCCGGCGCGCCGAGCGGCGAAAGGCGTCCAGGGCGCCGGTCCGGCCGCTAGCGTTCGCGCGCAGGAGCGAGATGGTGGACGTCCGTGAACAGCCCTTGCAGGACGACGCCCCCAGCGGCTCGCCGGTCTCCGTGCACTTTGTGAACAACGTGCTGGCAGCGGCCGCGAGCTACATCGACGAGGACCCGGACTACGCGCGCGACGTGCTCGCCGAGCTCGGCCAGTTCCTCTCGTACAGCCTGCGCGAGGACCGCGCTCCGGTCAGCATCGCGCAGGAGCTGGCGCACACCGCGACCTTCCTGCGGCTGCAGCAGGCGCGGTTCCCGGATCGCATCACCGTCGAGCTGCCGGACGCCGCCGAGGTGTTCGGGCGCGTGGTCCCCGGGACGATCCAGGGCCCGATCGAGACGACGCTCGGGCGCCGGCTGCGCGAGGAGCCGGGACCGGTCGGCGTGGCACTTCGCCCGCAGGCCGGCGGGCTCGAGCTGACAGTGAGCGGCGCAGGACCGCCGGACGTCCTGCGCATCCCCCTGACGGAGGTGACGACGACGTGAGCGGTCTGGTCGTGCTGGCGGTCGACGACGAGCCACGTGCGCTCGCGGACGTGCAGCGCCTGCTGCAGGCCTCGGCCCGCGTAGCCCGTGTCGAGACGGCCGGCGGCGGCCGTGAGGCGCTGCTGCGCCTCGGCGAGGGAACCTTCGACATGCTGCTGCTCGATGTGCGGATGCCCGAGATCGAGGGCATCGAGCTCGCGCGGCTGCTGCGCCGCTTCGACGATCCGCCGGAGGTCGTCTTCCTGACCGGCCACGCCGATGCGGCCGTCGAGGCGTTCGAGGTCGAGGCGCTCGACTTCCTCGTCAAGCCCGTCACGCGCGACCGGCTCGACGCCGCGCTCGCTCGTGTCGAGCACGCGCGCTCGCGCCGCCACGGCGGCGAAGTCGCGGTGCCCGCGAGCGCTCCCGAGGTCGTCGCGCTCGACAACCCCAGCGGCGCGGGCAAGCGGCTCGTGCGCCTGGAGTCGATCACGCACGTCGATGCGGACGGCGACTACGCGCGGATCCACTCACCCGACGGCGAGTTCGTGCTGCGCGCCTCGCTCGGCCACCTCGAGGACGACTGGGGCCCGGCCGGGTTCACGCGTGTCCATCGTGGGCACCTCGTGAACATCAGCCACGCGATCGAGCTGCGCTCACTCGAGAACGGCACCGCGGTGCTGGAGCTGCGCGACGGGACCGAGATCCCCGTGGCGCGGCGCACCGTCGCCGCGCTGCGCCGGCGACTGAAGGCCTGAGCCACGCCGGGCGGGCCCGAAGGCCGTCCGGGCGACGCGGAGAGCCGCGTGGCGTTCAGCGACGTGCTCGAGGGCTGGCTGGGCAGCGACGAGCCGAAGACCGTCGGCGCACTCGGCAGCGTGTTCGCCGAGAAGAGCTTCGCCGTGGCGATCATGCTGCTGATGTTCCTTCCGGCGACGCCGCTGCCGACGGGCGGCATCACGCACGTGTTCGAGCTGATCGCGGTGCTGCTCGCGAGCCAGATGGTGCTCGGGCGCCGCACGATCTGGCTGCCCGAGCGCTGGCGCGACCGCCCGCTCGGGGCCGCTGCGACGGACAAGGCGATCCCCTTCATCGTCCGCTGGGTGCGCCGGGTCGAGCGGTTTTCACGGCCACGCGGAGTCTGGGTGTTCCGGCACCGCCTGACGCTCCGCCTACTCGGCCTGCTGCTGATCGGCTTCGCCGTCGCGGCCGCTCTGGCGCCGCCGTTCTCCGGCCTCGACACGCTCCCCGCGCTGGGTGCCGTCGGCGTGACGCTGGCGATCATCCTCGACGACCTCGTCGTGCTCGCGATCGGCACCGTGATCGGCGCGGCCGGCATCGCGCTGATCCTGACCGTCGGCGCCACGCTGCTGCACGTCGTGCGCGGCCTGTTCTGAGCTCAGAAGTGGCCGCGGACCGCCTCGGCGGTCACGACGCGGTGGTCGTCCGGGCCGGGCCGCAGTACGAGCACCTCGGCCTCGGCGGAGGCCAGCAGCCAGGTGATGTCGTCCTGTGTGAACCCGGGGTCGCCATCACGACGAGCCGCGACGATGATCCGGTCGACGTCCTCCTCGGCGACGAGCCGGCGCAGCGCGTCGCGTCGCGTGCGACCGCGGCTGACCCGGCAGTCGGTCGGGATGCCGTTGCGCGCCGCGCGCTGCTCGACGGCCTCCAGGACCGGCAGCGCGAGGCCCGCCTGACGCGGCAGCGCAGCCTCGAGCGGCAGCGATCGCGGAACGGTCGCCAGGTACGCCGGCATCAGCGTGGCGCCCTCGGCGCGCGCGAGCCGGATCGCCGCGTCGAGCGCGCGGGTCGAGATCGCCTCGCCGCTGAACGGCAGCAGGATCCTGCGCGCGCCACCGCGCTTCGCCTGTGCCACACGGCGTCCGCTTGGCGGCAGCCACCAGCCGGCGGCCAGGCCGGCTGCCAGGGCCACGACGGCAGCCAGCGCGATCACCACGTTGTCTCGTTCTCCTCGGGTGCATCGCGCAGCGCACGGTCGGCGACGATCCGCACGTCGATCCCCTCGAGCGCGCGCACAAGGCGAATCGGGAGCGGATCACGCAGTCGATCTACACCCCGCGGCGTGTGCGGCGAGCCGAGCAGGACGTAGGTCGTGCGGCGGTCACGGGCGAACTGCCGGACCGTCCGCGTGACGTCGTCGGACTCGATCACGTGCAGCTCGGCGCCGAGCAGCGCGCAGAGGCGCCGCAGTGCGCGCAGCCCGCTGTCCTCCTCGTCACCGAGGTCACGCGTCGGCTGCACCCAGAGCACGTCGAGCGGCGCGCCGAGCCGCTGTGCCGACCGCCACGCACGCCGCACGACGCGCTGGTCCTCGGGGCGCGGGCGCACGAGCGCCAGCAGCCGCTCGGCGACGGCCGACGCCGCAGCCTCGCCGGACACGCTGCGCCCACGGGTCCCCAGCTCCACGCGCGTGACGCGCTGAGCGCCGACGGCCTCGGCGACCTGCCGCAGCGCCACCTCGCGCAGCGACACGAGGTTCTCGATCGTGAAGAAGCCGTTCAGCGCCGTCTCGATCCGCTCCTTCGGATAGACGCGTCCCGCGCGCAGCCGCTCGAGCAGCTCCTCGGGGGTCAGGTCGACGACGACCACGTCATCGGCGCGCGCGAGCACCGCGTCCGGGACGGTCTCGCGGACGCGGACGCCGGTGAGCTCGGTGACGAGGTCGTTCAGCGACTCGAGGTGCTGGACGTTCATCGTCGAGACCACGTCGATGCCGGCGTCGAGGACGTCCTCGACGTCCTCGTAGCGCTTGCCGTGTTCGAGCCCGGGCGCGTTCGTGTGTGCGAGCTCGTCGATCAGGCAGACGGCCGGACGGCGGGCGATGATGCCCGGCAGGTCCATCTCCTCGAGCGCCGACCCCCGGTATTCGACGGTCCGTCGCGGCAGGATCTCGAGCCCGGCCGTGCGTGCCGCGGTCGCCACGCGCCCGTGCGTCTCGACGACGCCGACGACGACGTCCTCGCCGTCCTCCAGGAACTCGTGGCCCTCGTCGAGCATCGCGTAGGTCTTCCCGACCCCGGCGGCCATGCCGAGGAAGACCTTGTGACGCCCGCGCTGAGGATCGCCGTTCACATCCGTCACGCCCCCAGCAGGTTGGAGACGACGAGGTCGACGAGCTTGATGCCGATGAACGGGACGATCAGCCCGCCGAGGCCGTAGATCAGCAGGTTGCGCCGCAGCAGCGCGGTCGCGCCCGAGGGCTTGTAGGACACGCCGCGCAGGGCGAGCGGCACGAGCAGCGGGATGATCAGCGCGTTGAAGATGATGGCCGAGAGGATCGCCGACTGGGGTGACCCGAGGTTCATCACGTTGAGGCCGGCGAGCGGCCCCTCGCTTGCGCCCGACGCGGCGTATGTCGTGAGGAAGATCGCCGGCAGGATCGCGAAGTACTTCGCGACGTCGTTGGCGATCGAGAACGTCGTCAGCGAGCCGCGCGTGATCAGCAATTGCTTGCCCACTTCGACGATCTCGATGAGCTTCGTCGGGTTCGAGTCGAGGTCGACCATGTTCCCCGCCTCGCGTGCCGCCTGCGTGCCGGTCTGCATCGTCACGCCGACGTCCGCCTGGGCGAGTGCGGGCGCGTCGTTGGTGCCGTCGCCGGCCATCGCGACCATCCGCCCCTCCTCCTGCTCGTGGCGAATCAGGTCGAGCTTGCGCTCCGGCGTCGCCTCGGCGAGGAAGTCATCCACGCCGGCCTCCTCGGCGATCTTCGCCGCGGTCAGCGGGTTGTCGCCGGTGACCATCACGGTGCGGATGCCCATCGCGCGCAGCCGGTCGAAGCGCTCGCGCATGCCCTCCTTGACGGTGTCCTTGAGGTAGATGACGCCGAGCACGTCGGCGTCGCGGGCGACGACCAGCGGTGTGCCGCCCTCACCGGCGATGCGATCGACCGCCGGCTTCATCGCGGTCGGCACCACGCCGCCCTGGGACTGCACCCAGGCGGCGACCGAGTCGGCGGCGCCCTTGCGCAACGCCGTCCCGTCGCCGTCGATGCCGCTCATCCGCGTCTCGGCCGTGAACGGCACGAAGCGGGCGCCCGACGCCTCGCTGCCGGTCGCTCCGAGCGACTCGGCGAGCTCGACGATCGAGCGGCCCTCGGGCGTCTCGTCGGCGAGCGACGACAGCCGCGCGGCGGCGATCAGCTGCGCCGCGTCGACGGCCGGCATCGGGACGAACTCGGCGGCCTGGCGGTTGCCGTAGGTGATCGTGCCGGTCTTGTCGAGCAGCAGCACGTCCACGTCGCCCGACGCCTCGACGGCACGCCCGGACAGTGCGAGCACGTTGCGTCGCACGAGCCGGTCCATGCCGGCGATGCCGATCGCGCTCAGCAGCGCGCCGATCGTCGTCGGGATCAGCGAGACGAGCAGCGCGATCAGCGTCGTCAGCGAGATCGCGGTGCCGGCGAAGTCGGCGAACGGCTGCAGCGTCACCACGACGACGAGGAAGACGAGCGTCAGGCCGGCGAGCAGGATCGACAGCGCGATCTCGTTCGGCGTCTTGCGCCGCTCGGCGCCCTCGACGAGGCCGATCATGCGGTCGAGGAAGCTCTGGCCGGGCTCCTGCGTGATCTCGACGACGATCTGGTCGGAGAGCACGCGCGTGCCGCCGGTGACGGCGCTGCGATCGCCGCCGGACTCGCGGATCACCGGCGCCGACTCGCCCGTGATCGCCGACTCGTCGACCGAGGCGATGCCCTCGACGACGGTCCCGTCCCCCGGGATGACCTCGCCGGCAGCGACCACGACGACGTCGCCGCGGCGCAGCTCGTTGGCCAGCTTCGTCGTCCCGTCGCGCAGCATCGCGACGGTGTCCGAGCGCATCGCGCGCAGCGCGTCGGCCTGCGCGCGGCCGCGGCCTTCGGCGAGTGCCTCGGCGAGGTTCGCGAAGACGACCGTCAGCCAGAGCCAGAAGCCGATCGTGAACGTGTACCAGGCGGGCTCGTCGCCACCACCGATCGGCTTGCCGCCGAACGCCTGGATGATCCAGGCGATCGTGACGATCACGGCGCCGAGCTCGACGACGAACATCACCGGGTTGCGGATCTGGTCGCGCGGGTCGAGCTTGCGCAGCGACGACAGCAGCGCCGGCCCGAGGACGTCGAGCGAGAGTGCAGACGAGGACTGATCGGAACGGGTCATCGCAGCGGGGCCTCCCGGTCGAGCGCGAGGTTGAATTCGAGGACGTTGACGCCCGGCCGGCCGAACAGGCCGAGTGCGCGGTCGTCCGTGTTGGCCTTGACCAGGTCGAGGACCTTCGAGCGCGGAATCCCGCGCTGACGAGCGATGCGGAAGCTCTGCATGCCGGCGTTCGCGACCGAGATCTGCGGGTCGACGCCGGAGGCGCTGTATTCGACCGCGTCCACGGGAATGTCCGCGGCCTTCAGGCCCGGGACGTAGGGACGCTCGAACGCGAGGACCTCGGCGACCGCGGCGCGATAGCCGTAGGCGGCGACCTTGGAGTTCGGGCCGCGGTTGGCGAAGTAGGTCGCGTCGGCGGAGTAGCCGGTCTGCGACGGCCTCGGCTGCAGGTAGCGCGGGTCGGGTTCGGTGACCGGCGCGCCGTCCTTGTCGACCCTCGGCTTGCCGGCGGCGTCGAGCACCGGCCGCTGGAACGACTGGGCGATCAGTGACGAGCCGACGGTCTTCCCGTCGCGCGTGACGAGCGAGCCGTCGGCCGCGCCCGGGAAGGCGAGCTGGCCGACGCCGGTGACGACGAGCGGGTAGGCGAGGCCGAGGACGAGCGTGGTGAGCACGATCGCGACGGTGGCTGAGCGGAGTGTTGCGAGCATGATCAGAAGAGCTGGTCGGTCAGGCCCTGGGCGAGGGGCCCGAGGAGCAGGGCGGGCAGGAATGTCAGTGCGCCGACGATCACGACGACGCCGCCGAGCAGGACGCCGAACGTCGGCGTGTCGGTGCGCAGCGTCCCGGCGCCTGCGGGGATGCTGCGCTTGCCGGCAAGTGAGCCCGCTAGCGCGAGCGCGAGGATCATCGGGAGGAAGCGCGCGAAGATCATCACGAGGCCACCGACGACGTCGGCGAACGTGATCCCGTAGGACCCGAGGCTGCCGGCGTTCGGCTGGACGAAGCCCGTGTAGCCGGCGAACGCGGAGCCGTTGTTGTTCGCCTGCGACATGTAGGCGTAGGCGGTCTCGGAGAAGCCCTGTGGCTTTCCGGCCGCGAAGATCGATGCCGCGCCGTAGTCGGTGCCCAGCGCGAGGCCGGCGAAGATCAGCGCGAACAGCGGCGTCACGAGGATCGCGAGCGTCGCGAGCTTCATCTCACGCGCCTCGACCTTCTTGCCGAGGAACTCGGGCGTGCGGCCGACCATCAGCCCGCCGACGAAGACCGCGAGCAGGGCGAACACGAGCATCCCGTAGAGGCCCGAGCCGACGCCGCCGAAGACGACCTCGCTCATCGACATGCCGCTGAACGGCGACAGGCTGCCGATGCCCGTGAGCGACTCCATCGCGGCGTTCACGGCGCCGCACGAGGTGACGGTCGTGACGGCGGCGAACAGCGCCGACCCGCCGGTGCCGAAGCGGATCTCCTTGCCTTCCATGTTCTGCCCGACGATCCCGGCGAACTGCTGCGCGGGGGTTCCGTGGCGCTCGGCGAAGAAGACGACCGCGACGGAGGCCAGGAACAGCAGCCCCATCACCGAGAAGATCATCCAGCCCTGGCGGCGGTTGCCGACCAGGCGCCCGTAGGTCGAGGTCAGCGCGGCCGGAATCGCCAGGATCATCCAGATCTCCAGCGCGTTCGTCAGGCCGTTCGCGTTCTCGAACGGCATCGACGAGTTGACGTTGAAGAACCCGCCGCCATTCGTACCGAGCTCCTTGATCGCCTCCTGCGAGGCGACGGGGCCGCGCGCGAGGGTCTGTGCGAGCCCACCGGCGCCATCGAAGCTGAGATACCCGCCGAGCGTCTGCAGGATGCCCTGCGAGATCAGCACGATCGCCGCGATGAACGCGAGCGGCAGCAGGACGTAGAAGCACGCCCGGAAGAGGTCGACCCAGAAGTTGCCGAGCAGGTTGCGCCCGCTGCGGTTGGCGAGCGCGCGGACCAGCGCGACGGCGACCGCGATGCCGACGCCGGCGGAGACGAAGTTCTGCAGCGCCAGCCCGGCCATCTGGCTGAAGTACGTCATCGTCGTCTCGCCGCCGTAGTACTGCCAGTTCGTGTTCGTCACGAACGAGGAGGCCGTGCTGAAGGTCACATCCCATGGAGTCGAGTGGAAGCCCTGCGGATTCCACGGATGCAGCGTCTGCGTGCGCAGGATCAGGTACAGCGCAAGCCACGAGATCAGCGAGAAGGCGACCGCCGCCTTGGCGTACTCCTTCCAGTCCTGACCGCGCTCGGGGCTCGTGCGCAGCGCGCGGCACCAGAGACGCTCAGCCGGCACCAGCACCCGGCTCAGCAACGTGCGCTCGCCCGTGAAGACGCGCGCCATGTATGCGCCGAGGATCGGCGTCGTCAGGACGACGAAGCCGAGGATGATCGCCAGCTCGAGCAGGTCCATCGCCATCAGAAGCGCTCCGGCCTGAGCAGCGCGAACAGGAGATAGGCGGCGACGAGCACCGCGACGATCAGGAGGACGCCGAGCGCGGTCATGCGCGATCGATCAGGTCGATGGCGAAGTACAGCGCCGTGAAGGAGGCGATCCCGACGGCGACGGCGAGCAGATCGAGAAGCATGCTCTCGACTATGCGCCCGCCCTTGTCACGGCCGCGCCCGGATTGCCGGGCGCCGTGTACAGATCCTGTCCAGAGCCTCCGTTGCGCCTATTCGGCGTCGACGAAGCGGTACCCGATGCCCGGGTCGGTGCGGATGTAGCGCGGTCCCTCGGCGGGTTCGATCTTGCGCCGCAGGTTGGCGATCTGCCCGCGCAGCACGTGGTTGTCCTCGACGTACTCCGGTCCCCAGACCTCGATCAGCAGCGCGCGGTGGGTCATCAGCCGGCCGCGATTGCGGACCAGTGCCTTGAGCAGCTCGAACTCGGTCGGCGTCAGGTGGATCTCCTGCCCCGCGCGTGCCACGCGGTGGGCGGCGACATCGATCTCGAGGTCTCCGACGCTGATCACCGGCTCACCCGCGCCGGCGCCGACGCGGCGCAGTGCCGCCTCGAGCCGGGCGATCAGCTCGCGTGGGCCGAACGGCTTCGTCACGTAGTCGTCGGCCCCGGCTTCGAGCGCGCGGACCTTCGCCTCCTCGTCGCCGATCGCCGACAGCACGAGCACCGGCATCTGCGACCACTCGCGCAGCCCGCGCAGGACGTCGATGCCGTCACCGTCCGGCAGCACGAGATCGACGATCGCGGCGTCGGGCGGACGCACGGCGGCGGCGTCGAGCGCCTCCTCGACCGTCTCGGCGGGCACCGGCTCGAAGCCGGCCTCGCGCAGCACGACCTTCAGCGCGCGCAGGATCTGCGGCTCGTCGTCGCAGACGAGGATCCGCCGGCGGTCGCTCACGCGGCGACCTGCAGCGGCCCCGAGAGCTCGAGTTCGACGACGACGGTCGTCCCCTGGCCGGGGACCGACTCGAGCGCGATCCGTCCCCCGTTTGCCTCGACGAAGCCCTTCGCGATCGCCAGGCCCAGGCCAGAGCCGGTGTGACCGTCGCGGCGGTCGTCGGTCCCGCGCCAGAACGGATCGAACACCCGCCGCTGCACCGCCGGCGGGATCCCCGGGCCCTGGTCGACGATCCGCACGACCAGCCGGCTGCCGACGACGCGGGCACGGACGGACACGGGCTCTCCGGCTGAGAAGCGGCGCGCGTTCTCCATCAGGTTCGCGAACACGCGCTCGAGCTGGGCGGGGTCGGCGCGCACCAGCGGGAGGTCGCGCTGCAGCGCGAACGTGAACGACCCGCCGCCCGGGTCGCGTGCCTCGACGTCGGCCACCGCGGCGTGCAGCAGCTCCCCGATCTCGCACCAGTCCGCGCGCGGCTCGGCCGTGCCGGCCTGCAGCCGCGACAGGTCGAGCAGCTTCTCGATCAGCTCGTCGAGCCGTGTGCCCTCGCCGACGACGACGTCCGCGAGCTCCTCGCGGTCGGCCTGCGGAAGTGTCGCCGAGCGCAGCGTCTCGCCCGCCGCGATGATCGCCGTGATCGGCGAGCGCAGGTCATGCGATGTCGCGCGCAGCAGCGCGGTCTTCAGCGCGTCGGAACGCCGCAGCGCCTCGGTCTCGACCACCTCGGCCGCAAGACGGTCGCGCTCGAGCGCGCTCTCGAGCAGCGTGCCGAGCGCGGGCGCGACACGCAGGCGCAGGCGCTGCTGCACCGCCGCCGGAAGCGTCGCCGGGAGGAACAGCGTGCCTGCCCGCCCACGCGGGCCGGCAAGCTCGATCGCGACTTCGCCGTCAGACGCCGGCGCCTCGCCCTCGACGATGCGTGCGTCCTCGACACCGACGGCGTCGCCGACACGACGCGCCGCCGTACGCAGCCGTGCCCGCAGCGCGCCCTCGCCCAGCAGGTCGACTGCAGCAGCGGCGGCGAGCGTCGCCTCCTGACGGCGCAGCTCGACGAGCCGGATCCGCGAGCGCGCACGGTCTGCGACCGCACTCGCGGCGATGGCGCTCACGAGGAAGACGGCGAGCGCGTACCAGTCCTTGCTGTCGGCGACCGTGAAGCGGCCGGTCGGATCGATCAGGAACCAGTTGTAGGCGAGCGCGCCGAGGAACGCCGCGGCGATGCCCGACCAGCGCCCGAAGCGCGAGGCGACAGCGAGCACGGCGACGAGGTAGACGAGCCCAAGCGAGATGTCGGGCGCGACATCGCGCAGCGGGACGATGATCACGGTCGCCAGCGCGATCGCACCGACGGCCGCGGCGAGGCCGAGCCCCACGCCTGGGCGCTCGTCGCGCAGCTCCGGTCGGTTCCCCGGCATACGGACAGCCTACGGCGGGTTGCTCTGCCTCAGCTCAAGCAGCGCGCCGCGCCCGAGTGTCCACGCGACCCACAGCAGCAGCGCCGCGAAGCCGTACTCGATCACGCGCTCGGGAACGGCGTTTGCGAGGACCACTCCGAGCAGCGCGCCGGGGATGGCGAGCAGGCCGATCGTCAGGCCGTCGCGGACGCGCACGTTGCCGTACGTGTTCTGGCGCCAGGCGCCGACCAGCGCAACGGGCACGATCGCCAGCAGCGACGTCGCCTCGGCGTCGACCTGGTCCAGGCCGAGCAGGAGGACGAGCGCGGGGACGAACAGCACGCCGCCGCCGACGCCGAGCAGCCCCGAGATCACACCCGCCGCGATGCCGATCAGGATCGCCCCGGCGATCACGACGCGCGCACCACCAGCAGGACCGCGGTCGTCGCAAGCAGGATCGCGAACAGGAGGCGCACGACCGCCGCTGGAATCCGCTGCTGCAGCCAGGTGCCCGCCAGCACCCCGCCGACCGCGGGCAGTCCGACGAGCAGTCCCTCGCGCAGGTGCACGTTGCCGTAGATCGCCTGCAGCACCACCGCGGCGAGCGCCATCAGCACGATCGCCAGCAGCGACGTCCCGGTCGCCTCCTTCGCGCCGTAGGCGAACCAGAGAATCAGCAGCGGGACGATGACGGTGCCGCCGCCGACGCCGAAGAGACCGCTGAAGAGGCCCGCCGCCAGCCCGATCGCCGCGAGCTGCGCAGGTCGGCTGCGGGGCATAGCGGCATACTAGATCCCGTGTCACCGGCCGCGACGCTCGATCAGGTCCTCGCCCCGCTGCGATCCGACCCGGCCGGCGCAGCGGTGCTGCTCGACGTGGACGGCACCCTCGCGCCGATCGTGCGCGACCCGGAGGCGGCGACGGTTCCCGAGCGGATGCGCCGCGTCGTGCACCGCCTGACCGAGAGCTACGGCCTCGTCGGCTGCGTCAGCGGCCGACGCGCCAGCGTCGCGCGGAGGATGGTCGGGATCGGCTCGATCCCCTACGCCGGCAACCACGGTGCAGAGCTGCTGCTGCGCGGCGCCGCGAAGGCGACCGTCGACCCGGAGGCCGAGCGCTGGGCGGGTCGCGTGCGCGGCGTCGCCGACGGCGTGCGCGCCGACCGCATGCGCGAGGCCGGACTGCTGCGTGAGGACAAGGGCCCGATCGTCGCGCTGCATTGGCGTGGCGCCGACGACGAGGAGCGCGCCGAGGACCTCGCGCGCGAGATCGCCGCCAGTGCCCGTGAGGTGGGACTCGTCATCCATGAGGGTCGCCGCGTGCTCGAGCTGCGCCCGCCCGTGCCGATCGGCAAGGACGCGGCCGTGCGTCGCCTGCTCGCGATCACCCCCGTTCACACCGCGCTCTACATCGGCGACGACGTCACCGACGTGGATGCGTTCGACGGCCTGCTGCGCCTCGTCGACGAGGGCCGCCTGACGCACGCGGCCTGCGTGGGCGTCCGCTCGGACGAGACGCCGGTGGAGCTGACCGAGGCGGCCGACGTGCTCGTCGACGGCATCGATGGCGTCCGCGACCTCCTCGAAGCGCTCGTCTTCTGAGCCGGAGCCGTGCGCTTCGTCGATCTGCTGAAGAGCACCGTCCTGCTGAGCGCCGCCGCGGCGACGCTGCTGGCACTCGTCACCGTCGTCGAGGCCAACTCGCTCGGCGACGATCTGCTCGGACTGGTCGCGGCCGGCTGGTGGCTGATCGCGGCACTCTCGGGCAGCTGGATCGGGCGCCGCAGCCATCCGTCGCCGCCCGTCGAGAAGGCGTTGCGTGACGCGAAGAGCTCGAGCCATCTGCCCGAACTGCGCGCCGGTCGCGTGCTGCTGAACCGCCTCTGGCCGCTGCTGCTGGCGACGGTCGTGTCAGCCGCGCTGTCGCTGCTCTGGCCGCAGATCGCCGCGATCGCGGCCGGCTTCGGAATCATCTGGGCGCTGTCATGGCGCCACCAGGACGCCGCAGTCACCGCAATTGAGGAGCGCGACGGGGTCACGTTCTTCGTCGACGCCACGTCGTTCGTCGGGCCGATCAAGCTGATCCGCACGCCCGGGTTGCGCCGCGACCTGCCGCCTGTTCCGCGCGGCGCGTCGTAGCGGTGATTCAGCCGAACAGCTGATCGGGCGCCTGCGCAAGCGCGGCGCGAGCGGCCTCGCGACCGGCCTCGCGCGCACGGTCGAGCTGGTGAAACTCGAGCAGGCCGACGCCGTCGGTTCGCGGGTTGATGACGAGGTCGGCGTGCCGGCGTGCCGCGTCCGAGGTCTTCGAGCTCGCGAGCAGCAGCACCCGCGCGATCGTCTCGCCCAGTCCGGGTGGGCGGCCGCCGCCACCGGCGACGCGGCGCGACGCGGTCCGCTCGCCGTCGCTCGAGCTCGTCGGCCTGGGCGTCGCGCGCTCGATCGAGGCCTTGACGTCGACGGCGATGATCGGTCCCTCACCGAGCGCCGCCATCGTGCCGACGGGCAGGTTGTCGATCAGGGATCCGTCGATCAGGACGCGTCCGTCGCGTACCTGCGGTGGACCGAGGATGGGCATCGCGATGCTCGGGCCGACGCGGTCCACCAGTGCGCCCCAGCGGTGCACGACGAGCTCGCTGCGCCGCAGGTCGGCACTCGCGCAGAAGAAGCTGCGCTCGAGCTCCTCGATCGCGACCGTCCCGAAGGTCCGCTGCAGCATCGCCTCGGCCCGGTCCCCGCGAATCAGCGCGTGGCGGGGCAGCGTGTAGTCGCCGAGCGGTCGCCGCCGCACCCATTCGTCGAAGCAGCGTGCATCGATCTCCTGTGGATCCATCCCGGCGGCCACCATGCCGCCGATGAAGGCGCCCATGCTCACGCCGGCGACGCGGTCGATCGTCACTCCGGCCGCCAGCAGCTCCTCGAGGACGCCGATATGCGAGAAGGCTCGCGCTCCGCCGCCTGAGAGCACGACGCCGACCGACCGGCCCGTGAGCCGGCGCGCCAGCCGGGCGGCTGATCCATCGAGGTCGTGAGGGTCGATCGCATGGGTCTCGATCGGATCAAGCCGAGCGGCCAGCCCGGCGAGTGCGCCGGATCCGTGCACGACGTCGTATCCGACCAGATCGCATCCGCGCAGCTCCGGCCTGTCGAGCGGCGCGCCTTCGGGATCACCGCCGCCGGCCACCAGCAGGACGCGGTCGGCCTGCTTGAGGCAGAAGTCGTTCCAGTCATCGCCGCTGCCCGGGTTCTGGCCCACCAGCAGCACCAGGTCGCCGGCATTCTCGGCGCGGTCGAGCACCGGGCCGAGCAGGGCCAGAGCCGATGTTCCCGGCTGCGGCGCGGGCACGTCGCGGCCGTCCAGCAGTGCGACGGCGGCGAAGCGCGAGAGCGCGTGCGCGACCCGGGCGGCGATCTCGTCGATCGGGATGCCGTCGCCGGCGGGCAGCAGCGTGATCGTGCTCGGCCGCGGCCGAGCCGCCTCGACCGTCGCGCGACTGGTGCGAAGCTGCTCGGCGAGCGACCGGCTCAGCGCGCGGGAAACCTCGGGCGCGTCGTCCAGGAGCGCTTCGAAGGGGGCCCGGTCGATGGCGATCAGGTCGCTGTCGCGTGCTGCCCGCACCGACGCCGAGCGCGCCTCGTCGGTGAGCAGCGCCAGTTCGCCGACCGCCGCCCCGCGCCCGAGCACGCGCAGCACCCCCTCGTCCGCTCCCTCGCTGACGACCTCAAGGCGCCCGGCGCGCACGACGAACAGGCCGCTTGCACTGTCGCCCTCACGGAACAGCCAGTCGCCGGCGGCCAGGTTGACCGACCGCGCATCGGCAGCCACGCGCTCGCGCAGGTCAGCCGGCAGGCCGGCGAAGATCGAGACCTGGGCAAGGAAGTCCGCTGTGGTCTCGGCGCGCGGCGGCGCCTCGGCGGTCGCGATCGGCCGGGGTGGAGAGGTCTCCAGTGGCTCGAGCCCTGAGGCCGTCTCTGCCGGACCCTCGTCGCGCATGACCTCACGCGCGGCATGGGCCAGCGAGGGCAGCTCCGCGCCGGCAAGCGTGCCGCGGCGGCCCAGAAACAGGCAGCCCGTCCCGACCACGAAGAAGCAGACCGCCGAGAACGTCCAGCCGTTGTCGAACGCCGCGGGGGCGTCCGCAGGCGACGGGGTGCCGATGATCGTCACCACGGTCGCCACGCCGATCGCCGCGCCGACCTGGCGCGCAACCGAATTGAGCGCTGAGGCCGTCGCGAAGCTGTCGCCCGGCGCGGCGGCGACCGCGGCGCCCGTGAGATTCGGCAGGCACATGCCGGCACCGATGCCCAGCAGCACCATCCCGGGAAGCCACTCGGACACGAAGTTCGGCGTCACCCCGACCTGCGTGATGAGCCACACGACCGCGGCGCCCCAGATGAACGCTCCCGGCACCAGCATCGCTCGCGGCCCGGCGCGTTCGACGATCCGGCTCGAGGGCCCGGCCACGAGCACGGCCACCAGTGGGCCCGGCGTCAGGGCGAGGCCGGTGTCGAGGATCGAGTAGCCCCAGATCGTCGTCAGGAAGAGGACGTTGCAGAGCGTGTACGCGAAGAACGCCGCGCCGCCGACGACGGTCATCGCGTTGGCGACGGTGAACGCCCGGATGCGCAGGAGGGCAAGGTCGATGATCGGCGACCGATGCCACCGGCAGCGGCGCACCACGATGACTCCGAGCAGGATCGAGGCCGCCCACGCGCCCAGCACCTTCGCGCTCGCCCAGCCCCAGTCGGAGCCCTGAACGACACCGAGCACCAGCAGCGCGATCGAGAGTGCGAACAGCACGGAGCCGAGCAGGTCGGGAACCCGGCGCCGTCCCGGCGCGCGGCTCTCAACCAGGTAGCGGCGAGTCAGGACGATCCCGGCGATGCCGACCGGGATGTTGACCAGGAACACCAGGCGCCAGTCGGCGGCGGTCACCAGGAAGCCACCGAGTGACGGACCGACGCCGGCTGCCAGCGCGCCGACCGCGGTGGACAGCGCCACCGCGTGTGCGCGGTGCTCGACGCTGAAGGCGGCGATGACCAGGCCCAGCGATGCCGGAATCAGCATCGCGGCGCCGAGCGCCTGGATCACGCGTGCGGCGATCAGGGTGTCCACCGATGGTGCTGCAGCGCACAGCCCGGACGCGATGCTGAACACCCACAGGCCCCACAGGAACGTGCGCTTGCGACCAACCAGGTCCGCGAGTCGGCCGGCCGACACGAGGAACGCCGCGAACACGATGTTGTAGGCGCTCAGCACCCACGACAGACCCGAGAGGCTCGTCTGCGGGAACGACTCGTGGATGTCCGGAAAGGCGATGTTGACGATCGTTGCGTCGACGAACGCGATGAAGACGCCGAGCGAGGAGATCGCCAGGACGCGCCGGGGCGTCGGCATCCGGCGCGCCGCGACGCCGCCGACGATCGGGGAGCGGCGTCCGGCGTCGGATCCGCCCGCCCGCGCGGTACCCGATGCGCTCGTTTCCCCCACCGCAAACCCCTTGACGTCGCTCTCCGGACCGTGCACGGGCCGCGTCTCCTCGCGACACCAGCGCAACAACCCGAGCCTACATGCCGCGTGCCGTCGTGGACGCACCTGCGGAGGGCAGTTGCGAGCACGAGTCCTGCGCGGATAGGGTCGAATCGACTCGATTCTGTCCGGGGGCCGGGGGTTTGCAATCGCACTGGTCGGTGTGCGCGGCCCGCTGACGAAGCCATCAAGGAGGAGGACACATGTCCCTCGCATCACGGTCGCGCCTGCGCGGCCTCTGTCTCATCGTCACGCTCTTCGCCCTCTTCGTCGCAGCGCCGGCGGCGCAGGCCGCTCCGAGCTACGGCGGTCCACCGGTCGCCAACGGCACGTATCTCGCGCTTGGCGACTCGCTTGCGTTCGGCTACCAGGCCAGCAAGGTCACGGCGTGCGCGCCGACCGGCTGCACGTCACCCGACACGCAGTTCTCCACGGGCTACGTCAACGTCTTCGCCAGCCTGTTCGGCGCGACGACCCCCGGCGTCAAGACCGTCAACCTGGGCTGCCCCGGTGAGACGAGCGCGACACTGAACAACGCGACGAACACGACGACGGGCTGCACGACCTACCCGTTCGCGATCCACTCGAACCACCCGGGCAAGACGCAGCTTCAGGCTGCGGTCCAGGTCCTGCGGGACAAGGGCAAGAAGGTCAACCCGGTGACGATCGACATCGGCGCAAACGACGTGCTCGCGCTCAAGAACGGCTGCACTGCGGCCAGCGGCGCGATCGACCTCGTCTGCATCCAGGCCGGCGCCCCCGCGGTGTTCGCCTCGATTCAGAAGAACCTCAGCAAGACGCTGTGCACGCTCCGCGACGAGGGTGGCAAGACCAAGGAGATCATCGTCATCGGGCTCTACAACCCGCTGTACGTGCCGGTCTACTTCCAGGCCGGAGCGGCAGCAGCCGCAGGCACCGACGCGCTCAGCAACCAGCTGAACGCGCTGACGGCCGCCACGGCCGCGAACTACCACGCGAAGTTCACCGATCCGATGCCGACGTTCAACCCCGGCAACGGCAGCAACCCGCCGGTCGAGCTCGCAACGCTGAACGCACTGACCGCGATCTTCTCGGGTGACATCCACCCGACGGACGCGGGCTACAGCGCACTCGCCGGCCTCGTCCAGGCGACGGCAGGCCCCGGCTACTAGCCACACGGAACACCACGCTGGACCGAGGGCCCCGGGGTGATCCCGGGGCCTTCGTCGTTCCCAGACTCATGAACGTCAGAACAGGCTCACGAGACCCACGAGCGCCGGCGCGAAGATCAGCGCCGGCAGGAAGTTCCCCACCTTCACGTCCTTGATCTCGAGCAACTTCAAACTGATCCCGATGATCAGGACGCCCCCCGCGCTGGTCAGGGCGGCGAGCGACTCGCTGCCCTCGGCGAGGATCGAGTCGAACAGGCCGGCCGCGAGTGAGATGCCGCCCTGCACCACGAACACGCTGATGGCGGCGAACGCGACGCCCGGGCCGAGCGACGCTGCAAGTGCGATCGATGCGAAGCCGTCGAGCAGGGCCTTTGTCGCAAGTGCCTGGTAGTCGCCGGTGAGGCCGTCCTGGATCGCGCCGACGACGGTCAGCGGCCCGACGCAGAACAGCAGGCTTGCGGTGAAGAAGGCCTCGCTGATCTGGCCGGAACCACCGTGGACCTTGGCGACCTGTGCCTGCAGCCGGTCGCCGAGCCGCTCGAGCCACGCCTCGATCCCGATCGCCTCGCCGACGATGCCGCCGAGCAGGACGCCGCCCATCACGTAGAGCACGTTGGTCTCGCGCCAGGCGAGCGCCAGGTCGATGCCGATCACGAGCACGACGAGACCCAGACCATCGAGTACGCGACGGCGCAGCCGCTCGGGCAGCCGGTCGCCGAACAGCGTCCCGAGGAGCGTTCCGAGCAGGATGGCGCCGACGTTGATGAGCGTCCCGGTCACGAGCGCCGTGAGCATGCCACGATCCGCCGCGTGGCCCGTGTCGACGTCCTCCTCGTCTCGCTCGGCTCGACCGCCGGTCTGCGCGCGGCCGACGCCGAACTGGCCGGATCACTCGAGCGCGCAGGAGCGAACGTCGAAGTCGCCGCGGCCGCGGCGCAGCGCCAGATCCGCACGTTCGCGCTGACCGACCTCGCCTGGGCGCGTGCCGCACGGGCAGCCGCGGTCGCCGGAATCGCCGAGCACGCGCCGCACGCCGTGCTCTACAGCACGACGACGGCCGCACTGCTGTGGCCACGGCCGGGAGCGATCCGCTTCGACGCGCTTGCCGCCGAGACGCGCCCGGGCCGCCACGGCGTCTGGCAGCGCCCGCGCGAACGCCGGCGCCTCGCCGAGGCCTCGCTGCTCGTGCCGTGGTCTGAGCAGTCGCTCGAAGGCGGCCCGGCCGAGCGGGCGGACGCGCTCGTCGTCCCGGTCCCCGTCGAGCCGTCAGGCCTCGGTGACCCGTGGGGGGCGCGGCCCGTGGCGGCCGTGACCTACGCGGCCGACCCGGCCAAGAAGGGCCTGGACCGCGTGCTCGCCGCCTGGGCCGCCGCGCGTCGCGACGGTGAGACGTTGCACGTCGCCGGACTCGAGCGCGATCGCCTGCCGGCGTCGCTGCCCGACGGCATCGAGATCACCGGCCCGCTCGACCGCGACGCCTACCGCGCGCTGCTGCGCAGCGCAAAGCTCTTCATCACGGCTCCGCGCCGCGAGGACCACGGCCTGACGCAGCTCGAGGCGCTCGCCGACGGGTGTGTGCTCGTGACGACGCCCGCGCCGGGCCCGTACGCCGCACTCCCGCTGGCACGCGAGCTCGACGCGCGCATGGTCACCGACGACCTCGCGCCCGCGATCCGTGCGGCGCTCGACGACCCGGCGCCGCGCTACCACGAGCGCGCACTGCCGCTGCTGCGACCGCTCACGCGTGCAGCCGTCGACCGTGTCGTCGCGCTCGACCTGCTGCCCCGGCTGCTCGGGTAGATCGCGCTAGCCGCGCGTCGCGTCGGCCGCCGCGCGCCCGGCGATGCGGCCGGAGAAGATGCAGCCGCCGAGGAAGGTGCCCTCGAGCGCGCGGTAGCCGTGCATCCCGCCGCCGCCGAAGCCGGCGACCTCGCCCGCGGCGTAGAGGCCCGGGAGCGGCTCGCCGTCGGCCTGCAGGACGCGGCTGGAGAGGTCGGTCTGCAGACCGCCGAGCGTCTTGCGGGTGAGGATGTGCAGCCGCACGGCGATCAGCGGGCCGGCCTTCGGGTCGAGGAGCCGGTGCGGCGCGGCGACCCGCGTGATGCGGTCGCCGAGGTAGTTGCGGGCGCCGTGGATCGCGGTGATCTGGAGGTCCTTGGTGTACGGGTTGCCCATCTCGCGGTCGCGGGCGACGACCTCGCGCTCGACCTGCGCGAAGTCCAGGCGGCGGCTCGGTCGGTCAGCGCGTTCATCCCGGCGACGAGCGCGCGCAGGTCGCGTTCGACGACGAAGTCCGCGCCGTGGCGCTTGAACGCCTCGACGGGCGCCGGCGCGCCGCTGCCCACGCGCGCTTCAGCACGTCGCGGACGCTCTTGCCGGTGAGGTCGGGGTTCTGCTCGGAGCCCGACAGCGCGAACTCCTTCTCGATGATCTTCTGGGTGAGCACGAACCAGGTGTAGTCGTGGCCCGTGGTCATGATGTGCTCGAGCGTGCCGAGCGTGTCGAAGCCCGGGAACAGCGGGACCGGGCAGCCGCCGGCCGGTCGCGTCGAGCCACAGCGACGACGGCCCGGGCAGGATGCGGATGCCGTGGCGGCTCCAGATCGGGTCCCAGTTGCGGATGCCCTCGGTGTAGTGCCACATCCGGTCGGGGTTGATCAGGCTGCGCGCCCGCCGCCTCGGTGATCGCGAGCATCCGCCCGTCGACGTGCGTCGGGCACGCCGGTGAGCATGCTGCTGCGGCGGCGTCGCCCAGCCGCTCGGGCCAGTTCTGCGCGCACCAGGTCGTGGTTGCCGCCGATGCCGCCGGACGTGACGATCACCGCCGGCGCGCGTCAGCTCGAACTCGCCGACGACGTCGCGCGAGCTGCGCCTCGCCCGCGCCGCGACCGCTGGCGCTCGAGGACGCTCCCGCGTCACGCCGTCGACGGCGCCGCCGGTGACGGTCAGCTCGTCGACCCGGTGGCGGAAGCGCAGCGTCCACGAGCCCGCGGCGCGGCGGCCTCGCGCACGCGGCGCACGAACGGCTCGACGACGCCCGGCCCGGTGCCCCAGGTGACGTGGAAGCGCGGCACCGAGTTGCCGTGCCCGGTCGCCAGGTAGCCGCCGCGCTCGGCCCAGCCGACGACCGGGAAGAAGCGCACGCCCTGCTGCATGCAGCCACGAGCGCTTCTCGCCGGCCGCGAAGTCGACGTAGGCCTCGGCCCAGCGGCGCGGCCACGCGTCCTCGGGGCGGTCGAAGCCGGCGGTGCCCAGCCAGTCCTGCCAGGCGAGCTCGTGCGAGTCGCGGATGCCCATGCGGCGCTGCTCGGGGGAGTCGACGAGGAACAGCCCGCCGAACGACCAGAACGCCTGCCCGCCGAGGATGGCCTCGGGCTCCTGGTCGACGAGGATGACCCGCCGGCCCGCGTCGGCGAGCTCGGCCGTCGCGACGAGGCCGGCGAGCCCCGCCGCCGACGACGATCGCGTCGGCTGCTTGTGAGGTGGCGTCGGGCATGGTCAGGTTCGGCTGCGTGAGCGCAGCGCGTCAAGCTTGCGCCACGGCAGCGTATTGGCCACGTCGCCGGCCGTGAGGCCCGCGCGCCGTGCCGTCGCGACGGCCCACTTCTGATTGACGAGGCGCTCGGTCCGGTGCGCGTCGGAGTCGAGCACGAGCTTGACGCCGGCCGCCGCCGCAGCGCGCGCGTGCACGTCGTTCAGGTCCCGCCGGTCCGGCGCGCCGTTGATCTCGAGGAAGGTCCCCGTGCGCGCGGCGGCCTCGATCAACGCTGAGACGTCGACGTCGTACGGAGGCCGCTTCTCGATCAGCCGCCCTGTCGGATGGCCGATCACGTCGACGAGCGGATGCTCGATCGCGCGAACGATGCGAGCGGTCATCGCGTCGCCGGCCATCTTGAACGACGTGTGCGCGCTGGCGACGATCCAGTCGAGCTGTGCGAGCAGCTCGTCGTCGTAGTCGAGCGACCCGTCGGGCAGCACGTTGACCTCGCTGCCGGCGAGCACGCGAATCCCGTCGAGGCGGGCGTCGACGCCGCGCACCATCTCGATGTGCCGCAGCAGCGCGTCGGGCGAGACCTCGTTGCCGAACCCGTGGCTCGCCGAGTGATCGGTGATCGCGAGGTACTCGTGCCCGAGCTCCTGCGCCGCGAGCGCCATCTCCTCGATCGTTCCGTGACCGTCGCTCGCGACCGTGTGGCAGTGCAGGTCGCCGCGCAGGTCCTTGACGGTGATCAGCTTCGGTGCCTTGAAGCCCGGCTCGAGCTCGCCGCGATCCTCGCGCAGCTCGGGCTCGATGTACGGCAGGTCGAGGCGCGCGTAGACCTCCTCCTCGGTCACGCAGCGCGTCGTCTCGCCGGTCTCGTCGTCGAGGATCCCGTGCTCGCTGACGTGCAGCCCGCGCCGCACCGCCATCTCGCGCAGGTGCACGTTGTGCGCCTTCGAGCCGGTGAAGTGCTGCAGCAGGTTGCCGAACGTCGCCGGCGCGACGATCCGCAGGTCGACCCCGAGGCCGTTCTGCGTGACACCGCGCGCACCCCCGTCGCCACCGCCGCTGGCGCCGATGACCTCGAGCGCCGCGAACGCCGCGCTGACCGCGGCGGGATCGTCCGATGCGACGACGATGTCGAGGTCCTTGACGCTGTCGCCCATCCGCCGCGCGGACCCGGCGACCTCGGCGCGCACGACCGCGGGCTCGGCGCGCAGGCCGGCGAGGATCTGCTCGGCGACCTCGAGCGCGGCCGGCAGCACCACGCGCGTGCCGGCGGGTCGCTCGGTGTGTGTGTCGAGCGCCGCCAGGATCGACGCCTGGGCCTTGGGCCCGAAGCCCTTGAGCTCGCTGATGCGGTCCTCGGTCGCGGCGGCGCGCAGCGCGTCGAGCGAGTCGATGCCGAGCTCGTCGTAGAGGCGTCGCGCCTTCTTCGGCCCCAATCCATCAAGGCGTGTCATCTCGACGACGCCTGCGGGGAAGCGCGCGCGCAGCTTCTCGGCGGCCGGGATCGTGCCGGTCTCGAGCAGCGCCTTCAACTTCTCCTCGAGCGTCTTCCCAACGCCCGGAAGCTCGGTGACGCGGCCGTCGCGAACCATCCGCGAGACCGGCTGCGGGGACTCGCGGATCGCCTTCGCCGCGTTGCGGTAGGCGACGACGCGGTGGATCACTGCGCCGTCCAGCTCGTACAGATCGCCGAGCTCGTCGAGCGCCGCCGCGAGTTCACTGTTGGTCGGGTCCGCCACTGGCGAGCACTACCCTACGCGGACCTCATGCGCGGACCCGCCTGGCTCGTCCTCCCCACGTTCAACGAGGCCGAGAACCTCGAGCGGATCGTCACCGCAGCACGCGCGGTGCTGCAGCGCGCAACGCCGGGGAACTTCCGCATCCTGGTCGTCGACGACGGATCCCCGGACGGAACCGGCGCGATCGCCGACCGCCTCGCGGCCGCCCATCCGGACGAGGTCGAGGTGCTGCACCGCACGACGCGCGAGGGCCTCGGGCCTGCGTACATCGCGGGCTTCCATCGCGCGCTCGAGGGCGGCGCCGGCGCGGTGCTCGAGATGGACAGCGACTTCTCCCATGACCCGGAGGACCTGGCGCGGCTGCTGGCGCCGGTCCAGGCGGGGGACGCGGACCTCGTGCTCGGCTCGCGCTACACGCCGGGCGGCGCGGTCACCGACTGGGGCGTGGGCCGGCGCATCATCAGCCGCGGCGGTTCGCTCTACGCGCAGGCCGTGCTGAGCGCCCCGGTGCGCGACCTGACCGGCGGGTTCAAATGCTTCCGCGCCGAGGTGCTCGAAGCGATCGACCTGCCGACGGTGCGCTCGCGCGGGTACGCCTTCCAGGTCGAGCTGACCTACCGCGCACTGCGACGCGAGTTCCGCGTGGTCGAGGTGCCGATCACGTTCCGCGACCGCCAGCAGGGTGAGTCGAAGATGTCCTGGCGGATCGCCGCCGAGGCGATCTGGCTCGTGCCTGCGCTGCGCATCCGCGACCGCTCCGCGCGCGCCTGATCGGCTCCCGGCACTCATGCCGGGGGGCGACCTTGCCGAATAGAGAGTCGATGGACCCCGATCGTCTCGTCCTGCTCCAAGGCCTCCGCGACACGCGCTCGACCTTCGAGCGCTGGGCCGCGAACCCGCGCAGCATCCTGCTGCCGTGGCTGCTCGGCGCGTTCGCGATCACGGCCGCACTGCTCACGTCCGTCTGGATCATCGCGTCGTCGGTCCGTCCCGACCTGTCGACCTCGCTGCTGCCCGGGCTGAATGCGCCGTCCGACGCCTCGGCGATCGGCCACATCCTCTTCCGCAACTCGCTCGTCCTGCTGCTCCACGCGATGGCCTGCATCGCCGGCTTCATCGCCGGTGCGTCGCTGCCGCTGCAGGTCGAGCACAAGACGGGCTTCTCGCGCGTCCTGCACGAGAAGGCCGGACCGTTCGCGATCGCCTTCGTCGGCGCCGCGACGCTGTTCTCGCTGTGGACCCAGGCATGGGTCCTCGGAACCATCGGCGCCGACCTCTCGCACCAGCTAGCGATCTCACCGTTCACGTTGATCCTCACGCTGCTGCCGCACGCGATTCCCGAGCTCGTCGGCCTGTTCCTGCCGCTTGCCGCATGGCTGATCGCCAGCCGCCGCGACGAGTGGGAGGAGCTGCTCGCAGCGACGTTCGTGACCGTGGCGATAGCGATCCCGCTGGTCGTCGTCGCTGCGTTCATCGAGGTCTACTTCTGGCCGGACCTGCTGCGCTCCGTCTCGCCGATCTACTGACTTCACCCCACCCACCCCCACCGCTCCGTGTAACGTCGCGATCCGAGGGAACGCTCCACTTCATTTTGTATAGTGAAGGGAGATTTTCGTTCCGCAGACCGACTAGGAGCCCAGATGGCCATCCCCGAGATCACCGACAGCAACTTCCAGGCGGAGGTCGTCGAGTCCGCGACGCCGACGCTTGTCGACTTCTGGGCGCCGTGGTGCGGCCCGTGCCGGATGGTCAGCCCCGTGCTCGAGCAGATCGACGCCGACCGTGAAGACGTGCGCGTCGTCAAGCTCAACGTCGATGAGAACCAGCAGACCGCCGCGCAGTTCGGCGTGATGTCGATCCCGACGATGATCCTGTTCAAGAACGGACAGGCCGTCCACCAGATCGTCGGCGCTCAGCCGCGCCCCCGCATCGAGTCGCAGCTCGATGAGGCGCTGACGCCGGCCGTCTAGACCTTCGCGACAGCGATCAGCAGGTCGCGGCCGTCAATGGCCGCGGTCTGCGCGTCGCCGTCCAGTGCGGGCACGATCGTCACGCTCGTCGCGAGCGCCTCGCCGGCGACGAGCGCCTCGTGCTCGCGCACCACGTCGAGCAGTTCCGCGTCGCCGCCGAGCGACAGCGCGATGCGGTCCTCCACGGCGAGCCCGGCGCTCTTGCGCGCGTTCTGCACGGCGTGGATGACCTCGCGCGCGAGGCCGCGACGGCGCAGACCGTCGTCGAGCTGCAGGTCGAGCGCGACCGCGTGTGAGCCCTCGCGCTCCAGCTGATAGCCCTCGAGCGGCTGCATCGCCAGCTGCAGGTCGTCCCCGCCGAGCGAGTGGTCCTTGCCGTCGCTGAGCACGACGCCGACCGAGCGTCCGTCGCGCAGCGCCGCCGCGACGTGTGCGGGATCGAGCGCGGCGAGCGCGTCGACGAGCTCCGGCATCCGCTTGCCGAAACGCGGCCCGAGCGCGCGGTAGTTCGCCTTGACCTCGTAGGACCCGAGCTCGCCGGCCTCGTCGACGAAGCGCAGCTCCTCGACGTTCAGCTCGTCACGCACGATGTCGGCGAGCTCCTCGATCGCCTCGCGCTCGCGGCCGGCCGCGACGATCACGGCCTCGCGCAGCGGCTGGCGCACCTTGACCTTCGCCTGGCCGCGCGCCGCGAGGCCGAGGCGGACGGTCTCGCGCGCGGTCGCCATCGCAACCTCGAGCGCTTCGTCGCGCGCGCCGGCGCAGCGGCCAGTCGGCCAGGTGCACCGACGGCTCGCCGCCGTCGAGGTTGTCGTAGATCTCGTCGGCGACGAACGGCGTGAACGGCGCGAGCAGCTTCGCCGTCGTCACGAGGCACTCGCGCAGCGTCGCGAAGGCGACGGGGTCGCCCTCCCAGAAGCGCCGGCGTGAGCGGCGCACGTACCAGTTCGAGAGATCGTCGACGAACGCGGCGATCGCGCGGCCGCCCGTCGTCGCGTCGAACGCCTCGAGCCGGTCGGTGACCTCCTCGACCGTCGCCGCGAGCCGCGAGAGGATCCAGCGGTCCAGGTCGCTCTGCTCGCCGGCCGGCGGTGCAACGGCGTCCGAGCCTGCCGCCGCGTTCTCGTACAGCGCGAGGAACGAGTACGTGTTCCAGAGCTGCTTGAGGAACAGCCGCACGCCTTCGCCGACCGCCTCGACGCTGAAGCGGTAGCCGTCCCACGGCTGCTTGCTCGTGAAGAAGTACCAGCGGAACGCGTCCGCGCCGTAGCTGTCGAGCACGTCCCACGGCACGACGATGTTGCCGAGCGACTTGCTCATCTTGCGGTCGTGCTCGTCGCGGATGTGCCCGAGGCAGACGACCGACCTGTAGGCCGGCTGCTCGAACAGCAGCGCCGAGACGGCGTGCAGCGAGTAGAACCAGCCGCGCGTCTGGTCGATCGCCTCGCAGATGTAGTCGGCGGGGAAGCGCTCCTGGAAGTGCGCCTCGTTCTCGATCGGTGCATGCCACTGGGCGAACGGCATGCAGCCCGAGTCGAACCAGACGTCGATCACTTCGGGCACGCGCGTCATCGGCTCGCTGCACTGCGGGCAGGGGAAGCCGACGTCGTCGACGTACGGGCGGTGCGGGTCCTCGAGCCGGACGCCGCTGAGCTGCTCGAGCTCGTCGAACGACCCGATGCAGTGGATGTGCTCGTTCTCGCAGCGCCAGACCGGGAGCGGCGTGCCCCAGTAGCGCTCGCGGCTGAGCGCCCAGTCGACGTTGCCGCGCAGCCAGTCGCCGAAGCGGCCCTCCTTGATGTGCGGCGGGTGCCAGTCGATCTGCTCGTTCGATGCGAGCAGCGTGTCGCGGATCTTCGACGTCGCGATGTACCAGGACGGCTTGGCGTAGTAGAGCAGCGGCGTGTCGCAGCGCCAGCAGTGCGGGTAGGCGTGCTCGTAGTCCTCGGCGCGCAGCAGCCGCCCGCGCTCGCGCAGATCCTCGACGAGGTCGGCGTCGGCGTCCTTGACGAACCTGCCCGCATACGCGCCGATGCGCTCGTCGTAGGTCCCGTCGAGCTTGACGGGGTTGACGACCGTCAGGCCGGCCTCGAGGCCGAGCCGGTAGTCGTCCTCGCCGAACGCGACGGCGGTGTGCACGAGTCCCGACCCGTCGTCGGCGGTCACGAAGTCGGCGAGCAGCACGGTGTGCCCGCGCGGGCCATACGCCTCTGCCGGCAGGAAGTCGAACGGCGCCTCGTAGCGCACGCCGGCGAGCGCGGACCCGGGGAAGCGGTCGAGGATCTCGGCGTCCTCCCCGAGCACGCGTGCGACGAGTGGCTCGGCGACGACCAGCCCGCGGTCACCGTCACCCGTGCGGGCACGCACGTACGTCAGGTCGGGGTCGACCGCGACGGCCGCGTTCGAGACCAGCGTCCACGGCGTCGTCGTCCAGACGATCAGCTCGTCGCCGGCCTGCAGCGGCCCCTGTGCCTCGAGCACCGGGAAGCGCACGTAGACGCTCGGGTCGATGACGTCCTTGTAGCCCTGGGCGACCTCGTGGCTGGACAGCGCCGTGCCACAGCGCGGGCAGTACGGAACGACCTTGTGCCCCTCGTACAGCAGCCCCTTGTCGGAGATCTGCCGCAGCGCCCACCAGACCGACTCGATGTATGTGCTGTCGAGCGTGCGGTAGGCGTCGTCGAGATCGACCCACATCGCGATCCGCTCGGTCAGCCGCCGCCAGTCCTCCAGGTACGTGAAGACCGACTCGCGGCACTTCTCGTTGAACTCTGCGATGCCGTACGCCTCGATCTCGTCCTTCGACGTGATGCCGAGCTCCTGCTCGACGGCGATCTCGACCGGCAGCCCGTGGCAGTCCCAGCCGCCCTTGCGCTCGACGTACTTGCCGCGCATCGTCTGGAAGCGCGGGAAGATGTCCTTGAAGACGCGTGCGAGGACATGGTGCGAGCCGGGACGGCCGTTGGCGGTCGGCGGGCCCTCGTAGAAGACCCACGGCTCGGCGCCCTGCCGGCGGCGGACCGACTCGGCGAAGACATCGCGCTCGCGCCAGCGCTCGAGGATCTCCTGCTCGAGGACGGGAAACGACGCGTTGGGATCAACCGGGCGGGGGACGCTGGACATCAGCCGCCCATTGTCGCAAGGTGCGATCAGGCGGCGAGTTTGCGACAGATCTGCGCCAGCTGGCGCTTCTCGTCAGCGTCGAGCGCGGCGAACGCCTGTCCCACGCGCTCGGTGTGCTCGGGGAACAGCCGGTCGACGATCTCGCGCCCCTGCCCCGTCAGCGTGACGCCGACGGCGCGGC
Organism: uncultured Actinomycetes bacterium; assembly: GCA_963821685.1. GTDB lineage: Bacteria > Actinomycetota > Thermoleophilia > Solirubrobacterales > Solirubrobacteraceae > F1-60-MAGs163. The sequence goes on along the minus strand of CAWGEW010000001.1, from coordinate 248,729 downwards.
GGTCGCTGATCAGGCGGTGCCGTGAGACGAGGCCGCGCGCGACGAGCGTGTCGACGACCTCGGTCGCGTTCGCCTTCGAGGTCTGCAGCCGGCGGCGCAGCGTTCGCAGCTCCAGCTCACCACCGGCGGTCTCCAGCACGGCGAGCACGAAGAAGCCGGTCGAGGACAGGCCCTCGCGCTCCAGATCGAGCGACAGGCGGCGCCGGACGTTGGCCTCGGCGACGAGCAACGACTCGAGCGCGCGATGGGCCAGCGGGTCACCGGGAACGAGCGTCATTCTGAGTGGGAATCATCCCCTCTGCGGCGGACGCTTCGGGTTCCCGGCCGACGAGAAAACCATCAGACCACGCCTCCGGCGTGGTCTGTCCTGCCAGGGGGCCGTTCCCCTAACTCGCCAGGCGCTCGACCGACTCGAGGCCGGTCGGTGCGGCGGGCCACAGCTCACGGCCGTCGATCGCGGCGATCAGATGGTCGACGGCGGCGATCGGCTTGGTGCCGAGCCGCGTGACCGTGCTGGCGCCGCTGTCGGGAAGCGCGTTGCGGAAGTCGCAGATCGTCAGCTCGTCGCCGCCGATGCGGCGTGCGCCGAAGACGAGGCGGCCGAGCGCGTCGAGGTCGGCGCCGTGGCCGGCGAGGACGACTGCGCGCGGCTCGACCGCGTGCAGTGCACGGGCCATGCGGGCGGGGTCCAGTGCGACGGAGATCGTCAGCGTGCGCAGGCCACGTCGGCGCAGCGCCAGCTCGAGGCCCTGGACGTAGAGCGACTCGATGTCACAGGTGGTGCTCGCGTCGAAGATCACGATGCCCTCGTCGCGGGTGGCTGCGGGCGAGACCCGCGCCGCTGCGGCGAGCCAGCTCGAGGCCCAGCGCCATGCGAAGCCGTGCTCGGGGCCGCCGCCGTCGGCGGCGAGCGTCTCGACGGCCGGCAGCAGGACCTCCTCGACGGTGCGCTCGAGCGAGCGCACGGCGAGGCTCTCCTCGAGGATGCGTCCGGCCTCCGCCTCGTCGAAGCGGTTGAAGGCTGACCTCAGGCGCGTGTCGGACGCCGGCCCGGCACCGCGCTCACGGGCGATCGCGACCGCGGAGGACACGTTGTGCGTCTCCTCGAAGGCTGCACGCAGCGCCTCGATCTGGCCGAGGTCGAACTGCCGGTGACCACCGGCGGTGCGACGCGGCTCGGGGAAGCCGAAGCGCCGCTCCCAGGAGCGCAGCGTGTTCGCGCTGACTCCGAGCATTGCGGCTGCTGCATTGGTGCGGATGACGCCCATGGCAGAGTTGTCGACCTTTGCGCAGGTTTACTCAACCCCTGCACGAGAAACGTCACGAAGCGACCCATTTGGGGCGAAAAGGCTGCAGAAAGACTCGAGGCCGGCCGAACTGGGATCGGCCGGCCTCGAACGCCGTCAAGCAGGATGTCGGTCCCGTTCAGCCTTCTGGCGCAAGCACGATCAGGGCGGCGCTCGTAGCGCCGCATGGGCCCACCCGCGTGAACCAGCGGATGCCCCATTCCCCGGAGGGCCGTACAACAAGGTCATGGACTGCACCGTCGCCGCGCGCGGCGTGCACGATGCTCGAGACGAGCGCCTCGACACCGGCGGACTCGGCGTCGGCGGGCACCAGCAGATCGGTGACCTGCTGATTGACGGCCTGAGCCTCGGTCGCGCCGAGCAGCTTCTCGCACTTGCGCGAGAGCGCGCAGATCTGCAGCTTGCCGTCGACGAGCAGGAAGGCGTCGCCCGGATGCGGGGCGAGGCTGACGGGTGCGGTGACGATCAGGCCGAGGTGACACGTCGTGCAGACGCGCGTGACGGGCGCTTCGGGGTCGGGGCGCTGTGCGCAGTGGCCGCAGAACGCGACGTACGGCTCCTCCTGGCCCTGGCCGAGGCCGGGCAGCACCTGCAGGTTCGGGCGCGGGCTCATGCCGTCGCGCTCCTACGCAGCGGAACCGGGTCAAAGGCGGCGGGCCGCAGCGGTGCAGCCGCGGGACGGCGCTCCTCGAGCAGCTGCTGCACCTCGCGGGTGGCTTCGGCGAGCGAGTCGTGCAGGATCACGGTGCCGGTCGTGCGTGCGCTCGCGCGGCGCTCGCCACGGCGGAACAGCGCGACGGGCAGCGGGCCGGCGGCCGAGCGCACGGCGTAGGCCCAGCGGGCCACGTCGTCGTCGGAGGCGGCGGCGCCCGCGATCACGATCGCGCGCGGGCGGAAGTTGGAAAGCACGTCGGACAGGCCGGTCAGGCCGGTCACGGGCAGGCTCAGCGTCTGCGCACCGGCGCGGCCGAGGAAGAGATGCAGGGCGGCGGAGTCGAGCGCTGCCGGGTCGAGCTCACCGGCGGTTGCGTCGCCGACCAGGACGGTCAGCGGGCGGGCCGGCGACGGCGCCATGCGGCGGGCGCGCACGAGCCAGTCCGTCGCCCAGCCGGCTGCGAACGCCCAGGGGGCGCTGCCGTTGCCGTGGCGATCGGCGATCTCGTGCAGCGACGGAAGCAGGACTTCCTCAACCGCGCGTTCGACGGAGCGCAGTGCCAGAGCGGCCTCCATCGCGGCGTCGGCGCGGTCCAGCTCGCACGCGGTCAGCGCGCCCACGAGCATCGGCGTATCGGCAGTCAGGTTCTCGCGAGCGCGCGAGACGGCAGAGGAGATCGACAGGCCTTCCTTCAGCGCGTCACGCAGTGCTGCGATCTCGCCGTGCGTGTACAGACGGTGCTTCCCCTCGGTCCGCATGGGCGTCGGATAGCCGAATCGTCGCTCCCACGCGCGCAGCGTGTTGGGGCTGACATTCAGGTACGAGGCCGCCTCTGAGGTCTTAAGGGTTCGCACGACAAGTGGTAGGAGAGCGTCTGTCGAGGGCGTCCAGACGGTCAGGAGAGCACTTGCACAGCTTCTTGCGCCAAAGCTCTGCAGAAAGCTGCAGCGATCGCTAGGATTCGACGGGTCGGTCCCGCTTCACATTCAGTTGGAGGCAAAGTCATGGGCTTCGGCACTCGATAATGCAGCCGGACAGCGCCGTCGCGTGAGGGATGTAGCTTCCCTCGCGTGACGGTTGCTTCGCTCCATCCCCGGCCGCGCCTCGCAATGGCCATCGCCGGGCCGATCGCCGTCGCCGGCCTGATCGGCTTCGTTCTCGCCGATCACAGTTCGCTCTCGGATCCGCTGACGTGGATCCTCGTCGGGATCGCCGTCGTCTCGTCGCTGCTCGCCGCGCAGTACTCCGGCGTGCTGACCGTCTCGACGGCGTTCCTCTGCGGCATGCTCGCGGTCGCGTTCCTCGGCCCGGCCTCCGCGTTCATCGTCGTCTTCCTCGCGGAGACGTTCGCGTGGATCTACGAGCGCTACCGCTGGCGCGCGTACGTCATCAACCTCGCCGCGATGCCGACGCCGGCGCTGCTGGTCGCCTTCGCGTTCCAGGCGATCGACCCGACGCAGGAGTCGGCGGCCTTCTTCATCTCGCTCGCGGCCGCGACGGTGATGTACCTGCTGCTCAACATCGCGGTCGTCCTTCCGCTCAGCGCGATGCTCGACGGGCGCTCGGCGCGCAGCAACATCCCGGCGCTCGTCGCCCAGCTCCCGACGATCGGGATCAGCATCGTGCTGACGCTGATCATCGCGGAGGGATACATCACCAACGGCCTCGGCGCCGTGGTGTTCCTGATGGTCGTCGTCGCGACCGCCGCCTACATGTCACGGCTCGTGACCGCATCACGAACGCAGGCTCGCGAGTACGCGAACCTCTCCTGGGGAATCCTCTCAAGCCTCGTCCGAACGCTCGACGAGCGCGACCATCGCGCCGCGCGCCACTGCGCCGCGGTCGCGCGCTTCGCCCGCGACATCGCCGCGCTCGCGCACCTGCCGGTCCGCGACCAGGAACTCGCGCACACCGCGGGGCTGCTGCACGACATCGGCAAGTTCGCGTTGTCCGACCGCGTGATGGAGCGCGGCGCCCAGCTCAACGACGCCGACTGGCGCGGCATCCGCCGGCACCCGGACATCGGCGCTGACCTGCTGCGCGACATCGGCGTGTTCGGGCCTGTCGGCGAGATCGTGCGCTCGCACCACGAGCGCATCGACGGGCGCGGGTACCCGCGCGGCCTGACCGGCGAGGACATTCCCGAGGTCGCGAAGATCGTCGCCGTCGCAGAGGTCTACGACACGCTGACGGCGCCGGACACCTACCGCTCTCCGATGAACTCGTTCGAGGCGCTGAACGAGCTGCGGCGCGTGTCGGGCACGCAGCTCGAGGGCCGCTACGTCGAGCTGCTCGCCGATCTGCTGTCGGGCACGGGCACCGAGTACCGCCACCAGGACGAGGCGAACTTCGACCGCGAGCTCAACATGGAGCGCCGCATGAGCGAGGCCGCCGCGCCGAGCAGCTGAGCTGCCGCGACTAGTCGCGCTCGCGCGGGCGCAGCGAGGCGACGAACTCGTCGAGCTGCTCCGGCGTGTACCGCCGCTGCCCACCGGGGGTGCGGTAGCCCTGAAGGTGGCCCGAGTTGGACCAGCGACGGACGGTGGCGATCGAGACGCCGAGCTCGTCAGCGGCCTGCGACACCGTCAGCGCAAGCCGCGGGCTGTTGTCGGTCGTCGCCATGCATCGGACAACGACACGAGCGGCCCCGCGCCACACCCCGTCTGCAGCTTTGCGCAGGTTCGCGTAGGCGCCACTGCGGGATAGGGTCCCGGTCGTGGGACGACTCGACGATGTGGACCTGAGCCAGTCACTTGCGACGAAGGAGTACGAGCGGCTGCTGAACGCCCGCAGCTGGCGGCTCGCGCAGCTGCGACTCGCACTCGGCGGCAAGCTCGAGGACAGCGGCGTCGGGCCCGGCCTGCTGATCCTGTTCGAGGGCTGGGACGCGTCCGGGAAGGGCGGGGCGATCAAGCGCCTCGTCGGCCCGCTCGATGCCCGCCACGTGCGGGTCGTGCAGTACGCGGCGCCGACGCCCGACGAGAAGCGCCACTTCTATCTGTCGCGCTTCATCCAGCACCTTCCCGGCCACGGCGGCATGGCCGTCTTCGACCGCACCTGGTACGGCCGCGTCCTGGTCGAGCGCGTCGAGGAGTTCGCGACGACCGAGCAGTGGGAGCGTGCCTACGGGGAGATCGTCGACTTCGAGCGCTCGCTGTTCCTCGACGGCATGATCGTCGTCAAGTTCTGGATCCACATCTCGAAGGGCGAGCAGCTGCGCCGCTTCAAGGCGCGTGAGAAGGACCCGCTGAAGCAGTGGAAGCTGACCGACGAGGACTGGCGCAACCGCGAGCGCTGGGACGACTACGCCGCGGCGGTCGAGGAGATGCTCGAGCGCACCGACACGAAGTGGGCGCCGTGGCACGTGATCCCCGGCGACAACAAGAAGGCGGCGCGGATCGCGGTGATGGACGCCACGATCGCCGAGATCGAGCGCGGCTGCCTACAGGCCGGCTTCCCGCTTCCCGAGGCCCAGCCGGTCTAGAGCCGGTCGGCTCAGCCGGCGACCTCGGCCGCGTCGTCCACGCGCGCGCCCACGAGCGCCCAGTGCGAGCCGGCGAAGCGCGCGGCCGTCGTCGCGAGCCGCACCGCCATCAGCGCGGCGATCGCCGCCCAGATCCCGGCGATGCCCCAGTCGAAGTGCAGGGTCGCCAGTTCGAGCGCGACGCAGACCGCCGCCGACGCGGCCATCGCGCCGGCGAGGTAGCGCGTGTCACCGGCGCCGATCAGGATGCCGTCGAGCGCGAAGACGACCGCGGCGAAGGGCAGCAGCAGCGCGAAGATCGGCCAGGCGATCGAGATCTGGTGGAGCACGTCGGCGTCGCTCGTGAATGCGCGCGGGATGACATCGGAGAGCGCGAGCAGGACGACCGCCATCAGCACACCGGCGGCAAGCGACAGCTCGCACAGGCGCCGGCCCATGACGCGGGCCTGATCGGCCTGCGAGCCGCCGAGCGCGCGGCCGACCAGCACCTGGCCTGCGATCGCGAGCGCATCGAGGACGAGCGCCAGGAAGACGAACAGCTGGAAGACGACCTGGTTGGCGGCCAGCGCGGCGTCACTCGTGCGCGCGAGCACGGCGCTCGCGACGGCGAACGCGAGCAGCAGGGAGCCTGTGCGCACGACGATCTGCGCGCCCATCTTCGTCATCGGGCGGATCAGCTCCCAGACCGGTCGCCGCGTGGAGGCCGGAGCGCGCAGCAGCAGCCACGCGAACGCGGCGCCCATCCCGAGTTGCGCGATGACGGTGCCGACTGCCGAGCCGTCGAGCCCGAGGTCGAGGCCGTAGACGAGGAACAGCTCGAGCGCGATGTTCACGATGTTCGCGACCACGACGACGATCAGCGGCGAGCGCAGGTCGCCGACCCCGCGCAGCCAGCCCTGTCCCGCGACGGCCAGCAAAGCGCACGGCAGGCCGAGCGCCGCGATCCGCAGGTAGCGGGCCGAGGCGTCGGCGACCTCGCCGTGGCCGCCGAGCAGATCGACGAGCGGGGCGGCGAGCGCCACCGTCAGCACCATGACCATCAGGCCGACGACCAGCGCGAGCCACAGCGCCTGCGCCCCGAGGTCGCCGGCGGCGGTCGTCTGCCCGCGCCGTGCAGGCGTGCGACCTGCGCGGTCGTGCCGTAGGCGAGGAAGCTGCACAGCGACACGACCGACGTGAGCACCGTCGCCGCGAGCGCCAGAGCAGCCAGCTCGGTGGTGCCCAGATGGCCGACGATCGCGGTGTCGGCGAGCAGGTAGAGCGGCTCGGCCGCGAGCGCCCCGAGCGCGGGCAGGGCGATGAACAGGATCTCGCGGTCGTGGACGCTGCGGCGCACGACGGTCATGCTAGGTCCGGCCACATGAAGCTCCGCCTCTACCACCATCCCGACGGCGCGCGGGTCGCCTACCGCGAGCAGGGCACCGGGCCGGCGGCTGATCCTCTGGCACTCCGAGCTGCTGAGCCACCGCGAGCTGATGCCGATCGTCGACGGGCCTCGAGCACCGGCACCGCGTCGTGCTGCCGGACCTGCCGCTGCACGGCGACTCCGAGGACCGCCCGCGTCACCCATACACCGTCGAGTGGCTGACGGAGGTCGTCGCGCGCTTCTGCACCGACGTCGGCGGGCCGCGCCCGTGGGTCGGCGGACACGGCCTCGGCGGTGAGCTCGTGCTGCGCGCCGTCGAGCAGCATCGCCTGCGCCCTGCCGGCGCTGATCCTGCTGCCCAACCGCCTGCACCGCGCGGCCGAGGACGACCGCACGTGGCGGCGCTGGCGGCGCGTCGCGCGGGTCGGTGCGACGCCGGGCCTGGACCGCGCGCTGATGCACGGCGCGCGCGTGGCGCTGCGGCCGGCGCACGGCGTGCGCCTCACCGCGCGCGGCGATCCGGCGGCCGCCGACGTCGTGCGCCACGCGCTCGCCGACGTCGGCGGGAACGCGAACCTCGCGCGCTCGTGGGCCAAGCTCGCGCGCCGCTGGCCGGAGGGCGCGCGCCGCGAACTGCTCGACGCCTACCCGGGGATCGACGTGCCCGTGCTGCTGCTGTGGGCCGACGAGGACCCGCGCCATCCGCTGGCCGCAGCCGAGGAGGCACTCGACCTGCTGCCCGACGCGCTGCTGCGCGTCGTGCCCCGAACCGGCTACCTGATGGCCTACGACGACCCGGTCTCGGTCGCCCGCGAGATCGCTGCTTTCTGCGGCTGAGGCGTAGGGTTGGGGAAGTCCGTTCCCATCCCCTCAGGAGTCCCAAGCATGGCCAAGCGCCTCTACGGCGGTGAGACCGCCAAGGCGGTCGCGAACTTCCAGATCTCCGGCGAGCCCGTGCCCGCCGAGGTCATCCACTGGCTCGGCCGCATCAAGGGCGCAGCCGCCGTGGTGAACGGCGAGCTCGGTCTGCTCGACCCCAAGCTCGCGAAGAAGATCTCCGACGCCGGTGCCGCGATCGCCGCCGGCGAGCATGACGCGCAGTTCCCGATCGACGTCTTCCAGACCGGCTCGGGCACCTCGTCGAACATGAACGCCAACGAGGTGATCGCGAGCCTCACCGGTGGCGCCGCTCACGCGAACGATCACGTGAACATGGGCCAGTCGTCGAACGACGTCTTCCCGTCCGCCGTGCACCTGGCCGCGCTCGACGTCGCCGTCAACCGCACGCTCCCCGCGCTGAAGCTGCTCGAGCGCTCGTTCGCCAAGAAGGCCAGCCAGTTCAAGAACGTCGTGAAGTCCGGCCGCACGCACCTGATGGACGCCGTGCCCGTGACGCTCGGCCAGGAGTTCGCCGGCTACGCCGCGCAGATCCGCCTCGGCCAGGAGCGCATCGAGGCCGCGCTCGTGCACGTCGGCCAGATCCCGCTCGGCGGCACCGCCACGGGCACCGGGCTGAACGCGCACCCGAAGCTCGCCGCCGGCATCCGCCGCAAGCTGATCGCCGAGACGAAGCTCAAGCAGATCGCTGCGCCGCACGATCGCTTCGAGGCGCAGGCCAGCCGCGACGCACTGGTCGAGCTGTCGGGCGCGCTGAAGGTCGTCGCCGTCTCGCTGACGAAGATCGCCGGCGACCTCGCGCTGACTGGGCTCCGGTCCGCGCGCGGGCATCGGCGAGATCTTCCTGCCCGAGCTGCAGAAGGGCTCGTCGATCATGCCCGGCAAGGTCAACCCCGTGATTCCGGAAGTCGTCCTTCAGGTCAGCGCGCAGGTGATCGGCAACGACACCGCGATCACGATCGGCGGCATGCAGGGGCAGTTCGAGCTGAACGTGCGGATCCCGCTGATCGCGCGCAACCTGCTGCAGTCGCTGCAGCTGCTCGCCAACACGAGCGACGCGCTGCGCGAGAAGTGCGTCGACGGCATCATCGCCAGCAAGGCGGGCACGAAGCGCTCAGCCGAGGCGACGCTCGCCGCCGCGACCGCGCTCAACGGCGCGATCGGCTACGACAAGGCGACCGTGATCGTCAAGAAGGCCGCGGACTCCGGCCGGCCGCTGCGCGACGTCGCGCTCGAGGAGGGTGTCGACGCGAAGCTCTACGACGCGACGATCAACCTGCGGAAGATCGCTGCGGGGAACGAGGGTTAGTCCCGTCGAGGATCGCGACGACGCGCGCCGGCCCGGCGCTCCCGCCGACGACCCTCAGCGGGAAGCACGAGATCGTGAAGCCGCTCGACGGCAGTGAGCCGAGGTTGACGAGGCGCTCGATCTGCGAGTAGGCGAGGTCGGTCTGGTGGGCGGCCCAGAACACGCCGGGCTCGCCCTTGGCCTTGGCCCACTCGGCCTGCAGGTGCAGCGGCGCGTCCCAGCCCCACGCGTCGATGCCCATGACGCGCGTGCCGAGCTCGTAGAGGCGGTGCGTCGCCTCGGCGGTCACACCCGGTCCCTTGATCATGTAGTCGGGCGCGTCCATGAACGCGTCACGACCGGTGCGGATCAGGACGATGTCGAGCGGCTGGATGTCGCGGTCGAGAACGGCGAGCGCGTCGTCGATCTCGGCGACGGTGACAGGGTCGCCGTCGGCCTTGTGGGCGAAGTCCAGGCAGACGCCCGGAGCGTGGAACCACTCGAGCGGCAGCTCGTCGATCGTCTGCGCGCGCTCACCCGCGATCGTCGAGTTGTAGTGCCAGGGCGCGTCGACGTGCGTCGTGTTGTGGGTCCCCAGCCGCGTGAACTCCTCGGTCGCCCAGCCCTCGCCGTCACGCAGCAGCTCACGGCCGACGCCGAGCAGCGCCTCGATCGCGGCCGCTCCCGCCTCGTGCCCCTGGAAGACGATGTCGGTCCGCAGCGGGTCCGGTGTGTCGGGCGGGCTGGGGACGATCGGCGCGGACAGGTCGATGAAGCGCGACATGGCGCCGGACCCTACCTTCCGCCCGCGTAGCCGTGGGCGTAGGCTCGCGAGCGTGAGCGTGAGTCGCGCCGCGACCATCGACGATGTCCCCGCGGTCGCCGCATGCCTCGCCGACGCGTTCCACGAGGACCCGCTGTGGGGACACTGGACGTTCCCGGACGAAGCGACGCGGGCACGGGACCTGCTGGTCTTCCAGACGTTCTGGGCGACCTGCGGCGTGAACCATCCGTGGCTGCGCATGACGGACGGGTGCGAGTCCGTCGCCGTCTGGCTACCACCCGGTGAGCCGGAGATGACGCCCGCCCAGACGGTGGACTTCGAACTGATGCTGGCGGACCTCTTCGGCCCGCGGAAGCCCGAGCTCGACTCGCTGTTCGACCAGTTCGACGCACACCACCCGCACGAGCCGCACTACTACCTCGGCTGGTGGGCGACGCACCGCGACCATGCCGGCCGCGGGCTCGGATCGGCACTGATCAACGACAGCCTCGCGCGGATCGACGCGGAGCACATGCCGGCGTACCTGGAGTCGACGAACCCGGTGAACCTGCCGCGCTACGAGGCGCTCGGGTTCGAGGCGCGCGGGACGCTCGGCCCGCCGGGCGGGCCGGTCGTCACGACGATGTGGCGTAGCGCGCGCTGAGCAGACGCTCGCGCGCGAGGCCTTCGGCGGCGGCGAGCGGCGTGAGGTTCGTCGCGGCGGCGGTCTCGAGCGCTCGGTCGACGCGCCCGCCGATCCGCAGCACGGCGTCGCGCAGCTGATCGTCGTCCCAGCCCGTCCGCAGCGCGTGGATGTGGATCACGCCGCCGGCGTTGGCGAGGAAGTCGGGGACGTAGACGATGTCGTTGCGCGCGAGCAGGTCGGCGCAGCCGGCGTCGTCGAGCAGGTCGTTGGCGGCGCCGGCGACGACGCGGCAACGCAGTGCGTCGACGGAGCCGGCATCGATCACGCGCGCGACCGCGCACGGCGCGAGCACGTCACAGGGCACGGTCAGGATGGCGCCGGCGTCGACGGCGCGGCCACCGATCTGGTCGGCGAGCGTCTGCGCGCGCTCGGCGTCGACGTCGGCGACGATCACGTCCGCGCCGTCCTCAGCCAGCAGCAGCGCCAGGTTCGCGCCGACATGCCCGGCGCCCTGGACGGCGACGCGGACGCCGGCGAGCGTCGCGGCGCCGTCGGTGTGGCGGACGGCGCTGCGGATCGCGGCCCAGGTGCCGAGCGCGGTCCACGGCGAGGGGTCCTCGGTGCTGCACGCGACGTCGGGCGCGATCGCGCCGATCTCGGCCAGGTCGCCCGTCGTCGTGCCCATGTCGACGCCGGGGATGTAGGAGCCGTCGAGCTGCGCGACGAACGCGCCGAACGCGTGCAGGACGGCGGTGCGGTCGACCGGCTCGCCCGTGTCGAGGATCACCGACTTGCCGCCGCCGTAGGGCAGCTCGGCCGCGGCGTTCTTCAGCGTCATGCCGGCCGCGAGCCGACGGGCCTCGGTGGCGGCGTCGGCCTCGGACGCGTAGGCCTTCCAGCGCACGCCGCCGAGGGCGGGGCCGAGCGTGGTGTCGTCGATCGCGATGACGGCCCGCAGTCCGACCTTCGGGTCCTGACACGTATGGACTTGCATCAGAGCAGCGAAGCGCTCGCCGAGCCCGTTTACGAGTCATCTCGCTGCGATCGCACCTTCGGCGCAAGATGCGAGCGCGAAGCACGGTCCAGGCGACCGAATCCTGCGTCAGTGGGTCAGCGGCGGCATGTTCGCGGCCTTCGCCGACGTGCTGAGGACCATCAGCGTCTTCGTGCCCGTCACCTTGCCCGAGTGCCGCAGCCGGTCGATCACGTCTTTCAGGTGATCGATGTCCTGCGCGCGGATGTGCACCAGCGCATCGGGATCGCCGGCGATCATGTAGACGGCCTGGATCTCCTGCGCGGCGGCCGCGGTCGCCTCGATGTCCTCGACCTGCGTCCTCCCCGCGAAGCGCAATTCGGTGAACGCCTCGACCGGCCAGCCGAGTCGCGAATAGTCGACGACGGTCGTGTAGCCGAGGATCACACCGAGTCGCTGGAGCCGGTCGATCCGGCGCTTCGTGGCCGCGGACGAGAGGCTGACGCGCCCCGCGATGTCGGCGATCGTGCGCCGGGCGTCCTCGGCCAGCAGCGCGAGGATCTCGTGATCGGTGCCGTCGAGCTGGATCTCCACCATCGACCGAGCGTAAAGACGCGGTCGGCCGGGCGCGCAAGATCTTCGTCGAATCTGGCCTGATCGCGGCGATTTCGTGCGCGATGGAGGCGAAATACGGCGCGTGCGATGCCGGCGAGGCTCGCGCGCGGTTCTCTTCCGACATGAGCACCACCGTCAGGCTGGACGACAAGTACACGGCCACCTCCGGGCGGGCGCTGATGTCGGGGATCCACGCGCTCGTGCGGCTGACGCTCGAGCAGCGCCGGCTCGACGAGCGGCGCGGACTCGACACCGGCGTCTTCGTCAGCGGCTACCAGGGCTCGCCGCTCGGCGGTCTCGACAAGTCGCTGCACGGTGCGCGAGACCTGCTGGATCCGATGAGCATCGTCGTGCGCCCCGGCATCAACGAGGAGCTCGCGGCGACGGCCGTCAACGGCACCCAGCTGCTCGCGGAGCTTCCCGAGCACGACCACGACGGCGTGGTCGGCTTCTGGTACGGCAAGAACCCCGGACTCGACCGCGCGGCCGACGCGATCCGCCACGGCGGCATCACCGGCACCGCCCCGCTCGGCGGCGCCGTCGCGCTGATCGGCGACGACCCCGCCTGCAAGTCCTCGACGCTGCCCGAGCTCGTGCGAGCCGCTGTGCCGCAGCCTGCTGATGCCGGTCCTCGCGCCGTCGACGATCCGCGAGATCATGGTCCTCGGCCTGCACGCCGTCGCGCTGTCGCGCGAGTCGGGTCTGTGGACCGGGCTGAAGATCGTCACCGACCTCGCCGACGCGTCCGAGATCGTCGACGTGGCCGAGCTCGCGACCGGCGTCCCCGCGCCGAGCGGCCGCACCGTCGAGCACTCGCCGATGCTGCTCGCCTCGAGCTCGCTCGACGCCGAGCAGGACGCGATGACCGCGCGGCTCGATCGCGTGTACGCCTACGCGCGCCGCACCGGCCTCAACCACATCGTCTTCGAGCCGGCTCGCCCGCGCGTCGCGATCGTCGCCGCCGGCGTCGCGTTCGCTGCGGTGCAGCGCGCGCTCGACGACCTCGGCTTCGACGAGGCCGCGCGCGAGGCCGCCGGCCTGCGCCTCGTCAAGCTCGGGATGCCGTGGCCGCTCGAGCGCGACCACGTTCGCGAGCTCCTGCGCGGCGTCGAGCAGGTGCTCGTCGTCGAGGACAAGCTCGCGTTCGTCGAGTCGCAGATCAAGGAGGCGCTCTACCGCAGCGCCGACGAGCCGCTGGTGCTCGGCAAGCAGGACGCGGAGGGCCGCCCGCTGCTGTCGGAGCGCGGCACGCTCGGCGCCGACGACATCGCGCGGGCACTCGCGCGCGTCCTCGGCGAGGACGCGTTGCCGCCGGCCGGGCGGGCGCGGATGCACGTGCTGAACCCGGACGCCGCGGGCGCCGCGAAGGCCGCCCTGATGGCGCTCCCGACGCGCTCGCCGTACTTCTGCTCCGGCTGCCCGCACAACGCCTCGACGAAGGCCGACGACGACCAGCTCGTCGGCGCCGGCATCGGCTGCCACATCATGGTCGTGCTCGACGACGGCGGCCGCGGGCAGATCCTCGGCATGCCGCAGATGGGCGGCGAGGGCGCGCAGTGGCTCGGGCTCGCGCCGTTCGCCGGGGCCGGCACTTCACCCAGAACCTCGGCGACGGGACCTTCCACCACTCCGGCTCGCTCGCGATCCGCGCCGCCGTCGCGGCCGGCGTCGACATGACCTACAAGCTGCTCTACAACGACGCGGTCGCGATGACCGGCGGCCAGCGCGCCGAGGGCCGCATGGACGTCCCGGCGATCACGCGCCTGCTCGCCATCGAGGGCGTCAAGCGCATCATCGTCACGACGCCCGAGCCGGACGCGTACAAGGGCGATCGCGATCGACCCGATCGCCGAGGTCCGCGACCGCGACGACCTGCAGCGAGTCCGAGCGCGAGCTCGCGGCGATCCCCGGCGTCACCGTCCTGATCCACGACGACCGCTGCGCGACCGAGGAGCGGCGGATGCGCAAGCGCGGCCAGCTGGAGGCGCCGCCGCAGCGCATCCTGATCAACGAGCGCGTCTGCGAGGGCTGCGGCGACTGCGGCGAGAAGTCGACCTGCCTGTCGGTCGTGCCGGTCGAGACCGAGCTCGGGCGCAAGACGAAGATCCACCAGGCCTCGTGCAACCAGGACTTCTCCTGCGTGCAGGGCGACTGCCCGTCGTTCATGGAGATCGTGCCCGGCAAGAAGGGCGCGACGGTCGCCGCCGCCGCTGACCGTCGAGCTGCCCGACCCGGTCCTGCGCGTCGCGCCGCGACGACGTGCGCGTGCGGATGCCCGGCATCGGCGGCACCGGCGTCGTGACGATCTCGCAGATCCTGCAGATGGCCGCCCACATCGACGGCCTGCACGCCGCGGGCCTCGACCAGACGGGGCTCGCGCAGAAGGGCGGCCCGGTCGTCAGCGACCTGCGGATCGCCGCCGCTCCGATCACCGGTGCGCTGCGCGCGAGCGCCGGCTCGGCCGACGTGCTGATCGCCTTCGACATCCTCGGCGCCGGCAGCGGCCGCCACGCTCGAGGTCGCTGACGCCGAGCGCACGATCGCCGTCGTCAACACCGCGCAGGTCGCGACCGCGGCGATGGTCACCGACCCGAGCGTGCACTTCCCCGAGCCGGTCGCTCGCGCGTGCCGCGATCAACCGCGCGACGCGCATGCGCGAGAACCTCTTCCTCGACGCCGGCGGACTCTGCGAGCGCCTGTTCGGCGATCACATGCCGGCGAACATGCTGCTGATCGGCGCAGCCTTCCAGCACGGCTGCCTGCCGCTGAGCGCCGCCGCGATCGAGGACGCGATCCGCCTCAACGGTGCGGCGGTCGAGTCGAACCTCGCAGCGTTCGCGTGGGGCCGTGCCGTCGCGGCAGACCCCGCCGCCGTCGAGGCCGCGCTCGCCCCGGCGCCGATCGCGCCACGCGTGCCTTCGCGCAGGTCGCCGCGATCATCGACGTCGTGCAGCGCGACCGGAGCGCTGCGCGAGCTGCTCGAGTTCCGCATCGACGACCTCGCCGGCTACCAGAACGCGACCTACGCGCAGACCTACGCGACCAAGGTGATGCGCGTCGCCGCGATCGAGCGGGAGCGCACCGGGACGGAGGCGACGCCCGTCGCCGAGGCCTACGCCCGCGGACTGCACAAGCTGATGGCCTACAAGGACGAGTACGAGGTCGCGCGGCTCTACCTCGATCAGGTCGAGCGGGCGCGCATCAGCGAGGAGTTCGGGTCAGGCGCGAAGGTCCGCGTCCTGCTGCACCCGCCGGTCCTGCGCTCGCTCGGGATGGACCGCAAGCTGCGTCTGGGTCCCTGGATCTTCCCCGCCTTCCGCGCGCTGCACGCACTGCGGCGCCTGCGCGGCACCGCCTTCGATCCGTTCGGCCATGCGCAGGTCCGCAAGGTCGAGCGCGGGCTGGTCGCCGAGTACGACGCGGTCGTCGCCGAAGCACTGGAGCTGCTCAGCCCGGCGACCGCCGCCACCGTTGTTGAGGTGGCCGAACTGCCGGACACGATTCGCGGCTACGAGGAGATCAAGCTCCGCAACGTCACCACGTTCCGCGAGCAGGCGCCGGAGCTGCTCGCCCGCCTGACGAGCGCCGAGCCGGAGCCCGTGCTGCGGGTCCTGCCGATGGCCGGCGCGGTCTCGCGCTAGCCATTGCGGAACGACGACGGGCGGGCCTTTCGGCCCGCCCGCGTCTGGACCGTTGGGAGCAGTTGGGTTCAGCTCTTGCAGGCGGCGGTGGTCGCCGTGTTCTGCGTCGTGCCGTCGGTGTAGGTGAAGGCGCCGCCGATGTTCAGGCCGCCCTTCGAGCAGCCACCGACGCCGATCAGCGGAGCGGCGTTGTTGCCACCCTTGACGGTGAGGTTGAAGTCGAGCAGCGTCGCGAGCACGCCGGGGGCCGGCTGCTGGAGGCTGGCGGGAACGTTGATCGTCATCTTGCTGCCGTACTTGCCGGACGACTTGGAGAGCGTCGCGACGAGGACGTCGTTCATCGGGACCGGGCGGTCGCCCTGGACGTGGATGAGCAGCGTGCGGCCGTCGTTGCCGTTGTAGGCGGTGAGCTTCAGCGGCTCGTTGAGACCGGCAGCCAGTGCCAGCGCGGTGCCGCCGCCGACCTTCGCGTTTGCCGCGCAGGTGTTGAGGACGACCTGGGCCTCCGAGCAGCCGGGCAGCTTGTAGCCGCCGAAGGAGATGTTGCGGTCGAGCTTGATGATCGACTTGGACAGCGCGAACGGCGTGTCCTGCTTGTCGAACGCGAGCTTCGGGTGGATCGTCAGCGCGACGTTGGCCGGGCGCTTGCTGCTGGCCTTGGCGAGGCCGGCGTGCTTGACCGGCGAGATCGAGGCGGTCAGCGACTGCTTCGACTGGACGGCGAGGGCGGGCGATGCTGCGACGGCGAGGGCCGTGACGGCGCCGGTGACGGCGACGACCGTGCGGGACATCCGGAACATGCGGGTCTCCTGAAGTTGAGATGGGCAGACCCGCCGGACCAGGGAGGGCACAAACGCCGTCTCACGAGGAACTACATCGACCCTGCGTGGCGGTTTCGCGCCGGTCGCTAAAGGTTGTTAAAGGCCGCGTGGCTTGACGCGCTGGTCGTTGTCAGAAAATCGCGCGCAACTCCTTCAGGTGGTACACGTTTAGTGACCATGCGTCGGGTCGCGCTCACTCTCATCGCCCTGCTCACGATGGCTGCGCTCGCATCGTCGGCGCAGGCGACCACGTGGAAGCGGTTGGGGTCCTTTGCAGGACCGGCGATCCCAGCCGGCAACGGGAAGGTCGTCGCGGCCACGGGTGATCACGGGTTGGCTCTCCTGGGGCCGGCCGGCGTGGTGCGCCGGTACGACCTCGGCCCTGGGTGCCATTTCGCCAACGTCGCCGGTGGAGGACGCGCGGTCGCCGAGTGCACAGAGGTTCCGCTGGGGCCGGTCCACGAGAAGGTCATCGACCTGGCGAGCGGCGACATCTCGTCGTTGAGCCCCTCACCCGACGCGGCGCACGAACTCCAGAGCGAGCTGTACTCGGTGTTCACCGAGATCGGGAAGACGTGGGTCGAAGTCGAGCTGCGCGGCGACCACTACGCAGTTCGCAAGTACTGGAACCCCACCTCGGGCGAGGTGGTCGCGGATCAGTCGAGCGGCCGCGGCGTGAGCCTGGACGCCGCCAGACCGGAGACCCCGCTGTGCTCCCCCCTGATCCGACCCGCCAACCCCAGCAACGGCTTCGACACCCAGGACCTGCCATTCGGCCCCTTCGTACAGACGGGGCATTTCGGTGTCTTCATCCGCTGGCCCTCGCTCGACTCAACGGTCGACAGCGTCGGCGAGCTATACGCGTGGCGCTGCGGCCAGCGGGCACCCGTGCGCGTCAGCCGGTGCCTGGATGCCCAGGACAGCTACCAAGGACGGGCTGCGGTCGTGGGCAGCTGCAAACGCTTCGACGCCCGCTATGGCCTCGTGGCGTGGCCGGCTGACCACGGGGTCCGCGTCATGGACCTGCGGAACGGCCGACGCTCCTTGATCCGAGGGGTATCGAAGCCGGGGGCATCGATGAGGGTCGCGATCGGCAGCGGAGACCGCGTGTACGCATCAGACGGAACGGCCGTGTTCGTGGCGCGAGCAAGGTGAGGCTCGGTCGCACCAACCGCTAGCCGACGCTAGTGGCTGCGCGGGATCGTCAGATCAACCATCGTGATAGCGGCCATCGCGGGCTTGTCCCACAGTCCGAAACCGACGTACCTGTTCGGATCTCCCACGGCGCTGAACTCGGTGTAGTACCCGGGGCTGCAGTCCGACCGTTCGATACCGCCCGGCATCGCAGCGGCAACTGCGTCGATCCCGGAGCTGATCGGGACGCCATTGATGACGAGCCGCTCGGAGACAACACCGAGTGTTCGGGCGCGACCGTCGAGCCCAAACACGACGTGCACGACTATCCGGCGCACACGAAAGTGATAGACGCGGGAGTGCTTCATGCGTACGGCCGGCCCTGTCGCCCTCGTGATTGCTCTCCGGGTCATTCCGAAGGAGATCGGCCCGATGCTCTTCCCGACGACAACTGCGACGGGGCCTGTCGCTCTCCCGGTCTTAGCAGGGCGATCCGGTGTTGCGGAACACGCTTCGGCTCCGGCGCTCGCCGGTGCGAGTAATGCACCGATGAGCGCGATGCCGGCGACTCTCGGCATGAGTCGCCGCGTCGGCCGTGCGAGTGTTCTGATGAACGGCTTCAGGGACATGTTGGTAGCGGAGAGGCAGTCGTTGGACGGTTGCAACGTAAACGCCTGCGGCGGTCGGAAGTTGCTGAACGTGCCATTGCTCTGGGCCCCACAGTTGGGGTGCTACGGCTGCGTCTCGAGTCGGATCCGGGCAAAGCCCCAGCAGATGAGGTCGCCGCTCGTAGTGGTGGCGCAGGTGTCGTACGTGCCGGGGGCGATCGTGGTGTAGCGCGCCGAGGGCACGGTCGTCTGAGCGAAGCCGTGTTCGCCCCAGCAGCGTGCCTGTCCCCGTGAGGTGAGGGCGCAGGCGTGGTTGGCGCCCGAGGCGATCTGTGCGTACTGCCCGGCGGGTGCGGTGGCGGGTTGGGGCCGGGGGAGATAGTCGGCCTGGAAGGTTCCCCAGCAGATGGCTTGCCCCGATTGTGTGAGTGCGCATGTGTGGTGCTCGCCGGCGCTGACTGCGCGGTAGTGGCCTGGAGGGACGGTGCTTTCGCCGCTCGTGTTGCTGCCCCAGCAGGCGATCGTGCCCGCGACCCGGACCGCGCAGGTGTGAGCGCCGCCGGCGCTCACACCGCGGTAGTGACCGGCCGGAGCGTTGAGCTGGCCGGCACCGTTTGCGCCCCAGCACACCACGCGCGCCTCGCGCGAGAGCGCGCAGGCGTGCTCCCCGGCGCGCGCCAGCGTGATCTGCGTGAAGCGCCCCCGCGGGGGATTGCCGACCGCCCCGCCCCCCGGGCCCCAGCAGGTCACGGCGCCCGACGGTCGCAGGCCGCACGTCGTGCCACGCTCTGTCGTCACCTGCCGCAGGCGTCCGGACGGCGTGGCGTCCGGTCCGGCGGGGTCGCCCCAGCAGGCGACCCTGCCGAGCGACGAGAGCGCGCACGCCTGGCCCTCGCCGCTGGACGCCTGCACGTAGCGACTCCGCGTGAGCGACGGCGCAGCGGTCTCCCCGGCGTAACTGCGCCCCCAGCAGGCGACGGCGCCCGAGCGGCGCACCGCGCAGGCAGCAGAGTCGCCGACAGAGATCTGCGCGTAGCGTCCCCGCGGCGAGGCGATCCGGTGCGCGTCGTGAACGTCCCAGCACACGAGCCGGCCTCCGCGGCGCAGCGCGCACGCCTGCTGTGCGCCCGCGACGATCTGCACGAAGCGCCCGCGCGGCGGCCGCACACTCTGACCGGTGTTCCACCCCCAGCACGTCGCCCGCCCCGACAGGCGCAGCGCGCACGTGGACCGATAGCCGGCTGACACCACTCGATAGCGACCTGCGGGCACGCTCGCCTGCCCGGACCCGTTGCTCCCCCAGCAGTCGAGCCGCCCTCCCCGCGTCAGCGCGCAAGCGTGCATGTAGCCGACCGAGATCCGCCGGTACCGCCGGTTGCTCTCGGCCCCGTTCTGCAACTGCTCGCCGAACATGCCCCAGCACCTGACCTGACCCCCAGAGCGCCGAACCGCGCACACCGAGCTGTAGCCGGCGTCGACGTCGAGGTAGTGCCCGGGTGGAACGGCCGTGGCCTCATGCTCGCCCCAGCAGCGCACCCGGCCACTTGGGACGAGCCCACACGAATAGAACCGCCCGACGGTGACCTTCGCGAACCGCCCACTCGGAGCACGGCTCTCGCGCGCGTCGTTGCTTCCCCAACACAGCAAGCGGCGCTCCTCGCTGACCGCGCACGAGTGCGACTGCCCGGCGGCGACCGACACGAAGCGCGCGGCCACACCCTGCGCCGGCGCGGTCGCTCCCCACACCCCCGCGCAAACGAAGGTTGCCGCGACGACGAGCGCTCCTCGCCACACGCGGGCGCAGGCCGGCGGCCGCCGGGTCACTCCTCCGTGGTCACGCGACACGACCACACAGTCTCCCCGCCGTCGCGGCGGCCGTCGACGGATGGCGCGCCTCACGAACCCACCTCGCGTACGGCTGCGGTTACCGAGGCGACGGGGAGCGCTGCTTTCGTGGAAACAGCAGCGTCCGCGAGCGGAGCAGAGCTGGCTAGTGAGCGCGTCGAGCGCGCAGCAGACGCGCCAACAGCACCACCGCGCTAGCCGCGAGGAGGGCGATCCCAGCCCCGAGCCACACGTTGCCGTCGGATAGATCGAGCAGACCTGCCGACGGGGTGGTTGTGTACGTCTGGTTATCAATGAACGCTGGCGCGCCCACGTCCCGATTGAAGTAAGCCCCTTGGATGCCCAGGTCTACGACAACGTCCGGCCGCCCGACGATCACGCCGGTCACGATCAGCGCGGTCCCGACGAGACCGAGCCACAGAGCGATCCTGTCGAGACGATCCACGGACTCAACGTATCGGCGGGGCGATGTCTGGCGTTGAATGCGACCATTCCGCGCCGGCGGCGACGCTAGCGCATCGCGGCTGTCGCTTCGGACGAAGACAGTCCGTTACGCCAACCCGGGTTTACCCCGCCCCGGAACTACCCCGACGCGAGATTCAGCGCCACGTACTTCGTCTCCAGGTACTCCTGCAGACCCTCAGGGCCGCCTTCGCGGCCGTAGCCGGACTGCTTGACGCCGCCGAACGGTGCGCCGGCGTTGGAGACGAGGCCCTGGTTGAAGCCGACCATGCCGACCTCGAGCGCCTCGATGACGGTGAACGCGCGCGCGATGTCCTGGGTGAAGACGTAGGACGACGAGGCCGTACTCGGTGGCGTTCGCGAGCGCGATCGCGTCGTCGTCGTGGCGAACGAGATCGACGGGCGCGACCGGGCCGAAGATCTCCTCCGCTCTGCACGCGCGCGTCCGACGGCACGCCGGCGAGCACGGTCGGCTCGTAGAAGTACCCGGCGCCGTCGCGCGGCGCGCCGCCGACGAGCACCTGCGCGCCCTTGCCGACCGCGTCCTCGACGAGCTCCTGGACCCCGTCGCGCGCGGCCTGGTCGATCAGCGGGCCGGTCGTGACGCTCGCTGTCGGTGCCGCGTCCGAGCGACCAGCGCCGCGCATCCGCTCGGCCAGGCGCTCGGAGAACGCTCGGCGACCGACTCGTGCACGAGGAAGCGGTTGGCGCTGGTGCACGCCTCGCCGATGTTGCGCATCTTCGCGATCATCGCGCCGTCGACGGCGAGGTCGAGGTTCGCGTCGTCGAAGACGAGGAACGGCGCGTTGCCGCCGAGCTCCATCGACATCTTCAGCAGCTGCTCGGAGGCCTGCTCGACGAGCTTCTTGCCGACCGCCGTCGACCCGGTGAACGACAGCTTGCGCGCCCGCGGGTCGCGGATCAGCGGCTCCATCAGCTCGCCCGACGTGCTCGCGGTGATGACGTTGCAGCACGCCGGCGGGCAGCCCGGCCTCCTCGAGGATCTGCGCGAGCGCGAGCATGCACAGCGGCGTCTGCTTGGCCGGCTTGACGACGCACGTGCAGCCGGCGGCGATCGCCGGGCCGATCTTGCGCGTGCCCATCGCGAGCGGGAAGTTCCACGGCGTGATGAACAGGCACGGCCCGACCGGCTGCTCCATCGTCAGCACGCGGCTCAGCCCGTTCTCGGCGACCTGGTAGCGGCCGTTGATCCGCACCGCCTCCTCCGCGTACCAGCGGAAGTAGGACGCCGCGTAGGCGACCTCGGCGCGCGACTCGGCGATCGCCTTGCCCATCTCGAGCGTCATCAGCAGCGCCAGCTCCTCGGTGCGCTCGATCATCAGCTCGTAGGCGCGGCGCAGGATGTCGCCGCGCTCGCGCGGCGCGACGTGGCGGAAGCTCTTGAACGCCTCGTCCGCGGCGGCCAGCGCGGCCTGCCCGTCGGCGACCGTCGCGTCGGCGACCTCGACGAGCGTCTCGCCGGTCGCCGGATCCTCGACCGGGAGCGTGGCGCCGCCGGTCCCGTCGCGCCACTCACCGCCGATGAAGAGCTGTGTCGGGACCGCGTCGAGCACGGCCCGCTCGGCACTCGGGCTGATCGTCGTCATGCGATCAACGATACATCCGCCGCGGGGGCGCCGACCCGGCGCGTCGGTCGGGTGCGCGCCTACCCTTGGGGAGGTGCGCCGCATGCTCACCATCTCCGTCCTCGCCGTCGTCCGCTGCTGGTTCCAGCAGCGGCCGCGCAGGGCGCGACGTCGCTGGTCGCCACCGTGCGCGGCTTCGGCCACGGCGTGGGCATGAGCCAGTACGGCACGCTCGGCTACGCGCAGCACGGCTGGACGGCCGATCGGATCCTCGCCCACTACTACACGGGCACCGCGCTCGGCCGGCGCAGCTCGTCGCCCGCCGTGAAGGTGCTGCTGCAGAGCGCGCACTCGAGCTACGCGATCAGCGGCGCGTCGTCGGTCGGCGGACAGCTGCTGAACCCCGCGAAGACGTACACCGCGGCGCGCGGCGGCGACGGCCTCGTGCTGCGCGACTCCGACGGCAAGGACCTGTTCACGACCACCGGCGCGCTGGTGCTGATCCCCGCCGCCGGCGCCGCGGTCACGCTCCGCGGCCCGGCTCAGAACGGCACCAGCAACGGCGCCTACCGCGGCGCGATCCAGGTCAGCCCCGGCGCAGGCGGCCTGGCCGCCGTCAACGTGCTGAGCCTCGAGAACTACGTCGCCGGCGTCGTCTCCGCCGAGGTGCCCGCGTCATGGCCGGCCGAGGCGCTGCGCGCGCAGGCGATCGCCGCGCGCACGTACGCGGTGACGACGAACGCGGGCGGTGCCGCCGGCCTGTTCACGCAGTACGCCGACACGCGCTCGCAGATGTACCGCGGCGTCGCCGCGGAGACGCCGGCGACGAACGCCGCCGTCGCAGGCGACGTCCGGCGCAGATCGTCACCTACCAGGGCACGCCGGTCGCCACGTTCTTCTTCTCGACCAGCGGCGGGCGGACCGAGAACGTCGAGAACAGCTTCGTCGGCTCCGACCCCAAGCCCTGGCTCAAGAGCGTCGCGGACCCCTACGACACCACCTCGCCCTACCACCGTCCGCAGACGATCCGGATGACGCTGACGCGCGCGACGAGCAAGCTCAGCGGGCTCGTCAAGGGACGGCTGCAGCACGATCCGCGTGCTCAAGCGCGGCGTCTCACCGCGCATCGTCCGCGCGCAGCTCGTCGGCACGGCAGGCACGACCGCCGTGACCGGTCCGCAGCTGCGCCGCGCCTTCGGACTGCGCGACACCTGGATCCGCTTCCGCAGCTTCAGCACCGACGTCTCCAAGCAGCCGACCCCGCCGGCCGCGCGGGCGGCTCCCGGGTGTGCCGGCGATCCCGCGCA
Source organism: uncultured Actinomycetes bacterium (assembly GCA_963821685.1). GTDB lineage: Bacteria > Actinomycetota > Thermoleophilia > Solirubrobacterales > Solirubrobacteraceae > F1-60-MAGs163. The sequence goes on along the minus strand of CAWGEW010000001.1, from coordinate 225,331 downwards.
CGCCCGCCGACCCGATGACCGGCGGCGCGCAGCACGCGCGCTCAGCGCGGCTGCGCATTCACGGCGTCATCGCGCCGGCGACTAAGGGATCGTGGGCGAGCGTCGAGCGCCGCAGCGGCGCGCGCTGGGTGCGCGCCGTCGACGTCCAGCTCGCGGGCGGCGGCGTCTACTCGACGACGCTGCCGCAACCCGGTCGCTACCGCCTGCGGTACGGCGGGCAGACCGGGCCCGAAGTCACTGCGCGCTGAACAGCCGCGCGAGCGACTCGGCGACGCAGACCGGCTTCTCGGAGCCCTCGACCTCGAACGTCTGCGTGACCGTGATCTGAATCGCCGCCGGGCACCTCGTCGACGTTCGTCAGCGTCGCGCGCATCCGCACCTTCGAGCCGACCGGCAGCGGCGCCGGGAAGCGCACCTTGCCGTAGCCGTAGTTGACGCCGAACGCGAAGCCCTGCATGTCCATGATCTCGTAGGAGAACTGCGGGCCCGAGCGACAACGTGAAGAGCCCGTGCGCGATCGTGCCGCCGAACGGCGTCTGCTTGGCGCGCTCGGGATCGACGTGGATCCACTGGTGGTCGCCGGTCACCTCGGCGAACTGGTCGATCGCCGCCTGCGTCACCTCGTACCAGTCGCTGACGCCGATCTCCTGGCCGACTGCGGCCTTCACCTCGTCCGGGCCTGTGAGCGTGGTGGTCATGCGCGGGATCCTATGCCGTTTTCGCGGTCAGATATTCCGCCTCGACCTCGCCCAGCGGTGTCGACGGCGGGACGTCGGCGATGTACTCGAGCGCCAGCTGGCCCCAGTCGCCGCCGGCGCGCAGCTCGCCGAGCACGCTGAACAGCAGGCCCTCCATGCGGCGGATCAGCAGCGCCTGCGGCGGCAGCGTCTGCTTGCGCATGTAGTCGAAGTAGTCCGACCGCGGTGAGGAGCCGAGCTCCATCTGCAACCGCACGTACTCCGGGTCGATCCGCCGGAATCCCGTCTTGAAGTACCACTCGCCGGCCTGCTGGAGCTGCCCGAGCACGCGCTCGGGATCGAACTCGTCGGGGTCCGGCAGGAAGCCGAGCGTCGCCATCCAGTGATGCACGCCGTCGGCGTCGCCGCCGACGACCGCCCGCGCCAGCGCCTGCTCACCCTCGAGGTAGTCGTCGTCGACGTGCCGCACGAGGCCGAAGTCGAGGAAGCAGACCTTGCCGTCCGGGCAGAGGATGTAGTTGCCGGGATGCGGGTCGCCGGCGGCGATGTGCTCGCGCTCGAGCAGGCCGTAGAAGAAGCGGAAGGCGATCTCGGCGAAGCGGTCGCGCCGGCCTCGTCGAGCTGCTTGACGACGTCGAAGCCGACGCCGTCGACGAACTCCGTCACCAGCACGCGGCGTGTCGAGAGCCGCGTGTTGACGGCCGGGATCCGCACGAACGGGTGGCCGCGGAACGCGCGGTGCACGCGGCGCTGGTTCTGCGCCTCGATCTCGTAGTCGAGCTCGTCGGCGATCCGCTCGCGCAGCTCGGCGAGCAGCGCCTTCACATCCATGCCCGGCGCCATCCGCTTCAGCAGCGGGACGAGCAGGCCCATGTTGCGCATGTCGGTCTCGACCGCCTCGGCGACGCCGGGGTACTGGACCTTGACCGCGACGTCGTCACCGTCGTGGGTCGTCGCGCGGTAGACCTGCCCGATCGACGCGGACGCGATCGGCTGCTCGTTGAACTCGGCGAAGATGCTCGGACAGCGGGCCGCCGAGATCGCGCTCGGCGACCTTGCGCATGTCCTTGTAGGCGACCTTCGGCGCGTTGTCGCGCAGCGCTGACAGCCGCTCCTTGAACTCCTCGCGCTCGGACTCGGGGATCAGATCGAAGTCGACGGTGCTGAGCACCTGCCCGATCTTCATCGCCGCGCCCTTCATCTGCCCGAGCTGACGCACGAGCTGGTCGGCGAGATCCATCGCGCGGCGCTCGTTGGCCGCCGTCGCCTGCTCGTCGGAGCGGACCTTGTTGGCGACGTTCGTCGCGGTCCACTTCACGCCCTGGCCGCCGACGAGCGACCCGAAGCGCGCCGTGCGGGCGATGCGGCTCTTGGGGACCTTCGTGGTCTTCTCGTCGTCGGCCATGCGGATGGGGTACGCGCCCCCGCGGGGGTGGGTATCACCGTATCGGCAGGGCCGCCGGCGAAATCCACGGGATACGGTGTGGCGGTGTCGGCGTCAGAGCCTGCCCCGCTGCTCGCAGTCGACGCGCCGTCGCTGCTCTACCGCGCGTTCTTCGCGCTCCCGAAGAGCATCAAGGGCGCCGACGGGCGGCCCGTCAACGCGCTGCTCGGCACCGCCAACCTGCTGCTGCAGGCGGTCGACCAGCACAACCCGCGCGCCGTCGCGCTCTGCTTCGGCGCCGAGGCCGGCGCGTACCGCGTCGCCGCCTTCCCGGCCTACCACGCCGATCGCCCGCCGATGCCCGAGGAGCTGCGAGCACCAGTGGGAGGACGCGCGCGCGTTCTTCGGCGCGTTCGGCTGGACCTCGTACGAGGCGGAGTACGAGGGACTCGAAGCCGACGACCTGCTCGGCGCGCTCGCCCGTGTCGAGACCGCGGCCGGCGGGCGCACGCTGCTGTTCACCGGCGACCGCGACATGTTCCAGTGCGTCGACGAGCACGTGCGCGTGCTGTTCCCGCGCGAAGGGCGGCCCGGACGACATCGGCCCGGCCGAGGTGCGCGAGCGCTACGGCATCGAGCCGGCGCAGGTGCCCGACCTGATCGCGCTGCGCGGCGACCCGTCCGACGGACTCCCGGGCGCGAAGGGCATCGGCGCGAAGGGCGCGGCCGACCTGCTGGGGCGGTTCGGCACGCTCGAGGGCGTGCTCGCGGCCGCGCGAGCAGGCGACGAGCGAGATGACGCCGCGGACGCGCGGGGCACTCACGGCCGACCCGGAGCTGCTGCGGTCGTTCCTCAACATCGCGACGCTGCAGCCGATCGCCGTCGAGCGCCCGGCCGACGCGCCGCTGGACACGGTGGCCGCCGCCGCCGCCGCGAGCGAGCGCGGAATGGGCCGCCTCGCCGGACGACTGGAGGAGCGCTGATGTTCTCCTGGCTCGCGAAGGGCATCCTCACCCGCAACATGGCGCGGCTGCGCGAGGGCGACTACCGCCCGCTGCTGCGACTCGACGCCAAGGACATCCGCTTCCGCTTCCCGGGCGACAGCTCGTGGGCGACGGAGATCGACAGTCGCGACGACCTCGAGCTCTGGCTGCAGCGCTTCGTCGCGACCGGTCTGAAGATCTACCCCGACGAGGTGATCGCCCAGGGGCCGCCGTGGAACACGACGCTGTGCGTGCGCGGAACCGACCATCTCGACGCGCCGGACGGCACCCGTGTCTACGAGAACCGCTACGTGATCTGGGGACGGATGTCGTGGGGCCTGCTGCGCGAATACGAGGTCTACGAGGACACGCAGGCGAGCAAGGACCTGGACGCGTATCTCGCGGAGCGCGGACTCTGAACCCGAGCGGGATCATTGTCCGATGCGCGATCTGCTCCACGCCGCCGCCGACCACGCCGCCGACTACCTCGAGGGGGTCGACGAGCGACCGGTCCACGCTGCGGCCGACTACGCCGCGTGCGTCACGGCGCTCGGTGGCGCGCTGCCCGAGGGGCCGACCGATCCGCGTCGACGTCCTCGACGACCTCGTGACGGCATGCGATCCCGGGCTCACCGGGATGAACCATCCGCGGTTCTTCGGGTTCGTCATCGGCGGGACGCTGCCGGCCGCACTCGCGGCCGACTGGATGACGTCGGCGTGGGATCAGAACGCGGGTCTCGCGCTCCCGGCACCCGCGATCGCGGCCGCCGAGGCCGTCGCGGGAGCGTGGCTGCTCGACGTCCTGGGCCTGCCGGCGACCGCGTCGTTCGGGCTCGTCACCGGCTGCCAGATGGCGCACGCCACCTGCCTCGCGGCGGCACGCTGGCGGGTGCTCGAGCGCGCCGGCTGGGACGTCGAGCGCGACGGGCTGATCGGCGCGCCGGCGATCCGCGTGCTCGCCGGCGTCGAGCGCCACGCGACGCTCGACCGGGCGCTGCGGCTGCTCGGGCTCGGCACGGCGTGCATCGAGGCGATCGACGTCGATGACTGCGGAGCGATGCGTGCGAACGCGCTCGAGGCGGCGCTCGCACGGCGCGAGCGGCCCGCTGATCGTCTGCGCCCAGGTCGGCAACGTGAACACCGGCGCGGTCGACCCCCTCGGCGCGATCGCCGACATCTGCGAGCGCCACGGAGCCTGGCTGCACGTCGACGGAGCGTTCGGGCTGTGGGCGTCGGCGAGCCCGACGCGGCGGCCGCTCGTCGCCGGCGTCGAGCGCGCGGACTCGTGGGCGACCGACGGCCACAAGTGGCTCAACGTCCCCTACGACTGCGGCATCGCCGTCGTCGCGGACCGTGAAGCGCACCGCGGCGCGATGGGCGTCGTCGCGAGCTACCTGCAGCAGACCGAGGACGCGGCGCTGCGCGATCCCGTCGACTGGAACCCGGAGTTCTCGCGGCGGGCGCGCGGCCTGCCCGTCTACGCCGCGCTGCGGCAGCTCGGGCGCAGCGGCGTCGCCGAGCTCGTCGACCGGCTGTGCGCGTGCTCAGAGCGCTTCGCCGAGCGCCTGGCGGGCGTGCCGGGGATCGAGGTGCTCGCGCAGGGCCTCAACCAGACGCTGATCGGCTTCGATCCCGGGCGACGACGCGACGCGGTGGTCGCCGCGCTGGACGCGCGACGGCACCTGCCTGATGACCGCGACCACCTGGCGCGGGCGCCGCTGCCTGCGGATCTCGTGCAGCAACTGGAAGACGACCGACGCGGACGTCGACCGGTCGGTGGCGCGCTGCGAGCGCGTCGTCGGCGCTACGGCGTGAACTTGACGGTCAGCACGTCGCCGTCGGCCATCACGTAGTCGCGGCCTTCGAGCCGCAGCGTGCCGCGGTCGCGCGCGGCCGCGTAGCCGCCGGCGTCGACGAGGTCCTGCCAGCCGATCACCTCGGCGCGCACGAAGCCCTTCTGGATGTCCGTGTGGATCTCGCCGGCCGCGTGCCACGCGGTCAGGCCGCGGCGCAGGTGCCAGCACTGCGCGATCGTCCCCTCGCCGGCGGTGAAGAACGTGTCCAGCTCGAGCAGCTCGAACGCGCCGCGGACGACGCGCTGCAGGCCCGACTCGCTGATGCCGAGATCGGCGCGCATCGCCGCGGCGTCCTCGTCGTCGAGCTCGGACAGCTCGGCCTCGATCCGCGAGGAGATCGCGACGACGCCGGCGCCCTGCGACTTCGCGTGCTCGGCGACCGCCGCCGGCACCTCGTCGCTGCCCTCGTCGACGTTGGCGACGAACAGCACCGGCTTGGACGGTCAGCGGCTGCAGGATGCTGCACCACCTCGGGCGCGTCCTCGGGCACGGGGACGCTGCGCGCCGGCTTGCCGGACTGCAGCGCCTCGATGACCTCGCGCAGCCACTGCTCCTCGGCGATCGCGCGCGGTCGCCGCCGCGGGCCTCGCGCACGACGCGCTGATGGCGGCGCTCGGCCTGCTCGAGGTCGGCGTAGATCAGCTCGGTCTCGATCGTGTCGATGTCGCGCGCCGGGTCGACGCTGCCCTCGGAGTGGATGACGTTCGGGTCGCCGTGCGCGCGCACGACGTGGACGAGCGCGTCGGTCTCGCGGATGTTCGCCAGGAACTGGTTGCCCAGGCCCTCGCCCTTCGACGCGCCGGCGACGAGGCCGGCGATGTCGTGGAAGGCGATCGTGTCCCAGACGATCTCGGACGAGCCGACGCGTCTCGGCGACCTGCTCGAGGCGCTCGTCGACGACCGGCACGACCGCGACGTTCGGCTCGATCGTCGTGAACGGGTAGTTGGCCGCCTCCGCGCCCGCCTTGGTGAGCGCGTTGAACAGCGAGGACTTCCCCGCGTTGGGCATTCCGACGATTCCGACCTTCACCGCGGGACGGCGGCCACGAGGGGACGGCGCGGTAGAGTTCGCGGTCCGGCCGGTCCCCCACGTGACCTATGGCGTCAGTTGAGCGCCGAGCCGGGTAACGCGCCGGCCTCGTGCCGGCGGACAGCCCCGGTGGTCAGGAGTGTCCGAGCCACCCAGGCGAGAACATTCTTCCTGGGACGTTTCGTAGTTAGAGGGGACTGAGATCCGGCGGTAACGGGGCGGACCGAAAGGTTCGCCCAGTTCGTTCTAGCCCAGGCCGAAGCCGACGCGAACCTCGTCGCGCTCGGTCCGCACGTAGACGACCTGCGAGAGGTTGATCCGCACGGGGCCGTCGGCGTCGTCGACGTCGTGCCACTCGCCGCCGGCGAGCGCGTCGGTCAGCGCCTTGCGCGTCCTTCTCGGTGAGCCGCAGCGACAGGCCGCCTCCGCCCTGGAAGCCCAGGGTCACGCCGTGCCGCTCGTCCTTGCTGTCCTTCGCCATGTCAGTGGGCCTCCGCGGGCTCGACGATCTCGGTCAGTACGCCGCCCGTGCTCTTCGGGTGGCAGAACGCGACGCGTGAGCCGCGGATGCCGATCCGCGGTGTCTGGTCGATCAGCACGACGCCGGCTGCGCGCAGGCGCTCGAGCTCGGCGTCGATGTCGGTCACCTGGTAGGCGACGTGATGGATGCCGCGTGCCCCGCTTGGCGAGGTACTTGCCGACCGGCGTGTCCGGGCCGAGCGGCTGCAGCAGCTCGACGTGGTTCTCGCCGACGTCGAGCAGCACGGCCTCGACGCCCTGCTCCTCGACGACCTCGCGATGCACGAGGGTCATCTCGTACGAGGCCTCGTAGAGCTTCAGCGCGTCGTCGATCGATTCGACGGCGACGCCGATGTGGTCGATGCGGGCGAACATCCGCGCCGCAGTCTACGACGCGGCAGGCGGGGTGGGATCGCTCGCGACGACGCGCAGGCCGCGGCTCGGGCGCCGGTCGACCTGCTTGACGCCCTCCATGATGCGGTCGATGTCGGAGCGGCCGAGGACTTCCTTCTCGAGCAGCTCGCGCGCGAACTCCTCGAGCTTCGCGCGGTGGGACGATGATCAGGTCCATCGCCTGGCGATGGGCCTCGAAGGCCAGCGCCTGCTGCTCCTCGTCGCGGATGCGGCGCGTCAGGTCCGACAGCTGGGCGGAGTCGATCGACGTGCGGCTGACGGCCTCCGAGGTGCCCATGCCGTAGACGTGCACCATCGCGTTGGTGATCTCGGCGACGCGCTGGAGGTCGTTCGCGGCGCCGGTGGTGACCGCGCCGAAGACGACCTGCTCGGCGCAGCGGCCGCCGAGCAGCACGGTCATCTGGTCGATCAGCTCCTCGCGCGTCTTCAGGTAGCTGTCCTCGTCGGGCAGGTTCATCACGTAGCCGAGCGCCTGCCCGCGCGGGACGATCGAGATCTTGTGCGCGCGCTCGGTGGTCGAGAGCAGCTCGCGCGTCAGCGCGTGCCCGGCCTCGTGGTAGGCGACGACCTCGCGCTCGTGGTCGTTCAGCGTCGTCGAGGACTGCACGCCGGCGACGACGCGCTCGAGCGCCGCGTCGAAGTCCTCGGTCGACGAGCGCGTGGCCCTTGCGGCGGACGCAGCGGATCGCGGCCTCGTTGCAGATGTTCGCCAGGTCGGCGCCCGTCAGGCCGCTCGTCTGCTGGGCGATCGTGTCGAGGTCGAGGTCATCGCGCAGCGGCTTGTTGCGCGTGTGCACGTCGAGGATCGCGCGCCGTCCGCCGACGTCCGGCGGCGAGACGAAGACCTGGCGGTCGAAGCGGCCGGGGCGCAGCAGCGCCGGGTCGAGCTTCTCGAGCAGGTTCGAGGCGGCCATCACGACGACCTGGTCGGTCGAGGCGAAGCCGTCCATCTCGACGAGCAGCTGGTTGAGCGTCTGCTCGCGCTCGGAGTTGTTGTCCGAGCCGCGGCGCGCGCCGACGGCGTCGAGCTCGTCGATGAAGATCACGGCCGGCTCGTGCTTGCGCGCCTCGTCGAACAGGCGCCGGATGCGCGCGGCGCCGAGGCCGGCGAACATCTCGACGAACGAGCTCGCCGACTGCGAGAAGAACTGTGCGCCGGACTCGTGCGCGACGGCCTTGGCCAGCAGCGTCTTGCCGGTGCCCGGCGGGCCGTGCAGCAGGACGCCCGGCGGGCACGCGCGCGCCGACGCGGTGGAACGGCGTGGGGTCGCGCAGGAACTCGACGACCTCGATCAGCTCGGCCTTCGCCTCGTCGGCGCCGGCGATCTCGTCCCAGGCGACCTCGAGGTTCGCCTCGGGCGTGATCTGCGCCGGCTTCGTGCGCGGCATCAGCTTCAGGCTCTTCCACAGGACGAAGACGAGCACGGCCATGAAGATCAGGCCGAGGAACCCGCTCCAGTTGGTGCCGAACTCCTGCAGCCGCTCGAAGAAGCTCAGCGGCGGGGCGACCTGCTGCAGCTGCATCGTCAGCGCCTGCGACAGGCCGTCGAACGACGCGATCAGGTCGAGCTTGGCCTGGGCCGGATCTGCGGCAGGGGCGACCGCGGCGAGCAGCGTGAAAGGCATCCCGCTCAGTATCGGCAGAAGCGGCGCCGATTTCAAGCGATGGAAGCGATGCTGCCTTCGGCGCGCAGGATCTCGTCCAGCGCGGCGCGCCCGACCTCGAGCTGCTCGTCGTTGGGCTCGCGGGTGCCGAGCGCGCGCTGGAGCTCGGTCCCCGGGCGGCGCAGCGCGCGCGCCGTGCGCGTCTCGGCGTGGCGCTCGCTCCAGACGAAGACCTCGACGGCGACGCCGACGCTGGCGATCGACACGAGCCCGCCGGCGAGCGGGGACGGGCGCTCGACGGCGCGGCGCAGCAGCGCCGTCCCGGCGAGGTTGGCGGCGAGCATCGGCGCCATCAGGTGCGAGCCGCAGCGATCGTGCTCCTTGGCCGCGTCGCGCGCGTCCCGCTGTCCTGCTCGTAGGCGGCGATCGCCTTGTGCTCGACGCCGTGGTAGGCGGCGACCTCGCCCGCGCGCAGCGCGACGAGCGAGGGCAGCATCGACAGCGCCACGCCGGCGAGGTCCGCGCGGCCGCCGCGCAGGTGGCGGCGCAGCAGCGTGCCGCCGACGCTCGCCGCGAGCGCCGCACCGACGACGGGCGCGCTCTGGAACGGCAGCTTCGCCTGCGGCAGCGCGCGCTTGACGAGCGGGATCACGACCATCGCCTCGCCGAGCCGGACCACGCCGCGCGCGCCGGGGACGCGATCCACGGCGCCCGGTGCGCGCGGCTTGGCGCCGGAGGCGACCTGGATCGACCCGTCCTTGCGCGCGGATCGCCGCCGCCCACGACGTCGGCCCGTGGACGAGCAGCCCGTTGCCGAGCGCCATCCCGCCGAGCCGCAGCCGCTCGCGCGTCTCGCCCGGCGTGCTCATCCGAGCAGCTCCAGCGTGAGGTCGCGGTAGCAGCGCGCCGCGAAGCCGAGGTCGCGCACGTCGATGCGCTCGTCGGGCGCGTGGATCAGCGGCCACATCTCGTAGAGCGTCGTGTGGAACAGCGGGAAGAAGCCGTAGGCGACGCACTCCGGGAACGCCGTCGCGGAACGTGCGCGAGTCGGTGAACGCCGGGCAGCACGATCGGGACGACGCGCGCGTCCGGGTCCTCGCGTGCGAGCCAGCCGCGGATCGCGTCCATCAGCGGCGAGTCGATCGCCGAGCCGTTGCCGACGATCTGCTCGGTGAACTCGAGCTCGTAGCCGTCGGCGCCGAGGATCTCCTCGATCCGCCTGCGCACGACGTCCTCGCCGATCCCCGGCGGCGTGCGGCAGTCGACCCGGACGCTCGCGCGCGAGGGGATCACGTTGATCTTCTCCGAGGCGCTGGTCATCGTCGGCGCGAACGTGACGCCGAGCGTCGGCTCGACGACGAGCGCCAGGAACGGGTCGCGCTCGCGCAGCGCCGCGAGCGCGGCGACGGCGTCGCTGCCGTCGAACCCGAGGTCGGTCAGCAGCGCGGCGCGGGCCCTCGGTCACGTCGTAGGCCGGCTGGCCGTCGGTCAGCGCCGCGATCAGCGGCGCGAGCTTCAGCAGCGCGTTGTCGCCGAGGCGCGGGTTGCTCGCGTGGCCCGGCCGTCCCGTGCGTCGTCACGCGGAACTGCTGGACGCCCTTCTCGGCGACGCAGACGCCGTAGACGCGCCCGCCGTCGAACGGGATCACCGCGCCGCCGCCCTCGTTGAGCAGCAAGTCGCAGCGCACGAGCTCGGGGTGGTTCTCGGTCAGCCAGATCGCGCCCTCGCCGCCGCCGACCTCCTCGTCGACGACGACGACGACCAGCAGGTCGCCGCGCGCGGGCCGCCAGCCCTCGCGCGCGAGCGACAGCGCGGCCGCGACCTCGGCCGCCGTCTGCGACTTCATGTCGAGCGCGCCGCGGCCCCAGAGCTCGCCGTCGATCACGTCGCCGCACCACGGGTCGTGCTGCCACTCGGACGGGTCGGCGAGCACCGTGTCGACGTGCGAGAGCAGGCACAGGACCGGGCCGTCGGCCGTGCCGCGCAGCCGCGCGACGAGGTTCGGCCGCTCGGGCGTGCGGCCGACGAGCGTCACCTCGAAGCCGGCGGCCTGCAGCAGCGCGGCGAGCTCCTCCTGCGCGGCGCGCTCGTTCCCGGGCGGGTTGACGGTGTTGTGGCGGATGAGCTGCGCGAGCAGCTCCGTCGCCTCCGCCTGGAGAGCTTCCATCGGCCGATCCTAGACCAGCGACTCGCGAGGCCGGACGCCAGGTCCGTCGCGCCCGGGATACTGCGGCGCGTGGACCGCCTGTTCGAATCCGCCGGACGACCCCGTCGCACGTTCGTCCGCCGTTCCGGCGGGCGAGGCGCCGCTGGCCGCGCGCATGCGACCCGCGACGCTCGACGACGTCGTCGGCCAGGCCGACCTGCTCGGCGAGGGCACGTCGCTGCGCGCCGCGATCGAGCAGGGCCGGCCGCATTCGATGGTCCTCTACGGGCCGCCCGGCTCCGGCAAGACGACGATCGCGCGGATCGTCGCCGACGGCCGCCGACGCGGCGTTCGAGGAGCTCAGCGCCGTCGAGGCCGGTCGCGCCGAGGTGCGCGCGGTGATCGAGCGCGCCACCGCGCGGCGCGGCTCCAGCGGCCGCGCGCACGATCCTCTTCCTCGACGAGATCCACCGCTTCAACAAGGCCCAGCAGGACGTGCTGCTGCCGGCCGTCGAGGAGGGGCTCGTGACGCTGATCGGGGCGACGACCGAGAACCCGTACTTCGAGGTCAACGCGGCGCTGCTCTCGCGCACCCAGGTCTACGAGCTGCACGCAGCTGACGAGCGACGACGTCGAGACGCTGCTGCGCCGCGCGATCGCCCAGGGCGGCGCGGGCACGGCGACGGTCGACGACGAGGCGGTCGACTTCCTGGCCGACGCGATCGGGCGGCGACGCGCGCACCGCGCTGCAGGCGCTCGAGCTCGCGGCGACGACGGTCGGCGACCAGGGGACGGTCACGCTCGCCGCCGCCGAGGACGCGCTGCAGCGCCGCGCGGTGCGCTTCGACAAGCGCGGCGACCAGCACTACGACACGATCTCCGCCTGGATCAAGGCGACGCGCGGCTCCGACCCCGACGCCTCGCTCTACTACCTCGCGGTGATGCTCGAGGGCGGCGAGGACCCGCGCTTCATCGCGCGCCGGATGGTGATCCTCGCCAGCGAGGACATCGGCAACGCCGACCCGGGCGCGCTGTCGCTGGCCGTCGCGGCCGCGAGCGCGGTCGAGCACGTCGGGATGCCGGAGGCCGCCTGGGCGCTTGCGCAGGCCGCGATCTACCTGAGCCTCGCGCCGAAGTCGAAGGAGTCCTACCGCGCGATCGGTCGTGCGCGCGGCAGCGTGCGCGAGCGCGGCGCCCAGACGCCGCCGGCGTACCTGCGGTCCGCCGCGTATCCGGGTGCGAGTGAGCTCGGCCGCGGCGAGGGCTACGACGACCCGCACGCGAACCCCGGCCACCTGACGGGACAGGAGCTGCTGCCCGACGCGCTCGTCGGCGAGCGCTTCTACCGGCCCGACGACGCCGAGGCCGCGCTGCGCGACCGCCTCGAGGAGATCCGCCGCGCGCGCGGCCGCGCATAGGATCGCGCCGACGATGGCCGAAGCCACGAGCCTCCCCGCGCCGATCGAGGCCCGCAGCCCTGCGAGCGGTGCGCTGCTGGGATCGGTGCCGCGTGCGACCTCGCGTGAGGTCGGCGCCGCGGTCGACCGCGCGGCCGAGGTCCAGCGCCTGTGGGCGATGCTGCGCCTGCGCGACCGCTCGCGCTACATGGCGCGCGCAGCCCAGGCGGTGATCGACGAGGCCGACGAGCTCCTGGACCTGATCTCCCGCGAGCAGGGCCGCCCGCGCGCCGAGGTCGAGACGATGGAGCTGCTGCCCGCGGTCGAGACGCTGCAGTGGCTCGCCGAGTCGGCGCCGGGGATCCTCGAGGGCGAGCGGATCGGCTTCTCGCGCACGCAGCACCCGATCAAGCGCGGACGCTGGACCTACGAGCCGCTCGGCGTCGATCGGCGTGATCGGCCCGGCAGCCGAGCCGTTCGCGACGCCGCTCGGGGACGTCGCCGTCGCGCTCGCCGCGGGCAACGGCGTCGTGCTGAAGCCCTCGCCGCATGCAGCGCTCGCGGCCGATCGGATCGCCCGCGTGTTCGCGCGCGCCGGCATCCCCGAGGGCCTGCTGCGCGTCGTGCACGGGCACGCCGACGTCGGCGGCGCGCTCGTCGAGTCACCGGTCGCCCAGGTCCGCTTCACGGGCAGCCTGCGCGCCGGACGGGCAGTCGCCGAAGCCTGCGCGCGCCAGCTCAAGCGCAGCGTGCTCGAGCTCGGCGGCGACGACGCGATGCTCGTGCTCGCCGACGCCAACGTCGCCCGCGCGGCGCGCGGCGGTGCCTGGGCCGCGTTCGCCAACGCGGGCCAGTCGGGCGGCAGCGTCGGCCGCGCCGTCGTGATGCACAAGGAGCACGACCGCTTCCTCGACGCGGTCGTCGCGATCGCCGGGTCGCTGACCGTCGGCGACCCCGCGCATGCCGCGACCGAGGTCGGCCCGCTCGTCTCACGCGAGCGCCTGGACCGGCTCACCGAGCTCGTCGACGACGCCTGCGCGAACGGCGCGCAGCTGCACTGCGGCGGGCCCGTCTCACCGCCCGGGACGACGGGCGCGTTCTTCGCGCCCGCGGTCATCACCGGTGTCGAGCCGGGCATGCGGCTGTGGAACGAGGAGGCACCCGGCCCCGTGCTCGTCGTCCACCGCGCCGACACCGAGGAGGAGGCGATCCGGCTGGCGAACGCATCGCCGCTCGGCCTCGGTGCGTCGGTCTGGACGGCCGACCGCTTCAAGGGCGCGCGGATCGCGGGCGAGCTGCAGGTCGGCATGGTCTGGATGAACGACCACCTCGTCGCGCGCAGCGCGCCGCAGGTCCCGTGGGGCGGCGTCAAGGGATCGGGAATCGGGCGGGCACGCGGCGCTGTCGCGCTGCGTACGTGCGCCGAGCCGAAGGTCCTGACCTGGGACCCGCCGATCGGCCGGCCGGCCTGGTGGTTCCCCTACGACGAGACGCTCGAGCGCGCCGCGCGCGCGGTCCTCGGGCTGCGCTCGGCGCGCGAGAGCGACCGCGAGCGCGCGATCAAGCACGACGGCAGCGCGCTGTTCAAGCAGGCCGGGCGCTGGGCCCGGGCGCTGCGCAGCGGGCGCTGATCAACTGCGGCGCAGCAGCCTGCCGCCGGCGACCGGCGTGTTGCGCACGAGCCCCGGCAGCAGCGGCAGCAGCACCCGCTTGGTGTACTCCGCGCCGCCGCGGCGCATCGCCTCGCGCAGCGGGATCCCACGAGAGGCCGTAGCCCTTGCGGATGTGCCCCGGGAGCGAGCCGACGATCACGAAGTTCACCGTCTCGACGAGCCAGCGCATCCGGATCGGCGCGGGCGGGCGCAGCACGACGGCCTTCCCGAGCTCCCGCGCGCGCGGCGTGACCCACAGCTCGCCGCCGTAGATCATCTCCTCGAAGTACTCGTCGAAGTCCTCGATCGTCGCCGGCATGTCCTCGTCGCGCAGGCCGAACAGCCGCCCGACGAGCCGGTGGTCCTGCCAGCAGCGCGTCGCGCTCGTCGCGGTCCAGGTCGCCGACGTAGAGGCGGTAGATCAGGTCGGCCGACTGGAACAGCGGCGCGAGCGTCCACAGCAGGTACTTCGGATCGTCGGCGGCGTACGGCGTCCCGGCGGGGAACCGGCCCGATCCGCTCCGGCAGCTCGCCGCGGATCTTCGAATGCACGCGCCGCACGCGCGCGGTCTGCTCGTCGGCGTCGCGCGCGGCTGCCGAAGTAGATCGTCGTCATGACGGTCGCCGTGCGCCCGAGCCGGGCGTGCGGATCGTCGAGCCCGCTCGTGCGGTCGTAGAAGCCCTCGAACATGACCGGGTGCGCCGCCTGCAGCAGCAGCGCCCGCGCGCCGGAGAACGCGACGATCAGCTCGCGGTTGACGCGCCGGATCAGCGCGTCGTCCTCGAAGTAGCCCTCGCCCGGTGCCGCCGGGCGAAATGAAATCGGCTTGGGCTTTCGGGCGGCGTCCATGCGTATCTCAAGGCTACGGGTGACTAACCTGCGAGGGACCATGCCAGCCGCCGCATACGCCGGAAAAGACTGTGTCTGCCAGTTCAACCGCGGGATCTGCGACCAGACCTGCGTCAAGGACATGCTGGACACGCCGTTCTACATCGCGTGCCTGAAGCTGAAGGGACGGCGCTGCCTCGTCATCGGCGGCGGGGCGATGGGGCTCGAGAAGACCGAGGGCCTGCTCGCCTGCAGCGGCGACGTGACGGTCATCTCGCCCGACGCCGGCCCGGAGCTCGAGGCGCTCGCCGCCGAGGGCTCGATCACGCTGGGAGCCGCGCGAGTACGCCGGCCCGAGCGACCTCGAGGGCACGTTCATGGTGATCGCGTGCACCGACAGCACCGAGACGAACATCCGCATCTACGAGGACGCGGAGCAGCGCGCGATGCTCGTGAACATCGTCGACGTTCCGCCGCTCTGCAACTTCATCCTTCCCGCGATCGTCCGCACCGGGCCGCTCGCGATCGCGATCTCGACCGCCGGCGCCTCGCCCGCGCTGGCCAAGCGGATGAAGCGCGAGATCGGCGAGCTGTTCGGCGAGGAGTACGCGCGCCTGGCGATCATGCTGAACGACGTGCGCGGCTGGGCGAAGGGCACGCTGCCCACCTACCAGGACCGCAAGGCCTTCTTCGAGGAGATCGTCAACGGCGATCCCGACCCCGATCGTGCTGCTGCGCGACGGAGACTCCCAGGCCGTCCTCGACCTGATCGAGGCGGCCAAGGGCGCGCACGCGCCTGCCGCCGCGTAGCCGCGCGATGAGCGACCTGACGCACCTCGACGAGGACGGCGCCGCGCGGATGGTCGACGTCGCCGACAAGCCGGTGACCGACCGCCGCGCCGTCGCACGCGCGCTGGTGCGCATGACGCCGGAGACGGCCGCGACCGTCGCCGCGGGCGACGCCCCGAAGGGCGACGTCCTCGGCGTCGCGCGGATCGCCGGGATCCAGGCCGCCAAGCGCACCGGCGAGCTGATTCCGCTCTGCCACCCGATCGGGCTCGACCACGTCGACGTCGAGGGCGACATCGACGCCGCGGGCGGCCTGATCACGCTGACCGCGACTGCGCGCGTGAGCGCCCGCACCGGCGTCGAGATGGAGGCGATGACCGCGGTGACGATCGCCGCGCTGACCGTCTACGACATGGTCAAGGGCATCGACAAGGGCGTCGCGATCGAGCAGGTCGTCCTGCTCGAGAAGTCGGGCGGCAAGAGCGGGACCTGGTCCCGCCCGCCCACCCGCCCCGCCTGACGACTCAGGCGGCGGCGATCTCCGCAGCCGCCCGCTGACCGGACCGCAGCGCACCCTCCATGTATCCGGCATACGCGCCCGCGAGGTGCTCGCCGGCCCAGTGCAGCGGACCGACCGGGCGCGCGAGCAGCTCCTCGTCCCCGGGGCGCGTGCCGAGCACCGACGCGCTGTAGGCGCCGCGCGCCCAGGGATCGTCGTGCCAGGTCGCGACGAGTGCGGAGTCGTGGTCGAGCGGCAGCTCGGGCCGCAGTCGTGCGACCGAGGCGACCCACGGCGCCGGGTTGCCGATCGGGACGAGCGCATTGACGGCGGTGATCGTTCCGGCGAACGCTCCGCAGACGCGCGCGTGCTCGCCGCCCGCGCCGAGTGACGTGAACGTCCAGTAGCGCTCGGCCGGCGACATGACGCTCGACGGCGGCGCCGTGTCCGTCAGGGCGACGAACAGCTTCGCCGCGTGGCCGGTCCGTGCGCGGCCGAGTGCGTCGCGGAACTCCCCGGGCAGCGCCGGCGTGAACGTGATCAGGTCGAGGACCGGCAGCGGCACGGCGACGACGACGCGGTCGGCGGCGACGTCCTCCCCGCCGTCGACGGCGAGCCGCACCCCGCCGGCCTGCTCCCAGGTGATCTCGCGCACCGGTGAGCTGAGACGGAGATCGACGAGACCCGCCGCGAGCCCGGTCGCGATCGCCTGGTTGCCCTCGACGACCGTGGACGAGGAGTAGTCGCCGAACGACGAGCCCGCGTCCTCCAGGATCGCCGCGTCGAGCTGGTCGGCCGGGGTCGCGTGCGTCATCTCCAGGCGCGCCCGCACCGCTGCCCGCGCCGCGGGGTCGGCGTCGAGCCGGTCGACGGCGTCGGCGATCGACCCGCCTGCCGCGGCGGCGTCCCCCAGGCCCGCGGCAGCCGCGACGATCTCGGCACGGGTGGTCGGCACGCCACCGCGCGGCTCACGGTCGCCGTACGGGAAGCCCTTGTCGGCCAGCGTCAGCCCGAAGCGGGCGGACAGCGCCTGCACCTGCTCATGCCCGTCGAAGACGAACTCGGCGCCGCGCTCGACCAGCCCGCCTGCGAACGGCACGCTGTTGACGCGCCCGCCGACCCGGTCGCGCGCCTCCAGCACGACGACATCGTGGCCCGCCAGGGCCAGCTGGTCCGCAGCCGCGAGGCCCGCGAACCCCGCGCCGACGACGGCGATCTTCATCGGGGAGGCTCGTGTCGATGGCGCACGCGAGGGAGCCTATGGGCCGCGCGCGGGTACCGTCCCCGGCGATGCGCGCAGCAGTCCTCACGATCTCGACGTCGCTCGCCCGCGGCGAGGGCGAAGACCGCTCCGGCCCGCGGCTTGCGGCGCTCCTGCAGGAGGCCGGCTGCACGGTCCTGCCCGTCGAGGTGATCGCGGACGACGCGGCCGCGATCGAGGCCCGCCTGCGCGCCCTCGTCGCCGACGACGTGCGCTTCGCCTTCACCACCGGCGGGACCGGTCTGACGGCGGACGACGTCACGCCCGAGGCGACGCGCGCGGTGATCGAGCGCGATGCGCCCGCCTTCCAGCAGGCGATGCTGATCGAGGGGCTGCGCCACCAGCCGCTCGCGCTGCTCTCACGCGGGGCCAGCGGGATCGCCGGCCGCACGCTGATCGTGAACTTCCCCGGCAACCCGAAGGCGATCGACCAGCTGTTCCCGGTGATCGCCGCGGCGCTGCCGCACGCCGCCGCCACCCTCGCCCGCGAGGAGCCCGGTGAGCGCCATTGAGCTGGAGGGCCTGGTGCGCCGCTACGGCGAGCGCGCAGCCCTCGACGACGTCTCGCTGAGCCTCCCCGCAGGCTCCACGCTTGTCGTCTTCGGGCCGAACGGCGCGGGCAAGTCGACCCTGCTGCGGGTGCTCGCGACGCTGCTGCGACCGAGCGCGGGCACGGCCCGCGTCCTCGGCCACGACGTGCGCAAGGAGGGCTGGCGCGTCCGCGGGAGGATCGGCTACCTCGGGCACGACCCGCTGCTGTACGGGGACCTCAGCGCGCGCGAGAACCTCGCCTACCACGCGCGCCTGCACGGTCTGCAGCAGCCGGTCACGCGGATCGAGGAGCTGCTCGGCGCCGTGGAGCTCGCAGGTCGCGGCAACGACCGCGTGCACACGTTCTCGCGCGGAATGATCCAGCGCCTGGCGGTCTGCCGCGCCGTCCTGCACGACCCCGAGGTGCTGCTGCTCGACGAGCCGCGCGCGAACCTCGACCCCGCGGCCAACGACCTGGTCGAGCCGCTGGTCGGTCGCGGCAGCGGACGCACGCGGGTCGTCACGAGCCACGATCCGGCCGGCGGACTGGCCGAGGCGGACCTCGCGCTCGGGCTGCGCGACGGACGCGCGGCACTGCTGAGCGCGGCCGGCGAGGTCAGCTCCGACCAGATCGGAGCGCTCTACCGGTGAGCGTGGCAACGCCCCCCAGCACGCTGACGGCCGCGCGCGCGGTCCTCTCAAAGGAGCTGCGGCTCGAGCGCCGCGCGCCGCAGACGCTCGTCGCGATGGCGCTGTTCAGCGCCACGACGTATGTCCTGTTCCACTTCGCGCTGCGTCGCGACACGGTCGACGGCGACCTCGCGTCCGGCGTCCTCTGGGTCACGCTGCTGCTCGCCGCGCTGCTCGGGATCGGGCGGCTGTTCGTCGCCGACCGCGACGAGGGCGGGCTCGACGGGTTCCTGCTCGCGCCGGTCGATCGCACCGCGCTGCTGTACGCGAAGGTCACGGCGCTGCTGGTGTTCCTCGTCGCGCTGCAGCTGATCGCGGTCCCGCTGTTCGCGGTGCTGCTGCTCGGCCCCACGCCCGGCGCCGGAGCGTGGGCGCGCCTGATTCTGGTGCTGCTGCTCGCCGACATCGGCCTCGCCGTCGTCGGCACGCTCGTCGCCGCGATCGCCGTGCAGACCCGTGCGCGCGACCTGATCACGTCGATCCTGGCGCTGCCGCTGCTGATCCCCGTCGTGATCGGCGCCGCGCGCGCGACGGCCCCGCTGTTCGCGGCCGGCGGTGCACAGGCGCTGCCGGGGCGCTGGCTGGCGATCCTCGCGCTGTACGATCTGATCTTCGCCCTTCTGGCCTGGGCGCTCTTCGACTATCTCGTCGAGGACTAGGTATGCCGACGAGCTCCAAGCTGTATGGAACACGCCTGACGGCGCTGGGAATCTCCACCGCGATCGTGCTGACCGCGGCGTTCACGCTGGCCGCGTTCTACGCGCCGATCGAGGCCGATCAGGGCTTCTCGCAGAAGATCTTCTACGTGCACGTCCCGCTGGCGATCGTCACGCTCGGTGGGTTCGTGTTCGGCGGGATCTGCGCGATCCAGTATCTGCGCACCGGCGACCCGCGGCACGACCTGCGCAGCTACACGGCGATCCACCAGTCGCTGATCTTCTGCGTCGGCGCACTGCTGACCGGCTCGCTGTGGGCGAAGGCGGCCTGGGGCCACTGGTGGGTCTGGGACGAGCCGACCCTCGTCTCGTTCCTGATCGTCTTCCTGCTCTACGCGACCTACCAGCCGCTGCGCTTCTCGATCGAGGACCCGGAGCGGCAGTCGCGCTACGCGGCGGTCTTCGCGATCGTGGCCGGCGCGTTCGTCCCGCTGAACTTCATGGCGGTCCGGCTCGCCGACCCGCTGATCCATCCGCGTGTGCTGAACACGTCGGGCGGCAACCTGCCCGGTGACATGAAGCTCGCCTTCTACACCGCGATCATCGGAATGACGCTCCTGTTCATCACCCTGTACAAGGTGGAGATGACCGGCAAGCACAACCGCGCCCAGCTGAAGGCGCTGCGACGCAAGCTGACCGGTGACGGCGCCCCGCTCGGCGGGCGCAGCGCGGCTCCGAGGGTCTCCGGCTCATGAGCGACAAGCTCCCCGACAACGCCGGCTACGTCGCCGCCGCGTATCTCGTCTTCGTCGCACTGCTGCTGATCTACCTCGCGATCGCGGCGATCCGCTCCAGCCGCCTCGAGCGCGAGCTGCGGGAGCTCAACCAGCTCGCCGCCGCGCGGACCGAGGAGGGCGAGGTGGCCTCGCAATGACTGCGCGCCATCGCTCGACCATCCTCCCGGTCACTCCGGGAAGGGAGCCCTCGCAATGAGCGAGCTGCTCACCATCGGCATCTCGCACAAGACCGCACCCGTGGCGATCCGCGAGCGCCTGGCGCTGACCGAGCGCGAGGCCGACCGCTTCATGCGCGAGCTCGTCGCGCGCGAGCAGGTCCGCGAAGCGGTCGCGATCTCGACCTGCAACCGCACCGAGATCTACCTCGTCGCCGGCGACCCCGACCAGGCCGAGGCCGAGCTGCTCGCGACGCTCGCCCAGCGCGGCGAGATCGGCGCCGGCGAGCTGTCGGACATCGTCTACGCCCCGCGCAACTGCGACGCCGCCCGCCACCTCTTCCGCGTCACGAGCGGGCTCGACTCGATGATCGTCGGCGAGAGCGAGGTCCAGGGCCAGGTGCGCCGCGCCTACGAGTCCGCGCTGGCCGCCGGGACGACCGGGCCGTTCACCAATCGCCTGTTCCGCGCTGCGCTGCAGACCGGCAAGCGGGTGCGCAGCGAGACGGCCGTCGGATCGGCGCGCGTCAGCGTCTCGTCCGTCGCCGTGGACCTCGCCCGCGAAGCCGTCGGCGACCTCAGCGAGCGCTCGGTCCTGATCATCGGTGCCGGTGAGACCGCCGAGCTGACCGCTCGCGCGCTCTACGAGCAGGGCGTCAGCACGATGTTCGTCGCCAACCGGCGCGCCGACCGCGCACGCGCACTGGCCGACCGCTTCGGCGGCCGCGTCGGCTCGCTCGATGAGCTTCCCGAGCGGCTCGTCGACGCCGACATCGTCGTCGCATCGACGTCCTCGCCGCACCCGATCGTCGGCACCGACGAGCTGCGCCTCGTGATGGACGCCCGCGACGGCCGCCCAATCGTCCTGATCGACATCGCCGTGCCGCGCGACATCGAGCACGGCTGCCGTGACATCGACGGCGTGGCGCTCTACGACATGGACGACCTGCAGGCCGTCGTCGCGCGCAACCTCGACGTGCGAGAGGGCGACCGTTCGAGCGCCGAGGCGCTCGTCGAGGACGAGATCGACCGCTTCTCTGTCTGGATGGCCCAGCAGGGCGCGACCCCGACGATCACCGCGCTGCGCGAGTACGGCGGCGCGATCGTCGACCAGGTGCTTGCCGAGAACGCCGGCCGCTGGGACAGTGCCTCGGCGCGCGACATCGCGCGGATCGAGGCGGTCGCACGTGCCGTGATGCAGCGGATGCTGCACGAGCCGACGATCCGCATGAAGGCCCTGGAACACGGTGGCGGGCATGGTCGCCTGGCCGTGCTGCGCGAGCTGTTCGGTCTGGACGAGGTCCCCCAGGAGGCCGCGGGCAGCGCGTCCGCAGCCGCCGAGGACCAGCCGTCCGCAGAGCCCGCGGAAGTCCGCGAGCTGCGCCGTAAATCCCCGTGACTGCGCGCCATCTCTCGACGCACGTACGCGATCGACTCGATCGCACGTCCTCGCAATGAAGATAGGTACGCGGGGCAGTGCGCTCGCGCTCGCACAGGCGGGTGTGGTGTCGAAGGCACTCGGTGACGGGCACGAGCTGGTCGTGATCACGACGACGGGTGACCGCGACCGTGCGGCGCTCGACAAGGAGCGCTGGGTGCGCGAGCTCGACGAGGCCGTGCTGGGCGGCGACGTCGACCTCGCGGTCCATTCCGCCAAGGACGTTCCCGCCCACCTCGCCGACGGCCTCGTGATCGCCGCGATCCCGCTGCGCGCGCCTGCCGTCGACGCGCTCTGCGGCGCGCCGTCGCTCGACGCACTGGCCGCGGGGGCGCGGGTCGGCACGGCATCGCTGCGACGCGCCGCGCAGCTGCGCGCACTGCGCGAGGATCTCGAGATCACCGATCTGCGCGGCAATGTGGACACGCGCCTCGCGCGGCTGCACGCCGGCGACTACGACGCGATCGTGCTCGCACTCGCCGGCCTCGAGCGGCTGGCGCGCGCGGACGAGGCGACCGGAAGCCTGCCCGAGCTCGTCCCCTGCGCCGGGCAGGGAGCGCTCGCGATCACCGCGCGGGCCGATGACGGCGCCGCGATCGCCGCGGCGCAGAAGATCGACCACGCACCGACGCACGCGTGCGTGCGTGCCGAGCGCGAGCTCGTGCGCGCGCTCGACGCCGACTGCCAGACGCCGATGGGCGCGCACGCCACGCTCGACGACGGCGGGGCGATGACGCTGGCGGCGTTCGTCGGCCGCCCCGACGGCGGCGCCTGGTTGCGCGACACGCTGACCGTCGCGGGAACCGCCGCGACCGACCCCGAGGCGCTCGGTGCCCGCGTCGGCGAGCGCCTCGTCAGCGCCGGCGCGCACGAGGTGCTCGGCCGGTGAGCGCCGCCGCCCCGGGCACCGTCTACCTCGTCGGCGCGGGACCGGGCGACCCGGGCCTGCTGACGCGCGCGTGCGCTCGAGCTGCTGGCGTCCGCCGACGTCGTCCTGCACGACAAGCTGATCCCTGCCGAGGCGCTCGAGCACGTCCGTCCGGACGCGCAGGTGATCGACGTCGGCAAGGTCGGCGGCGGCGCGCAGGTCCCGCAGGACGTCACCGAGGCGCTGCTGATCGAGCATGCCCAGGCCGGTCGCAGCGTCGTGCGGCTGAAGGGCGGCGACCCGTTCGTGTTCGGCCGCGGCGGCGAGGAGGCGCAGCGCTGCGTCGCCGCCGGCATCCCGTTCGAGGTCGTCCCCGGCGTCACGGCGGGCATCGCCGCCACGGCATACGCGGGCATCCCGGTCACCCAGCGGGGCGTGTCCGCGGCCGTCGCCTTCGTCACCGGGCACGAGGACCCCGCGAAGCCCGAGACCCAGATCGACTGGCCGGCGCTCGCCGCGTTCCCGGGAACGCTCGTCTTCTACATGGGCGTGCGTCAGCTCGGCCGCATCGCGGAGCAGCTGATCGCCGGCGGGCGGCCTGCAGAGCAGGCGGTCGCCGTCGTCCAGCGCGGCACGTTCCCCGACCAGCGCGAGGTCCACGGCACGCTCGCGACGATCGCTCGGGTCGCGACTGACGCCGGCGTGCAGGCGCCCGCGATCACGATCGTCGGCGACGTCGCCGCGCTCGGGCCGGAGCTCGCCTGGCGTGAGCAGGCGAGCCCGCTGCGGGGCGTCAGCGTCGCCGTCACGCGGGCGCGCGCACAGGCCAGCGAGCTCGCGGCGCGGCTGCGCGCGCTCGGCGCCGCGGTGGTCGAGGCGCCGGCGATCCGGATCGAGCCGCTCGAGGTGGTCGTTCCCCCACTCGACGAGTTCGACCTGATCTGCTTCACGAGCCCCAACGGCGTCGACCAGCTGATGCGCCGCGTCCGCGACGCGCGGGCGCTGGCCGGCCCGACGATCGCCGCGATCGGCCCGGGAACCGCGCGTGCGCTGCGCGAGCGCGGCATCGAGGCCGACGTCGTCCCCGAGCGGTCGATCGCCGAGTCGCTCGTCGAGGCGCTGGCCCAGGTCCCGGTCAAGAACGCGCTCGTCGCGCGCGCCCAGGAGGCGCGCGACGTGCTGCCCGACGCGCTGCGCGAGCGCGGCGCGGAAGTGACGGTGCTGGCGCTCTACCGCACGGTCGCCGAGCCGCTCTCCGATGACGCCCGCGCCGCGGCGCTCGGCGCCGACTACGCGACGTTCACGAGCGCCTCGTCCGCTCGCTTCTTCCACGAGGCCGCCGGCGGCCTGGCCGGCCCGCGGCTCGTCTCGATCGGGCCGATCACCAGCGAGGCCCTACGCGCATTGGGCGCCGAGCCGGACGTCGAAGCTGCAGTCCACACGCCAGATGGCCTCGTTGAGGCGCTGCTCGCGGACGCCGTGGTCCCGCGCAGGTAGTGTCGGCGCATGCGGATTTTGATCATCGGTGCAGGCGGCGTCGGCGTGGCCGCGGCGGCAATCGCGCGACGGCGTGACTTCTTCGACCAGCTCGTGCTCGCAGACGTCGAACACGAGCGCGCAGCCGCCGCCGTGAGCCGGCTCGGGGACCCGCGCTACTCGGCAGCTGCGATCGACGCCGCGAACCCGGCCGCGATCGTCGACCTCGCCCGCGCCGAGGGCGCCGACGTGATCCTCAACGCGTGCGACCCGCGGCTGAACCCGCCGATCTTCCAGGCCGCCTTCGAGGCCGGCTGCACCTACATCGACATGGCCGCGACGCTCTCGTCTCCGCATCCCCAGAAGCCGTACGAGCTGACGGGCGTGAAGCTCGGCGACGCGCAGTTCGAGCGGCACGGCGACTGGGAGGCGAAGGGGCAGCTCGCGATGATCGGGCTCGGCGTCGAGCCCGGCTTCTCCGACATCGCCGCCCGCTACGCCGCCGACCACCTGTTCTCCGAGATCGACGAGGCGGGCGTGCGTGACGGCGCGAACCTCGTGATCGAGGGGTACGACTTCGCTCCGACGTTCTCGATCTGGACGACGATCGAGGAGTGCCTGAATCCGCCGGTGATCTGGGAGAAGGACCGCGGCTGGTTCACGACCGCACCGTTCTCCGAGCCCGAGGTCTTCGAGTTCCCGGACGGCATCGGCCCGGTCGAGTGCGTGAACGTCGAGCACGAGGAGGTGCTGCTGATCCCGCGCTGGGTCGACTGCAAGCGCTGCACGTTCAAGTACGGGCTCGGCGACGAGTTCATCACCGTCCTCAAGACGCTGCACATGCTCGGCCTCGACGGCACCACGCCGATCGACGTCCGCGGCCAGAAGGTCAGCCCGCGCGACGTCGTCGCCGCCGCACTGCCGAACCCCGCCGAGCTCGGTGACCTGATGAGCGGCAAGACGTGCGCCGGAACCCTCGTCACCGGCACCGGCAAGGACGGGCAGCCGAAGGCGACCTACATCTACCACGTCGTCGACAACGCCTACACGATGGATCTGGACGGCTCGCAGGCGGTCGTCTGGCAGACCGCGATCAACCCGGTCATCGGCATGGAACTGCTCGCCGCCGGCACCTGGTCGGGCGCCGGTGTGCTCGGCCCCGAAGCCTTCGACGCCGCGCCGTTCCTCGAGAAGCTCGCCGAGTACGGCTCGCCGCACGGAGTCAGCGAGCGCGACCCACAGCATCCGCAGCGCCCGCTGGCCGGGGTCTGACGCCCGCGTGCCGCGCCCGATCACGTTCCTCTCCGACTACGGGCTGGACGACGACTTCGTCGGCGTCTGCCACGGCGTGATCGCGCGGATCGCGCCCGGGACGGCCGTCATCGACCTGACGCACGGCGTCCCGCGGCACGACGTCCGCTCCGGGGCGCTCGTCCTGCGGCGCGCGCTGCCCTACTGCCCGCCGGGAGTGCATCTGGCGGTCGTCGATCCCGACGTCGGCGGCGAGCGCGTCGCGGTCGCGGTGCGCGTGGCCCAGGACGACCGGATCCTCGTCGGGCCCGACAACGGGCTGCTGTCGCTCGCCGCGGTGCGCTTCGGCGGCGCGGTCGAGGCGGTCGACGTCGGGCTTTCGCGCCACCGGCTCGAGCCCGCGTCCGCGACGTTCCACGGCCGCGACATCTTCGCGCCGGTCGCCGCGGCGCTCGCGGCCGGAGCGCACCTGGCGGAGGCCGGCGAGCCGATCGACCCCGATGAGCTCGTCACGCTGCACATGCCGCTCGCGCGCGCCGAGGCGGACGAGATCGTCGCGCACGCAGTCAGCATCGACCGCTTCGGCAACGTCATGCTCGACGTCGAGCACGAGGAACTCGCGGCGTTCGGCATGAAGCTCGGCCACCCGATGATGGTGAACGGCGCCCGCTGCATCTACGCGACGACGTTCGCCGACGTCCAGGCGGGAGAGCTGCTCGTCTACGAGGACGCCTACCGCACGCTCGCGCTGGCGGTCAACCGCGCGTCGGCCGCGGACCTGCTCGGGCTCGCGCTCGATGACGAGGTCCACATCGCCCCGACGGAGTGAGCACGCTCGGCACACCACATCTGCACCTGCGCGCGACCGGCTCGACGAACGACCGCGCCCGCGCGCTGGCGCTCGCCGGCGCGCCGCACGGGACGCTCGTCACCGCGTCCGAGCAGTCCGCCGGCCGCGGGCGCCAGGGCCGCACATGGTCGGCCCCCGCCGGCAGCGCGCTGCTGATGAGCGTCGTCCTGCGTGACCCGCCCGACCTGCTGCCGCTGGCGGCCGGCGTCGCGGTCGCCCGTGTCTGTGGTGAGAACGCGCGGATCAAGTGGCCCAACGACGTCCTGCTCGACGACCGCAAGGTGGCGGGGATCCTCGCCGAGGCGCGCCTGCAGGACGGCTGGGCCGTGCTCGGCATCGGCCTGAACGTCGCCGTCGACATCGCGGACCTGCCGCCCGAGTTGCAGGAGACCGCAGCGAGCCTGGGCGGCAGGCCCGAAGACATCCCACGCGTGCGCGAGCGCCTGCTGCGCGAACTGGAGACGGCACTCACCCTCGACGACGAAACGCTGCTGCGCGCCTATCGCGACGCCGACGCGCTGCGCGGACGGCCGATCACGTGGTCGGGCGGGACCGGCATCGCCGCCGGAATCGACGGCGCCGGGCGGCTGGTCGTCGATCTACCCGGTGGCGGGCACACGGCGCTCGACGCCGGTGAGGTGCACCTCGGGCTGCAGCGTCAGTAGACGCGCCGGGGAACTAGGCCGCGGCGGCTTCGTCGCCGCCGGCGGGGCCGCGCTTCCCGCGACCGCGACGCTTGGGCGCCGTTTCGGCGCCGGCCTCGATCAGCGTGACGGGCTCGCCCTGCTCACGTGCCGGATCTGCGCCGTTCTCGCCGGGGCCGCGCTTCTTGCGCCGGCGCCCGCGGCGCCCCTTGCCCTTGGGGAAGTTGCGCAGCAACTCGCGTGACAGCGCGCCGGGCTTGCGCGAGAGGCGTGTGCGCGCGCCGCGCAGGACCTCCTCGGCCTCCGGCGTGTGTGCCACCGCGGCGGCGAGGATCGCCGCCTGCAGCCTCCGGTCCTGATTTCGTGAGGCCTGCACGAGCCGGCGTGCGTTGCGGGCGTGTGCGTGACCTGAGGAGTTCACCAGCAGCCCGAGCAGGCGCTTGGTCTCCGGCCAGCGCTGCACCGCGTACTCCTCGTGCACCTCGCGGGTGTACTCGGCGAGCCGCCAGATCCAGGCGTTCGCCTGGTCGCGGCGCCCGATGCGCTTCTCGGCGAGCGCCAGCAGCAGCACCTTCGTGCCTTCGCGGCGCTCTTCGCGAGCCCAGGTCCCGACGAGGTCGCATGCGAGGTCGAACGCCTCGGGATCCTTCAGCGCCGAGATCTCCTGCAGCGCGCGAATCCGCAGCTGCGAGTTCTTGTTGCGCTCGACCGCGGTCAGCAGGAAGCGGCGCTTCAGCTCGCCGCTGCGATCGAAGTGCAGCATCGCCCGCGCACGCCGCCAGCCGCTCGGCTGGACCCGCGCGCCGGCCAGTGCCGACCACATGTGCTGCTCGCCCCAGTCGAGGTGCTCGACGGCGATCCGCCACAGCTCACGCTCGAAGATCTCGTGCCGGCGTTCCTCGGTCGCGGCGACCGGGATCACGCGGCGCTCGACGCGGACACGGCGCCCGCGGCCACGACGGACCGGGCCGACGACGATCGCCCCTCCGCGATAGACGTCGCGGTCGAGCAGCGAGTGCAGCGTCACGACCGGATCGTCGTGCCGCGTCGCGGGGTGCACGAAGTCGACGACGACGCCGGCCTCCTTGCCGGGGTGCCGGCGCGTGACGCGGCCGACGCGCTGCTGGTAGATGCGGCGCGAGGCGGTCGGCGCGAGGTGCATGCAGACGGTCGCGCGCGGCGAGTTCCAGCCCTCGGCCAGCAGCTGCGCGTTGACGAGCACGTCGATCTCGCCGGCCTCGTAGCGCGCGAGGATCTCGGCGAGCTCGCGCTTCGGCGTCTCGCCGGACACGCCCTCGGCCTTGATGCCGAGCGCGCGGAACGCCTCGGCGACGTTGTACGCGTGGCGCACGCCGGCGGTGTAGACGACGCCGGGGACGCCGTTGAAGCGCGTCTTGTAGAGATCGGCGATCGCCATGTTGAACGGCGTCTGGTCGAGCAGCTCGGCCAGCATCTCCTGGTCGAACTCGACGTCGACCTCGCCCTTGCGCAGCGGCACGTTGGCGATCGTGCGCACGCCCGGGCCGGGCGGGATGCGGATGCAGCGCAGCGGCGCGATCACGCCGCGGCGCGCGGCCTGCGCGAGGTCGAAGCGCGAGGTCTGCGTCGGGAAGAGGTCGGTGACGTGGCGGGCGATCAACGCGCCCGTCGCCGTCATGCCGATGAAGATCGGGCCGGTCCACTCGCGGATCGCGGCGCTCGTCTTCTCGCCGAGCGCGGTGTGGGCCTCGTCGCAGATGACGATCGTGTAGGCGCTCGAGATCTGCCCGGCGTTGCGGACGAACCACTGGTAGGTCTCGACCGTGACGGGACCGTCGGCGGGCGCCTTGTCGTCGCCGAGCAGCGCGCCGTGGACGCGCTTGGCGTAGCCGCGCGTGCGCAGCTCGTCGTTGAACTGGTCGACGAGGTTGCGGCGATGGGTGAGGATCAGGACGCCGCCGGTGCGGGAGGCCTCGACGAAGCCCATCGCGGCGACCGTCTTGCCGGCGCCGGTCGCGTGCTCGAACCAGAAGCGCTTGTGCGCGTTCGGGTCGTCCAGCACCTCGGCGTCGATGTCCTCGTCGGTCTCGTCGCCGGCTCTCCTCCTCATCGGGAGGATCGGTCTCGGCGGCGGCCTCCTCGGCGTCGTCGTCCTCGTCCTCGGCGTGCTCCTCGTCGAGCGCGGCGAGTTCGGCGGCGACCTCGTCGTCCTCGTCCGGTGAGACGTCGGCGGGATCGTCGTCGTCGACCGCGAGGACCGGCGCGGCGACGTCACCGGTGCCGTCGTCCTCGGTGTCGTAGGCGCGCAGCAGGCGGTCGGCGAGCAGTGCGGTCAGGGTGCCCGAGAGGGCATCGACCTGGTGGGGGTTGAGCGTCGTGCCGTCCGCGAGATGCGGCTCGTCCTCGCTGAGGACGCGCTCGAGGCCGAGCAGCAGCGACCAGGCGCGGCGCCAGCGTGTCGAAGGGACCTTCAGGCCGGATTCGAGCTCTGCCAGCGACGCGTCGAGCGCGAGGCGCCGCGGCGAGCCGGTGGCGAGCGCCTCAGCGGCGGTCTCACCCTCGTGCAGGAACGGTTCGCGCGCGAACGCCTCCGCACGGGCGATGTCGCTCGCGGAAGGAACGGAAGCGGCCGCGACGGCCGTCGTGTGGTCAGCCATGGTGGCCAGAAGCTCTCTGCGGTGGAGTGGAAGCGCGAGACACTGCGGCGCTCCGACTCAAGCGCCCGGACGTTCCGGGCGGGTCGCTGGGAGGGCCTCCCCGGGGGCGCGGCCCAACGACGTATGACGAAGGATACCGCACCGCTGTGCGATCCTCACGGGCGATGCGGACGTTCGTCATATTTGCCGCCGCGATCGCCGTTGCGGCGGCGATCGGCATCGGCCTCAACCAGGCCAAGAGCCATGAGGGCGACGACTCCGCGCTGACCGCGCTGAAGCCGACCGCCGCGGAAACGGCGGCGGCGCTGAGCGGCTCACCACCGCCGCTCGCCGCACTTCACACGCAGGCCAACACGCTGCTCTCCGGCGACCGTCCCGCCCTGCAAACGCGGCTGCGCGAGCTGCGCGGACACCCCGTCGTGGTGAACCTCTGGGCTTCGTGGTGCACCCCGTGCCGCGCGGAGATGCCGGCGCTCCAGCGCGTTGCGCTTAAGCGTGGAAAGGATGTCGCGTTCGTCGGTGTCGACATTAAGGATAATCGCGGCGACGCGAAGAAATTCCTGCGCGAGTTCCCGCTCAGCTACCCGAGCTACGAGGACCCCGACGGACAGGTCTACAACGCCTACGCGCTGCGCGGCGCGCCGTCGACGGTCTTCTACGACGCGGCGGGGAACAAGGCCTTCACCCACCAGGGCCAGTACTTCTCGATGAGCGACCTCGAGAACGACATCGACCGTTACGCGCTCGGGAAGCCGAACGCCGCCACGTCGTGACCGTCACCGTTCGCCGCGCCCGCGATCAGGACGAGATCGCCGACGCGATCGCGCTGCGTGCCGCGGTGTTCGTCGACGAGCAGGGCGTCCCGCTCGAGGAGGACCTCGACGGGCGCGACGGCGAGGCGCTGCACCTCGTCGCCGTCGAGGACAGCGGCGGTGCCGTGATCGGCACCTGCCGGCTGCTCGCCGACGGCCCGACGCTGAAGCTCGGGCGGATGGCGGTCGCCGCATCGGCGCGTCGCCGCGGGATCGGCATGCGCCTGCTGAACGTCGCCGACGACGAGGCTGAGCGGGCGGACGCCGAGCGCATCGTGCTGGCGGCCCAGCTGACCGCGCTGCCGCTGTACGAGCAGGCCGGCTACACGTCGCGCGGCGTCAGCTTCCTCGACGCCGGCATCGAGCACGTCTGGATGGAGAAGCGCCGTGCCTGAGGTGCGCGTCGACCCGCTCAGCGGCCTCAAGGCGATCATCGCCGACGAGCGTGCCGATCGCCCCGGCTCGGGCCTCGCGGTCCCGCCGGCCGACGCGCCGATCGATCCCGCGAGCGACCCGTTCCTCGAGGGTCACGAGGACCGCACGCCGCCGGAGCTCGACGCGCTGCGCCCGGGTGACTCGGCGCCCGACACCCCCGGCTGGCAGGTGCGCGTCGTCCCCAACCTCTACCCGGCCGTCGCCGCCGACGCGCAGCAGCCGCCGCGTGAGGCGCGCGTCGACCTCTTCACGGCGACCGCCGGCAGCGGGCACCACGAGGTGATCGTCAACACGCCGCGCCCGGTCTCCTCGCTCGCAGACCTCGACGCCGATGAGCTGGAGCGGGCGATGGGCATGTGGCGCCGGCGGATCGCCCACCACGCCGGGCAGGGTGCCGCGTGCGTGCACCTGTTCGTCAACGACGGCCGTGCCGCCGGCGCCTCGCAGCCGCACACGCATGCGCAGCTCGTCGCGCTCGACTTCGTCCCCGCGCTGCTGGCGCGCGAGCGCGAGCGGTTCGGCGCCTACGCGACCACGACGATGGGCGGCAACCTGCTCGCGGACCTCGTCCAGGAGGAGGTCCGCCTCGACCAGCGCGTCGTCGCGATCGACGACGAGGCGGTCGTGTTCGCCCCGTACGCGTCCGGCAGCCCCTACCGGCTGCTGATCGCGCCGCGCAAGCCGGCGATGCGCTTCGAGGACGCGGGACCGCTCGCCGCCGGCGCGCTGCACGATGTGCTCGGCCGGCTCGCGCGCCGCTTCGGCACGCTCCCGCCGCTCAACCTGTGGGTGCGCACGGCGCCGCGCGGAGCCGAGCACTACTGCTGGCGGATCGACATCCGCCCGCGGCTCGTCACGACCGCCGGCCTCGAGCTCGGCACCGGCGTCGACCTGAACCCCGTCGCACCAGAGCGCGCCGCGCGCGAGTTGCGCGACGCGTGATCGCCGTAGCCCTGGTCATCCTGGCCTCGGTCGGCATCGGCGCGGGCGCCGAGCGGCGCTGGGGTGAGCCCGCGCGGCGGGCCGGTCGCCGTGCGCTGGACATCCTGATCTACGTCCTGATGCCCGTCGTCACGTTCTTCACCGTCAGCCACGTGGAGATCACGGCCGGTGTCGGCGCCGGGCTCGCGTTCGGGTTCGCCGAGCGCACCGTCGCGACCGTGCTCGCGTACGTGATCGCGACCCGCGTGCTGCACCTGGCGAGGCCGAGCGTGGGCGCCGTGATGGTCTGCGCGGGCATCGCGAACACGGGCTATCTCGGAGTTCCGCTCGCACGCACGCTGTTCGACGGCTCCCAGGCCGTTGGGCAGGCGATCACCTACGACGTCGTCGTCAGCGCGGGGTACCTGCTGCTCGTCGGGTTTGCGATCGGCGCCGCGTTCGGGACCGAGGCGGGCGACACCCCGCGCGAGCGCGTGCGGGCTTTTGCGCTGCGCAATCCGCCGCTGCTGGCGTTCCTGCTCGCGCTCGTCGCGCCGAGCGCCTGGAGCCCGGACTGGGCGCGCGATGTCGCCGAGGTCGCGGTGCTCGCGTTCGCGCCGCTCGGGTTCTTCGCGCTCGGCGTGAACCTGATGCAGGAGCAGGAGGGCGGCGTGCGCGTCTTCCCGCCGCCGCTGACCACCGCCGTCGGGGTCGCGCTCGGGCTGCGCCTGCTCGTCGCGCCGGCCGTGATGGCGCTGCTGTCGCTCACGCTCGTGCAGGTGCCGTCCGCGTTCCTGCTGCAGTCGGGCATGGCCTGCGGCATCAACAGCCTCGCGGTGGCGCACATCTACGGGCTCGATCTGCGCATCACGGCGTCCGCGATCGCGTGGAGCACGACGATCGTGTTGACGGCGGCCGCCATCGTCGCCGCGGCCGGCGGGCTGTAACCTGCCGCGCCGTGCGTGCACTCGTCCAACGCGTGTCGCGTGCCGCCGTCCGCGTCGACGGCGCGGTCGTCGGTGAGATCGGGCCCGGCCTGCTCGTGCTGCTCGGCGTGACGCACGGTGACGACGAGGCGACCTGCGACCGGCTCGCCGACAAGGTCGCGGCGCTGCGGATCTTCGAAGACGCCGACGGGCGCATGAACGAGGCGCTCGGCGAGCGCGCGGTCCTGGTCGTCAGTCAGTTCACGCTCTACGGCGACACCCGCAAGGGCAACCGGCCGAGCTTTGTCGCCGCAGCGGCCGGCGAGCAGGCCGAGCCGCTGTACGAGCGCTTCCGCGATCGCCTCGGCGCCGCCGGTGGCGTGTTCGGCGCGCACATGGACGTCGAGCTCGTCAACGACGGCCCGGTGACGCTGATGCTCGAGCTGTCCCCCTAGTCTGCGCGTCATGCCGCCCGAGATTCGCGTCGTCCCCCGCTTCGCCGCCGAGCCCTCGCAGGAGATGCTGCCGTACGGCCGCTGGGCGGAGCGCCTGCAGGAAGAGCTGATGGCGGCGTGCCTGCGGATCGACCCGGGTGAGGGCGGCGAGCTCGGCGAGGTGGGCGAGATCACCTGGTACCCGGACCGCACCTGGCACGGACGCACCTACGTTCCCGCGACGGCGCACACCTCGACCGGGCTCGAGGTCTTCGGGCACGTGAGCTACGCCCGCGCCGAGGCCGACCGCGAGCCGTCCGTCTTCCACGCCGTCGCCGATGCGACGAGCGAGACGGCGGACGCCAACCCCGACTGGACGATCGACCTCTGCGACGAGGTCGTCGGGACCTGGCGCGGCGAGGAGGGCAACATCGCGGCGATGACGCTCGTCTGGGGCCGGCCGCTGGTCGACGGGGCGGCGCTCGCCACGGCCGAGCTCGCGGGCCTGTGCGTCGATCAGTCACCCGTCATGGACGGCCGCTTCACGCTGCTCGCGCCGGACGACTACCGCGCCGACACGCTCGAGGTGGCGCTCGTCAATCGCGGCGGGAACGAGCTCGCGCGCGAGTCGCTGTACGCCGAGGGCGATGACGACGAGGACGACCCCGAGACGGCTCCCGAGGACTGAGCCGCAATGGAGCTCGAAGACGCGATCCGCACGCGCCGCACGCACAAGGCCTACCGGCCCGAGCCGGTCGACCGTGCCGTGCTCGAGGAGCTGCTCGAGCTCGCGCGCTGGGCGCCGAACCACCATGTGACGAACCCGTGGCGCTTCCGCGTGCTCGGCCCCGAGGCGCTTGCGAAGCTGAAGGACGGCGGCCGGCGCCGAGGCCGCCGCAAAGCTCGATCGCGCGCCGACGCTCGTCGCCGTCACGGTCTCGACCTCCGACGATCCGCTCGAGGCCGACGAGGACCGCGACGCCGCGGCGATCGCCGCGTACATCGTGCTGCTGGCGGCGCACGGGCGGGGCCTCGCGGGCTACTGGCGCACACCGGGAGTGCTGCGCGACCCCGCAGGCCGGGCGGCGCTCGGCCTCGACGACGGCGAGCGCGTGATCGGCCTGTTGCACCTCGGAACGGCGCGTCAGGAGCCGCGCGTTCCCGAGCGCGCGGCCGTTCAGGACTTCGTCACGTGGCTCGCCTGACGAGGTAGGCTCGGCTCCTCTCACGGAGGAGAATCGTGCGCACCCGACTGACAAGCCTCGCCGTCGCGATCGTTGCGACGCTGATCATCGCGCCGGCGGCGGGCGCGGCGACGTTCAACGTCGACAACATCGGGACCACGGCCGACGCGAACCCCGGGGACGGCACCTGCGCGACCGCGGGGGGCGCCTGCACGCTGACCGCGGCGATCCAGGAGTCCAACGCGCTCGAGCACGGGCGCCCCGCACACGATCGACTTCTTCGTCTCGGCGATCTCCGTCCCCGTGTCGCTCCCGGCGATCACGCGCAACGGCACCTTCATCGACGGCTGCAACGTCGGCCGCACCGACCCGCCGTTCTCCGCGCCGCGCGCGCCGGCGAGCACTCCCTGCGTCGACCTGTTGAAGACGAATGTCGCGACGACCGGCGCTGACGGTGAAAGACGCGAGCGGCGTCGTGATCCAGGGCCTGGCGATGCGCAACTTCCCGCAGGCGATCCATCTGTGGGGCGCGGACACCAGCCGGATCGCCGGGAACCGCTTCGGCGTCAAGGTCGACGGGACGGTCGTCGAGTCCAACGGCGTCGCCATCGC
Organism: uncultured Actinomycetes bacterium; assembly: GCA_963821685.1. Lineage (GTDB taxonomy): Bacteria > Actinomycetota > Thermoleophilia > Solirubrobacterales > Solirubrobacteraceae > F1-60-MAGs163. The sequence continues at coordinate 190,951 of CAWGEW010000001.1, read as the reverse complement.
CGTCACCGGCAGGACGCTCGACGGCACGCAGGCAAGCGCCGCGACGAGCAACATCATCGGCGGCCCGTCCGACGCCGCGGGCGACCCGGCCGAGTGCGACTCCTACTGCAACACGATCGTGAACTCGACGGTCGCCGGCATCGACCTCGTCGGCACACCGTCGGCCTCGGGCGACGGCGACTCGCCGGCGGGAGGCACGCCCGGCGATGCCAGCGAAGGGCACGACGATCGCGGGCAACTGGATCGGCGTCCGCGACCGCACGCCGGCGCCGCCGTCGGCGAACGCCACCGCGATCAAGATCGGCAACGCCCAGGAGACGATGATCGGCGGCGCCGACCCGGACGACGGGAACGTCATCGCCGGCAACACCCACGGCGTCGACCAGGGCTCGGGCGCCACCGCCGTCACGCTCAGGTGGGGCGTCTTCGGCATCAGCCCCGATGGCGACACCACCGTCTCCAACGGCGAGTGGAACGCGCGCCTGACAGGTGGCGGGACGGGCCTGAACCCGTTCGTCGAGAAGGTCACCTTCGGCCCGACCGCCGTCGGGCTGCAGTTCGACGGCCCGAAGGCGAACCTGCTCGGAAGCGTGTTCCTCTCCCCTGACGGCGCCCGCTTCACGACCGCCGCCGTGCGCGTCGGCCCCGGTGGCGACAGCGCCTATATCGGCACCAACAACGCCACGCCGTTCGGCTGCATTCCGCTGCTCGACACCTGCAACACGATCGGCGCGACCGCCGACGGCAAGCCCGGCCTGTGGATCGACGGCGCCGACGACGCGCGCATCTGGCGCAACGCGATCGGCGGCGGGCTGAGCGCGCCGCTGCAGGGCCCGCCGATCCGCATCGACGGCGGTGCCGTCGGTGCCGACATCGGCGACGACGACGAGGACCCCGAACGCCGCAACATCCTCTCGCGCCTCACAGGCCCCGCGATCGAGATCGGCGGCGGCGCGACGAAGATCGTCGTCGGCGACAACGAGGGCATCGCGCAGAACGCGTTCGGCGATCCCACCGGCCTGTTCACCGACCTGTTGCCGGATCCCGGTCCCGGCAACAGCGGGCCTGCCAACAACACCATCCAGCCGCCGGTGATCACGCAGGCGAGTGCGAACGGGGTCGGTGGCACCGCGACGCCGGGCGCCACGATCCGCGTCCTCCAGCAGCAGCGCGCACCGGTCGTCGGCGAGACGCTTCCCTCCGAGCCGCCTGAGGGCTACACGTTCCCGACGACCCCCTCGGTCACGACCGTCAACGCGAGCGGCGTCTGGGGCGTCGCCTTCCCGACACCGGTGAAGGTCGGGAACAAGCTGCTCGCATCACAGACGACCGCCGACGGCTCGTCCGAGTACGCCACGCCGAAGGCCGCGACGCCGGACAACCCGCCGCCGCTCGTGACGTTCACGAGCGGACCCCCGGTCGTCGTCGACGCATCGGTCCGCACGGCCACCTTCACGTTCATCTCCAGCAAGGCCGGCTCGAGCTTCCAGTGCAGCCTCGACGCGGGCGCGTTCGTGGCGTGCTCCTCGCCCTACACCGTCAGCGGCCTGGAGACCGGCGGGCATCAGCTCCAGGTCAAGGCGACGGACCCGATCGGGAAGCTCGGCCCGCCGGCGTCACGCAACTGGTCGATCCTGTTCGCCGATCCCGCGCCGGCGCCCACCACCCCGAAGGGACCGACGGGCTCATCGGCGGGCACCGTCAAGTTCGCCTCGGTCGTGACGCTCCCCTCCGCGAAGGCCTGCATCAGCAAGCGCTCGCTGCGGATCACGATCAAGGCCCCGAAGGGCGCGAAGATCAAGGGCACGATCGTCAGGATCGGCAGTAAGCGCGTCGCCTCGGTCAAGAACGTCAAGACGATCCCGGTCAGCCTGAAGGGCCTGAAGAAGGGCACCTTCGTCGTCAAGGTCGAGGTCACGCTGACCGACAAGCGCGTGCTCAAGGGCTCGCGCACCTACCGCACCTGCGCCAAGAAGGCCGCAAAGAAGAAGTCCGCGAAGAAGGGTTAGCGGACGCCGGTCAGCCGGTGGCTGTCGGGACCGTCTTCGCGACGTCTTCGCTGCTCAGCGGGAAGTGGCAGGCGGCGATGTTGCCGCCCTCCTTGGGCTCCAGCGGCGGCTCGTCGCGACCGCAGATCGACTGCGCGCGCGGGCAGCGCGTGTGGAAGCGGCAGCCCGGCCGGCGGCGCCGTCGGTGACGGGACGTCGCCGGTCAGCACCTGGCGCGACTTCAGCTTCGCGAGCGCCGGATCGGCGACCGGGACGGCGCTCAGCAGCGCCCCGGTGTACGGGTGGCGCGGATGGCCGAACACGTCGTCGGCCTCGGCGATCTCGACGATCTTGCCGAGGTACATCACGGCGACGCGGTCGCACATGTGGCGCACGACGCTGAGGTCGTGGGCGATGAAGATGATCGTCAGGCCGAGGTCGCGCTGCAGGTCGCGCAGCAGGTTGATGATCTGCGCCTGGATCGAGACGTCGAGCGCGGACACCGGCTCGTCCGCGACGACGAGCTTCGGCTTCAGCGCGATCGCGCGGGCGACCCCGATGCGCTGGCGCTGACCACCGGAGAACTGGTGCGGGAGCCGGTTGAAGTGCTCGGGGTTGAGCCCGACCTGCTCCATCAGCTCCTGGACCATCTTGCGGCGCTTGGTCTCGTCCTTCTCGATCCCGTGGATCACGAACGGCTCGGCGATCACCGACCCGACGGTCTGCCGCGGATCCAGCGACGAGAACGGGTCCTGGAAGATCATCTGCATCTGCCGCCGGATCGGCAGCAGCTCGCGCGGTGAGAGGCTCGTGATGTCCTGGCCGGCGTAGTGCACGCTCCCGCCGGTCGAGTCGAGCAGACGCATGATCGCGCGCGCCGTCGTCGACTTCCCGCAGCCCGACTCGCCGACGATGCCGAGTGTCTCGCCCTCACGCACGTCGAAGCTGACGCCATCGACGGCGCGGACGGCGCCGACCTGCTTCTGGAAGATGATCCCCTTCTTGATCGGGAAGTGCACCTCCAGATCGCGGACCTCGACGAGCGGGGTGTCGCTGGATGCGGTGCTCACGCGTCACTCCCCTCGTCGGCCGGGACGGCGGGATCCGGCTCGCGCGACACGGGCACCGCCGTCGCCATCGCGGCGGCGCGCGCGGCATCCGGCGTGTCGCCCGCCTGCAGCCGCTTCCAGATCGCCGCGCGCGTCTGCTCGGGGAGCAGGCACGCCGCCTGGTGCCCCGGCTCGCTGGAGAGCGGCTCGAGCGGTGGCACGATCCGCTTGTGGTCCTCTTCCAGATACGGGCAGCGCGGGTGGAACGCGCAGCCCGTCGGCCGCGTGATCAGCGACGGCGGGCGGCCGGGGATCGGCACGAGCGGCTCGCCCCTGCGCTGCGTCAGACGCGGGATCGACTTCAGCAGCCCCCATGTGTACGGGTGCTGCGGCGCGGAGAACAGCGTCTCCTTCGGGGCGTGCTCGACGATCCGGCCGGCGTACATGACGGCGATGTCGTCGGTGACCTCGGCCACGACGCCGAGGTCGTGCGTGATCAGGACGATCGCCGTGTCGAGCTCGCGCTGCAGGCGGTCGAGCAGTTCGAGGATCTGCGCCTGCACCGTCACGTCGAGCGCGGTCGTCGGCTCGTCGGCGATCAGCAGCTTCGGGTCGTTGATCAGGCCCATCGCGATCATCACGCGCTGGCGCATGCCGCCGGAGAACTCGTGCGGGTAGCTGTCGATGCGGCGCCGCGGCTCGGGGATCCCGACGAGGCCGAGCATCTCGACCGCGCGGTCCATCGCCTGCGCCTTGCTGACGTCGCGGTGCGCGCGGATCGCCTCGACCAGCTGGTTGCCGATCCGGTAGAACGGATGCAGCGAGCTGAGCGGGTCCTGGAAGATCATCGCGATGTCGTTGCCGCGCAGCTGCCGCAGCTCGTCGTCGCTGGCGCTCAGCAGGTCGCGACCCTCGAACAGCACCTCGCCGCTGATGCGCGCGTTCGAGGAGAAGCGCGTCAGGCCCATGACGGTCAGGGACGACACGCTCTTGCCGGAGCCGGACTCGCCGACGATGCCGAGCGCCTGGCCGCTCTCGACCGTGTAGGAGACGCCGTCGACGGCCTGGACGACACCGTCCTCGGTGTCGAACGACACAGTCAGGTCTTTGACCTCGAGCAGCGGCATCAGCTGTACCGCACCCGTGGGTCGAGGAACGCGTAGGCGACGTCGACGATCAGGTTCAGGAAGATGATGAAGAACGCCGCGATCAGCACCGTTCCCTGGACGGTCGGCAGGTCGCTCTTCTGAATCGCGTCGTAGGAGAGACGCCCGATCCCCGGGATGTTGAACACCGTCTCCGTGAGGATCGCGCCGCCGAGCAGGATGCCGAGGTCGAGGCCGAGGATCGTCACGAGCGGCGTCGACGCCGAGCGCACGCCGTGGCGCAGGATCACGCGGCGCTCACGCAGGCCCTTCGAGCGCGCGGTGCGGATGTAGTCCTCGCCGAGGACCTCGGTGAGGTTGCCGCGCAGGAACCGCGCGTAGATCGCCGCGAACGAGGCCGCCAGGACCAGCCACGGCAGGATCAGCGACGGGATCACCTGGTCCGGACACTGCAGGATGTTGCAGTCGAGCGGATAGGTCCCGGAGCCCTTGAAGATCGGGAACACGCCGAGGTCGTCGGAGAAGAGGTAGAGCGAGACGAGGCCGAGCCAGTAGACCGGCGCCGAGATCGCGACGAGCGCCAGGCCCATCGATGCGCGATCCATCCAGGTGCCGCGCTTGACGGCCGAGATGATCCCGATCGGGATGCCGACGAGCAGCCAGATGAACATCGCGCCGATGCCGAGCGTGATCGTCGCCGGCAGCCGGTCGAGGATCTGGTCCTTGACCGGCGTCTGGTTGAAGTAGCTGTAGCCCAGGTTGCCGTGCAGCACGACGTCCTTGAGGTAGAGCCAGTACTGCTCGTACCACGGCTTGTCGAGACCGAGCTGTTCGCGGATCGACGCGACGAGCTCGGCGCTTGCCCCGCGGCCCGCGCGCAACAGCGCCGGGTCGGCCGAGGGCAGCATGTAGAAGATGATGAAGGTGATGAAGCTGACGGCGACGAGCAGCACGAACATCCAGAGGATTCGCCGGATGATGTAAGCGCCCATGAGGTCAGCTCAGTTGGTGGTATCCGCGCCCGGACGCCCGTCCGCCCCGCCGTGAAGGCGGAGCGGACGGAGGTGCCCAGACATGGTGATCAGTGCCTCGCGTCGCCTACTTGAGCGACAGGAATGCCATGAACGCCGAGTTGGAGTAATCGTCCACCACGAGGTTCACGTTCTTGGATGCGATCACCGGCGTGTTGTCCCAGACGACCGGGATGGCAGCCGCGTCCGCGACCACCGCCAGGTTCACGTCGGCCCAGGCCTGGTCGCGTGCCTCACCCGGAGGCGTCGAGCTGGCCTTGACGACCAGCGCGTTGACCTTCGGGTCGTTGAGCAGCGGCCAGTTGGTGTTGTTCTGCGGAATGATCGCCGGGCCGTAGAACGTCGGCTTCAGCAGGGACGCCCCATCGAGGAAGTCCTTGAAGAACCCAACGTTCGGGCAGGTGTCGTAGTTCGACTGACCCGAGTTGCAGTACTTGGTGTACAGCGTGTTCTGCGGCAGGAAGCGCGCCTTCACCTTGAAGCCGAGCTTCTCGTACTGCGCCTGCATCACCTCGGCCATCTTCTTGCCCGGGTCCGCGTTCGTCGCGGGCATGAAGATCGGATCGCCGCTGTACTTGCCGCTGGCGAAGCCGGCCTTCTTCATGTACGACTCGGCCAGCGCCATGTCGCCCTGTGTCGTTCTGCAGGTAGTCGAACTGCGCCGGCGCCTTGAGGCCACCCGACTGCTTGCCACCCGGGAAGTCCGGCGGCAGGTAGCTCCACGCGATCGGGCCGATGATGGCTCCACCACGTGCGAGGCGCAGCGCGTTGCGATCCGTTCCCGCGATCACGGCCTTGCGGACGTTGATGTTGTCGAACGGCGGACGCTGCGTGTTCATCGCGATGTAGCGCGTGCCACCACCAGGCGAGAAGATGACCTGGTCCTTGTAGTTCGTCACGACCTGCTTGAGGACCTCGGCCGGCGGGGCGCCGTCACCCTGAACCAGCGACTGGCCCTGCAGGATCCGGCGGCTCGCGACCGCTGCGTCCGTGTTGCCCTCGGCAACGGTCCACGAATCGAGGTACGCGGGACGGAAGTCCGTCTTCGCGTCCCAGTTCGGGTTGCGGATCGCCTGGATCTGCTTGCCCGGCTCCCAGCCCGTCAGCGTGCCCGTGCTGTTGTTCTTGACCTGGTACGGGCCGGTGAAGACCACGTGCTTGTCGTAGGTCGACGGGTTCGTCTTGTCGTACTTCGACGCGTAGTCACGCGGCACCGGAATCGAGATCGGCATGACGAGCGCGGCGTAGACGGCACCGGCGGTCGGCGTCGTCAGCGCGAACTTGATCGTCGTGTCATCCGGGCAGGTGATGCCCGAGATGTCCTGGACGCCCTTGGAGGGCTTCTTCGGAGCACCGACGATGTCGCCGAAGTACTGCGTCGCGTACGCGTTCGGAACGTTCTCGCTGAACGAGCGCTCGAAGGCGTACTTGATGTCGTCGCAGACGACCGCGCGATTGACCGGCGGCGAGTACTTGATGTCCGGCTTGATCTTGATCGTCCATCGACTTGCCGTCCGCGGCGATCGTCGGCTCGCCTGCGGCGACGTCCGGAATCTGCTTGGAGCTGTCAGCCGGTGAGAAGTAGTACAGCGGCCGGTTGACCGAATAGCCGATCTGGTAGCCGAACGTGTAGTACTGCTGGCCGGGGTCCATGTAGTCGACGTCGCCGGCGGACAGCGCGGTGACGCTGCCGCCCTTGGCGCCCGTCGGCAGGGTCTTCTTGATCGCGCCATTCGCGGCCTGCTTGCTCGTGCTGTTGTCGTCGCTCCCGCAGGCGGCAACCGCCAGCGACGCGAACACGACCAGCACGGCGAGCACGGCGAAGCGCACCCTCTTCGTACTCATGCCTGGTCCTTTCATTTGCGTGTGCACCTTGTGTTCTCCTCCTCCGTCTCGAGGCGCTGTCCTTCAGCGCCTCGAGCTATTCGGGTTGAGCGCGTCCTGCATTCCGTCGCCGACCAGGTTGAAGGCCAGCACGGTGAGGACGAGCGCAATGCCCGGAAAGGTCATGTACCACCACGCGGTATCGAAGATGCCCGTGGCGTCGCTGATCATCGCGCCCCAGCTGGCGGTCGGAGGCTGTACTCCGACTCCGAGGAACGAGAGCGCCGCCTCGAACAGGATGTTCGTGGGGATCAGCAGTGTCGTGTAGACGATGATCGGCGCGACCAGGTTCGGCAGCACGTGCCGGAACATGATCCGCCGGTCGGAGGCGCCGAGCGCGATCGCCGCCTCGACGAACTCCTTCTCGCGCAGCGAGAGCGTCTGGCCGCGGATGATGCGCGCGATGTAGGGCCAGCTCGCGACGACGATCACGAAGATGACGACCGGCACACCCGGCGAGATGCTCAGGATCGTCGTCGTCCCGAACGCGGCGAAGATGATCAGGCCCAGGACGAAGCCGATCGCGGGCCAGATCAGCCGCGAGAGGATCTCCGGTCCCGTTATCCGTCTGCCGCGCCGGCGTGCGGTGAGCACGGCGACCGCCACCGAGAGCATTCCGACGATCGCGATGCCCGCGATGATCCACGCGATCGGGGCGCCCTTGATCGCGCAGCCCTTCTCGACCGAGCAGGCCGCGCCGAGCCCGAGCGCGAGCAGCAGCACCGGGAACGCGAGCATGATGTCCATGAAGCGCGAGAGCGCCGTGTCGGTCCAGCCGCGGTAGTACCCGGCGGTGATGCCGAGCGTCACGCCGATGATCACCGTGAGGAACGTGCTGATCAGCGCGACCGCCAGCGAGATGCGCGCGCCGTAGAGCGTGCGGCTGAACACGTCGCGGCCGACGCCGTCGGTGCCGAAGTAGGTGTGGTTCGCGAAGTCGGGGCCGGAGGCGCTGCCGAAGGAGTCCAGGAACGCCGTCGACTGCTCGTTCGGCGGCCGCGCTCCGACGAGGTCGATGATCGGCTTGGCGAAGATCGCCACGACCACGAGGAAGACGATGAACATCGCCGAGACGAGCGTGACGCGGTCGGTCTTGATGCGCCGCCAGAAGAGCTGCAGCGGCGAGCGTGCCGCGATGTCCGACGGCATGCCGACGCCGGGGGCGATACCGCCCTCGGTCTCCTGGATGAGCTCTGGTGCGCCGGTGCTCACAGGCTCCGGTGCCTACTGCGGGGGGAGATCTTCGTGATGTTCCTGCTCCGAATGGTGCGTCGCAGGTGGGGGAACCGGCCTGCGCCGGTCGAGCGTACTACCGATGATGACGGCACGACGCCGCTGCCGACGGTCTGTTTCGACAGATATCCGGTCATGCCCTGCCTGGCCCGCCGGTCAACCCTCCGGAGCCACCGTTCGGCGCTAAGAAAGCCGTTCAGCCTTCCAAGGCAGTGCCCCGACCTGGATTCGAACCAGGGGCCTTCCCCTTAGGAGGGGGACGCTCTATCCAGCTGAGCTATCGGGGCAGGCCGAAAAGCGTAGAGCGCGCTAGCGGTCCGGATGCACGTCGTCGATCGTCGTGAGCGCCACATATGGCGCCCCGGCGGCCGCCGCGATCTTCTCGCCCCCGCCGGCGAGCCGGTCGAGCACCGAGACGACGCCGACGATCGTGCGTCCCTCCTCCTGCAGCGCCTCGATCGCGCGCAGCGTCGATCCGCCGGTGGTGACGACGTCCTCGACGACCAGGCAGCGGTCGTCGTCGGTCGAGCAGTGGGCCCTCGACACGGCGGGAAAGCCCATGCTGCTTGGATTCCTTGCGCACGAAGAAGGCCTTGACGTCGGCGCCTGCGGCAAGCGCCGCGCACGCGACCGGGTCGGCGCCCATCGTCATTCCGCCGACGGCGGTCGCCCCGAGCGCACGCGCCTGCTCGGCGACGAGCTCGCCGAGCGCGAGGAAGCCGGCGGGCAGCAGGATCGCCCGTTTCGCGTCCACGTAGTACTGCGCGATGGCGCCGCTGGTCAGCGTCACCTCGCCCAAAATCAGGGCGTGGGTGCGCAGTTCGTTGATGAGGGACTCACGTGCGGTCATGTATCTGCCGATCCTATCCCCGTGCTCGAGCGGCCCCTCCGCTATATCGCGGTGCTCGCCAGCGCGATCGTGCTGGTCAGCTTCAGCCTGTTCGCGATCGACGAGACACGCTCCGCATCGGTCCAGAGTCGTGCCGCGATCGCCTCTCAGGAAGTCAGCGGACGCGACCCTGAGGCCGCCGCCGCAGTCGAGCGCCTGCGCGAGAGCCGCCACAGCGCGGTGCGCGAGCGGATCGACGACGCCAACGACGTTCTGACGCGGCCGTTCTCCGGCCTCGTGTCCAACTCGCAGAGCATCTGGATGCGCCGGACCGTGCCGGCGCTGCTGGCGCTGCTGCTGTTCGGCGCCGGGTTCGCATTCCTCGCGCGCTTCTCGAAGGGCTCGTCACGCCCGCGGCGCCACGGCGGCGCACCCGACGCACCGCACGTCGCCGGCCGCGTCTAGCTCAGTCCGGGCTAGCGGTACGTGTCGACGATCGTGCCGTAGCGCACCCAGGCGTAGACCGAGGCGGCGTCGGGGACCGGGATGCGCAGGCACCCGTGACTCGCGTTGTAGACCGGCACCTCGGCGTAGCCATGGATCGCGTAACCGCGAATGAAGTAGCTCGAGTCGACCATGCCGTGCGAGTTGGTGCCGAAGTCCTTCATGTACACGTGGAAGCTGCCGATCACGGTCGGCGTTGACGGCTTCCCGCTGCTCATCGGGTAGATCCGCTCGACGCGGCTGCCGTTGATCAGCGCCAGCACCTGGTGGCCGATGTCGCCCTCGACGTGCCGGCCATGGCTGGGGAAGCGGACCTTGAAGTGCCCCTGGCCCTTGGACAGCCGGCGGAAGACCTCGGCGCTCGCGATGTTCGTGCGCGCCATGCCGGTGACCTTGCGGAACGCCGTGACGGCGCGCGCGGTGCGTTCGTCGTAGAGCCCGCGACGACCGACGACGTACCCCAGCCGCGAGAGCCGCTGCTGCAGCGTGCGGACGGCGAGGCCGCGGGCACCCGGCGTCGCGCGCAGCGGCAGGACCGCGACGCTCACGCGCGGCGCGACCGTGGTCGCCTAGCTCAGGCGTCGCGCGGTGGGTCGCCTTCACGGTGATCGTGCCCGGCGTCGTCGCCTTGAACCCGATCGCGAAGCGGCCGACACCCGCCGCCGGGTTGATCGCGACCTGCTTGACGGCGATCTTCTTGCCGCCGCGATAGAAGCGCACGCTCGCCTGCTGGCCACTGACGTAGGGCTTCAGCGTGCCGCTCACGACCCAGCGCGTGCCGGCCAGGACGCCGCCGCTGCCGACGTGCTGGAGCTTCAGTCGCAGCGTGCCCTTCTTGGGTGCGGCGGGAGCGCCGCCGGCCGTCGGGGCGCCGCCTGCGGTCGTGCTCTGCGCGTGTGCTGCGGCCGGGAGCGGCGAGCATCGTCGCGACGAGGAGCGCCGCAGCCATCCGTGTCATGGCCTGAATCCTACGAAGGCGGCCGGAAAGCGCGAAACACGATCTAGACGGCCAGCCGCGGCGCGGGGCCGGCGATCCGTCGCACCGTGAGCAGGATGCCGGCGAGGATCGCGAGCGCTGCTGCCGTCACCGGCACGATCTCCCAGCCCCAGTTCTGCGAGGCGCCGAACGCGATCGAGTTGTTCAGCGCATGCGCCGCGATGCACGGATAGAGCGAGCCCGTCCAGTTGTAGAGCAGGCACAGCCCCATGCCGAGCAGGCCGAGCGGCACGAGGAACGCGGGGTCCGAGGAGCCTGCGTGGATCGACGCCGAAGACGACCCCGGTGATGATCGCGGCCGGCCACATGCCCCGCCAGGACCGCAGCGCCGTGAAGAAGTAGCCGCGGAAGAAGAACTCCTCGGCCAGCGGCGCGATCACGCAGACGAGGACGGCGACGGCGACCAGCGCGACCGTGCTGTCGTCCGCGCCGAGCTCCTGCGGCAGCTTCTCGTCGGCGTTGTTGACGCCGAGCAGCGCGACCCATGCACGCGGTCACGACGATGAAGCTCACGAGCAGCGTCGCGATCCCCGCGACCGCCGGCCAGAAGCGCGTCGGCCGCAGGCCGAAGTCCCACGGCTTCGGGGGCGCGACGGTTCGCGCCATCAGGAACGCCGCACCGATCAGGCTGAGGTCCTGCACGACCGTCGCGATGATGTTCACCGACGGCGGCGGGTCCTCGAGCGACGCGCCGAACAGTGCCGCCGTGATCCCGAGGATCAGCGCTCCGGCGATCGCCGCCGGCGAACCCGCCGACCAGCGCCACCCACGCCGTCCATGCCTTCCACTGCGGGCCGACCGGGGTCGGCTCCACGCCGGCGGGCAACTCGGGCCGCTCGAGCGGAGGCGTCGGATGGCCGGCAGGGAACCCGGGCATGGCGGTCGACATCCGGCGGGACGTTAGCGGGCGCCGCTGAGCAGTCCGCCCAGTGTCCTGGACGACCCAGACGCCGTCCGCGCCGTCGTCGCCGGACGCCGTTCCGTCACGGTCGATCAGCACCGGGACGATCCCCGCGGCCTGCGCGCCGCCGACGTCGGCCTCGAGGTCGTCGCCGACGTACCGGGCCTGCTCGGGCGGCACCCCGCCGGCGAGCGCCAGGCCGCGCCGGAAGATCTCGGGGTCGGGCTTCGAGATGCCCTCCTCGGCCGAGGTCAGCACCCCGTCGAGCAGCGCGTCCAGGCCGGTCTCGCGCAGCACCCCGTGCAGCGAGACGTCCCAGTTGCTGACGACGACCAGCGGCACGCCCGCCGCGCGCAGCGCACGCAGCACGCGCGGGACCTCGTCGAACGCGCGAAAGCGCAGGCCGGCGAGCAGCGCCTCGCGCACGAGCTGCGAGGTCCGGCGTCTGCCGCCGTGCGCCGGCAGCGCGTCGCGGAAGACCACGGCGCAGCGATCGTGCAGCCCCGCGAGCGACTGGCTCGTCGACCGCATCGTTGTGGTGCTCGCGGTAGAAGGCGATCTCCGCCTGCAGTGCGGCGCCGACCTCGCGCGCGGGGACGTCGATCCCGCGCTCGGCGAGCGCGGCGCCGAGGCTGGGAACCGGCTCGTGCAGTTCGACGAGCGTCCCGAGTGCGTCGAGCAGCACCGCGCGCGGCTGTGGTGAGCGACCGGCCCCGGAGCTAGCGTCCCCGACCATGACGGTCATCTTCGTGGATGCGGCGGTCACGTGGACCGCGGGCGCCGCGGCTGCGGTGACGATCGTGGTGTCCCTGATCGCCGCGTGGACCGTCGACATCGTCCTGCGCGGTGCCGAGCGGCGGCTGGCCGCGCGCTCCGGCGTCGCCTCGCTCGACGCGCCGGGCACACGCGGCTGCGGGTCGTTCGCCGGCTCCTGTTCGCGCTGATCATCGCCACCGGGCTGTTCCTCGCGCTGCTGCAGTTCGACTCGTTCGACCGGCTCGCGAGCGCCGCGCTCGCATCGGGCGCGCTGATCAGCGCGATCGTCGGCTTCGCGGCGCGCGACTCACTGGGAAACGCGATCTCCGGGATCTCGCTCGCCGTCACGCAGCCGATCCGCGTCGGCGACCTGATCGCGGTCGGCGACACGCGCGGCTCGGTCGAGGACGTCACGCTCACCTCGACCTGGGTGCGCACCGCCGACGGCGGGCGCGTGATCGTGCCCAACCAGGTCGATCACCAGCGGCGTCCGTGCGCAACGATTCGATCGGCCGCGAACCGAGTCACGCCCTCGGCATCGCTGTGGATCGATCCCGGCGCCGACGAGTCCGCAGCCGTCGCGCTGCTCGCGGCGCTGCCCGAAGCGTCCGGGGCCGCCATCGAGGAAAGCGACGGTCGAAGGCATCCGGATCAGCGTCGCGGGCGCCGCCGTCGGTCGCCACCGAACGCGCGAGTGCCGAGAACGCGCTGCGCGCGGCCGGTCTCGCGGCCCTGCGCGACGCCGGGATCAGGCGCGCCGGCGCTCAGGCCGCCTGAACCGGCTCGCCCGCTCGAAACGCTGCCTAGACTGCGGTGTACAGGACGGTGGTGCCCCGGTGTCCTGGGAGGACCGGCGCCACCCACCTTGAACCCCCGACGAGATGTCCCGTCGCGCCCGACAGCTCCGCCGCCGCCGCGCACAGGCCGGTCCAACCCGCGCCGTCTTCGTCGTGCTCGGAGTGCTGGCCGCGACCGCGATCCTCTCGGTCTGCGCCGGCGTCGGCTACATCGTCAGCGTCGCCGGCTCGGCGCCGGACATCACCGAGCTGAAGGCCGTCGACCAGGGCGCGACCTCGGTCGTCTACGCCTCCGACGGGAAGACCCGCCTCGCCTTCATCCAGGGCGACACGCTGCGCACCCCGGTCTCCAGCTCGGCGATGCCACTGTCGGTGCGCAACGCGACCGTCGCGATCGAGGACCGCCGCTTCTACAAGCACGGGGGCGTCGACTTCGAGGGCATCGTCCGCGCGGCGATCAAGAACGTGTCGAGCGGCGAGACGTGCAGGGCGGTTCGACGCTCACGATGCAGCTCGTGCGCAACCTCTACAGCGGCAACCGCGCGCGCAATGGCATCGCCGGCTACAAGCGCAAGATCCGCGAGGCGAAGCTCGCCTCCGAGCTCGAGGATCGCCATCCCGGGCATGCGCGGCAAGCGCTGGGTCCTGACCCAGTACCTCAACAACGTCCCGTACGGCACCGTCGGCGGGCAGACGGCGGTCGGCATCCAGGCAGCCTCGCGCGTCTTCTTCGACAAGCCCGCCAGCCGGCTGAAGCTGGCCGAGGCCGCGCTGCTCGCCGGCCTCCCGCAGGCGCCGTCGGACTACAACCCGTTCCTGGACCCGACGGCGGCACGGCTGCGGCGCAACGACGTGCTCGACCAGATGCAGCGCGCCGGCTACATCAGCGCGCGCACCGCGGCGACGCGCCAAGCGCGCTCCGCTCGGCGTGCAGAAGAACGCGTACTACGCCAAGCGCCGCGAGAGCTACTTCGTCGACTACGTCCGCACCGAGCTGGTCAAGAAGTACGGCGTCGGCGCGCGTGCGCGCAGGGCGGGCTGAAGGTCTACACGACGATCGACCTCAAGCTCCAGCAGGTCGCGCGCAAGGCGATCGCCAACCGCCTGCCGAACCCCGGCGACCCGTCGGCGGCGATGGTCAGCATGGATCCCAAGACGGGCTACATCAAGGCGATGGCCTCCTCGGGCGACTACGCCGCCTCGAAGTTCAACCTCGCCGCGCAGGGCAAGCGTCAGCCCGGCTCGACGTTCAAGGTCATGGTGATGATGACCGCGCTGCGCCAGGGCGTCGACATCCACAAGACGACCTACGACTCCAAGCCGCTGAACTTCATCGACAAGAAGACCGGCGCGAAGATCGAGGTCAACACCGACGACCACCGCTACGGCGGCAGCACCCCGATCTTCGAGGGCCTGGTCAAGTCCGACAACACGGTCTTCCAGCAGCTCGACCTCGACCTCGGCCCCGAGAACGTGCGCCAGACCGCGTACGACATGGGCATCACGAGCCACCTCGACGCGTACCCGGCGGAGGGCCTCGGCGGCCTGCGGATCGGCGTCTCGCCGCTCGAGATGACCCGCGCCTACACGACGATCAACACCGGCGGATGGCGCGTCAAGCCGGTCGCCGTCACGAAGGTCGTGTTCCCGGACGGACGCGTCGACACCTCGCTCGGCCGGCAGAAGCGCGTGAAGGTCTTCACCGACGGGCAGACGCACGAGGCGACGCTCGCGATGGAGGCCAACGTCCAGCGCGGCACCGGCACGAACGCGCAGCTGGGCTGCCCCGCCGCCGGCAAGACCGGCACGACGAGCAGCTTCACCGACGCCTGGTTCGACGGCTTCACGACCTCGCTGAACACCGCCGTCTGGGTCGGCTACCCGAACGCCACGACGTCGATGACGGCGGTCCCGGGCTACGGCGAGATGTTCGGCGGCCTGGCCCCGGCGCTGATCTGGCACGACTTCATGGCGACCGCGATGGAGAACCGCAAGTGCGGCGACTTCCCGGAGCCGAAGGAGCCGTTCGTCTCCGCACCGTTCTTCGGTGAGTACGCGAGCACCGGTGCTCCCGGCGGCGGCGACGATCCGCTCGCCAAGGACGAGGAGCAGACGACGGGCGGCGCGCCGGGCGCGAAGGACAAGAAGGACAAGAAGGACAAGAAGGACTTCCCGCCGTCGCAGTACGAATCGCCCCCGCAGCCGGCCCCGAAGACCGACGGCACAGGCACCGATCAGCAGTCCGCACCGGTCTCGCCGACCGGTGGCGTGGTCGTCGGCTGAGCCCCGCCGCGGGCGCCCCTGCTGCTACCGTCACGGCCGAATGGCGAAGGAAGAAAAGGTCGAATTCGAGGGTGAGGTCGTCGAGGCCCTGCCGAACGCGATGTTCCGCGTGCAGCTCGACAACGGCCACAACGTCCTCGGCCATGTCGCGGGCAAGATGCGCCGCTACCGGATCAGGATCCTTCCGGGTGACCGCGTCCGTGTTGAGCTGTCCCCGTACGACCTGGACCGCGCCCGCATCGTCTACCGCCACCGGTAGACCGCCGCGGCGCGCCGCGTGATGTCCACCGACTCACCGGAAGGTCCTGGAGCCGGTGAGCTCGAGCTGATCGCCGCATTCGAGCGGCTGATGCACCCCCGTTCGGACCGCATCGTCCGCTGGGTCGGTGACGACGCCGCCGTCGTCCGCTCGCGGCCGTTCGCGGTGACGAGCGTCGACGCGATGGTCGAAGGCGTCCATCTGCGGATCGACCCGCCGCGGGCCACCGTCGCCGACGCCGGCCATCGCGCGCTCGCGGGCGCGCTCTCCGACCTCGCCGCGATGGGCGTCGAGGCGGGCGAGGCGTATGTCGCGCTCGGCGTCCCGCCGCACGTGAGCGCCGCCGATGTGATCGCCATGGCCGAAGCGATGGAGCGGCTCGCCGAGCAGACCGGCACGACGATCGCCGGCGGGGATCTCGTCCGCGCGCCGGTGCTCACGATTGCCGTAACCGTCGTCGGCTGGGCCGACCGCGAGCAGGACATCGTCGGGCGTGACGGAGCGCATCCCGGGGACGGCGTCTATCTGACGGGGCCGCTCGGCGCCTCCGCTGCCGGCCTGGCGCTGCTCGACGGGCGCGCGACCGGCGACCCCCAGCTGATCGCCGCGCACCTGCGGCCGCAACCGCGGCTCGTCGCAGGGCTGGCGCTTGCGCAGGCCGGCGCCGGCGCGCTGATCGACATCTCCGACGGCCTCGCGACCGATGCCCGTCACATCGCGCAGCGCAGCGGCGTCGCGCTCGCGATCGACCTCGACGCGATCCCGCTCGCCGCCGGCGTCGCTGCGGTCGCTGAACAAGTCGATGCCGACCCGGCGATCTTCGCGGTGACCGGCGGGGAAGACTTCGAGCTGTGCGCCTGCATCGACGATGCGAAGGCCGCGGGCGTGGACGGGCTCACCCGCGTCGGCGAGGTGACTGCCGGCCCTGCCGCAGTGACGTTCAGTCGGTCGGGCGTCGAAGTGCCGGGTCTGTCCGGCTACGAGCATCCGCTGCGCTGACCGCGTCCTCGCGCCCGGCCGCAGGCGTCCCGCCGGCATGTGCCGACGAGATACCTGCGTGGGACAGCAATGCGTCGGCGACAGCGTGCGCGTCGACGACGTAGCGGCCGGAGGTCACATTCATACGGAGGCGGTCAAGGTCGAGCATGAGGCCAATTCAGGGAGGGTCTGCGGGCTTCCGTGCCCGTCCCCATGGTCATCGGCTCGCGCTGCGCGCGGGCTTGATAGCTCTCAGCGGACGTCCGACCCGTCAGCCGCGCAGCGCCGAGTCCGTCCCGCCGAGTGATCCGGGGCCCGCGTAGCTC
This sequence comes from uncultured Actinomycetes bacterium, assembly GCA_963821685.1. Lineage (GTDB taxonomy): Bacteria > Actinomycetota > Thermoleophilia > Solirubrobacterales > Solirubrobacteraceae > F1-60-MAGs163. Next base: position 174,030 of record CAWGEW010000001.1, on the reverse strand, counting down.
GCGGGGCCGCGGACGGTGATCGCCTGGTCCCCTCCGGGTGGAATGCGCGGCCGCAGCGCGGCGCGCAGGACCGCGGTCGCCGCCCCGGCGGTCAGCGCACAGCCGATCACCGCCACCGGGCCGGCCTGGCCACCGGCGACCCACAGCAGCACCAGCCAGGGCGCCTGCACGATCGTCACGTCGAGCTGGCCGGCGACCGACAGCACCACGAGGACCACCGGAACGAGGCTCAGCAGCACGAGCGGGGCCAGCACCACCGGCGCGACGCGCGCCTCGCGCGTCGCTGTGAGCAGCCAGACGTTCAGCGGCAGGACGAGCAGCAGCGCGGCGAACGGGTTCACGACCCAGGCGACGAGCGCGATCAGGCCAGTCACGACCAGCGGCGCGAGCGCCGCGCCTGGCGACCGCTCACGCTCAGCAGCGGCGCCCGTGATGAAGGGGCGCAGCAGCAGCGCGACGAGCAGCACCACCGCAATCGTGCAGCCGATCGTCAGCCAACCGGTCCCGTCCAGTGGAGCGGCCGAGGGAAGCGGCGGCGGCGCGGTGTCCGGGACGGCGCCGGTCAGCCCCAGCCCGCGCGCGAACAGCGCCCCGAGTGCGAACGGGATCGACGCGATCAGCACGCGTCCGATCCAGACGGCGACCGGCTCCCGGCGCCTGCGCGCCCGCGCCGTGGCGTCGACGAGCGTGAGCAGCGCCGGCGTCAGCAGCGCGAGCACGAGCAGCCGCAGCGCCCAGCCGGGGAGGACCTTGCGGGCAACCGACAGGTCGGCCGACGGCGACTGACCGACGCGTGGGCCGGTCTCCAGCGCGGTCACCGCGCGCAGCGCGGCACGGCCGAACTCGCCGAGGCGCTCGACCGACACGGGGGCGCGCGGCGACGGCGGTGGCTCGCCGCTGGCGGACAGGCGCACCGCGGGAATGCCGGCGGCGTTCAGGACTCCCTGCCCCGACGCCGACCACGGCCACGCGAAGCGGGCGAGCTCGTCGCGCGCGAACGGGACCCGGGCATCGACCGCGGCCTCCTGGCGCAGCGCGAGCGCGACCGTCCGCTGCAGGCGCATCGGCGCCATTCCCGAGCCGTCGGACCACGGCACGACGAGCAGGCGATCGGCCGGCGGCCCGGCCATGTCGCCGAGCTCGATGACGGCGTCGACCGGCCGGTCGAGCACCTTTGCCAGCTCGCGCATCCCGCCCTGGCCGCCGGTCTCGCCGCTGACCGACGCGAACGTGACGCTGCGCGACGGCCGGGTCGCTGCGATCACGCGTGCGAGCTCGATCATCGCGGCGGTCCCCGACAGCTGCGCGGCCCCGCCACGGCCGGACGCGTCGCGGGCCGCCACGATGACGACCTGGGCGCGCGGCGCGCTGCCCGGTTGCTGGGCCAGGACGGTCACGAGCTCGCGCTCGCCGTCGGGCGTGTGGGCACTGGACACCCGGCGCTCCACGCGAACTCCGGGCAGCGCGATGCGCAGCTCGGCCGCCACGCGCCCTGCGAGCTGCGTGTCGGCGGCGCTGCCGGCGGGGCGCACGGGGTAGTCGCGCACGAGCTCATCGAGCATGCGCCCGGCCCGCACCTGGTCGAAGGCATCGGGGGTCAGGGTCGTGCGCAGCGGCGCCGGGCGATTCTCCAGCGAGAACGCAACGACGATCAGCGCGAGGAGGACGGGCAGCAGTGCCGCCCGGTAGAGGCGCGGATCGAGCATCGGCGACCGGAGCGTAGTACCCCTACCCTTCGCGGATGGCCGACCGGCCGCCACGCATCCTGCTCGTCGATGACGAGGAGTCGATCCGCACGCTGCTCTCGTATCCCCTGCGCAAGGACGGGTACGAGGTGATCACGGCTGTGGACGGCAAGGAGGCACTCGATCGCTTCCGCGAGACCAGCTTCGACCTCGTCGTCCTCGACGTGATGATGCCCGTGCTCGATGGGCTCGAGGTCTGCCGCAACCTGCGTGCCCGCAGCACCGTTCCGATCATCATGCTGACCGCCAAGACGGAGGAGGTCGACAAGATCGTCGGCCTCGAGCTCGGTGCCGACGACTACATCACCAAGCCGTTCTCGGTGCGAGAGTTCCGCAGCCGCGTGAAGGCCGCGCTGCGCCGCGCGTCGATGGTCCGGGACGAGAGCCCCGACGGGCAGGCGCCGCTCGAGATCCGCGAGCTGCGGATCGAGCCTGCCCGTCGCGCCGTCCGCGTCCGTGGCAACGAGGTCGCGCTGACCTTCGTCGAATTCGAGATCCTCGCCGCGCTCGCCGGCTCGCCGGGACGCGTCTGGACCCGCGAGCAGTTGCTGACGCGCGTCTGGGGCGACAGCGCCTACCGCGATCCGCGAACCGTCGACGTGCACATCCGTCATCTGCGCGAGAAGCTCGAGGCCGACCCGCGGCAGCCCGAGTACCTCTTCACCGTCCGCGGAGTCGGCTACCGCTTCCGCGACGCGGACGACAGCTGACGCGTCCCACCCGAAGCCGTCTTCGCGCCATGCGCTCACTCGCCAATCGCCTCGCGCTGATCTTCTTCCTCATCACCCTCGGGGCGATGACGATCGTGTACGTCGGCGTCGTCCCGAACCTCGAGTCGAGCCTCGTCAGCGACCGCAGCGACCGCCTGCAGCGCGCAGCGGACCGCAGCACCCCGGCGATCGCCCGCGCGATCGACTCCAACGCCCCGGTCGCCCAGGTCGACCGGCTCGTGCGCCAGGCCGCCGACCAGGCGAACGCGCGCGTGACGCTGCTCGGGGTCAACCGCGGGAGCTTCGGCCGGCAGCCGTTCGTGAAGTCCGACTCGAACGCGAACGCGGACATCCGCGATCTCGAGTTCCCGGCCGTCGAGGCGGCGCTCGAGAGCGGGCGTGCCGAGCGCGCGACCGAGTCCGGCCGCGACGGCCGCGTCGTCGAGCTCGCGCTGCCGATGTTCTTCCGCGACGCCGACACGGGCCGGCGGCTGCTCGGGTCGGTCGCCGTGTACTCGACACCGCTCGAGGACGTGCAGGCGAACGTCGAGCTCGTGCGCACGCGGATCCTGATTGCGGGCCTGCTCGCGCTGGCCGCCGCCGTGCTCGCCGGGTTCCTCGTCGCGCAGTCGCTCGGCCGCCGCGTCGGGCGCCTGGAGCAGGTCGCACGGCGCGTGAGCACCGGGGACTTCTCGGCGCGGTTCCCCGTCGATCGTGACGACGAGCTGGGCCGGCTCGCTGCCGCGCTCGACGCGATGCAGCGCCAGCTGGCCGAGCTCGACACCGCCCGCAGGCGATTCATCGCGACCGCCTCACACGAGCTGCGCACGCCGATCTTCTCGCTCGGCGGGTTCCTCGAGCTGCTCGAGGACGAGGACCTCGACGACGAGACGCGGGCGCGCTTCATGGGCCAGCTGCACCAGCAGGTCGACCGCCTCGGGAAGCTCACGACCGACCTGCTCGATCTCTCGCGCCTGGACGCCGGCGTCGTCGAGCTGCGCACCGACGAGACCGACATCTCGAAGCTGGCCGAGACGGTCGCCGCCGAGTTCGTCCCGGCGCTCACGGCGCATGAGTCCGAGCTCGAGCTGCAGCTCGGCAACGACCCGATCATCGCCGTCTGCGACCGCGAGCGCGTCGCGCAGGTCGTGCGCATCCTGCTCGACAACGCGCTGGCGCACACCCAGGACGGCACCGACCTGCTGCTCGCCGCGGGCCGCGTCGGCGGCAAGGTGCGGCTCTCGGTCACCGACGGTGGTCAGGGGATCCCGCGCGCCGAGCTGCAGCGCGTCTTCGAGCCGTTCTACACCTCCGACGGACGGCGCGGATCAGGCCTCGGGCTCGCGATCGCGCGCGAGCTGGCCGAGCGGATGGGCGGCGAGCTGTCCGCCGACAGCATCCCCGGGCGCACGACGTTCACGCTCGCGATTCCGGGCTGACGGCAGGCGTCGGGAGCCGCCTTCCCGACCGTTACGCTGACCGCGTGTTGCAGCCCGTACAGGTCGCGCGCAAGTCGCTCGCCGACTACACGCACCTCGCCGGACGTGACCTGATCGACGAGTGTCGCGCGCTCGCCGAGCCGCTCAAGGGCCTGCGCGTCTCGCACATCTCGGCGACGGCGTTCGGGGGCGGGGTCAGCGAGCTGCTGTACACGCTCGTGCCGCTGATGCGCGACGTCGGCCTCGAAGCCGACTGGCACGTGATCCACGGCCGCGATGAGTTCTTCCATGCGACGAAGCAGATGCACAACGCGCTGCAGGGCGACCCCCAGGACCTCACCGAGGAGCAGTGGGCGACCTGGCTGAGCTACAACGAGCTCAACGCCGAGCAGCTGAAGGAGCACGACGAGCTCGACGTCTGCTTTGTCCACGACCCGCAGCCGGCGGCGCTGATGGGCCTTGCGCGCGAGGTCTCGCGGGGCTGGCTGTGGCGCTGCCACATCGATCTCTCGACGCCGAACCCCGCGACGATCGAGCGGCTGCTCCCCTACGTGCGCGACTACCCGCACGCGGTCTTCCACCTCGCCGGATACGTGCCCGACGGCATGGAGGGGAAGGTGCATCTGGTTCCGCCGGCGATCGACCCGCTCGCGCCGAAGAACATGGCGCTGGCGCCCGACGACGCCGCCTACGTCTGCCGCCAGTTCGGCGTCGACGTGGACCGCCCGCTGCTGCTGCAGGTCTCGCGCTTCGACCCGTGGAAGGACCCGCTCGGCGTGATCGACGCCTACCGCGCGGTCAAGGAGGAGATCCCCGGCGTGCAGCTCGCGCTGGTCGGCTCGATGGCGACCGACGACCCCGAGGGCTGGGAGTTCTTCAACTCGACCGTCGCGCACGCCGCCGGTGACGACGACATCAAGATCCTCAACAACTTCCACGGCGTCGGCGACATCGAGGTCAACGCGTTCCAGGCGCACGCCGACGTCGTGATCCAGAAGTCCACGCGCGAAGGGTTCGGCCTGACGGTCACCGAAGCGCTGTGGAAGGGCAAGGCGTTCATCGGCGGCAACGTCGGCGGCATCCCGCTGCAGATCCAGGACGGCGAGACCGGATTCCTCGTCGACAGCCCGGATGCCTGCGCCGAGCGGGCGCTGGAGTTGCTGCGCGACCCGGAGCTCGCACGCCGGCTCGGCCGCGCCGGCAAGGAGTACGCGCGCGCGCACTTCCTCTCGCCCCGCTACCTGCGCGACTACCTGCGCATCTTCAGCGCGATGGCCGACGAAGCGTAGGCTGTCCTCCATGGACGGTCACGGCGAGACCCCGGTCGTATTGGTCTCCAACCGCGGGCCGGTGACGTTCGAGGACGACGGCACGGTCAAGCGCGGGACCGGCGGTCTCGTCACGGCCCTGACCGGCCTGGCCTCGCACCGCAACGCCGTCTGGGTCGCGAGCGCGATGACCGAGGCCGACGCCGTGCGCGCCCGTGACGCGGGCCAGCGGCCGTTCGCCGTGCGCTCCCCGACCGGCGGCGAGTACCTCGTGCGCCTCGTCGAGAGCGACCCGGTCGCCTACGACCGCTTCTACAACGTGTTCGCGAACCCGATGCTGTGGTTCATCCAGCACTACCTCTGGGATCTGTCGAACGCACCGGACGTGCGCCGCAACGAGATCGAGGCCTTCGAGTACGGCTACAACGTCGTCAACGAGGACCTCGCCCACGCCGTGCTCGAGGAGATCGACGGGCGCCCGGAGCCGGTCGTGATGGTCCACGACTACCACCTGTACACGCTGCCGGCACTGCTGCGGCGCGTCCGGCCGGACGTCTTCCTGCATCACTTCATCCACATCCCGTGGACGCAGTCGGACTCGTGGCGGGTGCTCCCGAACAGGATCCGCGAGGAGCTGTTCCACGGGCTGCTCGCCAACGACATCATCGGCTTCCACACGCAGGCCTACCGGCGCAACTTCCTGCAGTGCTGCCGCGATCTGCTCGACCTCGACGTCGACTTCGACCGCGGGATCGTGCATCACGAGGGCCGCGAGGTGTGGGTGCGCAGCTACCCGCTGCCGATCGACGCCGCGGCCACGCTGAAGGTCGCGGAGTCCGAGCGCACGCTCGCGTTCGAGGAGGAGCTGCTGCGCCGCCGGCGCGAGTTCCTGATCCTGCGTGTCGACCGTGCGGACCTCTCGAAGAACGTCCTGCGCGGATTCAGCGCGTTCGACCTGTTCCTCGAGCAGCACCCGGAGTTCAGCGAGCGCGTCACGTTCGTCGCGCAGCTGATGCCGTCGCGGACCGACGTGCCCGAGTACGCGGAGTACCTGGAGCGCATCGAGGCGCTCGTCGCAGTCGTCAACCACCGTCACGGCACGCCCGACTGGATGCCGATCAACCTCAAGCTGCGCGACGACCTCGAGGAGGCGATGGCCTCCTACCGCAACTACGACGTGCTGCTCGTCAACGCGATGTTCGACGGCATGAACCTCGTCGCAAAGGAGGGCCCGCTCGTCAATCGCCGGGCCGGCGTGTCGATCCTGTCCGAGAACACCGGCGCCCACGAGGAGCTCGGGGAGTTCGCGCTGAGCGTCAACCCGTTCGACATCCAGGAGCTGGCCGACTCGATCCACGCCGCCCTGACGATGAGCCCCAGAGGAGCGCACAGCGCCGCGTCGAAGGCCTGCAGGCGATCGTCACCACGCGGTCGCCCGGTGACTGGGTCGACGACCAGATCCTCGACATCCGCCGCAAGGCGGGGTCGACGACGATCTAGAGCGACCCGCCCTAAGGCCAGCCGAACTCGCGGGCCGGCAGCGCCTGCTGGGGCGACCGTCGCCGGCTGGGCCGGCGCGGTGGGCGCGACGGCCGGCGGGGGCACGACGGCGGCGTTCCGTGCGCGGCTCGTGGGCGCGCGCCCGGCGCTGGCGAGAGACCTTCCGCACGCGCTGCGCGGCGGGGAGTCCGAGCGCGACGTTTCGCGCGTGGGCGCGCTGCCCGCTCCGGGGGTGCGTCCCCGGACGGCGCGATGACCGCCCGGGGACGCGGGTCCGGGACCTTTGGATCCGCCGGGCGCAGGCGCGGCCACAACACGAGCAGCAGCACGGCCAAGCCCACGAGCACGACGCTCGCGGGCGGAAGCCTGCGCAGCGACGATCCGTGGATGGGAGGGGTCCACGCCGCCACCTAGACGCGAGCGCGCAGGCCGCACCCCCCTGCTACCGTGATCGACCGCTGATGGCTGCTCTCGCCCCACATATGACCTGATGCTGCTCCTCGACGTCCAGCTGGACGACGCGCAGCGCACGAAGATCCTCGACGACGCCCGCGCGATGGTTCAGGCACAGGGCACGATCGTCAGCGACAACGAGTACGGCCGCCGCGCGATGGCCTACGAGATCGACCACGCACCGGACGTCGACTACAACCTGCTCCAGTTCCAGGGTCCCGCCCGCGCTGCTCGAGCAGCTCTCGCGCACGCTGCGCATCACGGACGGCATCACCCGCTTCCGGATCATCAAGATCCGGAACGACGCTCCCGCCCCGCCCGATCTGCGCCAGGGTGCGCAGGTCATCGAGGTCGCGAGCGGCCCCCGACGCGGACTGCCGACGCGGTCGCAGAGCCCGCCGCCAGCTGAGTCTCCGCGCCCCGGTCGGCCGTCGAGCTCGCGGTGTCAGACGATCGGTTGCGCATACGACTGCGCAAATAGCGCGGAAGAACGCGCTCGAACCCCAGGTCCTGGCCGGGCCCGCGTCTAGACTCGCCGGCATCGACTGACCGAGACGACGCGACATCGTTCGCCCCCGAAAGGAGCGTGGCCCATGGCCGCCTCAAACATCAACCGGGTCATCATCACCGGGAACCTCACCGCCGACCCCGAGCTCCGCTCGCTCCCGAGCGGCACCTCCGTCTGCAAGCTGCGCGTCGCCGTCAACACGCGCCGCAAGGACAACTCCAGCGGCGAGTGGGTCGACAAGCCCAACTACTTCGACGTGACCGTCTGGGGCGCGCAGGGCGAGAACTGCGCCCGCTACCTCACGAAGGGCCGCGGCGTCGCGCTCGACGGCCGCCTGGAGTGGCGTGAGTGGGAGAGCGAGGCAGGGCAAGCGCTCCGCCATCGACATCATCGCCGACACCGTGCAGTTCCTCGGCGGTGGCCAGGAGGGTGGCGGCGGCGGTCAGCCCGCGCGCAGCTTCACCCCGCAGTCCGACGTTCCGGTCGACACGAGCGACTTCGCCACGGCGCCCGCCGGCGGCGGCGCGCCCGCCGAGGACGACATCCCGTTCTAGTCCGCTTTGCAGCCTGATCGCTGAGCTCCGCCCGGTGCCAAAAGCGCCTGTGCGGGGCTCGCGGATCGGCTGATATTCGTTCTGTCTACACTGTGTGCTTCGCGCGCCGTCGGTGCGCGTTTCTCACGTCGTAGGACGAAGCAAGGATCACCGTGGCAAAGCAGCGCACCAAGCCGACTCGCAAGCGTGACAAGAAGGGTGGACCCGGCAGCGGCCGGCGTAAGCCCTGCCTGTTCTGCAAGGACAAGGTCGAGTACGCCGACTACAAGGACATCGCGACGCTGTCGCGGTTCACGTCGGAGCGCGGCAAGATCCGCTCGCGCCGCATCACGGGGCTGTGCCGCCGCCACCAGAGCCAGGTCGCCAACGCCGTCAAGCGCGCGCGTGAGCTGGCGCTGATGCCCTACGCCGCCGAGCCGGTGAACGAGGGTGTCCGCGGTCGTCGTGACCGCGATCGCGACCGGGACCGCGACTGATGCCTTCGGCGATCCTGCTTCAGGACGTCGAGAACCTCGGCGCCAAGGGCGCCGTCGTCGACGTCTCGAAGGGCTACCTGCGCAACTTCCTGATCCCGCGCAAGCTCGCCGAGCCGGCCACCAAGGGTGGCCTCGTCGCGGCCGCCGCCAACGTGGCGGCACACGAGCGCGCGCAGGAGCACGTCACCGCGCAGTCCGGTGAGCTCGCCGACCTGCTCGCCAAGACCGTCCTCACGATCGCGCGCCAGGCGGGCGACGACGGGCGCCTCTTCGGCTCGGTCACCAACGCCGATGTGGCGGAGGCGATCAAGGAGGCCCGCGGAGTCGACGTGGACCGTCGCAAGATCGCGCTCGAAGAGCCGATCAAGCACGTCGGGACGTACGTCGTCGAGCTCGAGCTCGAGGGTGGCGTCGCGGCAAGCGTGAAGACGATGGTCGTCGCGCAGTAGCGCGACGGCCACCCTCTCCGCAGACACGCCACCACTCTCCGCAGCGCTCGAACTATTCGTGCGTCATTTGCGGCAACCGCCCGTGCGTGGCGACGGGTGCCGTTGCTAGCTTCGACGGTCGGATGACGATGGCCCCCGCACAGCCCGCCTCACCCGTGCCGGCAGGCGCGACTCCGCCTCATTCGATCGAGGCCGAGCAGGCCGTGCTCGGCGCGATCCTGCTCTCCGAGAAGGCGCACTACACCTTCATCGTCGAGCAGGAGCTGACCTCCGCCGACTTCTACCGCGGGCGCCACCGCGTCGCCTTCGAGGTGATGGCCGACCTGTTCTCGGCCGGCGTCGACCTCGACGTCCTCAGCGTCACCGAGGAGCTGAAGGCGCGCGGCAAGCTCGAGGAGGCCGGCGGCGCCGACGAGATCGCCGGGCTGGTGACCGCCGTCCCGGCCGTCGGCAACCTGCGCCGCTACGCCCAGATCGTCAAGGACCTCGCGCATCTGCGCCGCCTGCTCGACGCCTCCTACCGGATCCAGTCGAGCGTCTTCGCCCGCGAGGGCGAGCCGGCCGACATCGTCGACGAGGCCGAGCGCGCGATCCTCGACATCCGCATGGGCGGCGACGGCAAGGACTTCCGTCCCGTCGGCGAGGTGCTCGAGGAGGAGATCACGCGCTGGCAGAAGCTCGCCGACAGCGGGCAGACGCATCACCGGCGTGCGCTCCGGCTTCGAGGACCTCGACACGATCACCGGCGGCTTCCAGCCCGGCAACCTGATCATCCTCGCCGCGCGCCCGTCGATGGGCAAGTCGGCGCTCGTCACGAACATCGCCGAGAACGTCGCGCTCGACAAGCGCGATCCGCGCCCCGTCGCGCTGTTCTCGCTCGAGATGTCCGAGGGCGAGCTCGCCCAGCGCTTCGTCGCCTCGCAGGCGTCGATCAAGGGCGACGACCTGCGCAAGGGCAAGCGTCAAGCCCGAGCTGTGGAAGCGCGTGCTGAACGCCGCCGGCGACTACGACCGCTCGAAGCTCTACATCGACGACTCGTCCGACATCGGGCTGCTCGACATCCGCGCGAAGGCGCGCCGCCTGCACCAGAGCTTCCACGACCAGGGCGGCCTCGGCCTGATCATCATCGACTACCTGCAGCTGATGCGCGCCGACACGCGCTACGACAGCCGCGTGCAGCAGGTCGGCGAGATGAGCCGCGGGCTGAAGATCCTCGCCCGCGAGCTGAAGGTCCCCGTGATCGCGCTCTCGCAGCTCTCCCGTGGCGTCGAGTCGCGGACCGACAAGCGGCCGATGCTCTCCGACCTGCGTGAGTCCGGGCAGATCGAGCAGGACGCCGACCTCGTGATGTTCATCTACCGCGACGAGTACTACAACCGCGAGGAGTCCGAGGACCCGGGCGTCAGCCGAGATCATCATCGCCAAGCACCGCAACGGCGGCCTGGGCGACGTCAAGCTGACCTTCCAGCACGAGTACCCGCGCTTCCGCAGCATTCATGCGCGAGGCCGCATGACTGGCGCCCTGCGCGCTCGGCGATCTGCGACGGATCGGGCTGGGTCGACGACGACGAGGCCCAGGCGGTCGCGCCCGTGCCGCTGCCGCCCGCAGCTGATCGCCGGGCGCCGGCAGCGCGCGCTGTCGGCAGTCGTCCCGCGCCGCTACCAGGGCGTCTCGTTCGACCGCCCGCCGGTGACCGAGATGCCGCAGCCGCAGGTCGACGTCGCGCGGCGCTACGTGCGCCGGCTCGACGAGCGCCTCGAGCAGGGTCGCGGCCTGTGGTTCTTCGGCGGCGTCGGGACCGGCAAGACGACGCTGGCGATGCTCGTCTCCTCCGCGGTGCTCGAGGCCGGCCGCAGCGTCGCGATCTACTCGCTCCCGCGCCTGCTGGCGGAGATCCGCGAGACGTTCGAGAGCGACCGCGAGGGCTCCTACACGCACCTGATCGACCGCCTCACCGAGGTCGACCTGCTGCACCTGGACGACGTCGGCGCCGAGAAGACGAGCCCCTGGGTGCTCGAGCAGCTCTACTCGATCGTCAACGCCCGCTACGAGGCCGAGCGCGCGATGCTGATCACGACGAACCTCGAGCGCGGGGCGCTGGCCGAGCAGATCGGCGAGCGCACCGTCTCGCGCCTGGAGGAGATGTGCGACGTCTGCCCGTTCTTCGGGCGCGACCGCCGGCGCTTCGAAGCCGTCGACCGCCGGCAGCAGCCGCCCGGCGAGGACGCGGGCGACGCGACACCCTCGGCCGCCGACCTCCGGCTGGCCTGACCGCGAGCGCAGCGCGGTCCGGCCTACACTCAGGGCATGCCGAGCATCGTGATCGTCGGCGCCCAGTGGGGCGACGAGGGCAAGGGCAAGGTCGTCGACCTGCTCGCCGAGAACGCGGACGTCGTCGTGCGCTTCCAGGGCGGCAACAACGCCGGGCACACGATCGTGCGCGGCGACGAGGTCTTCAAGTTCCACCTGATCCCGTCGGGCATCCTCTACCCGGGCACGACCTGCATCATCGGCAACGGCGTCGTGATCGACCCGGCGGTGCTGATCGGCGAGATCGACGAGCTGCGGGAGCGCGGCGTCGACGTCGGCGACCTGCGGGTCGAGCGCCAACGCGCACCTGATCATGCCCTACCACCTGATGCTCGACCACGCGGGCGAGGCGAAGCTCGGCAAGCTCGAGATCGGCACCACCAAGCGCGGGATCGGCCCGTGCTACGCCGACAAGGCGACGCGCCTCGGCATCCGCGTGCAGGACCTGCTCGACGAGAAGATCCTCAAGCAGAAGATCATGGCCGCGCTCGAGCCCAAGAGGCTGATGCTGCGCCCGTTCGAGCGCGACCCGGCGCTCGACCTGCAGACGATGACCGAGCAGTACCTGCTCTACGGCCACCGGCTCGAGCAGCACATCGCCGACACCTCGGCGCTGCTGCACCGCGCGCTCGACGACGAGCAGCTCGTGATCTTCGAGGGCGCGCAGGGCGCGCTGCTCGACATCGACCACGGCACCTATCCGTTCGTCACCTCGTCGAACCCGATCGCCGGCGCGGCGTGCGTCGGCAGCGGCGTCGGCCCGAGGCGACATCGACGAGGTCTGGGGCATCACCAAGGCCTACGCGACGCGCGTCGGCGCCGGGCCGTTCCCGACCGAGCTCGACGACGACCTCGGCGAGGAGATCCGCAAGCGCGGCGGCGAGTTCGGCACGACGACCGGGCGCCCGCGCCGCATCGGCTGGATCGACCTCGTCGCGCTGCGCTACGCCGCGCGCATCAACGGCTGACGTCGCTCGTCGATCACGAAGCTCGACGTGCTCGACGGCTTCGAGACGCTGAAGGTCTGCACGCGCTACCGCGACCGCCGAAGGCGCCGAGTTCGACGACTTCCCCTACCACCAGACGATGCTGCACCACGTCGACGCCGATCTACACCGAGCTGCCGGGCTGGGACGAGGACATCACCGAGCCTGCGCACCGACGAGGACCTGCCCGAGGCCGCTCGCGGCTACCTGCGCTACATCGAGGAGGCGGTCGGCGTGCCGGTCGTGCTGATCGGCGTCGGCCCCGGCGCGCGAGCAGGTCGTCTGGACCGGCGAGCGCAGACGGCTCGGCCAGCGTCGCTGCGGCGTAGCCGCGCCTAGCGGAAGCGCTCGAGCAGCTGGTCGTCGGGCACCTCGCGCACGACGCGCGCGGGGACGCCCATCACGACGGCGCGGGCCGGAACGTTGCGCGTGACGACCGCGCCGGCGGCGACGAACGCCTCCTCGCCGACCTCGACGCCGGGGACGAGCACGGCGCCGCCGCCGATCCGGCAGGCGCGACGCAGCGTCGCGCCGCGCAGCTCGTAGTCCTCGGTCGACGCGCGCCATCGTGTCGTCGTTCGTCGTCATCGCGCACGGGCCGACGAAGACGTCGTCCTCGACGACCGAGAAGGCCGTGAGGTAGACGTTCGTCTGGATCCGCACGCGCTCGCCGATCACGACGTCGTTGTCGACCGCCGAGCCGCGGCCGACGACGCTGCGCGCGCCGATCACCGAGCGCTCGCGCACGTACGCCTGGTCGCCGACGATCGCGCCGGCGCCGATGATGCGCGCCGGCGAACACGATCGCCTGGGCACAGATCGTCGCGCCGGCCTCGACGACGAGCGGCCCGACCTGCGCCGCCGGCCGTCGACGTCGGGCGCGAGCACCGGCGGCTTGCCGAGGATCGCGCCGTCCTGGACGGTCACGCCGTCGCCGATCACGACGCCGTCGTGGACGACGACGTGCGCGCCGAAGCGCACGTCCGCGCCGATCTGCGCGGACGGGCTGAGGACCAGGCCGGGAGCGGACGGGAGCCTACATCGCGGATACCCTAGTGCGCCGAATGGCCGCGACGACCAGACCGACCCGTGCTGCGCGGCGCCGTCCTCGGGCTCGGCATGATGGGCCGCCACCACGCGCGCCTGCTCCAGAGCGCTGCCCGGCGTCGCGTTCGCCGGCGCCGTCGACCCGGGCGGGGACCGCTACGGCGCCGTGCGCGACCCCGCGCTCGTCTTCGCGTCGATCGACGAGCTGCTGGCAGCCGGCCGCTCGACTTCGCCGTCGTCGCCGCTGCCGACCGAGGAGCACCTCGGGCCGTGCGCGCTGCTCGCCGGCGGCCGGCGTGCACCTGCTGATCGAGAAGCCGCTCGCCGCGACCGTCGAGGAGGGCCGCGAGATCATCGGCGCCGTGCGACGCCGCCGGCGTGCGCGCGGCCGTCGGGCACGTCGAGCGCTGCAACCCGGCGCTGATCGACGCTGCGCGAGCGCGTCGCGTGACGGGCAGCTCGGCGACGTCTTCCTGATCGCGACCGAGCGCGTCGGGCCGTTCCCCGACCGCGTGCGCGACGTCGGCGTCGTGAAGGACCTCGCGACGCACGACCTCGACCTCGTCCGCTGGCTCGGCGGCGCGCCGATCGACCGCCTGGCGGCGCAGACCCAGCACCGCATGGGCCGCGAGCACGAGGACCTCGTGCTCGTCACCGGCCGGCTGGAGAGCGCTGTCAGCTTCAACTCGATCGTCGACTGGCTGTCGCCGACGAAGATCGCGCCGCACGCGCGTGCTCGGCGAGCGCGGCATGCTCGTCGCCGACACGCTGACCGCCGACCTGACCTTCTACGAGAACGGCGAGACGAGCTCGGAGTGGAGCGCGACGCAGGCGCTGCGCGGCGTCACCGAGGGCGACGCGACGCGCTACGCGCTCGCGCGCCGCGAGCCGCTGCTGATCGAGCTCGAGGCGTTCCGCGACCTCGTCGCCGGCGACGACGACGCGCACGTCGTGTCGCTCGGCGAGGGCCTCGAGGCGCGCCGTCTACGCCGAGGCGGTGCTCGCGAGCGCCGCGAGTGGCGAGACGGTGCGCCCGGCGGCCGAGGCCGCCGCCGGCTGATGCGCGTCGTCGTCGTCGCGCTCGGCAAGATCGGCCTGCCGCTCGCTGCGCCGTCGCCCGCGCCGGGCACCAGGTCGTCGGCTGCGACGTCGACCAGCGCGTCGTCGAGCTCGTGAACCAGGGCATCGAGCCGTTCCCGGGCGAGGCCGGGCTGGCCGACGCGCTCGCCGAACTGGTCGGCGACGGCCGGCTGCGCGCCGTCACGGACACCGCGGCCGCCGTCGCCGAGGGCCCGGACCTCGTGATCGCGGTGCCGCCGCTGATGGTCGACGACGACGCGCGGCCCGACTGGCGGCATCCTCGACGCGGTCGTCGACGACATCGGCCGCGGCCTGCAGGCAGGGACGACCGTGAGCATCGAGACGACGCTGCCGGTCGGCACCACGCGGACGCGGATCGCCCCGGCGCTCGAGCGCGCCAGCGGCCTCGAGAGCGAGCAGGACTTCTTTACGGTGTTCAGCCCCGAGCGCGTCTACAGCGGACGGATCTTCGCCGACCTCGAGACCTACCCGAAGCTCGTCGGCGGCCTGAGCGAGGCCGGCGAGCGTCGCGGCTGCGAGCTCTACGACGCGTTCATCGGCGCGGAGGTGCGGCCGATGGGCTCGGCCGAGACGGCGGAGCTGACGAAGCTCGCCGAGACGACCTACCGCGACCTCAACATCGGCTTCGCGAACGAGCTCGCGCAGTTCGCCGATGCACACGGACTCGACGCGCTGCGCGTGATCGAGGCCGCCAACAGCCAGCCGTTCAGCCACATCCACCAGCCCGGGATCGCCGTCGGCGGGCACTGCATCCCGGTCTACCCGCGCTTCTACCTCGAGGGCGACCCGGGCGCGACGCTGCCGCTCGCGGCGCGCGCGACCAACGAGGCGATGCCGGCGTACGCGGTCGAGCGCCTGGCAGCCGCGCTCGGCGGTTCGCTTCGACGGTGCGCGCGTGCTGATCCTCGGCGTCGCCTACCGCGGCGGCGTCAAGGAGACGGCGTTCAGCGGCGCGTTCGGCGTGCGCGACGCGCTGCTCGCGGCGGGCGCTGTCGCCGCTCGCCGCGGACCCGCTCTACGACGACGCCGAGCTGTCAGCGCTCGGCTTCACGCCGTGGGACGGCGAGAGCGTCGACGCGGCGATCGTGCAGGCCGACCACGAGCAGTACCGCGCGCTCGGCCCCGGCGGACGTCCCCGGCGCGCGAGCGGTCCTGGACGGCCGCGGCGTGCTCGACGCGGCCGCGTTCGCCGGCTCGGGCGTCGCGCTCGTGCGGCTCGGCCGCCCCGCGGTCTGAGCCGCTCAGCCGGCGAGCGTGCCGACAGCTGCGACGACGCGGGCGCCCGCGTGGCCGTCGCCGTACAGCTCGGGCCGCTCGGCGGGGAGCGGCGTCGCGAGCGCTGCGCGGGTCGCGTCGACGTCGAGGTCGACGAGCACGTTCCAGCCGGTCTCCACCGTCTCGACCCACTCGGTCGTGTCGCGCAGCGTCACGCAGCGGACGCCGGCGAGGTAGGCCTCCTTCTGCACGCCGCCCGAGTCGGTCAGGACTGCCGCGCGCGCGTCAGCAGCGACGGTGAACGCGACGTAGCCGAGCGGCGGGAGCACGCGCACCCGGTCGCCTGCCGTGAGCTCGTCGAGCAGGCCCGCGGCCTCGAGCCGGGCGCGGGTGCGCGGGTGCAGCGGCAGCACGACCGGCAGGTCCGACGCCTCGCGCAGGACGCGCACGAGCGCGCGCAGACGCGCGGGGTCGTCGACGTTGCCGGCGCGGTGCGCGGTCGCGAGCAGGTACGCGCCGGGCTCGACCCGCGCGGCGGCGAGCGGCGCGTCGTCGGCGAGCGCCCGCGGGCGCAGCAGCTGCGCGACGTCGACCATCACGTCGCCGACGAGCTCGACGCGGCCGGCGACCGACTCGCGCTCGAGGTTCGCGACGGCCGTCGGCGACGGGCACAGCAGCAGGTCGGAGAGGTGATCGGTGAGGACGCGGTTGAGCTCCTCGGGCATCGCGCGGTCGAACGAGCGCATGCCCGCCTCGACGTGCGCGACGGGGATCCGCCGCTGCGCCGCCGCGAGGCCGCCCGCGAGCGTCGAGTTCGTGTCGCCGTAGACGAGCACGGCGTCCGGGAGCTCGGCGTCGAGCACCGGGCCGAGCGCTGCGAGCATTCGCGCCGTCTGCTCGGTGTTCGAGCCGCCGCCGATGCCGAGCTGCAGCTCGGGCGCCGGGATGCCGAGCTCCTCGAAGAAGATCGTCGAGAGGTCGTCGTCGTAGTGCTGGCCGGTGTGGATCAGCAGCTCCTCGTGCTGCTCGCGCAGCAGCAGCGAGACGGCGGCCGCCTTCACGAACTGCGGCCGGTTCCCGATGACGGTGACGATCTTCACGCGCTGACGGCGTCGGCGATCGACGCGCGCACGCGCTCGGCCACCGCGGTCGTCAACGGGCCTGGTGCCGGCGACAGCTTGACGCCGTCGATCGCGTGGACCGGGTGCACCTCGATCGTCGTGACGGCGAGGAACGCCTCGGTCGCGAACGGCAGCTCGTCGGCGGAGATCGAGCGCTCCGTGACGAGTCCCGTCTCGAGTACACGTCGGCGGGTGATCGAGTCGAGGATGTGATCGCTCAGCGGCGGCGTGACGAGCGCCGTCGCCGTCGAGCGAGCAGACGAACGCCTGGCGGGCACCTTCGAGGACGCGGCCGTGCGGCGTCACGAGCAGCGCCTCGTCCGCGCCCTGCTCCTGCGCCAGGCGCGTCACGAGCATGTTCGCGGCGTACGAGAGCGACTTGATCCCGTCGAGCACGCGGGTAGGGCCGTAGCGAACGGTCGCGAGCGCGATCGTCTCGGGGACGTCGCGCAGCGGCTCCAGCAGCACGATCCGCCGGCCGCCGCGGGTCGCGACCAGCCGCAGGTACCCGTCCGCCCCGTCGCCCGCCGCCTCGAGCAGGCCGACGGCGTCCGCAGCGAAGAGATCCGGCGAGAACGGAAGCCGCAGTCCGGCAGCCGACCGCGTCATCCGCGCAAGGTGCTCATCGAGCGCGTAGGCCACCCCTGAGTAGACCCGAGCGACCTCGAAGACGCCGTCGCCCCGCAGCAGCCCCTCGTCCAGGACCGAGATCGACGCGTCCTCGGCAGGCATCACCTGACCATCAAGGCAACAAAGCACAGCGCGATCCTGTCAGAGAACCCAGATAGCCGGGTCGGGCGGCCCTCACTTCGGCGGCAAGGTCCCCACGAAGGCCACCCCGCGAGCGACCCACGCGTCCAGCGCCTCGTCGTCGGCAACCGCGTCCGTGGCCACGAGCAGCCAGCCGTCCATCGTCCGCCCGCCCATCACCATGCGCTCGACGCCAGGCTCGGCGACCGCAGCGTCCGTCATCGCCGGGTCGACCCGCACCATCAGCCCACCGCTGCGCGCGGCACAGACGCACAGATGGCGGGCAACCAGTGAACGCATACCCACCAAACATCCGCCGCTCGGTCACACCGTCCTGATCGACAAGCGCCCCACGAAGGCGATGAACCAGATCCTCGTCATACGGCATGGCCGCGGAGCCTAGAACCACAGACGCGCTGCAACGTCCCCGTCGGCGCGCCCCTAGAGCGAGAGATCGTGGATGCAGGCCGCCGCACGGCGAGGGGGAGCTGTGCCGCATAGGCACCGCCCCCCGAAGGCGGGTGGCGGGATGCGCCACGAGGTCCGCGAACCGCAGTGCCCCCGCTTGGAATCGAACCAAGAACCTTCGGATTAAGAGTCCGCTGCTCTGCCAATTGAGCTACAGGGGCGGGCATCGCGCTGGGCCTCCAGGGCCGCTGCGAGCGTGTGATGGTAGCCGCTCGGGGCGGCTGGTTGCTCAGCCGCCGGCAGCCGGATGCGCCGTGCTCTGCTGGACCGCGCTGGAGAGCTTGGCCTTGTCGATCGTACTTGCGCTGAGCGGCGATGCGCGCCTTCACGAGCTTGCGCTGCGCCGGCTCTGCGCGCCCGACGGCGCTGCGTTCGGCGAGGACGCTCTTGCGGACTTCGCCGGCGGCGTAGTAGAGCACCGCGAGCTGGCGTGTAGAGCGCGGAGCTGCCGCCGCGGTCGTCGATCACGACGGCGAGCGCCTGGGCGGCCTTGCCGGGGTCGTTGAGCGGCGCCGCTCCGTAGGCGTTGACCATCAGCGAGGCGAGGTTGCCGTCGACCTTCTTGGGGTCGAGGTCGAGGTAGCGTCTGCCAGGAGTCGGCCGCGACCTGGAGGTTCTTCAGGCCGTCGGCGGTGTACGTGCCGGTCGCTGGTTGTAGCCCTGAATCGACGCCTGCTGCACCTGCGCGCGCGCGAGCCCCGCCCAGGCCTGCTGCGTTCTTCGGGTTCGCCGGTGACCTGCGTCTTGTAGTTCTTGATCCGCGTGGTGTAGATGCTGCGACGTGTTCGCGTTGCCATTGCCGCCGCCGAGGGCGTCGAACAGGCCGCCGTTGGTGGCGCCGCCGATGCCGAACAGCACGAGGCCGCCGCCCATCAGGACGGCGAGCGAGAGGTAGATCACCTGGACGGTGCGTCGGCGGCCGCTTGCCGCGCAGGTCAAACAGCATCCGGTCAGGATACGCGGGCGGGGCCGTCCTCGGCGTCAGCTGGGGGCCGAGCCGTCGTCGGGGTCGTCGTCGTCGGACTCCTCGTCCTCCTCCCACGTCTCGTCCCAGCGGCTTCGCAGCGAGCCGTCCGCGGGTCGGAAGATGAACGACAGCCCGATGCTCAGCTCGTACAGCAGGACGAGCGGCGCCATCGTCACGAGCATCGTCACGGGGTCGGGCGTCGGCGTGACGACCGCGGCGACCACGGAGATGCCGAGGATCACGTACCCCTGGCGCGCCCACAGCGTGCGCGCGGTGACGAGGCCGGTGCGCGTGAGCACGAGCACGCCGACGGGGACCTGGAACGCGAGGCCCATCAGTGCGAGGAACAGCACGACGAACCGGTAGTAGTCGCTCGCCTGGATCAGGATGTCGAACGAGTCGTCGTTGAAGTTCTGCAGGAAGTTGACGGCCCGCGGCAGCGCGACGAAGTAGCCGAACGCGACGCCGGCGACGAACAGGACCGGCACGAGCGCCATCAGCGGGAGCGCGATGCGCCGCTCGCGCGGGTCGAGTGCCGGTAACAGGAACGCGTACGCCTGCCAGAGGATGAACGGGAACGACAGCAGCAGCGCGGCGTAGCCGGCGACGGTGAACGTCGCGACGAACGGCTCGGCGACGCCGAGCGTGACGGGCTTGCGACCGGTGTCCTTCGGGACGGTCTTCGCGGCGAGCTCGAGCGACGCGCGCGGCTTTCTGCAGCTGCGCGCCGGCGACCAGTGCCTGGGCCTTGGCGGCGGGCGAGACTCCGGGCTGGGCGGCGAGGCTGCCGAGCGCGTCGCGCGTGCCCGCGAGCGCGGGGGACAGCTGCGCGAATGCCTTGCCGATCAGCTGGTCGAAGCGGGCTGCCTGCTCGAGCGGGTCGTTGCCCTTGCCCGGGTGCTGGGAGTCCTCGAGCGGCTGGTTGACGATCTTGAGGATCTCCCCGTTGTTCGCGTAGCAGAACGAGAACGCGAGGACGAAGAAGATGATGCACCAGATCAGCCGCTTCCGCAGCTCGTCGAGGTGATCGACGATGCTGAGCCGCTCGGCGTGACCGATCGGTCGGATGACCGGCATCGCGTCGCTGCGCTGGCGCCGTCAGGCGCCCGGCGCGGGCCGGTCGTCGGCCTGCGGTGGGGGCACGGCGTCAGGCGTCGTCACCGGCGGCGCGGGCGTCGTCACGAGTGACGGGCCCGGCTCCGGCTCGGCCGGAGCGGCGACCGTTGCCGCCGGAGCGGGCGGCAGTGCCGCGGCGGGAGCGTCGTCGTCGTCCTTGTCCTTGCCGGTGATCGAGTCCTTGAACTCGCGCATCCCGGTGCCGAGCTGCTTGCCGAGGCCCGGGAGCCGCTTGGGGCCGAAGATGAGCAGCACGATCAGAAGAACGATCCCGAGCTCTAGCGGTCCGATGGGCATCCGCGGAGCGTAGCGCCGACCGGGGCGGGAACGGGAACTCTGGACGCCCCGCGGGGTCAAATCGGGCATTGGTCGTAAATGTGGTCTAAAACCCGAACCTTCTGGGTATAGCCCGTGTTCAAGGGTGCGGTCGTACGAGCCGATGCAGTGCTCCAAGACCCGGTCCACACCACCATGAAACATCACCACGACACCAACCCCGCGGCCCGCCAGGTCACCCTGCCGTCAGGCCGCAAGATCGAGATCGTGTATCTCGATGAGACACCGGCGCCCGTCGCGCCGGACCCGCAGCCGACGCCCGGGCGACGTGGCTGATGCAGAAGCAGCCGTCGATCTGACGGTCTGCGGCGCCTGCGACTGTCAATTCGTCCAGCCGGTCGACTGGGACGAGGCCGGCCCGCGCCACTGGAAGCTCGAGCTGCGCTGTCCCAACTGCGAGTCGTACGGCACCGTCGTCGTCGGCGACGAGGTCGTCGACCACTACGACCTGGTGCTCGAGCGCGGAAGCGCCGAGCTCGCTCGCTCGCTGCACGAGCTGGTCGAGTCCGGCATCGACGACGAGGTCGACGCGCTTCAGCACCGCGCTCGCGCAGGATCTGATCCTGCCCGAGGACTTTTAGCGGTAGCGCTCCACGACGCTGTCGGCCACGAGTGCGAGCGCTGTCGTGCGCTCGCGCCGAGGACGCTCGCGTCGAGCTCGCGCTTGGCCTCCGCGACGAGCTCGAGTGCGCGCCACGCGCGGTCTCGAGTGCGCCGGTCGCGGCGATGCGGTCGCAGAGCGCCTCCGCCTCGGTCGCCGGTCGTGACGCTGCGCAGGTCGACGCTGCGCCAGGTCCTCGTCGCGCTCGCGCGCGACGATCAGCGGCAGCGTGACGGTCCCGTCGAGCAGGTCGGTGCCGCGGTGCTTGCCGGTGCGCTCGGCCGGGCCGGACACGTCGAGCACGTCGTCGAGGAGCTGGAAGGCGAGGCCGATGCGGCGGCCGAAGCCGCCGAGGTCGACCTGCGGCTGCGCGGTCGCGAGCGGCCCGAGCCGGCAGGCGGCCTCGAACAGCCGCGCCGTCTTCAGCTCGCAGCGCAGCAGGTAGCGCTCGACGTCGATCGTCGGCGTCCCACGCGTCGGCGCGCTGCAGCAGCTCGCCGCGCGCGAGCGCCGAGCACGCGTCGCTGAGCACGCCGCACCGGCCTCGGGCTCGGCCGACTGCGTCAGCGCCGCGAACGCGCGCGCGAACAGCAGGTCGCCGGTCGCGACGGCGAGCGCGCGGCCGCCGCTGCGCGACGACCGTCGGCTGCCCGCGGCGCAGGTCGGCGCGCGTCGAGCACGTCGTCGTGGACGAGCGTCGCGCTGTGGACGAGCTCGACCGCGGCCGCCGCGCGGACGAGCGCCGCCGCCTGCTCGGCCGCGGCGGCGGGCCGGCCGCGAGCAGGACGAGCAGCGGGCGCAGGCGCTTGCCGCCCGCCGCGATCGTCGCGCCGCCGTGCGCGTCGAGCGGCGCGGCCGTGCGCCGCGCGCGTCCTCGCGCAGGCGCGCCTCGACCGCGCGCAGCAGCGCCGGGCACGTGCGTCGCCGCCGGCGCGGACGAGCTCGGCGGTCTCGGTCGTCTCGGCACGGAGGCTCCGCGCCACGGTCACGCCTCAGCGGCTTGCGGCCGGCGTGGATCGCGATGATCCCGCCGGCGGTCAGCAGGTAGCGGACGTCGTCCAGGCCCGCGGCGGCGAGCCGCTGGGCGAGCTCGTGCGGCCCGGGGAAGCGCTTCACCGAGTTGGGCAGGTAGGTGTAGGCGTCGCTGTCGCCGGCGACGCGGCCGATCAGCGGCACGACGCTGTCGAACCAGGCGCGGTAGAAGGTCGACAGCGGCGGCCGTGTCGGCGTCGTGATCTCGAGCACCACGACGTGGCCGCCGGGGCGCGTGACCCGCGTCATCTCGCGCAGGCCCGCATCGAGGTCGGAGAAGTTGCGCGCGCCGAAGCCGACCGTGACGGCGTCGAAGCGGTCGTCTCGTACGGGCAGGTCGAGCGCGTTCGCCCACTCCCACGTGATGCTCCGCGATCCTTCGCCGCGCGCGAGCTCGAGCATCCCCTCGGAGAAGTCCGAGCCGATCACGTGGCCCGCGGGGCCGACGCGCCGGCCAGCTCGATCGCCAGGTCACCGGTGCCGGTCGCGACGTCGAGCACGTCGCCGCCCGGCGCCGACCTGCGCCAGATCGGCGGCGCGGCGGCGCCAGCGGTGGTGCAGCCCGGCCGTCATGACCGAGTTCATCACGGTCGTAGACGCCGGCGATGCGGTCGAACATCGCCTGGACCTGCGGCTCTTCCAGCGTGCCGCTGGCGGGGCCGTCGGGCATCACTCGGTGGCGCCGCCGGTCCGGGCTACTTGAGCGCGGACAGGAACTGCACCATCTCGTCGAACTGCTGCGGGTTGGTCTGCTGCAGGCTCTTGAACGACGGCATCGGCGACGGTCGGGTTGATCAGCGTCCGCGCGATCGCCTGGCCGGGCAGGCGCGCGCCGATCTCGGTCAGCTCTGGGCCTGGGCCGCCGTTGCCGTTCTCGCCGAACTTGTGGCAGGCGCCGCAGCCGGACTGCGCCACGACCTGCTGCCCGGCCTGGAACGTGGCGACGGCCTGCGCGCCCTGCTCCTTGACGTTCGCCGGGACCTTGATGTCGATCTCCGACGGCGGGCCGGCCGACGCGCCGAGGTAGGTCAGGTAGCCCATCGCGATGATCGTCAAGATGCCCGCCGTCGTCGCGATCGGGCGCCGCTCGGGGCGCCGCTCCGGGCTGCGGTCGTAGAACGGCAGCAGGAACAGCAGGATCATCGCGATCGTCGGCACGCCGATCGTCGCGAACGGGACGAGCGCCGGCGGCTTGATGATCCGCAGCAGCTCGAAGAGGAAGAAGAAGTACCACTCCGGACGCGGCGTGTAGGTCGTCGTCGTCGGGTCGACGCGCGGCCCGAGCTCGGCGCCGAGCACGATCGACATCGTGATGATCACGATCATCACGACGACCGCCATCGCGGCGTCCTTGTTGACCGCGTACGGGAAGAACGGCTTGCCCTGCGACTTCAGGATCCCGTAGTCGCGGAGATACCGCTCCTTCTCCTGCTTGTTCATGCGCGGACCTTGTCCTCGCGCAGCTCTTCGGCCGGGTTCGCCCGGATCCACGGCGGCGCGGTCGTGCCGAGCCGTGCGACGAGGTACAGGTGGAAGCCGATCAGCGCGGCGATCGCGCCGGGGATCAACATCATGTGGATCGCGTAGAAGCGCGACAGCGTGGTGGCGCCGAAGTCCGGGCCGGCGCGCAGGAAGTCGGACAGGTACGGGCCGACGAGCGGGCCGGTGCCGTTGATGTTCACGCCGACGATCGACGCCCAGTAGGAGCGCTGGTCGAACGGCAGCAGGTAGCCGGTGAACGACATCGCCATCGTCAGGATCAGCAGCGCGACGCCGATGACCCAGTTCAGCTCACGCGGGTACTTGTACGCCCCGAAGAAGAACGTTCTGCCCATGTGCAGGAAGACGAGGACGACCATCACCGTCGAGCCCCACTTGTGCATCCCGTGGACGAACTCGCCGAGGAAGACGTCGTTGTTGATGTGGCGGATCGACTCGTAGGCGCGGGTCGCGGACGGCTGGTAGTACATCGCCAGCAAGACGCCGGTGACGGCCTGCGAGAGGAAGGCGAACATCGTCGCCGAGCCGAGCGTGTAGAACCAGTTGGTGCCCTTGGGCACCTTGCGGAACATCATCCAGCGGGCGCCGCCGGACAGTGAGGTGCGCTCGTCGATCCAGCCGATCGCCGATGCCGCGTGCTCGTGGCCGTGCTCGACCGGCGTCTGCGGCCCGTATTCCTTGCCCGGGCGCTTGGGCTTTGCGCCGGGAATCGGGGGCGGTGCTGGAACCTTGATCTTCGGCATGCTCAGGTGTTCGGCAGCTTGCGGCATCGTGGGACGGGACGGGTACAGGTACTGGCCGACGCCGTCCAGCGGCTCGCCGGGATCGCGCGGGCTGAAGCGCTGGAGCTCGCTGTTGACCGAGAAGCGCGGACCGACGAAGACCGTTCCAGCCGCGACGCGCGTGTAGAAGCGATCGAGCGGGCGCACCGGCGGGCCACCGACGACCTTGCCGACGAAGTCGTAGACGCCGCCGTGGCACGGGCAGATGAAGCGCTGCGCGGCGGTCACGAAGTGCACCGGGCAGCCGAGGTGCATGCAGCGCGTCGAGATCGCGATGTACTCGTTGTACTCGTCGCGCGGCTCGCTGGTCGACGTCCGGGTTGTACTCGCGGACGTACACCGTCGTCTGGCCCGCGTCGGCGATCTCGGGCGCGATCGTGATCGTCCGCGGGACGTACGTGTCGGTGCCGGAACTCGGCGAGCCGGCCGACCGGCTGCCACGGCTGGTCCTTCTCCTCGAAGATCGGCCCGAGCGCGAACCCGACCGCCGGCAGGATGAACGCGCCCGCAGCGACGGCGCCGACGACCTGGCCCGCACCGCTCATGAAATGGCGGCGCGTGACGGTCTCGCCCTCGAACGCTCCCGGGATCTGGCGCTCGACGGTGTACTTGCTCTTTGGGGGCTTGCGTTCGGCCACAGACGGGTGCTCCGGCGTCAGGTGGCGACTGTCAATGCCGTCACCGGGCGGGAACCTTATCGGTGCTTAAGTCTACGATGACGGCAGGCCTGCTGCGCCCCGCGGTCAGCGCGCGGGCGCCATGTCCCCGCCGAGCTGGCGCGTCGCTGCCCGAGCGCTCCCACGGCGCCAGGAACCCCGCTCCTTGCAGCCAGTTTGGCGGCCTCGAGTGATGGCGATCCGCCGTGCCCGATCGCCGTGGCACCGGCCTGCCACGCGGCGGCGGCCAGGTCCGCGTCGCCGGTCGCCGCAGCGAGCGCGCGCAGGCCGATCACGTCGGCCAGCTCGCGGACGGCGTCGACGTCGCCCAGCTCGGCGAGCCAGGCGAGCCCGAGCGCGTACAGACGATCGCCGGCCAGCAGCGCGAGGTCGGCGTCGCCGGCGTCGAGGATGCGCGACCGGCCGAGGTGCAGCAGGTGCCCCTCGTACGCGGCTTCGACGACCGCCGCGATACGGCCTGCGGGTCGGCTGCCGCGCGCGGGCCGGCGGCGACCGTCGCGCCGAGGCCGGGATCGTCGGCCGGCACCAGCGGGCCGTCGTCGAGCAGCGCCTGCGCGAGCAGGCCGCCCTCGTCGCGCAGCCGGTCGCTGACGCGCGCGAGCGCCTCGGCGGTCACGCGATCTCCGCGAACGCCGCCGCCGCCGCCTCGAGCGTGCGCTCGACGTGCTCGGCGTGTGCGCCAGCGACGGGAACCAGGCCTCGAACTGCGACGGCGGCGGGTAGACGCCGCGCGCGAGCAGCGCGCGGCACCACGCGCCGTAGCGCTCGGTGTCGCAGGCGAGCGCGCCGCGCGTAGTCGCGCACCGGCTCGTCGGTGAAGAACACCGTCAGCAGCCCGGTCGTGCTGACGACCTGCACCGGCAGGTCGCCCGCGGCCTCGCGCAGGCCGTCGGCGAGCGCTCGTCGTCGTCGCGTGCAGCCGCAGGTAGGCCTGCTCGTCGAGCTGCTCGAGCGTCGCGCAGCGCCGGCGGCGACCGCGAGCGGATTCCCGCTCAGCGTGCCGGCCTGGTAGACGTCGCCGGCGGGCGCGATCCGCTCCATCAGCTCGCGCGAGCCGCCGTACGCGGCGGCGGGCAGGCCGCCGCCGATGATCTTGCCCAGGACCGTCAGGTCGGGCATGACGCCGGTCAGCTCCTGGGCGCCGCCCGGCGCGACGCGGAAGCCCGCTGATGACCTCGTCGAAGATCAGCAGCGCGCCGGTCGTGCTCGCGCGCTCGCGCAGCAGCTCGAGGAAGCCCTCGAGCGGCGGGACGAGGCCCATGTTCGCCGGGATACGGCTCGGCGATGATCGCGGCGAACTCGTGGTCCTCGGTCGCGCGGACCAGGGCCTCGCCGTCGTTCCACGGGACGATGATCGTGTTCGCCGTCGCGGCCGCCGGCACGCCCGGGCTCGACGGCAGCGACGGCGGTCGCCAGGCCGCTGCCGGCCTGCGCGAGCAGGCCGTCGGACGTGCCCGTGGTAGGCGCCGGCGAACTTCAGGATCTTCTCGCGGCCGGTCGCGGCGCGTGCCAGCCGGATCGCGCTCATCGCCGCCTCGGTGCCGCTGCTCGTCATCCGCAGCATCTCGACGCCGGGGACGCGGCGGGTGATCTCCTCGGCCAGGTCGACCTCGCCGGCGGTCGGCGCGCCGAACGTCGTGCCCGGCCTCGGCGGCCGACGACGATCGCCGCGATCACCTCGCGGGTTGGCGTGCCCGAGGATCAGCGGGCCCCAGGAGCAGACGTAGTCGACGTAGGTGTTGCCGTCGACGTCGGTGATCTCGGCGCCCGCGCCGCGCTCGATGAAGATCGGGTCGCGGCCGATCGCGCGCATCGCGCGGACCGGCGAGTTGACGCCGCCCGGCAGGTACTGCTGGGCGCGCGCGAACAGCTCAGCCGAGCGGGTGTCGCGCAGGGAGACGGTCACCGGACCAGGACCGCCTCAGACGCCTGCGTGCTCCCGCTCCCAGTCACGGAACGCGTCCGTGAAGTAGAGCAGGCGGATCTTCTTGAACTCGGTGCTCGAGTACAGCGTCGCGCGGTCCTCGATCTCGGGGAACTCGTCCGCGATCGCGTCGAGGATCGCGTCGCACTCCTCCTTCGAGCGGCCGTGGGCCATCGTGAAGATCTGGTAGGGCCAGTCCGCGTAGGTCGGGCGCTGGTAGCAGTGCGAGATGCCGCGGAACGACGCCATCCGCGGGCCGATGTCGGCGATCTGGTCCTCCGGCACCTGCCAGACGCCCATGCCGTTGGCGCTAGAAGCCGGCGCGGCGGTGGAAGAGGATCGCGGCGACGCGGCGCAGCAGGCCGCGGTCGACCATGCCCTGCAGGTGCGTCGAGCAGCTCCGTCGACGGAGATCCCCAGCTGCGGCGGCGCGCGCGCCCACGGCTCGGGGACGACCGGCAGGTCGCCCTGCGTGGCGCGGATCACGGCCTTGTCGAACTCGTCGTAGTCCTGCCGCTCGAGCTCGATCGGCTCGACGATCACGCCCCGGTGGCGAGCGCCTTCGTGTCGCCCGCCATCTCCAGGTCCATGCGGATCTTGAACAGCTTCAGCGTCGGGAGCTGGCGGATCGACTCGGCGCCGGTCAGCTCCTGGAGCACGTCGAGCGTGCCCTGCAGGCCGAGCGTCGAGTCCTCCTCGACGGCGAGCGTGAACCACATGTTGAACTCGTGGTTGCGCAGGTAGTTGTGCGAGACGCCGGGGTGCGCGTTGATGATCTTCGCCGGGCGCCCACGGGTGCTCGGGGTCGACCTTCGCGGCGACGAGCATCGAGCCGTAGCCGAGCGCGCGCGTGTCGAAGATCGGCGTGACCTGGCGGATGATCCGGTCGTCGAGCAGCCGCTGCACGTCGGCGAGCACCTGCGTCCTCGGTGATGCCGGCCTCGCGCGGCGACCGCGGCGTACGGGCGCGGGTCGAGCGGGAACGAGCCCTGCATGAGGTTCAGCAGCGTGCGGTCGAGGTCGGTGAGCGGCACGGCGGCGCCGTCCTTGCGGCTGCGGATCTTGGGTGTTGCGGTCACGTCTGAAGCCATCGGGCGGCGTCCTTCGCGTGGTAGCTGATGACGATGTCGGCGCCGGCGCGGCGGATCGAGGTCAGCGTCTCGAGCACGGCGGCGCGCTCGTCGAGCCAGCCGGCCTGGGCGGCCGCCTTCACCATCGCGTACTCGCCGCTGACGTTGTACGCGGCGATCGGCAGGTCGGTGGCGTCGCGCGATGCGCCGGATCACGTCGAGGTAGGGCAGCGCGGGCTTGACCATCACGATGTCGGCGCCCTCGTCGACGTCGAGCAGCGCCTCGCGCACGGCCTCGCGGCGCGTTGGCCGGGATCCATCTGGTAGCCGCGGCGGTCGCCGGAGGCGGGGTCGAGTCCGGCCGCCTCGCGGAACGGGCCGTAGAAGGCGCGAGGCGAACTTCGCGCTGTAGGCATGATCGGGATCTCGGCGAAGCCGTCCTCGTCGAGCGCCGCGCGGATCGACGCCGACGCGCCCGTCCATCATGTCGCTCGGCGCGACGATGTCGGCGCCGGCGCGCGCCTGGCTGACGGCGGTGCGCGCGAGCAGCTCGAGCGTCGCGTCGTTGTCGACGCTGCCGTCGGCGCGAGCACGCCGCAGTGCCCGTGGCTCGTGTACTCGCAGAGGCAGACGTCGGTGATCACGAGCAGGTCGGGATGCGCGGCCTTGATCGCGCGCGTCGCCTCCTGGACGATGCCGTCGTCGTCCCAGGCGCCGCGTGCCCTCCTCGTCCTTCTCGGCGGGGATGCCGAACAGCAGCACGGCCGGGATGCCGAGCGCGGCGACCTCGCCCGGCCTCGGCGACGGCTGCGCGAGCGGGAAGCGCGCGAGACGCCCGGCATCGCGTCGATCGGCTGCGGCGCGTCGAGGTCCTCCTCGACGAACAGCGGCAGCACGAGATCGGCCGCGGTCGAGCGCGCGTCTCGCGCACGAGGTCGCGCAGCACCGGCGTGCGGCGCAGCCGGCGCATGCGTGTGACAGGGAAGGCCATGCCCCCGAAATGGTACGGCGCGCGTCAGGTTCGCAGGCGCCGCAGGCCCAGGCGCGCCGCGATCGCGTACACCGCGGTGCAGCGCGAGCAGGTGCAGCGCGGGACCGCGCGAGCTTGGCGCCGCTCGAGGCCGCGTCGAGCCCGTCGAGCGCCGGCTTGAACGGGAACGCCGCCGAGATCACGCGGATCACGTCGTAGAGGCCGGCGCTGACGGCGTTCTCCGGAACGAGCGCGAGGAACGCCAGCGGCAGCGCGAGCGCGAACGCGAGCAGCGACGCGGTCTCGACCTCGCGGGCGAGCGACGGCGAGCGCCACGCCGAGCGCCGCGAACGCCGCGCCCCCGAGCGCGAGCGCCAGGATCCAGCTCTGCACAGAGGCCCAGTCGAGCGGCACGAAGGCCGACACGATGCCGAGCAGCGCGAACGAGACTGCCGCCCCGAGCCCGCCGGCGAGCAGCAGCTTGGACCCGATCAGCTCCTCCGGCCGCACGAGGCCGCGGACGAGCCGCGCGTACGTGTGCTCTGTGCGCTCGAGTGCCAGCAGCGCGGCGCCGAGCATCAGCGCCACCAGCATCAGCGAGATGATCGCGGCGATCGCGACGGCGAAGGTCGCGAGCGGCGTGTTGTGCCCGTCAACGCTCGTCGTCTTCGCGACCAGCGGCTGCGAGACCGCCGAGACGATGCCGTTCGCCGACCCGTCGAGGTTGTCGACGGCGAGACCGGCGAACTCGGCGACCGCCTGCAGGCGCTTGCGTTCCGCCGATCCTTCCGGGAGCCGTCTGACCGCCTCGTTGATCCGCTTGCGGCTCTCCTGCAGGCCGAGCACGTCGATGTGGATCGGGCCGAACGTGAATGCACCGCCCTTGAGCAGCTTCGTCAGGTAGCTCGCGACGACCTTCGTCAGCTTCGTGGAGATCGCGAGGTTCGCGTCCGCGATGCGTGCATCCACCACCGACTTGACGTAACGGGCTTTGACAGGATCGGAGCCGTTGACGAGGACCTCGATCTCCGGCGGCGTTCCCCCGAACAGGTTGATCGTCGCGCTGAGCCGGTCGTTGATGTCCTCGGGCAGGATCACCGCAGCGAGGACGTCTCCGTCCTTGACCATCTTGGCCGCCTCCGCACGCGTCGCCACCGGGACCGCGTCGAGGTTCTTTGCCAGCGCGTCGCCGACGGCCGCCGGGTCGATCGTGCTGCCGGCGAGCGTCGTGACCGGCACGTCACGCGGGATCTGGTTGACGATCGCGATCTTCGGCTGCTCGGGCGGGCGCGACAGCGCGAGGCCGATCAGCAGCGCGACGAGCGCCGGGTAGAGGATCAGCGTGAGGACGAGCAGGCGCGAGCGCCCGAGGATCCGCAGGTCCTTGACGGCAAGGCGCAGCATCAGTGGCCGCGCGCCTGGAGGAAGCTGACGACGGAGGTCTCGAGGTCCGCGCCGGGCGCGGTGCCGGACTGCACGACGAGGTCCGCGGCGGGCCCGGCGAACAGCTCCTCGCCGTCGGCGAGCACCAGCAGGCGGGTCGAGTGGCGCGCCGCCTCAGCGACGTCGTGCGTCGTGAAGATCACCGCGCGGCGGCGCGGCGAGGACACGATCCACGACCGCCCAGAAGCGCGCGCGCTGGCGCGGGTCGAGCGCGGCGGAGGGCTCGTCGAGCAGCAGCACCGCGGGGTCCGACAGCAGGCCGATCGCGACGTTGACGCGCTGGCGGTTGCCGCCGGACAGCTTCGTCACCGGGTCGTTCGCGCGCTCTTCCAGACCCGTCAGCGTGAGCATCCGGCGCACCGCGCCGGCGGGGTCCTTGACCTTCTCGAGCTGCGCGAACAGGCGCAGGTTCTCGAGCACGGTCAGGCGCGTGTAGATCGAGAGTCGCTGCGGGACCCAGCCGACACCCGAGCGCGGGCGCTCGACGGTGCCGTCATCGGCGCGCTGCGCGCCGGCGAGAATCTCCAGCAGCGTCGTCTTCCCGGCGCCGTTGGGACCGATGATCGCGAGCGCCTCGCCCTGCCGCAGCTCGAGCCCGACGTCCTTCACCGCGACCCGCGAGCCGAAGCTCTTGCGGATGCCGTTGGCGCGCAGGAGCACCTGCGGCCCGTCGTCTTTGCGCTCCTCGGCGCCGGCATCGGCAGACACGGCGGGCACCCTATCCGTGAGACTGCGGTTCGTGAGCCACCCCTCGACCAGCATCCTGTTCGTCGGAGACCTCGTCGGTGGTCTCGGGCGCCGTACGCTTCCTGGGGCTGCTGCCGGGCCTGCGCGAGCGTCACGCACCCGACGTTCGTCGTCGTCAACGGCGAGAACATCGCGGGCGGGCTGGGCATCACGCCGAAGCTCGCCGACGAGCTGTTCGAGGCGGGCGTCGACGTGATCACGCTCGGCAACCACGCCTACCACCGGCGCGAGATCTTCCCCTACCTCGACAGTCACGACCGGATCCTGCGACCGGCCAACTACCTGCGCTCGCAGCCCGGGCACGGCACCTGCGTGGTCGAGCGCGACGGCGTGAAGCTCGGCGTCCTGAACCTCTCGGGCAACGTCTTCATGCGCGCGGGGCACCCCGCCTTCCAGGACGCCGACGCCGCGGTCTCCGAGTTCACGAAGGCCGGCTGCGACCACATCTTCGTCGACTTCCACGCGGAGGCGACGAGCGAGAAGGTCGCGCTCGGCTGGCACCTCGACGGGCGCGTCACCGCGGTCGTCGGGACGCACACGCATGTGCCGACGGCGGACGGTCGTGTGCTCCCGGGCGGGACCGCCTACATCACCGACGTCGGGATGACCGGCCCGCGCGGCGGCGTCATCGGCGTCAAGCGCGAGCAGGCGATCGCGTCGATCGTCACGCAGATGCACACGCGCTTCGACACCGCCGAGGAGGACCCGTGGCTCAGCGGCGTGCTCGTCAGCTGCCCGCAGCCGCTGCGGGCTGAGGCGATTGAGCAGCTGCTGCTGCCGTTCCCGGGTCCCACGCCGGCGAGCTGACCGGCGCCGGCTCAGCCGCGGGCAGGCGGCCGATGTACGCGATCAGGGCCAGCGGAATCGCCCAGACGAGGTAGAGGTAGAACCAGTAGGTCGCCGCGAGCTGGATCCCGACCAGGATCGCCCCGGCGAGCGCCGCGAGGCCGACGAGGTCGTCGCGCCGCGGGACGAACGCCACCCCGACGGCGAAGACCACAACGACCACCTGCACGACGCGCTGGCCCACCTCCCAGCCGCCGCCGTAGAACCCCCAGACGGAGAACGGCGCCTCGCGTGAGACCTGGTAGCCGATCGTGCGGTCCCAGACCGTCTGCAGGTCGGTGTTCCAGAGCGCGATGAACGCACCGAGCACGAGCACCAGCGCCGCGCCCCCCGCGAACAGCAGCAGCGGACGAGCGCGCGAGGTGCCCGGCTCGCGTGTTCGCAGACCATGCGTCGCCAGCAGCGGGAGCAGCGCGAGCGGGGCGAACTTCGTCATGCCCGCGGCCATCCCGAGCGCGCCGCGGGCGAATGGTCTCGAGGCGGCGTAGATCGCGGCCAGGACGAGCGCCGCGGGCAGCGCGTCATTGGTCCCGGAGTTGGTCGCGTAGAGCGTGAACGGGAACGCGACCCAGGCGTACGCGAGCACGACGCCCAGTTCGGTCCCGCGGATCCGCCGGCCGATCAGGAACAGGAACAGCACGCACGCGAGGTCGAACGCGGCCGACGCCGCGTGGGCGGCCGCAAGGTCGTTCCAGCGCCCGACCCACGGCCAGATCAGCTCGAACGGCACATATGCGAGGTACAGCAGCGGGCCGTACGTGTCGCCCTGGGCGTTGTCGGTCGGGAACCCGCCGTACAGCGCGCGCCCGTGAGCGAGCTTGTCGGCGCCGATCACGCCGGAGTAGCCGACGTCGATCACGTTGCCGTCCGTCATGTTCAGCCCAACGCGCAGGCCGATCAGGAACAGCGTCAGCGCAGCGAGCCAGCGCCACGGGATCAGCAGGTGCAGCGGGGCAGGCGGCTTCGGGTGGCGCTGCAGCCCGATCACCGCGAGACGCACTCCGAGGTACACCAGCGGGATGAACGAGAGCGGCACCGAGATCCCGAGGTTCGCGTCGTTGAAGAACGCCAGCGAGACGCTGAACCCGACGAGCATCAGGAGGTCCAGGTGCAGCAGGCGCAGCGGCCTGCGGACGTCGAGGAACGGGATCACGAACAGCGCGCACAAGGTGATCCAGATCCACGGCGAGTTGACCGAGCGCCCGAACGCGCCGGGGTAGCCGCGCGCCATCCCCCAGGCGACCTGGAAGCCGGTCCACGCCTCGGTCACGCGACCCGTGTAGGGATCCACGTAGACCTCGAGGATCTGCCTGCGATCCTTGCCGGCGGTGAATCCCTGAACGACCCAGCGGCCGTCCTTGCGCATGGATGTCAGCGTCGAACCGCGATGGCGGCGCAGCTCGGCGGCGACCTTCGGCACCGTGCGCGCAGCCTTGCGCGCCTGGCCCGCACTTGTCGTCCAGGCCGCTGTGAACGGCTGCTGGGCCGCCACCCCGCCGGTCGTCGCCAGCGGTGGCGACGCGGCGACGGCCACGCTCGGGGTGAGCGCGAGGACGAGCGCCAAGGCGACCGCCCAGCGGATCAGCGCGAGAAGCTCCAGAGCTTGTTGACGAGGAAGCTCAGCGGCGTGACGGCGACGATCGCGATCGCCTGCGCCGGCACCTCGCGCATCCCCGCGAGCTCGACGAGGAGCGTGAGGATGCCGAGGCCGACGAGGAAGGCGACACCGCTGACGAGCAGGAAGCGCGCCGCCTGGTGGCGCGCACGCCCGTCGCCCGCGCGGAACGTCCAGTGACGGTTCCAGAGGAAGTTGTTGGAGACGGCGACGAGGAACGCCAGCGTCGCCGCCAGCTTGTAGCCCATGCTCGCGCCGTGCACCGCAACGGTGAAGACCGCGAGGTTCACCAGATACCCACTGGCGCCGACGAGCCCGAAGCGCAGCAGCTGCAACCAGGACTGCGGCCGGCGCACGGCAGCCTTGACGCGCACCCGCACGGGCTGGGGGTAGGCAGTGGCTGGTACGCGCACGACGGCGGCCTCGTCGGTCATCGCTCTGGTCAGGCTAGCGGTGCGTCAGCCCGCAGCGTCGAGGGTGCTGTGGCGGCGGCGGGTCAGCGCGACGCGCC
Organism: uncultured Actinomycetes bacterium; assembly: GCA_963821685.1. Taxonomy (GTDB): domain Bacteria; phylum Actinomycetota; class Thermoleophilia; order Solirubrobacterales; family Solirubrobacteraceae; genus F1-60-MAGs163. The sequence goes on along the minus strand of CAWGEW010000001.1, from coordinate 139,791 downwards.
AGACACCCCACGCGGCGGCGGCGAGCAGGCTCAGCGGCAGCAGCGCAGCGAGCGCGACAAGCGCGACGCCGAGTGCGACGGACAGCACCCGCACGGCATCGCGCAGGGCGTCGCCCGGCGTCCACCTGCTGCTGCCGGTCACCGCCCCGGCGCTCGGACGCTCGGTCGCGATGTTGACGGCGATCGTGCTGTACGCCGTGCGGCGACGGAGCGCGGCGCGAGCTGCCTGCGCGCGAGCGATGCGCACGTCGACGACGTGGAGCCGCTCACGGGCCTGTGCGGTCTCGACCGCCGTCGTGGCGGCGGCCAGCTGGCGCAGGACGCCGCGGCGCTCGGCCTGCAGCGCGTCGATGCGGTTGCGCGCGGCGACCACACGGCCAGTCACGTCGAGTGAGCTCTCGTTGCGCGAGCGCAAGCGCGCGAGTCCGGACAGACGCGCAAGCGCGGTCTGCAGCCGGGCGGACGGCACGCGCAGATCGAACGCGGCCGAGCCGCCTGCGCCGCCGCGGCTCTCGGTCGACGAGCTCACGACATACCCGCCGAGGCCGTCGGTCGTGCGCACGACGCCGCTGACGACGTCGTCGAGCTTGGCCGGCGTGGTGGCGAGGCTGAGCTGAGCGCCCTTCTCGACGCTCCGGTTCGGTGCACCGGCCGGCTCGGGGACGGTCACCGCGGGCGCCGCCTGGCCGGCCGACGGCGCAGCCTCGGACACCGGTGGTGCGGCCTTCGCCGCAAGGTCGGACGGCGCCGGCGTCACGGTGTCGCGGCTGCGGGAATCGGTCGACGGTTCCACAGCAGGCGTGTCCACGGTGGTCGTCGCCGTTGCCGTCGCCGGCTCGACGCGCGCGAGATCGCCGCCACCCGTCCCCCCGTTGCCGCCGCCCGCGATCACGACGGCTGCAACCGTCACGGCGGCAAGCGCGGTGGCGACGCCGAGCGCCGGCAGCCGCCGGCTGCGGGTCGACGACGTGGCCGGGGAGCGACGCGGCGCGAAGCCCCCGGCAGCGCGCTCATCGAGGCGCGCGGTCACGCCGGCGTCGGGGCGCGGCCGCTGGTCGCGCAGCTCGAGCGCGAGCGCTGCGAGGTCCGCGTGGTGGGGGTCGACGGCGCCGCCGGCGAGCGCGGCATCGATCGCCGCGAGATCTGCGGCGACGTCCTCCGGCAGTGGGGTGCGGTCACGGTGTCGCATCGCTGGCCTTCCTCAGTCGTTGCATGGCGCGGTGAAGCTGGGTCCCGGCGTTCGATTCGCTGACGCCGAGCACACGGGCGAGCTCGCGGTTCGACAGCCCGGCGTGGAACTTCAGCGCGATGACCTCACGCTCACGCGGCTCGAGCGTGTCGAGCGCGGTGCGCAGGTCGGCACGGCGCTGCGCGAGCTCGGCGCTCGTCGTGCAGCGACGGCGCCTCGTCGACCGGCTCGGCCGTCACCGCGGTCGTCCTGCGGCGGCGGCGCAGCTCGTCGAGCGCTGCGTTGCGCGCGATGCCGAACAGCCAGGCACGCTCGGTCCCGCGTGAGGGCCGGAAGCTCCGTTGCCGGCGCAGCGCACGTTCGAAGGTCAGCGCCGTCACGTCCTCGGCCGCGGCGGGGTCGCGCAGCAGCGTGACGACGTACGCGTACAGATCGTCGCGGCTTGACCGGTAGAGGGCGTCGAAGTCGAGCGGCCCGGAGGTGGTTCGCGCGGGAAGCGGCACGGTGAGCGAAGTGGTCACGCCCCTACTACGACGGGGCCGCGACTTCATCACACCGGCTTTTGGAAATGATCCTTAGCGCAGGATCCGCAGCCCGGCGTGCTTCTCGCCGCTGCGGCGGCGGCCGCCGATGATCAGCCAGGCGAAGAACCCGGCCGAGACCAGCGCGACCGGCGGAGCGACGATCGAGAGCGCGGCGAGCGCCACGGCCATCGCCTCGCCGTAGATCGGCAGATGCGAGCGCGCTTCGTCGTCGAGCCGCGTCGCCGCGCGGCCGAACAGATCCTGGACGGCGGTGCCGGCGAGCCATGCGCCCGCCAGGCCCGCGGGGATCCCGGGCCACCAGACGTAGCCGTCGCCCGACAGGACGGCGCAGAACAGCAGCGCGCCCATGCCCATCGCGAGGCCCTGGAAGGCGGCGGTGAGCGCGACCGTCGCCCGTGATCTCGTTGCGCAGGATGAGTGCGCCGAGTGCCAGTGCCGCGAGCACGGCAAGCCACCACGGCTGCTCCATGAACGCGAACGGGCCGCCCTCGAAATCCGTCAGCACGTCGGCGCGCGCGGCGCCGCCCGCGATCAGCGCGGGGAGGAACGGGCGGATTCCCGCGGCCTGGGAGAGGCCCAGTCCCTGGAGGATGTCGAGCAGCAGCTTCACGCGGGTCGGATACCGTTGAGGCGCGATGACTGTAGAGGACAGGGGCGGCGCGGCGGGCGGCGAACACCGCCCCATGGACACCCGCCCCGCGGGCTCGGCCGCCCGCGACCTCGAGCGCTACGCCGCGCTGTTCGCCCAGCGCACGCGCGTCATGACGTCGTCCGCGATGCGCGACCTGATGGCGATCACCGAGCGCCCGGAAGTGATCTCGCTCGCCGGCGGCCTGCCCGACACGTCGACCTTCCCCGCCGAGATGCTCGCCTCCGTGATGGCGCGCGTCGCCGCTGAGTCCTCGGCGCGGGCGCTGCAGTACGGGCCGACCGAGGGGATGCTCGCCGCGCGCCAGGGCATCGCGCGCGTGATGGCCGCCGAGGGCCTCGACGTCGACCCGGACGACATGATCGTGACGAACGGCGGGCAGCAGGTCATCGACCTCGTCTGCAAGACGCTGCTCGACCCCGGTGACGTCGTCGTCGCCGAGGGCCCGACCTACCCGGGTGCCGTCCCGACGCTGTCGAGCTACCAGGCCGACGTCGTGCAGATCGGGATGGACGCGGACGGGATGCGCGTCGACGAGCTCGAGGAGACGCTCGACCGGCTCGAGCGCGAGGGCCGGCGCCCGAAGTTCATCTACACCGTCCCGACCTTCCAGAACCCGGCCGGGGTCACGCTGTCGCTGCCGCGCCGCCGCCGCCTGGTCGAGGTCGCGCAGGCGCGCGAGATCGTCGTGCTCGAGGACGACCCCTACGGGATGCTGCGGTTCGAGGGCGAACGACTGCCGAAGCTGCTCGAGCTCGACGGCGGCCAATTCGTCATCTATGCAGGGACATTCTCGAAGATCCTGTCGCCCGGGATTCGGCTCGGATGGGCGATTGCCCCGCGTCCGCTGCTCGCGAAGCTCAACGTCGGGGCGCAGGCCGCGACGCTCTGCCCGTCCTCGTTCGCGCAGATGTTCGTCAGCACGTACCTGGAGACCGGTCACTGGGAGGGCTACGTCGCCGGGCTGCGCGACCTCTACCGCTCACGGCGCGACGTGATGCTCGAGGCGCTCGCCGAGCGAGCTGCCGCCCGAGGCGCAGTGGACGCGGCCCGCAGGCGGGCTGTTCGTCTGGGTGACGCTGCCCGAGTACCTCGACACCACCGACCTGCTGGCCCGAGCACTCGCCCACAACGTCGCCTTCGTCCCGGGCCGCGCCGCCTACCTCGACGGTCGCGGCGGCTCGGAGATGCGACTGAACTTCTCCGGCTCGAACGAGGACGACATCCGCGAGGGCGTGCGCCGGATCGGCGCGATCATCCGCGAGCAGGTCGAGCTGTACGGCACGCTGACCGGGAAGACCGCGCCGGCGCCGCGGGCAGAGCCCGCACCGCGCACCGACCTTGCCGACGTCCTCGCGCTGCCCCGGCGCCGCGACGACGCGAGCCGGCGCACCGCGAATGAGTGACGCCCGGCGCGTCGCCGTCCTGAAGGGCGGGCGCTCGCTCGAGCGTCAGGTGTCGCTCGTCTCCGGCGGCCGCGTCGAGGATGCGCTCGCGCGACTCGGGCATGTCGCCCAGGGCATCGACGTGGGCCACGACCTCGTCGAGCGTCTGCGCGAGTTTGCTCCGGACGTCGTCTTCGTGGCCCTGCATGGCGAGGGCGGCGAAGACGGCGCCGTCCAGGAACTGCTCGAGGCGCTCGGCCTCCCCTACACCGGCCCGACCCCGGCGGCCTGCGCGCTCTCGCGCGACAAGGCGCTGACGAAGCACATCCTGCGCGACGCCGGCATCGCGACGCCGGACTTCCTCGTGCTCAGCGAGACGACGTTCAAGGAGCTCGGCGCGGCGGCGGCGCTCGCCGACATCGGGGAGCGCCTCGGCTTCCCGCTCGTCGTCAAGCCTGCGTGCGGCGGGAGCGCCATGGGCGTGCGCTTCGCTGCGACGGCCGACGAGCTGCCGGGAGCGCTCGTCGCCGCGTTCTCCTACCACGACAAGGTCGTCTTCGAGCGTCACGTCCACGGCCGTGAGCTCGCGATCTCCGTGCTCGGCGGCGTCGCGATGCCGATCGTCGAGGCGGTGCCGCACGAGAGCCACCTCTACGACTTCGAGGCCCGCTACACGATCGGCCGAACGACCTTTCACTGCCCGGCGGAGATCTCGAAGGCGGCTGCGAGCGAAGCGAGCGAGGTCGCCGTCCGCGTCTGCGAACTGCTCGGGCTGACGGCGTGCGCGCGCGTCGACCTGCTGCTCGACGACGACGGCACGGCCTGGGTGCTCGAGGCCAACGCGATCCCGGGAATGACCGAGACGAGCCTGCTGCCGCAGGCCGCAGAGGCCGGCGACATCGACTTCGACGCGCTCGTCGCGCGCATCCTCGAGCTGGCGGCGCAGCGCGCCTAGCTGTCTTCGCCGCCGGCGAAGTCCTCCGGCGAGACCTCGTCGAGGAACTCCTTGAAGCGATCGACGACCTCTTCGGTGTCCTCGACGTCGTGCTCGAACTCGATCGCCGACTCGGCGATGACCTCCTCGGCCGCGAAGATCGGGGCCCCGGCCCGTACAGCGAGCGCCAGCGCATCGCTCGGACGCGAATCGATCTCGATCTCCTTGCCGTCCACGGTCAGCGTGACGGTCGCGAAGAACGTGTTGTCGCGCAGCTCCGTGACGGAGACCTGCGTGCACTTCGCATCCAGCTCGCCGAGCACGTCCACCATCAGGTCGTGCGTCATCGGCCGCGGGGTCGATGCGCCCTGCAGCTTCATCAGGATCGCCGCCGCCTCAGGGTGCCCGATCCAGATCGGCAGGAACTTGTTGCTGTCCACGGCCTTCAGCAGCACGATCGGCTGTTTGCCGACCATGTCGAAGCTGACGCCGTAGATGACCATCTCCTGCACAGGCAGCGCTCCCAGGGCGGCTCGGGGGTGGAAAGCGGAGGATACCCGGCGGTTCGGGGGCGAGCGCGGCATGTCCGCGCCCTGCTCACGGCGCGTCGCGCCGCACGGCCAGGCGGAGCGCGGCCCCGCTCGGCCAGACGACGAGCGTCCGGCCACCGGCAGCGCTCAACAGCGGAGGCTCGTCCCCGCAACCGTAGACCGACGGCACGGCGGCACACGGACGAGCCTCGATCGGCGCCGCGCCGCCGAACCCGCCGTGGTCGCCTGCGAATGCCGCGACCGCGACGCCGTCGCGAACCCAGGCGATGGTGGCGCGACCCGCGTCGTCCACGACTGAGCTGTAAGGGCACCGGCTCGGGCTTCCGGCCAACCGCTCTGCCGGAGAGCTGAACGCTCTCCCGGAGGGTTCACGGAGCGACACAGCTGGGCCCTGGCCGCCGCAGCGGTAGTCGAGCGTTGTCAGCATCGCCCGGCCGCTGGGCGCCGCTGAGAGCATGAGGCGGCCCCGTGTCATTTCGATGAAGTCCTCGCCCGTCCGCCGCCCGTGGAAGTCGACATCGACGGTCTGAACGCCGTCGGTTTCAGTGGCTGTATGCCAGGCCGCAAGAAACCCGCGAGCCGTTCCTACGAGTCGCGGATCAACGGGAATCCCAGGACGCGATGAGGTACGGAGCAGCGTCCGCGGCCGGACCGCGATCGATCGGCCCGCGAGGACAGCGCCGCGTATCGCGCCCGGCGCCGTCCAGAGAACGAGGAACCTGTGGCCGCTGGCGGCGACGACGACCTGCCCGCCGGACACACCGAGCGCTCGCGGCCTCGAGAAGCGACCGTGGGCGCCGAAGCTGGTCTTTACACGCGGGCCGCGAGGCGTTGAGCCGCGCCAGGCGACCAGGACGCGTCCGGCGCCGTCCATGGCTGCGCCGGCGAGCGTTCCGGTCCGGTCGAGCACGCGCTCGGCGCCGCAGCCGCCAAGGCCGCAGCGTACGACGACGACACCCGAGCCGTCCCGCATGTACACCAGCGTCGTGACGCCTGAACGGTCAACGAACAGGCCGGGTACCGACGTCACGCCGAAGCCCCCGATCGCGAAGCGGCGCGATGTCCGACCGTCCGCGCTGCGCAGGACCAGCGCGACCGCGGGGCACGCGGCGTCGACGCACGTCCCCGGGTCCGTGATCCATGCCTGGGACATGGCGCCGGCCACGTTTGTGGCAATCACGGACGGCCCGTCTCCGGCGAGCGACTGCCCGATCGTGAGCGGGGGGCTGAAGCTCGCGGTGGCCGCGTTCGAGGCCGCAGGCATCGCTGCCAGCAGGCCGCAGACGACAGCGCACACGAAGACGAGGCGCATGTGCCTGCAACGACCCGACGAGACGAATGTTGCGTAAGGGATGCGCCGATCATCGCGGCTGGCGCGGATTCACCAATATCTGCGTATTGTCGTAACACCGATGGCGCGAGCCCTGTCCAGCCGAGCACTGCCCCTCGTCGTGATGGTGTTCCTCACATTCGCCGCGTTCGTGGCGCGCGCCTCGGCGACGACCTGGGAGGCGCCGCTCACCGTTCCCGGCTCTCACGGCTTCGTGTCGCTCGACGCCATCGCTGACCAGCACGGGAACGCGATCGTCGTCTCGGCGTACAACACCTTCTTCGCCTACGAGGCCCGAGAGCGCCTGCGTGTCGACCTGATCGCCGGCGGGCGTGTGACGGCGACACGTCAGCTGGAGGGCTGGAAAGTGCTGGCCCACCACGCCGACCGTCACGGCATCGACGTGCTGATCCGCGAGGCGACGTATCCGTACGACTTCGACGATCCGCAGAAACGCGTTCGCCTGCTGCGCCTGAAGCTCGGCGCGACGCGCCCCGACCTCCGTTCGCAGCTGGAGATCCGGCGCCGGTCCGCTTCAGGCGCCGAGATGTTGCGGACCCCGGCCGGCGTCCTCGTGGCGTGGCTCCGCGCTGACGGACCGCGCAGCGTGCTCGTGCGGGACGACGGACGCCCTGGGCGTGTCCACGCGATGCGCGGGATACGCCGCCCGTCTGTGCCGAAGCTCTCGGCAGCGGGCGGCGGGCGGGCGTCGCTCGCCCTGATCACCTCGGGCGACAAGAACGCTGGCGCACTCGTCGCGGACGTAGCGCCCGACGGCCGCCTGTCCGGGGTACAGCGGATACCCGGCGTGTTTGGCGACGTGGAGATCATCCCCGGCACCGCAGGGCGCGTCGGCGTGATCGTCTATGACGACGGAGGGCCAAACGGCGACCCTGAGTGCAACTACCACGGCGACAAGCGGCTCTGGGCGACGGTGCGAGACCGTCCCAGCGGGGGGTTTCACCAGGCCCGGCTGCTCGCGCGCTGGTCCACCGTATGCGGCGATGAGGGCTGGCGGATAGCGGAGGGGCCTAAGGGGAGGTTCGCGGTGACCTGGGGACTCGGCCCTGATTGGTCCGACTCGGCGAAGTCCACCGTCCGTCTATCGGTCGCCGAGCCGGGCGCCGGTTTCGGCCCGCCGGCAGTCGTCGCGACGGATCTGATGCTGGACGGCGCCGCATACGACGCGCGTGGCACGCTGCGGATCTGGGGACGCCGCGGGAGCGAACGTGACCCGGCGCGCCCGCCGCAGACGCTCATCCAGCAGCGGCCGCTCATGGGCTCCCCGCTCGCGCTCGCGCCGTTCACAACGCCGGCGCCGGTGACCGACGAGTACCGCGCCGGAGCGCGGGCGGTCCGCCTACCTCAGCCGGACCCCTTTAACTCGGAGCTGCGCGTCGAGCTCGCTCGCAATTGACCGCGACCGAGTGGGCGATCCAGGATTCGAACCTGGGACCTCTTCCTTATCAGAGAAGCGCTCTAACCGACTGAGCTAATCGCCCGTGAGAGCGGGCAGTGTAGCGCGGGTCGGTGCCCGCGAGAGACGCCCGGGTCAGACGATTGCGGCGTCCCCCAGGCGGGCCGCGAGGGCCTCGACGTCGTCCTGCCCGGCGACCGTGAACTCGACCTTGTAGGACGTCCCGCGCGGCCGAACCTTGACCTCGCGGCCGAGCGCCGAGGACAGCGTTTCCGCGATCTCCTCGCAGGCAGCGACCTGGTCGGGATGCGGCGCCTTCGCGGGCCCGCGTGAGACGCGGACCTCGTTGGCCTTGCGCGCCCGGTCCTCGAGCACGCGGACGGACCATCCGCCCTCGGCCGCGCTCTTGGCGAGGCGCCGGCGCGCGTCCTCGTCCTCGGCGAGCAGCACGGCACGGCCGTGGCCCTCGGCGAGCTTCCCGCTCTCGAGCAGCGTCGAGCACGTCGGCCGGGAGGTCGAGCAGGCGCAGCAGGTTGGAGACGGCGACGCGACTGCGACCGACGCGGCGGCCGACCTCCTCGCGCGTGAGACCGAGCTCCTCGACGAGTGCGGCGACGGCGCGTGCCTCCTCCACCGGGTTGAGGTCCTCGCGTGCCATGTTCTCGACGATCGCCGCCTCGAGCGACGAGGCGTCATCGCGACGCTCGACGATCGCGGGCAGCACCGGCGAGACCGGCGATCTGCGCGGCGCGCCAGCGCCGCTCGCCCGCCACCAGCTCGTAGCGGCCGCCATCGCGCGGGCGCACGAGGATCGGCTGCAGCACGCCGTTCTCCGTCAGCGACTCGGCGAGCGCGTCGAGCGCCGACTGGTCGAACCGGCGGCGCGGCTGCGAGGGGTTGGGCTCGACCAGCTCGATCGAGATGTCGCGCAGCTCCGGACGATCTCCGTGCTGTCCGGATACCTGCAGAATCGCGGCCAGGCCGCGTCCCATGCCGCGTTCAGCCACGTGCGGCCACCTCCTTGGCGAGGGCGAAGTATGCGTCCGCCCCGGCGCAGTGCGGGTCGTGATGGATCACGGGACGGCCGTAGCTCGGCGCTTCGCCGATCCGGACGTTCCGTGGGATGACGGTGTCGAAGACGAGCTCCGGGAAGTGCTCGCGAACCTCGCGCTCGACGTCGCGCGCGAGGCGCGTGCGCCCGTCGTGCATCGTCAGCACGAAGCCGGCGACGGCGAGACGCGGGTTCAGCTCGCGCTGGACGAGCGAGAGCGTGTCGAGCAGGCCGGCGAGGCCCTCGAGCGCGTAGTACTCGGTCTGGACGGGCACGATCACGCGGTCCGCGGCGGTCAGCGCATTGATCGTCAGCGGCCCGAGCGAGGGCGGGCAGTCCAGCAGGATGAAGGCGCCGTCGGCGCGCAGCGGGTCGAGCGCGTCACGCAGCCGGGTCTCGGAGCCGGGCTCGCGCGGAAGCTCGACGTTCGCGGCCGCCAGGTCCGGGTGGGCGGGCAGCAGGCGCAGATTCGGGATGTCGGTCGGCACGAGCGCCGCGCGCGCGCTGACACGACCGGCCAGGACGTCGTAGACGCTGGGCTCGGTCAGCTTCGAGACGCCGAGGCCGACCGTCGCGTTCGCCTGCGGGTCGATGTCGACGACGATCGTCGGATAGCCCGCCTCGGCGATGCACGCCGCGACGTTGACGGCCGTCGTCGTCTTCCCGACGCCCCCCTTCTGGTTGGCGATCGCGTACAGCGTTCCCATTGCGGCTGGAAGCTAACGACGGCGTCGGTCGGAGCTTTCCGCCTGACAATTTCGACCATCAGTTCGCCCCCGAACCATGCCTCAGGCTCGAGTTGAGCCTCCGAGTGGTCGCTTTGCAGCCATTCCTGGCCTGCGGGGGTATTTTGAAGGTGTCAGCCCAACCTTCCGGCTGAGGTAGAGATGTCGCTCAGCACCCTCGGGGCCGGCGACGCGCGTCGCCACGGGCTCCTCCATCCCGAGAATCGGCGCAGCGACACTCGCCGCGCGCTCCTCGTCGGGGTCCCGCCGGCCCTTCCAGGCAACGAGCGCGCCTCCGTCACGCGAGCAGCGGCGCCGCGTACTCGAGCAGGATGTCGAGGCGTGCCAACGCCCTCGCCGTGACGACGTCACAGGCGCCGATGCCGGCGGGCCACGCCTCTGCGCGGCCTGTCACGACCTCGACGTTGCCGGCGCTCAACTCCTCCGCTGCCTCGCGCAGGAATTCCGCCTTCTTGCCAACGCTTTCGACCAGGACGACGCGGGATTCGGGGCGCGCCAGCGCCAGCACGAGCCCCGGAAACCCGGCGCCTGAACCGATGTCCGCCACAACGCCGGGTGTGCGCAACTCGGCCAGCTCGAGGCCCGCCAGCGAGTCGGCGATGTGCACCTCCACCCCGGCCACCGGATCGCTGCACAGCGGTCAGCGAATGATGGCTCTCCTCTACGAGGCGCAACAGCACGCGCAGGTGGTTCGCGGTCCCCTGCGGCAGGGCGTACTCGCGCTCCAGGTCGCCAAGCCGCGCCTGGATCCGGGTCTCGTCAGCAGCCACCGTCACGAGCCCTCATCTAAGCGGTTCGAGGGGCCGCGTGTGGAGCGAGCGTAAAACGTGAAACGCTCAGCTGGGCGCGACGACGAGGTGCCGATCCGGCTCCTCGCCTTCACTGTGCGTCTCGACGTCGTCGCGATCGCGCAGGTGCTCGTGCACGATCCGCCGCTCGCTGGCGGTCATCGCGTCGAGCGCGACCGGCCGGTTGAATCGCAGCGCCTCGTCGGCAGCGTCGTCCGCCTGACCCTCGAGCGCCTGGCGCCGGCGCTCGCGGTATCCGTCAGCGTCAACGACCACCCGGTAGCGCGGGCCTGTCCCGTCGCCGAGTGCCACCCGCAGCGCCAGATGCTGGACGGCGTCGATCGTCTGGCCGTGGTGGCCGATGAACAGGCCCATCGCCGTCGCCGTGGACCGTGGCGGTGATCGTTTCGCCGTCCTGCGCCACGGTGACCTCGCCTTCCAGGCCGACGCCCTCGACGACACGCGCCACGAGCGCGCGGACGCGCTCGGCCGTCGTCTCGATGTCCTCGGCCATCAGCGGCGTCGTCCTGAGCGCTTCTTCTTACGACGCGGCGGCGGCGGCGGCGATGCGCCCGAGCCCGCGCCGTTGCTGCTCGCGGGCTCGTCCGAATCGCCCTTGTCTGCTGCCTTTTTCGCGCGGGGCGTCGGGGCCGCGACAACTGCCGCAGCTCCAGCGGCGCCGGCGAGCGCCGGCTCGTGGCCACTCGTCCCGGGCATCCACGGCGGGAGCTGGCCGGTCGATCGCCGGATGAAGTACTGCTGGCCGACGGTCCACAGGTTGGTCGTGATCCAGTAGACGAGCAGCCCCGCCGGGAAGGACTTGACGAAGAACACGAACACGAACGGCAGCCCGATCATGATCATCCGCTGGTTCTTGTCCGCGGTGACCGACATCAGCACGCTCGAGAGCAGCTGCGAGGCGACGTAGAGCACCAGCAGCAGGACCAGCACGCCGCCGGTGGCCGGCGCCGTCAGGTCCGGGATGAAGAAGAACTTCGCCGACCCCGGGACGACGTCGTTGCAGTACGTGTTGGCGAACGATGTGCCCTGCTCGAGGCCGACCTTCGTGATCGCGGACAGCGGGCCGCAGATATCGACCTTCAGGTCCTTCCGCAGCATGTAGAACAGCGAGATGAAGACCGGAATCTGCAGTACCAGAGGGAGGCAGGACCCGAACGGGTTCACCTTGTTCTCCTGGTAGAACTTCATCATCTCCTGGTTCTGGCGCTGCTTGTCGTCCTTGTACTTCTCCTGAATCGCCTTGATCTGCGGGGCAAGGGTCTGCAGCCCCTGCATCGAGCGGAACTGCTTGATCGTCAGCGGCAGCATCAGCGTCCGCACGACGATCGTCATCGCGATGATCGAACCGCCCCAGCCGATTCCGACTGAGTCGTGGAAGAACAGGAGAACCCGCTCGAACACGTCGATGACCGGCTGGAAGATGTTCGCGAGGACGAACAAGTTGGTCACCTGGTGGCCGGGGGCTCGGGGGTCGCGGAGGGGGTGGTGCGGAACAGGCCCTGACCGGCGACGGGGTCAAACCCGCCGTGGCTGAACGGATTGCAGCGCAGAAGGCGCCACACCGCCAAGACCGAGCCGCGGAGTATGCCGAACTCCCGGATCGCCTGCGCAGCGTAGGCCGAGCAGGTCGGCTCGTACTTGCATCGCCGCGGCATCCCGGGCGACACGAAGCGCTGGTAGAGCACGATCGGAGACGTCGCGATGCGACGGAGCACGCTCATGCGGGATCCCCCGGAGCCTCGGCACCGCTCACGCGGGCGATCAGCTCCGCGAGCGCCGACTGCATTCCCTGGAGCCCGTCGCGCTCCGCGAGCTCGCGTGCCTCCGGACGGGCGACGACGACGATGTCGACGTCCGTCGGCAGCGCGCTTCGCTCGACCCCGAATGCCTCCCTGAGCAGGCGTTTTACGAGATTGCGGTCGACGGCGCCGCCGACCTTGCGGGAGACGCTCAGCCCCAGACGGGGACCGTCGGCGAGCTCACCGCTGCTGCGTGGGAAGGCATGCAGAACGAGCCAGCGGTTGCCGAACGAGCGGCCCTGCCGGTACACCCGATCGAACTCCGCGCTCCGCGATAGGCGACCGCGTCGCGGGCGCCGAGTGGGGCGGGGCACATCCTCCACCGTCAGACGGTGAGGCGCTTGCGGCCCTTGGCGCGGCGACGACGCAGGACCTCGCGGCCGGCGCGGGTGCTCATCCGCTCGCGGAAGCCGTGGGTGCGTGCGCGCTTGCGCTTCTTGGGCTGGTAGGTGCGCTTCATGAAGAGAGACCGTGATCGGGAACGACGCATGATAGCCGCACCCCTCGCGCGCGGCCGGGAGCCACGGTGCAGAGCCCGGCCGACACCCGGCGACGGATTTTTCCGCGCTGTGCGGCATCCCTTCCGACAGCCTCCGCCAGAGCGCGAGCAGGGCCGATTCGCTCTGCTAGCGTGCGACCGCGCGGCTCCCTTCCGGGGGGCCGATCCTCTTCCAAGGGCCTACGAGCTCCACCGGAGCCGACTTCCCCTGCCATGAACACCGACCGCCTCGAGCACACCTGGAACGTCCTTGCCGCAGAACTGCGGGACGCCGTCGGGGAATCGCTCTACGAGGTCTGGCTCGCCCCGCTGCGTGTCACCGAGTTCGATGGAACGCGCCTTGTCGTGCGCGCGCCCGCGGAGACTCGCGACTGGGTGACCGAGCGCTTCGGCCGGATCCTGCAGACGAGCGCGGCAGCCGCCTTCGGCGCCGACGTCACCCTGCTCGTCGAGGGTTCGACGGCCCACCACGACAGCACGCCGCAGGGCGCCGGCGGGCCCGGCGAGCGCGAGCGACCGGTGTCGCGCCAGGCACCCAACCCCAAGTACACGTTCGACCAGTTCGTGATCGGCGGGTCGAACCGCTTCGCCCACGCCGCAGCCCTTGCGGTCGCCGAGAACCCCGGGACCGCCTACAACCCGCTCTACCTCTGCGGCCCACCGGGTGTCGGCAAGACGCATCTGCTGCACGCGATCGCGACGTACCTCGACCGCTACGCCGGCGGCCTGCGGATCCAGCTCACGAGCGCCGAGGCATTCGCCAACGAGTTCATCGGCGCGCTGCACGGCGGGGACATCGACGCCTTCAAGGCGCGACACCGCGGCGTCGACATCCTGCTCGTCGACGACGTGCAGTTCCTGATGGCGAAGGCGCGCACCGAGGAGGAGTTCTTCCACACGTTCAACCACCTGCGCGACGCCGGTGCACAGATCGTGCTGACCAGCGACCGCCCGCCCGCGGACCTCGACAAGCTCGCCGACCGCCTGCGCGACCGCTTCGCCTCCGGGCTGATCGCCGAGGTCCTGCCGCCCGACCTGCAGACCAGGCGCGCCGTCCTCCTCAAGCGCGTCGCGCTCGACGGGCTCCCGACGCCGCCCGCCGACGTCCTCGACACGATCGCCCAGCGCATCACGGTCAACCTGCGCGCACTCGAGGGCGCGCTGATTCGCGTCGTCGCGTTCGCCTCGCTGACCTCGCGCCCCGTCGACCGCGAGCTCGCCACCAAGGTCCTCGACCAACTCGGGTCCCCGGGCGTGGACCCGCGTCCCGCCGGACGACCCCCCACCGTCACCGAGGTCCAGCAGCTCACCTGCGAAGCCTTCGGCCTGACGCGTGACGAGCTCCTGTCCCCCTCACGCGCCGCACGCGTGACCTGGCCGCGCCAGGTCGCCATGTACCTCGCACGCGAGCACACCGGCGCGAGCCTGCCGACCATCGGTGCAGAGTTCGGCGGCCGTGGGCACACGACCGTCCTCCACGCGTGCCGGCGGACTGTCGAGCGCGTCGCGCAGGACCCCGAGGCCTCACAGACTGTGCACGAGCTCGGCGCACGCCTGTCCACAAGCCCCACGGCCGGTCAGGACGACCGGGACAGATGACACACTCGAGCGTTCATCGACAGGGTGCTGTTCGGTCAGGAGCCGCATCGAGCAGGGCTTTTGCGCCCACTGACAGCATCGACAGCCTTATGACGTCTGATCATCTTTTAGGGAGTTGTCCGTGAAGATCTCCATCGCCCACGACGTGTTGGTGACGCAGTTGCAGGTCATCGCGCGCATCGCGTCGACCCGCTCCGCGATCCAGGCGCTCTCCGGTGTCCAGATCGCCGCGACCGACAGCGGGGTGGAGCTGCGCGCGACCGACATGGAGATCGCGCTGCGGTCCCCGATCGCCGCGGAGGTCCAGCGCCCCGGCGAGGTCGTGCTTCCTGCGCGACTGCTGCTCGAGGTCGTTCGCCGGCTGCCGGGCCCGAGCGTCAGCATCGAGCTGCGGCCGGAGCAGCAGGACGTCGAGCTCGTCGCGGGCAGCGCCACGTTCCACCTGCGCACGCTGCGCGGCGAGGACTTCCCGGTGCTCCCCGAGCCTGGCGGTGACACGACGGTCGTCGTGCCGGCGACGGCGTTCACCGAGACGATCGCCCGCGTGTCCCGCTCGGCCTCACGCGATGAGACACGCCCGATCCTCACCGGCGTACTCGTCTCCGCCGAAGCGTCGAGCCTGAAGATGGTCGCCACGGACTCCTACCGGCTGAGCGTCAAGGAGACCGCGCTCGAAGCCCCGCTGGCGGAAGCGTTCGAGGCCAACGTGCCCGCGCGTGCGCTCGAGGAGCTCGGCCGGCTGACTGCGCCGGACGCCGAGACGATCAGCGTCGGCGTCCGCGCCAACCAGGTCGTCTTCAGCGTCGGCGACGTCGCGCTGTCCTCGCGGCTGATCGATGGTCAGTTCCCGAACTATCGTCAGCTGCTGCCCGAGCAGTTCGAGCACGAACTGACGTTTGAGACCGCCGAGTTCCTCGAGGTCGTCGAGCGGATCAGCCTGATGGCGCAGAAGAATGCGCCGCTGCGGCTGTCGTTCACGGAGGGCGAGCTGCGGGTCTCGGCGCAGACCCCGGACGTGGGCGAGGCGAGCGACAGCTTCGCCGTGCCGTTCGCGGGCGAACCATTCGAGATCGGGTTCAACCCGGAGTTCCTCACGGCCGGCCTGCAGAGCGCCGGGGGCGAGCAGGTCGTCCTGAAGCTGATCAGCCCGCTGCGGCCGGGGCTGCTCGTGTCGGCTGACGGCAGCGGATTCCTCTACCTGATCATGCCCATCCGCCTGAACGTCTGATGCGGACGGTGCGCCGCCTGCGCGTCCGCGACGTGCGCACCTACGACAGCGCCGAGGTGGCCCTCGGCCCGCGCCTGACGATCGTCCACGGGCCGAACGGCGCGGGGAAGACGAACCTGCTCGAGGCGCTCTACGTCGGGCTGACCGGGCGCTCGTGCCGGACCGGCAACGACCGCGAGGTGATTCGCTTCGACGCGCAGGCGCTGCGGGTCGAGATCGACATCGAGACGGCGGACGGGGAGCACGAGCTCGCTGTCGGGTACGAGCCGTCCCAGCCACGCCGGATCACGGCCGACGGCGCCGTTGTCGAGCGCATCGTCGATGTCGCCTTCCGGCCGCTCGTGAGCGTCTTCCTGCCGGATCGCCTCGAGCTCGTGAAGGGGGCGCCGGCGGGCCGGCGTGCGCACCTGGACCAGGTCGTCGCCGCGCTGTGGCCGGCCCGCGCTGCCTCGCGCCGCGCCTACGCACAGGCGCTCGCCCAGCGCAACGCGCTGCTCGGCCGCCTGCGCCACGGCGGCGGGTCACGCGAGTCACTGCAGACCTGGGACCTCGAGCTCGGGCGTCATGCGCTCGTGCTGCGCGACGACCGCGAGCGCGCCGCTGACCTGATCGCGCCGGGCGTCGCGGAGATCGCGCAGGAGCTCGGACTCGCCGGCGAGGTCGAGCTGCGGTACCGGCCACGGACGCGCGCCGCGACGGCGGAGGAGTTCGCGGCGGAGCTCGCGGAGCGCGTCGAGTCCGACCTCACGCGTGGGTTCACCGGCCACGGCCCGCATCGCGACGACCTCGTGCTCTCACGCGACGGCCGTGAGCTGCGCGCCTACGGCTCGCAGGGCGAGCAGCGCCTCGCATTGCTCGCACTCCTGCTCGCCGAGCGCGACGTGCTCGCCGAGGTCCGCGACGACCCGCCGCTGCTGTTGCTCGACGACGTCATGAGCGAGCTCGACGCCGAGCGCCGTGAGCGGCTCGTCGCGCGCGTCACGCGCGTCGGCCAGGTCGTGCTGACGACCACCGACCTCGCGCACGTGCCGGACGGCGACGGATCCGGCGTGGTGCGCCTGGCCGTCGCCAACGGGGCCGTGCACGAGGAGTTCGCCGCCGCATGAGCGCCGGTCGCCGGCAGCCGCGACCCGCGGGCGACGCCGTCCGCGCGCTCGCCGACCGGCTGGCGCCGGCGTCGACATTGGGTGACGTGCAACGCGTCTGGGACGGGGTCGTGGGACCCACCGTCGCGGCCGTCGCGACGCCCACCGCTGAGGCCCGCGGGACGCTCACGGTGACCTGCACGAGCGCCGTCTGGGCACAGGAGCTCGACCTCATGGCGACCGGTCTGGTGGAGCGTTTGAACGCCGCGCTCGGGAGGCGACCGGATCGACGCTCTGCGGTGCCAATCGGTGCCCGCAAAGAGCTGGTCGCGCGCGCAGACGTAGCGGTGCCGGAAATCCTTCCGGGGACCGGCTCAAATAGTGCCGTTTTGCAGGACTTTTGTAACGAGGTCGGAGGGCGGTTCGACGCCCGATCCTGCTATCCTCTTATGAACCATTGCCGCCTGCCCCGGCCGGGTTTTTGAAGACACCCGGATCCGGGGCTTTTCACGTCACCAGAGGACCCATGGCGAAGAAGGAAAGCGCGAACAGCACGACCACGACTGCCTCATACGGGGCCGAGGACATCACGGTCCTCGAGGGCCTCGAGGCGGTCCGCAAACGTCCGGGCATGTACATCGGCTCGACGGGCATCCGCGGGCTCCATCACCTCGTCTACGAGGTCGTCGACAACTCGGTCGACGAGGCGCTCGCCGGCCACTGCTCGCGGGTCGACGTCACGATCCACGCGGACAACTCGGTCACCGTCGTCGATGACGGCCGCGGCATCCCCGTCGGGATGCACGAGAAGGAGGGCAAGCCGGCGGTCGAGGTGGTGCTCACGGTGCTGCACGCCGGCGGCAAGTTCGGCGACGGCGGCGGCTACAAGGTCTCCGGCGGCCTCCACGGCGTCGGTGTCTCGGTCGTCAACGCGCTGTCCGAGGACCTTGAGGTCGTCGTCCGCCAGGCGGGCTTCGTCCACACCCAGCACTACGCCCGCGGCGCGCCGCAGGACGAGCTGACCAAGGGCGAGGCGACGAAGGAGACGGGCACGGAGATCACGTTCGTCCCCGACGCCGACATCTTCGACGAGACCGAGTTCGACTTCGCGATCCTCGAGCAGCGCCTGCGCGAGACCGCGTTCCTGACCCGCGGCCTGCGCATCTCGCTGGTCGACGAGCGAGCGGAAGGCGCGCGCGCCGACTTCCACTACGAGGGCGGGATCGAGGACTTCGTCCGCTACCTCAACGAGAACAAGGAGCCGATCCAGAAGAAGGTCATCTTCTTCGAGGACGACGGCGAGGAGGGCGCGGTCGAGGTCGCGATGCAGTGGAACGGCTCCTACCAGGAGTCCGTGTTCTCGTTCGCCAACAACATCAATACGCACGAGGGCGGCTCGCACCTCTCCGGCTTTCGCTCGGCGCTCACGCGCACGCTGAACAAGTACGCCCGCGAGAAGGGCGAGCTGAAGGAGAAGGACGAGAACCTGTCCGGCGAGGACGTGCGCGAGGGCCTCACCGCGGTGATCTCGGCGAAGCTCGCCGATCCGCAGTTCGAGGGCCAGACGAAGACGAAGCTCGGCAACCCCGGGATGCAGGGGTTCGTCGAGTCGATCGTCAACACGAAGCTCGCGGAGTTCCTCGAGGAGAACCCGGCCGAGGCACGCGCCGTGATCCGCAAGGCCGTTCAGGCCGCGCAGGCGCGATCGGCGGCCCGCAAGGCGCGCGATCTCACGCGCCGCAAGAGCGCGCTCGAGAACTCACGCCTCCCGGGCAAGCTCGCCGACTGCTCGGTCAAGGATCCGTCGCTCGCCGAGATCTTCGTGGTCGAGGGCGACTCCGCGGGCGGCTCGGCCAAGCAGGGCCGCGATCGCAACACGCAGGCGGTGCTCCCGCTGCGCGGGAAGATCCTCAACGTCGAGAAGGCGCGGATCGACAAGGTGCTGCAGAACACCGAGGTGCAGGCGCTGATCACGGCGATCGGGACCGGCGTACGCGACGAGTTCGACATCGAGCGCGCCCGCTACCACAAGGTCATCCTGATGACCGACGCCGATGTCGACGGTGCGCACATCCGCACGCTGATCCTGACGCTGCTGTTCCGCGAGATGCAGGAGCTGATCGACGCCGGCTACGTCTACATCGCCAAGCCGCCGCTCTACAAGGTCAAGACCGGCGGCCAGGAGCGCTACATCGAGCGCGAGTCCGAGCTCGAGGAGCTGCTGCTCGCGGACAAGTACGAGAAGTTCGACGTGGCCGATCGTGACGGCGCCTCGTTCAAGATCACCGAGGCACGCTGGCTGACGTTCCGCAAGCTGCTCAAGCGCTACGTCTCGCTTGCGACGGCGCTGCGCGGCCGCCACGGGCAGGACGTCGTGCGCTTCCTCGAGGAGTCGACGCTGCTCGACCAGGGCATCGCGACCGTCGATGAAGCCGTGGCCCTGCTCAGCACCGACGATCTCGAGCGCGAGTACCTCACGACCGAGCTCGTCGAGCGCACCGATGAGGTGCTCGTCGTCCGCGCGGTCGAGCGGCGCACCGGTCTGGCGCAGACCCACCGGATCGCCCTCGACCTGTTCGAAGCCGCCGAGTACCGCAGCTTCGTGAAGGTGCACGGCGACCTCGTCAAGCTCGCCGGCACGCCGCCGTTCCAGCTGACGCTCGGCGAGCGCTCGGACACCGCGCCCTCGTTCGAGAGTCTGCGCACGGTCGTGCTCGCGCTCGCGCAGCGTGGCGTCCAGCTCAACCGCTTCAAGGGGCTGGGCGAGATGAACGCCGAGCAGCTGCGGGAGACGACGATGGACCCCGCCACCCGCACGCTGCAGAAGGTGACGATCGAGGACGCGACCGCCGCCGACCAGATCTTCTCGATGCTCATGGGCGACGTGGTGGAGCCACGCCGCGAGTTCATCGAGACGAATGCCCGCGACGTCGTGAACCTCGACGTCTAGGCCTCCCAGGAGGAACCCCGAGAGATGGCATCCGCCGACGTTCTGAACGACCGCTTCGAGCCGCGCGCGCTCGAGGACGAGATGAAGACCGCGTACCTGGACTACGCGATGTCCGTGATCGTCGGACGTGCGCTTCCGGACGTCCGCGACGGTCTCAAGCCCGTGCATCGCCGCGTCCTCTACGGCATGTCCGAGCTCGGCCTCGGGCCGACCCGTGGCTACTCCAAGTGCGCGCGCATCGTCGGCGAGGTGATGGGCAACTACCACCCGCACGGTGACTCGGCGATCTACGACACGCTCGTGCGGATGGCGCAGGACTTCTCGATGCGCTACGAGCTGGTCGACGGGCAGGGGAACTTCGGATCTGTCGACGATGATCCCGCCGCCGCCATGCGCTACACCGAGGCGCGGCTCACGCGCCTGGCGATGGAGATGCTGCGCGACCTCGACATGGACACGGTCGACTTCGTGCCCAACTACGACGGTCGCACACAGGAGCCGGTCGTCCTGCCGGCGCGGTACCCGAACCTGCTCGTCAACGGGACGACCGGCATCGCCGTCGGGATGGCGACGAACATCCCGCCGCACAACCTCGGCGAGGTGATCGACGCCACGGTCGCGTTCATCGACGACCCGCAGATCACGATCGACGGGCTGATGCGCCACATCAAGGGCCCGGACTTCCCGACCGGTGGCACGATCCTCGGCCGGCAGGGCATCCGCGACGCCTACGAGACCGGTCGCGGTCGCGTCCGCGTCCGCGCCAAGGCGCACATCGAGCCGCTGACCCAGGGCAAGGAGGCGATCGTCGTCACCGAGCTGCCCTACCAGGTCAAGAAGGGTGGCGACGGCGGGCTGATCACGAAGATCGCCGACCTCGTCCACGACAAGAAGATCCCCGACATCACCGACCTGCGCGACGAGTCGGATCGCAACGGCATGCGGCTCGTGATCGAGCTCAAGCGCGACGCGATCCCGAAGGTCGTGCTGAACCAGCTCTACAAGCACACGAACATGCAGTCGACGTTCGGCGTCAACGCCGTGGCGCTCGTCGACGGCGTCCCGCGCACGCTCTCGCTGCGCGAGATCCTGCACGCCTACATCGGTCACCAGCGCGAAGTCGTCGTGCGCCGCGCCAAGCACGAGCTCGGGCTCAAGGAAGCACGCGCACACGTGCTCGAGGGCCTGCTGATCGCGCTGAACAACCTCGACGCCGTGATCGCGCTGATCCGCTCGTCGAAGGACCGCGAGACCGCCCGCGGCGACCTGATGACGCAGTTCGGCCTCAGCCAGATCCAGGCGACGGCGATCCTCGACCTGCGCCTCGCACAGCTGACCGCGCTCGAGTCCGGCGCGATCAAGGAGGAGCACGCCGACGTCACCGAGCGCATCCGCGAGCTGCGCGAGCTGCTCGGCGACGAGTCGCGCGTGCTGACGGTGATCAAGGACGAGCTGATCGAGATCCGCGACCGCTTCGCCGACGATCGCCGCACGGACATCACCGCCAGCGAGGACGAGATCGACATCGAGGACCTGATCGCCGATCAGCAGATGGTCATCACGATCACGCACACCGGCTACATCAAGTCGCTGCCGCTCGCGACCTACCGCCAGCAGCAGCGCGGCGGCCGCGGCGTGACCGGGATGGACATGAAGGACGGCGACTACATCGAGCACCTCTTCGTCTGCTCGTCGCACGACTACCTGCTGTTCTTCTCCAACCGCGGCAAGGTCTACCGCTCGAAGGTCTACGAGCTGCCCGAGGCCTCGCGCACGGCGAAGGGCCGCGCGCTCGTCAACGTGCTGCCGCTGCGTGAGGGCGAGCGCATCCAGTCCGTGCTCGCGACGCGCGACTTCACCGAGACGAAGTACCTGATCTTCGCCACGCGCAACGGCACCGTGAAGAAGACCGAGTTCCTCGCCTACAACACGCCGATCAAGGCCGACGGCATCATCGCGATCAACATCCGCGACGACGACGAGCTGCTGCAGGTGCGCGCCGTCGATCCGGAGGACGAGATCCTGATGGTCTCGAAGGCCGGCCTGACCGTCCGCTTCGCCGAGTCCGACGCCCGCAGCATGGGCCGCGGCACGAGCGGTGTGCGCGGCATGGACGTCGGCAAGGACGGTGAGGTGATCGCGATGGACGTCGCGCGCGACGACATGGACCTGCTCGTCGTCACCGAGCCCGGGTTCGGGAAGCGCACCGTCGTCGCCAAGTACCGCAAGACCAAGCGCGGTGCCAAGGGCGTCAAGACGATCGGCTTCACCGAGGCCAAGGGCGGCCTGGCGGCCGCGCTCGTCGTGCGCGACCACGAGGAGCTCGTCTTCATCAGCGTCGGCGGCATGGTCCAGCGGACCGCTGTCGAGGGCATCTCGCAGCAGGGCCGCTCGGCGACCGGGGTGCGCGTGATGAACCTCAAGGAGGACGACACCGTCAGCGCGGTGGCGATCGCCGCCGAGGGCACCGGCGACACTGCCGCGGGCGTCGAGGGCGAAGACGACATCCAGCCTGCCGGCATTCCCGGCCACGAGCTCGAGTACGTCGATGCACCGGTCGACCCGAACGCGGTCGAGGAGCCGGAAGCGGAGACGGACGGCGAGCCCGAGGACGAGTAGCGGGCGGCGCGCGCGCCACGTCTAGCCCTGTCGGCGAGGTCCGTCCGGACGCTTGGTATGTTCCGCCTATCCAGAGAGAGGAGGTGGTCCGTATCTGTAGTCACAGTTCTTGCGGGACCCTGGAGGTGCCCGGCCGCTAGACCGCGGTTGGCTGGACCCGCCTAGCGGAATCCAATCCGGGACACCGTCGCTCCACCTGCCGGTAGTGGTCCCTCCGGCGAACTACAGGGTGGTGCGGTTTCTCATCCAGTCATAGATGTTCGGGGGCGCCAGGTTGTCGAACCTGGCGCCCTTCGTTTTGGAGGGCAACAACGGCAACGGGCGCTGGTGGTTTGGGGCCCGGGACCCATCGACCTGTGGGGGATGGCCGTCCACTCCCTCCTCGGTCGGCGCGTCCCAGGCCCCAATGACCGCGGCGCTGGCGTGGACCACGACGGGGAGCCCGCACACCAGGTTGCGTCCCCTCTGGCTGCCGAATAGGTTGCCTTCATGGCTGACATTGCTTTGACTGATGGTGGGATTGAGACGGTCCTGGTTTTCAAGGATGGGTTTGAGCTTCCGTGCTTTGCCTCGTTTCCGCTGTTGCGGGAGGAGCGGGGTCGGTTTGCGCTTCGGCGGTATTTCGAGGGTTTCCTGGATCTCGCGGCGGAGCGGAGGGTGCCGTTTGTGCTCGACACGCCGACGTGGCGGGCGAACCCGGACTGGGGTGCGCAGCTCGGGTACAACCTGGCCGCGCTCGAGGGTGCGAACAACGACGCCGTCGAGTTCGTCTGCGAGCTCGCCGAGAGCCGGTCGGGCGTGACGATCGATGGCGTCCTTGGCCCGCGCGGGGATGGGTACGTCGTCGGGGAGAAGATGAGCGGTGACGAGGCGGCGGAGTACCACCGCTGGCAGATCGGCGTCCTGCACCGAGCGGGCGCGGAGCGCATCACAGCGCTGACGCTGTCCTACCCGGACGAGGCGATCGGCGTCGTGCAGGCCGCGGCCGGCGCGGGCGTGCCCGTCGTCCCGTCCTTCACGGTCGAGACCGACGGGCGGCTCCCGGACGGCACGCCGCTCGCCGAAGCCGTCGAGCGCGTCGATGCTGCGACCGGCGGGACCGCCGAGTTCTTCATGGTCAACTGCGCGCACCCGACGCACATCGCCGCGGGACTTGACGGCGCACCTGCGCTCGCGCGGATCGGTGGGCTGCGAGTCAACGCCTCAGCGCTCAGTCATGCCGAGCTGGACGAGGCCGAGGAGCTCGACGAGGGCGATCCGGTCGAGCTCGGCCGTGACAATGCGTCGCTGCACGAGCTGCTGCCGTCAGTACGGCTGCTCGGCGGATGCTGCGGCACCGAGCACCGGCACGTCGATGCGATTGCGGCGGCCTGGGGCTGAGCGGAGGGCCGGCTAGGCCGGTGCGCCGCCGGGGAGCCAGGCTCGCCAGGCGTGCGGGATCCGTGGTGCGGCGACGGCGATGAAGACGTGGGGGTGTGGCGCTCTTGGTGCACGGCGCGGGTGCATGTCGGCCTGGGCCGGCAGCCGGTCGCCCTTGCGCCGGTTGCACGGCGCGCAGGACGCGACGATGTTCTCCCAGCTGGAGTCGCCGCCCTTCGACCTGGGGATCACGTGGTCGACGGTCAGCGTCGAGCGTGAGCCGCAGTACTGGCAGGCCCAGCCGTCGCGGGCGAAGACGGCGCGCCGGGTGATGCGCCGGCGCTCGGCGTTGCGCGGCACGTTGACGTAGTGCGTGAGCCGGATCACGACGGGGCGCGGCATCATCGTGTGCTCGGAGCGCAGCTCCCAGGCGGCCCGCTCGACGATCTCCGCCTTCTGCTTCAGCAGCAGCACCGCGGCGCGCCGGACCGTGCACACGTTGATCGGCTCGTACGTCGCGTTCAAGACCAGCACCCGCCCGCCATCGCGTCCGCGCGGCCGGGTGGAATCAACCGGCGCGGACCCCACTGGGGCTGGTGGCGTAGCCGTTCCCATCGGTGCTCTGCGCCGCAGTCTATCGGCGGGTCAGGCGCGTTTCGCCGTCTGTCAGCTCGCTGGCGCGTTGGCCGCACGTGGGTAGGACCCGAGCAGACGCACGTCCTCGCTGTGCCTCGCGAGCGCGGCGATGGCCTCCGCGGCGGCCCCCGGCTGGTCGGCGCGGCCCTCGAAATCGAGCAGGAAGACGTAGTGTCCGAGTCGCAGCCGGGCCGGCCGCGACTCGATCCGCGTGAGGTTCACATCGCGCGAGGCGAACTCGGACAGGCAGCGCACCAGCCAGCCCGGCTCGCCGTCGCCGTCGCCGGAGAAGACGACCGAGCTCTTCCAGCCATCCCCGCGGTCGACCTCGTCACCGAGCGGCGCGCCGGCGGGGGCGAGCCAGACGAAGCGGGTCGCGTTCGCGACCTCGTCGCCGAGGTCCTCGGCGAGCGTGATCGCTCCGTAGAGCTCGCCCGCGAGTGGTGTGCCGAGCGCGGCGAACGAGTCGTCGTCGCCGGCGGCCTCGCGCACCGCGTCGGCGGTCGACGTCCGTGAGCGGACCTCCGCGGCCGGCAGGTTCTCGCGCAGCCAGCGCGCGCACTGCGCAAGCCCCTGCGGGTGCGAGAGCACGACGCGGACGTCCTGCATGACGGCCCCCGGCTTTGCGAGCAGCGAGTAGCGCACCTTGAGCACGCGCTCGCCGACGATCCTCACGCCGGGCGCGTCGTGCACGAGTGCGTCGACCGCCTCGTTGACCGACCCCTCGAGCGAGTTCTCGATCGGCGCGAGCGCGCGGTCGACCTCGCCGCCGGCGACCGCCACGATCACCTGGTGGACCGTCGACAGCGGGATGAGCTCGTCGCTCGCCGACACGGACGGTTCGCTGCGCACCGCCTCTTCGCTGAACGTGCCGGCGGGGCCGAGGTAGCCGATGCGCATCAGGCGTCACCCTCGACGGCGTCCGGCACCTCGCCGGCGAGTGCCGCGCGCACGGCCTCCTGCTCCTCGGGCGACAGCGGCACGAACGACACGCCGGCCTGCACCTGCTTGACGTAGAGGCGCGCCTGCTCGCGGTGGTGGATCGACGACAGGACGATGCCCGACTGCCGCTCGTCGAGCAGCGCGATCGAGGTCGACTGCCGTCCCGACAGCTCGTTGTAGGCGTCGTACCGCACGACCGACCGATGAGCGAGCGCGCCGTCGAGGCGCTGCTCGTCGACGTCGAGGCGTCCCTCGACGCGGGTCACGACGTCAATCACCCACTCGTGCAGCGCCTTGAACTGGCGCTCGATGTCAGCGGCGTGCGCGACGAGATCGCGCTCCCCGTCGCCGAGCACGACGCGCTGCTCGCGCCGCAGCCGCGCGACGCGGCGCCACAGCACGACGAGCACCACGAGCGCGACCAGCGCAAGGGCACCGGCCACGAGTGCCGCGATCCCGGCGGCGTCGGTCAGACCGTCCACGATGTCCGCAGGATACGGCGGTCGTCTTCGGCGCGCGCGAGCGTCAGCTCGCGGAGAACAGGACGGTGTACGTCGCCTGGTTGTTGTCGGTGTTCTTCTCGCCGCCGACCGGCTCGACGCGGACCGTCAGCGTCGCTGCAGTCCCCGCGGCGGGCACCTTCGGGAGCGGGATGGCGACAGTCGTCTCGGTGCCGGGCTCCGTCTGGGGGACGGTCTTCTTGGCGCTCACCGCAGCCTGGCCGGGGACCGTCAGCTTCACGGTCACGGTCACGTTCTTCTGCACGTTGTCGCCCTGGTTGGCGAACTTCACGTTGATCGTGACCGGCGCCTTCGCGGGCACCGTGTTCGACGCGCCGTCGGGCTGCAGGACTGTGTCGCCGATCGACGTCGAGACGATGCCGTGGCCACACGAGGATCCTTCGGGGCAGGAGCTGCCGCCCGTCGTCGTCCCGCCACTCGAGGTCCCGCCGATCGCCTTGGCGACCGTGTCGGGCGCGAGCCAGGTGTAGCCGGGCAGCGAGTGGCTCTCCGGGATCGTCTGGCCCTGGATCCCCGCCTCGTTGAGTGCCTGCACGATCAGCGCGGCCGCCCGCTGCGAGTAGATGACGTCGGATGCGAGGAACATCTGCATCTGCCCGGCGATCTCGTTCGTGGCGGCCTCCGCCTGCGGGCCACGGCCCTGCGCGGCGGTGAGCTTCTCGGCGATCCGCGTGAGTGCCTGGGAGCGGAAGTTGAGCACGGTCAGCAGGTTCTGCTGGGCGGGCTTCATATCGTCCGGGA
The DNA here is from genome assembly GCA_963821685.1 of uncultured Actinomycetes bacterium. Lineage (GTDB taxonomy): Bacteria > Actinomycetota > Thermoleophilia > Solirubrobacterales > Solirubrobacteraceae > F1-60-MAGs163. The sequence continues at coordinate 113,207 of CAWGEW010000001.1, read as the reverse complement.
CGCTGAGCTCGCGGGCGCGCTTGGCGTCCTCCTCGGCTGTCAGGCGCACCTGGTTGACCTGGACCTGCAGGTCGTTGCCGCTGGTCTTGCCGGACGAGAGCAGCTCGAAGAACGGCTTCGACACCTGCTCGTTGGAGTCGACGATGATCGCGGAGGCATCACGGCTGTAGTCCTTCAGCGCGCGCTCCTGGCGGCTGTCGAGGCAGCCCTTGACGCCGAGCACGATCAGGATCAGCAGCAGCACGCCGACACCCAGTGCCACGAGCTGGCGGGTGCGGGCGGTCTGGTGGTCGGGCCCGCCGGGGCCACCGCCGCCCGCGGTCTCGGGCCGGCGCGGCGCCGCCGGGCGCCGGGGTGCGTTGCCTACGCGCGTTGGCTCGTCGTCGTCAAAGAAGGACATGGTTGGACGGGCGCCCAGATGCCGGGTGCCGGGGCGCAGTATGACCGCGTGGACGGTCGCGGGGCATCCCCATCCTGCAAGTTTGCCGTCAACGTCGGACCTCCTGCACCGGCCGGAAGGAAGCGCGCGCGTATGTGGCGAACGCAGGAGGTGGTGCAGACCGCCGACGACACGCTGGCGACGAGCGACCTGCGTGGGGCGGGGGACGCACCGCTTGCGCTTGATCGCTACCGGCTCGTTCGGCGCCTCGGAGCGGGTGCATTCGGCGTCGTGTGGCTCGCCCACGACGAGCGGCTGGACCGCGCCGTCGCCGTCAAGCGCATCGAGCTGCACGACGAACAGGTCGCGGCACGCGCCGAGCGCGAGGCACTCGCCGCGGCGCGCCTGCAGCACCCGGGAATCGTCGCGCTGTACGAGGCGGGCCGCGACCACGACGCCGTCTATCTCGTGTCCGAGCTCGTGCGCGGCCCGACGCTCGCCGACCTCGTCGAAGCGGGTGCGCTGTCCGATCGCGACGTCCTGCGGATCGGGTCGGCGCTCTGTGACGCGCTCGCGCACGCGCACGCTCGCGGGGTCGTCCATCGCGACGTCAAGCCGGCCAACATCATGGTTCCCGAACAGCCGGCGGGGGAGTCGGGGATCGCGAAGCTCACCGACTTCGGAGTCGCGGCCATCACCGGCGACGAAGCGCTGACGCGCACCGGCGACGTCGTCGGGACGCTCGCCTACATGGCGCCGGAGCAGGCCGAGGGTCATGCCGCCGGTGGCGCCGCCGACCTCTACGCGCTCGCGCTCGTGCTGTACGAGGCGCTGTCGGGCGTCAATCCGGTGCGCGCGCCCGGGGCGGCCGCGACCGCCCGCCGTGTCGGCACGCGCCTGCCGCCGCTCGGCCGTATGCGCCGTGACCTGGATCGTGAGATATGCGCTGCGCTGGATCGCGCGGTCCTTCCGCGGCCGGAGGACCGGGGAACGCTCGAGGAGTTGCGGGAGGCACTCGACGACGGGTTCGACGGGGCCGGGCGCTCACCCGGAACGGTCGCTGCGCCGAGCGAGCGTCGCGCGGCGCGGACGCCGCGGTTCGTGCGCGCACCGCAGCCCGCGCCGATCGCCGTGCATGCCGCTCCCGTGCCTGTGGCCGCCGCGGCGCCACGCCCACATTCCGGAGTCCCCGCGCGCGCCGGCGCAGCGGTCGCAGCGGCAGCCCTGGTCGCGACGGTCATCGCGGCCGAGCCCTCGTCGTTCGCGCCGGGACCGGGTGCCGCGCTCGCCGGCGCTGCGGCCACGGCGCTCGCCGTGCTGCTGCTGCCGCGGCTGGGCTGGCTGCTGGCCGTGGCCGGCCTGATCGCCTGGCTCGTCGCCGCGGATGTTCCGGGCGCCGCCGTCCTCGTCGCTGCCGCGGCGATCCCGACGGTGCTCCTCCTGCCGCGCGATGGCGTCCTCTGGAGCGCGCCGGCCGCTGCGCCGCTGCTGGGCCTCGTCGGCCTCGGCCTCGGGTGGCCCGCACTCGGTGCGCAGGCACGTGGATGGGGCCAGCGCGCCGCGCTCGGAGCGCTCGGGCTGTGGTGGCTCGTCCTGGCCGAGGCGCTCGCCCCGGAGCGCCTGTTTCTCGGTGACGCGCCCGGCACCGTCACACGCGCTGCATGGGAGGCATCGGCGTCGCGGGCCGTCACCGACGTGCTGGTTCCGATCGTGACATCGGGCGTTCCGCTGATCGCCGCGCTCTGGGCTGCCGCCGCCTGGCTGCTCCCGCTGATCGTCCGCGGGCGGGCGCTCTCCGTCGACCTCGTCCTGGTCACCGGCTGGGCCGTCGGCCTGGCCGCCGGAACCGCCGCGCTCGCAGCCGCACTGCCGTGGACGGGCGGTGCCCCCGAGCCGCGCGGACTGATCCTCGGAGCGATCGCGGCCGGTGCGATCGCGCTGATCGGCGCGGCGGCCCGCGTGCCCGCGACCGACGACGGGGTCAGGCCCTAGCATTCACCCCGTCGCCAACGCCTTTCTGAGAGGCGCGTGAGCGCGAGTCCATGAGCGTCCTGAGGAACCTGGAAAGCAAGCTGGCCGGGCTCGTGGAGGGCACGTTCGGCCGCGTCTTCCGCACGGAGGTGCGCCCGGAGGAGCTGGCGCGCCGGCTCGCCCGCGAGATGGACGAGCACCGGACCGTCTCGCTGTCGCGCACGTACGCGCCGTACGAGTACGTCGTCTACCTGTCGCCCGCCGACCGTGAGCGCTTCGCCGCGATCGAGCACGAGGTCACGCAGGAGCTGTCGGCCTACCTGCTCGAGCATGCGCGCGCCGAGCGTCTCGCGCTGGTGGCGAGCCCGGTGATCGAGCTGCGCACCGACGAGCGCCTCGGTCTCGGCGAGTTCGGTATCGAGACCCGCTTCGCGAACGTCGCACCTGCGGCTGAGGCAGCCTCGCCGGTTGCGGCACCGCCCGCAGCTGCCGCTCCCAACACGATGGTCGTGTCGAGCGCCGAACGCTCGCGTGAGCGACTCGACGACGCGAGCGCCGTCCGCCGTGGCCGCGCGATCCTCGCCGCGGAGGGCAAGCGCTTCGTGATCGGGCCGACCGGCGCGACGATCGGGCGCAGCCGCGAATGCGATGTCGTCCTCGGGGACTCGAACGTCTCGCGCCAGCACGCGCGCATCGCGCTCGGCCCGGCCGGGGACTGGACCGTCGAGGACCTCGGGTCGACCAACGGCGTGCTGATCAACGGCGCCCGCGCGAGCGGCCAGGCCGTGCTGCGCTCGGGCGACCGGCTCGACATCGGCACCGTGTCCGCGCGCTTCGAGGTCGAGTGATGCTGCAACCGACGGCCGTCGCGCTGCAGGCCGCGTTCCTCGTCGTCCTGTTCCTGTTCGTCGCCTGGGTCGCGCGCAGCTCGCTGCGCGATCTGCGCAGGCCGGACGAGCAGCGCTGGGCCGGTGCGCCTGCGCCACCCGCGAGCGACGCGACCGGTCTGCACCAGGCCGTCGGGCTGCGCGATCCGCGTCTCGTCGTCGAGCGTGCTCCAGGACACACCCCCGGCATGGAGTACGAGATCGGCCAGGGGGCCATCCTCGGTCGCGGCGATCAGGCGGAGATCCGGCTCGACGATCCGTTCGCCTCCTCGCGCCACGCGCGCCTGACGCTGCAGGGGCCGGTCGTGGTGCTCGAGGATCTGGGCTCGACGAACGGGACGTTCCTCAACGAGGAGCTGGTCGGCGGCCCGCAGCCACTGCACCAGGGTGACCGCGTGCGGATCGGCGACAGCGAGTTCACGTTCGTGAGCGGATGAGCATGCTGCGCGTCGCCGAACACGCAGAGCGCACCGACACCGGCCGGCAGCGCCGCGCCAACGAGGACGCCTACCACGCGCGCGCCCCGCTGTTCGCGGTCGCCGACGGGATGGGCGGCGCGCAGGCCGGCGAGGTCGCATCGGGCACCGCCGTCGCAGCGCTGGCGGGCGGCCTGCCGGAGGGCAGCGGCAGCGTCGAGCAGCGCCTCGCGCGCGCCGTGCAGGACGCCAACGAGCAGATTCACGAGCTCTCGGTGGCCGACGAGGAGCGCGCGGGAATGGGCACGACGCTCACGGCCGCCTACGTCGGCGACGCGGACGTCACGATCGTCCACGTCGGCGACAGCCGCTGCTACCGCTGGCGCGACGGTGAGCTCGAGCGCCTGACGACCGACCACTCGCTCGTCGAGGAGCTCGTCCGTCAGGGACGCCTCAGCCCCGAGGAGGCCGAGGAGCACCCGCAGCGCTCGATCATCACGCGCGCGCTCGGTCCCGAGGCGGTGGTGCAGCCCGACGCGCTGACCGTTCCCGCCCGCGCCGGCGACGTCTTCCTGCTCTGCTCGGACGGGCTGACGTCGATGGTCGCGGAGACGGGCCTCGCCGAAGCGCTGGCCGGCGCGGAGTCGCTGCGGGACGCTGCCGCCGAGCTCGTGGACCGCGCCAACGAGGCGGGCGGCCGCGACAACATCACCGTCGTGCTGTTCCGCCTCGAGGATGCGGGGGCGGCGGGGGATCCGGACGCGGCCGACGTGACCCGGGTGGGTGCGATCAGCGCCGCGGACGTGCAGCACGCACTCGCGCAGTCGCCGCCGCGCGAGGACTCGGAGCCGGTCGCGGCGTCCGGCGCGGCGGCCGAGCGACGTGCACCGCTGCCTCCCGCACCCGCGGCCCGTGCGCGCCGCCGGCGCCTGCCGCGACCCGGCCTGGGCACAGCGCTGATCGTCGCGCTGATCGTGACCGTGCTCGCCGGCGGCTACCTCGCCTCGCAGGCGGTCTATTTCGTCGGGCCCGGCAAGGACGGCTTCGTGACGCTCTACCGCGGCGTGCCGTACGACCTCCCGGCCGGGATCAACCTCTACCAGGAGGTCTACGTCTCGGGCGTCAGCAACACGCAGCTCACGCCGGGCCAGCAGACGATCGTGTCCGAGCAGAGCATGCGCTCTCGCGATGACGCGGACCAGTACGTGCGGCAGCTCGAGCGCGGCACGGTCAGCCGGTGAGGAGCGCCCGCAACCGCGAGCTCTTCGGGCTGATCCCGGCGTCGCTGCTCGTCACGGCGGGCTTCGCCGCCGTCTTCGTCCAGGAGCACGACGTGCGCCCGAACGCGTCGCTGACCTACGGCGCTGATCTTCCTCGGGCTCTGCCTCGCCGCGCACATGGTCATCCGCGTACGGCTCCCCGACGCGGACCCGTATCTGTTCCCGATCGTCGCCGTGCTCGCGAGCGTCGGGCTCGTGATGATCTACCGCCTCGACGACACGCTCGCGCGCGACCAGGCGCAGTGGTTCGTCGTCGGGCTCGCGTTCTTCGCCGCGACGATCGTGCTGCTGCGCGACTACCGCACGCTCGAGCGCTACCGCTACCTGATCGCGGCGGGCAGCCTGCTGCTGTTGCTGCTCCCGCGCGTCCCGGGAGTCGGCGCCCAGGTCAACGGCGCCTACCTCGGCGTCGACATCGGCCCGATCCAGTTCCAGCCGGCCGAGTTCGCGAAGATCGGGATCATCATCTTCCTGGCGAGCTACCTGCGCGACACGCGGCAGCTGCTCGTCCAGCGCACGTACGGCCCGCTGACGATCCCGCGCCTCAAGCACCTCGGGCCGCTGCTGCTCGTCTGGGGCCTGGCGATGGTGACGCTCGTCTTCATCCGCGACCTCGGCTCGTCGCTGATGTTCTTCGGCGCGTTCCTGGCGATGCTCTACGTCGCGACGAACCGGCTCATCTTCCCCCTCGTCGGCCTTGCGCTGTTCGCGGCCGGAGCGTCGTTCTTCGCCAACACGGTCGGGCACGTCCACGACCGTGTCGAGGCCTGGCATCACCCGTTCGACCCTGCGCTCTACGACCGCATCGGCGGCAGCTACCAGCTCGCGCAGTCGCTCTTCGCGCAGGCCGACGGCGGCGTCTGGGGCCAGGGGATCGGGGAGTCGCTCGTGAAGGTGGGCGTCCCACCTGACCAGGCGATCCTGCTGCCGGCTGCCCAGACCGACCTGATCTACGCGGTGATCGTCAACGAGCTCGGGCTGATCGGAGCGTGCGCGCTGCTGCTGGTCTACGTGCTCGCCGTCGAGCGCGGCTTCCGCATCGCCGTGCTGGCTCGCGACTCGTTCAGCAAGCTGCTCGCCGTCGGCCTCACGACCGTGCTCGCGCTGCAGGTGTTCGTGATCGTCGGCGGCGTGACGAAGGTGATCCCGCTGACGGGCGTGACGCTCCCGTTCGTGAGCTACGGCGGCTCGTCGATCGTCGCCAACTTCGTGATCGTCGCGCTGCTGCTGCTGATCTCCGACCGCGCCCGGCGCGAGGCGCGCACGCCGTGAACGGGCCAATCGTCCGCGTCTTCGGGGTCACGCTCGTGCTGTTCGCACTGCTGCTCGGGTTCACCTCACGCTGGACCGTCTTCGAGCGCGACTCGCTGCAGGACAACCCGCAGAACAAGCGCGCGCTGATCGCCCAGCAGCGGATCGACCGCGGCCGCATCTTCGCTGCCGACGGACAGACGCTTGCGCGCTCGGTGCGCCGCTCCGACGGCGCCTACACCCGCCGTTACCCGCTGCGCGGACTGTTCGCGCACCCGGTCGGCTACTCGTACCTGAACCCGGGCACGGCCGGGCTCGAGCGGTTCTACAACGGCGAGCTGACAGGCCGCTCGGAGGGCCTGGAGAACGCGCTGCGACGCCTGCAGGGCAAGCGCCGGCAGGGCAATGACCTGCGCACCGCGCTCGATCCGGTCGCCCAGCAGGTCGCGCTCGACCAGCTCGCCGGCCGGCCCGGCGCGGTCACCGCGTTCGACCCGCGCACCGGTCGCATCAAGGTGATGGCGTCGGTTCCGGGCTACGACCCCAACGTCCTGCGCAGCGCCAGTGCGACGACGCGCCTGAACACGGCGCCGGGCTCGCCGCTGTTCAACCGCGTGACGCAGTCCGGCTATCCGCCGGGCTCGACGTTCAAGGTCGTGACGGCGATCGCGGCGATCGACAGCGGGAAGTACCAGCCGACGAGCACCGTCGACGGAACCAACGGCGTCACGATCTCGGGCGTCCCGCTGAACAACGATGGCGGCGAGTCGTTCGGCAACGTCGACCTGACGTTCGCCCTGACGCACTCGATCAACACGGTCTGGGCGCAGGTCGGCGAGGACGTCGGCGCGCGCACGATGCAGCGCTACATGGACCGGCTCGGGTTCAACCGTCAGGTCGCTGTCGACCTGCCCGGGTCCGAGCGCCGCCCCAGCGGTGAGTACTGCCATCACCGCTTCGTCCGCGCGACGAACCGCTGCGTCGACGTCGGCCGCATGGCGATCGGTCAGGACAAGCTGCAGGTCACGCCGCTGCAGATGGCGATGGTCGCCGCGTCGGTTGCGAACAAGGGCATCCTGATGCGGCCGTTCCTGGCGACCCGCGCGATCAATCCGGAAGGCCGCACGACGCTGCAGAACGACCCGCAGGAGCTGTCACGCGTCATGTCCCCCGCCACGGCTGACAAGGTCACGGCGATGATGACGCGCGTCGTGCAGGAGGGAACCGGTACCGAGGCGGCGCTCGCGGGCATCGACGTCGCCGGCAAGACCGGCACCGCCGAGATCGACGTCGATCGCAACATCACGCAGCCGTGGTTCATCGCATTCGCTCCCGCGAAGGCGCCGCGGATCGCGATCGCCGTCACGATCGAGCGCACCGTCGGCGGCTTCGGCGGCACCGACGCCGCACCGATCGCCAAGGCCGTGATGGAGTCCATCCTCAGACGATGATCGAGCGACTCGACAGCGACACGATCGTCGACGGCAGGTACCGCGTCGAACGCCGCCTGGGCTCGGGCGGGATGGCCGACGTCTATCTCGCCGTCGACCAGCAGCTCGGCCGCCGCGTCGCGCTGAAGCTGCTCTACCGGCGCTTCGCCGAGGACCCCGAGTTCGTCGAGCGCTTCCGCCGCGAGGCCTCCGCCGCCGCGGGGCTCCAGCACCAGCATGTGGTCTCGGTCTACGACCGCGGTTCCTGGGAGGGGACCTACTACATCGCGATGGAGTACCTCGAGGGCCGCTCGCTGAAGGCGCTGATCGCCCAGCACGCGCCGCTCGACCCCGACCTCGCGATCGACTACGCCGAGCAGATCCTGAAGGCCGCGCGGTTCGCCCATCGCCGCGGCGTGATCCACCGCGACCTCAAGCCGCACAACGTGATCGTCGACGACGAAGGTGTCCTGACCGTCACCGATTTCGGCATCGCCCGTGCCGGCGCGTCGGACATGACGCAGACCGGGTCGATCATGGGCACGGCGCAGTACCTCTCGCCCGAGCAGGCGCAGGGTCACGCCGTCAGCCAGCAGTCGGACCTCTACTCGATCGGCATCGTGCTCTACGAGATGCTCGCGGGGCGCGTGCCGTTCGACGGCGACAGCGCAGTCGCGATCGCGCTCAAGCAGGTGGGGGAGGCGCCCGTGCCGCCGAGCGCGTACAACGCGGCCGTCTCGCCGCAGCTCGAGCAGGTCGTCCTGCGTGCGCTCGAGAAGGATCCGGCAGCGCGCTTCCCGGACGCCGAGAGCTTCATGGCCGCGCTCGAGGCCGCCCGTGCAGGCCTGCCCGTCGCGGGCGCAGGCCCGCCGACCGACGCGACGATGATGGTTCCCGCGGGCGCCGGCTGGCCCGTCGATGCCGCGCCGCCGACCTACGGGCACGCACCGCCACCACCGCCCGAGGACGATGGCCCCGGCCGCCGCTGGTGGCTGTTCGCGCTGGTGGCGCTGGTCGTCGTCGGCGTGCTGATCGCCGCACTGCTGTTGCTGCGCAAGGACCAGGTCACCGTCCCGAGCGTGATCGGCGCCGACCTCGCGACGGCGCAGGCCACGCTGCAGCGCGAGGGCTTCACCGTCGACACGGTGACGAAGACCGATGCCAAGGCCAAGGGCATCGTCCTCGGCCAGGATCCCGACCCGGGCGCGAGCGCCGACAAGGGCTCGGTCGTCACGCTGACGGTGTCCGACGGCCCGGGGACCGCGGACATCCCGGGCGTCGAGGGGCAGACCGAGGACGAGGCACGCCGGCGCCTGGAGGCGGCCGGCTTCCGCGTCCGGGTCCGCGAGCGAGCCTCGGACAGCGTCAAGAAGGGCGATGCGATCGAGACGCGCCCGGGTGAGGGGACGCCGGTCGAACGCGGCTCGACGGTGACCCTGTACATCTCGCTCGGGCCGCAGAAGGTCGCGGTGCCCGACGTCGTCGGCAACCCCGTCGCGACCGCGCGCGACACACTCACGGCCGCCGGCTTCACGGTCACCGTCACCGAGAAGGAGGACGCGAAGGCCGACGTCGGAACCGTCCTCAGCCAGACGCCTGCCGGTGGCGGAACGGCCGACAAGGGCTCGGCCGTCGCGATCGTCGTCGCAAAGCTGCCCGCGCAGGTTGCGGTGCCGAACGTCGTCGGTGAGGACGAGGCGACCGCGCTCGACACGCTCAACAACGCGGGCTTCCAGGTCAACGAGCAGCAGGTCAGCGTCACCGACGAGAGCCAGGACGGGACGGTCGTCCAGCAGGATCCGAGCGGCGGGAAGGCGAAGCCGGGCGCGACCATCACGATCGGCGTCGGCAGCTTCACGCCGCCGCCGGAGACGAACCCGGGCACCGACGGAGGGACGCCATGAGGATCGTCGTCCTCGCGGGCGGTCGCTCGTCCGAGCACGATGTGTCGCTGGCCAGCGGCGCCTCGGTGCGCGACGGCCTGCAGCGCGCCGGCCACGAGGTCGTGGCGGTCGAGCTCGACCGCGACGGGACGTGGCGCCATGACGGCGCCGAACTGGTGCTGCACCCCGGGCGTGGGCTGCTCGACGCCGACGTCGTGTTTCCCGCGCTGCACGGCCCGCTCGGCGAGGACGGCAGCGTTCAGGGCCTGCTCGAGCTGCTCGACGTCGCCTACGTCGGGGCGGGCGTCCTGGCGGCGGCCGTCTGCATGGACAAGGTCGTGTTCAAGGACCTGATGGCGCACGCCGGGATCGCCCAGGTCGCGTACGTCGGCGTCGACGACGCCCGCTGGCGTGACCAGCGCGAGGCGGTCGTGGAGGCCGTCGCGTCGCTCGGGCTGCCGGTGTTCGTGAAGCCCGCGCGCCTGGGCTCGTCGGTCGGCATCGTGCGCGTCGCGGAGGCCGACGAGCTGCCGGCGGCGCTGGAGGAGGCGTTCCGCCACGACCCGCGCGCGATCGTCGAGGCGGCCGCTCCGGGCCTGGAGATCGAATGCTCGGTCGCGGGCCACACGACCAGCCCGCAGGCCAGCCAGCCGGGTGAGATCGTCGTGCTGCGCAGCGCCTCGCCGGGCGGCTGGTACGACTACGAGGCGAAGTACACGGCAGGCGGGATGGAGCTCGTCGTGCCGGCGCGGATCTCCGAGAGCGCGCGCGACCGTGTGCGTGAGCTGGCGACACGCGCGTTCCGTGAGAGCGGATGCAGCGGCCTGGCCCGTGCGGACTTCTTCGTCGACGGCGAGACGGTGCTGCTGAACGAGTTGAACACGATGCCCGGGTTCACCGAGACGAGCGTCTACGGCAAGCTCTGGGAGGCGAGCGGCGTGCCCTATCCGGACCTCTGCGACCGCCTCGTGCACATCGCCCTCGAGCGGCACGCCGCCGAGCGCCGCTACGAGCGCTAGCGGTAGAGGTAGACCTCGGAGATCTCGACCTGCTCCTGGCCGGGAGCGAACTTCTCGATCCAGACGAGGTACCAGCGGTAGGCCTTGCCGCCGGTGTCGAGGTTCACACGCGTGACGCTCTTGGCGGCGGGGATCGTGCCGACGTCGGTCCAGGCGGGATCGTCGATCGTGGCCGGGGGCGCCGTGCCGCCGGCCGCCGCGAGCACCTTGCCGCTCCAGCCCGGTGTCGGCGTGCGGATCTCCATCTGCCGCGCGACGACGCCCGGCTTGGCATCGATCGCCAGGCCGACCCCGGCCTTTGCGAGGTTGCCGTTGAGGTATGTCTCGGTGCCCCAGACCGTCGCGGAGTCGTGGTCGAGTGCGAACGCCGCGGTCTCCGGGTGCTCCTGCTTGTCGCCGAGCGGGTCGTAGTCCTTGGCGCGCGTCTGCCCGAGCGAGATCGCGTGCAGCGTCGGCGGCGGCTTGGCTCCCTGCGTCCCGGTGCCGCGCTCGGTCCGGTTCGTCAGCAGCGCGAACGCGGCGACGATCAGGACTGCGACGAGCGCGATGCCCGCGAGCCAGCGCCAGGGGTGGACGACGCTGCCCGACACGCGGCTCTGCGTCTGCGCGGGAAGCGAGTGGAAGACCGTCGTCGCCTCGCCGGTGATGTGCCCGCTGCGCGCCGTCTCGATCGCGAGCGCGTCCTCGAGGTCGTTGATCAGGTCGGCGGCGCTCGCGTAGCGGACCTCGAGGTCCTTCGCCGTCGCGTGATCGACGACGGATGCCAGCGCGCTGGAGATCTCCGGGCGCTTGGCCTGCACGTCCGGCAGCTCGTCGCGGACGTGGCGCATCGCGACGGCGACCTGGTTCTCGCCGTGGAACGGGACGTCCCCGATCAGCATCTCGTAGAGCACGACGCCGAGCGAATAGATGTCCGACTGCGGGGTGACGGCGTGCCCGAGCGCCTGCTCGGGGCTGACGTAGTCGGTCGTGCCGAGCACACGGCCGTCGGCGGTCAGCCCGTGGTCGGTGAGGCTGCGGGCGATGCCGAAGTCCGTGACGCGCGCAGCACCCTCCTCGTCGAGCAGGACGTTCTGGGGCTTGACGTCGCGGTGGACGATGTCGCGCTCGTGCGCCGCCTGCAGGCCGCGGGCGATCTCGATCGCGTAGGCGACGGCCTCGGGGACGTCGAGGCGCTTGAGCCGGCGGATCCGGTGCTTCAGCGTCTCGCCGTCGACGTACTCGAGGATGATGAACGGGGTGTGGTCCTCCTCGCCGGCGTCGATCACGCCGACGACGTAGGGGGACGAGACCTTCGCGACGGCCTTTGCCTCGCGACGGAAGCGCTCGAGCTGGTCGCTGTCGCGGGCGACGTCGCGGTGCATCATCTTGATCGCGACCGCGCGTTCGAGCGTCGTGTCGAACGCCTTCCAGACCGTCGACATCCCGCCGCGCCCGATCTGCTCCTCAAGGCGGTAGCGCCCACTCAGGAGGGTGCCGGCAGTGGCGGTCATGCTCCGTATTGTGGGGGCGAAGTCGAGGCTCATGTCGCGTACCGCCCCGATCCGGCGTGCCCACGGTTTGTGGACGGCCGGCCGGCGGTGCGCCGTGTGCTGACGAAGTTCGTCATCAAGGCCCGTTTCACCTACGTGAAAGACGGTCCGCTGGACAGGTTGCATGACGCCGCCCAGATCTTGGGCGGCCGACTGGCCGTCAGGCGCGCAGCTCGATCCCGCCGGGCGCGCTGGCGAGCCCTGCGCGGTCCGAGACCGTCCCGATCCGGCGGGCGCCGGGGTGACGGGCGGACAGAATCGCGGCAGCGTCGTCCGCGTGGGCCTCCGGGACCGTCGCGACGAACCCGCAGCCCATGTTGAAGACCTCCCACATCTCGGCCTCCGGGACGTCGCCGAGCTGCGCGATCAGCGTGCAGACCGCCGGGACCGGGAGCGGGTCCTCGATCGCGTAGCCGACGCCGCTTCCGAGCCGCAGCATGTTCTTCAGCCCGCCGCCCGTGATGTGCGCCAGGCCGTGAACCGGGACGCCGGAGCGCAGCAGGTCCAGCGCGGCACGGACGTAGATCACGGTCGGCTCCAGCAGCGCGTCGGCCACGCTTGCGCCGTCGAGCCCGGGCGGTGTGGCGTCGAGGCCCGGCCCCTCGTCGATCAGCACGCGGCGCGCGAGCGTGTAGCCGTTGGAGTGCAGGCCGCTCGAGGGCACGCCGATCAGCGCGTCCCCGGCCGCGACGTCGGCGCCGGTGATGATCGCGTCGAGCGCGACCGTTCCGATCGCCGTGCCGCAGAGGTCGAAGCCGTGGGGCGAGGGATGACCGCGGATCAGCTCGGGCAGGACCGCGAGCTCGCCACCGGGGATCTCAATTCCGGCGTCGGCTGCGCCGACCGCGAGACCGCGCGCGATCGCCGCCGTGGCGTCCGGGTCGGACTGCTCGACGGCGAGGTAGTCGACCATCGCGATCGGCTCGGCGCCGACGCACACGAGGTCGTTGACGTTCATCGCGATGCAGTCGATCCCGACGGTGTTCAGGCGCCCGGTCTGCTCGGCGAGCACGAGCTTCGAGCCGACGCCGTCCGTGGCGATCGCGATGCCGAGGTCGGCGGTCACGCGCAGCACGCTCGCGTAGTGGCCGGGGAGGTCGACGACCCGCGAGGGCGCTCCGGTCTCGATCGTGCGCAGCACGTCGACGATCGCGCTGACGGCGCGGTCGGACTGGTCGGTGTCGACGCCGGCGGCGGCGTACGCGTCGCTCATTGCGAGGACGCGCTCCGCGAGGTCGACCGGAACGACTGTCGAGAGATGGCGCGCAGTCATCGCGGTCGATGCTCGCAGACCCCGCAGATCGACGCCGCCGCCGTCAGCGGTGTGGGTGCAGCGTGCGGTCGATCACGCGGCGATTCCCGGCCAGGTCGGTCAGCTCGAGGTGCAGGACCAGCGTCGCGCGGCGCAGGCCGCGCAGCGCCGAGCGCCCCGCACGGCTCGAGCTGAGCGTGACCCGCAGCGACCCGGCGCCGACCGTCCGGGTCTTGGCGCGGGCGATCGTCTGGCGCTTCAGGCGCAGCGTGGCGCGGACGACGGCGCGCTCGGAGAGCGTCCCGACGTTCAGGCGCACAGTGCTCGCCGTGAACGCTCCGAGCCGCACCGCCGCCAGCGAGCGGGCGCTCAGCGTAGGCCGGGTCTTGTCGGCCGCTGTTCCGCCTCCACCGTCCCCCGGCGCGCCCGTGCCCCCAGGAATCTGGCCACCGGCGGGCTGGCCGCCCACCGGCGTCTCGCCGACATGGACGACGACGGTCGCCTCGCCGACGCGCCCGTCGTCGTCGGTCACGCGCACGTGCGCGGTCGTCGTCCCCAGCGGGAAGCTCGCCTGGGTCGTCGGCAGGCCCCCGCTCGTCTCGAACGTCCCGTCGCCATCGGCGTCGAACGCATAGGTGGCGGTCGTGTTCGGCGTGTAGTCGACGAAGTCCGTGGTCGAGGCATCGAGCGTCACGACCCCGGGAGCGGTGAGGCTCGCCGGCGACGCGACCAGCCGCGCCGCGGGGCCGGCGACGTAGATGACGCCCGACATGCCGAGCCCGTTGCGGCCACCGTGGATCCCGCAGTAGTAGCGCACGATTCCCGGGCTGAGCGTGCGAGCGAACAGCACGCCCGTCGACGATCCGGGCGTTCCGTCGTCGAACGTCAGCGGGTGCGAGGCCAGCGCACCGCTCCAGGTCACCGCGCCGGGGGAGATCGCCAGGTCGCTCGGCGAGTACGCGAACGGCGCGAACGTGATCGTCTGCGGCCCGCCCGCGAGCGCGTTCTGCGACGACGAGGGAATCGTGGTGGCCGACGCCGGCGCGGCCAGGACGAGGCTCACGAGGATCGGCACGAGCATCCGGCTCATGGCGGCAGCCTAGAGCGCCCCGGGGCGCGTGTCAGCGGCCCTGCCGCAGCCGCCGGTACGTCACTGCGGCAAGCGCACCGCGGTATGCGGCATACGGCCACAGCGCCCCGACCCGCTCGACCGGGACCAGGCGAGCGGCGGCGAGCGTCGAGACGAGCGACGCGCCGGCGCCGAGTGCCAGGCGACCCGCCGAACCCGGGCGGGACGCCGCGTCGTGCCAGGCGTGAGCCCTTCAGGACACTCGCCCCGGCGATCACCGGCAGCGCGACGTGGCGCGAAAGGGCACTCGCCTCACCGCGCGCAAACCCGCGCGAGCGCATCGCCGCCAGGGTCATGCCGCCACGCGAGAGGCCGGGGATCAGCGCGCTCGCCTGTGCGAGGCCGAGCGCCAGCGCGTCGACCGCGGTCGCGTCCTCGCGCGTGCGGGACGTGTCGCCCAGCGCGTCCGCCATCACCATGGCGACGGCGCCGACAGCGAGGCCGCCCGCGATCGTCGCCGCGGTCCCGAGGCGCTGTTCGATCTGGCGCTCGAACAACAGCCCGGCTGCCGCGGGCGGGACGAACGACCCGATCAGCAGGGTCACGCGACGGCGATCGAGCCCGTGCGCGGCGTCGGCGACCTCGCCACGCAGCGCGATCAGGAGGCCGACCGCCGTTCCGGCGTGCAGCGCGACCTCGAACGCCTTGCGCAGCTCACCATCGAGCTCGGGGTAGGGCCAGCCGAGCAGCCACGGAACGAGCGTCGTGTGCCCCGACGAGGAGACCGGGAGCAGCTCGGCCGGCCCGTGCATCAGGCCGAGCACGAGCGCGTGGTGCGCCGGCAGGGTGCCGGCGATGCTGCGGTCGTCGCCGGCGTCAGGTTGCGGGGGCATCGGCGGCCGCGCCCCGCGAGCGGCGCCAACGGATGAACAGGTAGATCGCGGTGCCGAAGATCGCCACGACGACCGCGTAGTCGAAGTAGTGCAGGTTGGACTTCCAGTCCTCCCAGTTGGCGCCGACCGACTTGCCGATGTAGGTCAGTCCCATCATCCAGGGCAGGCAGCCGAGCACGGTCAGCACCGTGAACCGCCAGAACGGCATCCGCGCGACGCCCGCCGGCAGTGAGATGAACGTGCGAATGATCGGGAGCATGCGGCTGAAGAAGACGGCGGCGTCGCCGTACTTCGCGAACCAGCGGTCCGCCCACTCGATGTGCGAGGGCTTGATGTGCAGCCACTTGCCGTGCTTCTCGACGAGCTCGATCCGCCCGAAGTACCCGACGCCATAGGCGATCCACGAACCGAGGAGATTGGCTGCGACCGCGACGATCACGACCTCCCAGTACCCGTATGTGCCCTTGTAGACGTTGAACCCGGCGAACAGCATCGTCGGCTCGGACGGGATCGGGATGCACATGCTCTCGAGCGTCATGAGGAAGAAGATCCCCTTGAGACCGAGGTCGCCGACGACGGTCGTGACCCAGTCGGCGAGCTTGTCCGTGACGGACGCGAGGACGAACAGCGTGGAGAGCGGCACCCGCGCGACAGGGTAGCGTTGGACGCTGCATGCCTGTGGCGCTGTTCGACCCAAACACACCGCTGCAGCCGCTGCGCGCGCAGCTCGACGAGGCGTTGCTGGCGGTGCTCGATGACGGTCGCTTCATCCTCGGGCCGAACGTTGCGGCGTTCGAGACGGAGTTCGCCGGCTTCATCGGAGCCGGGCACGCGATCGGTGTGGCGAACGGCACCGAGGCGCTGACGATCGCGCTGCGAGCCCTGGGCGTCGGCCCGGGCGACGAGGTGATCGTCCCGTCGTTCACGTTCTATGCGAGCGCCGAGGCGATTCCGCCGACGGGAGCGACACCGGTCTTCTGCGACATCGACCCCGAGACGTTGCTCGTCACGGCGGAGACGGTGCGCGCGGTGATGACGCCGCGCACGAAGGCCGTCATCGCCGTCCACCTGTTCGGGAACGTCGCGCCGATCGCGGAGATCTCAGCGCTCGGCGTGCCCGTCGTCGAGGACGCAGCGCAGGCCGCCGGGTCGATCGGCCCCGATGGGCGGCCGGGTGCGCTGGGGACGATCGCGACGTTCTCGTTCTACCCGTCGAAGAACCTCGGCGCGCTCGGCGACGGCGGCGCGATCACGACGAGCGACGCGGACCTCGCCGACCGCGTTCGCACGCTGCGCTTCCACGGCTCGAGCGACAAGGTCACCTACGAGCTGGTCGGCTACAACAGCCGGCTCGACGAGCTGCAGGCGGCGGCGCTGCGCGTGATGCTGCCCGAGCTGGAGCACTGGGCTGCCCACCGTCACGTTGCCGGCGCCTGGTACGAGGAGGCCGGTCTCGGTGAGCTCGCGGTGCTTCCGCAGGCGACGCCGACGAGCGCACCCGCGTGGCATCTGTACGTGATTCGTCACGAGCGCGCGGACGAGCTGCAGGCCGCGCTCGCCGAGCGCGGAGTCGAGTCACGCAGCTACTACCGCACGCCGGTGCACCGCCAGCCGGCGATGGTCGAGTGGGGCGCCGGCGCCGACCTCCCGGCGACCGACGAGGCCGCGCGGACCCACCTGGCACTGCCGATCAGCGCGGCGATCACGCGCGAGCAGGTCGCCGAGGTCGTCGCTGCGGTGCGCGACGCAGCGCTCGGGTAACAATCAACGAGATGGCACTCCGCGTCTGGGTCGACCTGACGAACAGCCCGCACGTGCTCGTGCTGGCGCCGGTGATCGAGCGGCTGCGCGCGCAGGGCGCCGACGTCCAGGTCACCGCACGCGACTTCGCGCAGACGATCGAGCTCGCCGAGCGGCACGGCCTCGGCGCGACGACGGTCGGCCGCCATCGCGGCGCGCGGCTGGGGGCGAAGGCGATCGGGCTCGCGGACCGGTCGTTTGCGCTGTTGCGCTGGGCACGCGGGCGGCGCTTCGACCTCGCCTTCGGCCACGGCTCCAATGACGTCACGGTCGCCGCGCGCGTGCTGCGGATCCCATGCTCGACGATGTTCGACTACGAGTACGCGACGGTCCAGCACAACGTGAACTGCCGGCTGGCGCAGGCGGTCGTCGTTCCGGAGGCGATACCGCCCGCGCGGCTCGATCGCTATGGCGCTCGCGGAAAGCTGCAGCGCTACCCGGGGCTGAAGGAGGAGTACTACCTCGCCGACCTGGTCCCGGACGTCGGAGTGCTGAGCGAGCTCGGCCTCGATGCAGAGCAGCCGCTTGCACTGGTGCGCACCCCGCCGGAGGTCTCGCTCTACCACCGCTTCGAGAACGATCTGTTCGGCGCGTTGCTGATCCGGCTGCGCGAGCAGGGCCAGGTCGTCGTGCTGCCGCGCACCGACGACCAGCGGCGTGAGCTGCAGGCGGCGGGCGGGTTCATCGTCCCCGACCATGCGATCGACGCGCCGTCGCTCGTCGCGCTGGCCGACCTCGTCGTCAGCGCCGGAGGCACGATGAACCGCGAGGCCGTCGCGCTCGGGACGCCCGTCTGGACGACCTTCGAGGGCCGCATGGGGGCGGTCGACGAGCAGCTGATCGCGGAGGGCCGGCTGCTGCAGATCGGGCGCCCCGAGGACGTGGTGCTCGAGCGCCGCGACCCCGGCGTCGTGCCGCCACGCGTGCGGCGCGACCCGCAACTGCTCGTGGACCTGCTCTGCAGCCCGCTGAACGGGGCCGTGCAGCCACCCGCTCAGGCCGATTCCGGGCGCTCAGCGGGCTAGACTGCGAGCGATGCGCCGACGTCTTCGCACGGCGCTCCCGCTGCACCGGCACTCACTGATCCAGCTCGTCCTGGACGGCCTGCTGGTTGCAGGCGCCTGGTGGCTTGCGTACTGGCTGCGCTTCGACCAGGCGGTGGGGGTGCCGGAACGCTTCGCGGACCTGCGCGACAACTTCCTCCCGTGGGTCGTCGTGACCGCGCTCGTCGTGTTCACGCTGTTCCGCATCGAGCAGAAGCAGTGGCGCTACGTCACCCAGCGCGACTACGTGGGCGTGCTGCAGGCCGTGATCGTCGTGACGCTCGTGGTGCTCGCGGCGGTGGCGATCTCCAAGCCGACGGGGCGCCTGGCCGGCGTCGAGGTCAACGTCGGCGTCCCGAGCGGTGTGCTCGCGCTCTTCTTCCTGCTCTCGCTGGCGTTCGTCGGCGGGGTGCGCTTCGTCGGACGCGGGATCGCCGACCGGCCGGTGCGCGGGTTCCGCGCGCGCAAGGGCGCGAGCCGCGTCCTGATCGTCGGCGCCGGGGACGGCGGCCGCCTGCTGCTGCGCGAGATCGTCCGCAACCCACAGCTCGGCATGAGCCCGGTCGGCTTCGTCGACGACGATCCGCTGAAGCTGCGCGTGCGGATCGACGGGGTGAAGGTCCTCGGATCGACCGATCAGCTCCCGCGGATCCTCGACGAGGCCGAGCCCGACGAGATGCTGATCGCGATCCCGTCGGCACCGGGCACGCTGCGCGCGAACGTCGCCCGCGCCGGGCGCGAGCGCGGGATCCCCGTGCGCACGATGCCGACGGTCTTCGAGCTGCTGCTGTCCGGCGGCGGCGCGGTCGCGCGGCAGGTGCGCGAGGTGCAGGTCGAGGACGTGCTCGGGCGCGAGCCGGTGCGGATGGAGCTCGACCGCGTGGGCGCGTATCTGTCCGGTGAGGTCGTCCTCGTCACGGGCGCCGGCGGGTCGATCGGGTCGGAGCTGTCGCGGCAGATCGCGCGCGTCGCTCCGCGCCGCCTGATCCTGCTCGACCACGCCGAGGACAACCTGTTCAGGATCCAGCGCGAGCTGGAGGACGACCGTCACGTGCACCCGTCCTCGCTCGCCGCCGTCCTCGCCGACTGCAAGGAGGGCGAGCGGATGCGCGAGGTGCTCGCCGAGCACCGGCCGACGATCGTCTTCCACGCCGCCGCGTACAAGCACGTCGGGCTGATGGAGTCCAACCCGGTCGAGGCGGTGCGCAACAACGCGATCGCGACGCGGCTCGTCGCGCGCATCGCCGGCGAGATGAACGTCAAGGCCTTCGTGCTCGTCTCGACCGACAAGGCCGTGTCGCCGGCGACCGTCATGGGCGCGTCGAAGGCGCTCGCGGAGTACGCGGTCGAGGAGATGAGTGCGCGGTTCCCCGATACACGCTTCGCGACTGTGCGTTTCGGCAATGTGCTGGGTTCGTCCGGATCCGTGGTCCCGATCTTCCGCCGCCAGATCGCGCGCGGCGGGCCGGTCACCGTGACCGACGAGCGGATGACGCGCTTCTTCATGACGATCCCGGAGGCGGTCCAGCTGATCATCCGCTCCGGCTCGCTCGGCGACGGCGGCGAGGTCTTCGTCCTGGAGATGGGCGACCCGATCCCGATCGTCCAGCTCGCGCGCGACATGATCGAGCTGTCGGGCCTGCGTCCCGACGAGGACATCGCGATCGAGATCGTCGGCCGGCGCCCGGGGGAGAAGCTGCACGAGGAGCTCTTCAACCCCTATGAGCGCCCGCAGCCGACGCCCGCCGAGAAGATCCTGCGCGCCGAGCGCGCGCCGCGCGAGCCGGCCGAGGTGGCCGACTGGTTCGACGAGATCTCGCTGCTGGTGCTCGAGGGCGACGCCGCCGGGCTGGCCGAGAAGGTCGGGCAACTGGCCGGGGAGCAGTCCGCATCGGCCGACTCCGGGGCCCCGGGCGCACGCGGATCGTCCGGGGGGTCGCACTAGCATGGCGCCCGAATGACGGCCGTCTTTGCCCTTTCGCTCTCGAGTCAGATCGAGAAGTACGGCTCCTACGCGGGAATCGCCGCGGTCGTTGGCCTCGGCGTGCTCTCGCTGCTCTACTTCGCCCAGGCTCGCGAGGTCAAGCGCCTGCGCGAGTGGGCGGGCCGTGCGCCCGAGCGTGACTCCGACCTGCAGCAGCGCGTCGTCGCCGATGCGCAGCGCAAGACGGTCGCGCCGCCGCGCGCTCAGCCCGCGCGCCCGGCCGGCCCGGCGACGCCCGCGGGTGTAGCTGCCGCCGGCGCCCCCGCGGCTCCGGCCGGCTCCGTGCTCGCCGCCCATCCCGGGACGCCGACCGGGCAGAAGCCGTCTGTTCCGGCAACGGCCGCAGCCGCCGCCGCTGTGACCGGTGCAGCGGCCGTCACGGCCGCCGGGACGCCGGCTGCCACACCGAGTCCGGCGGTTCCCGCCGGGGGAACGCCGGCCGGCACCGCCCCGGCGACGCCCGCAGATCCGGCAAAGGCCGCCGCCGCTGCTTCGGCCGTTGCACCCTCGGCGACCGTGTCGCCCGCAGCTGCACCGCCGGGGGCGGGCTCGCCTTCCGCCACGACCCCGGCTGGTTCGCCGTCATCGACGACCACACCACCGGCGGCCACCCCGCCCGGCCCAGCGATCCCCGCGGCGGCCACGGCAGCCGCACAGACGGGCGCCCCGGCCGCGGCGTCGCCCGCAGCGGACGTTCCGGAACCTGCCGCACCGCCGGCTGCCGCGACCCCGATACCCGGCCCGCCGCGCCCGCGGCCGCGCCCGCCCGCCGCTCCGGTCCGCGCGAGCCGTCCTGAGGGCGGCGTCCCGCCGGCCCAGGCCGCCGAACCGCCGAAGGAGGGGTCACGCCGTGGCCTGCTCGGCGTCATCCTCGGCGGCGTTGCGATCGTCGTGATCGCCGTGTTCCTGATCACGCAGGTCTTCTCGGGCGGCAGCGACGACAGCTCGACCCCGAAGCCGAACAGCGTCGGCACGCCGACGACGGCCACGTCCGGCAGCGGGTCGTCCTCGGCGCCGCAGCCCGATCGCGCAGGCACGCGCGTGGCGGTGCTCAACGGCACCCCCGTCAGCGGCCTGGCGCGCGCAGCGGCGGACCGCCTCTCCGCGGTCGGTTACAAGAACGTCAGCCCGGTCGCGACCGACACGACGAACCAGTCGCGCGCGACGACCGTCGTGTACTGGCAGTCGGGCTCGCGGCGCGAGGGCGTGGACGTCGCGAAGTCGATCGGGCTCGGGCGCAACGCGCTGCAGGTGATGGATCAGAACGCACGCGTGCTCGGCGGCGGCGCCCCCGTCGTCGTGATCGTCGGCGCCGACCAGGCGAAGTAGCGACGGCCATGGAGCGTGGCGCGGAAGCCCCGGCGGGCACGGCGCCTGCCGCCCGCCTGTGGCTCGCGCGCCACGGCCAGACCGCCTACAACGCCGAGGGGCGCTTCCAGGGCTGGGGTGCCGTCCCGCTCGACGAGACGGGTCGCCGGCAGGCCCAGGAGCTCGCCGAGGTCGTCGCCCGCGTCGCGCCCGCGGCGCTCGTCACGAGCAACATCGCGCGCGCCCAGGAGACGGCTGCGATCGTCTCGCAGCGCATCGGGCTCGAGGCCGTCGTCGACGAGCGGTTCGCCGAGACCGATTCCGGCGATTGGACCGACCGCAGCTTCGCCGACGTGCTGGCCGAGGACCCGGAGGGCTTTGCGCGCTTCGCCGCGCTCGACATGACGTGGGGCTTTCCGGGCGGGGAGACCTTCACCGAGCAGCGTGAGCGCGTGTTCGCCGGGCTCGCGGACTGGCGCGCCCGCGAGATCCCCGGCCACGTCGTGATCGTCTGCCATGGCAACGTGATTCGGCTCGCGACCGGGCAGCAGGGCGAGGCTGCGCCGGACCGTCCCGAAAACGGGAGCCTCGTCGGGCTGTGACGCGCCTCGCCCAGGTGGTGTTCGGCGTGCTCGTGGCGTGCGCGTTCGCAGCGTTCTTCGTCGCCCAGCAGCTGAAGACGTCCCCGTCGGTCGTCCAGAGCTTCAAGGTCAAGTACCCCGTCGTCTCACCGAACGGGGACGGTCGCCTGGACCGCGAGCGCGTGACGTTCCGGCTCAAGCGCGCCGACACGGTCGACGTCGCGGTCGTCAACGACCAGGGCGACGAGGTGCGTGAGCTCGTATCGGGGCGGCACCTGGAGAAGTACCGCCAGCTGCTGCCGAGCCTGTCGTGGGACGGGCTCGACGACGCGGGCAACCCTGTGCCCGACGGCGTCTACCGCATCAGGATCACGCTGCGCGGCGAGGGCCGCAGCGTCATCGTGCCGAAGGCGTTCCGCGTCGACCGCACGCCGCCGCAGGTCCGGATCGTGTCGATCGGGCCGGATCCGGGACTCGGGCCGGAACTGCTCCCGCATCCCAGCGGCGCGCCTGCACGCATCCGCTTGGGCGCGCCCGCAAGGTCGGGCATCCTGCGCATCTTCCGCATGTGGCCCGGAGCGCCGCTGCAGGTCACAACGGTCGCGATCCCCGACGGTGCGAGCGTCGTCACCTGGGACGGCACCGGCGCCGACGGGAGCCTGCTTCCACCGGGGACCTACCTCGTGGTCGCGGAGGTGCGCGACAAGGCGGGCAACATCGGCACGTCGGTCCCGATGACCGCGCGCGGGCTGCCGGCGCTCGTGTATGGCCGCAAGCTCCCCGGGCGCGGCGGGATCACGATCCGGCAGGTGGCGGTGCAGCCGCCGCTGGTCGCGTCGCGGATCGGCTCGCGCGTGCCACTCGGCACAGACGCGCGCGGCAAGCAGTACACGTGGACCGTCCGTCGCGCCGGCGGCGATGTCAGCCGCCGCGGCACCGCGCGCCGCGCGATCGTGCGGCTGAAGACGCCCGGCAAGGCGTCCGGCGTGTACCTCTACACGGCGCGCCGGGGCGCGCGCTCGGGGACCGTTCCGTTCGCGGTCGACGACAGCGCCAAGCACCGCGTGCTCGTCGTCCTGCCGATGATGACCTGGCAGGGGCGCAACCCCGTCGACGACGACGGCGACGGCCGCCCGAACCAGCTCGTGACCGGCCTGCCCGTGCGGCTCGCGCGCGTCTTCGGGACGCCCGTCGTTCCGGGATTCGCGGAGCTTCCGCAGCCGCTGCTCTCGTGGCTCGACCGTGAGCGGCACCGCTACGACATCACGACCGACGTGGCGCTCGCCGCGCGCACCGGCCCGCAGCTGCGCGGGCACAGCGGCGTCCTGTTCGCCGGCGACGCCGTCTGGCTGACACCGCAGCTGCAGCGCCGCCTGCGCGCGTTCGTGACCGCCGGCGGGGCGCTCGCGTCGATCGGCGTGCAGTCGTTCCAGCGCCAGGTGCGGATGACGCCGCACCTGCGGCTCGTCGACCCGACGCCGGCGGCGAGCGTCGACATCTTCGGCGCGCGCGTGGCCGCGCCGCGAACCGGCGTCTTCGACGTGACGAAGGCCGCCGACAAGATCGGCCTGTTCGACGGAACGAGCGGGCAGTTCAACGGGTACTCCGTCGCGGAGGAGACGACGTCGCCCGGGAAGGCCGGCGTGCTCGCGTCGGCCGTCGACGGCGAGGGCGCGACGATCATCGTCGCGCTGCGCGTCGGCCGCGGCGTCGTCATCCGCTTCGGCCTGCCGGAGCTGCCGGCGCGGCTGTCCACCGATCCTGACGTGCAGGGCCTGATGGGGCGCACATGGGACCTGCTGGCTCGCTGATCCTCTGCTCCGCGCTCGTCGGCGGCGCGCTCGTCGTGCGCGGCGATCGTGCGCGCGCGTGGCTGCTGCTCGGAGCGCTGCTGGTCGCGCCGGCGATCCTGCTGGTCCACGTCGCCGACAGCGAGCAGGTGCGCACGCTGCGCGACCAGCCGGCGCTCGCGGTCGCCGCAGGCGCGCTCGGCCTGGCGCTCGTCGCGGCGCTCGCCGTCCTCTTCGCGCGCGTGCCGAACGCGTTCCCGGTCGCCGTCGTCGCGACGATCCCGTTCCGCATCCCGATCGCCGTCGGCGGGTCGTCGTCGAACCTGCTGCTGCCGCTGTACCTGGTGGTTGCGGCTGGGGCGCTGGCGTGGGCGGTGCCGCGCCTGCGGGTCCCGCGCACGACCGGTCCAGCGGGTGCGGCGCCGGCAGCGCCAGCCGCCCGGCTGGCTCGAGCGCCTGCTCGCCCTCTCGCTGCTGCTCTACGCGATCCAGAGCGGCTACAGCGACGACCACGACCGCGCGCTGGAGAACATCGTCTTCTTCTACGTGCCGTTCGCGGTGCTCTACGTGCTGCTCGTGCGGCTGCGCTGGACGACGCGCCTGGCGGCGATCTCGCTCGGCGTCCTGACCGGGCTGGCGGTCGCGCTCGCCTCGATCGGGTACGTCGAGTACGCGACGCGCCACCTGCTGCTGAACCCGAAGGTGATCGCCTCGAACCAGCTCGAGGACTACTTCCGCGTCAACTCGCTGTTCTTCGACCCGAACATCTACGGGCGCTTCCTGGCGATCGTCCTCGTGCTGCTGGTCGCGTGGATGCTCTGGCGCTCGCGCACGCGCGACGTGGCGCTCGCCGCGCTGGTCGCCGCGTTCCTGTTCGGCGGCCTCGTGCTGACGCTCTCGCAGTCGAGCTTCACGGCGCTGCTCGTCGGCCTCGCGGTGCTCGGCGCGCTGCGCTGGAGCGTGCGCTGGGCGCTCGCGATCACCGCGGTCGTCGGCCTCGCCGCGCTCGTCGCCTTCGCGCTCGGGACGACGGCGTTCGACGGCAGCAGCAGCTCGAACAAGGCGACCAGCGGTCGCTGCCGACCTGATCTCCGGCGGCGTGCACCTGTTCACCGACAGGCCGGTGCAGGGCTGGGGCTCGGGCTCGTTCGGCGCGCGAGTACCGGCGTGCCGAGCTCGTCTCCGCCGAGCGCGCGACGTCGGCGTCGCACACGATCCCGGTGACCGTCGCGGCCGAGCAGGGCGTGATCGGACTGCTCGCGTACCTCGCGCTGCTCGTGCTCGCCTTCGGCCGGCTGTTCGGTCGCGGGGCCGACGGCCGCTGGGCGACCGATCCCGTCCGCGCCGGGGTCGCGGCCGCGTTCGCGGCGCTCGTCGTGCACACGTTCATGTACGCGGCGTTCCTCGAGGACCCGCTCACCTGGGTGCTGCTGGCCGTCGGCACGGCGGTCGCTGCCGACGGGCTCGCGCGCGGCGAACCGGCACAGGAGCCCGAGCGGGAGCCGGAGTGATGAGCGCCCGCCGCGAGGCCGTGGTCGTCGCCGTCCTCGCGCTCGCCGCGGTGCTCGTCTGGGCGCTGGTCCCGACGTATCCGAACTACGACGCGTACTACCACCTCGTCTGGGGACGCGAGCTGCTGGACGGGCAGACGCCGACGTTCGAGGCCTACCAGGCGCCGACCGAGCATCCGCTCTACCTGGCGCTGTCCGCGCGTGCTCGCCGGAATCTTCGGCTCGGGCGCCGACCGCGCACTCGTCCTGATCGCCGCGCTCTCGCTCGTCGCGCTCGTCTGGGCGACGTTCCGGCTCGGACGCGCGGTCTTCGGCGCCTGGCCCGGCGCGGTCGCCGCGCTGCTGACGGGGTCGAGCTTCGCGCTGCTGCTCTACGCGGCCCGTGCCTACGTCGACGTGCCGTTCCTGGCGGTCGTCCTGTGGGCCGGGGCGCTGGAGGCCGAGCGCCCGCGGCGCGGGACACCGGTGATGGCGCTGCTCGCGGTCGCCGGCCTGCTGCGCCCGGAGGCCTGGATCCTCGCCGGGGCCTACTGGCTCTGGATGGCCTGGCCCGTCGACGCGGTGACGGGGCGTCGCAACCTCCACCTCGGGCTGCTCGCGCTCGCGGCGGTCGGACCGGTCGGCTGGGCGCTGACCGACCTCTGGGCGACCGGTGACCCGCTGTTCTCGCTGCACTCGACCAGCGGCCTCGCGGACGAGCTGAACCGCGAGCGCGGCCTCGGTCACGTGCCCGGGTCGTTCGTCTCGTTCCTCGCCGACGCGCTGCGCCCGCCCGTCTTCCTCGCGGCGCTCGGCGGCTTGGCGCTCGCCGCATGGCGGCGCGCCGGGCGGTCGATCCACGTGCCGCTCGCGCTGCTCGGCGCCGGCACGCTCGCGTTCATCGTGTCCGGCGCGGCCGGCCTGTCGATCCTGCCGCGCTACCTCACGGTCCCGGCGATCGCGCTGACGCTCTACGCCGGCTACGCGATCGCAGGCTGGGTCTCGCTGCCCTCGAGCGACCGTGTGCGGCGTCCGCTGGGCGGCCGGTGTCGTCGTCCTCGCGCTGCTCGGCGCGGGCTTCGTCGTCGCCCGCGTGTCCGTCGTCCAGCGCTTCACCGCGGAGCTGCGGTTCATCCGCGGAACGCACGACGACCTCGTCCGAATCCTCGACGAGCCGGTCGTGCGCCGCGGGCGTGCCTGCGGGCCGGTGACGCTCCCCAACTACCGGCTCGTCCCCGACACGCGCTGGGTGCTCGATGCCTCACAGCGCGAGGTCGGCGCCCGTTCCGCACGCCGCCGGCCGTACGGCGTGGCGCTGTTCTTCACCGACGCGAAGATGCTGAAGCGCTTCGGCTTCGCCCAGGGCGCGAGCACGCTCACGAACGTGCCGGACGCGGGCTACGAGCTGGTCGCGCACAACGGGCGCTACGCCGCCTACGTGCGCTGTCCGGCGAAGTCCTGAGCGACGGCGCTACGCCGCACCGGGAGGCCCGAACCAGGTCGTCAGCGCTTCGGCGAGCCCCGCACCGGAGCGGTCTCCCACCCAGGCGACGTATCCGTCGGGCCGGATCACCACCGCGGTGGGAGCCGGGACCTCGCCGAGCACCGGAAGCTCCCACTGATCCAGGTATTCGGCGTCGACCAGCTGAACCCGGTCCGTCCATGGGGTGATGTCGAACGCGCCCGGCTCGCCGAGGTTGAGCAGCAGCGGGCGTGCCTCGTGCAGGAGCTCGAAGAGGCGCAGCGGGCCGTCGGCGGTCATGAGGTCCAGATCGGGCATCCGGCGACCGAGCAGCGGATGTCCGTCGCCGAGGTCGTAGTGGATGTCGAGCCCGGAGATGAGGCCGGCGACTCGCCTGCGCGGCTCGTCCATGACCGCCAGCTCCGTCACCAGATCGCCGAGCGCCCTGATTCGCTCGTCCGGGCGCTGGAGCACGCCCTGCGCCATCGTGTGCTGCAAGGCGCGGGCGGCGACCGGGTGACGCTCGTCCTGATACGTGTCGAGCAGGCTCGGCGGGGACGTCCCGTTGACCACCTGGGCCAGCTTCCAGCCGAGGTTGACCGCGTCCTGCACCCCGAGGCTGAGGCCCTGCCCACCCGCCGGGTAGTGCACGTGGGCCGAGTCGCCGGCCAGCAGAACGCGGCCCGCGCGGTAGGCGGCTGCCTGACGCGTCATGTCGGTGAACCTGGAGATCGACGTGGGACTGTGCATCCCGAAGTCGGTGCCGTACACCGCGGTGACCGCCTCGCTGAGGTCGCGCAGTGTGGGGTCGCTCGCCGGTCCGAGCTGCTGTTCGGTGACCATGACACGTACCGGCCCGCCATCCTTGTAGACCACCTCGCCGTCGCGGATCTCGTACTCGAGCCGGCCCATGCCATGGATGCCCGTGTGATCGCGGCGGACGCCCAGCTCGGGCTCCTCGCTCATCTCGACCTCAGCGATCAGGTTGCTGGTCGTCGGCTCCCATCCGGGGAACTCGATGCCGGCCGTCTTGCGGATCACGCTGCGTCCTCCGTCGCAGCCGACGAGATACTGCGCCCGCAGTGACTGCCCGCCGGACAGCTCGACGTCGACGCCGCTGTCGTCCTGTGCAAAGCCGGTCACGTCAGATCCGTAATGGATCGGCACCTGCAGCTCGGCGACCCAGGCGGCCATGATGAGCTCGATCCGGCTCTGCCAGATCCCGAGCGAGTAGGGATGACGCGTCGGGAAGTCACTCATGTCGAGCACGGTCGTGGCCAGCATCGCGGCCTGCGCGACCTGGCCCTCCGCGAGGAAGCGATCAGCGACCCCCCGCTGGTCCAGCACCTCGATCGTGCGCGAGTGAAAGCCGCCGGCCCGCGAGCCGGCGAGCACGTGGTCCCGGCGCCGCTCGAGGATCGCGACGTCGACCTTCGCCAACGCCAGCTCAGCCGCCAGCATCATCCCCGCGGGACCGCCTCCGGCGATCACCACAGCATGCTCGGTCATACGCACTCCGCCCTTCCATATCCGTAGGTTCTGACCTGCGGCGGGCGATTATGCGGCACACCCCGGGGCTTGAAACAAGCCCCCCTGCCGGGTATAAATTAGAGGTGGAAAGGCGCTGTGTCCCGTCCTTTCCCTCCCGGGTGTGCCGGCCGACGCCCTAGGCGTCGCGCGCGATCCCGAGGCGCTGCAGCCCGTCCCAGAGCGGCCCGTTCTGCACCCGCGCCGTCTGCTCCAGCGCCCACTCACGCAGCTCCATGTCCGGCGTCGCGCGCGCGCCGGCGTGCTCGAGCAGCGCCGCGGCGAAGGCCTCGGCGTCCCCGGCGACGCGCACTGCGCGGTCCCACGTGCGCACGCCGGCGAGGTCGGGCGTCACCGTGTGGCGGCCCAGCCGCGCGTACTTGAGGATCCGGTAGGGCAGCCCGGCGTCGTTGAACGGCTCGACCTTGAACGGCACGATGCCGACGTCCGCGGTCGCGATCAGCCGCGCGGCCGCGGCGTCGTCCTGCGCGCCGAGCCAGACGAGCGACGGGTGCTCGCGGCAGGCGGCGAAGTCGGGGTCCTCGCGGCACTCGTCCTCGTGCCACTCGCCGACGAGCAGCAGCACGAGCCGGTCGCCGAGTGCATCCGCAACCTCGCGCAGCAGCGTCCAGTCGGTGCGCCAGCCGAGGTGCCCGAGCGAGACGGCGACGACATTCCCCTGCGGGTCGGGTGCCGGGAAGCCGTCGGCCGCGAGCTTCACGACCGTCGCCTCGCGACCGGCCTCGTGCTCCAGCGCGGCGAGCTTGTCGCTGGCGACGAACGTCAGCGATGACAGCGTCGCCGCGCGCTCGTGCATGCGCGCCAGGCGCTCGCGCAGCTTCGGCGAGGCGTCGTAGGCGTCCTCGTAGCGGTCCCAGCGCCCGTACCAGAGCTCTGATCCGGGGCAGAACGCGACCATCGCCCGGCCGAGCGGCTCCTGCAGCGGATGGAAGATCACGATGGCGCGCGGCTCGCCGAGATTGCGGCGCAGCGTGCGCACGAGTCGCTTGGCCTGGCGCGCTCCGACGCGCGCCGCCATCGTCTCGGGGAGCCGCCCGAAGATGCCGTAGGGCACGCGCGGCGGATCGACGGCGACCACCCACGGGGCGCGCAGCAGATCTTCGACCTGTTCGCGCAGGATGAAGCGCTCCAGCTCACGCGGAAGCAGCAGGACCCCGATCGCAGGACGCTCTTTCGAAGTTGGCGAGGCCACGAGCGCGCACCCTATCCGTGCCGGTGGCTCTCACCCCACCGCGCCGGTGGGTACCGTGCCCCGGCGGATGGAGGGTCAGCTCAAGCGCCTCGCGACCTCCGGGCTGGCCTACCAGGCCTCGAGCCTGCTCGCCGCCTTTCTCGCACTGTTCACACTGCCGCTCTACACGCGGCATCTGACGCAGGCCGAGTTCGGCTATGCGGAGACGCTGCTGACGCTCGTGATCCTCGCCAGCATCCTGCTGCGCTTCGGGATGGGCGAGGCGTTCGTGCGCCTGTGGTTCGACGACGAGCACGCCGAGCGCCGCAAGCGCCTGGCACGCACGACGACGGGCTACGTCCTGATCAGCACGACCGTCGCGCTGATCGTCGGCGTCCTGCTCGCGGGACCGCTGTCGCGGCTGATCCTCGGGACGCGCGACGCGACGCTGATGGCGTTCGGCGTCTTCGGGATCTGGGCGTTCACGAATCTCGAGATGGCCTACGCGCTGCTGCGCGTCGAGGAGCGCCGGCGCACCTACCTGCGCGCTGCGGTCGCCAACGTCGTGCTGACGGTCGCGCTGACGGTGCTGCTCGTCGTCGATCCTCGACGAGGGCGCGCGCGGGTACGTGATCGGCAACTACGCGGCGTCGTTCGTCGTCCTCGTCGCGCTGTGGCTCCTGGCACTGCGCGAGCACGTCGGCATGCCGGATGTCCTCTCGCCACTGGCGCCGCTGCTGCGCTTCGGCGGGCCGACCGTGCCCGCGGACTCAGCCGTCTTCCTGCTCAACGTGATCGACCGCGCGTACCTGTTGCGCGCCGAGAGCCCTGCCGCCGCGGGCCTCTACTCGGTCGCGATCAAGCTGGCGACCGCGGTGATCGTGGCGGTGCGCGGTTTCCAGCTCGCCTGGCCGCCGCTCGCCTACTCCGTGACCGATGACCACGAGGCCGGCCGCCTCTATGCACGCGTCGCGAGCGCCTACCTCGTGGTCACCGCGGTGGCGGTCGCGGGGTTCGAGCTGCTCGGACGCTGGGTCGTGCGACTGCTCGCCGCGCCGGACTTCTATCCCGCGTACGAGGCACTGCCATGGCTCGCGCTCGGCTGGGCCTTGTATGGGCTCTACCTCGTGCTGGTCAGCATCGCGGGCCGCGCGAAGGTCACGATCCGCACGCTGCCGGCGGCGCTCGCGGGTCTGGTGGTCAACGTCGTCGTGCTCGTCTGGCTCGTTCCGAAGCTCGGCATCGAGGGCGCCGCGATCGCGCTCTGCGTCTCGTACGTCGCGATGCTGGTCCTGCTGTTCGGGCTGACGCGCGGCGTCTTCCACGTGCCGTTCGAGTGGGGCCGGATCAGCGGGCTCGTGCTCGTCGCGGGCGGGCTGTCGGTCGCCGGCAACCTCGCTGCTGCCGACGGACGGGATCGGCGGCTTCCTCTCACGCCTCGCCGTGTTCGCGCTGATCCCCTTCGCGCTGCTCGCGACCCGCGTCGTGCGCAGCGCGGAGGTGCCGCGGCATCGTCACCGCCCTGCGCTCAGAGCCGCGTGCCGCCGACGTTGTAGTCGCGGGCCGCCTCGCGCAGACCCTCGCCCTCGTCGGGATGCAGGGTCGCGTGGACGTGGAAGCGGTAGCGCCGTGGGTCGTGACCGGGGACGACATACGCGACGACGGACCGCACCGCGTACGTCCAGGCCGTCAGCCAGCGGACCAGTGCCGCGCTGCAGCGCCGAGTGGTGCTTGCGCATGTAGCGGTCGCGGTTGCGCGAGAGCTCGACGATCCGCCGCTCCGGGACCGAGCCGGTCGAGAGCTGCTCGTGGTGGATCGCCTGCGCGGCGGGGACGTAGAGCGTGTGCCAGCCGGCGTCGCGACAGGCGCTTGCAGAAGTCGACCTCGTCGGAGTAGACGAAGAACTGCGGGATCGAACCAGCCGATCTCACGTGCCGCCTGCGAGCGCACGAGCAGCGCCGCGCTCTGTGCCCAGTCGACCGCGCGGGTCGTGATCGCCGCGGCTCTGGACCGTCGTCCAGCGATGGATGAACAGCGCGGAGGCGAGCGCGCTCAGCGGCGCCGGGGAACCGCCACGCGCTGGGCTGCGCCCTGCCGTCCGGGCGCAGCAGCCGCGCGCCGGCTGCCCCTGCGCGCAGGTTCTGCTCGAGCGCGTCGCGCAGCGCGAGCGTCGCGCCGGGCAGCAGCTCGGAGTCCTCGTTCAGCAGCAGCGCCGTGCTGCCGCGCGCCGCGCGCAGCAGCGCCGTGTCGTTCTCCGCCTTGCCCGTGCGCCGCTCACGCGTGATCACGCGGTCGACGGTCGGGTGGTTGCGGGCGGCGCCGACCGATCCGTCGGTCGACGCGTTGTCCAGGACGATGACCTCGGTTCCGAACGGCAGCGTCGCCCGTTCGGCCGCGATCGCGTCGAGC
Organism: uncultured Actinomycetes bacterium; assembly: GCA_963821685.1. Taxonomy (GTDB): domain Bacteria; phylum Actinomycetota; class Thermoleophilia; order Solirubrobacterales; family Solirubrobacteraceae; genus F1-60-MAGs163. Next base: position 81,358 of record CAWGEW010000001.1, on the reverse strand, counting down.
GCACGCACCAGCAGCTCACGCTGCTGGGTGTTCACGACGCAGTAGGTGACCTCGACGTCCGGCACGGACGGCAAAGATATGGCTCTCGTGCGCGTCCACGTCGTCGACCCCCCGGCCTACACGCCGCCGTATGACCATGCCCTGTGCACGGCGCTGGCCGCGCTGGGCGCGGACGTGACGCTCGTCACGAGCCGCTTCGCCTATGGCGATGTCCCACAGGCGGGGAGCGCCGGGTACGGCGTCGACCACGCGTTCTACGCACGCGGCCCGCAGGCGGCGGGCGGACGCGCGCGGCAGGCGGCGCGGCTCGCCCAGCACGTGCCGGACATGCTGCGCTATCGCCGTCGCGCTGCCCGCGAAGCGGACGTCGTCCACCTCCAGTGGCTGAGCGTCCAGCAGCTCGACCAGCGGCTGCTCCCGCGCGGGGTGCCGCTCGTCCTGACCGCGCACGACGTGCTGCCGCGTGAGCCGACGCCGGGCCAGCGCGACGCGCAGAGCCGCCTCTACGAGCATGTCGACGCGGTCGTCGTCCACTCCGAGCACGGCCGCGAACGGCTCATCGGCGAGGTGCGGGTGGACCCGGCGAAGGTCTCCGTGATCCCGCACGGCGCGTTCACGCACCTGCTCGACGTCCCGGACGCCAAGCCGCTCAGCGGGGAGCTCGCCGGTGTCGCCGTGCCGGTCGTGCTGCTGTTCGGCCTGCTGCGCGCCTACAAGGGGATCGACGTCGCGCTGGAGGCGTGGCGCGGCATCACCGGCGCGGAGCTGTGGATCGTCGGCATGCCGCGGATGGACATGACGGCGCTGAAGGCGGATGCACCTCCCGGCGTGCGCTTCATCGAGCGGTTCGTCACCGACGCGGAGCTGCCGGCGTTCTTCGAGCGGGCCGACATCGTGACGCTGCCCTACCGCGAGATCGACCAGTCCGGCGTCCTCTTCACGGCGCTCGCGTTCGGCCGGCCGCTCGTGCTGAGCGATGTCGGCGGGTTCCCCGAGGTGGCCGCGACCGGCGCGGCGCTGCTGGTGCCGCCCGGCGATCCGGACGCGCTGCGCGCAGCGCTGCGCGGACTGCTGGGCGACGGGGAAGCGCGTCGCACGCTGGGACAGGCGGCGGCGCGCGTCGCCCGCGAGCAGTACGGCTGGGACGCGATCGCGCGTGCGCACCTCGCGCTCTACGAGAGCCTGCGCGCGTGAGGCGTCAGACTCGAGTGCGGGCATGAGCGCGCTGAAGGCCATCTTCTGGGGCTCCGCCGGGCTGCTCGTGTACACGCAGGTCGGCTACCCGCTGCTGCTCGCCGGGCTGGCGCGAGCACGCGGATCTGCCGCCGACCCGGAACCGCCCGCTCCGCCTGCGCCGGGCGACGAGCCGTACGTCACGCTCGCGATCGCCGCCCATCGTGAGGGCGAGGTCATCGCTGCCAAGGTCGCCAACGCGCGCGCACTCGACTGGCCGGCCGATCGCCTCGAGGTGATCGTCGCCTGCGACGGCTCGCCCGACGACACGCCGCAGCGTGCACGCGACGCGGGTGCCGACGTCGTGCTCGACCTGCCGTGGGGCGGCAAGGTGCGCGCGCAGGACGCCGCCGTGGCCGCGGCCGATCGGCACAGCTCGGTGATCGCGTTCAGCGACGCGAACTCGTCGTGGGAGCCCGACGCGTTGCGCGCGCTCGTCGCACGACTGCGGTCCGCGCCCGACATCGCCTACGCCTGCGGGCAGGTGCGCTTCGTCAACGCCGGCGACGGGACCAACCAGGAGGGGCTCTACTGGCGCATGGAGATGTGGATCCGCGCGCTCGAGTCGCGGCTCGCGAGCGTCACGGCCGGCAACGGGGCGATCTATGCGATCCGCCGCGAGGACTACATCGAGGTCGATCCGGTGATGGGTCACGACCTGTCGTTCCCGTTCAACCTCGTCAAGCGCGGGCGCCGTGCGGTCTATGAGCCGCTGGCGCGAGCGACGGAGAAGATGGTCCCCTCGATCGAGGGCGAGTTCGCGCGCAAGCGGCGGATGATGAGCCACGCCTGGCCGATCGTCCTGCGCGGCGGGATGCTCTCGCCGAAGGGCTATCCGCCGCGCTACGCGCTGATGATCGCCTCGCATCGGCTGCTGCGCTACGCCGCGCCGTTCCTGCACGTCGTGTGTCTCGCCGCCAACGCCGCGCTGCTCGGTCAGGGACCGGTGTACGTGGCAGCGTTCGTCGCGCAGATCGGCCTGCTCGCGGCGGCCGCAGTCGCCGGCGTCGTGCCGGCGCGCCCGCTGCTGGTCGCCCGCTACTACGTGCTGACGAACGCCTCGGTCGCCCTCGGCCTCTACGACCACCTGCGTCACGGCACGCCCGTCGGCTGGGCGCCGCCGGAGGGCACACGCTGATGCGGCGCGCGTTCGACGTCATCGTCGCGGCGGGCGGCCTGCTCGTCGCCTCACCGTTCCTGCTGGCGGCGATCGTCGCGATCCGGCTCGAGTCGCCCGGCTCGCCGATCTACCGTCAGCGCCGCGTCGGGAAGGGCGGACAGGAGTTCGACGTCGTCAAGCTCCGCACGATGGTCAGCGGCGCCGAGCGGCTCGGCGCGGGTCTCGCCGTCAGCGAGGGCGACACGCGCATCACCCGCGTCGGCCGGCTGCTGCGGCGCACGTCGCTCGACGAGGTGCCGAACCTCGTCAACGTGCTGCGCGGGGAGATGGCGATCGTCGGCCCGCGCCCGACCGTCCCGGTGCAGGTGCAGCAGTACGACGAGCGCCAGCGCGGCCGGCTTGCGGTGCGCCCGGGGATCACGGGCTGGGCGCAGGTGAACGGCCGCACCGAGCTGCCGTGGAGCGAGCGCATCGAGCTGGACCTCTGGTACATCGAGCACCGCACCTGGGCGCTCGACCTGAAGATCCTCTGGCGCTCCGTGCGGATCGTCTTCGGCGGCGACGGGCTGTACCGCGGCGACGGGCCGGCCTGGGGACCGCGCGGCTGACCCTGCGCCGCTCGGGTAACCACCGGCGTTATCGCACGCAGCGCTCGTGCGCCACGCTTGCAGCTCGCACAGCAGGCGTGATCTATGGTGCCGCGACCATGCCCTCTCTGATTCAGGCGTTCACGGCAACACGCATGGCGATCGGTGTGCTCTCGTGGGTCTCACCGTCGCTGGCGGCGCGCGTCTTCGGGCTGGTTCCGGAGAGCGGGCAGCCGGTCGTCACCCAGCTGTTCGGCGCGCGCGAGTGTGCGCTGGCGGTGGCCACCGCGGCCAGCTCCGGCGAGACCCGCAGGCAGGTGCTCGCAATGAGTGTGGCGATCGATTCCGCGGACGCCGTGGCGTCACTGATCCAGATCCGCAAGGGCGCCTTCTCGACCCAGGCGAAGATCCTGACCGGCGCCGGTGCCGCCTCCTTCGCGGTGATCGGAGCGGTGCTGCTGGCGCGCGAGGACCGCGACAGCGTGCCTACGCGAGGATCCGCGACGGCCTGAACCCCTTGGCGATCAGGTAGACCGTCAGCGACAGCTCCCAGGCGATCTCCGGCAGCGACAGCAGCGAGTTCACGGCATCGCCGTTGTCGTAGACACCGAGCACGATCGCGAGCCCCGACGCGAAGATCAGCGGGCCGCCGATCAGGCCGAGCATCGCCATGGCGCGCGGCACGAGGCCGGACTTGTACATCAGATAGCCGAGCAGGATCCCGTTGCCGAAGCCCGCGCAGAAGGCGGGGCCGAGCAGGAACGTCCAGTCGTGGATGGCGACGAGCGATCGCCCGGCGATGACGAGCGAGGCACCGTCTGCCGCGCCTGATCCACCGACGTCCTGCCGCAGCGTCAGCAGCGCCAGGACGCTGATGATGCCCACGGCGATGATCGCCGATTCGATCGTGCGACTCGCGACGTAGCCGAGGCTGATGCTCTGGCTCTGGCGCTTCACGATCGGGTACAGCACGACCGCCGTCGCGATGTTGGCGATGACGAGGATGATCTCCAGCGACGCGCCGATGGCCACACGCGTATCGGCGCCCGCGCCGAGGATGTAGTCGTGGTGATCCAGCAGGGGCTGGTAGAGCAACAGCGCCGGAATCGAGGCGAGGAACGTGATCGCGAACCAGATGCCCGCGATCAGGGCGATCCGTCGCTGCTCGGGTGTCTGCTCAGGCAGGGACGTCGTCATGGCGGTTCCTTCGTGGTCGGGTCGACGCTCGAGAGGACCGCCGAGCGGATACTTCAGGATCAATAACTATTATGAAACTAGCAGGAATGCATCGAGAGTCAAGCCCCGCCCAGTTCGCCAGTCAGGTTCGGCGTGACGATTGCGCTCCGGAGCTGTCAGACCTTCCGTAGACCGGAGCCGTCGGCGCTCACAAGGATGCCGCAGCACCACTCCGCCGCTCCCACAAAAGGGGCGGCGGTTTTATGTTGGGCGCAGGCCGGCCCTCACCGTAATACACCGAAGTTGCATTGGTACCCGCGGACCTGATAGAGAGTGGCAACACGCCAAGACGGTTGTTGCGCAAAGGGAGCTCTGGTCCAGTGAGCGAGGTAGCGAGTGCCCCGTCCGAAGCGGGCACAGTGTGGGAGGCGGCGGCAAACCTGGCGCCGGTCCTCGCCGCGAGCCTGTGGGGCTACATCGCAGGCCTCTTCGACGCCCGTGACCTGAGAGCCCTGCGGGTGGCCGCGCTCGACGTCACTCGCGTCATCCCCGGATCGACGACGCATTTCAAAGAGGTGGACCTCGCCACCGGCGAGGTGAACATGGTCAGCGATCCGCCCGCGGCCAGCGCGGTGTCCCTGATCGCCGCCTACACCCGACTGCGCCACGAGCATCCGGTCATCGGCCACTACGAACAAGGCCGCGGAGGCGCTTCGCCACTCGCCATCTCCGATCTCGCCGACGAGTGCTCGTTCTCGACAACGGCGCTGTTCACCGACGTCTTTCGCGGGATCGGCATCGCCGATCAGCTTGTCATCCCAGTCCCGCTTCGACACCCGATGGCGAGGGTGTCCCTGTGCATCGGTCGCGAAGGCTGGGGCTTCAGCGAAGCCGAGCACGTGGCCGCGCTCCTGATTCAGCGCTCACTGCGGATCACGTACGCCGCGCTGTGGCAGCGTGAGTCCGCGCGAACTGCCAGCGGACTGACCGGCGATCTGCTGGCGCGCTCGGGGGTGGAGATCTACGTCGTCGACCGATTCGGGGAGATCATCAGCCTCGACGGCGACACGGTCCGACTCGATCCGGCGCTTGCGGAGGCGGTCTCCTGTGTTCGCCGGCTTGCCCACCCGACGACGGCCGTCGCACCCGACCCGTCGCAGGAGCCGGCACGTGAGTCCGGCCCGGTCCTGGTCGAGCTCAAGGTCACCGACACGGTCGGAGAGCCGGTCACGGTGCAGCTGCTCGCAAGTCAGGACGGTGAGTTCTGGCCCGTCCTGCTGAAGCGCGTGTCGTCGAGCATGAGCAGCGAGGACCTCGTCGGGCGCGGCCTGACGCAACGACAGGCAGCAGTGATGGCGCTGCTCCTGGCCGGCCGAACCACCGGGGCGGCAGCACTGGAACTGGGCATCAGCCCCCGAACAGCGGAGAAGCACATCCAGCTGGCGTGTCACGCGCTCGGCGTCCATTCGCGCACCGACGCGCTGCTCGCACTGGCCACCGGCGCCGACGGCAGCACGGCGCGGGACACAGGTGGCCGCCGCATTCCGTTGGAGAAGGAAGGTGCGACGGCCACGTCCGCCCAGGTGCGGTCCATGCCACGCCTGGCCCGAACCTAGTCGCCGCGGGCCGCCCTGCACAATGCGCAATTCCACCCGCGCAGCGTCACCCGGAACCGCCGCACGGGCTCGACCGCTCGCGTAAGGTTCGTGGCGCTTCAGCACTGGTCCGGCGCCTCGATCGCCGGGTTCGCTCCCCGTGTCCCTGAGAAGACTTGTGGTAGCCGGTGACGAAGCGCAGCCTCACAAGCTCGGCCCGGCGGACTGTCGGGTCGAGCCCCGGGCGGTTTCACCCGGGCGCCCGGGGCCTACAGCAGCCCGACCTGCCGCAGGATCCCGACCGAGTCCGAGTAGACGTCCTTGCGCTTGACCAGGCCGCCCTCGCACGGGATGACGTCCATCCCGACCCAGGACAGCGGGTTGCCCGATGGCTCGGCGACGATGTCACCACGCGACAGGCGCCTGGTGTGGGTCGCGTGCGCCGTCCACTCCTGGACGACAAGGCCGTCGCGCACATAGAGCCGCCGCGTGTCGAAGCGCAGATCCGGCCAGCCCTCGAAGATCGCCGCGATGTGCGGCCCGACCGCGGCGCCCTCGGCGAGCTCGCCGGCGGTGTGGTTCTCGAACACCATCCCTGGCGCATGCAGCGCGAGGATCGAGTCGACGTCGTGGGCGTTCCAGGCGTCGTTGTAGCGTCCGATCATCGCCTCGAGCGCGGCCGCCCCGTTGTCAGCCGAGGCCGTCATGCCCACCCCATCGGCTCGTAGCCGCTGGTGCGCGGCGCGGACATGATCAACACGCGGGCCGCGGAGTCGCCGTCGTTGCGAACCGTCCGCCGGGGCTCGGGGTCGAGCCGCGCGAACGTCCCCTCGGGGAGCGGATGGTCGTGGCCGTCGACGACGAGCGTCGGTGCCCCCGAAAGCGTCAGGAACACCTCCTCCTGGTCGCGGTCCACCTCGTCGTGCTCGGGGATCGAGTCGCCGGCGGCGATGTCGACGACGTTGATCCCGAACGCGCTCAGCCCGAGCGATTTGCGGACGAGCGCCCACGAGCCGGTCCGTTCGAGCTCGTCGATGCTGCAGATGGTCAGGGGCTCAACGGGCATGAGCGCTCCTTCGTCGGGTCCGGGCAGTCTCTCAGCCCTTGGGCCGCTGGTGCAACGGCGAGCTGCTCAGGACGGGCGTACGACCGCGGGCGAGTCGGCACCCTCGATGTAGCGGTGCGGCATGCCCGTGCCATCGGCCGCGACCACCCAGATCGCCCCGTCGAGGCCGTAGAGGACGTGGTCGTCGTCGAGCCACTCCGCCTGGTCGTCGACGGACCGCGTCTCGGAGAGCGGCGTCTCCTGCATCGTCGCTGAGATCGAGCACGGTCAGGCGCCACGGGTTCTTCTTCGAGCCGGTGCGGCTCTTGTAGGCGATCCGGGTCCCGTCCGGGGACAGTGACGGGCACTCGACGTTCTCATGCAGGACGCGGGCGGTCTTCGCCTTGACCGAGCCTCGAATCAGGTAGGTCTTGCCGCCGGTCGCGAGCGTCGCGTAGAAGACGTCGCTGTCGCGCGCGAACGTCACGCCCCAGAAGTTGACGTCGACGGCGTTCACCTGCCGGCTGCCCTTGAACACGGTGAAGTCCTCGAGGCCCGCGATCTTCGTGCCGGTCGTGAGGTCGATCAGTGTCGTCGCCGTCGAGAAGCTCCCGGCAGCTGCGTATGCGTGTCCGGTGACGAACAGCGTCACCGCTCCGTAGCGGCCGTCGGGCGACACGCGCGCGCGGCTCGGAACGCCCTGGAGCGACACGCGGTGGCGCACGCGCAGCCGCGAGTCGAACAGCTGCGCCTGGTAGCCGGCCGCAAAGCCGCCGCCGCGGGCGAGGCAGATGCCGCGGCCGGCCGCGAAGTACACGCGGTCGCACTTCATCGCCGAGCGCATCGGTGCTCCGGGCGCCGGCTTCAACTCTGCGATGTCGACCTGCCCGCGCTGCCCGGCGGCGCGGTAGACGACCGTCGGCTGACCCTCGGACTGCGTCGTCGCGAGCGCGGTGTCGGCGTCCTGGGACACCGCCGCGGGCTTGTCCTCGCCGCGGATCGCGGCGGCGAGCGCGCCGCCCGCCACGAGCACGCAGACGGCGACAAGGACCGAGAAGATGGTGGCTCGCTTACTGATGCGCGGGCTCCCGCGAGTTGACGAGCACGAACGCGGCGAGGGCGATCGCCACGACGAGGCCGGCGCCGTAACAGGCGAGTGCCGTGTTGATGCCCCAGAGGGTCCACAGCGCACCGAAGGCGATGGAGGCGATCAGGCGGCCGATGTTCGTCACGGTACCGAGCAGTGCCAGACCGCTGCCCCGTACCTCGTCGGGCACGATCGCGCTGCCGAGCGCCATCAGGACGCCGTCGGTTGCGGCGTAGTAGGCGCCGAGCAGCGCCAGCGCCGTCATCAGCATGACCCAGCCGTCAGCCGGAGCCAGCACGACGATGTACACGGCCAGCAGCAGCACGTAGCCGCCGAGCAGCACGCGCCCGCGGCCGATGCGGTCGGACAGCCGGCCCATCGGGACGGCCAGCACCATGTACATCCCGGCGCTGCCGACGAACAGCAGCGGGAACAGCGACGTCCCCAGGTCCAGCTTCTCCTGCAGCGCGAGGAAGATGAAGGCGTCGCTCGCCGTCGCCAGGCTGAGCGCGGCCGCGGCCATCAGCAGCGCGCGGTAGCGGCGGATCGACACCAGCGCGGCCGCACCGCGCAGCGACGGCTTGCGCTCGGGCGCCTCGGCGTCCGGCGCGACGGCCCTGGGGTTCACGAACAGCACCAGGATCGCGACGCCGATCAGCGCGACGCAGAAGCTGACGACGAAGATCGAATGGAAGGCGAGCGGCGCGGCGGCGAGGATCGCGAAGGCGACGAGCGGCCCGATCAGCGCACCCGTCGTGTCGAGTGCACGGTGGACGCCGAACGCCGCTCCGAGCTGGCTCTTCGGGCGTCGCGAGCGAGATCATCGCGTCGCGCGGCGCGGTCCGGATGCCCTTGCCGATCCGGTCGATCAGCACGATCGCGCCGATCGCCGACAGCGCCGTGCCGACAGTCGCCAGCAGCAGCTTGCAGAGCGCCGAGAGGCCGTAGCCGGTCGTCGCGACCTCCTTGTGGCGCCGCCAGCGGTCGCTGATGAACCCGCTCGCCAGGCCGACGAGTGCTGCCGCGCCGTTGTAGATGCCGTCGATGACGCCGAACGCCAGCGGCGAGAACCCGCCGACCGAGACGAGGTAGAGCGGCAGGATCGTCACGACCATCTCCGAGGAGATGTCGGTGAAGAGGCTCGTCAGGCCGAGCAGGACGACCGTCGGCGCGACGCGATCGGCGGCGGCGCCCTTCGCGCCCAGCCGGCGGCGGGCGCGGAGCAGGGAGGTCGAGTTCGATACCTGGTACACGAGGAGCTCCGGCCCGATCTCAGCCGTCGAGCTGCTTGACCGCAGCGGCTGCGAACCGTGTCGCGACGGGGCACGGCGCCGCGACGGCGAGCACCCGGCGGCGCTCGAGCGGCACGTAGAGCGTCGTCGTGCCGGCGCCGCCACAGAAGCCCGTGCGGTTGGCGACCGTGACGGCCGTGCGCTTCCGGCTCTCGCGCTTCAGCTTGGAGTACTGGACCGAGGGCACCGCGATGGTCACGAACGCCTTGCCGTTCTGGCTGCGGTAGATGCAGGTCGGGCCGAGCGGAGCCTCGACGGGCTCGGCGAGCGGCAGTCCGATGATCGCGCGCGCCTGTGTCTTGGTCACGAGGTTGCACGGCGTGAAGCGGCTCTTGGGCTTCGTCGTCTGGCGCTCGACGAGCTTGCTGTAGCCCGGCTTCTCCGGCGACAGCTGCTCGCTGCCGGCCTGCTGGCGCGCCGGCACGGGATTGTCCGCGCTGCCGGTCGGCGCCGACGGCGACGATGAACCGCCGCATCCCGCCACCAGGGCCGTCGCCGCGACGACCATGAGAGTTCCGAATCCGTTCCTCTTCATATAGCCAGCAACGGTCGGCCCGCCGCGTTTCTCACGAGGCTTGGACAACACTTAGGAGAGCCCGGACCGGGGAGGCGCCGAAATTGGCCCTCCCTCGTATTTCATCCTCGATTCCGCCCAGCCCCGCGGGTGTTCCGCCCCGTTCGATCCGTTGCTCGGATGTATGGATACCGCGAAGAAGTCGATCCTGGCCGAAAACAACCGCCGCCGGGGACGGATACGACGGCTCAGGATGGGCCTGCCGGTGATCGTGCTCGCGATCGTCGGATTTGCAGGGGCGCCGGCGGCGTCCCACGCGGCGGCGTGCACGCCGCCCGTGACGAACGCGGTGGCCTGCGAGAACACGCAGACCGGCGAGGACCCGGCCAACTGGGAGGTCGACGGCGACGGCGATCCCACGATCCAGGGCTACGCGACGACGCAGAGCGTGAACAAGGGCGAGACGGTCTCGTTCAAGATCAAGTCGTCGACCTCGAACTACCACATCGACATCCTGCGCCTGGGGTACTACGGCGGCGATGGCGCGCGTCTGATCGCCTCGAACCTGACGCCGACCGGTACGGCGACCCAGCCCGCCTGCAGCGCCGACTCGACCACCGGCCTGATCGACTGCGGCAACTGGTCGGTCTCGCGTACGTGGACCGTTCCGAGCACGGCGGTCTCGGGCGTCTACGTCGCCCACCTGGTGCGCAACGACACCGGCGGCGACAGCCAGATCATGTTCGTCGTGCGCGACGACGCGAGCCACTCGGAGATGCTCGTGTCGACGTCCGACTCGACCTGGCAGGCCTACAACAGCTACGGCGGCAACAGCCTCTACGTCTGCACCGTCTCCTGCCCGCCCGGCAACCCGTCGACCTACAAGTCGGCCTACAAGGTCTCCTACAACCGGCCCGCTCGACACCGAGCGCCTGAACCCGCGGTCGGCGTTCTTCGGCGGCGGCGAGTACCCGATGGTCCGTTTCCTCGAGGCCAACGGCTACGACGTCAACTACACGACCAGTGCGGACGTCGGCAGCCGCGGTCCGCTGCTGCTGAACCACAAGGTCTTCATGTCCAGCGGCCACGACGAGTACTGGTCCGCGTCGCAGCGCACGAACGTCGAGGCCGCGCGCGCGGCCGGCGTCGACCTGGCGTTCTTCAGCGGCAACGAGATCTACTGGAAGACCCGCTGGGAGAACAGCAGCACCGGTGTCGCGAACCGCACGCTGACCTCCTACAAGGACACGCACTTCCCGAGCCAGCAGGACCCCGTGACGTGGACGGGCACCTGGTCGGACCCGCGCTTCGCGACGGCGTCGGACAACGTGACCCCGCAGAACTCGCTCAGCGGACAGTCCTTCCTCGTCAACTCCGGCACCGTCCGACATCAAGGTGCCCGGCGGCGTACGCGAAGATGCGCCTCTGGCGCAATACGGCCGCTGCGAACCTGACCGGGACGCAGACGCTGACGCTCGCGCCCGACACGCTCGGCTATGAGTGGGACGTCGACGCCGACAACGGCTTCCGGCCCGCCGGCCAGATCCACCTGTCGTCGACGACCGTCAGCGGCCTCGAGGTCTTCACCGACTACGGCAGCACCACCGAGCAGGGCGGGACCGCGACGCACAACCTCACGATGTACAAGCGCGTCCAGCGGCGCGATCGTGTTCGGCGCCGGCACCGTGCAGTGGTCGTGGGGCCTCGACGTCGTCGAACCCGAACAACAACGCGCCCGACCGCAACATGCAGCAGGCGACGCTGAACATCCTCGCCGACATGGGCGCGCAGCCGTACGCACCGATCACGGGTCTCGTCGCGTGCGACGGCGTCGACCGACACCACCACGCCGACGGCGACGATCACGTCGCCGCCGACGACGCTGGCCGACGGCGCCAAGGTGACGCTGTCGGGCACCGCGACGGACGTCGGCGGGCAGGTCGCCGGCGTCGAGGTCTCGACCGACGGCGGCACGACGTGGCACCCGGCGACCGGCACCACCAGCTGGACGTACCCGTGGATCGCCCACGGCTACCCCGACCGCGAACATCAAGGTCCGCGCGACCGACGACAGCGGCAACATCCAGACGCCCGGCAGCGGCTCGAACGTCGACGTCAACTGCCCGTGCTCGATCTGGGGTACCAACTTCGCGCCGACGGACGTCGTCGCCGACGACCCGACACCGGTCGAGGTCGGCGTCAAGTTCAAGGCCGACACGTACGGCGCGATCACCGGCGTGCGCTTCTACAAGGCCGCCGGCGAACACCGGGCACCCACATCGGCAGCCTGTGGACGGCTGACGGGACGCGCCTCGCCCAGGCGACGTTCACCGGCGAGACGGCTCAGCGGCTGGCAGACCGTCACGTTCGCGACCCCGGTCCCGGTGACCCCGGGCACGACCTACGTCGCGTCGTACTACGCGCCGAACGGCGCACTACTCGGCGACGCCCGACTACCTCTGGAACGCGCCCGCGCCCGGCGCCGCAGGGCGGCGCCGTCGCCGACGGCGCCCCGCTGCACGCGCTGCGCAACACCGCGACCTCCGGCAACGGCGTCTACAGCTACGGCGGCTCGAGCATCTTCCCGTCGAGCTCGTTCGGCGCAGCCAACTACTGGGTCGACGTGACGTTCGCGCCGATCGCCGGCGCCGGGCCCGGTCACCAACGTGACGCGCCACGGCCGGCCGCGGCTCGGCGAACGTGTCGTGGACCGCACCGGCCAGCGGCGGCGCACCGACCTCGTACGAGGTGACGCCGTACATCGGCACGACCGCGCAGACGTCGAAGGTCGTCAACGTCAACGGCACGCCGCCCGCGACGACCACCATGGTCAGCGGCCTGACCTCGGGCACGATCGTACACCTTCAAGGTGCGGGCGATCAACCCGACCGGTTCAGGCGCCAGTCGGCGTCCTCCAACGCGGTGACGATCCTCCCGCCCGTGGCGCCGACGGCCCCGACGGGCGTCGCAGCGGCGGCGACCTCCGGGTCGGCGCTCGTGAGCTGGACGGCGCCGGCGTTCGACGGCGGCAGCCCGATCACCGGCGTACACGGTGACGCCGTACATCGGCGCGACCGCACAGACCCCGGTGCAGGTCGAGCCCGTCGGCGACGAGCACCACCGTGACCGGCCTGACCAACGGCACCAACTACACCTTCAAGGTGACGGCGACGAACGCGCTCGGCTCGACGCAGTCGACGGCCTCGCCGTCGGTCACGCCGGCCGTCGACCGTCCTCGACTCTGGCCACGCCGAGCACGATCGACTCGCTCGACGGCAGCGCCGTCGAGCTCGGCGATGAAGTTCAAGTCCGACTCGACCGGCCAGGTCACTCGGCGTGCGCTTCTACAAGGGCGTCGCGAACACCGGCACGCACATCGGCAGCCTGTGGTCGAGCGGCGGCGCTCTGCTGGCCCGCGCGACGTTCACCGGCGAGTCCGCGTCCGGCTGGCAGAACGGTCACGTTCGCCACCCCGGTCACGATCACCGCCGGCACGACGTACATCGTCTCCTACTTCGCTCCCAGCGGGCACTACTCGGCCGCCGGCGCCGGCCTTGCAACGGCCGTCGACAACGCGCCGCTGCACTCGATCGCCAACAGCGTGAGCCCCAACGGCGTCTACGCCTACTCGGGCACGCCGCGCGTTCCCGACGAACTCGTTCAACGCGACGAACTACTACGTCGACGTGCTGTTCGTCGCGCCGACGACGCCGAGCGCGCCGACCAACGTGTCGGCGACCGCCGGCAACGCGTCGGCGACGGTCTCGTGGATCGGCTCCGGCGACCGGTGGCGCCGTGACGTCCTACGAGGTCACGCCGTACATCGGCACGACCGCGCAGACGGCGAAGGTCGTCAACGTCACGGGCACGCCGCCGCTGACGACGGCGACGGTCGGCGGGCTGACGTCCGGGACCACCTACACGTTCAAGGTCCGTGCGACCAACGCGGTCGGGACGGGCGGCCAGTCGGCGTCCTCCAACGCGGTGACCGTCGCTGGCGCCGGCGGCTCCGACGGCCCCGACCGGCGTGACCGCCGAGCCGGCATCGCAGTCGGCGCGGGTGAGCTGGACGGCGCCGACCTCGCGACGGCGGCAGCGCGATCACGGGCTACACGATCACGCCGTACATCGGCGCGGCCGCGCAGGGCACCGCCACGGTCGCCGGGACCGCGACGAGCGCCACCGTGACCGGCCTGACGAACGGCACCGACTACACGTTCAAGGTGACCGCGACGAACGCGGTCGGCTCGGCGCAGTCGGCGGCGTCCAACACGCGTCACGCCCGCGCAGACGATCTTCGACCTCGCGACGCCGGCGACCGGCTGACGCGCTCGACGGCAGCGCCGTGGAGCTCGGCGTGAAGTTCAAGTCCGACGTCGACCGGCCCGGTGACCGGCGTGCGCTTCTACAAGGCGGCCGCGAACACCGGCACCCACATCGGGCAGCCTGTGGACGAGCGGCGGCACGCTGCTGGCGCAGGCGACCTTCACCGGCGAGACGGCGTCGCGGCTGGCAGACCGTGACGTTCGCCAGCCCGGTGACGATCACGGCCGACACGACCTACGTCGCCTCCTACTTCGCGCCGAACGGGCACTACTCCGCTGCCGGCGGCGGCCTGACCGCAGCCGTCGACAACGCGCCGCTGCACTCGATCGCCAACGGCGTCAGCGCCAACGGCGTCTACGCCTACTCGGCGCACCAGCGCGTTCCCGACGAGCAGCTTCAACGCCACCAACTACTGGGTGGACGTGACGTTCCAGCCGGCCCGCTGCCCGGCGCCAGCTGACCGGCGTGACCGCGACGGCCGGCAACGTCGTCCGCGATCGGTCTCGTGGACGGCGCCGTCGACCGGCGGACCGCGCCGACGTCGTACGAGGTCACGCCGTACATCGGCTCGACCGCGCAGACGGCGAAGCCGTACCGTCTCGGGCACGCCGCCGGCGACGACCACGACGGTCACCGGCCTGACTGCCGGGACCTCGTACACGTTCAAGGTGCGCGGCATCAACACCAAGGTGCAGGCGCCCAGTCGGCGTCCTCCAATGCCGTGACGATTCTCGCTGCGACGGCCCCGTCGGCCCCGAGCGGTGTCAGTGCTGAGGCTGCCACGCAGTCGGCGCGCGTGAGCTGGACGGCTCCGAGCTCCGACGGCGGCAGTGCGCTCACGGGCTACACGGTGACGCCGTACGTCGGCGGCGAACCCGCTGTCGGCCGTTCCGGTGTCGCCGGCGAGCACCAACGTGACGCTGACCGGCCTGACGAACGGCACCGCGTACACGTTCAGGGTGACCGCGACGAACGCGATCGGCTCGACGCAGTCGTCGGCGTCCAACGCGGTCACGCCCGTGCAGACGATCC
Source organism: uncultured Actinomycetes bacterium (assembly GCA_963821685.1). GTDB lineage: Bacteria > Actinomycetota > Thermoleophilia > Solirubrobacterales > Solirubrobacteraceae > F1-60-MAGs163. The sequence goes on along the minus strand of CAWGEW010000001.1, from coordinate 66,351 downwards.
TCGACCTCGTCGACGCCGGCGCACGGTCGACGCGCGGCGACACCAGCGCGCATCGAGCTCGGCGTGAAGTTCACGTCCGACCTCGCGGGCCAGGTGACCGGCGTGCGCTTCTACAAGTCGGCGGCGAACACCGGCACGCACGTCGGCAGCCTGTGGACGACCGGCGGCTCGCTGCTGGCCCGTGTCACATTCGCCGGGGAGTCGGCGATCGGCTGGCAGACGCGCGACGTTCGCTACGCCCGTCGACGATCACCGCCGGCACGACGTACGTCGTGTCCTACTACGCCCCGAACGGGCACTACTCGGCCGCCGGCGGCGTGCTTCGCCAGCGCCGTCGACAACCCGCCGCTGCACACGATCGCCAACGGCATCAGCGCCAACGGCGTCTACGCGTACAGCGGCCACGCCCACCTTCCCGACCAACAATTTCAACGCGACGAACTACTACGTCGACGTGCAGTTCCAGACCACCCCGGTGCCAGGTGCGCCGAGTGGCGTCACCGCGACTGCGGGCAACGCGTCGGCGGCGGTTTCGTGGACCGCACCCTCGAGCGGCGGCGCCGCGACGTCCTATGAGGTGACGCCGTACCTGGGCGCTGCCGCGCAGACGCCCAAGACCGTGTCCGGCACGAGACACGACGGTCACCGGCCTGACGCCGGGGAGCGCCTACACCTTCAAGGTGCGCGCCTCGAACGCCAGCGGGCAGGGTCCGCAGTCGTCCGCATCGAACTCCGTGACGGTCCTCGGCGGCAGCGCTCCGGACGCGCCGACCGCCGTGTCGGGCGAGCCGGCCTCGCAGTCGGCGCGCGTCAGCTGGACGGCGCCGGCCTTCGACGGCGGCAGTGCGATCACCGGCTACACCGTGACGCCGTACGTCGACGGCAGCGCGCTGTCGGACGTCCCGGTGTCCGCGTCGAGCACGAGCGTGACGCTGACGGGCCTGACGAACGGGACCGCGTACACGTTCAAGGTGACCGCGACGAACGCCAACGGCTCGACCCAGTCGGCCTCGTCCGCTGCGGTGACGCCGGCATCGACGATCTTCGACCTGGCGACGCCGTCGACGGTCGACGCGCGTCGACACCGACGGGATCGACCTCGGCGTCAAGTTCACCTCCGAGGCGGCCGGCACGGTCACTCGGCGTCCGCTTCTACAAGGCGGCGGCGAACACCGGCACGCACGTCGGCAGCCTGTGGATCGAGTGGCGGCTCGCTGCTGGCGCAGGCGACCTTCACCGGGGAGTCGACGAGCGGCTGGCAGAGCGTCCTGTTCGACACGCCGGTCGCCGATCAACGCGGACACGACGTACATCGTGTCCTACCACGCACCGAACGGGCACTACTCGGCTGCCGGCGGCGTCTTCGCGTCGGTGTTCGACAACCCGCCGCTGCACACGATCGCCAACGGCGTCAGCGCCAACGGCATCTACGGCTACGGCAGCACGCCGGCGCTCCCGGGCAACGACTTCAACGCGACCAACTACTACGTCGACACGCTCTTCCTCGCGGATCCGCCGCCGGGCGTGTAGCCCGCAGCGCGGGCCTACGCGGCGGAGCGCTTGCGCGGGCGCGGCTTGGCGGCAGCGCGCTTGCGCGCACGGGCAGGCTTCGTGACGACCCAGCACTGATCGACGAACGCCGCGATCTCCGCGGTCAGCCGCTCGGGCCGCACGCGCATCTCGACGATCGACTCGGCCGCGACGAGCCGCGCGTTCGGGAGCTCGCGAGCAAGCTCGTCTGAGTCGGTGAGCGGGTGGACCGGGTCGTTCGGGTGCCCGACCACGAGCGCCGGCACCGTGATCGTCCGGCGCACCTCGGTCGGCGGCGCGATGCGGCCGAAGAACAGCCCGCTGAGCACGGCCAGCGACGATTCCGGCGGGTCGCGCGGCCAGTCCATCAGCATGTCGAGCGCCGGCACGCGCGATGTCGGGATCAGGTTCGCGACGGTGTTCAGCATCCGGACTGCCGGGGCTGCGAAGCGCATCGTGAGCATGAACGGCAGGAACGACGCCCCTGCACCGAGGATCGCGTTGTCGAGCACGGGCATCTCGATCACCATGCCGCGGATCCGCTCGGGTGCGATCACGGCCGCCTCGAGCGCCGAGTTCGCGCCCAGCGACGTGCCCTGCACGACGGCCTGCTCGACTCCGAGGTGGTCGAGCAGCGCGAGGATCTCGCGCCCGAACGCCTGCATCGAGTAGGCGGTCATGTCGGCCGGCCGGTCGGACTCCCCGTGACCGAGGAAGTCCAGCGAGACTGCGCGATAGCCGCGCTCGGCCAGGCGCCGCGAAAGCGGCTTGTGCATCTTGCGGCTCAGCAGCAGCCCGTGCGTGAGGACGACGGTGTGCTCGCCTTCGCCGATGATGTCGTACGCGAGGCGCCGTCCTTCGTGCTCGAACGAGCCGGAGACGCGCTCCATCCGGGTCATGCACCCTTCCCTTCGGCGATCGCCTCAGCCGTGCGCAGCGCGAGTGCCATGGTCGTCAGCATCGGGTTCGTGCCGGACGCCGTCGGGAAGCCGCTCGCGTCGCCGATCCAGACGCCGGGCGTGTCGTGCAGCTCGCCCCAGCCGTTCGCGACGCTCGTCGCCGGGTCCTTGCCCATCCGCGCGGACCCCATGTGGTGGAGGCTGAACGTGGCGTGGTCGTACGGCTCGAGCGAGGCTTCGCGCACGCGGGTCACGTAGTCGTCGATCGGCTCGCCCGAGTCGCGCTTCCACGGCTCGACATGCCGGTGGAAGGTCGCGACGCCGTTGGCGCCCGCCGCGTCGTGCAGCCGCACCATCTCCTCGAGGCCGTGCGCGAAGATGCGCCGGTCGAGCTCGTCGTCGAACGCGTACTCGTGCACGGGGTTGCCGTCGTCGTCGATGCTCACGCGGCCGTGCCCGTGGTCGCGGATCAGGAAGACGAACGCGGCGGTCATCGGGCTCTGCGCCATCAGCTCCTTGTGGGCCTCGGCGCCGTGACACGGGAACGCTGCGGCGCTGACGCCGGGAGAGGCATGCGAGGTCTCGATCAGGTAGCCGTAGCCGTCCTCGATGTCGGCGAGCGCCGTCGACAGCCCCGACTGCGGCGGCCCCCACCAGGCCTTCTGCCCTTCGTCGTAGAAGCCGGCGACGGCCGTCGCGGGATGCAGGCGCAGGTAGTCGCCGGCGGCCGGGCCGCCGATGCCGCTGCGCAGCAGCACCGCCGGGGTGTCGAGCGCGCCCGCGGCGACGACGACGGTCGGCGCCTTGACCGTGACGCGCGCGGTGCGCCCCTCGGGATCGGTGTACGTGCCCTCGACGCCGGCGGCGCGCCCGTCCTCGACGAGCACGCGCTCGACACGGCAGTTCACGACGAACCGCGCGCCCGCGTCGGCGGCGTCCTGCAGCCAGGTCTTCTGCGTCCCGTTCTTGGCGCCGCTGACGTCACCGAAGCCCATCAGCCCCGCCAGGTCGGCGTCGTAGTGCTCCTCGTCGGCGTTGCGCGTGATCCGCTGGAACCCGTGCCCGCGTGCCTCGCAGGCCGCCTTCAGCGTCTCCGTCGTCGGGTTCCAGTCCGAACAGCGGTCGGTGACGTTGATCCGCTCGCTGACCGTGTCGAGAATGCGGTCGTACTCCGGCCCGGCGAGGCCCTCGAGGCCGAACTCCTGCTCCCACTGCTCGCGCACCCACGGGTAGGTGCGCAGGCAGTTCGTCCAGTTGACGGTCGAGCCGCCGCCGAGGTTCGAGCCCGTCATCAGCGCGATCCGCCCGTCGGCGGTGCCCGACATGCCGCCCGCGCGGTAGAGGTTCTCGTAGGCCCACAGCTCGAGCTGGTTGAAGTCCGCCTCGTTGTAGTAACCGCCGGCCTCGAGCACGACGACGTCCTTGCCCTGCGTCGCGAGGTATCCGGCGACGACCCCGCCGCCCGAGCCCGAGCCGATCACGACGACGTCGGTGGTCAGCGTGAGACCGGCGTCGTCCGGTCGCGTGATCGCGATCGTCTTCGGCGCGTCGGCCGCTGACGGCGGCGCGGCGCGTGGGCCGGGGTAGCCGATCGCCTCCCAGTTCGGGTTGCGCCCGGTCGTGGCGTCGGGCAGCGCGTAGAACAGGAGGTGCGTGAGCCCCTTGAGCGCGCCGATGCCGGCGCGCGCATCGGGCCCGGAGTCCATGAACCCCTTGACGATCTGCTCGCGCGCGGCGAGCGGTGCCTCGACGAGTCCCTGCGCGGCGAGCGCGTCGAGCAGCTGGCGCAGCCCCTCGAGCTGCTCCTCGGGAACGAGCCCACCCGAGAGCCGGTCTTCGATGATCGCCGGGATCTGCAGATCGGACGCACTGCGCCCCCAGAACCCGGTGGGATCGTCATCGCGCTCGATCGGCGCGGCGAAGGTGTCGCAGAGCGCCGCGAGCGCGGCACGCTGGACTTCGGACAGGGCGACGGTGACGGCCATGGGGCTCCTCCTTGTGCTGATAACCCGGGGCGCTGGAGAGCGCGTGACACGCTGTCGAGCCGCCGCAGTCTATGTCCCTGGACACATGTCGTGCACGGGTAGGTGGACGCCTCGCGGCGCGATACGGTGCCGTCAAGTCACGTGCACCGCGAAGGGATTCAACTCGTGCTCCGCCGCCTTCTCATCAGCGCCGTCGTCGCCGCCCTCCTGACGGTCTCTGCGCCAGGCCTGGCCGCCGCGTCCACCTCCGTCGCCGGCACCGGCGAGCCGGCGTTCACGAACACGACGACGAACACGTACTACTTCGGGTACAACCGCTTCAACTCGTACGGAACGTTCCGGCTCGGCGTCAACTACTACGTGGGCGCCTCGAACGTCTTCAGCGAGTTCACCCAGTACATCGGCGCGTCGGGCGTCGCATCGACCGGAACCCTCTTCGCGAACTTCACCGGCGTCGTCAACACGCTGCAGAGCGGGACGACCTACGGCGTCTGCGTCAACGGCAAATACTCGTTCGCCGGCGATGGAACCGAGTTCCCCGAGGCGAACTCGTCCTGCAGCAGCTCGACGATCGACCGCTCGACCCCCACGGTCTCGGGCGTCTCGGTCGAGGGGACGGCCACGTACTCCAACAAGGCAGCCGGCCAGTCCCTCGCGCTCGCGGGGCTCTACAGCGACTCGATGTCCCCGCCGTGGCCTGCGACGTACGTCTGCGTCAAGAAGAACCTCGATCCCGCGACGGCGTGCAATGGCGCCACGTTCGACTTCACGCAGGTCTGCAGCAACCGCGTCGGGACGGGGACGCAGAACAACCCGTTCAGCTGCGTCTACAACATCGACGCCGCCGATCCCGACGGCCCGCTGACGTTCTGCGCGCGGGCGTCGGACTCCTCGCTCCCGGACCGGCCCGGAAGCGCGGATCAGTTCGCGACCCTGACGTCGAGCAGCGCCAACATCTCAGGTCCTTCCTGCGGCTACGTGATCCTCGATCGCGCGGCCCCGAGCCTGGCGATCAGCGGCGGCGCGGCCACGGCGACGACCGGTCAGCTGCTCTCGTTCTCGGCAGTCGGCGACCGACCCGGCCGCCGGCATCGCGCCCGGCGTCCGGCGTCACGGGCGCGTACGCCTGGAGCTGGGGCGACAACACCGCGAACGGGGCGGGTGTCAACGCGTCGCACACGTTCACACAGCCCGGCACGTTCGAGGTGAAGCTCACGACCGCGGACAACGCCGGGAACGCGGCGACCGCGACCAAGACGGTGACGGTCAACGCGCCCCCGGCCGGCGGCGGCGGGACAGGCGGAACCGGTGGTGGCGGCGGAACGCCGGGCACCGGCACGCCCGGCGGCGGCACCACCACGGGCGGCGGCGGGACCGTCACGCCTCCACCGACGGCGCAGCAGATCGCCCAGCAGACGGGTTCCAGCGGGGCCGGGAGCACGCAGACGACGTCCGCCGGCGCGCTCGACGTGCTGACCGCGAAGAAGATCAAGCTGTCGAAGAAGCTGAAGGCGCTCCCGATCGCGCTCACGGCCGACCAGCCGGGCAAGGCGACATTCGCCCTCGTGCGCGCCGGCCGAATCGTCAGCCAGGCCGGCCTGACGGTCACCAAGGCCGGCAGCCTCGGCTTCAAGCTGAAGCTGCCGAAGACGCTGAAGGCCGGGAAGTACGGGCTGAAGATCACCTTCAAGGTCAGCGGCGTCGCCAAGGCCTCGACGAAGACGATCACGATCACCTTCACCGCCGCCAAGAAGAAGAAGGCCAAGAAGACGGCGAGGAGCGCGGCGGTCGGCGGGATCGCGGGTGGCGCGCCCGCCGAGCCGGGCCTCGGAACGGCCGCCGCGGTCGTGCCGCGTCGCGGCGCTTTCCACCGCTGAGGCACCCTGCGGGGGGCATCGTGACGCCCCCGTCACCTTTTCGCTAGCCTGCGCGGACCCGCCTCAAGCAGTTTCGGCGGACCGCTTTCGTCCCCAGGAGGACCCATGGCCAAGCAGCCCCGCATCCTTGTCGGTCAGGTGGCCGCGCTCACCGGCGGCGGTCGCGGCATCGGACGCGCAACGGCACGCGCGCTCGCCCGTGACGGCGTGAAGGTCGCGATCGGCGACCTCGACGTCGAGTCCGCGCAGAAGGTCGCCGAGGAGCTCGGCAACGGCGCGATCGGCGTGCACCTCGACGTCACCGACCACGAGTCGTTCGCGAACTTCATCGCGCAGGCGGAGGAGCAGCTCGGCCCCGTCGACATCATCATCAACAACGCCGGGATCATGCAGCTCGGCCGCTTCGTCGACGAGCCCCTCGCGACCACGAAGCGGATGATCGACATCAACATCTACGGCGTGCACTACGGGTGCGAGCTGACGCTTCCGCAGATGTTGCAGCGCGGCCGCGGCCACATCGTCAACATCGCTTCCACCGCCGGCAAGGGCGGCTACCCGGGCGGCGCCACCTACTGCGGCACCAAGCACTACGTCGTGGGCATGAGCGAGGCGCTGCGCTGGGAGACCCGCGGCACCGGCGTCGAGGTCTCGTGCGTCATGCCGGTCGTCGTGCAGACCGAGCTGGGCTCGGGCCTGCCGCAGACCCGCGGGGTCAAGCACGTCCTGCCCGAGGACGTCGCGGACGAGATCATCTCGGCGCTGAAGCACCCGCGCTTCGACGTCTACGTGCCGCGCTCGGTCGGCCCGCTGAACCAGTTCAGCGCCGCCCTCCCGCGCCGTGGCCGCGAGGCGATCGCGCGCGCCGTCAAGGCCGACAAGGTGCTCTCCGACATCGACCAGGGTGCCCGCGCCGCGTATGAGCTGCGCGCGTCGCATTCGACGACGGCCGAGCTGTCCGACGCCGACAAGAAGCAGCTCGAGCAGAGCACGAAGTCCTGATGGCGCGCGAGGGCGAGCGGCCGCTGGCCGGCCGCGTCGCACTCGTCACCGGCGGGGCCCAGGGGATCGGTCGCGAGACGGCTGCCGCACTCGCGGCTGCCGGCGCGCGCGTAGCGATCGGCGATCTCGACGGGGAGCTCGCACGTCACACCGCGCGCGACCTCGGCGGCGACGTTCGCGCGTTCGACCTCGACGTCAGCGACACGGCGTCGTTCGCGCTGTTCGTCGCCTGCGCCGGCGAGGAGCTCGGGCCGCCGGACATCCTCGTCAACAACGCCGGGATCATGCTGATCGGCTCGTTCCTCGAGGAGGACGACGCGGCGACCCGCCTGCTCGTCGATGTGAACGTCCACGGCGTGCTGAACGGCATGAAGCTCGTCCTTCCCGGGATGATCGAGCGCGGCCGCGGCCATCTCGTCAACGTCTCGAGCTCGCTCGGCCGCACGGGCCTGTCGCACGCCGCGACGTACTGCGGCTCGAAGTTCTTCGTCTACGGCGTCAGCGAGTCGATCCGCGCCGAGCTGCGCGGGACCGGCGTCGAGGTCTCCTGCGTGATGCCCGGCCAGGTCCGGACCGACCTGTCCGTGGGCCTCGCCGACTCACGCGCTGCGCGCGATGTCGGGCCCGAGGAGGTCGCCGCCGAGATCGTCTCCGCACTGCGCCGGCCGCGCTTCGACGTCTACGTCCCGCGCTCGATCGGCCCGCTGACCGCCTTCAACGGCGTGCTTCCGCGCGGCGCCCGCGACGCGCTGCGGCGCAGGCTGAAGGTCGACACGGCGCTCGAGCACGCGGATGCAGGCGCACGCCGTGGCTACGAGCTGCGAGCCGGCCGCGAGGCCGCGGCGGTGTCACCCGGCGGCTCAGCGCCGCCGGAGTTGCCGCCCGGCGAGTGAGCGCTCAGGCGCGCGTGATCTGAGTCCGCGGGCGCAGCTCGGTGCGGCGCCGGCGCCGGCGTGCGACTGCTCCCGGAACCGGGAGTCTGCAGCGTGACGAGTGCGCCGCCCTCAGGGGCGTCGCCGATGCAGATCAGGCCACCGTGGGCACGCACCGCATCGTTCGCGATGCTGAGTCCCAGGCCGGCTCCGCCGCTGGCCTGATCGTCGCGCGAGCCCTGCGTCTGCGCCTCGAGAACGGCGCGGCGCTTGGCCGGCGGCGATGCCCGGGCCATCGTCTGCCACGTCGATGCTGACGTGGCGCAGCCCGACGTGGACGCTGACGCGAACGGGTGCCGAGCGCGCGTGGCGCAGCGCGTTCTCGATCACGTTCTGGAGCGCGAGCTCGAGGTCTTCGCTGCTCGCGAGCACGACCGCGGATGCGGGCGAGTCGAGCACGAGCTGCCTCGACCGAGCGGTCGCGAGCGGCTGGAAGCGCGTGACGACGTCGTTGACGAGTGCCGCCACGTCGGTCGGAACGCGCGGCGCCGGGGTCGCGTGAACGAGCCCGTCGACCTGTCGTCCCATCCGGCTCGCGGTGTCGCGGATCCGGTCGATCTCGATGAGCTGATCGCGGTCGACGAGCGTCGACGCAAGCTGCTCACAATGAGCCAGGATCAGTGCGAGCGGCATACGAAGATCGTGTGCAACCTCCGCCACGCGCTGATCGTTCGTGCCGGATTCCCCCCAGGCACCTACATCCATTTCGATATCCCCCCGGATAGCGTCGAACTGAGCGTGAAGCCATCCCGGCTTCTCGTCAAGCAGATCACACACTAGCCAACCCGTGTGCACGAGGTGAAATTTCTCACCCGGCGACCGGCGGCTCGTGCACCCGCAGCCAACGGGAGAGTTCCCCCGATGGACGCTCCGCGTTACGAGGATCATCCATTTTCCGGCGAGGTCGGTCGGGACCCGTCTTCGCGATCTTCTAGCGCGTCGCGGATCCAATTCGGCTCTGCCGGCGACGTCGTCTGGCGGCCCTCCGCGGTCCCCCCTGGAGGGTCGCCCGTCGACGCCGTGAGACCACTCGGCGCGCTAATTCGTCCATCCGGCGCTGGACGTGGGCGGCCCGATGGTGCAAGATGCATGTGCTCCTCCACTGACGGAGGGCCGAACCGGGGGGACCGGCGCGTGGAGGCAGTACAGCAGAGCCAGACGCTGCTCGTGAATGGGCGTGCGGCGGACGACGAGCCGGGTGAACGTGCGCGGATCGTGCTCGTCGACGACGATTCGATGGCGCGGCGCGTGGTGCGCGACGCGCTCCAGGACGACGGCTACGTCGTCATCGCCGAGGCCTCGGGCGGGCGCGAGGGCGTCGAGCTGAGCCTCTACTACCACCCCGACGTGGTCGTCATGGACGTTGCGATGCCGGGGATGGACGGGATCGAGGCCACGCGGCGCATCGTCGCCGGCGACCCGTCGATCAAGGTCGTGATGCTGACCTCTTCGGACGACGACGACGTCGCCCTCGCCGGCCTGCGGGCAGGCGCCGTCGGCTTCGTGTCCAAGGACATCGACCTTGCCGCACTGCCGCGCGTTCTCGACTCGGCGCATCGCGGAGAGGCGGTGATCTCACGCCGCATGACCATGCGGCTCGTCGAGTCGGTCCGATCGCTGCGCCCCGACGGCGGCGGCATGCGCCCGGTGCGCAGTGCGCTGACCTCGCGCGAGTGGGAGGTCCTCGACCTGATGTGCGAGGGCCGCTCGACCGACGCGATCGCCGACGACCTCGTGCTGTCGCCCGAGACCGTTCGGTCTCACGTCAAGAGCATCCTGCGCAAGCTCGGCGTGAACTCGCGCAAGGACGCAGTCGTCCGTGCGCGCAAGATGCGCGTCGGCGAGCTGGTCGAGCAGACCGCCGGCTCCGCTCCCGCCTAGACCTCCTCTGAAGACTCCGCCGGACGGCTGACCCGCCGGCGTCGTCCCCTGCCGGAATCCGCGCGGCGGTGCGCGCGGCTGGGGTCATCTCTACCCCATCGGCGGGGCAGCAATCTCCCCGTGGCGGGGACGCGCGCACCCGCAGCTCGTCACAGGTTCACCTTCCTGCGCCCTCATCCGAACCTCAGACTCGCAGAGCACGGAAGTTCATGGACCGAACGCCGCATTCCGGCGCTGGCAAGGGGCAAATGCCTCCCACGGCGACGGTCACGGATGACAGGCAACGACGAGGACAAGATGTCACCAATCGCAGCTACAAATCAGATCGATCCGCCCCAGGCAGGCGTCCTCAGCGGACGCTTCCGGCGAGCAGCACGCCTACGTGAGGACGACGCCGGGCATCGCGCTGTGGCGCAGGCCGTCGTCCGCGCCAAGCAGGGCGACCAGGACGCGATCCGCTTCCTCTACCTCCGCTACGCCGACAACGTCTACGGCTACGTCGCGAGCATCGTCCGCGACGAGCACGAGGCCGAGGACGTCACCCAGCAGGTGTTCGCCAAGCTGATGACGTCGCATCGCCAAGTACGAGCAGCGCGACGTCCCGTTCTCCGCCTGGATCCTGCGCGCTGGCCGCAACGCCGCCATCGACCACATGCGCAACGCCGCGCGGTCCCGGCGAGCGAGGTGCTCGCGCCGACGAGCGCGTCCACCGACGAGGGCACCACTCGCGGCATCGCTCGCGCGACCTGCGCGACGCGCTCGCCGACGCTGCCCGAGGAGCAGCGCGACGTGATCGTGCTGCGTCACGTCGTCGGGCTGACTCCCCGGCGGAGATCGCCGGCCGCCTGGGCAAGCACCGAGCCGTCGATCCACGGGCTGCACCACCGCGGCCGCGTGCGCCCTGCGGACCGAGCTGCTCGCACGAGATGGGCTGCGCCCCGACGATCGCCGCGAGGTGGCGGCGTGACGCCCGCAGAGCGCAGTCCAGACACGCGAGGCGATCCCGGTCACGCGACTGGACCAGGCCGACCCGATCGCTGCTCGAAGAGCTGCTGGAGGTCGTGCGAGCGTGTCGCCGCGGCGGGCGCCTTCACGATGGGCGCCGAGCTGGAGGCCTTCGAGTCGGAGTTCGCCGCGTACTGCGGCACGGCCGCCGCGCGTCGGCGTGTCATCCGGGCACCGAGGCGCTCGTCGCTCGCGCTGCGGGCGCTGGGCATCGGCGTCGGCGACGAGGTCATCGTGCCGGCCAACTCCTTCATCGCGACCGCCGAGGCCGTGCAGCTGGGTGGGCGCCACGCCGAAGCTCGTCGACGTCGACCCGCTGACGCACCTGATCACCGCCGGAGCACGTCGCGGAGGCCATCACGCCGCGCACCGCGCTGCGTCATCCCCGTCCACCTGATGGGCTCGACGGTCGACTGGACCCGATCCTGGAGGTCGCACGCGGCGCCGGGCCTGCGGGTCATCGAGGACACCGCGCAGGCGCACGGTGCCATGCTACCGGGGCCGGCGGGTCGGGCAGCGATCGGCGACATCGGCTGCTTCTCGTTCTACCCGACCAAGAACCTCGGCGCCTGGGGTGACGGCGGCGCGATCGTGACCGACGACGAGGCGCTCGCCGACCGCGCTGCGGCTGCTGCGCTCGCACGGCGAGTGCCCGCGCTACCACCACCAGATCGTCGGCACGACGGCACGGCTCGACGCCCTGCAGGCCGCGATCCTGCGCGTCAAGCTCCGGCGCCTGGACGATCGCAACGCCGACCGTCGCCGTGTCGGCGCGGCGCTGCGCGCCGGGCTGGAGGGCACGTCGGTCGAGCTGCCGGCCGCGCGCCTTCGACGGACGGCGACCACGTCTACCACCTGTTCATCGTGCGCACCGACGAGCGCGACGCGCTGCGCGGCCACCTCGAACGGCCGCGGGGTGTCGCAACGCGGTGCACTACCCGTTCCCGATCCACCGCACCGAGGCGTACGCGGACCTCGGCTGGCGGCCGGCAGCGCTGCCCGGTCTCCGAGCGGCTGGCGCAGGAGATCTGCACGTTGCCGCTGTTCCCGACGCATGTCCGACGACGACGTCGCGCGCATCGTGGACGCGGTGCAGTCCTTCGACCCAGGAGTAGCCGACGCATCATGACCACGCGATCCCCGCTGACCGCCCGCTCAGGGTCGCCGTCGTCGGATACGGCTACTGGGGCCCGAACCTCGTCCGCAACGTCATCGAGCGCCCGGAGTTCGAGCTCGCGTGCCTCTGCGAGCGCGACGCCGACCGCGGCCGCGGCGTTCACCGTCAGCGCGTGCCCGGCGTGTCCGGTGATCGACGACCTCGACGACGTGCTCGCCGACCCGACGCGTCGACGCGGTCATCGTCGCGACGCCGCCGCGCACCCACCACGCGATCGTCAGCGCCGCCGCTGCGGGCCGGCAAGCACGTGCTCGTCGAGAAGCCGCTGGCGACGACCGGCGAGCGACGCGCTGGACCTGGTCGAGCTCGCCGACGCGACGCGACCTGGTGCTGATGCCGGGCCACACGTTCCTCTACAGCCCGCCGGTGAACAAGGTCCGCGACCTGATCGACCGGACGTGCTCGGCGAGATCTACTTCGTCACCTCGTCGCGGATGAACCTCGGCAAGTACCAGTCCGACGGCGTCATCTGCGACCTCGCGCCGCACGACCTCTCGATCCTGCTCTACTGGCTCGAGCGAGCCGATCGTGCAGGTCGCGGCGTCGGCCCGCAGCGTCTTCCAGGCCGGGCGTCCCCGAGACGGCGTTCCTGACGCTGACGTTCGCCAGCGGCACCACGGCCAACATCCAGATCTCGTGGCTGGCGCCGCGCAAGGTGCGCGAGATGATCGTCGTCGGCAGCCAGCGGATGGTCCAGTACGACGACACGGCCGCCGACGAGGCGGTCCGCATCTACGACCGCGGCATGGACTTCGAGACGCCGACGACCTTCGGCGAGTACCAGCTCGACCTACCGCAGCGGCGACATCGTCGTCCCGCGCGCTCGAGCGCGGCCGAGCCGCTCGAGCCTGGAGCTCGCGGACTTCGCCCGCTGCGATCCGCACCGGCGCGCACGCCGCGCTCGCACGCCCGAGCTCGGCTTCGAGATCGTCGCTGCCGTCGAGGCGGCCGAGGAGTCGCTGCGGTCCAAGGCGGCGAGCCGATCGCCGTCGGTGCTCCGGCACCCGCCGCGGTTCGCTGAGCGCGCTCGCTCTAGGAGGAAGGTGAGGACACGTTCGGCCGCCTAGCGGCGGCCGAACGGCGGCTCGGCGATGCCGAGCACGACCTGCAGGGCGCGCAGCTCGCCCGCACGCCGTTCGTGCCGGCCGCGCCGCAGCGCCATTCCCGCAAGGCGCACCAGGTGATGGACGGCCAGGACGCCGCGGTAGGCGATTCGCTCCAGCCGGCCGAAGTGCTTCGAGGCGTATGCGAGGCGTGAGTACGACGCCTGCGCTGCGAGCCGCGGGTTCGGCGCACCGCCGTAGTGCAGGATCCGCATCACCGGCAGGTGGCGGACCTCCCAGCCGGCATCACGGATCCGGCGGCAGAGGTCGGCCTCCTCGGAGTACATGAAGAAGCGCTCGTCGAACCCGCCGACGTCGGCGATGACCTCGCGCCGCAGGACCAGCACCGCGCCGACGAGCCAGTCGGCGTCGCGCTCCTGCGCGTAGGCGGCCTGGTCGAGCTCGCGTTCCTGCAGGGCGCTGCAGCCCGGAAGCTTGCGCAGCAGCAGGGCCTCGGACAGCGCGCGGCCGACCGACGGGTCGCGCCGGATGCTCTGCAGGCTGCCGTCGGACTCCTCCTGGATGACGCTCGCGGCGCCGACCCGTGGCCGTGCGTCGAGGGCGTCCACCAGCGCGCGGAAACGGCCCCAGCGCACGAGCGTGTCCGGGTTGAGCGCGAGCAGGTAGCGGCCGCGCGCGACCTCGAAGCCGGCGTTGTTCCCGGCCGCGAAGCCGACGTTCGGCAGGCGCATGACCTCGATCCCGGGCCAGCGCTGCTCGATCGCGTCGGGCGTGTCGTCGGTCGAGCCGCTGTCGACGATGACCCACTCGACGTCGACGTCGTCCAGCTTCGTCATCGCCGACTCGATCGTCTCGAGCGCCATGTCGCGCCCGTTGTGGGTGACGATGACGATGCTCAGGTCCGGCGTCGCCACGAGCGGCGCGCCTATGACCGGCGCGCCCGGCGCGGTGTCAGCGAGCGGCGACGAGGGAGGCATTGGCGATCTCGCGGATCGTCGTGCTGTAGCCGCTCTCGGGGTCCAGGATGCGGGTGACCGCCTCGGACCGTGAGCGGGCGTCGAGCTTGCGGAAGGCGGACGAGAGGTGGGTCTTGACCGTGCTCTCTGCAAGGAACAGCGTGTCGGCGATCTCGCGGTTCGTGCGTCCGAGCATGACGAGCGCGAGGACCTGCTGCTCACGGTGGGAGAGCGGTCGCGGCGCGATCTGGCGGCCGAGCGCGACGGGCACGGTCAGCTGGCCCGCGAGGGTGGCGCGCGCCGTCGGCACGAGCGTGCGCTCGAGGTCGTCGTCGAGCACGATCCCGGTCGCGCCGGCCAGCAGCACGCGCCGCAGCGACGCGTTCGGCGAATCGGCGGGGACGACCGCAAGAACGGCTGCATCGGGCTGGGATTCGCAGACCGCGCGGAGCTTCGACACGCGCTCGGCGTCGGTTGCGTCGACGAGCAGCAGAATGATGAAGGCGGGCGCTGCGAGCGGCCCGTCGTCCTCGACGAGGAAGCCCGCGTCGTCCAGCAGGCCTCGTGCCCGCAGGCGTGCCGGCCCGTCACCGTCCACGACGGCGGCGACCACCGCGGGACGTGCCCGGGGCGGTATCGCGGGGCTGACAGTGGCGCTTTCCATGAGACAAGAACGCGGCGACAGGCCCTGGGCTTGCGCCGCGACCGTTGTCGCGATGTCTCGCGCGTGGAAGAAGTCCGGGCGGGCGGCACCCGTTGGTCTTGAGAATGGCGACTGACGGACTCGCGCGCAGGCGACGCCTGCTGGCCCTCGTGGCGCTGAGCGCCGTCGTGGCGATCGTCTGCGCGGTCGTCAACAGTGGCATCGTCGGCGGCTTCCCACCGAAGCTCCGGTTGCACAACCTGCAGGTCGCGGTGGCGACATCGCACGTGTACACCGATCTGCCGGGCGAGACGCCGTTGCTTCCGTTCCGTCGCGCGGATCCGCCGGAAGACCTTCAGACGATGATCAAGCGCACCGAGCTGCTCGGGCGGATCATGGTCACCGCGCCCGTCCTGGACCTGATCGCCGAGCGCTGCGACGTGCCCCCGGGCCAGGTGTCGGGGCTCGGGCGGACGACGGTCAGCGCGCCGAGCGCCCTGACCGAGCCCGACAGCGAGAAGCGCGCCGCCGACATCGAGGCGTCGCGGGCGCCGTACCGGGTCGAGGTCCAGAGCCGTCCGACGATGCCGGTCATCGACGTGTTCACGCAGGCCCCGTCGCTCGCCGCCGCGACGTGCATTGCCGACGCCGCGCCGCGGGCCCTGAGCGGCTATCTCACGACGCTCGCGCTCGCCGACAACTCCCCCTACCAGGTGATGCGGCTCAAGCCGCTGGGCCCGGCACGCGGCGGGATCGCCAACGGCGGGGCGACGATCATGGTCGCGTTCCTGACCTTCCTGACGGTCTTCGGCGTCCTCGTCGGCGTGCTGGCCGCGGTGGGCGCATGGCGCCGCCGGCGCCGGCGCAGCTCCGATCCCGGTGAGCTGCCGTCCACTCCGCTGCCCGCGCCTGAGCCGGTCGTCGCCGCTGCGCCCGTCAGGGAGCGCGACAGCTGGCCGTTCACGACGCGGTTGCTGCCATGGATGCTCGCGGGCTTCATCGCCCTGCTGTGGCTGACGCCGTTCAACAACATCCAGCTGAGCGCCTCGCTGCCGATCGAGCTGCGGCTCGACCGGCTCGTCCTGCCGTTCGTCGTGATCGTCTGGGGCCTCGCGCTGATCGCGGGTGGCCGTCTGGCGCCGCAGCTGCGGATGACCTGGATCCACGTCGCGCTGGGTGCGCTGCTCGCCTGCGCCTTCCTCAGCGTCGTCACCGACGCGCGCTACCTCAACCAGTCGCTCGAGCTCGACCTCTCGCTGAAGAAGCTCCCGCTGATGGTGTCCTACGCGACGTTCTTCGTGATCGCCGCCAGCTCGGTGCGGCGCAGCGAGGTCCGGCCGTTCATGAACTACACGCTGGTGCTGGCGGTCATCTGCGGCCTGGGCATGATCTGGGAGTACCGGATGCAGCAGAACCTCTTCTGGGACTGGTCGGACAAGCTGCTGCCGGGCTTCTTCAGCATCGACGGGCAGCTGGCCGGCGGGGCGGTCGACCACATCGGCCGTCGAGTCGTCCGCGGACCTGCCGAGGTGCCACTCGAAGCCGTCGCGATGCTCACGATGGCGCTGCCGATCGCGATCGTGGGCATCCTCCAGTCGCGGCGTTGGCGTGAGCGGATCCTCTGCGCGCTCGCGCTCTGCATCATCGTCGCGGCGACCTTCGCCACCTACCGCAAGAGCGCGCTGATCGCTCCGGTCGCGGTCATCCTCACGCTCGCGTACTTCCGCCGCCGCGAGCTGCTGAAGCTCGCCCCGCTCGGGCTCGTGCTGTTGGCGCTCGTGAGCGTCGTCTCCCCGGGCGCGCTCGGTTCGACGATCAACCAGTTCACCCGCTCCGATGCCGCTGCAGTCCCGACGGTCAGCGACCGCGCCTCCGACTACGACGCGGTCCGTCCCGACGTGCTCGGCCATCTCCTGCTCGGTCGCGGCTGGGGCAGCTACAACCACGACAGCTACCGGATCCTCGACTCGGAGATCCTCAGTCGCACGATCGAGACCGGGCTGCTCGGACTGCTGGCGTTCCTCCTGCTCGGGATCACGGTGGTCGCGACGTCGCGCAAGACGATCGCGTCGCGCGATCCCACGTCGGCGCCGATCGCGCTGATCGGGGCGTCCGTCGCCGTCGGGTTCCTCGTGCTCGCGACGCTCTACGACGAGCTCTCGTTCCCGCACCCGGTGTACATCTTCCTTTACCTCGTGGGGCTGACGACCGTGGTCCTGCACCCCGAATGGCGTCCACCGCAGCGACGACGGATGCCCGCTGCGCCGACCATGCCCTTCGACCAGTTCGAGCCGCTCGAACCACGCGAACCGGAGCCCGCCGTCGCCGCGCAAGCCCCGGCCGTGCCGGCGCGTTGATCAATCGTGAGACTCGGTAGTCGTCTCTGGACCCTGTGGCGGCTGCGGCCGTTCGTCGTCATCGCCACCCTGGTGAGCCTTGCCGTGGCCGTCTGGAGCGTCGCGAGCATCAGCCTCTCCCCGCCCGCCCTGAAGCCGCGGGCGCTCGAGATGGCGACCGCCGCGACGCACGTCGTCGTCGACACGCCGCGTTCGTCGGTCCTCGACCTGCGGCAGAACACCTACAACTTCGAGGCGCTCGCCCAGCGCGCCGTCCTGCTCGGGAACGTCATGGCCAACGGGCGGGTGCGCGAGGCGATCGCCCTGAGCTCGGACGTGCCAGCCGACCGGCTGCAGATCGCCGCCCCGCTGACGCCGAACCAGCCGCGGGCACAGGTCGGCTCGGTCAGCTCCAAGCACGCAAGTGACATCTTCAAGACGACCGACCAGTACCGGCTGAGCATCCAGGCCAACCCGACCGTCCCGGTGCTCGACATCTACGCGCAGGCGCCGAATGCGGCGGCGGCCGCCGCGCTCGCCAACGCGTCGGTCACCGAATTGCGCAAGTACCTCGCCGTGCTCGCCCAGACGCAGGAGATCCCGCCCAAGGACCAGATCCGGCTGCTCCAGCTCGGGCAGGCACGCGGCACGATCATCAACAAGGGGATCGACTGGCAGGTCGGTTTCCTGGCATTCGTGCTGACGTTCGCGCTCGCCAGCGCGACGGTGATCTTCATCGCGCGTGTGCGCCGCGGCTGGCGCCTGGCCGCCAGCGCCGACCGCGAGGCGACGACGCCCGCGTGATGCGGACGGCGGCATGGACCTCGTAGGCGTCCTGCGACTGCTGTGGGCCCGCAGGGTCCTGCTGGCGATCGGCCTGGTCGTGGCCGCGGCCGTCGCCGTGGTCGCGGGTGGCAGCACGGTCGCCCCGAGCGGCCTGGCCAAGACGCGGGTCGTGCTCGACACGCCGCGCTCGCAGCTCGTCACCGACGCGCCGGCCGGCGCCGACAGCCTTCCATGGCGCGCCACCATGCTCGCCTCGCTCGCTGCGACCAATCCGGCGCGGATGCGGATCGCCCGCGAGATCGGCATTCCGACGCGCGACCTGGCGATCACCGACCTCGAGCTGACGGCACCGGTCGTCCCGGCGTCACTGCCGCGGGCTGCGTCCGAGGCCGCCACCGCACTGACCCAGCCCTATGTCGTGCGGGTCTTCACCGACGACTCACTGCCGATCGTCTCGATCGAGGCGATCGCGGCGAACGGCGCGGCTGCATCACGTCTTGCAGAGGCGACGGTCCACGAACTGCAGTCCGGGGCCTCGTCGCGTGGCACCGAGGAGGTCCAGGGCCTCACGGTTCAGGAGCTGGGTCCGCTGCAGGTGCGCGAGAGCCCTGGAGGCTCCGGCCACAAGAAGATGGCGCTGATCGCCGTGATGCTGTTCGGGCTCTGGTGCGCCTGCCTGCTGCTTGGCCCGCCGCTGCGGCGCGCGCTGCACACGCTTCGCGGGACCCCCGCCCTGGGTGCGTGAGCGTCCGGGCTCGCAAGATCGCGGGTCGTGCACCCGTTGTCTGCACGACACGAATTTCAATGAGGTGAACTCCGATGAGCCGTTTCCAGAGACTGACCACCATGAAGGAGCGAGCATGAGCCATCTGGGCAAGGTGCTGGTCACGGGCGGCGGCGGAGCCATCGGCTCGAACATCACCGACGAGCTCGTGCTCGCCGGCGCCGAGGAGATCGTCGTCCTGGACAACTTCGTCCGTGGCCGGCGCGAGAACCTCGACTGGGCGGTCGCCAACGGCCCGGTGCGGCTCGTCGAGGGCGACATCCGCGATCAGGCGCTCGTCCGCGAGCTGATGGAGGGCACCGACGTCGTCTTCCATCTCGCGGCGATCCGGATCACGCAGTGCGCCGAGGAGCCGCGCCTCGCGCTCGAGGTCCTCGTGGACGGCACCTACAACGTCGTCGAGGCTGCGGCCGAGGCCGGTGTGCGCCGTCTGATCGCGTCCTCGTCGGCGTCGGTCTACGGCCTCGCCGAGGAGTTCCCGACGACCGAGTCCCAGCACCCGTACGCCAACGACACGCTCTACGGCGCGGCGAAGGTCTTCAACGAGGGCCTGCTCCGCAGCTTCCACGCGATGAAGCGGGCTCGACTACGTCGCGCTGCGCTACTTCAACGTCTACGGCCCGCGGATGGACGTGCACGGCCTCTACACCGAGGTGCTCGTCCGCTGGATGGAGCGCATCAGCGCCGGCCAGCCGCCGCTGATCCTCGGCGACCGGCGAGCAGACGATGGACTTCGTCTACATCGGCGACGTGGCGCGCGCGAACGTGCTCGCCGCGCAGTCCGACCTCACCGACAGCGTCTACAACGTCGCCAGCGGCACGGAGACGAGCCTGCTCGGGCTCGCCGAGATGCTGCTCGCGCGTCATGGGCTCGGATCTCTCCGTCGAGTTCGGTCCCGAGCGGGCGGTCAACGGCGTGACGCGCCGCGCTCGCCGACACGACGCTCGCACGCGACGAACTCGGCTTCGAGGCCGAGGTCGGGCTCGAGGAGGGCCTGACCCGGCTGGTCGAATGGTGGCGCGCAGAGCGCGCCGGTGAGCCGACCGCGCCGGTGAGCCAGCTGGCGAGGACCTCCTGATGGAAGTCCCCTTCACGCGGCCGTATCTGAACGGCGACGAGGGCGCGGCGGTCGCCGCGACGATCGCAACCGGCTGGGTCTCGCAGGGGCCGCGCGTGCAGGAGTTCGAGGCTGCGTTCGCCGCCCGCGTCGGGGCGCCCGAAGCGGTCGCGACGACGAACTGCACGACTGCCCTGCAGCTCGCCCTCTACGTGTCCGGCGTCGGCCCCGGCGACGAGGTCATCGTGCCGTCGCTGTCGTTCATCGCCACCGCCAACGCGGTCTGGCAGAACGGCGCTACGCCGGTGTTCGCCGACGTCGATCCACTGACCTACAACCTCGACCCGGTGTCGGTCGAAGCCGCGATCACGCCGCGGACGAAGGCGATCATGCCCGTCCACCAGCTCGGCCTGCCGGCCGACATGGACCCGCTTTTCGCGCTGGCCGACGCGCACGGCCTCGTGCTCGTCGAGGACGCCGCGTGCGCGATCGGGGCCCGCTACAAGTCGCGCCCGATCGGGTCGCTCGGCCCGCTCGCGTGCTTCTCGCTGCATCCCCGCAAGGTCATCACGACGGGCGAGGGCGGCATGATCGCCGTGCACGACCCGGCGGTCGCCGAGCGCCTGCGCCAGCTGCGCCAGCACGCGATGGACATCTCCGACCTGGCGCGCCACGGCGCGCAGGATGTCGTCATCGAGTCCTACCCCGAGCGCGGCTGGAACGCGCGGATGACGGACATGCAGGCGACGCTCGGCCTGTGCCAGCTCGAGCTGCTTGACGAGATCCTCGCTGAGCGCACACGGCTCGCGGCGCGCTACAGCGCGGCGCTGGCGGACATCCCGTACCTGGAGCCGCCGTACGAGCCCGAGTACGCCGAGCGCACGTGGCAGTCCTACGCGCTGCGGCTCGATCCCCAGTCACCGGTCGGGCGCGCGGAGATCATGCGCGGCCTGCTGCACGACGGCATCGCGAGCCGGCGCGGCGTGATGGCGATCCATCTCGAGGCCTCGTACGCCGGCAGCAGCAGCGCACCGCTGCCGAACACCGAGACCGCGTCCAACGACTCGCTGATGCTCCCGCTGTTCCCGGGCCTGTCCGATGAGCAGCAGGACCATGTGATCGATCGCCTCGCCACACACGTCGGCGCGCTCGTCGCGTGAGCTCCACGCCCCTCCTGCTGGTGGGGGCCGGCGGATTCGCTCGCGAGACGCTGGAGCTGATCTCGAGTCTCAACCGTGTGAACCAGTCGTGGGACGTCATCGGCGTGCTCGACGACGACCCCGCGCGCCACGGCGAGGCGCTCCACGGCGTGCCGATCCTCGGGCCGTCCGAGGCGGTGCACGACCATCCCTCGGCGCTCGTCGTCGCCTGCGTCGCCTCACCGTCGGACCCGCTGCGGCGGCTCACGCTGACCGCCCGCCTCGGCCTGGAGGCCGATCGCTACGCGACGCTCGTGCACCCGGCGGCCGTCGTCCCGGACTCGGCCACGATCGGCCCGGGCTGCGTCCTGCACGCGACCACGGTGCTCACCGCGGACGTCCGCCTCGGCGCACACGTCGCCGTGATGCCGGCCGTCGTCCTCACGCACGACGACGTCATCGGTGACGGGGTGACGTTCGGTGCGGGGGCGCGACTGGCCGGCGGGGTCACGGTCGAGCGCGGCGCCTACATCGGCTCCGGTGCGCTCGTGCGCGAGGGCCTCACGGTCGGCGCGGGGGCGGTCGTCGGTATGGGCGCGGTCGTCACGTCGTCCCCGCCTGCGGGCGAGATCTGGGTCGGCGTTCCGGCGCGACCGCAGCGCGCGGGAACGGGCGCGGAGCGCGGCGGCTGAGCGCCCGCTCTCCACCGTTTTTCAGCCCACCGCCGGCCCGCTCACGGACGCGATGACCCCCGCCGAGCGTTGCTGAGAGAGATGGAGATTGCAAAGGCGCTGATCCTGACTGGTCGCAGCCGCGACGAGGCCACCTGGCCTTCGTGGCGGCGCGAGCCACAGCACCTGTTTCCGGTCGCCAACCGGCCGATCCTCGCCCACAACGTCGAGGCGCTGCGCGCCGCAGGCGTCCTCGAGGCCGCGATCTTCGTCGACGCCGACTGCGCCGAGCCCGTCCAGCGCGCGATCGGCGACGGACGCGATCTCGGCGTCAACATTCGCTACATCGAGTGGGACGCTCGCGATGGCGTCAGCGGCGCGCTGTCAGCCGGCCGCCGCTTCCTCGACGGTGAGCCCGCCTTCGTCCAGCAGGCCGGTGCGCTGCTCGGCGAACGGCTGCACACGCACATCGCGTCGTTTGCGCGCGAGGGACTGGATGCGCTCGCACTGCGCCTGTCGCGTCCCGCGCCGGACCCCGTGCCGGTCGTCGCAATGCCCTGGTACCTGCTCAGCCCGCGTGCGATCGAGATGCTCGGCGACGGTGACGAGCCGGCCTCGAACCCGGTCGCCGGAGTGCAGGCCGGGGGTGGCCGCGTCCGCGTGCAGATGGTCGACGGCTGGGTCCCATGCCAGGGCGATGTCGACGCGCTGCTCGAGGGCAACCGGCGCACGCTCGAGGGTCTGACGACGTCGATCGACCCGGCATCGCTGGAGGAGTCGAGCATCCAGGGCCCGGTCGAGATCCACCCGACGGCGCGGGTGCGCCGCAGCCTTGTGCGCGGCCCGGCGATCATCGGCGCCGGAGCCGACGTGTCGGACGCCTACATCGGTCCGTACACGTCCGTCGGTGCCGGCGTCGTCGTCGAGTACACCGAGATTGAGTATTCGATCGTGCTCGCCGAGGCCGAGTTGCGCTTCGTCGGGACGCGCCTCGAGTCGAGTGTCATCGGCCGTCGCGCGCGGATCGTGCGCGGCTTCGATCTTCCGCGGGCGATCCGCGTGTCGATCGGCGAGGGCGCCGAGATCGAACTCGGCTAGCGCGTCGCGGCGGTGGCCGCGTCGCGGTGCATCTCGGCGCGGATCGAGCGGGCTGAAAGGCTCGTGCTCCAGACACGAACGTCGTCGATCCGGCCCTTGAAGCCCTGGCCGCCGATGCCGTTCCCGCCGATGATCAGCGGGCCGTTGCCGACGCCGATCGCACCGGCCGTGCGCTGGGTGCTCTTGAGGACGCCGTTGACGTAGACGCGCAGGACCTTGCCGTCGTAGGTCGCAGCGAGGTGCGACCAGCGCCGCGAGCGCAGGATCCCGCCGCGCGCCCGGATGCCCGTCCTGGCGCCGACACGTGCCGTCGCGCGCCCGCGGTTGGAGTAGAGCCCGTAGGCCAGGCCGCCGCCGCTGCGCTTGACGATTGCTGCGCGCCAGGTGCGCGTGCTCGCCGACGGGCGCACCCATGCCTCGAGCGTCATGCCGGTCGTCAGATCCAGCGAGCTGGAGCCCGGGACGGTGACGTGGTCACCGGCACGGACGAAGGAGAGCGCCCTTCCATGCCGTCCCGCGCGGATGCGGCGGGCACCCTTGATCGTGCCGTCGTTGCCCGAGCCCGAACGGTCGTAGGCGCGCGCGCCGGAGCGCTCGTCGAACCCGAATGAGGCGACCAGTCGCGAGGCCGCCGCGACCGCGGGGATCGTGGCGCCGGGCGTGGTCCCACGGCCGACGGTCGTGCCTGCCGGTGCGGGCGTGCCGGGTCCGTTGCCGCCGGCGGTGCCGCCCGGGGCCGTCCCGCCGGCCACCACGGCGTCGACGCGGGCGCCGGCGTTGAGGCCGTCGGACGCCGCCTTCAGCCCGACGGGCGATGTCGCAGCGAGCTTGAAGCCGGCGTA
Source organism: uncultured Actinomycetes bacterium (assembly GCA_963821685.1). Lineage (GTDB taxonomy): Bacteria > Actinomycetota > Thermoleophilia > Solirubrobacterales > Solirubrobacteraceae > F1-60-MAGs163. The sequence goes on along the minus strand of CAWGEW010000001.1, from coordinate 42,689 downwards.
GGTGTCGAGCGGGCCGACGAACACGGCACGCTGGCCGCTGACGTTGTTGTGCTCGGTGCCGGTCGACCCGTTGGTGAAGTTGACGTCCGTCGCGAGGTTGTCGTAGACCTGCGTGCCCGAGCCGGCCGGATCCTGCGGCTTGCGATTGATGTCGATCTGCCCGCAGGCGATGTTGAAGTTGCAGTCCTTGGCGGCGTACCAGCGCATCGTGTTGTGGCGCACGATGCTGTCCTTGTCGGCGTAAAGCTCGATGCCCCACGGCCGGCGGATGTCGACGACGTTGTCCTCGAACGTCACGCCGACTGTGTCGCTGTCGTAGCTCGTGATGCCCTGGGTGTCGCAGCCGGGGCCGGCGTAGACGTAGTTGCTCGCGATGCGCCCGCCCTTGGCGCCCTCGAACTGGATGTTGTCCGTGTGGTTCGTGCCCGTGTCGCAGAGGTTCGAGAACACGTTGCCGATCGCGTTGATGCCGGCGCCGAGGTGGATGCCATCGAGGTTGCCGTTGCGGATCGACGAGTTCTGCACGGTCACGCCGGAGAACCCGTCGCCGGGGCTCGACACGAAGATCTTGGCGTTCGTCCCGCCGTTGTAGACCGCGTTCCAGTCGTGCGTGTTGTGGTCGAGCAGGATGTTCGCGTTCGTGGCCGTGAGGTCGATCGTGCTCGTGAACGTCGAGTTGCGGATCGTGAAGTCGTGCGCCCCGCCGCTGACGTTCCCGCCCATGCCGGTCATGCCGTCGAGCGTGAACCCGGTGTCGCCGGACCCGAAGCTCACGTCCATCACCGGCGTTGCGCCGTCCGCGGCCTGCAGCGTGATCGCCTTGTTCGTGCCCTGCCAGGTGCCGTAGTCGCCGGAGGCGAGGCAGATCGTCTGCCCGGCAGCAGCGGCGGACACCTGCGCGGAGAGCGTCGCGGGCGTCGCGTTTGCGCTGCACGTGGCGGCGCCGGCGGTGCCAGGCCCGGCGGCGAGCACGAGCACGCAGGCGAGGCCGATGGCCAGCGGGGTACGGCGGGGCAGGGTCCGGAGCGATCGAAGCATCGTTCTTCCTGGGACACGGAGAGCGGCTGAACGTGACGGCCGCCGGTGCCCCCCGTCACCGCGCTTATGTGTACCACTGTAGCCACCGGGGTGGCGCGAGCGGACAGGCTGCGGACGATCAGGTGATGCCGGGGTCCGCGCCGCCGGACCCCTTGCCACTGCCCGGTGAGCCGGGGGCCAGACGATATCCCCGGAACGCCGTCTCGGGCCCGCGGAACTGCGGCAGGCCCTTCACGTTGTCGTCGCCCAGGATCGTGGTAGCGGTGAGGTTGTGGTCGGCGGTGTAGCGCGAGAGCTTCGGGTCGCTCGAAATTCCGCCGATGACGTTGTCGCGAATGACCGTGCCACGGCCAGGCGGGTCATCCGGCTTGGAGCCGAGATTCAGCGTGCCGCAGATGACGTTCGCGTTGCAGGTGCCGCCGCTGAACGTGTTGTGGCGGATCACCGATCCGACGTCGGAGTACCAGGTGATCGCAAAGGTGTATCCGTCACCGGAAATGACGTTGTCCTCGACGACGTTGTCGCTGCCGCCGTCGGCCATCATGATCTGCGCCGACACGGCGTTGTCGTGGAACCAGTTGCCGCGGATGACGACGTGCGAGCCGCCGTAGAGCTGGATCGGATCCGTGTGGAACGGATCCTTGTCACGCAGGCCGAAGAACTCGTTGTCGATGATCTGCACGTCGTCGGCGTCCGCGCGCACCCCGTCGCTGTTGCCGCCGGAGAACACCGAGTCGCGGACGAGGACCCCGGCCGGCCGGCCGCTCGTGCCCTCCACGTGGACGCGGCCCTGGTAACAGCTGGCGCAGGTGTTGACGTCCGCGTGGACGTTGAACGCGAACACGATGTTCGCGTTGACCATCTTGTCGGTCAGCACCACCGCGAGGCCCGTGAAGCGGGAGTGGGCGATGGTGATGTCCCTCGACGTGCCGCTGATCTGCGCGGACGTGACGGTCACGTCGTCGACGCGCAGGTTGCGCACCGAGTCCAGCTTGAGCGCGATGCGCACGTTGGCTCCGGGCGCCGCGCGGACGCCGACGGGCCCGTCCTTCTGCCCGGCCGCAAAGGTCGCGTAGTCACCGGAGGTCAGGCAGATCGTGTCCCCGGCCTCGGCGGCGCCGTATTCGTGGTTCAGGTCCCCGGCGCTGTGCGCCGTGCGCGTGCACTGCGACGAGACGTGGAGCATGGCGGGCCGCGACCCGTTCACCGACCCGTTCACCGGACCGCTGCCGGCAGATGTGGGGCGCGACTCGTAGATCAGGATCGCGGCGGCCGCCACGAGCACCGCGAGGCCGAGCGCGAAGATCGTGCGGCGCAGCGGGCGGCGCAGCACCGGCTCACACCCGGGCGGTCGGCCCGTAGTGGCGGTCGCGGCGCAGCAGGCTGGCGAGCGCGCGCAGCTGCACGACCGCCTTGAACGCCACGTACCACGGGGCGGCGCAGCAGCGCGAGCCACGTGCGCAGGCCGGCACGGGCCTGGATCAGGCCGGTGACGAGCGTCAGTCGCGAGTGCGAGCAGGCCGCCGGCGAAGACCGCGGCGAGGACCAGTTGCGCCCGCGACCGCGGCGAGCAGCCGCGGCGAGACCGAGCGACAGCGCCCCCAGCGCGAACGGCGGCGTCGCGAGGAACCACGCGGCCTCCAGGCACGACGCGTCGCGCTGCCGGATCGCCGCGGCGCAGCAGGCGCGGCACATAGGCGCGAGCAGCAGCCATCCTGCCCGCCTCGTAGCGGACCTTCTGGCCGCCGAACGTGTCCCAGCTGCTCGCACCGTCCGAGCGCAGGCGCGCGGCGTCGACGTGGCGGCAGCGCACGCCGTCGAGCAGCAGGTCGAGCGTGAAGACGAGGTCCTCGGACGCCGGCGCCCGGAAGCGGTGCGTCGAGCGCGAGGTCGCGACGGATCGCCATGCCGGTGCCGCGCAGGCGCACCGAGAGGCCGAGGCGGTCGCGGCCGCGCGGGATCGTGATGCCCTGCAGCGTGAACGCGGCCAGCGACGCCTGCCTGCGCCAGCGAGCGGCCGCTGGCTGCTCTCGCTGCGCGCCTGCACCGCCGGCGCGCCGGTCCAGCAGCGCCTGCTCGCAGGCGGCGAAGAATCCGGGCTCGATCACCGAGTCGGCGTCGAGCATCAGGACGGCGTCCCACTCCAGGTCGCGTGCATATTCGAGGCCGGCCTGCCGCGCCGCGGCGCGTCCCGGCTCCTCATCCTCGCCGCGCTCGAGCACGGCGGCGCCGAACCCGCGCGCGATCTCGGCCGTCGCGTCGGTGCAGCGATCGGCGACGACGAGGACCTCGTCGCCGGGCCGCCGGTCGGCCGCGATCGCCTCGAGCCCGCGCGCGATCACGCGCTCCTCGTTGTGCGCCGGCACGAGCACGAGAAAGCGGATGTCGCGCCTGCGGGGCACGCCGCTCGCGGAAGAACCACGAGGCGACGGCCAGCAGCGTGAGGTGCACGGCGACGGCCAGGCCGGGCAGGCCGATCAGGACGGCGAGCGAGGACGAGGACGGTGCTCATCGAGTCACGCGCAGCTTGCCGTCGACGAACGCCGTCGAGGCTGTCGAGCGTCTCGAACACCTCGGCGGTCACGTCGTCGTCCTCGACGACGATGTCGAAGCGCTCCTCGAGTGCGATGACGAGCTCGAGGACGGCCATCGAGTCGAGCTCGGGCAGCGAGCCGAGGAGCGGCGTCGTCGCGTCGATCGACGCGGCGCGGTCCTCGATGCCCAGTGTCTCGACGAGGACGGCCTTCACGTCCTCGACGGTAGGGGCTGAGTTTCCATGGGTTCCTCTCGGTTGGCGATGGTCACACCAGCACCTCGGCCGGTGCCGGGTGGCTCGAGAAAGGCCGTCGGGCTGGCGGTCAGGCCGTAGGCGCCGGCCTGGAAGACGACGACGAGGTCGCCGACGCTCGGCCCGCGGCAGCTCCGCGTCTGTCGCCGAGCAGGTCGAGCGGCGTGCACAGGCAGCCGACGACGCTGACCTTCTCGGTCGGCCGCGTCGGCGCTGCGGCCGCCGATCGCCACCGGATAGTTGCGGCGGATCACCTGGCCGAAGTTGCCGGACGCGGCGAGCTGGTGGTGCAGGCCGCCGTCGACGACGAGGAAGGTCTTGCCGCGCGACTCCTTGCGGTCGACGACGCGCGTGACGTAGACGCCGCACTCGCCGACGATGTAGCGGCCGAGCTCGACCACGACGCGTGCGTCGGGCAGCTGCGGGCGGATCTCGTCGCGTCAGCAGCTCCGCGAGGTTCTGCGCCGATCGCGGCCAGGTCGAGCGGGCCGGTCCTTCTCGAAGTACGGGATGCCGAACCCGCCACCGAGGTTGAGGTAGCGTGACCGGCGTCGGCGACGTCGTCGGCCAGCCGCAGCGCGAGCTCGACGGTCTTGCGCTGCGCCTCGCAGAGGATCTCGGCGTTGAGGTTCTGCGAGCCGGCGAAGATGTGGAAGCCGAGGAACTCGAGGTCGGCGTCCGCGAGCTCGGCCAGCAGCGCGGGAACGCTGCTCGGCGTCGACGCCGAACTGCTGCGGGCCGCCGCCCATCCGCATGCCGGAGCCCTTCACCTGGAAGTCCGGGTTGACGCGGATCGCGACGCGCGGCCGGATGCCGAGCTGCTCGCCGATCGCCGCGATGCGCTGCGCCTCGGTCTCCGACTCCATCTCGATCGTGACGCCGGCGGCGACCGCCTGCGTGAGCTCGGCGTCCGTCTTGCCCGGCCCGGCGAAGCTGACGCGCTCGGCGGGCATCGGGGTGTCGAGCGCGACGCGCATCTCGGCGGCCGAGGCGACGTCGAAGCGAGTCGACGAGCCCGGCGAGGTGCTGGACGACCGCCGGCATCGGGTTGGCCTTGACCGCGTAGCTGAGGTCGATCGCCGGCGGGCAGCGTCGCGCGCAGCAGCGCGATGCGCTCGCGTCAGCAGCTGCCGGTCGTAGGCGAAGAACGGCGTGCCGCCGACGCGCGCGGCGAGCCGCTCGAGCGGGACGCCGCCGACCGCGTCGCAGGTCACGCGCGCGAGCCGGTGGCGCACGTCGCGTCGGTCATGCCGGCGAGCTCCTGGCGCAGCAGGTTGCGGTCGAACTTGTCGTTGGGCGACCGCGGCAGCTCGGCGCGGACGACGACGTCGCTGGGGCACCATGTAGAGCGGCAGCTGCGCGCCGCAGCGCGCCGAGCAGCTCGTCGGCGATCGCAGCTCGCCGTCCGGCGGGCTGACGACGAGCACGATCCGCTGGCCCGAGCGCGCGGATCCTCGACGCCGAGCGCGACCGCGTCGCGCACGAGGCCGGTGCCGTACACGACCTCCTCGATCTCGGTGGGGCTGACGCGGTAGCCCGACGTCTTGATCATCTCGTCGTTGCGCCCGACGAAGTAGAGGAAGCCCTCCTCGTCGGCGCGCACGGTGTCGCCCGGACCAGACCGCGAGCTCGGTGGTCGGTGATCGCCGGCTCTCGCGGCCGGGAGCGGGCGGAAGCGCTCGGCCGTCCGCTCGGGATCGTTCCAGTAGCCGATCGCGACGAGCGCGCCGCGATGGACGAGCTCGCCCTCCTCGCCCGGATCGCACGGCGTCCCGTCGGGGCGCACGACGAGGATCTCCGCGTTCGGGATCGCCTTGCCGATCGAGTCCGGACGCCGGTCGACCTCGGCCGGGTCGAGGTACGTCGAGCGGAACGCCTCGGTCAGGCCGTACATCAGGAAGGGCCGGGCGCCGCGGGAAGATCGCGCGCAGCTTGCTCGAGCGTCGAGCGTCGGCATGCGCCCGCCGGTGTTGGCGAAGTAGCGCAGCGTCGCCGGTCGCCTCGGCCGGCCACTCCTGCTCGGCCAGCTGGATCCAGAGCGGCGGCACGCACGTCAGCCCGGTGACGCCGTGCTCGCGCGCACAGCCGGACCACGTCGCGCGGGAGCAGGTAGTTCACGAGCACGACGTGCGCGCCGACGGTGAAGGCGGTCGTCAGCTGGCTGAAGCCGGCGTCGAAGCTGAGCGGCAGCGCGGCGAGGATGACGTCGTCCTCGTGGTTGCCCAGGTACTGGCTGACGCTCGCGCCGCCGGCGATCAGGTTGCGGTGCGAGAGCACGACGCCCTTCGGCTTGCCCGGTGCTGCCCGACGTGTAGAGGATCGCCGCCATGTCGATGTCGATGACGTCGGGGGCGGTGACGGTGCCGGCGGATGCCCGGAAGCGCATCCCATGCGTGGGTCTCGCAGCCGCGGTGACTCGTCGGGAGCCTCGCCCGAGCACGACGACGTGCTCGACGACCGTCTCCGGCGAGCTCGTCGCGCAGCAGCTCGAGGCGCTCGGGCGTCGTGACGAGCACGCGCACGTCGCAGTCGGCGAGGATGTAGGCGACCTGCTTGGCCTTCAGCACCGGGTTGACCGGCACGAAGACGCCGCCACGCGGCCGACGTCCCGAAGATCGACGACGACCGTCTCGAGGCGCTTGTCGAGGTAGATGCCGACGCGCTCGCCGCGCTCCAGGCCGATCGCGTCAAGCCCGGCGGCGAAGGTGGCGACGTCGTTCCAGAGCTCGGCGTAGCTGATGGTCGCGTCCTTGAAGCGTGAGCGCCGGAGCGTCGCCTCGGCGGCCGGCCATGTCGGCGACGAGCTGATGGAGCTGGGTGTGCATGGTGGGCTGTCTCGTTTCTGTGCGGTCCGGCTGTCTCACCACGACAGGCAGACCAGTTCGCTGTACAGGTAGTCGATCTGGGCCGGCTGCAGCGTGGGGCTGCGGAACATCTTGCGGCGGGGCGAGCTGACCGTGAACGACCGGCGGGGCGCCTGCTGCGACGACGGCGCGCTCGACGAGGGTCGCGACCGTGCCGTGCCGCAGGAGCAGGTGGCGTCGCCAGGGGCCCGGTCAGGCGATGGAAGAGCTCGGGGTCGCTGACGTGCAGGATCGAGGCGAACAGTGGCAGGCCCTTGCGGCGGTCCTTGCGGAAGATCACGTAGCAGTGCTCGTCGCCGCGCGTCAGCACGACATGCCGCGCGGCGGCGGTGCCTGCGTGATCGCGGTAGATCTCGCAGCTCGCGGCCGCTGAGCGTCTGCTCGATCACGGCGGGGTCCGACGTGACCTTCACGCGCCCCGGCAATGAGGGCCAGGGGACGTTCGGCATCAGCGCGGTCGTCGTGTCCAGGAACCGGAACCCGAGCCGGGTGTTGAGCCCGACGACGTTCCCGCTCGGGGACAGGTCCGTGAAGTGGTAGTCCGTCCTGGGCGAGCAGCGCCTTCAGCAGCCGCAGCGCGTGGAAGCGGTACCCGTCGAGCACGCACCACGCGCCGAGGTTGCAGAACCGCTCCGTGTGGCCGGCGATCGTCCGCTGCGAGTAGAAGGCGAGGTGCGCACCGACGATCCGGTCGCCCTCCATCAGCATGAACCCCGCGTTCGGCCGCTCGCCGCTCCACGGGACGTCGACCGCGCGCGCCCACGCCTCGGCCGCAACGGCCTCGTTGAGGTGGGTCTGCAGGAATGCGCCGACGGACTGCATGTCGGCGCCGGTGATCGGGCGCACCTCGATGCGCACGCGCTCGGGAGCCGTCACCGCCATCGCTTCACCGCCAGCTTCGCGCGGCGCCCGAAGGCGCGGTGGCTGCGGCCGTCGTGTGCCGCGATCCGTCCGAGCAGGTCGGGCTCGTCGGTCGGGCCGACGGTGTTGCGGGCCTGCAGGAAGTCACCGGAACCGGCCGAGCCGCGGTCGCTCGTGTAGAGGCGCCCGTACCCGGCGCTGCGCGAGGTGCGCAGCACGCGCCGGTCGTACGAGCCGAAGGGGCAGGCCGCCGCGGTAACCGGACGTTCGACGATCGCCTCGAGCGTCGCCTTGGCCTCGACGAGCTCGGCGTGCAGCGCGTCCTCGTCCAGGCCGCGCCAGGGGCGGTGCGACAGGCCATGGCAGCCGATGTCCATGCCCGCCGCGGACAGCGCGCGAACGCCGGCCGCGTCGAGGAAGGCCGGTTCGCCGAGACGGCCGGCGACGACGAAGAAGGTCGCCCGCAGGCCGCGCTCGCGCAGCGCCGGAAGCGCCTCCTCCAGGTCGGAGGCGTTGCCGTCGTCGAACGTGATGCGGACATCCGGGCGATCTGTGACCGCGTCGAGCATCGCCAGGAACCGCTCGCGTGAGACCCAGACGTCCGACTCGCCCGCCTCGAGCATGCGCTGCGGGCGGCCGATGCCGTGAAACGTGAGGTTGATCGTTCGTTCCTCCACCACGCAATCAACGGCGGCTCCGGCCCCGCGCTTGCGAAGCCCGGATACCCGGCCAGGACGTGTCCAGGGCCAGAAGAAGCCTCCGCGACCGCCCGTTAGTGCAGCGAGGACGGGATCATGACCCGCCCCGGCTCACCCAGCATTGCGACGGTTAGGCCCTTCACCTTGGACACAGTCACGATTCTCCGCGACCTCTGGCACCGCCGCCTGCTGGTGGTGGCTGTCGCGATCGTCGCGGTGCTGGCCGGCATGGCCGTCGTGTACAAGGTGACCGTCCCGCCGACGTTCGAGAGCCGCAAGTACGAGGTCGGCGTCGCGACGGCGAGCATCCTCGTGGACACGCCGAACTCGCAGGTCGTCGAGGTTGCGCCGAAGGGCTCCGACACGCTCGGCGTGCGAGCGAACCTGCTGGCGAGCCTGATGACCGACGGCGAGGTCAAGGCGGCGATCGCCCGCGGCGCCGGGCTGGACCCGGACGACCTCGTCGCCTCGTCGACCTCGACCCGCGACCAGGCGGTGACGAAGCCCAAGAGCCGCTACGCGCCGATGCTGACCACGAGCGTCGTCACGGACAACGACGGCGTCGAGCTGCCGATCATCGGAATCGAGGCGCAGGCACGCGACGCCACCACGGCCGCCAAGCTGGCCGACGCCGCGGTCGTCGGACTGCGGGACTACCTGGACTCGACGGCCGCCGCGCAGCGGATCCCCGACGCCAAGCGGCTCAAGGTCAGCGGCCTCGGTGAGACGCAGGCCCAGACCGTCGCACGGGGCCCGAAGAACCTTGTCGCGCTCGCGGTCGTCCTGCTCGTGTTCGGGCTCGGCTGCGCCGCGATCCTCGCCGGCCTCGCGCTGCGGCGCGGGTGGCGTGCAGCGGTCGAGGCGGAGGATCGCCAGGCCGGTGATCCGGATCAGCTGCTCGAGGACGAGCCCACGCTCGAGGACCACGACTTCGTCGCGCACCCGGGGCAGTCCGATCCCGATGTCGCGGGCGAGCGGTCACTGAGCCTCGCCATGCCGTCGCTGGTGACGTCGCCGGACGTCGACGAAGAGCCCAGGGTCTCGGGAGCGTAGGTCATGGCCGTCGTGGCCGAACCGTCGATCGCCGGCGCCCGCCCGCGGCGGCGCGAGCCGGTGTCGATCGTCACCGTCTTCAACGACGCCCAGGTGCGCAGCGCGTGCCTGGACCGCTCGATCGACGAGCACCGCGACGAAGCGCCGGCCGTCGAGTATCTGCCGGTCGACAACGCCGGCGGGGCGTTCGCCAGCGCCGGCGCGGCGCTCAACCACGGGGCGTCACAGGCCACGAACGACTACGTCGTCTTCGTCCATCAGGACGTCTACCTGCACTCGCTGGTGGCGCTCGAGGAGGCCGCCGGGCTGCTCGCCGACGACCCGGGGATCGGGCTGCTCGGCGCGGTCGGCGTCACCGCCGACGGCCGCTTCTTCGGGCGTGTCCGCGACCGCGTCTTCCTGCTCGGCGAGCCTGCTGAAAGCCCGGTCGCGGTGGACAGCGTCGACGAGCTGCTGTTCGTGATTCCGCGGAGCGTGCTCGAGCTCGAGCCGCTGACGGAGGACCCGCAGCTCGCGTGGCACGCGTACGCCGTCGAGTACGGCCTGCGCGTGCGCGCGCGTGGACTGCGCGTCTGCGCGGCCGACATCCCCGTGACGCACAACAGCCTGACGGTCAACCTCGACCGCCTCGACGTGGCCTACGCCGCGCTCGCCGCCGGCCGGCCCGAGGCGATGCCCGTGATGACTCCGCAGGGGATCGTCGGCGGACCTCCGTCGCTGCGCACGCGGAAGAGCTTCCTGAGCGCCCACCGCTGGCGCTATCGCTGGCTGCGCGAGTCGCGCGACGCGCACGCCGCGTGCCGCGCCGCCCACGGCAGCGACTGCCTGCTCGGCGACATCCGGCTCGACATCGACGAGCTGTTGTCCGGGCTGCCGGTCGAGCCGACGCTGCTGGTCGTGAACGTCGACCAGCACGGCTCGTTCGCGGACGAGCGCCCGGGGCCGCTGGCGCTCACGCGCGACGGGTGCTCGATCCTGGTGACGTCGTGCCCGCCCAGTGAGGTGCCGGCGGCGATCGCCGCCGTCCGTCCCGCCGGGCCCGCGCTCGTCACGAACCTCGGGCTCGAGGACGTCCGGCGGCTGGCCGCGGAGCTCCCGCGCGACGGCCACCTGGTCGGCTACCGCACGTCGATCGGCTACTGGATGCTGATCGACGTCACGCCCGCGGCGATGCCGGCGGCCTGGCGCTCACGCCAGGCCACGCCACTGGGCATGCCGGCGCTGCGCGCCTGAAGCCCGCCGGCCGGCCACGCCGCGCGGGGCCCGGCGGTAGCGCCAGAGCCGTGCGAGCAGCCATTCCGGGACGACGTGACCGTGCGGCGGGCGCGTCCCCGCGCGGGTCAGGCGACTCCACGCGGCTGCCCGCTCGCGGGTCGGCAGCAGGGCGAGATGGTCGCGCGTCGCGCCGGGCACGCCGTGGGCGAATCCGGTCTGGTCCATCACGAGGTCGACGAGCACGTCGAGCCGGCCCGTCTCACGCGCGACAGGTCCCGTGGGCGCCGGCGGCGGCGCGGCCCGTGCGCGAACGCGTAGAGCTCCTCCACGGCCGCGACGCCAGCCGTCGCCGGTGTGCGTCTCGCGGATCGCGCGCTCGGTTCGCTCGCCGAGCAGCCGGCGTCCGTCGCCGTCGACGATCAGGGCGTCGAGCGCGGTGGCGAAGCCGTCCGGGTCGCGCGCGCTGACGAGGTGCTCGTCGACGCCGCGCGTGTCGGCGCCGAGCACGCCGCAGTCGTCGGGGTGGCCGCGGTAGGTGATCGCCGGGACGCCGATGCTGCCCGCCTCGAGCATCGACGTCAGCGACGAGAAGGGGTAGGAGTCGAGGTAGACGTCGGCGGCCTCCTGCAGCAGCCGGACCGTCCGGGCAGCGGCCCGAGCGCACGGATGCGCCCGTTCGTCTGCTGCGCGGCGGCCTGCCAGGCGGCGTCCGGGACGGGGCCGGCCGCGTGCAGCAGCACGTGCTCGTGGCGCTGCAGCACCGGGGTCACGAGGTCGAGGAAGCCCGGCGGCCCGACGGGCCGGTACTTCGAGCCGTCGGCGGCCGTCACCAGCAGGACCTGCTCGGGGTCGATCCCGAGGCGGCGCTTGGCCTCGTCGCGCTCGACCGTGCGCCCGCGCGGCTGCAGCGGCCGTGCCACGACCGCGGAGCGCGCCGGGTCCAGCCCGCGCCGTGCGGCGGCCAGCCGGCGGCCGCTGTCGCGCATGTGCATGACGACGCTGGAGATGCTCGTGCCCAGCCAGAACACGTGGTCGCAATGGTCGACGTAGATGACGGGCGGCAGCCCCTCTGCGCCGGCGAAGGCGATCACGGGGACGCCGTCGTAGGGGTGCAGGTGCAGGACGACGAGGTCGGCGCCGGCGGCGAGCTCGCGCAGCCGGGCGGCACGCCCCATCAGGCCGCCGCGCTCGGTGTCGAGCCGGATCAGGTCCGACGGCGCGTCGAGTGGCGCGACGATCTTCTCGGGCGGCGGCGCGCCGCGCTGGCGTGTGATGCAGACGCGGTGGTGGCTGGCCTGGTCCTGCTCCACCCAGCAGGCGATCGCCTGGGTCGACCCGCCGGTTCCGTAGCACTGCGTGACGACGTGGAGGACCTCGCGCCGGCGGCCCGCCGCGCGGCGCGGCGGTGCGTCGGCCGGCTGCGGGAGGCGCGCGCCGAGCTGCCCGAGCAGCTCCTCGAGCTCCGGGCTCGCGAAGCGGCCCGTGTGGTTCATCCAGGCGAAGTGCCCGGCGATCTGCGCCCACGCGGCGGCAGCCTCGAGGCGACCGTCGGCCAGATGCGCCTGCGCCGTGCCGACGAGGCTGCGGAACTCCTCGTCGTGCGCGTCGAGCCGCCGCGGGTCGCCGGGCTCGAGCCTCATGTCCCCACCACGCCGCCGGGAACGACGGGGGTCCCCCACGACCCGCCGCGCAGCCGGCTCAGCTCGTCGCGGTCACGGTGCAGCAGCAGCGCCAGCGCTGCCAGCGTCACCAGGCCGGCGGCGACACAGGCGGCCAGGTCGGACGGCAGCACCTCGCTGATCCCGAGTGCGGCGACGCCGACGCCGGCGGCGATCACGACCGGCGCCCAGATGCGTCCGAACAGCCGCAGCGGATGCAGGCCCGCCCGCCAGAAGAGGACGAGGTACAGCGGCAGCATCACGCCGGCCGCGACGGCGACCTGGGCGGCCGCGGCGCCGGTCATGCCGGAGATCTCGATGCCGCCGATGATCGCGGGCACGAGCGCGCCGATCGTGACGAGCTGCAGGCCGAGGATCGCGCGCGAACGGCCGAGGACGACGAGGTAGTCGTAGGCGAGCTCGTAGAGGATCTTGAAGGCCGCCAGCACGCCCAGCCAGACGAGCACCGCCGCGGCCGGCGCCCATTCGGGGCCGTAGACGAAGCCGACGATCGGACCGGCGGCACCGGACAGCAGCAGGCAGACCGGGAAGCTGACGGCGGCGAGCAGGCCGATGATTCCGCGGAACGCACTGCGCATCGCCTCGGGCTCGTGCTGCAGCCGCGAGAAGGTCGCGGGCGCGACGTTGCGCAGCGGCTGCGAGAAGACCAGGACCGGCCACTGCGAGAGGTTGAACGCGAGCACGTAGAAGCCGAGCACGGTCGGCCCGAGCATCTTGCCGACGATGATCTGGTCGGCGAAGCCGATCGCGAACACGACGACGCTGGCCCCCGCGAGCGGCAGGCCGAACCGCAGCAACGGCATGATGTGCCGGCGGTCCAGTCCGATCCGGTAGGGCTCGGGCGACAGGCGCAGGAACAGCACGGCGCCGATGCCGACCCCGGCCAGGCGGCCGATCGCGAGGCTCATGGCGCCCGATCCGGCGATCGCCAGCGAGATCGAGGTCAGCGCGCCGACCCAGACCGTCACCTGGTCGATCAGCATCCGCGTGTTCTGCTTGAACTCGCGCTGCATGAACGCGGCCGGGGAGGCCACCGCGCCGCTGATCACGACGGTCAGGCCGAGCAGCCGGACGACCGGCGCCGCGGACGGCTCGCCCATCGCGTCGGCGAAGGGCCCGGCGAGCAGGACGGTCAGGCCGGCGAGGATCGAGCTCGCGATGATCGAGATCGAGTTGACCGTGGAGGCGATCTCGCGCGGATCGCCGGTCCAGCGCACGATCGCGAGGCTGACGCCCAGCTCGTTGAAGCTCAGGACCGCCATCAGCGCGATCAGCGCGACGGCGTACGTGCCGAACTCGGCCGGGCCGAGCAGGCGGGCCAGTGCGATCCCGATGCCGAGCGTGCCGAGCCGCCCGACGACCGTGTTGAGGAAGCTCCAGCCGAGCGCGCCCGTGGCCCGCTGTGTCAGCGACTGCTCCTGAGCCGCATCACCTTCCATGTCGTAGGAACGCTTTTCGGCAGGCGCTTCTTCTGCTCAACGCCCCTTGCGCAAACGCTGCCGGACGGCAGAAGGACGGCGTCCCTCAGACCGTTCATGCCCCGTGGAGAAGTCGAACATGACAGGACGTCAGATGAACTCGAGCGGGGCGCCGGAACAGGTCAGGATCGGCGTCGTCGGCGTCGGGAAGATGGGTCTCTCGCACATGTCGATCCTCGGGGCGCTCCCGGGGGTCCAGCTGGCCGCGATCTGCGACGCCTCGAGCTATGTGCTCGGCGTGCTGCGCAAGTACACCGGCGTGCAGACCTACACCGACTACGCGGAGATGCTCGACCGCGCCGAGCTCGACGCCGTGGTGATCGCCACGCCGTCCCGGACGCATGACCAGATGGTCCGCAGCGCGCTCGACAAGGGCCTGCACGTGTTCTGTGAGAAGCCGTTCACGCTCGAGCCCCAGGTCTCCCGCGAGCTGGCGGAGGCTGCCGGCGAGCGCGGCCTCGTCACCCAGGTCGGGTACCACAACCGCTTCGTCGGAGCCTTCCGCGAGGTCAAGTCGCTGATCGACGCCGGCGCGATCGGCCGCATCACCCACGTCACCGGCGAGGCCTACGGGCCTGTCGTGCTGCGGCCCAAGGGCGGCACCTGGCGCAGCCGCTCGGCCGAGGGCGGCGGGAGTCTCTACGACTACGCCGCGCATCCGCTGGACCTGCTGACCTGGTATCTCGGCGCACCGACCGGGGTCGGTGGAGCCGTGCTCGGGAAGACGTTCTCGCGCGAGACCGACGACGAGGTCTACGCCACGCTCTTCTACGACGGGGGCTGCACCGCGCGGATCTCGGTCAACTGGGCGGACGAGTCCGAGCGCAAGATGACGACCCAGATCACCGCGTGGGGCACCACCGGCCGCATCACGGCCGACCGGCAGGAGTGCCGCGTCTATCTGCGCGACACCGCCGTCATCCCCGAGGGCTACGAGGTCGGCTGGAACGTGCGCTACACGACCGAGCTGACCGAGCCGGTCGCCTTCTACCTGCGCGGCGAGGAGTACTCGGCGCAGCTCGAGCACTTCGTCGCGCGCATCGCCGCCGGCAACACGGACGGCCTCAACGACTTCGCGAGCGCCGCGATCACCGACGAGGTGATCGCCCTGCTCGTCTCGGACGCCACGAAGGGCCCGTCGACGCTGCGCGGTGAGCACGCGCCGGCCGCACCGGCACCGCGGCGAACGTTCCTGCGCGGCCGCCGCACGGCGCGCATGGCACAACCAGTGCCCGTCGCCTCGAGGGAGGGACAGCTGTGAGAGACCGTCTCCTGTTCGGCGACAACCAGTTCTTCGGCGTGAATCACATGTCGGAGGAGAAGGCGCGCGCCCAGGCGATGCGCTTCCGCTCGACCGAGGCGATCGTCGAGGTCCTCGACATGGCCTACGACGCCGGGATCCGCACGTTCATGTGCACGACGCACGAGCGCATCGGCGAGATCTGCGACCACGTCCGCGCGAACCCCGACCGCTACCCGGACCTCCTCTTCTACCCGGGCATGCCGTATGCCCACAAGTACGCCAACGCGGTCACCGAGCACGGGATGCTCGGGGCGGTCAAGCGCTTCCTGCCCGACGAGGGACTCGTCGACGCGGCACGCCGCGGCGGAGCGTCGATGGCGCGCAAGGACATCGAGGGCCTCGTGACGTTGCTCGTCGACGCGGAGATGAAGATGTTCGCGGGCCTGCAGACGCCGGTCGTGTTCCTTCAGAACGTCGTCGTCGACCTGCTGCTCGGCCTGGGCTTCAACGACGCCTTCCGGATCTTCGCGCGCCACGTCGAGAGCCTCGGCGCGGAGCCGGGGTTCATCACGATGAACCTGCCGCAGCTGCTGCCGGTCCTCGAGGCCGCAGAGATCGAGAACCCGATCGTCTGCTCGAACATCAACAGCATCGGCTTCCGCATGAGCGGCGGTCTCGACGCCTACACCGAGGCGATGGAGCAGCACGAGTGCCGCGTCATCGCGATGTCGGTGTTCGCCTCCGGGGCGATCCCGCCGCGCGAGGCGATCGAGTGGGTCTGCGCACAGCCGAACGTCGACTCGATCGTGTTCGGCGCGTCCAGCCGCGGCAACATCGAGAGCACGGCGCGCCTCGTGGCCGAGAGCTGGAGCGTTCCCGCATGACGACCCTTCTCGTCGCTTCGACGGGAGGGCACCTGAAGCAGCTGCACAGCCTGCACCCGCGGCTGACGCACCTCGAGGGCCCGATCCGCTGGGCGACCTTCGACACCCCGCAGAGCCGCTCGCTGCTCGCGTCCAGCGACGTCGACTTCGTCCCCTTCGTCGGCGGGCGCGACCCGCGCGCCGTCGCACGCAACCTGCCGATCGCGCGCCGGATCCTGCGCGACCACGACGTCTCGCAGGTCGTGAGCACGGGCTCGGCCGTCGCACTGCCGTTCTTCACTGCGGCGCGCATGCGCGGCCTCGAGGCGCACTACATCGAGAGCGCGGCGCGCAGCACCGGCCCTTCGACGACCGGTCGCCTGATGAGCCGTGTCCCGGGCGTTCACCTCTATTGCCAGTACCCGGGGTGGGCCGAGGGCCGCTGGCAGTACGGCGGCTCGGTGTTCGACTCGTTCCTGCCCGCGCCGGCGGATCGCGTCGGGCCGCTGCGCCGCGTCGTCGTCAGTCTCGGGACCTACCGCGGCTACGGCTTCCGGCGGCTGCTCGAGCGGCTGATCGCCCTGTTGCCTGCGGAGACGGAGGTCCTGTGGCAGACCGGCGACACCGACATCGAGGGCCTGGCGATTGACGGACACGTCGAGATCCCCGAGCGCGATCTCGTGCAGGCGATCGGCGAGTCGGATCTGCTGATCGCCCACGCCGGCGTGGGGACGGCGCTCGCTGCGCTCGAGGCCGGCCGCTGCCCGCTGCTCGTCCCGCGCCGCCTGCACCACGGTGAGCACGTCGACGACCATCAGATCCAGATCGCCGAAGAGCTTTCACGCCGGCACCTGGTGGTCAGCTGCGACGCGGACGACCTCACGTTGGAAACGCTGATCGACACGGCGTCCCGGCGTGTCGCGACGCCTGCCCAGGATCCGCCGTTCGTGCTGCGCGCAGCGACTCCGCGCACGACGCGCGAGGGCGCCGGAACTGCTGCGGGGGCCGCCCGCTAGGGGGAGATTCGGCCGGTCCTCACAAGCGTGAGGAAGTCCACGGCCAGTCTTCCCGTTATTCGAACACTGGCACCCTTTCCGGGGGGTTCGGGTGCCGGTCGTTGACATGACGCCAACCTTGGCAACACGCCTCACGGTTCACGAGGCAGACCATGTATTTGCAGGCGCGAGCGCTGGACTTGCGCAAGCGTCGGCGCACCCCGTCGACGCCCTGCGACGCGGCGCCCGAGCGCGCTCTCCGCGCATTCCGGCCGCAGCGCTTCATCGCCGGTCCGTCGCTGCCCTGGACGCCTTGGCGAGCCTCTCGGCACTGCTCCTCGCGCTGCGGTTCCTCGGGATCGCCAGCCCTGGCATCGGAGCGCTCGCCCTCGCCCCGGTCACCGTCCTCCTCTTCAAGCTCGCCGGCCTCTACGACCGCGAGGATCTGCGCCTGACGCACTCGACGCTCGACGAGGTGCCGGTGCTGCTGCAGCTCACCGGTCTGCTGGCACTCGGCACGACGATCGCGCTGTCCTCGTCCGCCGGCGGCGTCGCGGGCGGCGACCTGCTGGTCGTCTGGCTCTCGCTGTTCGTCGGTGTCGTTGCCGCACGCGCGGTGACGCGCAGCGTCGTGCGGCGGATCGCGCCCGTCGAGCGCTGCCTCGTCATGGGGACGGTCCACGACGCCGAGCGCATCCGCGACCGTCTCGCCGCAGCACACGTGCGTGCGACCGTCGTCGCCACGTTGCCGCTGGACGAGGAGGAGCTCGCCGAGCTCGCGCAGCTGTCGAGCGTCGGCGTCGTGCAGTCGATCGTGCGCGACCTCGAGCTCGACCGGCTGATCATCGCCCCGCGGTCCGCCGACGCACACGGGATGAGCGACTGGATCCGCGTCGCCAAGGCCGTCGGTGTGCCGGTCTCGCTGCAGCCGCGGATGCTCGAGGCGGTGGGATCGAGCTTCGTGCTCGAGGACGTCGACGGCATGACGATGCTCGGGATCCGCCAGTTCGGCCTCGCGCGCTCCTCGCGCCTGGTCAAGCGCTGCTTCGACTTCGCGGCCACGTGCGTGATCATGCTCGTCGCCGGCCCGCTGATGCTCGCCATCGCCGTGGCGATCAGGCTCGACTCGCGCGGTCCGATCTTCTACCGCCAGACGCGCGTGGGGCGCGACGGCGGGCACTTCAGCATCTTCAAGTTCCGCTCGATGCGGGAGGGCGCGCATGCGGAGCGCAGCTCGCTCGCGGCACTCAACGAAGCAGGCGACGGCCTCTTCAAGATCACCGACGACCCGCGCGTGACGCGCGTCGGGCGGCTGCTGCGGCGCACCTCGCTCGACGAGCTGCCGCAGATCCTGAACGTCCTGCGCGGCGAGATGAGCCTCGTCGGGCCGCGGCCGCTCGTGGTCGACGAAGACGTGCGCGTGCTCGGCCTCGATCGCAGCCGGCTGCACCTGACGCCCGGCATGACCGGCCCGTGGCAGACGCTCGGAACGCGTGTGCCGATGCAGGAGATGGTCACGCTCGACTACCTCTACGCCGCGAACTGGTCGCTCTGGCTCGACCTGAAGCTCCTGCTGCGCACCGTGCGCCACGTCGCGCGCGGCGGCAACGTCTGACCTGCGGGGTCCGCGGCGTCTAGCTGGCGTCCTGCTCGCCGAGCCAGCCGGCGATGCGGCGGCCGATCTCGGCGCCCTGGTCCTCCTGCATGAAGTGACTCGCGTCCGCGATCACCTGCGGCTCGGGGCGATTGATCGCGCTCGGCGAAGCGCCGGCCGGTCCCCGGCGTGATGATCGGGTCCTGGTCGGCCCACAGCATCAGCGTCGGGCGCGTGTCGGCCGCGAGCGCCTCGAGCACGCGCTGGCCGTCGGCCGCACCCGGCTCCTCGGGGGTCAGCGGGATCAGCAGCGGGAAGGCGCGTGCGCCGGCCTTTGACGCCGGGTCGGGGAAGGGCGCGTCGTAGGCCGCGAGCTCTGCGGGCTCCAGGTCGCGCAGCGTCCCGCCGTTGACGAGCATCGAGATCGGCAGGTCCTCGGTGTTCTGCACGAACGTCGCGGAAGGCGCTCCACGCGTCGGTCATCTTCTGGTGGCCCGTGAAGAGGCCGGTGTCGAGCATCACGATCCGGCTGATGCGGTCGGGGTGCTCGACCGCGAGGCGCAG
Organism: uncultured Actinomycetes bacterium; assembly: GCA_963821685.1. Taxonomy (GTDB): domain Bacteria; phylum Actinomycetota; class Thermoleophilia; order Solirubrobacterales; family Solirubrobacteraceae; genus F1-60-MAGs163. Next base: position 23,756 of record CAWGEW010000001.1, on the reverse strand, counting down.
CCCGACGGCGCCGCCCCAGTCGTGCACCACGATCGTCGCGTCACGCACGTCCGCGGCCTCGAGGAACGACGCGGCCGCGGCGGTGTGGCGGTCGTACGAGTACCAGCCGAGGTCGGTCGGCTTGTCCGAGCGGCCGAAGCCGGGAAGGTCGGGGGCGATGCAGCGGTAGCCGGCCTCGAGGATCGGCGGCATCACGTGCCGCCAGAGGAACGACCAGGTCGGCTCGCCGTGCAGGAACAGGACATCGGGGCCCGCGCCGGCCTCGACGCGCGCGAGCCGCACGCCGTCCCACTCGTGGTACAGCGGCGACCAGGGAAAGTCCGGGAGCGCGGTGAAGCGCTCGTCCGGCGCACGCACGACCTGCGTCAAGCGGACGCCTCGGGCTTGGGCTGGAGCGCGGCCCAGCGCTTCTCGGCCTCATCGATCGCCGTCATCGCGTCCTCGCGGGAGAACCAGCCGTCGACCATCACGTGCTTGCCCTCGGGCTGCTTGTAGATCGAGTAGAAGTGGCTGATCTCGTCGCGCAGGAACTGCGGGAGGTCGTCGAGCGTCTCCATCGTGTTCCAGTTGGGGTCCGACAGCGGGACGCAGCAGACCTTGTCGTCGATCGCCCTTGTCGTCGCGCATCCGGAACAGCGCGATCACCTTCACCGGGATCACGCAGCCGGGGAACGTCGGCTCGCTGACGCAGACCATCGCGTCGAGCGGGTCACCGTCCTCGCCGAGCGTCTGCGGGATGAACCCGTAGTCGGTCGGGTAGACGACGGAGGAGAAGAGGAAGCGGTCGAGCTTGATCGCCTGCAGCTCCTCGTCCCATTCGTACTTGTTGCGCGACCCCTTGGGGATCTCCACGAAGCAATGAGTCATGAGGAGTCGCGATACTACGCACCCGTGACCGACGATCTCGCCCGCCGCTCCATCGACACGATCCGCGCGCTGTCCATGGACACCGTCCAGAAGGCGAACTCGGGGCACCCGGGTCTGCCGATGGGGATGGCGCCCGCCGCCTACCTGCTGTTCCAGCGGATCATGCGCTTCAACCCGCGCGATCCGCACTGGCCCGACCGTGACCGCTTCGTGCTCAGCGCCGGTCACGGCTCGGCGCTGCTCTACGTGATGCTGCACCTGAGCGGCTACGACGTCTCGCTCGACGACCTCAAGAGCTTCCGCCAGTGGGAGTCGATCACGCCCGGGCACCCCGAGCGCGACCTCGTCAACGTCACACCCGGCGTCGAGGTCACGACCGGCCCGCTGGGCCAGGGCTTCGCGCAACGGCGTCGGCATGGCGATGGCGGAGCGCTTCCTGCGTGAGCGCTACGGCCGCGACGTCCAGCACCACCACATCTACGCGATCGTCTCCGACGGCGACCTGATGGAGGGCATCGCGTCGGAGGCCGCGTCGCTCGCCGGCCACCTGCGGCTGAGCCGCCTCGTCTACCTCTACGACGACAACGACATCTCGCTCGACGGCCCGACCTCGCTGAGCTTCAAGGAGGACGTCACGCAGCGCTTCGAGGCCTACGGCTGGCACGTCGAGGAGGTCGCCGACGTCGACGACCTCGTCGGCGCTCGAGCAGGCGATCGACGCGCGCGGTGCGCGAGGACGAGCGCCCGTCGCTGGTGCGCGTGCGCTCGATCATCGGCTTCCCGTCGCCGAACAAGCAGGGCACGAGCGGCGCCCACGGGGCGCCGCTCGGCGACGACGAGGTGCGCCTGACGAAGGAGGTCGATGGGCCTCGATCCGGACGCGCACGTTCGACGTCCCCGCCGATGTCGCCGAGCACATGAGCCAGGTCGCGCGCGGCGCAGCGCTGCAGGCCGAGTGGGACTCGCAGATGCGCGCGTGGCGCGAGCGCGATCCCGGGCTCGCGGCCGAGTGGGACGCCGCCTGGGCGGGCCGGCCGCTGCCCGGGGTCGGCGAGGCGCTGCGCTCGGTCTCGTTCAGCAAGGACTCGCTCGCGACGCGCATCGGCGGCAAGGAGTCGATGGCGGCGATCGCGCCGTTCATGCCGACGATGGTCGGCGGCGCGGCCGACCTCAGCGGCTCGACGAACACGATCTTCCCGGGCGGCGAGAGCGCGCACTACACCGAGCGCCAGGCCGGCCGCAACGTCTACTTCGGCGTGCGCGAGCACGCGATGGGCGCGGCCGTCAACGGCATGGCCGCGCACGGCGGCATCGTGCGGCCGTACGGCTCGACGTTCCTGCAGTTCGCCGACTACATGCGCGGCGCGATCCGCCTCTCGGCGCTGATGAGCCTGCCGGTCGCGTGGGTCTTCACGCACGACTCGGTCGGCCTCGGCGAGGACGGCCCGACGCATCAGCCGGTCGAGCACCTCGCCGCGCTGCGCGCGATCCCGCAGCTGACCGTGATCCGTCCCGCCGACGCCGACGAGACCGCCGAGGCCTGGCGCGTCATCCTCGAGGAGCGTCGACGGCCCGGCGGCGCTCGCGCTCTCGCGCCAGGGCGTCCCGTCGTTCGGCCGCGGCGCCGGCGGCGTCGCCGACGCGACGGGCCTCGCGCGCGGCGCCTACGTGCTGCGCGACGCGCGACGACGCGCGCGCGACCGTCGTCGGCACCGGCACCGAGGTGACGGTCGCGCTCGCCGCGGCCGACCTGCTCGGCGCCGACGGGATCCCCACGCGGGTCGTCTCGATGCCCAGCTGGGAGCTCTTCGACGCGCAGGACATGGCCTACCAGGAGGAGACGATCCCGGTGGAGCTCGTGTCGGTCTCGGTCGAGGCCGGCATCACGATGGGCTGGGAGCGCTGGGTCGACAGCGCCGTCGGGATCGACCGCTTCGGCGCATCGGCGCCGGGCCCGCTCGTGCTCGAGCAGCTCGGCATCACCGCCGAGGCCGTCGCCGAGCGCGTGCGTGAGCTGCTCGGCTGAGCCGGCGCGCGTTCAGGCGTAGCGCGGGACGGACGCCGACCAGGTCTTCGCGCACTCGGGCTGGCCGGCCGGGCTGAGCGTCGCCTTGCCGGTGACCTTCATGGCCTTCGCGGTGAAGGTCGCGGTCGCGGACCCGACGTAGCCGCCGTTCTCGCCCGCGTAGGTCGCGCTGAACTTCAGCGTCGTCCCGATCTTCGGGATAGGCCGTCGCCTTCAGGTCGACGATGCGGATGTCGCCGCAGGAGTCCTTGAAGGAGACCGTCAGGACCGACTTCGTCGGCTTGTCGTAGACCGCGCCGGCCTGCAGGTAGAACAGCGGGTCGCCGGACTTGTTGCCGTACGCGACCACCTTCAGGACGCAGCCCTTCTTCTCCGCCTTCTTCTTGGCGCAGGGGTTCGCCTTCTTCTTCGCGCTCCCCGTCGCCGGCAGCGCGAGCAGCGCGACAGCCAGGCCCAGGATGCCCAGACGACCAATTCTCCGCAGCACGACGTTCCCCCCGGCCGGACCGCTTGAAGGACAGCTGGGCCGCAACCTACCGGGCCGCCGGGCGCTTGAGAAGTACCGCTCAGCGCTGTGGGAAGCGGCGACTGGCCCCGCCCATCGGCAGCTTTCGGCCCGCGCACGAATCCCGCTACGGAACCCTCGTACATCTGCCGATACGAGGGCATGGCCTGCCGGAACGACACGGGGCCCGCGTGGCGGGCCCCGGACGATGGAGCTAGGGGGACTCGAACCCCCGACCTCCTGGGTGCGATCCAGGCGCTCTCCCAACTGAGCTATAGCCCCGCAGGCCGGCTCAGTGTATCCGGCGGTGATCGCACATGAGCTTCCGCGGCAAGCTCGCCATCTTCTTCTTTCTGGTCGTCGTCGTGCCGATGGTCTCGGTCGCGTTCGTGCTCTTCCGGCTCGTCGACGACAACGAGACGAGCAAGGCCGACGCGCGCCTGGCGAGCCGCCAGGAGGTCGCCGTCAACCTCACGCGCGAGCTGCGCGTCGCGGGCGACCGCGTCGCCGAGCAGGTCATCGCCGACCCGCGCGTCGCGGCCGCGCTGCGCCGGCAGGACGAGCACGCGCTGAACGTCCGCCTGATGGTCCTGCGCACGGCGCACGGGCGCAGCCCGGATCGCGATCGTCCGCCACCGCGTCGAGCTCGCCGACACCGGTGGGCGACGGCCGATCTTCCCGACCTTCCGCGAGCTCGTCGACGGCAACGGCCGCTCGCAGGGCACGCTCGCGGTCTCGGTCGCGCACTGCCGTGCCGTTCGCCCGCCGTGTCGCGCGGGTGACGAGCCTCGAGGCGATCGTCTCGACGGGCAACCAGGTCGCTCGGCTCGACGGTCGGTGACGTCACCCCCGGCAGACAGCTTCCGCCGAGCCGCGGCGACGTCACCGCAGTCCGGCGTCGACTATCGCGGCGCGAGCTACGACTCGCTCGGCTTCGACTCGCAGGTCTCGCACGTCTCCGTGCTCGAGCCCGCGTCGGTCGTCGCCGGGGACCGCCAGCAGAGCCGCTCGCTGATCGTCGCTGCTGCTGCTCGGGTTCATGCTCGTCGCGCTCACCCTCGCGTGGTTCGTCGCGCGCTCGCTGCACGGTCAGCTCGCCAGCTTCCTCGACGCCGCGCGCCGGATCGGCGCGGGCGACTACACCTCGCAGGTCCCGACCGTCGGTCGCGACGACTTCGCCGCGCTCGGCGATGGAGTTCAACAAGATGTCCTCCGAGCTCGAGGCGCGCGAGCACGACCTCGTCGTCGAGCGTGAGCGCCTGCGCCGCGCGCTCGCGCCGTCTCGGCGAGGCCTTCGCATCCAACCTCGACCGTCGCCGCCTGCTCGACGTCGCGGTCGCCGCGATGTGCGAGGGCGTCGCCGCCGACGCCGGTCGCGCCTGGGCGCGCACGGGCGCCGACGGTGAGCTCGAGGTGATCGTCACGAGCGGCGACGTCGCGGCCGCCGAACGCGTCGCTCGCCGGCGTCGAGGCAGCGCGCGTTCGAGGACGGGACCGCCGCCCGCGGGCTCGTCGATCATCGCGCTGCGATCGCGCTGCCGCTGCGCACACCGGCCGGCGAGGTCGCCGGTTTCGTTGCGATCGCCCGTCGCGGCCGCCCGTTCAGCGAGAGCGAGCGCGACCTGCTCGGCTATCTCGCCCAGCAGGCTGCGCAGTCGCTCGAGAACGTCGACCTGCACGAGCTCGTCGAGCGCCAGGCGATCGAGGACGGCCTGACCGGGCTGGCCAACCGCCGCCGCTTCGAGGAGCGCCTGGCCGACGAGGTCGAGCGCGCCCGCCGCTTCCCCGAGCAGCCGCTCGCGCTCGTGATGCTCGACATCGACGACTTCAAGGGCGTCAACGACCGCCTCGGCCACGTCGCCGGCGACGAGGTCCTGCGCGCCGTCGCCGACGCTGCGCGTGAGGGCCGCCGCGACTCGGACCTGGCCGCCCGCTACGGCGGCGAGGAGCTCGCGCTGATCCTGCCCGGCGCCGACCTTGCCGGCGCCGCGCGCGCCGCCGAGCGCATCCGCCACGCCGATCGAGCACCTCGATCTGCCGCTGCGCGACACCGACGGCGAGCCGCTGCGCGTGACGGTCAGCGCGGGCGTCGCCGCGTTCGGTCACGAGCGTCCGAGGATCGCGCCGCCCTGGTCGCCGCGGCCGACGACGCGCTGTACGAGGCCAAGCGCGCCGGCAAGAACCGCGTGCGCTTCGCGGAGGCGCCTGCCGCCCTGCCCGCGGAGTAGGCTCCTGGGGCAGATGGGAATCCTCGACGACGCGATTCGCGAGCATCTCGAGCTCAAGCGCAGCGCCGGTGCTGACGCGGCCGAGATCGCCCGCCTCGAGCGCTCGGCCTTCGGCGCGGACGAGGCGGCTGCTGCGCCGCGCCCGCGGCCGAGGCTGAGCCGTCGCCGGTAGCCGCACCCGGCCGAGGCGCACCGCCGGCCGATGTCGCCGGTCGAGGCGCGCCGCCCCGGAGCCGGTCGAGCCGCTGCTGAGCCGGAGCCCGTCGAGCAGCCGACGCGGCAGTTCACGCTCGAGGAGCTGGAGGACGCCGAGCAGCGCGCCGCGCCAGCCGAGGACGTCGCTCCACCCGAGGATGTCGCTCCGCCGGCCGAGCCTGCGCCCGCCACCGCGCCCGACCTGGAACCGTCGACGCCGCAGACGCAGGAGGAGCACGACGAGCTCGAGGAGACGCCCGACTTCCTGCAGGAGACGCCGGAGCACGACCGCCTCTGGTTCGAGCAGAAGCCCCCGAAGGACTTTGACTTCTGACGCTGAGGGGCCACCGTTCGCGGTGCTCCCGCTGACCTGGCTCGACGTCTTCACGGCCGAGCCGCTGGCCGGCAACCCGCTCGCGGTCGTGCACGACGCCGACGAGCTGAGCGACGAGACGATGCAGCGCTTCGCGCGCGAGACGCGGCTGTCGGAGACGACGTTCGTGCAGCAGCCGGCGGTCGCGGGCGCCGACTACCGCAACCGCATCTTCGACACGCGGCGCGAGCTGGCGCTCGCCGGGCACCCGTCGCTCGGCACCGCTGTCGCGGTCGCGCATCGCCGCGGCGAGCTGCGCGCCCGCTACGTGCAGCAGACGCCGGCCGGGCAGCAGCTCGTCGAGGTCGAGCTCGCCGAGGACGACGAGCGCCGGCGCGCGCGTCGATGCTGCAGGAGCCCGCCGAGTTCGGGCCGGAGGTCGATGGCGGCTCAGGTGTTCGAGGCCGCAGGCCTCTCGGCCGCGGACGGACGACCCGACGCTGCCGCCGCAGGACGGTCTCGACCGGCTACCGCCACCTGATCGCGCTCGTGCGCAACCCCGACGTGCTCGCGCGCTGCGCGCCGACGTTCGCCGCGCTCGAGACGCTGCTCACCGAGCACGAGCTGCGGCGTGCTCTACCTCGTCGCCTACGATCCCGATCGCGGCTTCGCGCAGGCGCGCAGCGTTCTTCTGCGACGTCGGCTCGCGCCGTCGCCGAGGACCCGGCGACCGGGTTCGGCCGCCGGCCCGCTCTGCGCGTACCTGCACGAGCGCACCGGGAGCGATCGCGTGATCATCGACCAGGGCGTGATGATGGGCCGCCCGAGCCGGCTCGAGGCGCAGATCGACCTCGACCGCGTGCGCGTCTCCGGCGACGTCGTGATCCTCGCCCTCGGCGAGGTCCGGCTTCCGGTCTGACGCGGATTCTTCGGCGCCAACGAGCGTCCAGCGACGGCGTCGTCGCACTTCAGGTCGGCGTCCGCGCGCCGACGCATCTCCACGCATCACGAGCGCGCGCCGCAACGTCGGGGAACGACGGCGCGCCACACGGCACTTGCCTCTGGAGGGCAAGGACGCTGCGGGTGCGCTCCCGACCGCCAACGCGCCGGGGGCGCGCCCGTCGCCGTGCTGCCCATTTCCGTGCCGGCTGTCCAGCCCGAAAGCCGGGCTACACTTTTCCCTGAGGGGCCATAGCTCAGCTGGGAGAGCGCCTGCTTTGCAAGCAGGAGGTCGACGGTTCGATCCCGTCTGGCTCCATCGGAATCGGACGAAGCCCCGCTGATGCTGGGCTTTCGTCGTTCGTGGGGCTGGTCGAGCCTCAGCGGAGCGGGCCGCATGGGTCCGTTCTGGGTCCGTTTTTCGCCCGGAGACGCTCCGGAGCGGCGCTGGGCACGCCCCTGCTTTGCATGGGAAGCAGGAGCCGCGCCGGGCGCCTACCCGCTCTCGCTTCCACGCGAAAGCGGACCTTGACCTCGGTCGCCCAGCTTGCTGTGTTGGCCTGCTGTACTTGCCTCTATGACTGGCACATCGCACGCCCAGCGCTCGACCGACGAGGGCTACGACTGTGTAGTCGTCGGGGGCGGTGTCGCCGGCCTGAGCGCGGCGATGGTCTTAGGCCGAGCTCGACGCCGGACACTGCTGCTGGACGGCGGAGGGCAAAGCAACCGGCCGGCATCGCACGTCGGCGGGCTACTCGGCCATGACGGGACGCCGCCGAGTGAGCTGTACGAGCTCGCGAGGCGACAGCTCAGCGCGTATCCGGCGATCGAAACGAAGGATGGAGTGGCCGTCGCGGCCGGCATCGAGTTCGACCAATTCGTTATCACCCTGTCCGGAGGCGGTGAGGTCCGGACGCGCGCGCTGGTCCTCGCTACCGGCATGGACTACGAGGTCCCGGACGTTCCCGGCTTTGCGGAGCTCTGGGGAGGGGCCGTCTTCCACTGTCCCTTCTGTCACGGCTGGGACGTCCGCGATCGGAGGGTCGCCGTCTACGGCCCCTCCGAAATTGCGACCAGACTTGCAACCCTGCTCACGGCGTGGACCGACGACGTGTTCACGGTCGACCCGGGAGATATCGGTCGCGCTCGGCTTGACGACGGGGCACTACAGGCCTTGGTTCGCCATGACGGCGACGAGGTCGCGTGCGATGCCGTTCTGGTCCATGCGCCGCTCCGCGCGCGCGGCCAGCTGGCCCAAGATCTTGGGCTGGCGTTGACTGAGGACGGCTTGATCGCGGTCGACGAGGAGATGCACACGAGCGTCCCCGGCGTCTACGCGGCTGGTGACGTCGCCGTGGCACCGCAGCAGGTCGCGGTCGCTATGGGAAGCGGTCATACGGCGGGACTCGTCGCGGTGCGCGAACTGATGCTGGGGCGGCCACTCTGACCGTGAGGTGCGGGAGGCAGCGGGATCACGCGGCCGTTCTACGCCTCTGGCTTCGCGCGCTTCGGCGGTCGCGGCCTGTCGCCTGCCTGACGCTTCAGCGCCTGCGCCGCCTGGCGAAAACGGTGGCCGCCATGCCGCTGAAGCCGACGCTGGTGGCGGCGAAGGATGTGACGACGCCGGCGAGGAACACGGGATGCTTGTCGAGGTCGGGCTTGAATGCGAGCGGGAGGAAGAACATGGCGTTCGACCATGCGCCGACTCCGAGCGCGGCGGCAACCGGGCGAGGTGCGTCCGGGACGGCGACGGCGAGCGCGACAGTGGCGGTACCGAGCATCGCCAGGTCGAGATGCCACTGTCGGATGCGGGCCGTGCTGATGATGCCTAGGTCGCGGGCGCGATCAGGCTGTGTCTTGGCAAAGGTGTAGACCCATCCGGTCAGCGCCCCGGCCGCCAGTTCGGCCACGCCGGAAGCGAGAAGGGTTGAGGGGCGCGCCGGTTGAGCGGCGCGCCTGCGGGTGTGGTGTTTGGACATGCGGACTTCCTCCTGCTGATGGGCGATGGTCATGGTCGGTCCTAATGGACGGCGACGGGGGGCGCGAGCCGGAACTTCGGGAGGAACGTCGCGGCCGCCGGGAGGACGATCACGGCGACGATGCCGGCGAGCGCGGCTACACCTGAAGCGGCGAGGAAGGCGTCCCCGATGCCGCCGGCGAGCACGGAGCCTGCCTCGCCGACGCTGGAGCTCGCAGCGATCGTGGCCAGCGCGGCGATGCCGATCGAGCCGCCGATCTCATGGCCCGTGGTGTTGAGCCCCGAGAGCATCCCGGTCTCGTGGTCCTCGGCGCCCGTCATGACGGACACGGAGACCGAGACGAGCACGACGCCGAGCCCGAGACCGGTCACGAGCATCCCCGGCAGGACGTCGCTGACGTAGCTGCCACGCGCGTCCACTCCGGACAGCAGCAGCAGCCCGAGCGCGGCGACACCGAAGCCGGCGGCCATCGGCACGCGCACGCCGGCGTGACCCAGCACGTGACTCCCGGCATGCACGCCGAGGGCGAGCGCGACGGCGAGCGGCAGGAACCCGAGCCCGGTCTCCAGCGCTCCGGTCCCGAGCACGTTCTGCAGGTACAGCGAGGCGAGCAGGAAGGTGCCGAACAGCGCGATCGAGGCCGCGAGCATCAGGGCGAAGCCGCCACCGACGCCGCGGTCGGCAAGGCGATCGACCTTCAGCAGCGGGTGCGTCGTCCGCAGCTCGACGATCACGAAGCACAGCAGCCCGGCGAGCCCGATCCCGCCGACGGCGAGGGTCTGCGTCGATGTCCAGCCGGCATCGGCGGCCTGCGACAGCGCGAACACGATCGCGCCGAGGCTCGCCGTCGCCAGTGCTGCTCCGGGCAGGTCGAGTCCGCTCCAGCGAGGGGAGGCTTCGTCGGCCGGAATCAGGCGATGGGCGACCACGGCGACGGCGAGGCCGATCGGAACGTTGATGAGGAAGATCGCCTGCCAGCCGACCAGCTGGGTCAGCGCGCCGCCGATGAGGACGCCGATGGCTGCTCCCGCTCCGCCGACGGCTCCCCAGGCGGCGAGCGCGTGTGCACGCGGCGTCCCGGCCTTGAACGTGTTCATGAGGATGGAGAGGGCGGCCGGGGAGAGCATCGCGGCGCCCAGGCCCTGGGCGCCGCGCGCCGCGTAGAAGGTGGCGGCGCCGCCTGCTGTCGCTGCGGCGATGGAGGCGACGACGAAGACGCCGAGCCCGGTGAGGAACATGCGGCGCCGGCCGAGCAGGTCGGCCGCGCGGCCGCCGAGCAGCAGCAGGCTGCCGAAGATCAGCGAGTAGCTGGTGATGGCCCAGCCGAGCCCGCCGCCCGTGATGTCGAGGCCCTTGGCCATGTCCGGCAGCGCGACGTTGACGGCTGAGATGTCGAGGATGACCATCAGCTGTGCGACGCACAGCAGGAGCAGCAGCTGCTTGAGGGTGCGCATGCTCGGATGGCCCGGTGTCTGATGTGTGGCGCGAGTTGTGGTCATACCGACGATCCTGCCGCCGGATGGCCGTGGCGCCTAGGACATATGCCCCTACGATTCCGCCAACGCCGACGGTCGATCAGACGGTCATGACGAGCTTGCCGCGCGGGTGCCCCTCGCCCTGATGGCGAAGGGCGTCGGCGGCCTCGCTGAGCGGGTAGCGCCGGTCGATGACCGGCGTCACTCGTCCGGCTTCGACGAGGTCCTTCAGCGCGGCGAGGTCCGCTCGGTTGTGCTTGACGACGAACACGCGCGTCCGCCGGCGCACGAACGGGGACATCAGGAGCGCCTTGGCCTGCCGGCCGAGTCCGAGCCATCGGCCGGCGTCCCGCACGCCGACGATGACGTAGGTCCCCCGAGGGGTCAGGACGTGCCGGCACTCGGACAGCGGGCGGTTCCCGACGAGATCGAGCATCACGTCGTACCGGTCCTCGGCCGGCGCGAAGTCCTGCTTCTCGTAGTCGACGACCTGGTCCGCGCCGAGCGACCGTGACCATCTCGACGTTCCTGCCGCTGCAGACGGCTGTCACGTGCGCGCCGAACGCCTTGGCGATCTGCACGGCGAACGTGCCGACTCCGCCCGATGCGCCGTTGATCAGCACCCGTTGCCCGGGTTGCACCCTCCCTTGATCGCGAACGGCGGCGAGGGCGGTGAGCGCCGAGTCGCCGACGGCCGCTGACTGGTCGAACGTCAGGTTGGTCGGCTTCGGGAGCAGGTTGCGCTCCGGCGTGCAGACGTACTCGGCGAAGGCGCCGGCCCCCCAGCCGAAGACCTCGTCTCCCGGCTGGAAGTCCGTGACGGTGCTTCCCACCGCCGCGACCTCGCCTGCAATGTCGCGTCCCGGAGTCGCGCGCCGCGGCCTGCGGATGCCGAGACCCAGGCGGATCACGTAGGGGATGCCCCGCATGAGGTGCCAGTCGCCGATGTTGACGGCCGCTGCGCGAACGCGCACGAGAACCTCGTCGTCCTTCGGGATCGGCGTGTCGACGTCCGCGAGCCGCAGGACGTCGGGTGTCCCGTATCGCGTTTGGATGATGGCCTTCATTGCGTTCTCCCTCAGTCGCGGTAGGGCGCGAGCCGGATGGTCAGGTCGGTCACGGCGAATCGGTGGAGGTACCAGGCGCGGCCGCGCGGGACGTGTCGTGCCTCGGCGCGCCAGAGCCCGGCGAATTCGCGTTTGAACCCCAGCCGCGGGAAGTCCTGGACGACGCTTCGTCTGATCGCGTCGGGGACCTTGTCGCTCCGGAGCCCGAAGACGTCGACGCCGGCGCCGGCAGAGAGCAGGAACGCCTCGGCGCCGGCGTCTAGGCTCACGCCCGGGGTGTGATGCAGCGCGATCGCGTTCGCGACGAGCTCCCGGCCATCCGCCGGCACCCCGCGCCGGTCGAGGAACTCCCGGGCGATCTCGGCGCTGCGCACCGTGAAGTCCACGTGGGGCACGGGGCTCGGCAGTCCCGTGTCGTGAAGCATCGACGCGACGTACAGGAGCTCATGGTCGAAGGTGATCTGCTGCAGCGCGGCGATCGTCGCGCCCCACGCGAACGCACGACGCGAGTGGTTGAGCAGGGCCGGGGACAGCAGATCCCGGGCGGCCTCCTCGGCCTCCCGTGCGATGGACGAGTCCGGCGGCGCGAGGTTCGCGGGGTCGACGGCGTTCCCGCGGCCTGCGTGCCGGCGGAGCACCATGGCGAGGAACCCTGTGGCGATCCGCAGTTCGTCGCGAAGCAGCGGCCTGGCGAGCGTGACGCATTCCCGGGTTGTGAGGACACCGCGGGTGCGCTCGGTCCACGTGATCGATCCGATCGCGGACATAGCGCTCACCCTCGCACCTGGAGCACGACGTCTGCAATCGCGCGGCTCGACGCCCGTGCGTCATCCGGATCGAGAACCAGGGACTCGTGAGTTGAGCCGGCGACCGTGCGGTGGAAGCTCCGGCTCGACAGCCTCGCCAGCGTCGTCCTGGTCCTTGGCCCAGCCGGGCTGCGATCCGTCGCTGGCGGTCACGACGCCGAGCGGGCGGTCGCCGAGGGTCTTGAGGCGGGCGGCACGGTCGAGTTCCGCCGGCATCTGGGCCACGTCGCGCACGAACTGGCGCGCCTGATCGACCGGGCGGCCGTCCTTCGGGTCGAGCAGCAGCCGGGCGATGCCGGTCCGCGCGATCGTCGGAGCCACAGCGAGCACCCGGTCCATGTCGGCGGCCGTGTGCGTCTGCTTCGGGTGCATGGAGTCGATGAGGGCGACCCCGGCGACCTCGGCCGGGTACCGGTCGGCGTAGCTCGAGGACGAGCACGCCCCCGAGCGAGTGGCCGGCCAGCACGACCGGACCGGGAACGTGTGCACGCCTGAGCAGTTCGTGGAGATCCCGTGCGGCGTCGGCGTCCGGAGCCGCGTCGCTGCGTCCGTGCCCGGCGCGGTCGTACACGCACACCTGCGTCGTGCGGGCCACCTGCGGAGCGATGACCTTCGCCATGTCCGACGCCGGCTCGCCGAGGCCCGGCTCGAGGACCACCGTGGGGCGTCCGGAGCCGACGCAGCGGATGTTGAGCCGATGGTCGCCGACGTCGATCAGCCGATCACCCGGCGACGCGGACCGCTCCGCTGCTGGAACTCGCCTCGATCGTCTCGAAGGCACCTCCGACGAGCGCAGACCGCCATGAGCGCGAGGACCGGGTACAGCAGCCAGGCGCCCTTGGAGGGTGCGGGCTGCCGGCGGACCTTGATCGTCATCCACACGGCGAGGCCGAAGATCGACCGGCGGCCAGACCCAACCGAGCTCGTCGAGCGTCTGCTCCGTCGGGCTTGAGGAGGACGAGCGCGAGTCCACTCACGCCCAGGACGGTGGCGGGCACCGCAGCCCAGCGGTGCGAGCCGCCGCCGCGCCATGCGGAGAGCGCCGCCAGGAGCGCCCAGCCGATCGCGAACCCGAGCAGGATCGCTCCGGTCGTCGTGGCTTCGTCGCTGACCGCGAACGGTCCCGCGACCAGCGCGGCGGCGGAGAGACAACCCGCAAGGAGCGAGCCGGCGACGACCTTCGCCGAGGTCAGACGGTCCGTGTGTTCCGATTGTGGCGCGAGTCGTTGGCATGACGACAATCCTGCCGTCCGCCCGACGTGGCGCCTAGGACGCATGCCCCTACGATCCTGCCAACGGGAGGGCGGGTCGTGGCGGCGTGGCGCGCAGCCGAGGCCATGCCGCCTCGGCGCGGAGGGGTCAGCCGGATCGGACCTACCGGGACTCGGGAACCAGACGAAAGCGACCGCGGTAGTCAGCCGGACTCACGCCGACGTGGCGATGGAACGCTCGGCGGAGTACTTCCGTGCTGGAGAAGCCCGCGCCCTGCGCAACGGCCTCGAGCGACGGGGCACCGTCCTCGAGCAGGGTCCGCGCGCGTTCGACCCTGAGCGCCTCGACGTATGCCGCGGGGGTCTGGCCGACCTCGTGCCGGAACGCGCGCGCGAACGACCGTTCACTGAATCCGGCCCGCTCGGCCAGTCTCGCGACGGACAGGTCTTCCTCGAGGTGGCCCGCGATCCATCCCTGCAGTTCACGGAGCGCGGGACGCGTGGCCTGCTGGACCGACAGAACGCCGCTGAACTGGGCCTGGCCGCCCGGTCGCTTCAGGAAGACCACCAGCATCCGTGCGACCGCGAGGGCGATCTCGGGCCCGAGGTCGTCCTCGATCAACGCGAGCGTGAGGTCCATGCCCGCGGTGACCCCGGCGGACGTCCAGATGTCACCGTCCCGCACGAAGACGGGCTCGGCGTCGAGCTTGACCTCCGGGAACCGCTTGGCCAGGTCATCGCAGTAGTTCCAGTGCGTCGTCGCGTTGCGACCGTCGAGCAGACCCGCTGAGGCGAGCAGGTACGCGCCGGTGCAGACCGAGGTGGTGCGGCGCGCGCGACGCGAGGCCTGAACGATCCACTCGGCGAGCTCCTCGTCGTCGGTCGCACGGCGCGCGCCCTCGCCGCCGGCGATCATGAGCGTGTCGTGACGCGGCGGCGGTGAGGGGAGCGGGGAGACACCGATCGTCACGCCGCTCCCCGCGGTGATGAAGCCGCGGTCGCTCGGGCCGACGAGCTCGACCCGGTACGAGCCGGGCGCCTGCAACTCGGCGTAGTGAAACGCCTCGACCGGGCCGAGAACATCGAGCGACTGGGCACCATCGACGGCGAGGACGAGTACGCGGCGGGCCGGTGGCACGACAGCGATTCTGCCGCTGATGCCCCATGGCGTCTATGACCGAGTTCCCTACAAACCTGCCAACGCTGTCACTTCGGACGAAGAGCAGGAACGCGACGGCCGATCGCCTCACGGGCCGCCCGCACGCGCGAGCGACAGTCATTGGGCACCAGTGCGTTTCTGGTGCCCATATCCGGATACATCCGAGGACATCCGAGCACATCCGTTTCGCCCGATTCCCCGTCAGGTCCTCGAATTCCCTGTCGTGGAGCGGTGCTTGCTCCGGCTTTGCAAGCCCCTTGGCTCCGTCGGACGAAGCCCTGCTGTCCGGCTATTCCCCCACGCCGATCGCTTCGACCGGCTGCGAACGCAGCGCCCGGCGCGTCGGCAGCGCCAGGGCGAGCAGCGCGATGAGCGCCGAGCCGCCGAGGATCGCCGCGAGCTGGCCGGGCGGCACGAACGGGCGGAGATTGCCCGTCAGGGCGTGGCTGAGCGGCAGCAGCGCCGCGGCCGCGATCGCGAGGCCGACACCGAGCCCGATCGTGATTGTGAGGCCAGCCTCCCAGCGTGCCATCGACCGCACCTGTCGCGGGGTGCCGCCGACCAGGCGCAGGAGTCCGAGCTCGCGGCCGCGCTGCAGCCCGATCATCGCGAGGGTGTTGACCACGGCGATCGACGAGAAGGCGAAGATCAGCGCGACGAACAGCGGACCGAGCCAGCGGTTGGTCTCGCGATCGGCGTCGGTCGCGGTGGCCAGCGAGGCCCGGTCGCTGACCCGCAGTCCCGGATACCGGGCGGCCAACGCCCGAAGGCGCGGGCCGACGGCGGCCGGGTCGCCGGCGCGGATGAGGACGGTGCCGAGCAACGGGGTGGTCTGGTGGCCGGCCGCAAGCTCGGGGGCGAGCAGGGCGTCGCCGAACCCCAGCGCACGGGTGTAGATCGCCACGACCGTGGCGTGGGTGCGGGTGCCGTCGCCGAGCATGACCGCCACGTGGTCGCCGAGGTGGGCGTGCGCGGCGTCGGCGCGCCGCCGGCCGAGTGCGATCGTGTCGCCGTGCAGCGCTGCGAGTGATCCGGCGGTCACGCCCACGTCGAGGCCCCCGCCCTGCCCGCCGCTCAGGACCTCGGCGGCGATCGTGTCATCGGAGACGCCCAGGCTCGGGCCGAGTGTCGTCGGGCTCAGCGCGACCGCCGAGCGCACTCCGGGAATCGCGCGCGCGTCGGTCAGCGTCGCGGCCGGCAATCCGGGACCGGTGCTCGTGATGGCGAGCTCGCCGGCCAGGCCGTCCGCCCGCTGCTGGGTGACGGCGTGGTCGATGGTGGTGGCGCTGAACAGCAGGGTGCAGCTGAGCGCGACGGTGAGCATCAGGGGGGTGCTGGCCGACGAGAAGCGCCGCGCGGCGGTGCGGAGGTTCGCGGATGCCAGGAACCCGCCGACCGGCGCGAGCCGCGCCAGCGGAGGTCCGAGCACTCCGGCGGCGATGCGTGCCACGATCGGTCCGAGGAAGCCGGCCGCCGCCACGAGGAACAACGCGGTCATCTCTGACGTGGCCGCGGCCGTGTCGGGCGCGCTGGTGGTGATGGAGACGGCGAACAGCGGGACCGCGCCGGCGAGCGCCAGCAGTCCCCCGATCATGCGCCCGGGGCCGAGCAGTCGCGGCTCGACGGCGGCGTCGGACAGCGCGAGGGTCGGCGGCACTCGCGCGGCGCGCCGTCCGGCGGAGAGCACGGCGAGGAGCGCCGCGATGACGCCGCCCGCGATCGCGCACGTGATCGGCAGCCAGGTGACCTCAACCGCAAGGTTCGGCGGGGCGATGCCGTGGCGCACCAGCGCGTCCGCCAGCGCTCGGCCGAGGATTGTCCCTGGCCAGATTCCCGCCGCCGAGCCGACCAGCCCGACGATCGCGGCCTCCCAGGCGATCATGCGGCGGACCTGGCCGGGCGTTGCGGCGACCGCTCGCAGGAGGGCGATCTCGCGCTCGCGCTGCTGGATCGTCAGGCCGAGCGTGCCGGCCACGACGAAGATCGCGATGAAGAGCGCCATGCCGGCGAACGAGGCGGTGACGGCGATCAGGGTGGTGCGCGACGCCACGAGCTCGGGATACTCGCCCTTGCCGCGCGCGTCCCCGGTGAGCACCGCGGCGCCGCGGGCGACGGCGCGCAGGCGCGAGGCGTCGAAGCCGCGCGCGGCGAGCACCCCGATCGCGTCGACCCGGCCGGGATGGCCGGCCAGCCGCGCTGCCTCGCCATCGGGCAGAAAGATCGCCGTACGTTGACGGACGGGGTGGCGGGGGCGAGCGATGCCGACCACGGTGACGGTGCGGGCGGCTGCGGTGGACGCAAGGCGCAGCCGCGCGCCGAGCGCGGCGCCGTAGCCGGTGACCACCTCGTCGGACCGGACGGGCGGGCGTCCGGCGCTCAGTGTGTACGGCGTGAGCGCGGCGCTGCTCCACCCGTGGGCGGCGGCGACGCGGCCGCCGAGCCGCGCTGGGACCGACACGTCAGCGATCGCGGCGCGGACGCCGGGGACGGCCGCCAGCCGCGCTGGGAGCGCGGAGCTCACGCGGGCGCGTTCACCGAGTGGGACGTCATCGTCGGCGCCGACGATCTGCTGCCCGGTCACGACCGCTGCAGCGGCGGCGTAGCGCTCCACGGGCGGCTGCGTTTTCAGCGCCGCTTGGAGCGGCATGCCGCCAGCCACGACGAGCATCGCCGAGATGGTCAGCGCCACCAGGGCGCCGATGAACGAGCTGAGCCGGCCGCGGCCGCTGAGGATGGCGAGGCGCAGCATGGTTCAGCTCCCCAGGTGGGCGAGCTGCTCGGCCACCTCGTCAGCGCCGGGAGCCTCGAGCGAGCCGGCGAGCCGGCCGTCGGCGAGCAGCACAACGCGGTCGGCGTACGACGCCGCCACCGGGTCGTGGGTGACCATCACCACCGTGTGGCCATCCGCGTCAACGACCTCGCGCAGGAGCTCGAGCACCTCACGGCCGCTCCGGGTGTCCAGCGCTCCGGTCGGCTCGTCGGCGAACACCACCTCGGGCCGGGTGACCAGCGCCCGGGCGATCGCGACTCGTTGCTGCTGTCCGCCGGAGAGCTGAGAGGGGCGATGGCGAAGGCGATCGTCCAGTCCGACGCGGGCCGCGACCTCGCGCACCTGGGAGCGCCGCGGACGGTGACCGTCCAGGCGCAGCGGCAGGCCGATGTTCTGTGTGACCGTGAGCGAGGGCATCAGGTTGAAGGCCTGAAAGATGAACCCGATCCGCTCGCGCCTGAGGATCGTCATCCGCCGCTCGCTGAGCCCCGCCAGCTCTGTGTCCCCGAGTGCGACGGTGCCGGAAGTGGGACGGTCCAGCCCCGCCGCCACGTGCAGGAAGGTGCTCTTGCCCGATCCCGACGGGCCCATGATGGCCGTGAACGACCCCGGCAAGATCTCGATGCTTATCCCGTCGAGGGCGACGACCTCTCCATCTCTCTGGCCATGAACCTTGCGGACGTCGCGAAGGACGATCGCGGGAGCGGTGTAGCGGCGGGTGAGGCCGGCGCCGTTCACTGCCGCAGTGGTCGCGGCGGTGCCGGGCGGTATTTCGAGAGTCGTGTCGAGCATGTGGAATGTGCCTCTCAGCGGGTCAGTGGACGATGGGGCGATGCTCGTCGCGTCAAGGCCGCGCGTCATCGGCCGCTGGAGCGAAATCCAGCTGCTCGGCGGGCGATCCTGCGTCATCCCGCAGGATGAGGCGGGGACCCCCCGAGAAGGCGCCCGCTGCCTGACCGGCCTCGTGACGGCCTCAAGATCATCCGCTGGGGGAGCCTGAATCCGGCTTGAGGGCGATGTGGGCGAGCCGTCGCGCTCGTAGCTTCGGGGCATGGACCCACCTGCGTGCGCTCGACCAAGGTCACACGCAGCGGAAGCACCGCCCACGGCCCTCACGCTGCTCGCTCAGCGCCCCGAGCGGGCGCAGTCGCTCGGTGAATCCCTCGAACGGGTCCGCCTCGAGCGACGTGCACAACGCCTGGAGTGCGTCATCTCGATCCTCCACATGCGTGCCAGCGGGCGCCCAGCGAGCCGGAGCACCGCCTTCGCGCTGCAGCTCAATCGCGCCCTGGAAGACTTCGTCGCTGAGCTCGTCACAGTCGAGGAGCGGCTGCAAGAGCTTCAGTGGGCCACGCCGGCGCGCAACACCGCGCGCCTCGAGGTCATTGGGCACCAGCCCGTTCCTGGTGCCCGGATCCGTCTGCATCCGAGCACATCTGAGAACATCCGTTTGGCTCGATCTTCCGCCGGAAGTTCGTAGTCGTGGAGCGGAGCTCGTCCCGGCTTTGCAAGCAGGAGGTCAGGGGTTCGATCCCCCTTGGCTCCGACTCACTCTCGGAGATCGGCAGCCGTCCACTGATCGTCGAGCCCGCGCCGTCGACTGATTCGACCTCGAGCGTCCCGTCGAGTGCCGCCAGGCGGTCGGCCAGGCCGCGCAACCCGCTGCCGGCATCCAGGTCTGCGCCGCCGCGACCGTTGTCTCCGACGCCGAACACGAGCTGCTGGTCCTCGACACGCGCCCACAGCCGGGTGTTCGTCGCTTCTGAATGACGGCCGACGTTCGCCAGCGCCTCAGCCATGACGAAGTACGCGGCCGCCTCAATCGGCGCCGCGAACCGCCCGGGCAGGTCGATGTCGGTGTCGACCGGGACCGGCGAGCGCCGCACCAGCCCCGCGAGCGCCTGTGCCAGACCGGACTCGGTCAGGACGGCGGGATGCGATGCCGCGAGCCAGTTCACGCAGTTCGGTCGTCGCCTCCGACAGGTCGGACTGCGCCTCACGCAGGAGCTCGAGCCCCGCTTCGGGGTCCGCCAGGACGCGGTTCTCCGCGAGCCGCAACGTCAGCGCGAGCGCCACGAGGCGCTGCTGGGCCCCGTCGTGCAGGTCGCGCTCGATGCGCTTTCGCGCCTCGTCGCCGGCTTGCACCACGCGGGCGCGCGAGGCCTTCAGCTCGGCCTCGGCCTCAACGCGGTCGGTGATGTCGCGCACGTGGCCGGTGAACATCGGACGCTTGGAGACGACGATTCGGGTGATCGTCAGCTCGACCGGGATGCGCCGGCCGTCCTTCCGCACCGCGGGCAGCTCGACTCGGTGTCCGAGCAGCCTGGGCGGATCGCCCCTGACGACGCGGGCGACACCGGCACGATGAGCCTCGCGCAGCTCGGGCGGCACCATCAGCTCCGCCATCTCGCGGCCGACGGACTCCTCGGCCGTCCAGCCGAAGACGCGCTCGATCGCCGAGTTCGCCTCCACGACCCGCCCGTGATGATCGATCGTGATGATGCAGTCCAGCGCCGCGTCGAGGATCGCGCGCTTGCGCGCCTCGCTGCGCGCCACAGCCGCCTCCGCACGGCCGTGCTCGACGAACTGGCCCACCCGTCGACCGATCGACATGAGGGTGGCCATGAGGTCTGGATCGGGCGCCTGCACATCGCGGGTGAGGACCTCGGTCACCGCCAGGACGCCGGACGGTCCTTGGAGCGGGAACGCGACCGCGGTGCGCAGGCCGGCCTCGGCTGCCGCGGCGGCGCGCGGAAAATCGTCGTCGGCGGCGATGTCGGCCACCCACGCGGGCTGTCCCGCCGCCCAGACCCTGCCGGGTAGGCCGCGGCCGACCGGCAGCGCAAGGCCGCGGCTCGCGAGGGCGAAGGACTCCGAGCCCGTCCCGGGCGCCTGCCACTGCGACGAGCAGCGCAACATGCCCGCCTCTCCCGGGATCCACAGCCCCGCGTGCTCCCAGCCGAACTCGCCACCGATCGCGTCGAGGCTGCGCAGGAACGCCTCCTCGCTCGTGCGGCAATCCAGCAGCACCTCGGATACCGCGTGCTCGACCCGCAGCAACCGCAGCGGATCGGGGGCTGCGTCAGGCACCGAGGTAGGCCAGCACCGCGAGGAACTTAGCGGCGATGGCCGCCGTCCCCGGCGTCGAGCCCGAGCTTTCCGAAGATCGACGTGACGTGACGTTCGACGGCACGGTCGCTGACAAAGATCGTCTCGGCGATCCCGCGATTGGTATACCCCTCCGCCATCAGGCCGAGAACCTCGCGCTCGCGCGCGGTGAGACTGTCCAGGGCGCTGTCGGACCGTCGGCGGCCGAGCATCTGCGCGACGACCTCGGGGTCCAGGACGGACCCGCCCTCAGCGACGCGCCGGACCGCGTCGACGAAGCGGTCGACGTCGGCGATCCGATCCTTCAACAGGTAGCCCACGCCCTCGGTGCCCTCTGCCAACAGTCGCGTGACGTAGTGCTCCTCGACGTACTGCGACAGCATCAGAATGCCGATCTGCGGCAGCTCGGCGCGGATGATCTCGGCGGCGCGCAGCCCCTCGTCGACATGGTCGGGTGGCATCCGGATGTCGATGATCGCGACGTCGGGGGCGTCGGCGCGGACCTTGCGCGGCAGGTCCTCGCCATCGCCGGCCTGGGCCGGCGACCTCGATGCCACTGTCCTGCAGCAGGCGCGCTGCGCTTCACGCAGCAGCACTGCGTCATCGGCGATCACCACGCGACGGCCGGCACGCTACCGACCTGTCGTGCCGAGGAGGTCGTCGAGCGCCGTCCCGCTGAGCTCGGACTTGGCGATGAAACCGTCCGCGCCGTGCGAGGCGGCGAGCTGACGGTAGTCCGCCGCATCACGCGTGGACATCAGCACGAGGCCGATACGCGGCATCGACGCCCGCAGCTGCGTCGCAACCTCAAGACCGCTGATGTCGGGCAGCCCGACGTCGACAAGCACGACATCGGGCCGGAGGGCCGTCGCCTGCGCGATCGCGCTGTGCCCGTCGGTCGCCTCGCCCGTGACGGTCCACCCGTCGCCTTCGAGCATCCGCCGGAGCGTCGCCAGGAAGCGCGGGTGGTCGTCCACCCGATCAGGACGCTACGGGCCATCGGGTCATCATCGCGCAGGCGCATCGGGACCGCCGACTCAAACGCAGACGCGAAGCTGCGTTGGGCTGTGGGCGTCGAACTGGACTGGGACGATCGCGCCGGGCAGACAGCGCGCCAGGACCGTGCGCCCGATCGTCTGCTCGACCGTGACGTTGAACGGGGCAAGGCCCTCGGCGCTGACCGTCAGGTCGAGCGAACGACCGGGTTGTCGCCGATCGTCACGCCGGTGTCGCGCAGCGCCACGATCACGGCCTGCCCGGACCGGGCGCCGTGGGCGAGCTGCGCCTGACGGGCCTGCTCCTCCTGGAGACGCGCGAGCGCCTCGTTGGCCTTCGCCATGCCGTCCTGCGCGGCGCGGAAGCCTCCGGCCAAGCCACGGTGCTCGGGCGGAGTCATGGCCTTGGCCTGCTTCCGGATGCCGCGGTAGTCGCTGATGATGCTCATGGGGATGCTCTCTTTCGGTTCGTGATCGGTGGAGTACGCAGCCGTCAGCGGGGCTGCTTGCAGAGGACGGCTCGATCCCCTTGAAGTCCTCGGCGTCCGTCGGGGACGCGACGGAGTTGAAGATCCGCACGTCCAGCTGGTTGCGGCCGAGCCCGGTCGTGGCGTGGCCCTCGTGGTGATCGTCGTTGGGGCGGAAGTCGCGGCGTGCACCTGTCGCCGCCCGTTGCCAGCCAGGTGCAGTCCGCGATGTCCTGGTTGAAGGTCACGCGGACCAGGCCCTTGGAGATGTGCTCGGCGTCCAAGGCGCCGTAGCCGCGATCCAGGATCGCGCTGTCGCCCTGGACGTCGACCGTCGCGAACAGCTCGAAGGTCTCCGGGTATGGGGCGTCCTGGCCGTTCTGGCCGTCCTTGCCGGCTGCACCGGTCTTGCCGGCGGGTCCGGTAGCGCCGACTGCGCCGGTGGCTCCCGTCGCTCCGGTCGCGCCGATGGGACCGGGCTTGGCGCTCAGTGCCTTGCGCGCTGTGGGGCTGAGGTCCGCGGACGAGACGGCCCCGTTCTTGATCTGCTTCGTGCTGGTGATGAGGACGCCGGAAGCGGCGACCGCGGTGCCGCTCGTGGCGACGATCAGGGCGACCAGGGCAATCACGAACGCGGGGCTCGGACGGCGCGGGCGGCGGGTGGATGTGGAGTTGAGATGGCTCATGGACAGGCATGACTGCCGCGCTCGCCGTCTCGCTGCCGATGGGGGCAGCCCGGCGAGCTGGTGGCGGCGAACCGCGGACTCGGGAGGCCCCGGAACGACGTGATGGCCGGCGCTGCAGAAGCAATCGCCGGCCATCGATCCGTCGGGTGTCTGCCGCGCTCAGCGGGTGATCGAGAACATCAGCACCGTCGGCTTGGAGCGGTTGCCGGCGGCGTCGGTCGCGATGATCGTCATCCGGTGCGTGCCGACAGCGAGCGCGTGGGCGCCTATGCGTCCGCTGAAGGCCAGCTGCGAGAGGCCGCGTTGAGTCCGGAGCGCGACAGTGTGCCGTCGCGCTTGAACGCGATGCATGCCTTGCGCTTCGGGGCGTGCGCGACCGCGGTGCATCCGCGCCTGGTCCTGCGTCCGGGGACACGACGGTCGACGGTGATCGTCAGCCGCGCCGGCTCGGAGAGACTCAGGCGCAGCGTCGTTCCCCTGTGGGCCGCGCGGGCGGCGCTCGCAGCGCGCCGCTTGGCGACCGCGAAGCGCTTGTAGCGCAGCGTCGCGCCGTGCACGACGGGCGCGATGCGGTCGCGCGCCGCGGGTCCCGGACCGGGAGCGGGAGTATCCGCCCGCGTTCCCGGCCGCCGGGCCACACGTTCCGCCGACCGCCCGCACGTACACGTGCGCGATGTCGGTGCTCGTGACGCCGCCGAGCAGCGCTGCGCTGGTGTTGGACAGCGCGCAGCGTCCTCCGGCCGAGAGCGCGACACCGAAACTGTCCGACGTGGCAGGCGCGCCCGCCGCGCCGTCGCCGCGTGAGATCAGCGTGGTCGTGTTGCGCGACAGCGAGCGGACGTACGCCTGCGCGACATCCGAGCCCCCGCCGGAAAGGGCCCGCGAGACGAATGCCACGGCGTCGCCGTCGGGGCTGATCGCCGCGTACTGGTCGTAGCCCGTGGACGGCGCGCCGCTGGC